>JADJXV010000030.1 GCA_016720145.1 Ignavibacteria bacterium | reverse complement strand
ACTGCCGACCTGCAAACCATTATGGCATATGCAGCCTTGTACTGTTCCGGTTCTATAAAGGCTGTGGGCTGTTTGCAATATTCCTGCCACCACCTGCTGAAAAAAAATCTGCAAGCCGGAATTTCTTCATGCTCACAAAACGTTGGGCTTCTTTATGTTGGTGGTGCCCGCACATGGGGCAGCGGTATTTGGTTCTAGTCGTCCGGGGTAATCAACTGCTACTTCTTTCGCGATTGCATATCCTTCATCGGCCTGATCGCTCAGCTCTTCCCTCTTCCCTGCTTTTACACCATAAACACAATCATCTTCTGTTACACAAATATAATCGTATTTTCCGAACAGTTTGTCTACTTCTTCGTCAAAATCTTCAAAGTTTGGGGAACCTTCCTCATCGCAGAACAATTGGAACTGGTCATCGTCGTTGAAAATTTTAAATTGCGTTTTGTTCAGCTTTATCTCTTTGGGTTTCATGTTTTCTGTGTTACAAAGTTACATTTAGTCGAGTCATGCAAGGGAGTTTCACCCCTGCATTCTCACAGAACCGTACGTGAACCTCTCGATTCATACGGCTCTTCTTACCCAATCACTTAAATACAAAGTCTTGGTTAAAGACCAAAGATATTGAAATTCACTTAAAGTAAACAAATATCAGATATCTTCTTTTGTATTTATGGATGTACCAAATCCCAGTGCGGAAATAATCTCGGATTGCGCTTCCATACCAATCTCAACCACCTTATTGAAGCTTTCAGGCCTAAGTCCTTTTCCCATTTTACCCATTTCAACAACTTTTGGTTTATTGAATACCAGAAATTCTGGGTATACACAGAATTGAACTTGCAGTAATAGTTCATTACCCCCCTTAAAAATTGGACGTAACTTTGCTGCCAATTGCTCTATGGGCTTGCGATGTTTATGTATCCCCAGCTTGCGCAGTTTATCAAATACACTGCTTTGTGATTTCTTGCTCATTATCGGCATGACAAGCAGCCTAAACTTCTGGCTCGATTTCACAAACGCCCAAACTGGTTTGATGGTGTATCCCAAAAAGTCATAGCTCCTAGGATATTTTTCATCGCTTATGCCCCGCAGATTGACGGTTTTGGTCTTTTCGGGATGTAATGTCAGTTTACATTCCGACAACCTATCCCTTATCAGCTTGAGCACAAGTTTACTTTGTTTGGCCGTTTTGCAGTGTACTCCTATATCACACGCATACCTTTCAAATGGCTTGTCCGGATGATATTTTTGCATCCACTTGTCGAAAGCTACATGTAAAAACAGGTTTGCCAGTATCGGACTTATCACGCCACCTTGCGGTGTACCGGTCAACCGGTCTATGGTGATGTCTTCTTTGGTTATAATTCCTGCTTTCAGCCATCTTTCTACGTACATCAACACCCATTTGTCCTTGCAATAGTGCCCTAATGCTTTCAACATCATCCCGTGGTCTATCGTATCGAAAATTTGCTTATGTCGAGGTCTAACACCCAATCGTATACCATGCTCCGCTTTTGGGCAGTTTCAATGGCTTGGTGGGCATTCCGTCCTTTACGGTAAGCGTACGAATCTGGATGGAACAATGGGTCGAGGGTAGGTTCTATATAAGCTCTTACAACTTGCTGGGCTATTCTGTCCATCAATGTTGGTATGCCTAATTTTCTTACGCCACCGCCCTTTTTATCTATTTCCACTTCTTTTACAGGCATTGGATAGTAGCACCCCGAACTTAGTCGGTTCCATAGCTTGTATATGTTTTCTGACTTGTGAAGTTCAAACTCATCCCATGTCATCCCATCTACGCCGCCACTGCCTTTGTTGGCCCGTACTTTCCTGTATGCCTGTATAACCATATATCTGGTTATTGGCTGCGATTTTGTTTCAAAATAGTCTATCATCCCTTGCGGTTGTATAAAATCTTAAAACTGGGCAAGCTAGCTCCTTCGCTCCACTTCCGTTACAGAAGCTTCATCACTACTACGGGCTAGTCCGCCACCGGAATCTCACAGTATCCATCTGTGTGCGCCTTTTACGCATCAATCCCGATTTCCCGTGTCCATTATAAAAGCCTGAATAAGAGTCCTGCTGTCTTTATCCCGGATGCCACACTACCAGTAATCAAGTCGCCCGTAGTATTTTGTTTCCCGACTTTAAACGTGTCAAGTCGGTTTTGACATCGGTTTCACTAACGAGACCTAATGTAGACAATTTAAGTAATTCAGCTCTGCTTATTCCCACCTGAACAGCTCATGGCTGCCCTTTTCCATAGTCGTTCACCACAAACAGAGTTTCCCCAGAATGCAGCACTTGGCGATTTGGCAACAGTCCTTGACAACCCTTGCCGGAAGACCTCCCTTCAGATTGTTGTTATCTTAACTCGGCCAAACGCTTCACTTGTCCTCCTGGTCTTGGATAACCCTCTAAGGCTTCCCATCTCTTATAACGTATTCAACTCCTTTGATTCAGCCGTTGGAGTCGATTCACGGCACACACGTACATGTGTAACCGCCGTTTGCCCTTGTACAGCGGTTTCGCGACGCGAAACCGATTCAAGGGCAAATGGCCGGTCCGTTATACAGCCTTTCATTTTCTAAGATTCCCCGATACTGGTTACAGGAAAATATGTTTATCTACTGTTCAGAATTTCAAATTAACTCATTTACTTTCAATAATTTAGTTCTTCTCAAATATTTTTAGCGGATAAATAGTTTTGGATATGGTATTAGAGATTCTAAAAGTAAAACGATGCTATCTTTTGACAAAATAGAGCAATTACTATACACAATTCTGTGATTAAACCTTACAGCTTTTATATATATATCTTTTACTAATTCTTCTTGAATTTTTTACATCCTTTGTCAATAATGTAAAATATAGCAAGTCCTGTAATATTATAATTATAGACATGTAATTCCAATATTTCAAAACATTAATATGTATTTGTACTTTAAAGAAGAATTCTGTATTTGGAACTGATACTTTGACTCAACATTCTAATTGCATTTAATGTTGAGCCCAAGATTCCTGTTATGAGATAAACCAACTGCAAAGGTCATTATTGAAGATGACAAGAGCGCAAAGGCAAAATTATTTGTTTCAATTTTACTTCTTTTCTAATAAATTTTCAGATGCTTATATGTAAAATAATAGGTAACAAACATTACAAAACAAAAAGGGCAGCTAATTGACAAATTGAAAGAATAAATAGTCGGTATTCATTTGAAAATAGTTTAAAATGTCATTTCGAGAAGTAAGTGCGACAAACCAACTTTTTATCCCGCTTTGCCATTTCTGGAGTTATATTGCCCGTCTGCCAATTAGGATTAGTTGTTTCCCATAGAAAATATTTTTTCCATTAACTGCGGTAAATATGTGCCCTTGGAGATATATTTATACCTATCATTGAATGAGTTAATTATTGATATTAGCAACATCATATCCAAAATAAGTAAGAATTAACATGCCAATACAGTTCTTTATCGCAATCGCCTTTCCGTTATAAAGGAATTTGGCCAGGACTCTGTAATCCATCCTTGACATTTTCAAATATATGACCCTTATTATTCGATACATAATCCCCGCAAATCCCTTCATTTATTGCCGTACTCCAGAGCTGTTTTGTTAAGTATCAAGGTATAAGGCATGTTTTGGATAAAAGTAATTACCATTTCAGCAAATTCATAATAGCCCAAATTCTGAGATTCATAAATTGATTTAAATTTTTGCATGATATCCGGCGTGGCCAAAGGACTATCATAATCTACTAATTTCTGCATACCTTCATAATATGAATTAATATTATCCGTTATAATTAATATTCAAAGAGTTCCTATTGATATTTGATTTACATACGTTATTGTTATCAATCGAGATATGAGTCTTAAAGAATTGCCTTTTGAAGATTATACCAAGATTTTCCGGTCGTAATCACCCTTTCAATTTTTCCAGCACATTCAATCATTCTTTGCCTTCTATGTCAAGGCAAAATACCGACTCAACTATTGATGTGTATCCAGATTTTCTAGAACTTCTATTGTTTTCAACTACTGGTCTTTCAATTATCGGTTCATTAGTATAAATCTTAGTGTACTATCAGCAATATAATATTCTTGATTTTGTGTTTTAGGTTATCGAAAATAGCAATAAAGACAGGTTCCGTATATGGACTTATCAAACTTTATAAGAGAGATTCGGTATCAAAAATAATACGTATTGCAACAATAGCCACAATCACCCAAACAATTAATTTAAAAAACGCTTACCCATTTAAGTTTTAAAAAATAATACAAAATATCATTACGTTTTATTAAATAAAAATTATAACTTTAGAATTATTTACACGGTTGTCACTCCAAATTTTTAATCCCGTCAGGTAGTCCCAAAATCTCTGATTGAAATGATGCATTTTCTGTTCCGTCTACATATTCCCAAATATAGTCAATTTCTCTCATCATCTGAACCTCCCATTCCCATTGCATCAAACGATCCCTTTAATTTGATTTTTGCTGAACCTTATTGTAATAATAGAATCCTTCCCATATCACGCCTTCATAGCCACCATTAGAATCAAACCAATCTCCTCTTTAATAAAGAAGGTTATTGGCAGATTCCTGTTTTACCTATATACTGTGTAGTTTTTGAGCTAATCTTCAAAAGCACATTGATGCTATTAATAATGAAATGATTAGGATTTTTTCATAAATTAAAATTATTTAATAAGTATTTTAATATAGTTTTTGCTTTTTTATCTACCATAAAAATAATTATAAGTCATAGAAACTTTCAAATTTACAATGACTACTGGTTCAATTTATCTACAGTCTCGATTACTCTTCATTCAATGCTGTATAACGGTAACTTGTAGTTGT
>JADJXV010000029.1 GCA_016720145.1 Ignavibacteria bacterium | reverse complement strand
ATACAGCATTATCCACAAGCAGGATGGAAGCTGTCAAATCATATCTTGAAAAGATGTGGAATATCAGCGCGAATCGTATAAAAACAGAGGTGCGGAATCTCCCCGAGAAGCCGTCGAATCCGCTCACACCTGATGGTATGCAGGAGAATCGTCAGGGAAATAATATCATCGTCGATGCCGGAAATACCGATGTGGTGAATACGAGCGATACATTGCGTGTGGCTAATCCGCGACGCTCAGATTTAAGCCCTCAGTTATTTCAAGTGAAGGTCTTGCTTCGTGGAAGGTTACGGTGAGTCAGAATGGCTCAGTATTGCAGCAACACGAGGGCACGACCACGCCGCCAACAACAATTGATTGGGATTTAACGAAGTCACAAACAAATCTTCCGCGGTATGATGCGCCGGTAACAATCAAAATCGAGGCGCAGGATAAGGATGGCAATACAGCCGAACAAACCATCACGCTCCCAACGAATCAGCGGACAATTGCCAAAAAACGAAATGATAAATCGGGCGACAAGGTAATTGAAAATTACGGACTTATCCTCTTTGATTTCGGCAAATCGACACTGAGCGAGCGGAATCTACGGGTGACTAATTTTGTCAAAAAACGCTTACTACCAAACTCCACGGTGAGTCTCGCAGGCTACACCGACCGAACAGGTAACATACAGATAAATCAAAAGCTTTCGGCAAAACGTGCAAACTCAGCAGCGATCTCCATCGGTCGTCCGAATGCCGAGCAAAAAGGAGTTGGGCAGAGTGAATTACTCTACGACAATGCTCTCCCCGAAGGCAGACAATACTGCCGTACGGTGCAGATCAGCGTTGAGACGTATGTGAAGTGATTGGTTTTTGGGGGAAGGTAGTATAAGAATCGGTATGAGGAATCAGTCTTACGGAGCAATTCTGTCAGTTAGTGAACACAATTCCGTCACATTGAGCTTGTCGAAATGTTCAAGTACTTGCCAAATTTAAGGTTGCTACTATCAATAGCACAGCTCTCCTGCATAACAAAAAAAAGGCGGATTCTCATCAGAGAATCCGCCTTTTGTATTTGCATAACATTATTCTATTACAACGCTTTAATCAACTCCCGTGCAATCACGATATGCTGAATTTCAGATGTACCTTCGTAGATCTCGGTGATTTTCGCATCGCGGAGCATACGTTCTACATGATATTCGCGTACATAACCGTAACCTCCATGAATTTGAATTGCTTCGAGCGTTACTTCGACTGCTGTTTTGGAAGCCATTAGTTTGGCTTGTGCGGCTTCTTTTACAAAACGGATATGTTTATCCTTCATCGTTGCAGCGCGCAATATCAATAGTCGCGATGCCTCGATTTTCACCGACATTTCGGCGAGCTTGAATTGAATTGCCTGCAAATCTGCGATCGGCTTACCGAATGCTTTGCGTTGTGTTGAGTATTCGAGAGCGCGTTCGAAGGCACCTTGTGCGATACCTAGCGCTTGGGCTGCGATACCGATACGACCGCCGTTTAATACTTCCATTGCGATGTTGAATCCACGTCCTGCTTCGCCTAAGATGTTTTCCGGTGGAACAGTTACATTCGTCAGTCCAATCGAACATGTATCGCTTGAGCGGATGCCGAGCTTGTCTTCTTTGAGTCCGGGTTCGAATCCTGCGCGGTCACGCTCAACGATAAAGCAGGTAATTCCTTTGTGTTTTTTTTCGCGGTCGGTCTGTGCCATCACGAGATACAAATCGGCAGTTGTACCGTTGGTAATCCAGTTTTTCGTGCCGTTAATCACCCAATTTCCATTTTCAAGAGCTGCGCTTGTGTGCTGTTGCGTGGCGTCGGAACCGGCTTCGGGTTCGGACAGGCAGAATGCACCGAGCTTTTCGCCTGTCGCGAGCGGACGAAGGAATTTTTCTTTTTGCTCGTCATTACCAAATGACTCAATTGCCCAGCAGACGAGGGAGTTATTAACGGACATTACCACGCCGACGCTTGCATCGACTTTGGAGCTTTCCTCCATTGCAATCACGTAGCTCACGGCATCTATCCACTGCCGCCCCAATCGGGCGATACCATCATTCCCTGAAGCCGAGTTCACCGGAGTTTTTGATGATTTCTGTAGGAAATTGAGCGTTTTTATCACGTTCGATGACGGAGGGTAGGATTTCTTCCTGAGCGAATTGGCGGGCTGTCTGACGGATTAAATCGTGAGTTTCGGAGTATTCAAAACTGAGCATATTTTTTTCAAAAAGTACAAAAAAACGAGAGATTTTCTACAAAATTGCGGCGAATTCGGCACGCGACAAAGGAAAATTTGCAAAACCGTGTTAAGAAAGAACCAATCCAACATTTAACCTTTGATTTTTAGGCGTTCGTTCCGTAAGTTGTGGTTTGTGAATTGGCAACCATACCTTAATTCACCCTTTAGATATTTATTTTTATTGAGACCGTAGTATGAAAACACTTGTTTATCAATATATGAAACGACATATTCTCCTGTATATCGCCACGATTTTCAGTATGGTCGGATTTCTGAACGCACAACCTAATGTAGATGTAGTTACTGAAAGTAAGCCAGAGTCTCGTGCGCGTTTTTTTTATGAACAACGTGCATTCCCTTTCGATAAAATTCCTGAGGGAGCACTTTTGAAGGCACGTGAAGAGCAAAAGCATTATTATAATTCCAAAAAAAATGGTTCTCAAATCCTTGCACAGCAACCCTTATGGCGTCAAGCCGGACCAGAAGCCGTAGGAGGTCGCACTCGTTCAATTGTTCACCATCCAACTAAGGATGATTTGCTCTATGTAGGTACAGCAAATGGAGGAGTTTGGAAGTCAACGGATGGTGGAGGACGTTGGGTGCCGATTATGGACTTTGAAAATTCAATTTCTGTCGGCGCGCTTGCTATTGATAATAGTAATCCTGAAGTTCTTTTTGCAGGTACAGGCGAATATGCAAGTGGACATTATGGCTATTCCGGGGCAGGAATTTTCAAATCTACCGATGCCGGAATTTCTTGGAAATCTGTAGGGTTAGCTAATGTTGGCGGATTTTCAAAAATGTATGTTCATCCGCAGAATTCTGAACTTGTATTCGCCGGTGCAGTCTCTTCGAATGCCGGCGTATATAAATCTTCCAATGGTGGTGCATCGTGGCGACGCACGCTATCAAACGGTAATGTATCTGATATTACCATCAATCCAACTGATCAGACAAATATTCTCGTAGCAGTCAGTAATGTAGGGATTTTCCGCTCAACTGATGGTGGAGAGACATGGGGTACGAAGGTAAAATTACCGGTTACATCCATCGGTAGGATCTCTCTCCAAATGGCACCTTCAGACCCTAATACAGTCTATGCTCTTGTGGACAGACAGGGTACGAGCGGTTCGGTAATACGATCTAAAGACAACGGAATTACGTGGCAACTGATGTTCACCGATGCAAATATTTTTAGTTTTCAGGGTAATAGCAGTCAAGGCGGATATGATAATTTTATCACAGTCCACCCGACGAATCCGAAGATTGTGCTCATTGGCGGAGTGAACTTATTTAGAAGTGATGATGAAGGCGTGGATGGACACAGTTGGGGATATTTCATGAGTGTACATCCGGATATGCATTGCGGATTTTTTAACCCTATACATCCCAATGTGTTGTATGTGGGCTGTGACGGCGGCATGAATAGAAGCGACGACGCAGGTGAGACATGGAGTGTCATTAACAGCGGACTCGCCGTTACACAGTTCCACGGGAATTTTGCGATGGACCAAACCAAGCCAAAAGTCATGTACGGCGGCACTCAAGATAATGGAACTATCAGTAATTCCTCCAATAGATGGGGAGAATATTTAGGCGGCGATGGAGGATTTGCAGCTCTTGACAGTAAGAATTCGAATATTATTTATGCAGAGACACAGTCTGCGGGAGATTTGACAAGAATTGATATAAAAAACGGTTCTTCAACGAAAATTAGTAGCGGAATACCATCGAATGATAACGGTATTTGGGCAGCACCATTAGTCGTAGATCCGAGCACTAATACACTCTTCAGCGGTCGGCGGACTCTACGCTTCTACAATCAAGGATGAAATGGGAAAGAATTTCTCCGGTTTTGATGGTAAAATCACTAGCATTGCTCCATCACAAGCTAATCCTGATGTTATATTTATCGGTACCACTAATGGCGAGGTCTGGGTTACGACCGAAGGTGGAGGTCAGGACTCTTGGACAAGAATAAATAACACAGGTCTTCCACTGCGCTATATTACGGATATTGAGCCCTCATTAAATGACGAAAATATTTGTTTTGTGACCCTTTCCGGTTATAATTCCGATCATGTGTACAAGACTTCAGATCTTGGAAAAACATGGGTAAATCTGAGCAATTCATTACCGAATGTACCGACGAATTGTATGTCCATACACCCGGATGACGAGAAAATCTTATTTGTCGGGACTGATGTAGGAGTGTTTTGCACCTATAATGGAGGAGTTTCATGGCTTCCACTTGGTGTGGGATTCCCTACAACATCGGTGATGGATATGCAGTTTTATATGGGTAATCCTGTGAACTAATACTATAATTCTCCAGTGTCCTCTTGGTCACGCTCAATGTGGGAAATAGATGTACCAAACAAGCAATTACTGTAAAGTAGGCGCAGACAGATTACCTTTTTCGAAAGAAACTATTTTTGACAGCTGATATTTATCCTAATCCTGTATCAGCTACATCTTATATATCCTTTGCGTTACGTAGTTCGGATTGTAATGTCAAGATTGAAGTAATTGATTTACTTGGTGTAGTAGTACATACTTTATATGACAATATCAAAGTAAAGCGAATGACTCCAGAGATAGTACAATTCGATTCTTCAGACTTGCCATCAGGAATTTATTCTATCGTATTTTCAGTTGACAGTGGTGAACGTATCGCTCATGAATTAATAATTTCACACTGATATAATTTTACGATTTTAACATTTTATAAAGTCGTATCGAAGTATTTACCTTTTGATTATTAGCCCTTTCCGTAAGTTGTGCTCGGTTTAACAACAAAAACTATGTTTCTATCTTTATTCCTATGGAGTTATTTTATGGGAAATCAATTTTCTTCTTCTCGCCCTCTCCTTGCCTTGATTTCCGAACAGGCATTTTCTCAAATCGGACCTAAATAAAGAACGTAAGAGCAAACCCGCAGAACGTGAGCATTGCATTTCGAGCAGCAATGCCTTTCACTCACTAAAATTCCTAGAGAATTGCTCTCGTTAAAGCGCTTAATGAACAACGCTTTTCAAATTCTACACTTCCAAAAAAAGTGGTGCTCAATTACTATCCCAACAGCCACAATGGAGGCAAGCAGGACCGTTTGATGTAGGTGGACGTGTCAGAAGTATCATCCATCACCCGACTAATGATGGAGTTGTCTATGTGGCTGCTGCCAACGGTGGAGTATGGAAAACTATCAATGGCGGGGGGAAATGGGAACCAATCATGGACTACGAAATTCTATCTCCCTTGACGCGCTCGCGATGGATCCTAAAAATCCGGATATACTCTATGCAGGCGAGTGAATTGTGAGCGGACGTACGGTTGTTCGGAGCCCGTGTTTTCAAAACAACCAATGGAGGAACAACCTGGAATCTCATTGGGTTAGCTAATGTAGACGGATTTTTCTAAAGTTTACGTTCGCAATGAACTCCCAATCTCATCTATGCAGGTGGAGTATAGGCTTCTAATGCAGGTTTTATAAATCGACCGATGCCGGTTGCGACCTGGCGCCGAACAATGAATCTCGGAAAGTATTTGTGATATCGGTATTAATCCCAAAGACCTAACGATGTGATTGCGCATGGTGGTGTCGGAATATACCGTTCAATCTGATGGTGGTGAATCATGGGGTGACAAAAAGACATCACGTATGATGAAGTAGGCAAGAATCTCATGTCCAAGTAATGTCCCACGTCAGACCCAAAATAGTCTATGCTTTGAGTCGATAGAGCGGTACCGAAATGGTACGGGAAACCGGTGCTGTGTTACGATCAGCGGATAATGGACAAACCTGGACGAAGTTTTTCGGATGCGTCAATTTTTAATCCCAAGCCGGCCAAGGATCGTATGACAACTTTATCGCTGTACATCCAACTAATCCTAGATGATACTAGTAGGTGGAGTTAATCTCACAGAACCGATGACAACGGAGCAAGTTGGACATTTGTTGGTTGCTTTGTCCCAACACTCACCCTGATATGCATTGCGCATATTTTAATCTGTCAAAATCCCAGTCTAGTTTATGTAGGCAATGATGGGTGGGTCTTCATCGCGATGATGCCGGTTAAACTTGGTTTACCATCAATAATGGACTCGTGGTTACTCAATTTCATGAAATTTTACATTGGATCAAACCAAACTTAAAAAGTAATGTATGGTCGGCTCTCAAGACGATGGTACTATGAGTAATAGTGCTGTAGTGTGCTGAAGTTTCCGGTGGAGATGGTGGGTTTGCATGGCATTGATGCAAAACAACCCAAATATCGTGTACGCTGAGACACAGGAAGCTGGATCTATGTTTAGAGTAGATGTAAGAAATGGAACATTTGCAAATATTAGTTCTGGATTTCCGGCAGGAGATCCGGGATTGTCGGCAAGTCCTATTATTGGTCGATCAGGGACAAATACTCTTTTCCGTGGTCGAAGAAGCTTGTATCCATCTTATAATCAAGGTGCGAAATTGGGATAAGATTTCCCTCAATTGAAGTCGAGAATTTCAATGATTGCTGCTTCACAAGTCAATCCAGATATTATTTATATCAGCAGGCGTGGTGGGTGTTAGTCACTAATCAAGGTGGCGGGCAAGAAGCCGATGCATGGATCACTAATAAATACCAATGGCTTACCTACACGGTATGTTTCAGATATTGAGCCATCGCCAAACACAGAAAATACCTGCTACATCACGCTGTCGGTTTTAATTCGGCACATGTTTTCAAACAACAGATCTTGGTAAAACTTGGAAAGACATTGGTAAAACTTGCCCGATCTTCTCACGGATTGCCTCGCACTTCATCCTGATGATGAAATATAATGTTCGTTGGAACAGACGTGTTGGCGTCTATGGTAGCTATAATGGCGGAGAATCTTGGTTTCCTCATCGGTACCGGTTTCCCAAATACCTCCGTTATGGATTTACAATTTTATACAGGTACACAACCGTTCCTAATACGTTAATTCTCCGTGCGTCAACCCACGGCCGGTCAATGTGGGAAGTAGATGTACCAGCGGAAGTAATTGCCAATCGAGATTACAGCGCCTACTGGCGGCGAAAGCTATTAACCGGCACGACCAGGCATCTGTCGTGGTATGGATTTTCACTCCGTTAAAGTAGAATACTCTATCAATAACGGTCCAAGCTGGTCACTTATCACAGACAACCTCACGGGTGATTATCTCCGAATGGGCTGTTCCTACTCGTGATACACACTATGCAGGAATTCATTATCCTCACACTAATCAACAGAATCACGAATTTCGCGAACATTTACTATTGGTCAGATTCAAATCGGTTCGGTACTCAATACCGTCACTGTTCCTTTTTCCCGTGTGGACTGTTATGATGGGCAAGGTTCGCTCTGGGCGACAAGCTTTATGAACGCAAAGCGTATCGGATTAATTCAACGATCTAATTGGTGGCCAACGTATCGCCGTGTGATACTCTCTGCACCGAAACCTTACGTTAGACACAGCAACTGGTACTTTGTATGTCCATAAATTGACTGACATTACCGGTAGCGGTGGCTCAGTTATCGTCATGGATACCAATGGCGTTATCATTTGTACAATGTCAGCCCTGCAAAAATATTATCCGGTTGGATTAGAATTAGTCGATGTGAAACTCAGGAGGTGATCGTGATGGCAAAGAGATTCTCTATACTGTCGATCCTGCGACGGGAGAAACAGTACTTCTGTCAGTAATCCCTACCAAGTGGCGGCACGGTCCACACTTTGCTTGTGTTACGATGGTAAACAATATGTCTATCAGACGGGCTACGGATCATCACAGTACAACGTGAAAATCGATAAAAATGACCTCAGCAAAGTCTCGAGAATGGAACTTAGCTTCAACAGCAGTCCGATTAATACCCCGCGCTGTTGGTATGACCCTCGCGACAAGAACTTCTGGGTTTCGGATCCATTCAACGGAATAATTTATAAAATAGCAGGTTTGAAACGGCGGTTGGTGTCTGATGAACCGTTCGATGTGTCCGTTGGAGAATCGCTTTCTGCGTCAATTTACCCGAATCCCCTGCCAATGAGTACAACATTCATTACCTACGGGCTCAATCGTCCTGCACATCATTTAAAAGTAGAGATCACAAATTTACTAGGTGAGACGGTTGGCACTTTATTTGAAGAAGCAGTGGCGGGTAATAATACTCATGGTATTTTGCGCTTCGAAACATCAAATCATTCAAATGAATTTATTCAATTCTGTTTACACTCGATGGCACTAAGGCGTATCGTTCAAAAGTAGTGGTAGCTCATTAATGATGCTCAGAATTACCTGCGGGACTTGGTGATACATAGCCAAGTCCTGCGGTATAACCACGAAACTAATTAAATAAATTTACAGCAGATACATATATGAACCAGCTCAAACATCATCGTGAAATAGAAGGTTTAACCGGAGCAGACAGGTATTTACTTACGTATGCAGATTTGATTACTCTCCTTCTTGGACTGTTCGTAATTCTCTATGCTTGCTCGGGTGGACACCGGAAAATACCAATTCTCAGCTGCAAGCGGATTATTTCAAGCCAACAGGAGATAAACAGCCACACAGCGACAAAATTCTTCCGGGGACAGATGGTATTCCTCAGCCGATATTGCAAAGCTCCACAGAAAACAATTGACCAAATTACGCTCGAAGTAGGCGCTCTCTCCTCAAGGAAAGACGGACTCGTAAAAGCGGGAGCGACCTCCCGTGGACTAAAGCTTGCTTTACCCGAAGCATTACTGTTTACATCCGGCAAGGCAGATATACAGCCGAGAGCGCTCGCAGTGCTGGACTCCTAGCGGCGATATTTTAGGAATTGATAAGCAAATCAGCGTCGATGGATTTTAGATAGTATTCCAATCGCCCATTTCAATTTGAATCAAATTGGCACTTATCCTCAGGGCACAATGAATATTGGATATTACTTGCTTCAGCGCGGGGTACCCGAGAAAATTTTTCGGTTCGTGAAGCTACGGTGCAACACAACAATTGCTTCTGTACCTCAATAGAAGGCAGAGCCAAAAAACCAAGAAGGGTAGAAATTATGATTACCGAGCTTCCGCATGCGAAACCCATCATCAGAAGGGTATATTTCAGGACTCGGTCTCAAAGGTTACTCTGCAGAAGTAGTAAGTCGTAAGTCCGTTAAGTCATGGTCAATGATGAAGTCGGAAGTCAGGTAAGTCCTGTAAGTCTGTAAGTCGGTAAGTCTGTGAAGTCGGTAAGTCGAAAGTCAAAAGTCAAAAGTCAAAGAAGGTCCAAGATCTGTAAGTCCAAGATCGAAAGTCGAAAGTAAAAAGCTGTAATAACCCGATATCATAATGAACGTGGTGTACGTTTATTAACTTCTTGGAGAACTAATATGCCGGATGCATCAGTACCAACCACCGTCTCACTTCAAACATCAGATTTCGGCGATGTTCACTTCGATAGTAAGCATGTTTTACATTTGATGCGGGATTATTCAGAGTTCCCGGAACTCCATGAATTCATTCTCGTTAGCAGAAGAAGCTACTGCACCCTTCCGATGGCTATTGTCCGTCAAAAACCCCACAATCGGATTCCCACTTTTGAGCCCTTGGTATGTAGATATGGAATTTTCCCTACAATCAGATATGACCTTGATACAAGTTCGATTTTTGTCATTGTGACTCTCCTTGATGAACAAAAAGAATGACTGCCAATATGAAAGCACCGATATTATTGGGTGTTGAGCGTCAGACCGGTGAACAGATTATTCTTCCCGGTGACAATTATTCTACCATCATAGCATTTGATAAAGCTCCTCTTCCGCGAAAAATGTGCCTTCTGTTGATAATGTACGAACGATTTTCACAGCTCAATTTGGCGGTATTGAAGTAGCGGACAGCCGGATTATTCACTTTCAGGACGGATTTGCTTGGTTTCCCAACCTACTTAATTTTGTTATAATTAGCGATGAAGAACACAGCACCGTTTAAATGGCTCGTGTCAACAGAGCAGCCCTCAATCAGCTTCCCAATGCTGAGCCACTTGGTTGCTGGACAGCCAGTACGATCTTGCGATGCATTTAATCCTGCCTTTTCATCTTAGTTGTGGTTGTAACTTTGTCTCATGAAATGACAGCGAATATGAAGGCACCGGCAAATAATCAATGGGAATAACCAAACCGGTAGGCAGAGGAATTCTATCTGACAGATAAATATTCTCCGACTTTCGCAATTACTAATAAAATTGTAATTACTCATTTTTGGGAAAATACCGTTATGTTAGTACTTTCACGAAAAGTGGGTGAAATAATCACAGTTGGAAATTCAATTACGATTGCGGTAATTCATTGTTAATGAACGAGGAATCATTCGTTTAGGAATCGATGCACCAAGAGATATTCCGGTTCATCGAAAAGAAGTATATGACAAAATCATTGAAATAGATCGACAAGCAGCACAAACAAAAGTGTCAGCTCTCCAGCAAGCCATTAGTGGTCTTGATTTGTTAAGCACATCAGCCAAATACTACGCTTCATACCGATAGACTTGGACATTAATTAATCAAGCAAATCTTGATAAAAAACGTATTCAATAAAAAGAAATATTGGCTGAAATACCTGTACTTATTATAGATGACGATATCTGGATGCAGAGGATTCTCTCGAAGAGGTATTATTTCAGTTTTGGATTTATTCCTTATGTCGCTTCCAGCCTTCTTGATGGCATTACCCTCGCTGTCGAACATAAACCTGCACTCCATAATGCTCGATGTATTGATGCCTGACTTAACAGGACAACAAATACCAAAGTACTTAAGCACATACGGTGCAAAGATACCGATTGTCCTGATCCCGCATTGTTTCTGATATTGAGAATATCGGTCTTGCAATCAAAAGCAGTTGCTGCAGGATTTGTTGGTAAACCGTTT
>JADJXV010000028.1 GCA_016720145.1 Ignavibacteria bacterium | reverse complement strand
ACAAATCTTCCGCGGTATGATGCGCCGGTAACAATCAAAATCGAGGCGCAGGATAAGGATGTGAATACAGCCGAACAAACCATCACAACTCCCCAACGAATCCAAGGACAATTGCCAAAAACGAAATGATAAATCGGGCGACAAGGTAATTGAAAATTACGGACTTATCCTCTTTGATTTCGGCAAATCGACGCACTGGGCAAACGGAATCTACCGGGTGACTAATTTTTGTCAAAAAACGCTTACTACCAAACTCCACGGTGAGTCTCGCAGGCTACACCGACCAGACAGGTGACTGTACAGATAAATCTAAAGCTTTCGGCAAAACGATACCCAAACTCAGCAGCGATCTCCATCGGTCGTCCGAATGCCGGGTAAAGGGGTTGGGCAGAGTGAATTACTCTACGACAATACTCTCCCCGAAGGCAGACAATACTGCCGTACGGTGCAGATCAGCGCGTTAGAGACGTATGTAAAGAGTGATTGGTTTTGGGGAAGGTAATTATAAGAATCGGTATGAGAATCAGTCGCCCCTGGAACAGATTCTGTCAGTTAATTGAACACAATTGCCCGTCACATTGAAACTATCGAAATGTTCAAGTACTTGCCAAATTTAAGGTTGCTACTATCAATAGCTGACTCTCACTGCATAACAAAAAAGGGCGGATTCTCATCAGACATCACCTTTCTCAATAATAACATTGATATTCTATTACAACGCTTTAATCAACTCCCGTGCAATCACGATATGCTGAATTTCAGATGTACCTTCGTAGATCTCCGGTGATTTTCGCATCATGGAGCATACGTTCCATGATATTCGCGTACGCAACCGAAACCGCTCACATGAATTTGAATTGCTTCGAGCGTTACTTCGACTGCTGTTTTGGAAGCCATTGGTTTGGCTTGTGCGGCTTCTTTACAAAACGGATATGTTTATCCTTCATCGTTGCAGCGCGCAGCAATGATCAATAGTCGCGATGCCTCGATTTTCACCGACATTCCGGCGAGAAAAACGAATTGAATTGCCGTCTACCGGGATCAACACGGATCCATTTGCGTTGTGTTAGTGTTATTCGAGAAGCGCGTTCGCGGGCCTGTGCGATACCTAGCGCTTGGGCTGCGTGATACCGATGGGATCGCCGTTTAATACTTCCATTGCGATCCCGCAGATCCACGTCCTGCTTCGCTAAGATGTTTTCGGTGGAACAGTTACATTCGTCAGTCAATCGAACATGTATCGCTTGAGTGGATGCCGAAGCATCTTCTTTTGAGTCCGGGTTCGAATCCTGCGCGGTCCCGCTCAACGTTGGAACTTGAGTAATTCCTTTATGTTTTTCTTGAAATCGGTCTGTGGGTCACGAGATACAAGTCGGCGATTGTGCCGTTCAATGATCCAGTTTCGTTGGTCACCCAATCTTGGTTGTTCAAGAACACCGGGTGTGGTAACGCCGCCGTGAAGCGTCGGAACCGGCTTCGAGTTCGCGACAGGCAGAATGCACCGACTTTTCGCCTGTCGCAGGCGGACGAAGGGATTTTCTTTTGCTCGTCATTGCCAAATGACTCAATTGCCCAGGGAACGAGGGTGTCCCCCGGGGACGTTTTCTTGCATGACGAAAAAACTTGCATCGACTTTGGAATTTCCTCCATTGCAATCACGTAGCTCGGCATCTGGTCCACTGCCGCCCCAGTCAGGCGACCGCATCATTCCCATGAAGCCGAGTTCACGAGTTTTTGATGATTTCTGTAGGAAATTGAGCGTTTTTATCACGTTCGATGACGGAGGGTAGGATTTACCACCGCAGGCGAATTGGCGGGGCTGTCTGACGGATTAAATCGTGAGTTTCGAATTATTCAAAACTGAGCATATTTTTTTCAAAAAGTACAACAAACTGAGTTTTTACCAAATTGCGGCGAGTTCGGCACGCGACAAAGGAAAGTTTCAAAACCGTGTTAAGAAAGAACCAATCCAACATTGATCCTTTGATTTAGGCGTTCGTTCCGTAGGTTGTGGTTTGGAATTGGCAACCATACCTTAATTCACCCTTTAGATATTTTTATTTATTGAGACCGTAGTATGAAAACACTTGTTTATCAAATATGAAACGACATATTCCCCTGTGTATCTCCGATTTTAGTATGAATGTTGGTTTTGGTACGCACATCTATTGTAGATGTAAAGCACAGTTGACGAAGTAGTCAGAGTCTCGTGCGCGTTTTTATGAACAACGTGCATTCCTTTCGATAAAATTCCTGAGGGAAGCACTTTTGAAGGCACGTGAAGAGTAAAAGCATTATTATAATTCCAAAAAAATGGTTCTCAAATCCTTGCAAGCAACCCTTTGGCGTCAACCCGACCAAGTCCGTAGGGAAGTCACACTCGTTCAATTGTTCACCACCCAATCCCAGCCGAGGATGTTTTCTATGTAGGTACATTGTATTGAGGTGTTTGGAAGCCTAGATTGACGGTGGAGGACGTTGGGTGCCGATTATGGTTTTCGAAAATTCTAATTTCTGTCGGCGCGCTTGCTAATGATAATAGTAATCCCAGTTCTTTTTTTCTGGTACAGGCGAATATGCAAGTGGACATTATGGCTATTCCGGGGCAGGGAATTTTCAAATCTACCGATGCCGGAATTTCTTGGAAATCTGTAGGGTTAGCTAATGTTGGCGGATTTTCAAAATGTATGCAACTGCATAATTTGAACGCCATTAGGCTGCCGGTCCCTTCGAATGCCGGCGTATACCAATCTTCCAATGGTGGTGCATCGTGGCGACGCACGCATCATAAACGGTAATGTATCTGATATTACCATCAATCCAACCTGATGGGCAGACCACCATTCTTGATCAGTCATTAGTGTAGGGATTTTCCGCTCAACTGATGGTGAGAGACATGGGGCTCGAAGGTAAAATTGGCCGGTTACATCCATCGGTAGGATCTCTCCAAATGGCACCTTCAGACCCTAATACAGTCTATGCTCTTGTGGACAGACAGGGTACGAGCGGTTCGGTAATACGATCTAAAGACAACGGAATTACGTGGCAACTGATGTTCACCGATGCAAATATTTTTAGTTTTCAGGGTAATAGCAGTCAAGGCGGATATGATAATTTTATCACAGTCCACCCGACGAATCCGAAGATTGTGCTCATTGGCGGAGTGAACTTATTTAGAAGTGATGATGAAGGCGTGAATTGGACACAAGTTGGGGGATATTTCATGAGTGTACATCCGGATATGCATTGCGGATTTTTTAACCCTATACATCCCAATGTGTTGTATGTGGGCTGTGACGGCGCATGAATAGAAGCGACGACGCAGGTGAGACATGGAGTGTCATTAATAGCGGACTCGCCGTTACACAGTTCCACGGGAATTTTGCGATGGATCAAACCAAGCTTCAAAAGTCATGTACGGCGGCACTCAAGATAATGGAACTATCAGTAATTCCTCCAATAGATGGGGAGAATATTTAGGCGGCGATGGAGGACTTGCAGCTCTTGACAGTAAGAATTCGAATATTATTTATGCAGAGACACAGTCTGCGGGAGATTTGACAAGAATTGATATAAAAAACGGTTCTTCAACGAAAATTAGTAGCGGAATACCATCGAATGATAACGGTATTTGGGCAGCACCATTAGTCGTAGATCCGAGCACTAATACACTCTTCAGCGGTCGAAGCGGACTCTACGCTTCTTACAATCAAGGGATGAAATGGGAAAGAATTTCTCCGGTTTTTGATGGTAAAATCACTAGCATTGCTCCATCACAAGCTAATCCTGATGTTATATTTATCGGTACCACTAATGGCGAGGTCTGGGTTACGACCGAAGGTGGAGGGTCAGGACTCTTGGACAAGAATAAATAACACAGGTCTTCCACTGCGCTATATTACGGATATTGAACCTCATTAAATGACGAAAATATTTGTTTTGTGACCCTTTCGGTTATAATTCCGATCATGTGCAAGACTTCAGATCTTGGAAAACATGGGTAAATCTGAGCAATTCATTACCGAATGTACCGACGAATTGTATCCATACACCCGGATGACGAGAAAATCTTTTTGTCGGGACTCATGTAGGAGTGTTTTGCACCTATAATGGAGGAGTTTCATGGCTTCCACTTGGTGTGGGATTCCCTACAACATCGGTGATGGATATGCAGTTTTATATGGGTAATCCTGTAGAACCTAATACTATAATTCTCCGAGTGTCCACTCATGGTCGCTCAATGTGGGAAGTAGATGTACCAAACGAAGCAATTACTGTAGTAGGCGCAGACGAATTACCTTTTTCGAAAGAAACTATTTTTTTGACAGCTGATATTTATCCTAATCCTGTATCAGCTACATCTTATATATCCTTTGCGTTACGTAGTTCGGATTGTAATGTCAAGATTGAGTAATTGATTTACTTGGTGTAGTAGTACATACTTTATATGACAATATGGTAAGTAAAGCGAATGACTCAGAGATAGTACAATTCGATTCTTCAGACTTGCCATCAGGAATTTATTCTATCGTATTTTCAGTTGACAGTGGTGAACGTATCGCTCATAGATTAATAATTTCACACTGATATAATTTTACGATTTTAACATTTATAAGTCGTATCGAAGTATTTACCTTTTGATTATTAGTAGCCCTTTCCGTAAGTTGTGCTTTCGGATTTAACAACAAAAACTATATTTCTATCTTTATTCTATGGAGTTATTTTATGAAATCAATTTTTCTTCTTCTCGCCCTCTCACTTGCCTTGATTTCCGAACAGGCATTTTCTCAATCAGACCTAAATAAAGAACGTAAGAGCAAACCCGCAGAACGTGAGCGTGCTTTTCACGAGCAGCGTGCCTTTCCTTATGATAAAATTCCTGAAGGTGCTCTCGTTAAAGCACTTAATGAACAACGCAAATTCTACACTTCCAAAAAAAGTGGTGCTCAATTACTATCCCAACAGCCACAATGGAGGCAAGCAGGACCGTTTGATGTAGGTGGACGTGTCAGAAGTATCATCCATCACCCGACTAATGATGGAGTTGTCTATGTGGCTGCTGCCAACGGTGGAGTATGGAAAACTATCAATGGCGGGGGTAAATGGGAACCAATCATGGACTACGAAAATTCTATCTCCATGGGCGCGCTCGCGATGGATCCTAAAAATCCGGATATACTCTATGCAGCAACCGGTGAATTGGCGAGCGGACATTACGGTTATTCCGGAGCCGGTGTTTTCAAAACAACCAATGGAGGAACAACCTGGAATCTCATTGGGTTAGCTAATGTGAGCGGATTTTCTAAAATTTACGTTCACCCAATGAACTCCAATCTCATCTATGCAGGTGGAGTATATTCTAATGCAGGTTTTTATAAATCGACCGATGCCGGTGCGACCTGGCGCCGAACGATGAATCTCGGAAGTATTTGTGATATCAGTATTAATCCCAAAGACCCTAACGATGTGATTGCCGCTGTAAGTGGTGTCGGAATATACCGTTCATCTGATGGTGGTGAATCATGGGGTGACAAAAAAGACATCACGTATGATGGAGTAGGCAGAATCTCAGTCCAAATGTCCCCTTCAGACCCCAAAATAGTCTATGCTTTAGTCGATAGAGCAGTACCAAATAGTACGGAAACCGGTGCTGTGATACGATCAGCGGATAATGGACAAACCTGGACAGAAGTTTTTTCGGATGCATCAATTTTTAATCAGCCAAGCCAAGGATCGTATGACAACTTTATCGCTGTACATCCAACTAATCCTAAGATAGTACTAGTAGGTGGAGTTAATCTCTACAGAACCGATGACAACGGAGCAAATTGGACACTTGTCGGTGGCTATGGCACCAACACTCACCCTGATATGCATTGCGCATATTTTAGTCCTATCAATCCCAATACAGTTTATGTAGGCAATGATGGTGGAATGGCAGTCAGCGATGATGCCGGTGAAACTTGGTTTACCATCAATAATGGACTCGCCGTTACTCAATTTCATGGAAATTTTGCATTGGATCAAACCAAACCAAAAGTAATGTATGGTGGCTCTCAAGACAATGGTACTATGAGTAATAGTGCTGTAAAGTGGGGTGAAATTTCCGGTGGAGATGGTGGGTTTGCAGCAATTGATGCAAACAACCCAAATATCGTGTACGCTGAGACACAGGAAGCTGGATCTATGTTTAGAGTAGATGTAAAGAATGGAACATTTGCAAATATTAGTTCTGGATTTCCGGCAGGAGATCCGGGATTGTGGGCAAGTCCTTTATTGGTCGATCCAGGGACAAATACTCTTTTCAGTGGTCGAAGAAGCTTGTATGCATCTTATAATCAAGGTGCGAAATGGGATAAGATTTCCCCTCAATTGAAGTCGAGAATTTCAATGATTGCTGCTTCACAAGTCAATCCAGATATTATTTATATCGGCAGCGAGCGTGGTGAATTGTTAGTCACTAATCAAGGTGGCGGGCAAGAAGCCGATGCATGGATCACTATTAATACCAATGGCTTACCTACACGGTATGTTTCAGATATTGAGCCATCGCCAAACACAGAAAATACCTGCTACATCACGCTGTCCGGTTTTAATTCGGCACATGTTTTCAAAACAACAGATCTTGGTAAAACTTGGAAAGACATTGGTAAAAACTTGCCCGATGTACCCACGAATTGCCTCGCACTTCATCCTGATGATGAGAATATAATGTTCGTTGGAACAGATATTGGCGTCTATGGTAGCTATAATGGCGGAGAATCTTGGTTTCCTCTCGGTACCGGTTTCCCAAATACCTCCGTTATGGATTTACAATTTTATACAGGTACACCAACCGTTCCTAATACGTTAATTCTCCGTGCGTCAACCCACGGCCGGTCAATGTGGGAAGTAGATGTACCAACGGAAGTAATTACCAATCAAGAAATTACAGCGCCTATTGGCGGCGAAAGCTATTTAACCGGCACGACAAGACATCTATCGTGGTATGGATTTACTCCTCCCGTTAAAGTAGAATACTCTATCAATAACGGTCAAAGCTGGTCACTTATCACAGACAACCTCACGGGTGATTATCTCGAATGGGCTGTTCCTACTCGTAATACACACTATGCACGAATTAGAGTATCCTCGCTTACTAATCCAACAGAATCACGAATTTCGCGAACATTTACTATTGGTCAGATTCAAATCGGTTCGGTACTCAATACCGTCACTGTTCCTTTTTTCCCGTATGGACTAGCGTATGATGGGCAAGGTTCGCTCTGGGCGACAAGCTTTTATGAACGCAAAGCGTATCGGATTAATTCAACGACCTATAGTGTAGAACGTATCATACCGTGTGATACTCTCTGCACCGACCTTACGTTAGACACAGCAACTGGTACTTTGTATGTCCATAAATTGACTGACATTACCGGTAGCGGTGGCTCAATTATCGTCATGGATACCAATGGCGTTGTCATTCGTACAATGTTAAGTTCTGCAAAATATTATCCGGTTGGATTAGAATTAGTCGATGGCAAACTCATAGCAGGTGATCGTGATGGCAAAAGAATTCTCTATACTGTCGATCCTGCGACAGGAGAAACAATTACTTCTGTCAGTAATCCCTACCAAGTGGCGGCCGGTCCACGCTGCTTGTGTTACGATGGTAAACAATATGTCTATCAGACAGGCTACGGATCATCACAGTACAACGTGAAAATCGATAAAAATGACCTCAGCAAAGAAGTCTCGAGAATGGAACTTAGCTTCAACGGCAGTCCGATTAATGCCCGCGCTATTGAGTATGACCCTCGCGACAAGAACTTCTGGGTTTCGGATCCATTCAACGGAATAATTTATAAAATAGCAGGTTTTGAAACGGCGGTTGGTGTCGATGAACCGACCGATGTGTCCGTTGGAGAATCGCTTTCTGCATCAATTTACCCGAATCCTGCCAATAGTACAACATTCATTACCTACGAGCTCAATCGTCCTGCACATCATTTAAAAGTAGAGATCACAAATTTACTAGGTGAGACGGTTGGCACTTTATTTGAAGAAGCAGTGGCGGGTAATAATACTCATGGTATTTTGCGCTTCGAAACATCAAATCTGTCAAATGGAATTTATTCAATTCTGTTTACACTCGATGGCACTGAGCGTATCGTTCAAAAAGTAGTGGTAGCTCATTAATGATGCTCAGAATTACCTGCAGGACTTGGTGATACATAGCCAAGTCCTGCGGTATAATTACGAGCTAATTAAATAAATTTACAGCAGATACATATATGAACCGGCTCAAACATCATCATGAAATAGAAGGTTCAACCGGAGCAGACAGATATTTACTCACGTATGCAGATTTGATTACTCTCCTTCTTGGACTGTTCGTAATTCTCTATGCTTCGGCTCAGGTGGACACCGGAAAATACAAAGAATTCTCAGCTGCAATGACGGATTATTTCAAGCCAACAGGAGATAAACAGCCACACAGCGACAAAATTCTTCCGGGGACAGATGGTATTCCTCAGCCGATATTACCAAAAGCTCCACAGAAAACAATTGACCAAATTACGCTCGAAGTAGAGCGCTCTCTCCTCAAGGAAATAACGAACGGACTCGTAAAAGCGGAGCGTACTCCCGATGGACTAAAGCTTGCTTTACCCGAAGCATTACTGTTTACATCCGGCAAGGCAGATATACAGCCGAGAGCGCTCGCAGTGCTGGACTCCCTAGCAGCGATATTTGTAGGAATTGATAAGCAAATCAGCGTCGATGGATTTACAGATAGTATTCCAATCCGTACATTTCAATTTGAATCAAATTGGCACTTATCCTCCGAACGTGCAATGAATATTGGATATTACTTGCTTCAGCGCGGCGTACCCGAGAAAAATTTTTCAGTTCGTGGCTACGGTGCAACACAAGCAATTGCTCCCAATACCTCAACAGAAGGCAGAGCAAAAAACCGAAGGGTAGAAATTATGATTACCGAGCTTCCGCATACGACCCCATCGTCAGAAGGGTATATTTCGGACTCGGTCTCAAAGGTTACTCTGCAGTAGTAAGTCGTAAGTCGGTAAGTCGTAAGTCGGTAAGTCGTAAGTCGGTAAGTCTGTAAGTCTGTAAGTCGGTAAGTCTGTAAGTCGGTAAGTCGAAAGTCAAAAGTCAAAAGTCGAAAGTCGAAAGTCTGTAAGTCAAAAGTCGAAAGTCGAAAGTAAAAAGCTGTAATAACTTGATATCATAATGAACATAGTGTACATTTATTAACTTCATGGAGAACTAATATGCAGGATGCATCAGTACCAACCACCGTCTCACTTCAAACATCAGATTTCGGCGATGTTCACTTCGATAGTAAACATGTTTTTACATTTGATGCAGGATTATTAGGATTCCCGGAACTCCATGAATTCATTCTCGTTAGCGAAGAAGCTACTGCACCCTTCCGATGGCTATTGTCCGTCAAAAACCCCACAATCGGATTCCCACTTTTGAGCCCTTGGTATGTAGATATGGAATTTTCCCCTACAATCGAATATGACCTTGATACAAGTTCGATTTTTGTCATTGTGACTCTCCTTGATGAACAAAAAAGAATGACTGCCAATATGAAAGCACCGATATTATTGAATGTTGAGCGTCAGACCGGTGAACAGATTATTCTTCCCGGTGACAATTATTCTACTCATCATAGCATTGAGAGTAAAGCTCCTCTTCCCTTGCGAAAAAATGTGCCTTCTGTTGATAATGTACGAACGATTTTCACAGCTCAATTTGGCAGTATTGAAGTAGCGGACAGCCAAATTATTCACTTTCAGGACGGATTGCTTGGTTTCTCCAACTTACTTAATTTTGTTATAATTAGCGATGAAGACACAGCACCGTTTAAATGGCTCGTGTCATTAGAGCAGCCCTCAATCGGCTTCCCAATGCTGAGCCCTTGGTTACTTGACAGCCAGTACGATCTTCGCGATGCATTTAATCCTGCCTTTTCATCTGCGTTTGTGGTTGTAACTTTGTCTCATGAAATGACAGCGAATATGAAGGCACCCGTGATAATCAATGTGAATAACCAAACCGGTGAGCAGAGAATTCTATCGACAGATAAATATTCTCCGACTTTCGCAATTACTAATAAAAAATTGTAATTACTCATTTTTTGGGAGATACCGTTATGTTAGTACTTTCACGAAAAGTGGGTGAAATAATCACAGTTGGAAATTCAATTACGATTACGGTAGTCGGTAATGAACGAGGAATCATTCGTTTAGGAATCGATGCACCAAGAGATATTCCGGTTCATCGAAAAGAAGTATATGACAAAATCATTGAAATGAATCGACAAGCAGCACAAACAAAAGTGTCAGCTCTCAAGCAAGCCATTAGTGGTCTTGATTTGTTAAGCACATCAGCCGATACTCCGCTTCATACCGATAGACTTGAACTAATTAATCAAGCAAATCTTGATAAAAAACGTATTCAATAAAGGAAAATAATGACTGAAATACCTGTACTTATTATAGATGACGATATCTGGATGCAGAGGATTCTCTCGAAAATTATTTCCAGTTTTGGATTTATTCCTTATGTCGCTTCCAGCGGCTATGATGGCATTGCCCTCGCTGTCGAACATAAACCTGCACTCATAATGCTCGATGTATTGATGCCTGACTTAACAGGACAACAAACCCTCAAAGTACTTAAGCACATACAAGTTACCAAAGAAATACCGATTGTCATGGTCACAGCTATTTCTGACATTGAGAATATCGGTCTTGCAATCAAAGCAGGTGCTGCAGGATTTGTTGGTAAGCCGTTTACACGAGCTACGATCTATGATAAAATTCGCGATGTGGTGAACAAAGACATCATTTCACAAGCAAGTCTTAAATCGCAATCAAATGATTTTGTTGCTGATACCAAGCCTGCAGCCGCTGAGAGTAGAACATACATCCCCACAGAATCTGACGCAAATATTTATGATTCGGCTACCAAATCCAATGCAATGCCCCAGCAAATTTTACCCAAAACATACAAAGAAGAAGACAAAAAAAATATCGAAGCTATTAAAGAATTACTTCTCAAACCTCGACGGTAGGATAATTGCAACCTCTTATGCAAGTATTCCAAAACACAAATCCTACCGATGGCAGCAGTCTTGCCTCCTTTCCATCACATAGCATTACAGAAATACAACAGAGAATTCTAAGCACACACCATGCTTTTGAAGATTGGTCACGATTAGAAATTACTGACCGTAGCCATTATCTCCATGTTATCGCCAATTTACTATTGGAGCGCTCAGATACTTTCGCGACTCTCATGGCACTTGAAATGGGTAAGCCACTTGCGCATGGGAAAGCCGAAGCCGAAAAATGCGCACTTGCCTGCCGGTATTTTGCCGATCATGCGCCACAAATGCTCGCCGATGAACATATTCCGACAGAATTTACCCAAAGCTACGTTTCTTACCGTCCGCTCGGTACGGTGCTCGCGATTATGCCGTGGAATTTCCCTCTCTGGCAGGTGTTTCGCTTCGCCGCACCGGCTCTTATGGCCGGGAATGCTATCCTCCTCAAGCCTGCGCCCAATACCTTCGGGTGCGCGCAGGCAATTGAACAACTCATTATAGACTCAGGAGTTCCGCAGCGAATATTTACCAATATTTACGCCGAAGTGCGGCATATTCCTGCCGTCATTCGTAGTCCATATATTCAAGCGGTGACCTTTACCGGCAGCACAAAAGCCGGAATGTCCGTTGCAAAACACGCAGGTGCTGCGCTCAAAAAATCAGTACTTGAGCTCGGTGGGAGTGATGCCTATCTGATACTAGAGGATGCGGATATCGGACAGGCGGTAGAGTCCTGCGTTACTTCACGATGTATAAATTCCGGGCAAAGCTGTATCGCCGCCAAACGCTTTATTGTGCCACGAACAATTCTCAGTCAGGTCGAAGAACTCTTCCTCCAAAAGCTGAGCACGAAACGCTTCGGCAGTCCATTCGACCCTACAACCGACCTCGGCCCACTCGCCCGACATGACCTGCGCAATGCCCTTCATTCTCAGGTGGAGCACTCCATCACAGCAGGAGCCAAACTCTTGCTTGGCGGCACAATACCCGATCATCCTGGCGCATTTTACCCGCCGACATTGCTTACTAATGTGACGCCATCAATGCCTGCCTATCATGAAGAACTCTTCGGTCCGGTCGCTGCAATTATCCCTGCCGACAGTGAAGCTGACGCCATTCGTATCGCCAATGACAGTGTCTATGGTCTTGGTGCTGCTGTGTTTACGCAGGATAGTGCGCGTGGTGAAGTCATCGCCCGTTCGCTCATCAATGCCGGCACATGCTATGTCAATGATTATGTGAAGTCCGATGTGCGCCTGCCGTTTGGCGGGATAAAGCATTCAGGATTTGGACGCGAACTATCCACCCTCGGGATACGTGAATTTGTGAATGCAAAGACTGTATGTGTGCGGTGATTTATTTAACACAAAAGGCGCAATAGGCACAATTACACCATTCCCATGATTGAAATCATGGGCTATGTTTTATTTCTTGAGCTATTGCTTTCTGGTAGCGTGATATTCCTCCATTCGGGAACTCATACTGACAAAACGATATACTAATCTTTAAGCTAACGACTTACTGACATACGACTTATAGACTTACGACTTACAGACTTACTGACTTACGACTTATAGACTTACAGACTTTCGACTTACGACTTATAGACTTACAGACTTTCGACTTACAGACTTTAATTCGGTATTTTATTGAACACTTCGACATGCTCAGTGTGACGGAACTACAAACAATTCAAGCAACTTATAGACTTACAACTTACTACATTGTCATATAAATTTCAATAGGAAACCTTATTTTGCTATTATTTCGGGGGAAATATGTCAAAACAACATCTTCGTTTGAGCGAAACTGACAGAAAAGAATTACTAGCGATGTCAAAACAGAATACATTGTCTGTTAAGATTTATAAGCGTGTATTATATCTTCTTGCTTTAGACTCAGGTAGAACCTTTCAATCAATAACCAAGGAGTATTCGATTACTCCACCGGTACTTCGTCGCTTGATTGACAAATACAACCAGTTTGGTATATTAGGGGTTAACGATAAAGCTCGTTCTGGACGTCCGGTAGTAATCTCCGGTACACAGCGCGTACAAATTACGGCTTTAGCCTGTAGTCAAGCACCCGCAGGATACGCCAGATGGTCGTTACGCTTACTCTCAGAGAAGATCGTAGAATTAGAAATTTGCGAGCATATTAGTCATGAACACGTATCAAAAATATTAAAAAAAACAATCTGCAACCCCATCTTAAACGAACATGGTGCATTCCAAAAGTAGACGGCGCCTTCTTAGCCAAAATGGAGAAACTTCTTGATCTCTATGCTCAACCTTACGACCCTGATTATCCTGTTGTTTGCTTCGATGAGCGCCCATGTTTTCTTATTGGCGACAAGGTAGAACCAATAGCAATGCAAACAGGTGTCGTAGCCAAGGAGCACTATTCCTACTCCAAGAATGGTTCCTGTTGTTTGCTTGCGATGATTGAACCACTGACCGGAAAGCGGGTCGCTCAGGTCTATAATCAACGAACAAAGAAAGAGTACACATTGTTTATGCAGGAGATAGCAGCAGCATATCCAACCGCTCGTAAAATAAGAATAGTACAGGATAATCTCAATACACACAACACGGGTTCATTTTATGAACATCTGCCAGCAGATCAGGCTTTTGCTTTAGCTGAACGTTTTGAACCTTACTATACGCCAATCTCGTCATCTTGGCTCAACATGATAGAAATAGAATTTTCGGCATTATCGAAACAATGTCTTAATCGTAGAATTCCAAGCATAGAAAAGCTCGCAAAAGAAGTCTTGGCAATCATCAAACACAGGAATGATAAAGCCATCTTAATTATATGGCAATTCTCGATAAAGACTGCTAGAATAAAACTAGCTACTAAATACGAGAAGGTTAATCAACAAAACACAATATCTGTCAATATTTAGATGACAGTGTACTTACAACTTGCGACTTATAACTTACGACTAACTGACTTACAGACTTACGACTAACAAAAACTCCCATGAAAAAAGTAACATCTATTGGCGGCATATTCTTCAAGTGTAAAGAACCGCAAAAAATGAATGATTGGTATCACAAGCATTTGGGTTTTGAGACAGATGCGTATGGTAGTAATTTTGAATGGCGACATGCAGATAATCCAGAAAAAAAGGGATTCAGCGTGTGGGGGACTTTTAAGGAATCGACTGATTATTTTCAGCCGTCGGATAAACAGTTTATGTTTAATTTTCGAGTCGAAAACCTCGAATGGCTTCTCGACGAACTCAAAAAAGAGGGCATTGAGCAAATCGGTGAGACTCAAATATTTGACTATGGTAAATTCGCTCATATCATGGATTTGGAAGGGAATAAGATCGAACTCTGGGAACCGGTCGATGAGGAATATGAGAAAATGCTGACTTCCACAACGAAGTAAATTACTTTGTCACAATTCAAATAATTATTTCTATAATTAAGAGCAGATAGTACACACTATCTGCTCTTTTTCATTTCTTTATATTGAGTAATTCACATTAATGAACGATAATATCACCAAAATACTCACGTAATACTATGAGCGTAACTTGCGTTTGAAATTGGGATAACGTCCATCATAAACGCACATACATGCTCCAAACTCCCCGTATCCTCTTTATTTGCGGTTCGCTCAATCAGACCACGATGATGCACAAAATCGCGCACCATCTCCCAGAATTTGAACATTACTACACACCTTATTATTCTGATGGTTTTATTGATATTCTGGCGCGCAACGGACTCCTCGATTTTTCGATTCTCGGTGGTGAATTCAGGCGGCAAACTGAGGAATATCTCACGACTCATTCCCTCTCTATCGACTATCGTGGAGCTGCTCATACCTACGATCTTGTCCTCACCTGTTGTGACTTGCTTGTACCCAAAAACATTCGTACCAAACGACTTATCCTCGTTCAGGAGGGCATGACCGACCCCGAAAATATGGCCTATTATCTCGTCAAATGGCTCAAACTTCCCCGTTATTTAGCAAGCACTTCCACGACCGGTCTCTCAGATGCATATAATGTATTTTGTGTTGCTTCAGCCGGATATCGCGAACATTTCATACGTAAAGGAGTCAAGCCACATAAGTTGGTCGTGACCGGAATTCCGAATTTTGATAATTGCGCAGTTTGGAACAACAACGACTTTCCTCATAATAATTATGTGCTCGTTGCCACAAGCGACTCCCGCGAAACCTTCAAGCTCGAGAATCGCCGAAAATTCATCGAACAAGCTGTCGAAATTGCATCTGGACGCCCTCTTATTTTCAAGCTTCATCCGAATGAACTCGTAGACCGTGCAACTGCAGAAATCAACCGATACGCACCCGGCGCATTGGTGATTCCACGAGGTAATATCAATCCTATGATTGCAAATTGTGAAACGCTTGTCACACGCTTTTCAACGGTTGTCTATGTTGGAATTGCACTAGGCAAAGAAGTCTATTCTGAATTTAACCTTGATAATTTATACAAGCTTGCGCCGATCCAAAATGGCGGTACATCCTCAGCCAACATAGCCAATGTTTGCCGAGATGTCTTCTACCATACGAGTGTACAACCACCACAAACACCCGAACGTAAATTCTTAAACTCCTTGATACAATCACCTCGGTTAGCACCCATGGTTCGCCTCTTTTCGAAGGAGAAATTCGCATCATGAAAATTCTCGTCGTCGTCCAAGCACGATGTTCATCGACTCGCCTTCACGCCAAAGTGCTCCTTGAAGCTGCGGGTGAGACATTGCTACTTCATCAGTTACGGAGAATTTCACGGGCTACTTTGCCATGGAAAACTATCATCGCCACCACGACCGATAGAATCGATGATGCGATTGTGAACTTGTGTAATATTCATAATTATGAAGTATTTAGAGGGCACCCAATTGACTTGCTCGATCGGCACTACCAAGCTGCACTCGCTTTTGGTGCAGATATAGTTGTGAAAATACCATCCGATTGCCCTCTCATTGATCCTAAAGTAATAGACCGCGTTCTTCAATTTTATAATGACAATCAGAATACGTACGACTATGTTTCCAATCTTCATCCTGCAACATACCCCGATGGTAATGATGTAGAAATACTACCACTTACCGTGCTTCATGATGCTTGGGTCAATGCGTCGAAGCCATTTGAACGAGAACATACTACTCCATATATCTGGGATAATCCTAACCAATTTACCATCGGTAATGTTGAGTGTCCGGATGGAATAAATTACTCGATGTCTCACCGCTGGACACTTGATTATCAGGAAGATTATGAATTTATCCGTTCTGTATATGAACATCTCTATCCACAGAATCCGAATTTCTCAATGAAAGATATTCTCGATTTATTAGCCCTACATCCCGAAATTGCTGCGATCAATACACATCTTGCCGGAGTGAATTGGTATCGTCATCACCTTAAAGAATTGCAGACTGTTTCTTCGCAAGCTACTAAAAATTTCATCAATTCATCATCACTAGTATATCAACAACAAGATTGACATCTCTATGATTACAATACATTTACTTACATACTCATGATGACTTTAGACCAACAAAAAGATATAGCGTTTCGAGTGCGCGAGCATTGCATCCGCATGGCAACACGCGGTGGATGTTTTATCGGTGCCTCGCTTTCCTGCGCTGATGTGCTTGTGTATTTATACACAAATTATCTGACAATTACTCCCGACAATCTTAGCGATCCTAATCGTGACTATCTCTTTCTATCTAAAGGACATGACGTGCCTGCGCTCTATGGCACGCTCGCCGAACTCGGCTTTATTGACCGTGAACGCCTCTCGAATCACCTGCTAACGACTGATGATATTTACTGGCATCCTAACCGCAATATTCCCGGCGTGGAATTTTACTCCGGCAGCTTGGGACATCTACTTTCGGTGGCAATTGGGGTGGCATTCGACTGTAAACTACGCGGCACTGCCAATAAAATCGTGGTGATTTTGGGTGATGGTGAGCTGAATGAAGGTAGTATATGGGAAGGATTATTAGTCGCGCAAGCCCATAAATTAGATAATCTTATCATAGTTGTGGATCGAAATGAATTTCAAGCGAATATGAGGACAGAGGAATTAATTCCATTAGAACCTCTTTCAGAAAAATTTCGTGTGTTCGGGTGTATTGTACGCGAAGTTGATGGGCATAATTTCGAAGATCTACACGACTCTTTCTCAGGAATTACAATTGGTAACGGCAGGCCGAATGTTGTGATCGCCCACACAATCCGCGGTAAGGGCACGCCGAGTATCGAAGCACGCGCCGATCGATGGTTTGCAAATTTTACCGCCGATGAAATTACCCAATTACTGGCTGAACTCCACGGTGGACGAACGGCTGAATTAACTTCCGAAACCCTTATCGTACGATAACTTATGAACTACGAAACACTCCTACTTGACCTCATCGAACGTGATGAACGCTATATCGTGCTCACGGCAGAAAACCGTGCGGCGATTCGCAATCTACCGGCGAAAATTGGGAATCGATTCATAGATGTTGGCATCGCCGAACAAACGATGATAGGCGCGGCCGCCGGACTCGCTCTTCGCGGCAGAATACCAATTACTCACGCACTTGCAGCATTTTTGACGATGCGCGCTTTTGAATTTATCCGCACGGATATTGGCATTTCCGGTTTGCCGGTGAAGCTTGTCGGTGGTGTGGCCGGCTTTCTTTCGGAGGCCAATGGTCCCACGCATCAAGCAATAGAAGATGTATCGATTATGCGCGGGATACCGCCGATGGGTGTGTTTTGTCCTGCCGATGAAGAGGATATGTTGATTGGATTAGAACAGATTTTGGAGAGTCCACAGCCATTTTATATTCGCTATAACAATCTACCTCCGGCAGTTACGCATTCTCGCGATTTTGCTATCGGTGAGGCGGAGTTAATTTCAGAGGGACGCGATGTGTGTATTCTTGTCTATGGAACGCTGCTCAGGGAGGCGGTTTCAGCAGCGTCTATCCTAGCCGAACATGGCATTTCGACGCGAATTCTCAATATGCGCACACTCAAGCCGATTGACAGTGACGCGATTCTCGGGAGTGTGAATTGGTGCGAACTCACCGTAACGCTCGAAGATCATTTCCTCATAGGTGGGCTGTATTCGATTGTAGCGGAATTACTGCTCAAGCACAAAATCACCGCCGATGTGCTCCCGATCGCTCTCGAAAATCGCTGGTTCAAGCCCGCACTTTTGCAGGATGTACTGGAATATGAAGGATTTACCGGTCGGGCTATCGCGATGAAGATTATACATGAATTACAGAAATAATTACTTTTCGACGTAGAATTTCAGTTTTAACGCAAAGAACGCAAAGGTTGCGCAAAGTTCGCAGAGAAGAGTTGATGTTTCATGCCACCCGTTCTGTGTTTATTGAAATAAGAATTTGAAAAATTATACGCTTAGCGAACTTTGCGCAACCTTTGCGAGCTTTGCGGTAAAAAATGCGTACTACTTGTCTTACAGTGGTAGTTCTGTTACTAATGTAGATGCGGTAACACTAATTCCGAAGGAAAATTTAATGTCAAAACAAAAAGACAACGATTACCCTAAAATCAAAAAATCCAAGCGCTTACTTGAGCGTGCAGAATTTCTCATCCCCTCCGGCACGCAAACGCTCGCCAAGGGAATGAGTCAATATTCGCGCGGTGTGGCACCGTCATTTTTGGAACGCGGGAAAGGTTCGCATGTGTGGGATATTGACGGCAATGAATACATCGACTACACGATGGGCGTCGGACCGATTTCCCTCGGATACTGTTACCCCGCTGTCGATGCGGCGATTAAGGCACAGCTTCAGGACGGTATTACGTTTTCGCTCGTTCACCCGCTGGAAGTCGAAGTAGCAGAAGCACTTCACCAAATTATTCCCAATGCAGAAAGCATTCGCTTCAGCAAAACAGGTTGCGATGTGACGTCGGCAGCAGTACGGCTCGCACGCGCATTTACCGGTAAAAACACGATTCTCTGCTGCGGTTATCATGGCTGGCATGACTGGTATATCGGAACTACTGACCGTAATCGCGGAATTCCGGCCGAGACACAAGCATTGACCTATACCTTTCAATATAAAGACATTAGCTCGGTTCTGGATGCAATAGATAATGATACGGCGGCGATTATTCTCGAACCGATGGTCTTCGAAATACCTCGGGATAATTTCCTGCACAAGCTCCGTGATATCTGCACCGAACGTGGTATTCTCCTGATTTTCGATGAAATGTGGACGGGATTTCGCCTTTCCCTCGGTGGAGCGCAGGAGTATTTTGGTGTAAAAGCAGATCTTGCGTGTTTTTCCAAAGCCGTCGCCAATGGCATGCCTCTCTCGATACTTACAGGTAGAAAAGATGTGATGAAGCTTCTCGAACATGACGTATTTTTCTATACGACCTTCGGCGGTGAAGCGCTTTCACTCGCAGCGGCGCTTGCAACGATTCACGTGCTTCGGGAGAAGAATGTTCCTGCATTCTCGCATCGCAGGGCGATAAATTACTGCATGGGTATAATGAAATTTGTGAAGATTTCGGTATTACTTTCACCCGCTGCATAGGGCTCGGTTGCCGGTCGATGGTGCAATTTGATGCAACCGGATTGGTGACAGCGCTGGAGATGAAGACCTATATGCAGCAGGAACTTCTGCGCTACGGAATACTCTGGACGGGTTTTCATAATATGTGCTATTCCCATACAGATAAAGATATTAAGAATACTCTTGCCGCGTATCGTAAAATTCTCCCGCAACTCAAAAAGCACATCGACCTCGGAACGCTGCTCGATCATCTCCACGGCGAAACGCTCAAGCCGGTCTTCCGCAAGACGAGTAATTTCAACACGAAACCTAAGTAAACGGTATGAACGAACTCTTCAGTCTCTCCGGCAAAACAGCAATCGTCACCGGCGCATTGGGTTTGATCGGCATCGAACATTGCAAAGCGCTCCACAGCGCCGGCGCGCAGGTCGTGGTAGCTGATTTGAACGAGGAACGCTCCCGTGAATTCGCCGCAACATTGGGCGAGAATACGCTCGGCGTAGGATTGGACGTAACCTCAAAAATTTCTGTAATTAACTTACGAAACAACATATTAGAAAAATTTCACCGAATCGATATCCTCGTCAATAATGCTGCGATGAATGATATGGTGGAGAATCCGCTTGGCGGCGAAGAGAGTTCGAAATTCGAAGACTATCCACTTGAATTGTGGCGGAGAGTGATGGAGGTAAATGTCACGGGAATGTTCCTCTGTTCGCAGATTCTCGGCGCTGAAATGGCGCGACAAGGCAAGGGAAGTATTATCAATATCGCATCGACCTACGGCATCGTCGCGCCGGACCAATCCATTTATCAATTACCGGATGGCACGCAAGCATTTTATAAATCAGCGGTTTATCCGACATCCAAAGGTGCGGTTCTGTCATTTACCCGTTTTCTTGCCACGTACTGGGGGAAGTCGGCAGTACGGGTAAATTCATTATCGCCGGGCGGAGTAGAGAATGGTCAACCAGATTATTTTAAAGATAATTACGCCCGCAAAACACCACTCGGAAGAATGGCTGGTCCCTCTGATTATCAGGGTGCTCTTGTATTTCTGGCGAGTGACGCCTCACAGTATATGACGGGAGCGAATCTCGTCGTGGATGGTGGATGGACTGCGTGGTGAGATATAATTATCTGGGTTCTCGCATCAAAACATTATATGATTGATTAGCTCCATAGGAGCGACCTGTTTGTAGGCGATGACATTTAAAATTCTGTTTTAGCTCCGTAGGTGCGACCTGTTTGTTCTTGGATGCGCAATAAACAGGTCGCACCGATGGTGCTACGATGATTCTTATAGGTGCTAAAAGCTACAAACAGGTCGCCCTTACAGGGCTAATGAAGCCGAACTGCTCGTTCTGAATTTTATGCGAAAAACATCTATATTTAACAAGCATATAAACATCGATAATTCTATACAAACAAAGGAACTACACATGTCAAAAACAGTACAGATAGGCAATGTAACCGTCGGTAAAAATCAACCGATTTATGTGATCGCCGAGATTGGCATCAACCACAACGGTTCAGTCGAAGTTGCTAAAAAAATGATCGACGGCGCCTATATCGCCGGTTGCCATGCCGTGAAATTCCAAAAACGCACACCTGAACTGTGCGTACCGAAAGACCAATGGAATATCGAGCGTGATACGCCGTGGGGACGCATGACGTATATCGATTACCGCTACAAAGTAGAATTCGATTATAGCGAATATGATGAAATAGACCGCTACTGTAAGCAAAAGGGAATGCAATGGTTTGCGTCCTGTTGGGACGAGCAGGCAGTGGAATTTATTCAGCAATTTGATACTCCTTGTTACAAAGCAGCATCCGCTTCGCTCACCGATCACAAACTCCTCAATGCGATGATTTCTACCGGCAAACCACTCATTATTTCGACCGGTATGTCAACCATGGATGAAATTGACGCTGCTGTTGAGGAAATTGGGACTGAGAATCTGCTCATAGCGCATGCAACAAGCGCGTATCCTTGTAAAGTAGATGAACTTAACCTGAAAATGATCCACACGCTCGGTGAGAAATTTGACGTTCCGATTGGCTATTCAGGTCATGAAACCGGACTCGCTACCACTTGGGCAGCGGTAGCGCTCGGTGCTACATTCGTCGAACGCCATATCACGCTCGACCGGGCAATGTGGGGCACCGACCAAGCGGCATCGGTAGAAATTGGCGGACTCATGCGGCTCGTATCGAATATCCGAGACGTTGAAAAAGCTATAGGCGATGGAGTTAAACGATTGTATGACAGTGAGTTGTCTTCACGGGCGAAATTACGACGCGTGGTGTAATTCCATGTACGTGAACGCAAAGACATCTCTGCACCTCTGCGCCTTTGCGTTAAAAAATCACCAATTGCGGTCGGCTCAATGCCCGACTGTCGGTTGGTTTGTTTCCATTACTCGTGAAACTCCTTGATTCTCATACATTATCAGTGAGATAAACAACGAAGAAATTATAAATAAATACAGCAGTATATGCACTCCGTAGATATACTTGAATTAGATGATATACAAGCAGGTTATGACGATGACATTACCGAATTTGAACCCATCAATTCGGCAATCACCGCCGTGGACACACTCATCATTTCGGATGTGCATTTGGGTTCGGAAGTGGCACGTTCCAAGGCATTACTCCGCACGCTGATGTCGCATTCCTTCCGGCGGTTAATTCTCAACGGAGATATCTTTGACGACTTGAATTTCAAGCGCTTAGGCAAGAATGACTGGAAGATACTCTCGCATATCCGCAAGCTTTCGCATCCCAAGCGGGGGTGTGAGGTGATTTGGATTATTGGTAATCACGATAGCGCCGCCGAGGTGCTCTCGCATTTCCTTGGTGTGGAAGTAGTGGAGGAGTATTTGTGGGAATTTCAGGGTAAGAAATACTACGCCACGCACGGACATCAATTCGACCGTTTTGTGACCAAGAATGTGAGAATTACCCACATAGCGAATGCGTGCTATCTCATTATTCAAAAACTCGATACCAAGAATCAGCGATTCAGCCGCTGGGTGAAGCGTACTAGTAAAAAGTTCATTGGAGTTTCCAACAAAACTGCGAAAAGTGCCTTCAAGCTCGCCAAGAAAAAGGGCGCCGACTTTATTTTTTGCGGTCATACCCACCGTCCTGCCCAACAATCCGCCTCCGGTATCACCTACATCAACAGTGGCTGCTGGACGGATAAACCTGCCACCTTTGTGACGATTGATGAAGTGGGTGGGGTGAGGATACGGGAGGTGGAGTAGCTTCATAACTACCAGCTGTCATTTAGACTTCGCTCAATGTCCGGCTGTGGTATTTTTTAACGCAAAGACGCAGAGAACGCAAAGAATTCTCTGCACCTCTGCGCCTTTGCGTTAAAAAATCACCTGTTGTGCCGTTAGAGTTGCTTTAATGCATCGTAAATTCTACGCCCACAAAATTTGTCAGTGACCCCAATTTTCAATACTTCACAAAAGCCACACACACACGCCTGCCACTCTCAAGCTGGAGGAGTTTTACCTACCTCTTCCTACGAATAATACACTTTTTTCGGGCGTATTTTCTCCCAGCGCAAAGCCAATTTCCAATCAGATCTTACTTAATTTTCACCCCATACTTATCAAACACACTTCGAACATGCCTCATACTAAAATCTCCAGGGTGCTGCTGGAAAAAATTGATTATTTCATTTTTTATATCTTTGTGCTTCAACCAATGTACTACCATCAGTAGTACTTCCGCTTCGACGGAAGGACTTAATTTTTGCGCCTTATTTAGCGATTCCTCTGCCTTCTTATATTCCGCCAATCCTATATATGCTTCTGCAATTTTTATTAAATTCAAGCTACTGGGAATTTGATTAGTATCTATATTTAAAAGATGTTCACAGTATTTAACTGCATCTTTAAACTTTTTTAAATTTAACAGTGCCTCTATATAACTGTTTAAAATTGAATGTATATTAGGATTTTTTATAATCACTGGTTTAAGAAGTCGTTCAACTATTTGATAATTACCAAGTTGATTTTCAAGATCGGCCAAGAATGTTACAGGTTCAAGAAAATTTGAATCCATTTCAATCGCTTTTTGTAAGTAGAACTTCGCTTTAGTTGGACTATTTTTTGTAATCCATAAAGCCCCCTCCACAGAATACCTTCTTGAAGGGTCATAGTCTACTGGGATTAGACTTAATAAGTTTGATGCTCTATCTAAAAACATATAGTCTTCTGTATTATGTAACACAGAAATACGTGCCCATGCAAGGAGAACTCTAGGATTGTCGGGGCTGATTTCAAGCGCTTCATTAAAATATTTATCTGATAACTCAAGGCCATTATCAACCCCAAAATATCGTCCATTTGCTATAATTTCAGCATAATTCATTCTGCACAACCAATTGATTCTGCGTTTATCTATTGAAATACTCTCATCTAGTTTTTTTATTGCCGTTTGAAAGTTGAATAAATAGGTTGCATAATAACAACCTACTTCGGATAAAATGAAAGTCCCTGGATTATGAATAGATTTAATCAACTTCTCGACATCAGGAATATTCGCCCGATCTTCCAGAAGCAGATTAATTTTCCGTGCCAACAAATAATCCGATTCCGGATAGCTATGCAACAAAGAGTCCAATTCGTCTTCGGATATTAGCAAATTATCGATAACTCCTTTGTCGAGTTTGATTCGAAGTGAATCAGGAATTTCGTTTGGTATAGGCATAGCAATCAGCGTCTTACTTATTAGTAGTAAAAGGGATAGAACAACATATACTCTATATAGTTTGAACATTGAATTGCCTCACTATAAGAAATTTCAGGTAATGAAATGTTGAAAATTACAAAGCGAAAATAAGCGTTACACCTACCTCTTCCTCCCCACAAACACCTGCTTTTTCGGGCGTGTTTTCTCCCAGCGCCAGGATGGTAAATAGTAGTCTTTATTCTTCCCTTCCATCATTCGTTCGGGAATATTCTCGCCATTAACACCGCCGAGCCAGCGGATAATTTCCGGCTTGCTGTTTTCCATCGTAATGCGGATGCTGTCGGCGCTGTGCCGTGCCGCACCGTCGGGTTCGGTCTCTTTTACAAGGAAATACAAGCTCTTCGCCTCGCCCCGCGCGAAGACCTCGCGCAAGGTGTCGAGTTCGACAGCGATCGTAATCGCTGCGCCCGAGAGCTGATTGACCCTATCAGCATGCAGCGAATCATCCTGAGAAGCCGAGAAAGCATTAGCGAATGCTTCGATTTTTTTGAGTTTTTTCAGTGGAACATAAATATTTATAGAATCAGCACTTAACTGAGTAGAATCATACCATACGATCGGTTTTCCGCGCAGGAGAATCTTCTCGTCGCTATTGCCATAGAGCACGGTATCGGCGCGGGCTGAGAGTCCGCCGCGCACGACTTCGACCTGTCCGGTGGCGATATAGCGTTCATTTTTGCCGCGATACGACTCCATCACAACCGAGGAAATAGTCATCGTATCCGGCTTTTTATCTGAGGTATCTTTTTGAGCAAGGAATGAATCCGGCTTGGAAGTATTCGATGAATCCTTTGATATTTTCAATGAATCATGAGAGGTTGCGACGGTATCAATTTGAAAGAGAATGGGATGTCCGGTCACTCGGGAATAATTCCGTGAGGGATAATTTTCAGCAGAATCGCCTACGATAAACGCTTTAGAATACTTGGCTTGCATGAGTACATTCCCGGAGGCGAAGCTGTTTTCAGTGGAACGGTGGTATTCGATGGTGTCGGCATCGATAGCGACGGAGTCATCTTCGGCGCGAACAGTACCATAGAAATTAGCAATCGCCGAAATGGTCGAGTAGCGACCAGCGCGGGCAGTGAGTGTAGTCTTACGATCGACGATTTTGACACCTTGATTGCCTGAAGCAATTCTTGTATTTCCGTCGTAATTAGCGCTCGGACCGGAGAGAGTGACCGTGCCTTGGATGACCTTCACATTGCCAATCATGACCACACGATTCTCGGCCAAGTATTGCGTCGCGCGATTGCAACGAAGCGTTACATTTCCTTGCTCAATATGGACATTACCGATGAGTTCGCGAATAAGAATGCCGGTGGTATCGGAGCCGGAGAGGAGATCAGCATGGCGCACATGTATTGGCTCTCCTCCGGTGGGACTACCGCCGGAGGGTTGCGCAAAAAGCGAGTAAGCTGAGAAAAGCAGAATTATTGAAGCAATAATTTTCATGGTGGGAGCTCAATAATTCTTTGTGTTACATAGGTTTAATGTCCGACGAGTTCTTTATAGGCATCGACGGTCAGGAGTGAGTCGAGTTCAGACGGGTCAGACATTTCCACTTTAATGATCCAGCCTTCACCATACGCATCATTATTGACTTGTTCGGGTGAGTCGTTGAGTCCACGGTTCACGTCGACCACTTTACCGCTAATCGGCGCAAAGAGGTCAGCAACGGTTTTGACGGCTTCGATCGAACCAAACGATTCACCGGCGGTAATGTTTGTAATTGAGTCTGACACATCAAGATACACAACATCGCCAAGCTCGCCTTGAGCGTGGTCTGTGACACCGATTGTACCGATATTTCCTTCAACGCGTACCCATTCATGGTCGGTTGTATATTTTAAATCTGCTGGGAAGTTCATGATTTTGCTCCTGTTTTGGATTTTATAAAATTGAATTGCTGTTGTTGTTTCTTGTCCGGTTGTTACATTTATACGTTAACACTTTCCAATTAGTAAATGGTCGTATAGGAATTCCACTTCAGAATAAATGGGATTGTACAACTCTATTGGAGACTTTTACCGCCAAGATAATTGACTAAGATCACCTACAAAATGACTCGTTGTAATTTGAGTAGCTGTTTTATTCTTTACATCAAATATATAGATAATCCCTTTACTTACGGCTGCAATATATTTACTATCCGGAGACCAGGTCGGGATACTAAATTGTAAGTTACTTGTGTAAAGCTGTAGAGGATTGGTACCATCTATCCCCATTGTATAGAGCTGGCTATCGCGAATAAATGCAATGGTTGAACCATCTGGGCTGACACTCGGCTCAGATACATTCGTTAAATTAGGATCAATGCGAGTCGTTGTCGAAAAGTCAGCTGAAACTTTGTAAATACCATTGTTGGTTGGGAACCCTCCCTGCACAATAATAGACCCATCTGGAGCCCAGCTCGGTGAAATCAGAGACTGGCTTTTTGAATTGTCACCAATTCTTGTTACAAGAGCACCAGTAACAGCATCGATAACGTACGATTCGCGGTCCTGACGATATCTTCTAGATTCATAGACAACATATTTTTGATTATATGAGATACGAGGGTGAGTTATCTCGCGTTGATGAATTGGGCCAGAATTATTTTCGTCAACTAACAGTAATTTCCTATTAGCCCCAGTTATGTCGGAGTAAATAAGACGAGCAGGAGATAATTCTCTACATAGAATTTCTCCATTTGCGGTGATGTCAGGATCTTCCACAAAGCGGAATAGCTGTGTAACGACTTGCTTACTGAGCTCCATCCGATAAACAAAATTTCCATTACTGTAGTAAATAGATCCCGTAAATCCATTGACAGTATTCGTTGGGGTAGTTGTATCTGGACAACCTGATAGGACTAAGCATAATAAAAGCGCTGACAATATGTATAATCTTTTTTCCATAAAACATCTAACTTAAAATTATATAAATTGACTGATTTTGGATTCAAGTAACAAGTGCAACTCTTAACTTTATTAATACTTATGAGTCACTATTCGTCCGTCCAGTAGTTGCATCTGGACGTTAACACTTACCAATCAAACTGCTACATAATTATGGAACTATTTGACTTTCCTCGTTCCGATATTATTATCCAGTTAGTTTTCCTGTGTCAAGTACATATACTGAAACCACATACAATCACTACGAGACGTTTCATAGTTAAGTATTTTCGACCAGTTGTAGCAACTGTTCGGACAGGAATTCTCTTTGCTTTAACATCGAAACCTCCGTCCCTTTTTTTCCCCTTCCCCCCCAAACCCCCCCCTCTCCCTCCGCCCCGCACCCCTTCCCCCCTAGGTCCCCCCCCTTCTCCTAGCCCCCCTTAAAATGCCCCCCCCCCTCCACTAAGTTTTTCAACCTCATTTTAAACAAGGAACCGCTTTTTTCCCCCCGTCCCCGGCTTGCCGGCGGGCGAGGGTTTCCCCCGTTTGCCGGGCCACAGAGGTCCCCCGCGGGGCTCCCGCCCAGCCCCCCAATGAGACGCGAACCTCCCCCCCGCAGCCGCCTCGCCCCCCGAGCCAAAAAAAAAGAGTGCTCGGGGGGAAGCGTGAGGGGCCGGGGGTTTCCAGTCTTAAGCCGTCCCCCGGTTTTGGCGCGGGCCCCTCCCGTAAAAGGGAAAAACCCCCTCTTTAAAACCACACCCCCTCCAAACTCCCCAAACCTCTTAAACGCTCTTTTAATCCCCTTGTGTATTCACTCCCTCAGGTAACACCAGGGCAAGGTTTCGCCGCCTTCAAAAGCCGGGGTTTGCAAGGGGGTTTTTTCTTTTTGGGGGCCGGTTTGTTGGTGTTGTAACTATTTTTTAACTTTCCCGCCTAAAATTTGAAAATAAATAGGCAATCCAACCAGCCGGTTAAAACATCCGCTTTTCAACTTTATCCATAACCTTAACAACAAGTTTAAAGAAAGGTTTTGGTTTGGTTTTCCTTTTTCCCTCTGCCCCCCTTCTGTTGGGCGGTGGCCCCGGGGTGGACGGCCTTGCGCCAATTAAGAAAAAAAACACCATCATCATTTTACAACCCCATAAAAACGGTTTTTTTCTTGACCCATGATTAAAATCATGGGCTATGTTTTAACTGTGTCATTGTTTTTGTTAGGAGCGGGTTTCCGCTACTTAGGAACTCAGTGTGACGGAACCGACTATCTTCCTTACTACTTACGACTTACTACTTACGACTAAAAAGGACTCACGCCTTCCAATCATGCGTATCCAGATAATTCGTCGTGAAATTACCGGAAATGAAATCCGGATTATCCATCATTTTACGATGGAATGGGATTGTCGTATTGATACCTTCGATGATAAATTCATCGAGCGCGCGGCGCATTTTGGCAATTGCTTCATCGCGGGTTGGAGCGAACGTAATGAGTTTTGCAACGAGGGAATCATAGAACGGCGGAATCGCATATCCTTGATAAATATGGGAATCGACGCGCACGCCGTGTCCGCCCGGGAAGTGCAAGCTTGTAATCATACCCGGTGAAGGACGGAAATTATTAAATGGATCTTCTGCATTAATTCTACACTCAATCGCATGTTGTTTCGGTTCAGACGAAACGAGCGAAAGCGGCAGACCGGATGCCACGCGAAGCTGTTCTTTAACGAGATCGACATCGACCGACTCTTCGGTTACCGGATGCTCGACCTGAATCCGCGTATTCATTTCCATAAAATAGAACTTACGGTGCTTATCGACCAAGAATTCAATCGTGCCTGCTCCTTCGTAATTCACTGCTTTGACTGCCTTTATTGCTGCCTCGCCCATTGCGGCGCGGAGTTCGGGCGTCATGATCGTCGATGGCGCTTCTTCGATGAGCTTTTGATGCCGGCGTTGAATCGAACAATCACGTTCGTTGAGGTGAACAGCATTGCCGAATTGATCGCCAAAGACTTGAATTTCGATATGGCGTGGCTCTTCGACGAATTTTTCGAGATACACAGCCGAACTCCCAAAAGCTGCTTCGGCTTCATTGCGTGCCATCGTGTAGAGATTTTCAATTTCTTCAGGTGTTTCTACGTAGCGCATACCTTTTCCGCCACCGCCTGCAACTGCTTTTATCATAACAGGATAGCCAATTTCAGCTGCGAGAGCAGCAGCTTCTTCGGCAGTTTCGATTGTACCTTCGCTACCGGGAATAACGGGAACACCGGCTGCGCGCATTGTTTCTTTGGCGACAGATTTATTCCCCATTCGAGCAATTGAGTCAGGTGTGGGTCCGATGAATTTGATGCCTACTTCGCGGCAGATTTCAGCAAAAACGTCATTTTCAGCTAAGAATCCGTAGCCGGGATGGATGGCGTCAGCACCCGTGACGAGGGCAGCTGAGATGATGGAGTTGATTTTGAGGTAACTATCTTTACCGGCCGGCGGACCGATACAGACTGCTTCATCAGCGAAGCGGACGTGGAGGGAAGTTTTGTCGGCGGTGGAATAAACCGCCACCGTTTTGATGCCCAATTCGCGGCAAGCGCGGATAATTCGGAGGGCTATTTCACTTCGATTGGCAATGAGTACTTTTTTTATCATACGGTTAGCTCAAAGTTGAATGAGAAACATTGGTTGGTGGTATTCAACCGGCTGACCATTTTCGACGAGTACTTTGATCACTGTACCACTTACATCACTTTCAATTTCATTCATGAGTTTCATCGCTTCGACGATACAGAGCGTTTTGCCGACAGTCACCGTATCACCTACTTGAATGTAAGATGGTGCATCAGGAGAAGATGAACGATAGAATGTGCCGACAATAGGCGAAAGTATCTGATGGGTATTGGCTGTCGGTGCAGGTGCAGGAGCATCAGTTTTCGCAGGAACTGAAGGCGAGGCAGGCGAGGCATCGATTGCTACAGTATGTGCGGGGGTATGCGGGTGTGAATATGGCGGTTGGAAATAATGCTGCGCCGGAGCTGCGTGGTGAATTTCATTGGGACGCCGCGAAACGGATACTTTTACGCCGTTTTCTTCTACACTGAGCTCTGTTGCCGAGCTTTCATCAAATATTTTCAGTAACTCTTGTACATATTGTAAGTCCATTGTATCTCCTCAGATAGAGAAAAATAAAAAAGCGTGCTTCCTCATTATTCACTGTAGAAACACGCTTGAACATTGTATTTACTATTTTATTCCTTCACGCGTTCCATATAGCTGGAAGTACGAGTATCCACTCGAAGTAAATCACCTTCATTGACAAATATTGGTACTCCGATTGTAGCGCCTGTCTCGAGAATGGCGGGCTTGAGGACATTAGTTGCTGTGTCACCGCGAAGACCGGGATCTGTTCTCACCACTCGTAGATTCACGTGAGTCGGAATTTCCACCGATAGTACCGTCATATCATTCAATGCAAGCTGTGCTTCTTGTCCTTCTTTCATGAATTTTGCTGCATCACCGACGATATCGGCATCAACGGGAATTTGGTCGTAGGTATCGACATCCATAAACATAAAACTTTCACCGTCTTTGTACAGATATTGATAATTCTTTCTATCGACCCGTACGAATTCAATTGTCTCGCCGGCACGGAAACGGTTTTCGAGTAATTTGCCGGTACGCATGTTCCGCATTTTTACTTGGTAGAATGCACGAAGATTACCCGGTGTGCGGTGCTCGGACTCTAAAACCGAACATAAGTCATTGTTAAATTTAATTACTGCGCCAATTCGTAAGTCTGCTGTCGTTGCCATGAGGGTCTTTAATATGAAACATTTCTTGAGGTCTCGAGCGGATTCGAACCGCTGTAGGGACTTTTGCAGAGTCCTGCCCAGCCACTAGGCGACGAGACCATATTTACAATTTTCAACATTTGGGAGCGCAAAAATAGGGCTGTAGAGCCGAAATTCCAAACATTAAGTTTCTTAGTCGTAGAAATTTGATATTTTCAACTCAATGTGTAGTTTATTTCAAGAGTTAGATGAGCAATGATAGTATCATGAATGATGTTTGAATACGATTATAAAAAAAAATCCCCGCTAGTATAAGCGGGGATTTTTAATGTGTAATACATCCTAAATAGATTATTATTTAGTAATTGTAATCATTTGAGAAGTACTGAACTGACCGGATACCATACGGCATGAATAGACACCGGATGGTATAGAAGCTATTCCAATACGAGCCTGATAATCGCCGTGGTCAAGTACTTTATCTAACAATACTGCAACACGCTCGCCGAGTGAATTGAAGAGCTCAAATGTCGTATGTGACGTTAGGCCAACACTGTAATCAATAGTAATGACATTGTTGCTTGATGGGTTCGGACTGATAGACGTTAGTGCATACTTCGAACCTGACGGAGATACTAATCGCGCATTAATGAAGCAACCAAGTATGGATAATTGATCGCCTGTACTAGTTGGGATCACACAACTTGCACGATTAGGAACCTGTACATTGAGTCCGATTGGATAATAAATCGTGTCAGCCAATAACGATTGGAATGTCAATTCTGCAATCGGTCCGGCAGCAGGGATCGGAAAGCTACCACTGCCGACGAGTATCCTCTTGTAATTAGCACTCCTGTCTTTTGCTGAATCAGCAGTGAATTTCCAAGCATTATTTACACCGTATGCACCCACAAATTTAGTGCCTTCGTATTTCATATATTTCTCGTGGAATGAAATTTCTGCTGTAAAATCTACCATTCCTGCGTCGGTAAAGTCACCACTCACGGCTGAGAGCACGAGTGTTTGTATTGTACCAGGTTCGATTGATTTTGCTCCTTTTACAGTAAGTGAGAATTCAACCGGAACTATTTTGCCAATACCGTCGAGACTGGCAGTACGCTGTGCTAATGGGTAAACAACCGTGTCGGCATTGCTGTAGATTAAAACTTGAGCACTAAATGGCCTATTGGCATTCGGTGCAAACTTTACAGGAATTGCCACCGGAGAGTTTGGTCTAATAACGAGAGGTAATGTTGGGAAAGTCATCAAGAAATTAGCAGCATCAGGTCCAACGACCGCATAATTGTCAATGACAAGATTAGCCGTTCCCGGATTGTTTATCACGAAGTTCTTGGACGATGTATCACATGTCATCCAAACCCCGTAAGGAATAGATGTTACCGTAATTCCAGGGAAATTCGTAATAATTTGATACCCAACACCTTCGACATCGACAGAATTTGATACAGTTGGATCGACTTCAGGTCCAGTCATAGCATCTGATGTCATATCGATAGTAATTTTACGCTTACCAATCGCAGTCGGAGTGAAGTTCACTGGGAATACCATTGAATCTGCTTTGGGAATAATAAACGAGGTAGGCAAAGTCTTAGTAAATGCAAAATCATTGATATCGCCACCGGCTCGGATAGCAAATGTTTTCACATTCAACACAGCGGATGTACTTGGATTACGTATCACGACTGAACCTGGAGTTGCATACGTATCTCCTATTAATGTACTGTCAGGGAAAACCCAGCCGGTAGGAACAATCTTGGGAAGAATACCAATACCATCGAGCATACCTTCTATTTGAGGTACTGTTTCTCTGAATTCAGGGATAATAGAATTGTGATGGGTCGCTTCGTCTGAAGGAGTATAGACCACATCAAAGACGACTTTTGTTTGATTGTTAGCACGTACCAAGAACGGCGCAGTAGGGCTGAAGGTAGTTTGTGTCGTTGCCTTAAAGTTCGGATCGGTAGGATTGCTAAATTTCCAGCCAATGAGATTCAGGTCTGAGGTTCCAAGATTCGGTACTTCAATTGTCGAGTTATTATCAGTCAGTACTCGGCGTTCTTTCCAGTCATAGCTTGTAATTTTTGGACCCGGTGCTTTTCCTCTGCCTATCCAAGTCGAGATCTCATTACAGTTAGCACCAGCGCCATCGGTTTCAAAAGTGACTTTAATTGTATCAGCAGTAATCTGAGTCGGAGCGTAGCCAATGGAAGTAAAGAGTCGTTCACCACCGGGAGCTACTTTGAATGGGAATGGAGGATTAGTATTCTCAACAAAAAACGGAAGTTGTACGCCAAGAAGTCCTTTAACTGTAAGTGTATCTGTCCCTTTATTACGGATATACAATGCTCGTCCGCTAATTTCTTTACGAACTGTGTCACCAACAGCGGTAGTTGCAGCTAACCAAAGGGGTTCTACATCTGCACATGGTACTACCCCACGTCCTTTGACAGGGAATGTAAATTTTGCACATTCTGTTTCAACTTGAATAGAATCTATATCTAATTGATTGTCATCATCCTCTTTAAGTCCTTCTTTTATCGGTGTATAAGCGATGGTAATGTCATGAGTACCTTTAGCTATTAAATCAATTTCCGGTGGAATTTCGCCACTCGTGATCACATATTCTTTCTTTTTGAGGAGGGATAATTTCTTGACTTTGACAGTTTTGTTATTCGGGTTTACAATCTTCACTGTTAAAGATTTGGTTGTACCAATTCGCACCGAACCAAATTTGACGATTTTTGGGTCAAGCTCAAGTCTATCAACTATATAGCTAACTGTATCTATCGTATAATTACCTGCTCTATCCATGACAATAAATACAGCGAAAGCATCTTTTGTTTTGTCTTTGACAATTAAATCAAATTTAAATTCTGTTACCTTCGGAAGTGGTATAATCGTGGAAGCAGTTTTGAAAATAAGCTCATAGTTGTAGCTCAAAGAGTCAATGAGAGAAATTTCAAAGATACCTTGATCAATCTGTACTGTATCAGGAGGAGTGCCAAAATTCCTTACTTCTGTGGATGTATATTTATAATCTCCACATTCTGTATCAAATATAAGTACAGGTGGCAAAGTGTCCAAATCTTCTAATGAACGTGTAGCAAGAGCAGCAGGCCATGTATAGCCGTTAAAGCTACCAAATCCATAAACATAGCCGCCAAATTTCGTATCACTGGTGACGATATGGGGACCGGGTGACATGAACTTAAATCCCCAATAAAGATTTGTTGTCGGTATTCGATTTAACAGGAGCTGAGGGTAAGATTTATACACACTATCACCATCAATTACTAATGACTTCAGCTTTCTGGATGTCGTATCTAAAGGGTCACCTTCAACTACATAATTAAACCAATTGTTGATAAATGCAGGATTGGATGGAGTTTGAAATAATGTACCCTTTAAATATTGCTCATACGGAGTGACGACAACCATATCCGGGTCAAAGTTATCACCTCTATCCCAATTAGCGGAATATTGATATTGCATCAAAAAGACCGGTTTATCGGCTTCCCAGACCGACACACCACGAATTCCTTCGATAGCTCCTCTGCCGGCCCATTCGTTGAAATCTTCATAAAATTCACCGTCATTGAGCTTTCCTTCTCTTTGACTTATTAAATCACCGGTCATTTTATCATAATATTTCATTTTCCAATAGGTGTTATTCTTGGAAGCCACAATACGGAAAAAGTCGCCGTGATTGTCACGAATAAATTCAAGATTCACATATTTTTTGCCCCAAGCCGATACAGGCGGCACCATTTCCACCATGTGGTCTCGGCCATTTTGACTGTTTTGAGGAAGGAGGGTACGCTCGTGGTAGGATATAACACCGATGGGCTTATCAGCATGAATTTTTGAACCGGTTAAATCAAATTGTCCTATTGTAGTAGCATCTCCAACTACATTATATACTTGACCTTTATCGAGGGTAACTTTCAGGATCTCACCAATCTTTGAACCACTGCGAGTCTTTGCAAAGAGTTTACCTCTTCCTTTTAAATTGATAGTTACTGCTGTCTGATCTTCTGATGCTATGACAATAAAACCGGCTCCGAGGGGGCGGTATTCATTAAAATCATAATAAGCGCAATGGATGTAATCTGTTCCCCACGAGCTAATAGGCAACCCTAAATATCCATCAGAAGTTACCTGCTTGCCATTGAGGCAATAGACTGAAATTGGCTTGTCTGCAAAGATGTGAATACCGCGGTTGTCAGGTGTTTGGCTGGAGACTACTTCCCAATCATAGTTAGCTGATGCATTTAAAGTTGAAAAGGTCGCCACTTCCAATGCTTTGATTTTTTTTGTGGCAATGAATCCTGCACCTGGTACTTCGAGGGTAATGACCGTGTTGTAGCTTGATGTCACATAAAACTCTAAGTTCAACGTCGGCTGAGTCTTACCTTCATTGAGCGGCACGGCCAACCAGTATTCTTTCCCTTGCGCTGATGCGTTCAGCGTCATAGTGGAAATCTTCAATTTATTGATTATTGCTTCTGTTTTTGCATCATGAGTCTGCGCTGATAGTGCGAGTGTGGATGAGAACAGAACTACGAGAACTTTGGCAAGAAATTTCATGGGATGTGCTCCTTCTGAAAAAAGTGAGTAAGAATTTTAACATAATTTTGATTTTATACCTCAAATTACAGTAATATTTGGAAATAGTATAGAAAATTTTTCTGAGAGAACTGTTTTTATTGAGTATAGTAATCAATACTATATCTCGGAAAGGGTTACATTCACCTGTTTTTTTTGTTTTTTATGCCCTTAAACGTTTTTTTTTGCTAATTTTAGCACTCAAAAAAAGACCATTTCATTTTATGAAAGACCCATCCGAATGCGAATGAAAAAATTTATAGCGCCGAACATCAAAGAAGGTATCGCTCAAATGCGAAAAGAGCTCGGTGATGATGCAGTCATTCTTTCTACTCGTAATGTGAAAGTAGATGGAAGTGATGATATAATTGAGATTATCGCAGCATTGGACGAACAGCTTGTCAGCCGAGCAATTGAGCTTCATAATGAACCGACAGTAACGACAAAAACACCTGCAAAACATCAAAAACAAAGCCCCTCAAAAAAAAACCTACCATTATCCGATAAAAAATCGGACTCCAACATCGACAGCGATTCTCTCAACACAACCGCCGCCCTCCTTCAGCTTCGAAACGATATCAGGCAAATTAAGGAAAACGTATCTCTCCTAACCGACGCACTTCCCTATCGTTACGCAGCATTGCTCAATGATTCTGCGAAGTATATTTATACATTATTACGTTCGTCCGACTTCTCCGATGATGAAGCACTTCGTATTACAGGTCTTGCTTCGGCGAGTACTGGCAATTCATCAAAAGATTTGCTCGCTGCAGCTATCAAAATCATTACTTCTGATCTAAAAATTTTTCCCGCTCTTGAAGTTCGTCAGACCGTCACCACCGTTGCCTTTATCGGTACAACCGGCGGCGGAAAGACGACGACAATTACCAAGCTCGCCGCTATTTGCAAACTATTACTCAAAGCAAATATTCTCATTGTGTCGGCTGATACGTATAAAGTAGGAGGAGCAGAACAGCTCCAGACCTTCGCTTCTATTGCAGGAATACCTTTTCTTACTGCATATAATTCCCAAGAACTTAGGCAAATTATCAAACAAGAATCCAAACGCGATTTTATATTTATCGATACCGTCGGTCGCAGTCAGCAGCGTCGCCAACATCTCCTCGAAATCGGGGCATATCTCGAGGCAGCCACACCTGATATTACGTATCTCGTTCAAAGCGCTACTGTAAGCGAAGTGTCATTTGCCGAAGTCCTGTCACGATTTGCAATACTTGAGCCAAGCGCATTGATTCTCACTAAATTAGACGAAACCGCCGGACTCGGCGGAATAATATCTGTTCTCCGAAGGCATAAATTACCACTTGCTTACTTTACGACCGGACAGAAAATACCTGATGATATCGAAACGGCTCGCGCAGAACGCCTGGCCGAGCTCGTCTTACCAAACGAATCTCTATGAAAAGATCCTACAAAAAAATATATTCTATCTTCAAAAAAGCATATTCAATTATAATCGAATTCGGTGAACGACTTTCTTCCAACCATATATTCCTGCTCTCATCAGGAATTGCCTTCAATATTCTCTTCTGTATCATTCCGCTCCTGCTTGTCGCAATGGGAATACTTGGCTCCCTCATCGACCCCGAAACAATCGGGCAGACGATTAATCGAATCATCACGGATTCACTTCCGCCGAATCAGTTTAGTTCGGATATGATGAGCGGTACCCTTGCCGAACTCCAAACTGCATTCCACCTTAGCTCCATCGCAGGATGGATCGGCGCCTTTGCGTTACTGTGGACATCATCTGCATTGTTTAGTTCACTCCGCACAGGTCTCAATGCCATCTTCAACATCTCAACTGAACGGTTTTTCTTAGTCTATAAATTTCAAGACATCCTCCTCACACTTGTCCTGCTTGCACTTTTGCTTGCCTCGACATTAGTGGCACCTATTGTAGAATTTGTCAGTTCTGCCGGTGAAAACGTCCTACCATCTGCTATTTTCAGCTGGATCAGCGGCGCCACCATCCACCTCATCGGACTCGCTTCCTCGATGGTTTTCTTTTTCTTTCTTTATAGGTTTATCCCCAATAAAATGCTTCCCCGTTGGATTGTTTTCATGGCGACTGCCATCTGCACGTCACTCTGGGAAGTAGCCCGATTCGGCTTTTCATGGTATCTGACCAATCTTGGTTCTTTCGGTAAGCTCTATGGTGTGTATGCAATTATCGTGACCATCGCCGTGTGGATTTACTACTCCTCCCTCATCACCCTCATCTCAGCAGAAGCCGCCAAATTCTGGTACGAAAAGCGCGGCGGCGAGAAATTTTAGGTTCCCCTTCAGTATATTCCAAGCGTCGCTTGCGGGCACCCGTTGCCGTCCAGGCCTCATCACTCTTGCCATCCTTACTTCAATAGTACTTTCCCTTTGAATATATGGGTGATAATCCGTAGTTTCGCCGAACTACAATTATCCATACTCACTTAGCATATTGCCTATGCAAACCGTTAACAAACTCATTCTCGCTGCTAATCTCGAAATCCTCAAACAGCTCGACTCCGAATCTGTTGACCTCGTCTATCTCGACCCGCCGTTTTTCTCTAATCGCAACTATGAAGTAATCTGGGGAGATGCCGGAGAAGTTCGTTCATTCCAAGACCGCTGGAGCGGAGGCATGGATCACTATATCGCGTGGCTCAAAGAACGCGTCGCTGAAATGCACCGCATTCTCAAGTCCACCGGCTCTATATTCTTACATTGCGACTGGCATGCTGATGCTTACATTCGTGTTGAGATATTGGATAAGATATTTGGGATGGGTAACTTTCGAGGGGATATAGTTTGGCAACGTACCAATGCACACAGCGACGCTAGGAAAAAGTTAGCTGTACTTTCTGATACAATCTGGTACTACACTAAAGGAAATGAATCTACATATAATCCTGTATATGCAGAACTTGGTGAAAAATACGTTGAAGACTTTTATAAATATGAAGATACAAAAGGACGATACAGATTAGGTGATTTAACTAACACAAAACCAGGTGGCTATAATTATGAATATAAGGGATATAAGCCAAATAAGAATGGTTGGCGTTGTCCATTGGAAACAATGCAAAAGTGGGATGATGACGGATTGATAAATTTCCCAAAGAACGTAGAAGGACGACTATCAATAAAGCGCTATCTCAATAATTCCAAAGGAACTTTGATTGGAAATGTTTGGACAGATATACAGAATGTTCAACCCGGTAAAGAACGCATCGGCTACCCGACCCAAAAGCCGGAAGCATTACTTGACCGTATTATTAAAATGGCAAGCAATGAAAGCGACACTGTACTCGACCCATTCGTCGGTGGTGGAACTACGATTTCAGTAGCCGAGAAAACCAATCGTAAATGGATAGGAATTGACCAATCGGTGCAGGCCGTGAAGGTGACGGAGTTTAGATTGAACAGTCAACAGAATCTTTTCAGTCAACCATTTATCGTGCAGCTTCACAAGTACGACTACGACACGCTTCGCTACAAAGACGCGTTTGAATTTGAGAGTTGGATTATCACACAATACGGAGGTCAGCCGCAGAATAAAAAGGGCGGCGACAAAGGTATCGACGGTAAGAGTAAAGATAATACACCGATACAGGTTAAGCGTTCGGATAATATAGATGTGAATGTCATCAAAAATTTCTCCGTGTCAGCCAAACAATACGATAAAACCCTCTTTGAAAAGAATGTAGCCGAGAACAAATCCGTAGGAAGTATCATTGCGTTTTCATTCGGCAAGGGTGCAATCCAAGAAGTAGCCCGGCTCAAGAATCAAGAAGATGTCACCATCAAACTAATCCGCGTCGATGAGATCATACCGATTGCCAAAAAACCAACGATTACGGTCGAAGTGAATGAATTAGGGCGAGATAAGAAGGATATCAGCGAGATAGAATTCACCGCCACAGGAAACAGCGCGGCGGGAATAGAGTTTTTCAGTTGGGACTTTGACTACAGCGAAAAGGACGGTTTCAAGCCCGAAATCATCATCGACAAGCAAGGCAAGCAGCAGCACAAGTTCAAAGCAGGTCAGCATATTATTGCGGTGAAAGTAGTTGATAATGATGGGCTTGATAATATTGAGCTGATTCGGTTGAAGGTGAATGGAGTGGTGGAGAGGGGGTGAGGGGGTGTAGGATGTGAACTCATACTAACAACATTAATATTTATAACATCAATCAAGTTCAAAATGAGAATAAAACATAAAGACATAGATATCCCAAAAGAAACACCATTCCTTAATTGTAAATTGGGAAGAGAAAAATATGCGAAGGTACTAACTAATATTGTAGATACATATTCAGATGGATTCGTTTTGGCAATCAATAACGAATGGGGAACTGGTAAAACGACGTTTGTGAAAATGTGGCAGCAATATTTAGTACTCAATAATTTTAAGACTAGTTGAAGTACTAGAAACAGTGAAACATCTCTTTAGTGTATCGGGTATAGTTTTCGTTTTATCCATTGATAAAATTCAGCTGTGTAACGCAGTAAAAGGCTTTTATGGTAGTGAACATATAAACGCAAATGAATATTTACGAAGATTTATAGACCTTGAATTTGTAATTCCATCTCCTAATACAAGTAGCTTTTGCAAATATCTCTATGAATTATATAAGTATGATGAATTTTTTGTATCGATTGAAAGAAAAAAATATCCACGATTAAATTCTGATAAGGACGACTTTCTTCAATATTCAATAAGTATATTTGATAAGAATAAGTTAACTCTAAGGCAACAGGAAAAAATATATTTGCATGCTCGAGTTGTTCTAAATTTATTACCAGATAATAATTACCTTTTTCCAGAACTTTTTATCTTATTAATCAGCATAAGATTTTTTAATTTTAACTTGTTTATGAGAATTAAGAATACACAACTTTCAATTCAAGAACTAATGACTGAAACGCGAAGTTATTTTTTATCTGATTCGAAAGATAACAATATTAATCATCAAAGTTATACTGCAGCTTTATTATATCATTTATATAACAACTCTTATGCTAAAGATCATTATGGATCAAAATTATATGAGGACAGATCAGATAATCAAGCTCCTCACTTGTTGTATAGTTTAGATTTATCTACAGAAGAAGCAAATGATTTTTTGTTAAAAAGTTTACAACATCTATCATCATCTGAATATAGAAGAATGAAATTAGACTATCTTCTTGATATTATTGACTTAACAGAAAATTTAACCATGAAATAATACTCAATTCCCGTCCCAACAAGAGTTACACTTGACGTCAAATACTTACCGAATAAACGCCTGCTGAGGTAACGCCTGCTGAAGAAACTCAGAACAGACGTTTCATTAGCAAATCTTTACCAGAAGTTTGAAACCAACCAACTCAATTAACAACTCTCAAAATATGGATTCAAACCACATATCTCCGACCATAAAAACAGGAAACGAGCAACTCTTCGATAATTCCAAACAGTTGGGCTTTTCGTTGTTCGACTTTTGGCGATGGAGCGTTTCCGACATCCTTTCCAATGCTACTCGCGGTAGATTCGCGGAGTTTATCGTTGCCACTGCGACTGGTATTGACATGACTGCCGTGCGGGACGAATGGGGAGCGTATGATTTGTAAACTCCCGGCGGCATCAAACTTGAAATTAAATCTTCGGCATACGTTCAGTCATGGCATCAACGAGAACACTCCAAAATTAAGTTCTCCATTAAATCCACCGTTGCGTGGGACAAGGAAACCAATACATATTCATCAGAAAAAAAGCACCATGCCGATGTTTACATATTCTGTCTTTTGCATCATAAGGACAAAACGACTATCGACCCATTGAACATGAATCAGTGGGAGTTTTATGTACTACCCTGCAAAGCAATCAAAGACTACAAGCGCAGTCAGCATTCAATTACTCTTCCTTCATTACAACGGCTAACGCAGGCAGTAGAGTACGACAAGCTTGATGAAGTGATTCGTGCAAGCGGTGTGAGGAATGGTAAGGAATGAGGAGAAAATTAGCATTGTTAATTTAATTTGCCAATCCAACCTAAACCCTTATATTTGAAGTGCCTCTTACTAACCTGAGATGGTGATAGGTATTAAGTGTTTGAAAAAAGAAAGCCCAACAGCGTAGTAACTGTTGGGCTTTTGCTTTTGTACGGGATGTATCCGCAATTGCCGTTTGGCTAAAGCCGGATTTCTTGGTTCTTCGTATTCCTCCAGCTGAAGCTGGAGTCTAGTCAGGAAGAGTTTTATTTCATTGGATGAAAATGCAACCGTGTTTTCTTGGGTATCTTTCCCCACTAGCTGAAGCAGGAGTCTAGTCAGGAAGAGTTTTATTTCATTGGATGAAAATGCAACCTATCGTTATATTCCCAAGCATTTTGTAAGTGTTTCATAGTTTTGATTCCTTGAATGGCGTTCGGGATTTGTTAAATGTCGTGGATCAAAACAGATATAGACACCTCTCCATTCCCCACCACCCAACCCAATAAATCTTCGTATTTTTGCTCGTCAGGTTGTTTCATTTATGTGTTTTTTCATGCAACACTTTGTTCAGATTGCGCTCCCGCTGCCGATTCACAAACAGTTTACATACTCCATTGCTCCCGACATGTGGCAAGATAATCTCGTTGGTCGGCGAGCGCTTGTGCCATTTGGGAAGCGTACACTCACCGGAATTATCACTCACATTACTCAAGAACCCGTTCCAGGTGCAAAATATGTCCATGAGATATTGGATGATGCTCCGATTTACAGCCCACAACTCATGAATTTCACTAAATGGGTAGCCGATTATTACTTCGGTTCTTGGGGCGAAACCTTGAAAGCCGCTTTGCCTCAAGGTATGAGTCCGCAAAGTATTATCACCGTCAAGCTCCGGTATCCAATTACCGATGAATATTTATTGAATGTAGCCAAACGTGCTCCTAAGCGCGCTGCACTTCTTGAGTTACTGATGAATCATAAAGGGTCGGTGTCGGTCGGGCATTTGCAAAAACAGCTTAATTCCGACTCTATTGCCGAACAGCTTGACTCACTCGAGCACGCAGGAGTTATTAGCTGTTTTGTCGGAATCGAAGCCGATATTCAACCCAAAACGCAAAAGGCAATCGCTATCTTACCTGAGATACCGGCGAATCAGGATGTATTCAAAACCATCCTCGACGAACTTGATAAGAAAGCTCCGAAGCAAGCACTTTTGCTTAGTCATTTGTACATTTATTCCCTCCATCACCGATCACCTATGCTCCTGGCAGATGCTCTTCGCGAAACCCATTCTACCTCGGCAGCGGTGCAAGGTCTTCTCAAAAAAGGACTTATTTATGAGACGGAAATAGAAGTCTCGAGAGTCGAGAAACCAATTGACGCTTCCGAAAGCTTGGTACAACGCGAAGAAGCTCATCTATCGCTGACGATTGAGCAAAATCATGCTCTTATGAGAATCAACGAACAGCTCACCGCACAAAAATACAAGACATTTCTGCTCCATGGAGTGACCGGTAGCGGCAAAACACTCGTCTATATTCATGCGATTCGTCAAGCGCTATCGTTGAATAAAACATCACTCTTACTGGTTCCGGAAATATCTCTTACTCCCCAATTAATCGACCGCTTTCATGCAGTATTTGGCGAGGAAATCGCAGTGCTCCACAGCCGTATGAGTGCAGGTGAACGCTTCGATAATTGGCGGAAAATTCAGAGAAATGAAGCGAAAATTGTGATCGGTGCCCGGTCTGCTATCTTTGCTCCGCTTCAAAATCTTGGGTTGATTATCGTCGATGAAGAACACGAGCCAAGCTACAAACAAGAGTCACCGTCGCCTCGCTATAATGCCCGTGACTGCGCTATCATGCGCGGCGGCTTGGAACACGCCGTGGTCGTTCTCGGCTCCGCAACACCAAGTATGGAAAGTATGTTTAATGCCGGTATGGGGAAATATCATTTGTTGGAAATTTCGTCGCGCGCCGATGGTGCGACCTTACCGTCGATTCGGGTGGTCAATACCAAGGAAGAACGTAAACTTAAGCTCATGAACGGGGCATTTTCGAGAGATATGATGAGTGCTATTGAGGAACGTATCACGCGGAAAGAAGGGGTGATATTATTCCATAATCGTCGGGGATTTGCTTCGTATCTCGAATGCACCGATTGCGGTGATATTCCGCATTGCAAAAACTGTTCGGTGACGCTTACCTATCACAAAGGTACGAACCTACTTCGTTGTCATTATTGCAGTTATAATACTGTGGCCGTCCAGTGCTGTGAAGTATGCGGCAGCGTCGATATACGAGAAGTGGGCACGGGGACCCAGCGCATCGAAGAAGAACTCGAGCATGCGTTCAATATCCGAGGTATGAGCCCCAAAATTCAACGTATGGATCTCGACACGACCTCGCAAAAAGGTTCGCACCGGAAAATGCTCCAACAATTCTCCAATGGTGAAATTGACATCCTCATCGGCACACAGATGGTAGCAAAAGGTCTTGATTTTCGAAGAGTTACACTTGTTGGGGTGTTGAACGCAGACCTTCAGCTTTTCATGCCGGACTTCCGAGCGGCCGAACGTACTTTTCAATTACTCACCCAAGTCTCAGGTCGCGCAGGACGCAGCAGTGAATATTCGGGTGAAGTAATTATTCAGACCGCCCATCCGGATCATCAGGCAATTATTGCAGCCGTCGCAGGCAAGTACGAACTTTTTTATTCTGATGAATTACAGCTTCGTAAAGAAGCGAATTATCCGCCGTTTACGAGGTTCGTGCTGATAGAACTTTCAAGCCCGAGCGAACAAAAAGTTCACGAACATGCTCATTATTTAGCCGGCTTGCTTCCAAAAGCGAATCCTGATGTATGGCGTGTAGGTCCTTCTATTCCAACCATTTCCCGCTTACGTTCGCAATATCGCCGCATTGTAGTACTCAAAAGTATGAAGCATCTCGACCCTACCGGCGAGAAGCTCCGCGCGGCGCTCACGAGCGCCTACACTACCTATCAGCAGAAGCATGCTACTTCATCGGTGAAGGTGACTATTGATATTGATTCGTTTGCGAGTATTTGAAACGCAGTCGTAAGTGATAAGTCGTAAGTTGTAAGTCGAAATTAGTTAGGAAATTAAATAATTTCTTCACACTGAGCTTGTCGAAGTGTTCAAGTATATGCCAAATATTAGTCGTAAGTGATAAGTCATAAGTAGTAAGGATACAAACACGTTCCGTCACACTGAGCTTGTCGAAGTGTTCAATTATATGCCAAATTTTAGTCGTAAGTGATAAGTGGCAAGTGGTAAGTCGTAAGTGGTAAGTCGAAATTAATTAAGAAGTTAGATAATTTCGTCACACTGAGTTCCTAAGTGGCAGAAGCCCGCCTCTATCATAAAGCTATGACACAAAGTATAAAAACATAGCCCATGATTTTAATCATGGGGTCAAGAAGTCGTGACGAGAATTCTTCAACCGTTTTAACGGTTTTGAAAGCTGAGAATGGTTTAAACCATTTCCAATAGGCACGATGCATCAGAAGCAACGGTTTCAACCGTTTAGTGGGGACATACAGAACAATCAAAGGATTACTCAACTATTATCATTATGTAAGCTGTAGTTTTAGTGAATAAATATCTGATGTGTCATTAACAGCTTGTCGAAGTGTTCAATTATATACCGAATATTAGTCGTAAGTGATAAGTCTCAAGGATACAAGCACGTTCCGTCACACTGAGTTCCTAAGTAGCGGAAGCCCACTCCTAACAAAAACAATGACACATGGAATAAAACATAGCCCATGATTTTAATCATGGGATCAAGACGCGACAAAAATTCATAAACCGTTTTAACGGTTTTGAAATCTGATAATGGTTTTAACCATTTTCAATAAGCGCGATACAACCGATGCAACGGTTTCAACCGTATAGATAAGGCACCCAGAATTATAAATGATAACCCTACTATTATCATTATGTTAGCCGTAAAGTTTATAGCTGAATATCAAATGTGTCATTAACAGCTTGTCGAAGTGTTCAATTAGATGCCAACTATCAGGCATCGCCTCTCGCCCTAATGGCACGCTGATGCCGCTGATTTTTTATGATGAAGATGATTTTTTGGGGGGATTCTTCTTTTGCTTTGTTCAATATATTGGTTTTAGTTCCCAAGAGGCAGAAGTTTGCTCCTTTCAAAATCAATTACTTACCGCACAAATTCCCCTCTCGGGAGGGGATAAAGGGGTGGGTTAAGTCTATTACCTTCTATGAAGATACACATATTCGGCGCATCGGGTTCGGGAGTGACGACGCATGGGCGGGCGCTCTCGGCAATATGCGGCTATCCCTACATAGACAGCGACGACTTTTTCTGGGTGCCGTCCGAACCTCCCTTCACCCACAAGCGAGAGATCACCGAACGGAATACTCTTCTTGAGAATGAAGTAAACTCTTTGAATAATTGGATACTTGGAGGGTCAATAGTTAACTGGACTGGACTTAAAATTGAGAATTTCGATCTTGTAGTATTTCTCTATGTCCCACCCGATGTGAGAATTGAACGCCTGCGCAAGCGGGAAATTGAGCGCTATGGTGAGGTGATTTTGCGCGACCCGATTCGCAGGAAAGTACATGAAGAATTTATCGCGTGGGCGGCGGACTATGATGCGGCAACCGGTATAGCCGGCAGAACATTACACGCGCACGAGTCATGGCTTCGAACGCTTGATTGTCCGATTGTGGAAATTAGGGGCGATACTTCCGTTGAGGAGAGAATCGCACGTATTCTTCGACTGATAGACGCCCAATAACCGTGGGAATCATTTTACCCAAAAACCGAGGGCATCGCTAAGAAGCGATACTCTCGGGAGGAACCCCCAATCTACTTCTTAATAATCACCCGCTGCACGATCCGCTCGTCCTTGTCGGTGTGCATGGAGAGTAAATACACACCCGCTCCTGTCTCCCCTATTGGCGCGGTAAAGGTTTGTTCTCCTTTGAGATACTGCACATCCGTGCCGAGATCTTTGATGTATATTCCATTCAAATCATGAAGCGAAAACGTACATCTGCGGTCTGCATTCAGGCGGAACGTAAGACTTATTTTCTCCGTCGCAGGATTCGGGAACACATTACTTTCGAGCACCGCACCGGAGGTAGCACGGCAAATATCGGTGAATTGACAACCGGTTTGCGGCTTTTCCTGCGAGGTATTGGCATCTAACCATAGCGTATCCGTCGTCACTTGCATATTGCCTTTCCCAAGCATTTCTTTTTGCAAATCAGCTCTATATCTTTCGGTAAGGTTGTTGATAAATTCCTCTGTCGGCTCGTACCATAGTATGAGGGAAGTATTTGGGCAGTCAGCATTTACTCTAATTGCGATTAGTTTATTAAGACGCAGATATTCGTTAATTTTTTCTGCTCGAAGTCTCGTATCTCGCTCCATTTTATCGACATCGGCTTGGGTGAGGCGCTTAAAAACTACAGAAAGATTCGAAGTATCCCCTACAATTTTACGGACATTCTCCATTGTCAAGCTCGAGTCTTTGGTATTGAGATTGCGCAGCGAAAGGTATTGGCGCTGAAAATCCTCGTTATTCATGCTAGAATCATTGGGATACAGGAAAAAAGCTACTGTTGATTTATTATTCGGATTGTGTGCAGCAATCGAATCTATGCTTTTTTGAATTTCTGTACTTACTACTTGATCTTCTACCCGGTTACCAAGCCCGTCGGAGAGAATCACTCCCTGAATCGAGGTTACTAACAGAGGATAACTTTTGTGAGCGACCGGCGCGGTCGATGTAGGCAATACCCACTGAGAATATGAATGTTTAAGATATGAATCTTCTTTCCCATCTGTTAGCTTGCTCCCTTCTTTCGAAGGAGGAAGATTGGTATTATAATACGTACCAATCATCACGCCATTACTCACCGAGATTCCACAATCCTTGTTGACGGTTACACCGAGTCCACCAAGTTCGCTTTTTGCAAGCTCGATTGCCGTAATTCCTTGGATATTAAGAGCATTTGGACTGTCTGTTTTTTTCATGGGATGCCCTTTTGATAGCGTTTGTTGTACCGACTGACGTGGCATTGAAGTCAGTTTCTTTTCAGTCTGCACGATTGTCGGTGCAGGTGCTGGAGTCTGTTTGGCAGGATTTACCGGCGTATTTGTGCGTTCTTTCTGCGTGGCTTGCGGAGCAGAAAGCCAAAGGAATGTAGCGGCAATCGTGCCTGCAAGCGGAAGGAGCGATAGCATAATAATTCTCCGTAATGTTTGTTTTGTAAAGTAGTTACCTGTGCCGCGTGGATTGTCGTCCGTTGCAGATTCTACGACGCTCAAGAGTTCGCTGTGGGTAAATTCTGCATCGTCATTTTTCGCGGCTGTAAAATAATAATCCGTCAATTTGTTGTGCGATTTCATTCTATACCTCGTGCGAGTAGTGTTTCTTGTTCGTAGGGCGCTTGCGCGCCGAGCAGCTCGCAGAGGCGAGTGCGACCGCGGGCGATTCTGGACTTCACTCCGCTAAGCGAACCTCCCTGAATGCGGCGAATTTCCTCAAGCGGAAGATCGGCTATCTCAAATAATATCAATGCTTCTTTGATTTTCAGGGGTAATGTGTCGAGCGCTTCGTAGAGCAGGCGCACATCGGCTTGGAGGTCGGGCAATGCGGCGGAGTCCGGTATCTCAAGCGCGATTTCTTCTTCGTACAAACCCCAGAATTTCCGGCGTACGAACTGCGCCCTATATATCCGGCTTGCGACGGTGAAGCAGAACGACAGCATCGCCTGCCTGTCCTTGAGCGTATCAAATTCTTCCAAACACACAAGGATAGTATCACTCATAATATCGCGGGCAATTTCAAAGTCATTGCGGTCGTACTTGAAGACCATTGCCCGCACGAATCTCCATAGCCGCTCGCGAAGCGGCTCAAAAGTGCTGATAAATTCGTGCTGGCGCTCAGTCATAGATTTGGAATAATGTTTGTTTACAGAGTAGGTGCTACAGCTTTTGCGGAAAGTTGCAAAGATAGAGGAAAAATGTTGGGAGGCAACACGCGGAATGCAGGTAATATGATCTACAGCAAGAAAATACGGAATATTTTATTATTCATTAGGATAAGATATCGGTAATTTTGGTAAGTTTGAGGTATGGGAAGAATCATTCAACTATCTACCTTTCATGAAAGGACATTCCACCATGAGAAATTATCTTCTTCAGCTTGCGCTTTGCTGCGGTATATTGGTGTGTATGAGTGGGTGTATTTATATCGTACCGGAATTTTTCATTTGGCAGGATAAGCATTTCAAAACTAGTGAAATTGACTATAAAAATGAGCATTATCAAAGTGCAATGAAAGGATACAGGGCAATGACAGAAATTTATCCTGCAAGTATTTTTAGTGATAGAATGTTATTGCACATTGGGGACTGCTATTTCAAAGTACAAAGCTATGACAGTTCTATACTGTATCTTACCACGCTATTGCGGCGCCCGCCAACCAAGAGAGAACGAAAAAACTCCTACGATAACACGAGGCATGATGCCCGTGAAATACTCTCGCAAGCATATTACCAGAAAGGAATGTACGCCGCTTCATTGTACTATCTGTCATTTTCAGATACTGTCTATCCGTTCCGATCATGGTGTGGTAATGCGTATGAGGGGCGAAGCAATACAGCACGATATTTAGACTTGTATCATAAGGTCGGTGACAATGAAAAAGAACTCAAATATTTGCTTCGCACGATCAGTTGCAGCTGCCACGACAAGCAAGACAAGCTCATACGAATTAAAGAATTACTACGAGGTAAGAAGAACCTGACATCAGAACTCGACAGCGCGCTCGTGCGAATGGAGAGTGGTGAAGGATTGGAAGGTTATACATGGTATCGTTTCAGGTTTTTAAACTCATCAATCTGTATCTACGAAATAGACGAATGCAATAAAGTGGTAATTAAGAACAAAGCAGAAGCAGCAAGTGCAGTGAGGACTTCAGACTTTTATGCTACTATTAAGTCATTGGAATAGATAGGGATAATTTATGGGGAGATGGCGTGGATAATTCTCTCTGCATCGGCAAGAAGACCAATGATTTATATGGCTTTGCTTATGTCTTTCACTGACGGTACTTGCTGCTGGTTGCTATTCTGATTTTTGGATTGTATGAGTTTTTTGGATGGTTGGGGTGGTCGGGACAGAAGGGACAGAAGGGTCAGAAGGGACATTAACGACTCTAACGACACTAACGACAAATCGACTGTAATCGATTGTTATTCTATGACTTACGACTTACACACTTACAACTTAAGGACTTACGACTTACGACTTACAGACTTACGACTTACCACTTACCACTCTCTTATTTATACCACGCATTTGCCTGACGGTAGCTGTCGCCGGATACATTGAGGATTTTGAACATGCCTTTGGTGCGGTCTTCGTAGCGCATACGGTTGGCTTTGCCGTCGCCGACGAACATCTCATACATGAGTTCATCGTAGTTTTTATTGCTGGTGACGAAGACTCGTCCGCCGCGGTCGTGGGCATTGAGCACTACTTCTTTGAAGAGACGGGATGACAGGTGGAATCCCGAATTCATATCATCGATGATCCATACTTGTCCGGGTGTGAGGATGGTATTTTGCTTGAGACGGTAGTGTTCGGCGGTTTGAAAATTGGGATGAAGCCCGCGTTTCATAAATTCTTTGCTGATGCTGATCGCGACATGACTTTTACCGATGCCTGCCTCGCCGAACATATAGAGACCCGCGCCAACACTTTCATCTTGAAGTGCGACGAGTTGCTTAGCATACATGAGGAGTTCTTCTTGGGATGCGTTTTTGGGGTTATAATTTTCGAGGCGGGAACAGATATTTTCGAGTGGTAGTGAAGGGTTTTGCTCAAAAAACCTCATATCGAGGATGAAATAATCTCGTTCGAGTTTAGGCAGTTTCTCTAAATTAAAATGCACACTCATGCCGAGTTCTGTCCATTGCAAATCGGGATAATGCTTGTGTAATTTTGATATAACTGCTTTACTTACAAGCTCTTGACTGGCAATGAGAGTATTTCTGTCGGTCATTCTTTTGGGAAGTAAGTAAAGTAATTAATCGAAAATGTACCGAGCGCCTTGTACTGCCCACCCTGCGAAATCATCAATCGGATTATTCTCGGCTCCGTCAGGATAGTGTACTAACAGCATTTTCTTTTTGATATGCTCCGGCAATGTCTGTAATTCAGGTAAGCATGCGTGGACAGGGTTATGATTAATCTGTGTATCATGGAACATCCATTCAGAGCGATCTGCATATAAATCAATCAGTTCACGGTCGAATTTCGTGTCACCGGAGATAAAAATCCGTCCATCGATAAATAGTCCGTACGTTATAAATGCTTCATCCGGTGATGGCGCTTGCTCGGGTATATGATTCGTACGGAAAAGTTCGATATGTATGTCCCCAAAATTTACTTCCCATACTTCACGAGGTTCACGCATTTTAATAGTTGGTCGGACCACATCAAAAAAATCTGAAAATCCGAGGCGCTTCCCTTCTCCATTGACTTCATTCCATTCCATGCCACCGCGCAAACTCATCTCCCACAACACTTTTTCGTAAATTTTATTAATTATCATATTGAGCTTTGGCTTACCCAAAAACTTCATTCCGACATATCTATTCATCAGCGCTAAATACTCAACCCCACCAATATGATCGCAATGACTATGTGTAGGGAGAAACACTTCGATATCAGGCACTTCGAGGCCGGACGTAGTCTCTAGTGCAACGGGACCTGTCGTTCCAAAATCAACAAGAATGTGTTTATCACCCTTAATAATAAGAAAATTAGTTTGGAAGTGTTTTTTTGCAAAAGCAGAACCTGTGCCGATAAAGAACACTTCTAATTCCCCGTCGTTAGAGAGTGAAAGTTTGCCATCAATTGGTAAAATCTTCATGCAACCATCCTACAATGTTTCATAAATAAAGTAATATCGCTACGCTCAATAATTATGCCGTAAATTTTATTGCTGAAATTCCACGAGTATTTGTTCCCACCGCTTTGCCTCCGGATGCTTGAGATCTGTATAAAGTGCTATACACCGTTTGAATAGAGTCACGGCTTCTGATCTTTTCTCATTTTCCGGTATTTTATCTGATTTTGCTTCATCAATACAGAGCAACCCTAGGTCGCCGCATATTTCCGCTTCTGTTTGTTTTGCTCCGATTTCCAGAGCGATAGCGAGCCCTTGTTCCAACGATTTTCGTGCTGCATCAAGCTTGCCGAGTAATCGCTGAGTAGCGCCCAGATTATCAAGCGAAGCACATTCACCGGCTTGATTGCCGATTTGCTGAAATATCTCCAAGCTTTGGGAAAAATAATCAAGAGCTGCTGTGAAATTTTCAGTAAAATAATGAGCTAATCCTATACTAAATAATGAATTGGCTTCACCGGATCGCACACCGATATTCTTATAAATTTCCAAACTTTGATTGAGATATTCAAGCCCTTCTTTCCATTTATTTGTTTCTGCGAGTACTTCACCTATATTACGGAATGAATATGCTTCCTGCGCTCGGTTGCCAAGCATTTGTCTGATTTCCAAAGCACGGTGATGATAGGCAAGCGCTTCGTCGGCTTTCCCCATTTTCTGAAAAATTATACCGATACTGCCGAGAGTTGCTGCTTGACCCTTGAGGTCGTTCTTATCTTCACGTATTTTCAAACTCCTCATCTGATATTCAAGCGCCTCATCAGCTTTGCCGAGTGCGAGCTTTGCTAGTCCTATGTTATTAAGCATGGCACCCTGAGCTTTGGGGTAATTGAACTGTTCGGCAAGAGCAAGCGTTTCGCGCGAACGTGTCTCAGCGAGCTTATAATTGCCTTTATTCTCAATCACAAACGCTTCACGAACCATGGCATCGAGCATACGCTCCGTCTTATGAAGCTTACCAAAAAGCACACGAGCATTATAAAATTCCTTTTGCGCCTGATCATATCGACCACGGGTTTTGTGAATATTCCCACTGAGCATCATTGCTTCCGAAGCGAGAGCTTCCCATTGACCCGATATACTGGAAATTCGATTCGTTTTTGTCGTCGTTTGAATTTTCATCATACCTAAGTAATACTCTACACCTTGAAGCATTCGTATCGATTCATCTTCGGCAAAACCTTTCCAAGCAGATTGTGCACCTGCGAGAAGAACCGTCGCGGCAAACTCGTATTCACCAAGTATATTAGCGTGTGTTGCGAGTCGAGGTGCTATACTTTGAACATTCACTCCTGCTTCATTAGCCGAGTCCCATTCTTCTTTGAGCACATAAAATATCGCTTCATGGAGTAATTCACGTTCTTCGACTTCCAAACTTTCATACATCGCCCGTTGTAAAAGTACATGCACGAATTGATACGCAGTTGACTCGTGAGCATAATACTTTTGCTTGCCCAAGCTCCTCACTACGCGATGCGTATCTTCAATAATTCTAAGCTTTTGAAGGATTTTCAGTGTCGGTACTTCTGTGATTTTAGACAGTACAAATGCCGTAAAAGTATCCCCTTCGACACTTGCATATCTCAGTAATTCTTTCGCTTCCTCACTGAGTCGTCGTATCCGCTTTTGAACCACAGCATACGCGCTTTTCGGCACACGTACATTCTCATATTGATTCTGAAATTTTCCGTTTTTCGCGCTCACGATGCCATCTTCCTCAAGTGTATGGAGGAATTGAGTGATAAATAACGCGTTCCCCCCACTCACCTTCGCTAGCCATTCCTCGAATTCATCCTTATTGACATAGCTTTCATATCTGCTCCGAAGTAAAGCGTCGAGGTCGAGGGCGGTCATACGGGGGACGGAGATTTCGGAGAACATCGAATATCTGCCAAGTTCGTTACGGATATGAAGGATAGGATGACCTGCTCCTTCTCGCGAACTTGTCGCATCATCCGGCCGATAAGCGACAATAAACGTAATCGGCTTGCCGAGTAATTGACGAGCAGCCGCAAATAATAGATTGGACGATGATGTATCGGCCCAATGGAAATCATCCATGATGAGGACAAGGGGAGATACTTCCGAAAATTTACCAAGGAAATTAATATACTGCTGGAAAAGCTGTTCTTGACTGCCAACCGTAGCTACAGGTGCCACAGGCACATTCGGTCTTTCTTTTTCAAATTGCTTGTGGAGATAAAGCTGGTCATAGCTTTTTGTGACGATTTCAGCAGCTGCCCCGACGACGGGTCCTAATACGGGGACAAGTGATATCCAATTCGGTGCAGTATCAATGATGAATTTCCCGAAGTCAAATTTCATCTTTTTCTGTTTTTTCTCTTGTTCGGGCTCGCGTGTGCTGATGATCACAAGCTGTTCCATCAAATCAATCCACGGCTTCAAGGCCTCGACTTCGCCAATGTCTTGATTTGCAAGTGGTGTAGAACATTCTGCTATTGCGATGGCGGGTGTCTGGGTTATATTTTTTTTATTAAAATATTCACCGCAATTATCATGAACAGCTTTGATGCGGGTGCTTTTGCCGATACCTGCCTCACCGGTGAGGAATATCACATTCTGTACAGCTCCGCGAGTACAAGCAACTTCAATGTTTTCTAATATTTCGGTAAGTTGTTCAGAACGACCTATCATGATTCAAACGTAGATTTTGGATATTCACTTTTAACTTTCTTCAAATTTAGCTTTTTTTACCGTATAATGAAAGTATGTGCTCCGTTTCTGCCTGAAATTTCAGCAATCTATTCTACTCAGGCAATGAATTTCATTAGTTTTGCACTCGCACATTATCATCTGATTCTTTCGCAATGCGATATGCGTGTATGCAATTGGTCTGCACTTTCAATTCAACTGGAATTCTCCGTGAACTATTCCGAACAATCCGTTCCCCTCTCCTCTGACGAGCTCTCGCAGCTACGTTCTGAGTTTCGACTGAGCACGATTCTGTCGTTTCTCATCCTGCCGATTCTCCTCGGAGCAGCGGGATTTTTCTTTTATATGGGCAGTGATTTCTGGCCATTCCGTGTATTTTCACCTATCTTTGCCCTGATGGCAATTACTATCGTTGTTCTAAATTACTTCAAGCAAAACAAAGACTTACAAAAAAGCACCAAAACAATTATCACGGGAATAATCGACGACAAAATAGAAAAGCACTCCACCTCCAGCAGTTCGAGCGGTGTGGGCAGCCCTACCTCGAGCACTCATTCCTACTATTTTGTGCTCGGCGGGCATGAGATTGCCGTGAGCTCAGTGCAATACAGCAAATTCCACCAAAACGACGCTATTATCATCGAACGCCTCCCCTTCACCCAAAAAATTCTCTCGATACGCCTCAATGAGAGCGCACCGGGAACTACTACTGCTCGATTTTCTACTCTTACCCCCGATGATTCAGCACTCATACAGACTACACGAACGAGTTTGCAGTCCACCTTCTCCGACTCCTCCTATCCCATGAGCGAGAGCGAAGAGGAGCTTCTTAAGCGCGCCAAACGTCGGTTTATCATCCGCACATTTCGTTGGGTGTCGGTGCCGCTTTGGTGTTATCTGGCAATGCGAATTTTGATCATGGATGGGACCATCTGGCAGGAAATTCAGCATTCGCGATTTACACTCACGCAATTCATCGTAATTTTGCCGATGCTTGTTCAAGCGCTGCGGCTGCAAAAAAGACTCTTACCCTATACTCTCGACCTCACATCCGGCATGAAAATAACCCGCCGAACGGTGATTACTGACAAACGTCATGGGGTAAACAATGGATCAAAATTCTGGTGTATCTCCTTTAATAATCAGGAATACGACATTCCTCAGGAGTTCTATGAAGCAGTCAAAATCGGCGAGGAAGTTCAATTCCATTTTGCCGAACATTCCAACGTAAAATTCTCTATCAACAGCACAAAAAACAGTAGCGTTTCGGTTAATTTTTAACTCGTTTCATCCAATTCTTTTTATTCTCTCCATCTCCCCTTTCGCATGAATGTTAAGCGCATACTCTTGCTTCTTTTGCTCATCATCACGCTGTTCTGCTGCTATGCGGTGTATGAATTATTCAGACCATTACCCGTGACCGATCAAATTGATGTGCAGATACCAACCCGCACCACAATTGCAAAAGCAACATTGCTCCTCGCTGATAAAAAGATCATTTCCTCTCCGTTTATCTTTAAATGGACATCCAAAATCTATTCTTTTTTTGGGAATAAACGCCTTTATGCCGGCTATTACCGTTTTTCCGGACAGCAATCGCACTGGCAATTAATGCGGTCAATTTTCTCAGGCAAACAGTCTTTTACAGTAAATGTTGTCTATCCTGAAGGTATTTCTCTCACGAAATTTGCACAGATTTCGGCGAAGTTGATCGGCATTGATTCGAGTGAATTTATGAAGATGGCGAAAGATGATTCATTGCTGAAAGCACGTGGGATTAAAGGGAGTTCCATTGAGGGATATCTCATGCCGGAGACGTATAATTTCTTCTGGAAGCAGCCAACACGAGAAGTAATCGACCGCCTGCTTGATGAACAAGACAAGCTGTGGGATGTCAAATTTTCATCGCTTGCCAAAGAAGCCAAGAAAACGCGGAGAGAGATTCTCACTCTCGCTTCGATCGTCGAGGCAGAGACGCCAACCTCGGGTGAACGTAAACGTGTAGCGGGTGTGTATATCAATCGATTAAAGAAAAGCATGAAACTCGAGGCAGACCCGACAGTGCAATATGCGATTGGAGAACAGCGCCATTTATTCTACCGAGATCTTGAGATAGACAGTCCATATAACACCTATAAATACGAAGGACTTCCACCGGGACCAATTAACTCTCCCGGGCTCGAAAGTATAGCAGCAGCAGTCGAACCGGAGAATCACGACTTTATCTATTTTGTAGCTATCGGCGACGGCAGCAATGAACACAAATTCTCAAAAAATTACGCGCAGCACCAGAAAGCTGTGGAGTTGTATCGGTTGAAGAAGAAGAAGTAGATACTTTTAAACCGAGGCTCGTTGGGAAACAATACTCTCATCGTGAAAACCGAGGGCATCGTTAAGAAACGATACTCTCGGGAGGAGTTGAAGCTGAAAGCGTTATTTTAGTAATAGTAATCGAATCACAAACATATATTCCCAAAATCTCAATTTTATTATTATGACCCCAGATTCCTACCGCGTAACCCGTGCATTGATAAGTGTTTCCGATAAAACAGACATTGTTGACTTTGCTCAGAAACTCCATGAACTCGGCATTGAAATTCTCTCCACCGGCGGAACGGCTTCGCTCCTCCGCGAACACGGAATCACAGTCCAAAGTGTGAGTGACTACACAGGTTTTCCGGAAATTATGGACGGACGCGTGAAAACGCTCCAACCCAAAATCCACGGCGGACTCCTCGGCGTGCTCGATAACACAAGCCACCAACAGCAGATGAGCGAGCATGGCATCAAGTCAATCGACCTGCTCATTGTGAACCTCTATCCCTTTGAAAAAACTCTTACCAATCCAACTTCCACTCACGACGACATCGTTGAAAATATCGACATCGGCGGACCGGCAATGGTACGCGCAGCAGCAAAAAATTACAAGTGGACTGCAGTCGTTGTCAATCCGGATCGCTATCCTTCTATTCTTGATTCACTTACAGCCGATAAGACTATTTCGGAATCTCTCCGCCGCGAGCTTGCAGGTGAGGCATTCGCTCATACAGGATATTATGACTCGTTGATTGCAGGGTATTTTCGAAGTCAGACCGGCCTGATGTTCCCAGGCGAACTCTCCATCCCCGTCCGTAAATCACAATCCCTCCGTTATGGTGAGAATCCTCATCAGCAAGCAGTATTATATGGAAATTTCACATCAATTTTCCGGCAAGTCCATGGCAAGGAACTCTCCTATAACAACATTATCGATATTGATGCAGCCGCGAAATTATCGCTCGAATTCACCGAACCGACGGTTGTAATTATCAAACATACCAATCCTTGCGGAGTTGGCTCCGGTACGACTCTTAGTGATGCGTATGCCAAGGCGTTTGCAACAGACACTGTCTCGCCGTTTGGTGGAATTATTGCTGTCAATCGCACAATTGATCTTGAATTTGCTCAAACCGTCCACAGCTTATTCGCTGAAGTGTTGATTGCGCCTGACTTTACCGACGAAGCCCTCGATTTACTCCGCAAAAAACGTGATCGTCGTCTTATGACTGTGGACTATGCAGCTCTTCGAAAAGCAATGCAACGACAAGTCAAATCAGTCGCCGGCGGACTCCTCGTGCAGACCGATGACACAGAATTACTCGATGAATCAGCATTGAAAACCGTGACAAAGCGTGAACCAACCGAGGATGAACGTGCCGCTTTGATGTTCGCATGGCGCGTCGCAAAACACGTCAAGTCCAACGCTATAATTTACGCCGCCAAAGACCGCACTCTCGCCATCGGTGCCGGACAAATGTCCCGCGTTGACTCTGCTCGAATTGCCGTCAAAAAAGCACATGACGCCGGAATTGATCTCACCGGAAGCGCGGTCGCAAGTGACGCGTTTTTCCCGTTTGCCGATGGTCTCCTCCAAGCAGTCGAAGCAGGCGCGACTGCCGTTATTCAGCCGGGTGGATCGGTGCGTGACGCGGAAGTCATCGCCGCAGCCGATGAGAATTCCATCGCTATGATGATGACCGGGATGAGGCATTTTAGGCATTAGGTAGTTTAGTGGTAAGTAGTAAGTGGTAAGTCGGTAAGTCGTAAGTGATAAGTCGTAAGTAGTTAGTAGTAAGTCATAAGTCGTAAGTGATACATATACAATATGGTTCCGTCACACTGAGCTTGTCGAAGTGTTCAACAAATTACCAAATAACGTCTCCCAGTTGGCACGCGGATACCGCTAATTTTTAGAATGAAGTTGATTTTTTTTGTTATTCTTTAGTAAACAATACGGTTCCGTCACAATCAGCCTGTCAAGTTGTTCTAGTATATGTTAGATTACGTCTTCCATCGACAAATTGAGGAATGCCACTATTCTTCCAACTAATTCAAACAATGTATTTTCAGAACCATTACAATTACTTGGAGTAATTATATGAATAGCAGAACTGTACTGAAGAAGATTGGCATTCTGTCGATATACAGAAATTTCAGAGTATTCTACAACAAAATCAGCGGTAATGAACAGCGAGAAATTCGGCAGAGGAAGGATTTTTACAGCCATTTTATCAATACCGGTGATGTCGTCTTTGATATTGGTGCAAATATTGGCAACCGAACACAAATTTTCTCCGAGCTTGGGGCGAAAGTCGTAGCTGTCGAACCACAATCTAAATGTGTAACTGCGTTGAAAAAAAAAACACTTACACAATACCAATGTTTTCATTGAACAATTAGCTTTAGGCGCTGAAACCGGTACAGCGGAATTATCGGTCAGCGATGAATTGAACATCTTTTCAACCATGTCCGACCGATGGAAATCGACACAAGGATTCGGAAATTACACCGAGTGGAATACCACAGAAACTGTAAAGATGGACACCATTGATTCATTAATCGACAAATATTCCCTCCCAAAATTCTGTAAAATTGATGTGGAAGGGTATGAAAAAAATGTACTTGCCGGACTACACCACAAAATACCGTATATATCATTTGAATTTACGAGTATTTTTTTTGATGATGCCGAAGAATGTTTGTCACTTCTTTCAGAATTAGGCAATACCGAATATAATGTGTCGTTTGGTGAAAGCATGCAACTAAATCTAAATAAATGGGTTACCAAAGAAGAATTGATAGCATACATACGAAAAAATGAAGGAGCGTGGGGTGATATATATGTGCATTCGAAGTAAATTGGAATTGATAAAAAATCACGCCTCTAATTCTGCACACTAAAGTACTTCTTTATTCAATTACTATATTAGAATGAAAAAGCCGGAATTCATTATAGTGAATTCCGGCTTTTTTTGTTGACTAATTTACTTGATTACTCATATACCTAATGTACTGTACAAGTCAATTATTTCCATGAAATTGACGACGAAATTGTCAACCGTCCTTGTGTAATGTTCGAACTCTGGCTTACATCTTTGACCCAATACGATGAGGAATTAACAAGATCAATCACCGTAGCATTATCAGCCGGGACGGCTGCAATAGCGCTGTATGATGAAGACTCAAACACACCGTAACTGCTACAAGCAATATACTTTCCATCAGGCGACCAACATGGACTTGTTTCTAATTTGGTGCCTGTCGTCACTTGCCGGAGTCCTGTACCATCGATATTTATTACCCAAATATGTCCGTTCATCGAAAATGCAACCCGTTTTCCATCGGGGCTTGCAGCCGGATGTTTTGGCTTGACAAGACCGGTACCGATAGTAGTACCCGTCGATAAATCGGCTGAAATCAAGTATAATCCCTCCGGACGGAAGGTTTTTTCACCATAGAGCTGATCAACCGTTGCAGACATAACCAAACCTCCATTAGGCAGCCACGATCCGTCGAATAAACTATCGATAGAAAAGGTCAGCGTACCATCTGCTTTCATCAAAAGAGTAGAATGTCCTGTATGAATTTCAGGTCCACCTGTCCCGCCTATCCAATAATTAAAGCAAATAGTTTGTCCGTCCTTCGACATTTTTGGACTTTTTAACGAGCAGATTAAACATCTTCGAGTCGAGAAGTACTTTTTTGTTGGTACCGTTTTGAGCTATAGTTGCGATTTTCCAATCTGAATCCGGAAGTAAGTCGCTCGGTACTTCATAGAGTACTTCACCGTTTGGCATCCATGTCGGACAGTGCCCGTCTTTAAAAGCTACGCTTGCACTTTGCGACGAAAAGCTGTACATGCCAATGTTATTATCTCCCGATGGAATGTCATAGACCAATGTGCCGGTCAGCGATGTACCAGTTGGATTTGTCGTCGAACTTGACTCTTTACAACCGCTTATAGCGATCATCGCAATGCAGAGGATGAGAACGAACGAATTCGTACGTTGTGTTTTCATGTGTATGTCCTTAGAATTTAAAAGAAAGTATTACATATTCAGATTACTGACAAACAAACATACTACTATTTATGTATTATAGTTAAACTATCTTGTTTTTGGTCAAATTGTACTGGATGCTTCATAGATTAATTCGTACATTATCTAACCATATATAAACTATGCTGATTCTAATCTGACATTTGCTCTTGTATTCCAATTTGTATGACAACCTTATTTGCAATAGTGCCATGAATTGAGAGAAGGAGAATATAATAATAAGGGTTTAGGGTAAGCTTTATAGGTCATTTTCTACTAAGGTTTACTATTTGCACCAATAAGTTCAGTACACAAATGTAGCACTAACTATCTTGTAGTATTGATTGATATGAATGGCAGGAGTTCGAGTAATTTCTCTGCTGCAAGTGTTGGCAGTATTTCACCCTTTATAACTGCTTGTTCCACTGTTGATAATTGATCAGCGACCGGCGGGAATTCAAAGAATCGTTGTCGCAGACGATTCTCGAGTAAACTATGAAGCCAGTGTTTGTTTTGTGCGGCTCGCTGAGTCGCGAGTACACCATGCTTTTCACTTTCTGTAAAAAATGTATCACAACATTCCCAAACATCAGAAATTCCTTTTGATTCTAACGCACTGACAGCAAACACTTTAGGCGACCAATGAGAGGACTTTGGTCTGAGCAAACGCAGCACAGCTCTCATCTGCTGAAACGCAAGCTGTGCCTGATTGACCTGTTCTCCATCTGCTTTGGTGATGACAAATATATCGCCCATTTCCATGATACCGCGTTTAATTCCTTGTAATTCATCGCCTGCATTCGGGAGCATGAGTGCCATGAAGAGATCGACCATCGAGGCGACTTCTGTTTCGGACTGACCGACTCCCACTGTCTCGATAATTACCACATCAAATCCCGCCGCCTCACACAACAGCATCACTTCCCGAGTTGCGTGTGCTACCCCGCCGAGCGTTCCATGCGAGGGAGATGGCCTGATATAAGCTTTGGAATTCTGTGAGAGCTCATGCATTCGAGTTTTATCTCCGAGAATACTCCCACCAGATCGCGCGCTGCTAGGGTCGATAGTCAGGACAGCGACCGTGTGTCCTTTCGATATCACATGCAACCCAAACGACTCAATAAATGTACTTTTGCCTACGCCGGGAGCGCCGGTAATTCCAATACGTTGAGATTTCCCTGTGAATGGAAGTACCTTTGTCAGAAGGTCTTGCGCGATCACTCTGTCTGCTTCACGTTCACTCTCTATGAGGGATATTGCTTTCGCAAGTAAACGCCTATTTCCTGCACGAATACCGTCGAAAAGTTCATCTATTGAGTAAGTAATCATTGTGCTGCATGGAATGAGTATTGAAGATTCTCATTGTCATTCATTGAAATTCTTAGGACTATGGGAAGGTTTTCTCGATGAGCTTCATTATTCCGCTTGAATCTTTGCCTGTCGGTACAGGTTTATAATAAATACCTGTAAATGAAAAGCTTAGAACAAATATCAAAATAGTAACCCAACCTACAATCATTCGTAGAGTGCCGATTTTCCGCTTACCTGTTCGTATCGGCGGATGGTCAAGTTTTATAAAAAATCGTGTAATTATCACCCAAAACATCCAACCGTTCCACCCTGTGAAATACCAGGCTCCATTGATTTTGATCCATTCAATCGCGTCAAGTAATCTACTCGACGGCGCGTAGTTCAGTACTTGAATTTCCATGGAATCGACAATTATTTCAACAAATGAACCCATACCGATGATGAGAAGGATCCACCAGAAAATACGGGAAATGAGTTTTTGGCGTTTGCCGAACATTGCATACACCACATGCCCACCGTCAAGCTGTCCCATCGGGAGCATATTCAGGGCTGTGACAAACATTCCGAACCAACCTACACATAGAAATGGATAGTGATACATTTCATTCATTGGTGGTAAATATGCATTCGTTGGTGCCAAGATCGATGCTGTTAAATCGTAGAGCATTGTCGTCCCAAAATGCAAACCATACGGAATTGGTTCACCTCCATTGAGGAGGAATTCAGGGTGAATTGTATAGAGAAATTCTTTCGGTGGGAGATTTAAAAATCCTACGCACAGTATAATAAAACACACCACAAATCCTGCGAGAGGTCCTGCTGAACCAATGTCAAAGAGTGCTTTGCGACTCATAATCGGCGTTCGCGTCTTGATATACGCTCCAAATGTCCCGAACGGAGATAATATCGGCACCGGCATCGGTATAAAGTAGGGAAGAGAAGCATCAACTTTATGATAGCGGGCAGCGAAATAATGCCCAAATTCATGTGCAGTAAGAAATGCCATCAGGAGCAAAGAATACGTGAGACCGTAATGCCAATTCATAATTTCTGTATAATCTTTCCCTGCCCAAGTAGTTCCTGAAATTGATGTTGCGGCTATAGTCAATACAAACAACAACAAATGCAACATGTATGTTTTCAATCGGATACGGGGAATCTGCGGTGTCAGTTCATCAGGCGGGGTGTAGGTTGAATCCATACGAAAGCAAAGGGAATTATGTCGGAATTGAGATTGAGATTAGAACAAAAATACAAAGATTAATTGGGTAATGAACGTAGTGTACTCCAAGCCGTATTGGAATAAAAAAGCGGAATGAACGATGCGAAAATCCTTCACAGCGTCATTCCGCTTTTCAAATGAATTATCTCATTGCTCCCTCAGCCTGCAGGAATAATATCAACGCGCACCATATTTTCAGGACGAATAATTTCACGAGCATAGTCCTGAATATCCTTAGCTGAATATGCAGAGAAACGTGAAAGCGCAGTGTTTATTCGGAATGGATCATTCCAAAACAGTGTCTGTTGGGTGACGGTATCTGCAACTCCTGTAGCAGTTTGCAAAGGATATGATATGCCAGTTTTGAGGGAATTTCTAGCTTTGAGAATTTCTGTTTCTGTGATGCCGTTTTCGATTACTTCCGTTAATTCTGCCAAAAGAGCGGCACTTAACTCATCACAAGTAATATCCGGCGAAGCAGCAGTCGCCGATATCGTAAAGAGCGACGACAATTCCCTTTGATCGGCAAATGCAAAGGCAGAAGAAGCGATTTGGCGATTATAAACGAGTGATTTGTAGAATCTTGAACTCCTACCTTCGCCTATGATTCCTGCCAGTATATCGGCACGAACAGCTCTTTTATCCAAAAATCCATCGGTATGAAATGACATATAGACTGCCGGTAACGGCACATTATCTTCGACTACGACAGAACGATTGCCAAGCCGCATTTCAGGCGTTACTACATTACGACGTATAGGCTTATCACCACGCGGAATATCAGAGAAATACTTTTCGGCAAGAGTGAAAGCGTCACCGGGAGTAATATCTCCGGCGATGGTCAGCACTGCATTATTCGGACGGTAATACATTGAGAAGAACTCCTGGACATCCTGCATTGTAGCGCCGGCTATGTGCTCACGGCTACCGATAATTTCCCAACTATGTGAACAATCAGGAGAGTAAGCGATCTCTGCCTGTTTGGTACGCCATATCCCATACGGTTGATTCTCCACGACTTGCGACATTTCTTCGAGCACGACGCGTTTTTGTGTTTCGAGTCCGATTTCCTGCACGCCGAACTGCATCATTCTATCCGACTCGAGCCACATAGCGAGTTCGGTCTGATGGGCAGGTACGGTAATATGATACACAGTCTGGTCATACGCTGTATAAGCATTCGGGCTACCGCCTGCGCCGGCTGCAATTTTGAAATAATCGCCACGAGCGACATTGGTCGAGCCGTCGAACATGAGATGTTCGAATAAATGTGCAAATCCATTCTTGGTGGGGAGTTCGTCCTTGGAGCCCACTTTATAGCCCACGGTCACGCACACAACAGGTGCTTTGTGATTGGGTGCGACCACGACATGCAGACCATTAGCCAAGTGACGTTCATGTAATTCGGTAAGTACCGTATTTTCCATAGATGATTGATAGTTGTAAAGGATGATTCTACCCTGCTGATTATATCCAAATCTAAAGTTTTGAGTTTACTCATTCCTATTCATGGCTGAGCTTGCTCGTACTATATTATCCAAAAATCATTGACATGAGCTGCATGATACCCCAGAGTACCAGCATGGTGAATGTATAGACAATCCCACTAATAATAATTCCTGTATTTTTTGGTAATGCAGCTGCGGAGGCAATAGCAATTCCAACTGCTGCATAATACCAAATTGTAAAGATATTTATTCGAGAGAGTAAGCTGAGCAAGCCAACATCATCTGCAGGAGCTAAGAATCCCAGTCCGGGAGCTATGCGCATCGAATCGCCAAAAAACTGCATGAGTGCACCAATAATATTACCAACAAAACTTATTGATGTTGCGTAGCTTAGGAGTGCTAAGAGATGCATGTAATTGATTGGATCGGATGTAAAAATTCTATGAGAAATCCATAATAAAAACCCTAGTCCAAAAATCACTGCTCCACCGGTCAGTATCCCCATACCAAGTGATCGTGTCGGATTAAAATCTAATTGTTTCTCAATATTCTCGTACTGTTCAGGTAATTTTTCTTTCGGGAAATTAGGGCTTTGAGCCATTTTATCTATCATTTTAGCTTGCATCTGATAGGATTCCTTTCGAATCCCCGGGCTGGTAGAATAAAAATAACTAACAGCTGTAATGCTCAATGCTTCTAATAAGATAGCAAAGAGTACTACTTTGAGAGGTGAACGTATGGCTCTTCTTCCAATTTCCCAAGGTGCTGAAAAGATATCAATAAACCCGCTAAATAATGATGCTTGTTCTTCCGGAACATTGTCATTTGACTCCGGCTCATTCGTAGTAATTTCGTCCATTGTTCTATTCCCCTATAAATAAATGATAGAAATTGAATTGACAGCACCAAAAATACGGAGATTCGCGCAATGCTACAACCTGTGGTAGGTAATGCTGTATATAAGTCCTGCTTTCAATTCTAAAAGTTCCTGTCGGTTCATGGAATTCACTCATAAATAAAAAACGCCTTTGTTATCTACATAACAAAGGCGCTTACTTTATAACTCAGTGAAATTACTTCACTACCGTTACTGTTGCATTTTGTGAAATTCCATTTATCGTTAATCGTACAAAATACACACCGCTTGCTACCTCGTTTGCAAGCCACAATACAGTATGATCATCGGCTGAGAGTCCCACCGAAGTCGATGAATAGACAGGGATTCCAACTGCATTTGTAATTACAAGTGAAGCTGATGAATTCTCTCCAACTGCGAATTGTATCGATGCTGTATGCTGAGTCGGGTTAGGAAAGAGTTGCATTGCAAATTCACCGGTACTAGGTTCATCCACAGCTGAAGATTCTTCAGTCGTAAAGCTCCATGTCTCAGACCATGTATTTCCGCCTGCGTTGTCAGCAGATACTCTCCAGTAATAGACTGTTTTGTATTTGAGATTTGTTAGCGAAAATGCTGTAGCTGTTGATACTGTTTCATTTGCAACAAGCGTACTGAAATCCATCATTTCAGATACCTGAATTTGGTATTTCTCTACCGCACCGCCATTGGATGGAGCAGTCCATTTTAATAATGTACTTCTTGATTGATTGATTGCTCTGTCAGCAGGACTAAAGAGTGACGGCATCGCCGGCGCAGTAGGTACGAGGGTAAAGTTCCACACTTCCGACCAAGGACTTTCGCCCACAGTATTCGAAGCACTTACTCTCCAATAATACGTTGTATTTGGCTGTAACCCACTGCTGTTGAATGACGTAACGACAAGATTACTTTTGTCGAGAACTGTCGAAGCAAACGACATTTCTTTCGAGATTTGAAGTCGATAGGAAATCGCATTCACTGCAGTTTCCCACGTAAAATCAATCACCGGTAGTTGGTTTTTCTTGTTGTTTACTGGAGTTTGAAGCATTGGAGTAGCCGCAGCCGCTTCGCCTGTGCTGAACTGCCAAATATCCGACCATGAACCGACTCCATTATCCGTACTTTCAGCCATGACTCGCCAGAAATACGTTTGATTAGTTCCGAGGTCAGACACAGTATAGTTTGGATTCACCACACCGGCTTGGTCTGCGACTGTAGTGACAAATGACTTTTCTGTAGATACTTGCACCCGATAGGTCATTGCGCCGGATGATACTTTCCACGTAAGCTGTGTGTTCTTGGGTTGATTCCCGGAATAGTTAGCCGGTGTCTGAAGAGCAGTCTTGGCAATTGCCGTACGGAAGCTCCTCACGGGTGACCAATTAATCGTGACGTTGGTGTTGCTTAATGGTCTCACTCTCCAGAAATAGGTAGTGTTGTATTGTAAGCCATCATAAAGTCCGACTTCAGTTGACACACCGGTGAGTCTAGCAATGTCAGCAATCACTGTTTTAAATCCTGCATCGGTAGCAATTTGCAAATCATACTGCACTTTATCGCCACGACTTGCCCATTGCATTGTAATTGGGAATACAAGAGAATTTGCATTATCCAAAGGTAACTCAGCTACCGTTGCATCGACCACTGTCGAGAATGACCGAATTGATGACCAGCCGCTCGTACCTGCTGTAGGGCTACCTGCTTGTACTCTCCAGTAGTAAATAGTATTTCCTGCCAGACCTGAAACTACAGTTGATATTGATGGTGTCATCATATCTATCATGATATTCTTGATAAAGCTCATATCAGTAGAGACTTGCAATCTATATTGAACATCTCCCGATACTGCGCTCCAAGAAAGCATGGTGGACTTCGATAAGTCTTGAATACCATCATAAGGTAATGCAAGTACAGGTGATGCAATAATAGTAGTGAATTTTCTGACTGATGACCAATTACTTGGCTCTCCATCAGGAGCAAAAAGCTTCACACGCCAGTAATACACCACATTATTAGTTAGATTATTTGCCTGATATCTCGATTGTTGAATATTCGACACATCTTCTATTATTTGAGTGAAATTCTCATCTGTTGCGATTTGAATTTGATAAATATCGATCCCTTGAACTGATTGCCATACAAGTGTTGTCGGGAGTGAAAGAGAAACTTCATTATCGTTCGGCAAGGTTAAAACTGCCGGTGCAAGCACTGTTCTGAAGCTCCAAGGAGACGACCAAGCACTCGTCCCGCTAATATTCGAAGCATTGACACGCCAATAGTAGGTCGTAAAATTCGGTAACGTCGGCAATACAGCAAAGCTAGCCGCGCTGGAATTATCAATTAATGTCGTTGTAAATGTATTGTCTGTCGATACTTGTACACGATACAGTGTGGCACCTGGTGATGCGTTCCATTGAACGGAAGAATACATGGTGGCAATTCCTATTGCGCCATTAGCAGGTATTTGATGTGTGGGAACAGTAGGCGGTGGCGCTACGGTGGTAAAGGTATAAACAGGTGACCATGAGCTCGTCATCGCGTCTTTATTGGAATTGACTCTCCAGTAGTACGTCGTAGAGAAGCCAAGTCCGGTTATATTCTGTGATGTGCCGACTATGATCTGATTGAAAATTGTACCGGCAAACGTCGGTGATGTGGATACTTGAAGACGATAGTTATCAGCACATGCTGCTGTCTGCCAGGTAAGTGTTGGTGCAGTTAAGACATTGACAGCATTATCGGCAGGATTGGAAAGACTCGGAGGGTTGATATTTGCACCGGGCAAGAAAATCTGAATATCATCAATACCGACACCTTCATATTCAACATATCCATCTGATTGCATTACAAAGCGAAGACGAACATTATTGCTGCCCGCAGCGCCGGAAAGTATATGCTCAGCATACTCCCATCCACCATTATAGTAGTAATAGCCACCCCATACATCGTAGGTATTACCCGTATTTCCGTCGTACCATGGCTGATACCATCCACTACCACCGGAACTTGAACTTCCAACTTGTGTCCATGCACCTCCATCAATAGAAATTTCTAACCAATGGAAGTCGTAGTTATCTTCAAGGAAATACACATGGCTAAATCCAATATACGGATCACTTGCAAAACACGACATATCAAACACCGGGGACTCTAAATACGATGTTTCATTCGCATTATAAGGGCCGTAAAGATTTGTCACCCAAGAATATGAGCCGCTCGCAGTAGAGTAAATATCGCCGGCTGACGGGTATCCGAGCTGCCACGAAGCATTTGAACCGGTGACATTCCAGCCACCGTCTCCATTCTCAAAGTCCTCGTAATAGGATGGGAAGATATTGGTTTGAGCAATTGATTGCCCGGGATTGAATACTGCTGTGCTGAATACAATTAAAGCAGCAAAAAGGAACATAATTCGGTTCATAAAACCTCCAGAAAATTGGTATAATAAATTGGTACTATAAGTAGTACATCGGCTGTCTGATTCGGTTATTCAGGTGGTAAATTTCTATTGCCACGTGATGCTACGACTCATGATAACTGTTCAACCTTACCATTGATGAAAAACTTTTAATGCAATCATTGTAATTATACATTCTACCTTGTAAAGCTAACTTTATACTATCTAATTGGTTGTAACGCTCATTTCTATTGAGATTATAGATCAATTATTGTAGAAATATTCTGAAATTCAGTCATGTGCCGTATCTATAATTACAGACTTGGTAATTATCAGCATTCCCAATTCACCGATTCGACTTAATTTGCAAGTAAAAAAAACTATCCTTTCCCGTATGCAGACCCCTGATACTCCGTTCGAACCGCTCCTGCGCCGCCTCGATTCTGCCGCTTTTATCCGCTCGCTTTCTGAGCGCCTAGCCGCGACCGGCTCGCACGTCGCCGTCAAAACACTGTCCGGTTCACTCCGCGCGCTAACCGTCGCTGCCCTCTGGCGCGCACATCAAAAGCGCGTCTTCGTTCTCGCTGACTCCAAAGAAGAAGCCCTCGAATGGCTCTACGATCTCAATTCCCTTGTAGGCGAACAATTTACAGCGCTCTTTGCCGAACCCGATAAAAAACTCCATTACTCCTCCGAACAGCTTGATGAGAAGATCATAGCCGTTATCGACTCACTTGCGATGGTGGAGAATAATGCATCCTGCATCGCTGTCGGTTCGCCCGAATGCCTCACCTTCACCGTGCCCCGTCCGAACGATGTGACGACGAATCGAATTCACCTCGAGCGCGGCGGGAAATTACCCTTTAATCAATTCACCACAACACTCTCGCTTCATGGTTTCGACCGCAAGGATTTCGTGGAAAATCAAGGTGATATGGCTGTACGCGGTGGTATTGTCGATGTTTTTCCGCTCGGCTGGTCTGCGCCAATTCGTGTGGAATTCTGGGGTGATGTCATTGATTCGATTAGAGAATTCGACCCGCTGTCGCAACGGAGTATCCGCGAACATCTCTCCCTGGAATTTATTGCCGATTTGTTTCAGCATGGCGATACACCGTTTGAGTCGTCAGTGCTGGACTATTTTCCGGAAGGTTCGCTCCTTGTCGTCGATTCTCCTGAACAGTGCGCCGCGAAATTTGAAAAACTGGGTATCATGGATTGGGAAGCAAAATTTTCGGGCTGGACTATACTTTCGATGAATGGACTTGGAGATGCCGATGTGTCTGTCAAGTCTGCTTATCAGCCCGCGCTTTCGGCATCGGTGCAACGTTTGTGCCTGGAACTACGGATGATTGCAACGAATAAATCGCGGATATTCCTTTCGGCAGAAGGCAGTGTGAACTCCAAGCGTCTCCACGACTTAGTCACAAGCGCGATGGAGATTGACGACGAAGAAAACGAACTGCCGCTTGCCTCGCCGTCACAGACCTTGAGGTCAATTTCATGGGTTGATAAAACGCTTGCCAAGGGGTTTATTCTGCCGGATGAAAAGCTTGCTTTCTTTACCGAACATCAATTATTCGAGCGGCGGCATTTTCAGACTAATAAAAAGGGTAAGCAATTTACAGGAATTACCCTCCGCGAACTCGCTCAGCTTCGGCGCGGTGATTATGTGGTGCATGTCGATAAAGGCGTCGGGAAATTCGACGGACTCGAGACGATTACCATTGCCGGGAGCAAGCAGGACTGCGCGCGCGTGATATATGAAGGCGGCGATGTGCTCTATGTGCATTTAAATCATATCCATAAGATTCAAAAATACTCGGGTAGCGAAGACGCAGCTCCGAAACTCAGCAAGCTCGGTTCGGCCGAGTGGGAACGTAAAAAAGCACGCTCCAAGAAAAAGCTCAAGGACATAGCCCGAGAATTAATCCGCCTTTATGCAGAGCGTAAAGCCCAGCCCGGCTATGCATTTCCGGCGGATACCAATTGGCAGAAAGAATTCGAAGCATCCTTTATTTACGAGGATACGCCGGATCAGTCTAAAGCGACTGCAGAAGTAAAAGTTGATATGGAATCTCAGACGCCGATGGACCGCCTCGTCTGCGGCGATGTGGGTTTCGGCAAGACGGAAGTCGCCGTGCGCGCTGCCTTCAAAGCCGCACAAAATGGCAAGCAAGTCGCCGTGCTCGTGCCGACTACCATTCTCGCGCAGCAGCATTTTCTGACGTTTACCGATCGACTTCACCGCTATCCGGTGAATGTGGATGTGCTGTCACGGTTTCGTTCACCGGCCGAACAAAAAGAAGTGCTTGAAAAGGTGAGAACCGGAGCTGTTGATATTCTCATCGGAACGCATAGAATACTCAGCAAAGATTTGAATTTTAAGAATTTAGGACTATTAATCATCGACGAAGAACAGAAGTTTGGTGTGACGGCGAAGGAGAAATTACGTTCGATGCGGGTAACGGTCGATACCCTCACACTCACGGCGACACCTATTCCACGTACATTGAATTTCTCACTCATGGGGGCGCGTGACTTGAGTATAATTGAAACTCCTCCGAGGAATCGTCTGCCAATCAGCACGACGATTTCAGAATGGAGCGATGACAAAATTCTTGAGCATCTTCTGCGCGAGCTTGAGCGAGGCGGACAGATTTATTTTGTGAGTGATAAAATTTCAATTCTCACGAAATTACACGAACAGCTCGTGCAGCTTGTGCCATCGATTAGGTGCGGGATAGCCCATGGACAGATGGAAACCGATAAGCTCGAAGACGTTATGGAGAAATTCCTTGAACGGAAATTTGATGTTTTGCTCTGTACGAAAATCATCGAATCCGGACTCGACATTCCGAATGCAAATACAATTTTCATTTTTAACGCAGATAATTTTGGTCTTGCGGAACTTTACCAATTACGCGGCCGGGTCGGGCGTTCAAATACACAAGCTTACTCGATGCTCATTGTGCCACCGGTCAAAACGCTCTCGCGAACTGCTCTCCGGCGTTTGCAGGCATTGGAGGAAAATACCGATCTCGGCAGTGGCTTTCAGCTTGCAATGCGCGATATGGAAATTCGCGGTGCGGGGAATCTGCTCGGCGCAGAACAAAGCGGATTTATTGCTGAAATGGGTTTTGAATTATACCAAAAAATTCTCGATGAAGCAGTGAACGAACTCCGAACGGAAGAATTCAGCGAACTATTCCACGAGAAAGATGTGACAAAAAAACGGTCATTCACCAACGAAGAAGTAGCCGTCGAAATCGGTGCAGATGCTTTATTACCTACAAGTTACGTATCTGCTGATACGGAGCGGTATGAATTCTACAAGCGGTTGTATTTAGTACGTTCGGAGACGGAACTCCTCAACATCACGAGCGAACTCCGCGACCGCTACGGACGCTTGCCGGCGGAGGCGGAGAATTTGATTTTTGCGGTGCGTCTCAGGGTGGCGGCATTAGAAACAGGATTTACGAGGTTGGTCTTTAAGAATAATTTGCTTACGGCAGAATTACCGCCCGAGACGAATACATCGTATTACGAACTCTTATTCATGCCGCTTGCTGCTTTTGTAGGTTCGATTCCGGGCGCACGATTCGTGCAGAAATCGCCGAAAGTATTTCTCGAAGCGCCGATTAAAAGTCGTGAGGAGGCAATTACATTTTTGGAGCGTTTGGTGGGTGCGATGCAGGAGTGAGGAAGTTGATAAAATACTACCGTTTTTTATAGTATGTTTGCTATTGTAACGAGGGTATAAATTGTTTGAACATCAACCTATTAACGCACTATGGTATTACAAGTAATCACGCCGCAACAAGAATCTTTTGATCTCCATGTTTCTTTGCCTAAAGAATATTTGGGTAAACAGGTTCATTGACTTTTTTACATTGAAGAAGAAGCAAAAAGCGTTGCCATTTCCCCTATACCTGAGACAAAACCACCTCAAAAAAAGATGTCTGATTTTGCTGAAATATTCACGAAAGAAGAAGCAGACTCATTCGAAAAACACACTAAACGAGCTCGCAAAGAATGGGACAGAACTTTTTAATTGTGACACCAAAGTCATCTCGCATTTATTTGCTGATCGATTACCCGAGAGCGGCAAAGAGTTTGTAATAAATACAATCGACGGTATCTGTATAATTTCAGTTGTCGTCGAGATTGAGGTATTGACCTACCACGAAAGCCCAAATAAGCAGCAAGTGTTTACTTTACCATTCGTTTTCGTGTAAGATACTTATTCTACAGTATCATTTGCCCCGGCTGACCTCACTGCTGATGTACCGTTGGACTCATAATATTCCTTCGGCATTCCGACGCTCAAGAGAATTTCATTGGCTTTTGCCAGCTTTTCCGGAAAAAGCGATTTGTCGCGTAATTGTTCTAATTTCTTATCGAAAACTATAATTGGTATGTTCGATGCATTGAGCTCTTCTATGGTCATGATTGATTCCCTTTTTTTGTGAATAAAAATGCGTTGTAGTCTTTACCTCTCACAAACTCCGTCCATATCCCATTCTCTAACAATCCAAATACGACATAATCTTCCGTAATTTCTTCTAAATTATTTGCAATTCCCATTCTATAAAGCCGCGTTCTTGCTGCTGTACTTCCTGTTGCAAAAATCCAAGCATTGGGGTGTTTTACCATAAAAGAGTTCACAATAGAGGCAACAGTTACGAGAACCTTTATACTATCGCCATTATTCGAAATCGACAGGTCATTCAAAACTAATTTTGCATCATCAGCATCCCCAAATGCAAGATTAAATACATTCTCTGTACTAGTTTGATCAAACTGAACGATTTTTTTTATTGGTCCTTTCGGACCAATACTCGTAAACTCATAAACTGAAAATGTTTCTTCGGAAGCATATAGATATCTTGGTAGATTCATGGTAGAAAATAAATGGTGAAAAATTCGACAAATTTATAGGTCAATAAGCAACATGTAATAAATAATGAAAATTGGTGTTTAGAAAAATACCAGGCAAAATTACCAATAAACGTTCTCTATTCCAATACAAGAATCGATGTTTGTACGATGTTGATAGTGATTAAATAGCACAAGGGTAGTTAACGGTAGGCGACTGAACTTGTGCAACTTTTGATTTATTTCTTTCATTTGTTGCTTTGGAACCAATATTCTACTGTAATAGACAAAAAGATAGCTTAGAATTACAATAGTAATTGAAACTAAGCATCTTTTTTTAAAATGGTTTTAAAATTTTCCATCTCTTGTTTTTGAAAATTAAGCCGTCTAGTTTCAAGTATAAATTGGCAAGCTTACATCAGTAGCCTTTCACACTACTTCTATTGATAACTCATTCAATCAACCATCCCCATATCTCATCAATACGCTAGCCCATGATAGTTGAGTATCATGGGCTAGCAATGTTTGCTTGGGATCTGTCGGCGAGGGTGTACTACCCTACTTCCGGATACCAATTATTCATCTCGCTTTGTTGAATGGCGCTTGAGACGACTCCGAAGCCGAAGACCGTGACCAATAGGCAGATAAGCGGGAGATTAGTATTAACTGTTAATCCACGCTCTTGCTGGATTCTGTTGATTGCTTCCGCCATTTTGTATTCGATGTAAATATAATATATACCGCAGGTTATAATGGAAATGAAAAACCATTTCCAGAAGTCAAACTCTTCCCTTCCTTGCCAGGCATTGATGGTAGCCATCTGCCACCGTTGCCAGAATAAACCGTAAATCCCACATGTAAGTATTGTAAGAATAATGCTGATGAGAATGTCACGACGACCTTCTTCGACCGGGTAAGGATATTCTGCCATACTGTAGAGCCCTTTGAGAATGTAATAAATGAAGTTAAATTTCAACAGTAACTTACGGAATTCTCTTGGAGTAGCCAAGAAATTTTCACTGTCATTATCGGGATGGAATGAGGTGGATCATTACCGATCAAACTTCATCGAAAAGGTAGTGCCTGTACCGCTTGTACTCTCAACACTAATAAGGATTTGCTGCAAATCACAGAGCTTTTTAACAATGGCGAGTCCGAGTCCATTCCCCTTGATGGTCGAACTCCGTGACTTGTCGGTGCGATAAAACCGATCAAAGATATGCGGCAGGTCTTCGGCTGCGATACCTATGCCGTCGTCTATTACGTTGAGTGTGCGAGTGGCTTCCTCCCATTCTATACGGATAGTCCCCTGTTCTTTCCCGTACTTAATAGCATTGCTCAGGAGATTTTCGAGGATGAGTTCGAGGTAGAGTTTATCGCCCGTAACATAGGTGCCCGAAGGTATATTCAATTTTATGATAATTCCTTTAAATTCAGCATGTTCACGTAATTTTTCAACTACTCCGTTGGTGATTGTAGCGAGTTCGACGTTTTCTTTTTTGGCGCTCGTCTCCGGTGAGTCGAGCCGGGCAATATGGAGTAATTGATCAAGCAAGGAATGCAGGCGATCGACCTGCGTGATAATATCTGCTATTTTATCTTCATACACTTCCTGCGTGCGCGGCTTGCGGATGAGCACTTCGAGCGTACCGCGAATTGCTGCAAGGGGCGTGCGTATTTCATGAGAAGCATCACTGGTGAACTGTTTTTGCTGCGCCAAACTTGTTTCAATCCGCGCGAGCAGGTCGTTGATCGTTGCGGTGAGCAGGTATAATTCGTCCTTCCGCTTAGGTAGCTCTATACGGGTACCGATGTTCGAGTCGCCGATCGTTGAAGCTGTTCGGATAAGCTGATGGACAGGCGCGATCGACTTGGAAGCGGCGAGAGAGGACGCAGCAAATTGCACCAACAGAACAAGCGGGAAGGCCACACAAAGCACCCACAGCAGACTACTCAGCATCGCAAACGACTCCTGCCGGGAAATTGCTATCGATAACTGACCGATAATTATGCCACTTTCATTGCGAATTGGGAATTGCCCCGCACGGATATTCTGCGTGCCGATGACACTATTATAGAAGAGATCGGATTGATTATTCCCGGCGAAAAACAGATGTTCTTTGACGAGATTTGATGAGTGGAATATCAGATTGCCCTTGGTATCGACAATTTGCAAAAACGTTGGATTTACTTCTATTTTATTATGTTCGGCTTCGTCCCACTCGGGCATTTTATTGATAATTATTGAGTCACGATACCAGTCAAGATTGCTGAATACCTCTTCTTTTTCGACGAGAAGATCATCATCAAGATGCGCGTACGAAGCCTGACCGACGACGGCGTACATCACCACAAACACCACAAGCGTCGTTACCGCCACGGCGAGTGTATTAAAGAGTGCGATTCTGCTTTTGAATTTCAGGGTCATGGTAGAAGTAGAGAATTTCATCCGTCAATTTTATATCCAACTCCGCGAACGGTTGTAATCACCGACGGCGCGCCGGGAGTGTCCAATTTCCGCCGCAGTGCATTGATATAGACATCAATCACGGAATTATCATAGTCAAAATGAATATCCCATACTTTTTCAATGATACGGGTTCGCCGGCAGACGCTGCCTTTATTCCGCAGTAAATACTCGAGTAAGGCAAATTCCTTCTGCGTGAGCTCGACCGAACGTGCATGACTCGTAACGGTGTGTTTTTCTACATTGAGCGTGATACCTGCTGCCGTAAATTCAACAATTTCATTCTCTTTCGAACGTAGCAGTACCCGTATCCGCGCCAGTAATTCTTCAAATGAAAATGGCTTGCGGATATAATCATTCGCGCCCGTCTGCAAGCCAAAAACAGCATCATCGACCGTATCCTTCGCCGTGAGAAAGATAATCGGAATGAACCGATTCTCCTGCCGAATGGCGCGGCAAATTTCAATCCCGCTCACGCCGGGGAGCATCCAATCGAGAAGGATAATATCATATTCATGGAGGTTCATCAGCGCAAGCTGCATGCCTTCTTTGCCATTGGCGGCGACATCGACGGCGAACCCTTCTTCCTGGAGTCCGTCGCGTACAAAATTCGCAATCGATGCCTCGTCTTCGATGATTAATACTCGCATAGTTCTTGGGTAATTATGAATTCGCAGGTTGACTGCAAGTCTTTTTCAGTAACGTCTCTATTTCAATTGGGTTTCCGCATTAAAATTTCCGATGGTAAATAATTCATTCAGGTAGCCCTGTAAGGGCGAAATATTAATCGTAAAAGGTCCAAAAACTCATAGAAGCTCCATCGGAGCGATATAGGTGGTGGAATCGACGTATGTATGTCGCTCCTACGGAGCTTTGTTTCAACGAATCGTCGATTTTCTATTAAGATTTCGCTCCTAGTGGAGCTACCTGAAGTTTCACTCGTTCCATTGCGGAAACCCTATCTACTTCAATAATTTATTTCCTGAAACAGCTTCACCGCCCCAGAGCGACAATACTACTAATCATCATTATCAGCAGCAGCCGGAGCCGTCACGCCGGGGATCGATAATTGCACTCCTGCGCCATGACTATACACTAATTCCCCGCCTAAATATCCCGTGCGGGCGATCGAACCAACCAGCAGGGTAAAGAGCAGAACGCCTGCCCATTTCGCCCATGGTTTTTCGTATTTGAAGAAATGTATTCCCACCCGAAAGAGTGCTGTAATAATCGAAAGCCAGAGCGTAATCAATGCGGCTTCTTCGTGGAGTTCGATTGGACCTTCGAGTGGTCCCTCCTCAATTCCTTCACCTGCATAGCCGCCGCTGATATAGGCAGCAATTGCGCCAAGTGCTCCGAGGAGAAGCAGATAGAACGCCACACTTTTAAAAAATTCTTTCTTGGTCACCACCGAAACGATTTCCGATAAAAACCCCGCCATGAGGAGTGCGATCGGAAAGTGGATAATCATGGCATGAAGATGCGTTGCTGTTAACATAGTTTTATAGAACAAAAATAGTACATATTGGAATAGTAATTAAAGGGGGCAGCAAGTAGCCCGGGAGCGCAGGTGCGGTTCCGGGCTACGAACACGTTACACACGACCGGAAATCGTGATAAATTTATCGGCGCTCGTCATAGAAATGCCGCAGCGTTTTGGGGATGTGGACTCATACGTATTGCCGCAGGTCTGACATATCAGATAACTCTTCGGCAGCGTTTTGACGGTATTATTCTGTAGGGCGAGGAGCGCTTTTTCGTAGAGCGGCTTGTGCTTTTTCTCTGTTTTGTAGGCATAATTCAAGCTCATCAGCGAGAGTTGATTGCCGGCTGCATTGGCATTTTTCAGGAATTCGGGGTACATCGTGGTACTTTCATATCCTTCAGATGCAATGGCATCATCCAAATTCTCCTTCGTGGATTTCACCGTAAAACTCGGCGTGAAGGGCGGAATACGCTGTCCTGCCTCTTCAAGTACGGCTGTGTGATTATTTGCATGAATCAACTCCGCTCTCGATGCAGCCTTGAAAAGCAGCGCAATTTCATGGTATCCTTCGGCTTCGGCTTTCTTAGCGTAGGCAGCATATTTGGCACTTGCCGTAAATTCACCCCTCACCGCGTCGAGCATGTTTTGATTGTTGAGCGTCTTGCCGTCACCGAGTGGTGGTGCGGTAATTGGTGCAGTAGTCGGTGCCGTAACGGCGGCGGTTCCGCGATTCGATTCTCCTTCCTCAGATTCATCATCGTCTTTATCGTTGTTTTCGTTGGCGGCAGGAACGGCTTGTTGCGCCGAAGTCTGCGAGGTTGCAGGAGTCTTCGGTTTCTGCATACTGTCAGCGGCCGGAGTATTTTTGCTGCATGCATCAAGCAAGGCAATGGATGCGAGTGCGACGAGTGCGAGAGCGAGTGTTTTTTTCATTATGTTTCCTGAATGAATACTTAAATGTTATTTACGGTGCAAAATTACGGGCACACGGTTTCAGGAATCCTTGGGTGAATCTTAAGATTTGCTTAAGAAAATAGGGTTCTCTCATAATTTTTGTGGTGTATCAGAAATAGTACTCTCGCGAGATTTTTTACCGTCTGTCATCCTGAATTTATTTCAGGATCCCCGTGGCTGAATGGTCGTGCTCGTGCCTCCTGCAGGCGGAGATGCTGAAACAAGCTGCTAATGACACATTGAATATTCTTCATTCTACCATATAGCTAACATAATGATAATAGTTGAGTTATTTTGGTTCTCAGACAATTTTTGTGGTACGGAGTGATGAATGCCAAAAATCGTATGTTGCCCAAAGTCCCGTAGGGACGATATATTGGTAGAAAACGAGATTCTGATATGCCACAAAGTCCCGTAGGGACGATATGTCAATTCTATAAGGTTCCGTCCCTACGGGACTTACTCGTGCATTCGTCCTCATTCTCTACCGATATGTCATCGCTAACGCGATTGAGGAGGACGATGAGTCTGTAGCAATTCAACCACAAAAATTGCCAGAGAACCGTTATTTTTTTAACCTGCATGCCGTATCTAAGCGGTTGAAACCGTAGCATTGGTTGCATCTGCTTTGGGGAAATGATTACAACCAATCTCAGCTTTAAAACCGTTAAAACGGTTTACTACTTCTTGTCGCGACGTTTGACCCCATGATTAAAATCATGGGCTATGTTGTATTTGCCTTGTGTCATTGTTTTTGATAGGGGTGGGCTTCCGCCCCTTAGGAACTCAGCATGACATGCGATTACACTTCCATTTCCTGGTATTAACATTTCGCTGTAACAGTTAACTAATCACAGAATTACCGTAATCCAAATGTCCATTCCCCCAGCTATTTTTACACCCGCTAAACCCAACAGCAATCGAATTGCTCTCTGCGCCGTAAATTTGCACACAAAATTCTTACATTCAATTTTAGAAGGCAATTCCATGAAAATTCTCGCTATCGTCTTTCTCCTGACAGCTTCTCTCCTCAATGCTCAAAACTATCGCGAAATCTCCATCCCCACCCGCGTCGCCGACGTTTCCAAAAAATTCCTTCTTGCTGATGTGTATGCGAGTGACAGTACGACTCCCAAACCGATAATTCTCATCCAAACCCCTTACAATAAAGGAATCTACAGACTTACATTACGAAATCTCGACGGACAAAGCGGCGCCGGTATTCCCTTTGACACGTCCAAGTATAATTATGTTATCGTCGATTGGCGAGGCTTTTATGCCAATAAAAATGCCGATGTAACTCCCTCAAATCGCGGACAAGACGGCTATGATATCGTAGAGTGGCTGGCAATTCAACCCTGGTGCAATGGCAAAATCGGCACCTGGGGTGGCTCGGCATTAGGACAAATTCAATTCCAGACTGCAGCGCAAAAACCGCCGCATCTCGTGTGCGCAGCACCGTTTATTAAGGACTTCAAAACCAAGTACGAGGACTTTTATTATGGTGGAGTCTATCGCAAAGAACATACTTCAAGTTTGGCACGACTAGGGTTTATCACCGAAGACTTGGTGCTTTCGCATCCCCTTAAAGACAATGTATGGAAAGTGTCTGAAAATCAATCCGATAATTCCGACCAATTTTCGGTGCCCATGTTTATGTGCAGCGGGTGGTTCGACCATTTCCCGAGCGATGTCCTGCGTGCATTTCAAGACATTACTATCAAGAGCGATGTAAGCGTCCGATACAAGCACAAGCTACTTTTCGGTCCGTGGCAACACTCCAATATCGGACAAGCCAAGCAAGGTATACTCGACTTTCCAAATGCCGTCGGCGAGCCAACAGAAATGGGGATGAGATTTTTTGACTATTATCTTCGTGGTGAGAATAATAATTGGGAAAGTGAACCCGCCGTAAAGTATTATCAGATGGGTGATAATTCGTGGAATTCTACCAATTCATGGCAAAATGTAGGCTCCAAGACTGCCAAACTCTACTTTCGCGAAGGCAAAAAACTACACTTTGAAGCGCCACCTATCAACATAAAAGCCGTTGACCCCGATACACTTACTGCAGATGCTAAGCTACCCGTGCCTACAATTGGAGGTTCACGATTTAATCCTGCTACCCCATCAATCGAGACCGGTCCTCAAGATGTGCAATCGCTACTTACTCGTAAAGATGTACTCGCTTATTCAACTGCTCCGCTTACGTATGATATAGCAATTTTAGGTACTTCGCGTGTGAAAGTACAATTCACGTGTAATCGCACCGACGCTGACATCTCAGCCCGACTTTGTGATGTCCAACCTGATGGCAAGTGGATTATTCTCACGCAAGGCATTCAACGGCTTCGACTTCGACGTTCACTCGCTTCCGAACTCTTGCTCACACCAAATGCACCGGACTCTGCCACGATCGAACTCAACGATCTTGGTATCACCTTCAAACCTGGACACAGAATCGGTATCATTCTCAGTGGCAGTAATTCTCCGATGTTTGATGTGAATTTGAATAATGGCGGAAAAATGTACGAAGCAGGTGATTCTCTTACCGCGCAAACGCTGATTTATTCCACGACAAATACGCCGTCGATGTTTGAATTTGCGACTGATATGGAATTATCCGGTGTTGAAGATGAACTCCTCACCGACGAAACCATGTCTGTGTATCCCAATCCTGCATCCGACCATGTATCGGTGTATGTGGGTGAGCATCCCGGCAGCGGTTCTCTTCGCGTAACGGATGTTTTGGGTAATCTCCTTCTATCGCAACAAATTACAGAATCAACAAAACTCATTACTTTTTCTACCAACAATCTTCCGAGCGGTGTGTATGTCGTGCAGGCGCAGATTGGCAGCCGTCTCACGACCGAACGTTTTATGATCGCACGGTAGAATGTATCATCTAACTTTCTAGAAAGGAATACTGTATGCGCTTTTCTATTATACTTGTACTATGTTTGCTCGGCTGCGGTGCGGCTCTTTCGGCACAGACAGCGACCTTGACGGTGCTCAACGGCTATGGTTCGGGCACGTATCGTCAGGGCGATACTATCCACATTTGGGCAAAGGAATTCGCTGTTGACAGCGTGTTTGCCGGGTGGGAATCGCCGACGAGTTCGATGGAAGTCGCTCGGTGGAATGAATGGCACACAACGGTGATTATGCGGGGTTCGCAGGCGATCATCCGCGCGAAATTCCGCTATGCGAATCCACTTCCCTTCTCTCTCACCCAATTCCGCATCCGTGGCGCGAACCGTACAGTGTGGTATGCCTTTCCGACTAAACCTATCGGAATAATCACCTTGCATCATTTCACCAATGGCACCGGGAATCTCTGGGTCACCCGCACGGAATACCGTCAATTCTGCCATGCCGCCTTCGCACGCGGCTACGCACTACTAGCCTTTAGTGCCGATGAAGTCGAGCGCGGCGACCAAAACGGCAATGGACTCAAACAATGGCAAGCGCTGCCGATCGACGCATCCCAAAATATGGATCACGCCATAACGCAAATGCTCATAGACTCGCTGATTGGGTATGGAGTAATTACCGCAAAGACTCCCCGCTACGCCGTTGGAATGTCCGTCGGCGGCGCTTATACACTCGGTGTAGCTATGTCACTCGGATTCAACGCATGGGTGAATTTCTGTTCGGGTGGGAGCCCTGCGATATGCGACACCACCCGCATCCCCGGCATCTTCTGTCCAGCCGAAAATGATGCGAACCGTGAGGACGATATCGGCGGCAATACGATCAAAGCGCTCGGGAATTACCGCACACTCCAAAAGCGCGGCGTGCGCAGTGAGTATCTGCTCAATACGCTCCATCCGCTGTATCCTGAACGGTTTGCACGGGTCGATGGTATCAACAAAGCAACGTCGATTGCTCTTTACAACGAACTCCAAAGCAAGGGTCTCCTCGACTCGCTGCATCGTCCGATAATGCTACCCGATTCCCTTGAAAAAGCGATTCGCTTTACAACATTATTCCCTGAATTTTCAAGACTTAAGGAAGACCTTTGGAAAGAAGCGCTCTATCAGTACCGCGTCGCCTACGCCGATCATGAATTCCATGCTGATAATACCTACTCTATACTTGATTTTTTTGATTCTCTTCGCCCGCTTACTCCCTCAACCGCTGCATTTTGCGATAGTATTTTTATCGATTCGGTGACTATTCAGACCGAACAGCCCTTTCTCGGTGACTTGATGATTCACTTTAGAAATGAAACATTTAGGTGGTGGTCATATCCTATATTGACTTGCACACTTGAGCCCAATCCGTACTACACGCCCGATACAAAAGAAAGCATTCTTTCGATATTTTATGCGCAGGGCGACGTATCCACCGGTCGTACAGACTATAATTTCCACCTTATCAAGACCACTCCTCCCGGAGACGTACCGAAAGATGTAACTATCAGAGGAACTGCAACATTACGCTTAATGAATGAACAGTCATTCACCTACGATACCTGTACGTATGCGTTTAGTTTTAAGCCGTATCGTGAGGGTGCAAGTGCCGTGGATAATGATGAAAAAGCTCTGCGTGCCGGATGGAATATTTCTCCGAATCCCTGCAACGAGCACTGTGTGATTACGGGTAATGGACTAATAGGGCGTGGCAGGATAATTCTTACGGATATTCTTGGTAATCTAGTAGAGAATATAGCTATTACCGAACCTGTTCGGCATTTGACAATCTCGACCAATCATCTTGCAAGTGGTGTGTATCATCTGCGGATGGTGACCGAGACGGGCATTGAATCCACTCTCGTATCTATACTGCGATGAAATTAGCGCTACTCCTCGTACTCTTTACCGGTCAAATGCTTAGCGCTCAGACTGTTTTCTTCCGCGAGTCTTTTGACGATCCGAATTTCACGCAGCGCGGGTGGTATGATAATGCGACCATTCCGACGACGGCGAGTGAATTTCACGGCGCGGGTGGACGCGCTGCCGAGTATATCTACCGCAAGGGCGGCACGAAGGCACAGGGTAGTGCGATTCGCCGGCAATTTACGCCGAGCGCTTCGGTGTATTTGAGTTATTGGGTGAAATATAGTGCGAATTTTGTTGGTTCGGGTAAGCCCTATCACCCGCATGAATTTAACATCACCACCACGCTTAATGACAAGTATGTCGGACCGGCGTGGACAAAAATGACTCTCTATGTCGAACAAAACAACGGTTACCCACTGCTTGCTTTTCAGGATGGTGAGAATATCGATAAAAATAATATTAAGAAAGACTTAACTGCAATTACCGAAGCTCGAGCTTGCGCCGGTTGTAATGGCTCAGGTGACACCTATCCCGCAGGAGACTGCTATCAAAGCGGCTCAGAATGGCGTAATGGGAAAGCATGGAAGTCCACCGTGCGTGCTTTTGACAACACCGGCGAGTATAACAAAAACGAGTGGCATTTTATCGAAGCATTTTTCAAGCTCAATAGCATCGAAGGCGGTAAAGGAATTGCAAACGGTGTGGTGCAATATTGGTTCGATGGAAAGCTGCTGATAGACGCGAATGGCGTGATGTTCCGCACGGCTACCAATCCTTCGATGATGTTCAATCAACTCCTGATCGCCCCCTACATCGGTGACGGTTCACCGGTCGAACAAACAATGTGGGTTGATGATGTAACAGTTGCAGAAGCGAGGAGTTCCACAACCGCAGAAGAATCAACCAATACCCCCAAATGGCGCATCACGCCCAATCCTGCCGCCGATCATCTCCACATTGAGTTTGGCAATAAGCACGATGGAACAGGCATGTTGATTCTCTCCGATATTCTTGGGAATGTGGTATGTAGTCAATCGACCGATGACTCTAAAAGTCAGTATATTCTCTCCACACATCATTTACCGAACGGCGTGTATCTGCTGCGTTTGCAGTTGGGGAGTGATGTTTTTACGGAGCGGGTGGTGGTGAGGAGGTGAATGGGTTATTTAGAGTAGATAAATTCTAAGTACATATATTTTAAAGTAGTTGGATTTATCATTTTCATTTCAATAATATTCCCGAGAGCATCATATTTCATAGTTTCAGTAGCCCCGACTGACCAGTCTCTGATATTATATATATTTTTTTTTACTCTATTCCCTTTTACATCATACGAATATGTATATTTATAATCAATTGCTTCCTTTGCATTATATAAAACTTCCTCTGTTATTCTTGAATTTTCATCATATCTATAAAGAAGCTTATACCTTATCAAACTATCATTCTGGAATCTAATTTCTTCTAACTTGTTGTTTTTGCTATCGTAGCGAAAGGTTCTCCGACTACCAAAGCTATGACTCCCATTTTCTTCGATTAAATTACCATTTGCATCATATTTAAACTCAACTTTTGATTTTACTGAGCCATTTGGATTTAACAGAGTACTAGACATCACTCTACCGCTATCATCATAGAGGTACGCCATTTGACGTATTGTTGCCTTTACTTTCCCGCTAGTATTAAATACATCTTGCACTAGATCTCCATGAGAGTTATATTTATAAGTACTTCTCAGTTCTACTCTTTTGTTCGAAGTATATGAAACTTCTTCAGACTTTTTGCCTTTGTCATTGTAGCTAATTATCGTAAAAGAACCATCCGTACTAAATCTTTGGAAAGATTTGGGATTACCATTTTTGTGGAATTTCCATACAATTTGCTTCTTTTTGCTTTTAACATCTATCGCACTATCTACTATTGTATAGACATTAACTTCACATTTGGTATAACCTCCTATAGGCTTCATACTACTTTGCAACTGAGCATATACTTCACTCACACAACAAAATAAACACAACAAAAGTATGAAAACTACATCCCGTATCATTGTGCATCTCCACAACCAAGGCATTGAAAAAACGTGAATTATCTTGCAAACTTAGCAAAATATTGTGAGTACTATTCTTGCAATTTCCAGCGGGTAGGGTTTCAGGATCAAAATTAATGTGCTTGCCGAGCAGCTTCGTTAGGAGCGAAATAGTAATAGAAAACAAGCATTCAACGAGCTGAAGCTCCATCGGAGCGACATTAGCCGTCTCCTCTACAACGAGCAATACCGCTCCGATGGAGCTTCTGAGGTTTCTCTGATGCGTGTTTTCTATTACTATTTCGCCCTTATAAGGGCTCTACGAATGTCTTAATTACCATTTTAATTTGATGCTGTTCCCATTCCGGCGGATACTTCACGCGCGATGTGTATTTTTGCAGGCGGGCAATAATCACGGTAGCATGAGAGGACAATTCCTCTGCAAACGGATAATGCCCAGCACGTCGGCACAATTCCATAACCTACAATATTCACTAACAATTACTACACAGCGTGAAAACAATACACGATTTTCTGAAAGCGCTTAAGACCGAGAAAAATAACCTCGAAACGCGGCGCACTCCTTCCAAGCTTGGTATTTCAATTTTTGACTCTATCGACTATGTGCCGCTCGACGACTGGCATGCCGTCGTGCCGGAGAGCAAGGGACTCATGCGGCGCCCGTATCTGGCTGCTATTGAGAATTCGGCTCATGAGAGCGAACAAAGCAGGTATGTGCTGCTCTACAAAGACAAAAAACCCGTCGGTGCGGCAATTTTCAATATTGTCGTTTTTACGGGTGCCGATTACCGTTCGCCCAAGGACGCCACGAAGCCCCTGCAAAAGCTCAAAAACACACTCCGTGAAAAGGCGAAACTACGGGTTCTCGTCTGTGGCCATACGCATCTCTCGGGTAATCATGGATTTATGTATTTGCCCGACATTACGCATGAGGAAGCGTATCATGGGCTTGCCGATGCGTGTTATCAGATTCGGCGGGCGGAGAAATTGCGCGGCAGTATCAATGTGCAATTAATCAAAGACTTTTATGAGGATGAATTTGCGGCGTCGAAGCATTTGTCGGTGTTCAAATACCGCCGGTTCAAGGTCGATCCGAATATGATGGTGAAGATACGTCCGGAGTGGGAAACATTCGACGATTACCTGAAAGCGATGAATAAAAAGTACAAAAAGAAAGCGCTCAGCACCATCAAAAAAGGTGCGGCACTTGAGCGGCGAAGTTTGACGGCTGAGGAGATAGCTTCGAGCTTGGAGGCGATACAAACGCTCTACCTGAACGTAGCGAATAAAGCAAAAGTGCGGATCAATCATTTTGACGCCACGTATCTCTTGCAGCTCAAGCTGAATATGCAGGAAGACTTTGAATTAATTGGATATTACCTGAATGGCGAGATGGTGGGATTTTGTACGCTTATTTACTGGGGTGAGAATTGCGAAGCACATGCAATCGGGATGAATTATGAATTCAACAACGTGCATGCAATCTACCTCAACATGCTTTACGACGATGTCAGAACGTCAATTACGAAGAAAAAAACGACGCTAATTCTCGGGCGCACTGCCATGGAGATGAAGAGTAATATCGGCGCTGAACCGTTTGAGATGTGCTGTTATATCAGGCATTCGGGTCCGATTCTTAATCGCGCTTTCAAGCCGGTCTTTCAGTATATCCGTCAGACGGAGTGGACGCAGAGGAGTCCGTTTAAGGAGGAAACGTCGTCTGATGAGTGAAAAAAGGGGTGCAAATAGAGTATCAAACGCTCGTAAAGCGATCAGCCCAAAATAAGAAAAGCCCTTGCAACATATTACTGTGCAAGGGCTTTTGAGTGCTCCGACTCGCGGACTTGAACCGCGGACCCTCTGATTAACAGTCAGATGCTCTAACCAGCTGAGCTAAGTCGGAATGTCATTAACGGAGCGCAAAAATAAGGCAAAGATTCAAATACACAAAATTTTTCTGTTTTAAAAGTAAACTAATTTTTTTGGGGTAGAAAGGCAAATGTATTTTGACAACACTTTTTATCTCCCTTTTGTTGTAAATTTGTGGGTTAAATGTCCCTTTGTTCACTTATATTTTAATTATGAATCCTGCTCGAATTACACTTCCAATTCTATCCTTTGTCCTTTTATTTGCTGTAGTTACCGTTACTTTCTCAAAGGACATAATCAAGCGTCCCAAGCGCCCTACTATCAATTCTACCGATGGAAGATTTCGCATTTCCCTCCCTCTAGGATTTAAAGTACCACAGCCCGACAGTCAGTTAATTAATACAGATTTTGGTGTTTCGATGTTCCATGCCTACATCGCCGATACCAAAAAAAGCGGCTGCATGGTCGGATACTACGACTATACCCCCGAAAGCTTAGCCGGAAAAGACATCGCTGCCGTGATCGATACTACTCAAATGCGGATCATTTCAAATATGGGCGGGAAATTAACCAGAAAATATAAACTCGTGCGCGAAGGTCGCCAAACACGTACCTCCTATTTTACCACCGTTTCCAAAGGCGATACGACCTCGTACTGGCGTTTTGAACTGGTCTTTGATAATCCACGAGTGTATCAAATCGGCTTTACTTCCACCAATAGCAAGCTGCTCGAAGCTACCGAAACCAAGAATTTCTTTACTTCGTTTAAGATTGTGAAGTGATGGTTAGTTCCTCATAAAACTGAAAAAGGCGAGAATATTCTCGCCTTTTTTTATGCTTATCCATAACTTAGGGCATCACTGAGTGTTCTCGGTCCGCTGGCGGCTCCGGTTACCTTACTAACCCAAAAACCGAGGGCATCGCGAGGACGCGATACTCTCGGGAGAGAGAGCACTACAAATCGCTTACATTCGCCCTGAATACTCCCGCGCCGTCGGTGCCGATATAGAGATTATTGCCGCTCATGCCAAGAGAGGTGATGAATCTATTACCGATTCCAAGTTCCCTCGCCGTCCACGTCTCGCCATTGTCTTTGGAGACGAAGATGCCGTCGCCGTACGAGCCTGCAATTACTGTATTTCCACTGAATGCTATTGCACGAACATCTGTCATCGTAGTAGCGGAATTTTTTTTCGTCCAGTTATCCCCATTGTCTGTCGAAGTGTAAACTCCGTAGTAATTACTAGCAAATAACGTATTCTGATTTGCAACAATCATATTAGGGGAAGTAATAGTAATGCCTTTGCCTAATGCTTGCACCCAATTATTTCCATTGTCTGAGGAACGGTATATTCCAAAATTAGCTCCCGCTAAAAAGATATTATCATTAAAAAAAGCTATCGAATATGGTATAGTCATTTGACCATAGCTTTTTTTGGTCCAACTGTTTCCATTATCTGTCGATAAAAACACCCCGGAATTTATTGATGTAAATATACTATTTCCTTTAATTCCGATAGCATTCACATAAAATGACCCATAATATAAATTAATGATTGGCTTAGGAGTCCAGTGCTTCCCACTGTCCGTCGAGTGATATACACCAAGCACAGTCCCAATAAATATGTCGTTACCACTTATAGATATAGCACTTACATTGCTATTGCTCACAAGCCCCTTATTTCTCTTCACCCATGTCTTGCCATTATCGGTCGAGAGGAATACTCCATCGCTTTTGGTGCCGGCATAGATTGCATTACCATCAATGGCTATACAATTGACGCCACTTTCGGAAAGTTGGGCTGTGGCTTGGTCGATAATCGTAGTAGGATTGGTCACATCGCTCCTGCAAGCGGTGAAGAGCAGATAGACAAGCGGCAAAAGCCAGTGATATTTTTTCATAATTTTTCCTCGAAAATATGTGGAATGAAAACTAATGAACTCTTTGATAAATTATAGAGTAGCGTAATTTTTCTGCGAAGATAATCATTCCTTGGGTTAGGTGCAAGAAGTATGTGAATTTTCAGGTAGTTTGGTGGGATATTGGTCTGCTAACTCAAAAAATAGGGCGGACTTCGGGGATTATCCGAGGTCCGCCCTGTGGGGGTATTTTGCGGGCTTTTAAGGGACTTAAGGGACTTAAGGGACTTAAGGGACTTGAAGAACTTAAAGGGCAACTATTGCATAAGATATTATCAACTAATTGACTTACGACTTACAGACTTATGACTTACGACTTCCGGCTTACAGACTTACAGACTTACGACTTACAGACTTACGACTTACTACTGACAAACTCACTCCCTCGTCAACTTCCGATAGCTGAGCCGATGCGGTTGGTCTGCTGCTATACCGAGGCGCTTGTGGCGGTCTTCTTCGTATTCGGTGTAGTTGCCGTCGTACCAGCGAACGGTGCTATCTCCTTCGAATGCAAGAATATGCGTTGCAATTCTATCTAAGAACCATCTATCGTGGGAGATAACCACAGCGCAACCTGCGAAATTTTGAAGTGCTTCTTCGAGCGCTCGCAGTGTATTAAGATCCAAATCATTCGTCGGCTCATCGAGCAAAAGTACATTCGCGCCTTCTTTGAGCATTTTGGCAAGGTGGACCCTGTTACGCTCTCCGCCGGAAAGCATCGTCACTTTTTTCTGTTGATCGGTGCCGCTGAAATTAAATTTTCCTACATAAGCCCTTGAATTCATTTCACGATTGCCGAGATATAAAATATCATCGCCACCGGAAATTGCTTGCCAAATTGAGAGTTCGGGGTCAAGCGGACGATCTTGATCGATATAACCAAGTTTCACAGTCTCGCCAATTTTAAATGTCCCCGCGTCCGGCTTTTCTTGTTCGGTAATCATCCGGAAAAGCGTCGTTTTACCGGCACCGTTCGCTCCGATAACTCCAATTATACCACCCGGTGGCAACGAAAACGAGAGATGTTCACCATAGAATTTATCGCCAAACGCTTTCGAAATATCATTCGCCTCAATTACCAAATTACCAAGACGTGGTCCTGGTGGAATGTAAATCTCGATATCTTCATTACGCTTTTCCTGTTGCTCATCGACCATGCGTTCGTAGGATGAAATCCGCGCCTTGCTTTTTGCGTGACGACCTTTGGCGCTCATCCGCACCCATTCGAGCTCGCGTTTGAGTTCTTTTTGTTTTGAGGATTCTTGTTTTTCTTCTAAAGCAAGGCGTTTTTGTTTTTGCTCGAGCCAGCTCGAATAATTCCCTTCGAATGGAATTCCTTGTCCTCTATCGAGTTCGAGGATCCAACCCGCTACATTATCCAAGAAATACCTATCATGTGTCACGGCTATAATCGTACCCTCATACTTAGCAAGGTGCATTTCGAGCCATGCGACTGTTTCGGCGTCCAAGTGGTTGGTAGGTTCGTCGAGAAGTAACACGTCCGGCTGCTGTAAGAGCAAGCGACATAAGGCGACTCGGCGTTTTTCACCACCGGAAAGAACGCCAATTACCGCATCTCCAGGCGGACACCGCAATGCGTCCATTGCCATTTCGAGGCGGGCATCGATATCCCAGGCGCCTTTATGGTCGATTTCTTCCTGTAATTTTGCCTGACGATCGATTAATGCATCAAAATCGGCATCGGGTTCGGCGAATTTCATACCGATTTCCTCATACTCTTTGATAAGATTTACCGTTGCCTGCGCACCTTCTTGTACGATATCGAGAACAGTTTTGGTGGGATCGAGCTGAGGTTCCTGTGGGAGGTAACCGAATGTAATCCCTTTATTGGCAGTAATTTGACCGATATAATCGGGGTCTAATCCGGCTATAATTTTTAATAATGTGGACTTCCCTGCTCCATTCAAACCCAGCACACCGATTTTCGCGCCGTAGTAGAATGAGAGATAAATATCTTTTAAAACTTGCTTGCTCGGCTTATGGACTTTCCCCACGCCCACCATCGAAAAAATGATCTTATTATCCATGAATTTCACTAAAAAATGTAACGAATGCGGTTTTGAGAGTGCAAAAATACGGATAATCGGGGAGGGAGAGGTGGAGAAGTGGTAAGTATCCAAGTCGTAAGTCGGAAAGTCGTAAGTCGTAAGTCGGGGAGTCAGGAAGTCAGAGAGTGCAGAAGTCGTAAGTTGGAAAGTCGAAAGGAAGAAAGTTGTAAGTCAGAAAGTCGCAAGTCGTAAGTCGGGGAATTGGAGAGTAGAAAGTTAGTAAGTCATAAGTCGTAAGTCTGGATGCAGTAAGTCGCTTTAAAATAAGCAGACAATAATTTCTGTCTACACTGAGCTCCGTCGATGTGTTCAATTATATGCAGAAATTAGTCGTAAGTATGTAATCCAAGTGTTGTAATTCCGTAATGCTTTAGTCCTTAATTAATATGTTTGTAAAACGAATCTATCGAATTGATTAGTATCACACAACTTAACATCTCTAACAAAAAAACCCCGAGAGACAATCCCCGAGCTTTTACTTCCTCGTTTCCGCTGTCTATCACGGCAATACAACATCACTCCCAATCATAAGCGACCAACCATATATTCTTGATAAATTGTGGCTAAGGGGCAGATGTATATTCACCTTTGGCTTCACGACATTTCCGCCACTCCATTGCCCGCTAAGTGCTATAAAATGTTCAAAATCATTTTGAGATGTTATTCTTATTCTCGTTAGAATTCCTATTCCTAAGAATTCTGCAACGATACGCAAATCTTTATTTTCATATCCCATACTTACACCATACCGTGCAAGAATTCCTAATTCATCAGACCTTCTACCAGTCGATATAAGCCCCGTTCCACCGATGACCCCGCCTATCATGAGTCCATTGAAATTCCTCTTATAAAAGTAATGTATTTGAAGGCTAAGCGCCTCGGGAAGATACTGCTCAAGTTCATAGAATCGGTGGTATAATCCGTACATCATAGCTCCGGAATTTATACCCCTACTTGGCGCTGTTGGTAGGAAAATTTTTACGTTTAGAATTGAATATCCAGGTACAGACACATTACTAATTCCCATAGATATATTAGCAATAGCTCCGGAAGATTCAGTGAATAACGGAGAAGTAGCAGAATACCCGGCAAACGGTAGCGTACCCACAATGCTGAGTGTACGGCTTATCGGTGCTACAATCGACAGGTCGTATGAACCTGATAACACCTTAAACTCAGTGCTTGTATTTTTGAAGAAAGGATGTTGATATTGAAAGGACAAAAGCATTCTATTTTCAGTCCTTGTCAGGGGTAAATTCGTTTGTGCAGCTATCTTCAGCGGAAAAATAGTGACAAGGAATAGGAGTGAAAAAAGAAGTGTAGAATTCATAAAATTGTCTTTACCGTATATGAAAACAATAGGTTATTACCATGACGAACGAAAATTTTACTTTCACAAATTTGTGAATGTCGGTCGATCTAAAGTTATGGTTTCTCCAATAGAACTTTAACTCAACACCTATAATTAGTTATTACTCTATCTCTCCGATTGTAGTTGTCTACAAAAGCAACCATTTTGAAGCAGTAGCCCAATTTCCTGAATATTTTTTATTGTTAATTTCATCCATCAAATTAGGTGTCTTTCGCTCAAGTTCATTGCTTGCAATATTCAGGAATGTTTGTAAGTTGCATGAAATTATTATTCTCAATATTTTTTCAAATGTCTATGCACAATACTACTTTTTATCAATTGTTCTGCAAATATACATGTATCATATTGATTTCATTGCCGATACATGCACTCCAAGCACAGCTTTTACCACAAAAGCATAGTGATGATTCTCCTGCAGCACGGTTCGAATGGGAATTACTCAAAACAGTAGATCCTATTTCTCAAACACTCCCGGCAATGCACCGAATTCATGAAATTGAATTTGCTCGCACTTTGCCGGTTGCGCACCCGCATTCATCATTCTCAAAAAAAACGGAAATTACTTCTACGGAAATTTCTCTTCAATTTGCGCCAATTGGTCCGTATAATATTGGAGGTCGCACCCGCGCTTTCGCTCAAGATGTTGATCATCCGAATATCATGCTCGCAGGCGGTGTGACTGGAGGTGTGTGGCGGTCAATTGACGCAGGTGCTTCGTGGACAAAGACGTTACCTGCGAGTGTTTTTCAGCATGTGAGCTGTATCACCCAAGACAAACGTCCGGGCAAAACGAATATCTGGTATATGGGTACGGGCGAAGTGCTCTCGACGACTGATCGTAGAACAAGTACGAATCTTCGTACAATTCTCACCGGTTCGGGTATTTATAAGTCAATCGATGGTGGCGTTTCATGGTCGCCGTTACCCGCAACTCTCGTCAATTCCCTCACTCCGAATACGCTTATCACATCCTTTCAAGGAGTGTGGGATATCGCAGTGAACCCTGCAAATTCGACTACTGATGAAGTCTTCGCTGCTTGCTATGGTGGTATCATGCGTTCACGCGATGGCGGTGAAAGTTGGGAATTAGTCCTCGGTGACTCCACCAATAACTGCTTTAATTCTTCAGTAGTTATTACACCGACAGGTATAATATACGGCGCGCTTTCGGCGAATGAAGCGGGCGAACATCCCGATCAATACGGCGTTTTCCGTTCGAGCGATGACGGTGACACATGGACCGATATCACACCTGCTGCATTTCCTGCTTCCGTCCGGCGATATCGAGTAGCAATTGCCCCGTCAAACCCTTCAATTGTCTATATCTTGACGCAAAAGCCAAAGTCATACAACAATGTCTTTACCGATCTGTATAATCAAGACCATACCTTCTGGAAATATACATATTCAAAGGGAGATGGCGCAGGAACAGGTGGCATCTGGCAGAATCGATCGATACTGTTTTCGATGAAATTGCAAAATGAATCAACAGGTAATAGACTATTTTCCTCACTTTCCGGCTATTGTCTCGCGCTTGCCGTCAAGCCCGATGACGAAAATGCAGTGGTCATTGCCGGTAGTAATGCTTATTATTCGACGAATGGATTCGCCGATGGTGAACAAGTAAAGCATATAGGCGGATATCCGTATATCGTTAATCCGCCTACCTCTATGCATCCGGATGTACATGATATAGTCTTTGACATTGAGGATCCGAACAAACTATACTCTGCCAACGACGGTGGTGTGGAAATGCTCTCGAATGTAACTACTGCCACGCTCACCTCATGGCGTTCACTCAATAATGGCTATACGTGCACACAGTTTTACGGTATTACACTCGACCATCAAGCGCCGGGCGACAAACGTGTTATCGGAGGTTTTCAGGATAATAGTTCGTTCATGACGACTACTTCTTCAGCACTTACTCCATGGACACAGCTCACAAGCGGAGATGGATGCGTACCAAATTACCGTCATAAAAATTCCGTTGCAATTACTTCAGCACAAAGCGGTTACGTAGCAGCTAATCTATTAGAAGAACCAAGCAAAACGCAGTTTACTCTCACTCCCGATGACATAGCTAACTCCACTCAGAAGCTGTTTGTGACCAATCCATATCTTGATCCGTGGCACGAAAACGTACTTTTTATTCCTGCAAATAATCGTCTCTTCACTGTTCCCGACTTAGACCGTTTTGCCGATCCTACTCAATACCCACAGATGAAATGGGTTGACATGCCGAGAGTTGCAGATGCTATTCCACAATCAAATTTTATCACGGCGCTGACGGCGAGTAGAAGTGTGGAGGATGTTCTCTGGCTTGGCACACATCTCGGCAAACTCTATACAGCAATTGTAAGCGCATCAACCGGAGGAGCAGTCGAAGAAATCACCTCACCGAAATTTCCCAAAAATGCTTTTATATCTTCCATTTCTGTTGACTCTAAAGACCCAGATCTGATCCTCACAGCATTCTCGAATTACAACGTAATTAGTTTATTTGCAACGACTGACGGAGGTTCTACGTGGAATGCAGTAGCCGGTAATCTTGAAATGAACGCCGACGGTAGCGGTTGGGGACCTTCGATCCGATGTGTGAAAATTCTCCGTAAAAGTGGCGCAATCGTCTATGCAGTTGGCACAAGTACCGGACTCTATACCACACTCAAACTCGATGGAGAAAATACTATTTGGACACAGCAAGGAATTACCACTATTGGCAATCTGACCGTTGAAGCAATGGATTACCGCGAGTCGGACGGACAGCTCATCATCGGTACACATGGTGGTGGCGCATTCGCAAGTACACTCACGGTGAGTGCAGAAGAATCGCCGGTTGAGTATTCATTTTCATTAGAACAGAATTTCCCAAATCCTGTATCCACAAGTACTTCTATCTATTTCTCTCTTGATAAGCAATCAACAACTCAACTAACGATAATGAATGTAAACGGTCAAGTAATTTCCACTCTTGTCGAATCAATACTCCCGGCAGGAAATCATACTATCACAATCCCGGAAACGCTCATTGCCAAGCTTGCAAGTGGTTCGTATTATTATCAATTAACATCAGATGGTAAAAGTATGACACGGTTGATGACGGTGGTGAAGTAAGGAAGGTAATTATTCACAGTAGGGGCGGATTGCATCCCTCGTAGGGGCGGATTGCATCCGCCCAAGTCGTGCAGTCAAATATAGCTTATGAATTTAATTATGGGAATGGTCGTTCGTACTCTCTATAAATACAATGTAGATAGGCGAAATCGAGACACACTATAAACATACTCCATCCCTGAAAGGGATGAACATCAATAGCCACCGATGAAATCGGTGGAGAAATGCAGCGTTCTCCCCGCAAAACCCTGAAGGGGTTTAACAACGGTAAAACTGGTAGTAAACCCCTCCGGGGTTTGTGGGTTGCTCGTCTTTGCCCCCCCGCATTTGATGCGGGGCTATTGAAATTGAAGCCCTTCAGGCTTCGAATGAGGGCGATATTGATATTTCGAACTCGCGTTACTTCACCACCACCATCGACTTTTCCATCACACAATCCCCCACCACCATCCGCACTACATACACACCCGCACTCAAGCGCTCGACCGGAATGGACGTGTGATGAGTGCCGCTATCAACGGTTGAATTGACAAGAGTTATGACCTTTTCACCAATTGAAGAATAGATGGAGATATCTGCTTGGCTGCGTGTGGGGAGCATAAATTCTATCATTCCTCCATCACGATTGATAGGATTCGGCGTCAGAGTGAATGAACATTCACTCACTGGTTTTCCGAATGCAGAACTTCCTTCCTCTACTGCACTTACCGAATCGACTGCCGTGCCGCGGAGATTGATGATATGATCACTTCCCGGCGCATTGGTCGTAAAACTAATCTGCGCGGTAAAAGTTCCCTTTTGACGCGGAGCGAAATCGACCTGAAATTTCAATGACTCGCCCGGCTTGATGGTCAGTGGATACGGACGATACCAATCGACCGCGTCGAATGGGGTGTTCCTCAGGGCGAGATTATAATCATTGTAATAGATTATCGCATCAATTATTCCTGTGTTTTTGAGTTCAACTTCCTTATTTACCATTCTCTTATTAATCACACAATTAGGGAATGTATAATCAATTGCCGTTACTTGAGGGATAGTCTCCTTCTCCACTTCTGCCACGAGCACGCTTGCGTACGTAAAGCTACAGGTATCGCCAATGCCAATACGATCAAAATATGTCGAACTCGTCGGTTGGCGAAAAGTAAGAGCGAATTCACGGGATGCGCCGGGTTCGAGAACAAATGGTAGTGTGAACTGCGTCGTCCCGAGTGCAAAACCCTGATCTCCCTTCTCTAACTCGAAGCGGATTATACGCTTCGATTGACTTCCCGTATTGCGCAGCCGTATTACCGTGCTCGCATTTTCATCCTTTTTCATCACGCCAAAATTCACGTTTGGCGCTAGCTCGAGTGTTGTGGCTAGAGCCTTATATTCCACCTGTACGGTCGTATCATTCCCTCGCATGTCGGCAAAGCGCAGTGACGCGCGCGCATCTTTGGATGGGTCAATCACTTGAAGCGACCAATCGGTACTATGAGACTGTCCGGCGATATACGTGATTTTCTGCCCATACGTGAATCCATAATTGTAATTTGTATCCGCTGCGATACCTAGATATCCAAGATTAGAACGCATGGCAGAGTCCTGCGGAAAGTCCTCGACGATTCCATTGTTGATCGAACCGTCGCATTCCTGTGTGAATGTCACCCGTGGCTTTTCGGTATCGTCAATTGATTTATTTTCCAATCCCGCGCCGGCTAGGTATCCATAGGAGTCATAGTTTGAAAATCCATACGAATACGCCGCAAAATCCGCCCCGGCTCTGAGAGCATAAACGCCATCAGCAGGCAATGTAATTTGCTTAAATGCAAAGATGTTATTACCAATCGCCGACTTCAGTATCTGCCCCGCATTCGCCCCAAAACGTTCGCTTACTTTCTTCCATTCAAATTGTCCATTTTTCACAAACGCGCATTCCAAATCATCGGGAATTGAGCTGTCTGCGGGCGTACAAGTATAAACCAGATTGATATAATGCCGCTTGAAATTATTAGATTTATCGTTCGAATTCGGTGTCGAAAATACTATCTCCCGTGGATACTGTTCTACCGGCAACAGCACCATTTGAAATGGGTCACTCGAAACGCTGTCGTCATTCTGCCCCGTATTATACATCACCACGTAAATTGGCTTCTCTGCTGAAATTACCATCGCCCGCGGCGCACCTGTATCTGCCCGAAGCTCCATGTATCCATCATTGATTTCGCGCGTCAGCCGCGGTAATTGCGCAAGCAGCACGCCATCACGATAGACTCGCGTATCTTTGTCTTTGGCAAAAATGCGGATGATCGGATTCTTTTTCCGACCGAAAATTGGCGTTACATGATACTCCTTGCCCCAAGCGTACATCGGGAGTTCCATCTCGGAGATGTAATCACACCAACCGACTCCATCAGGAATAGTAGCGCATTGATGCCCGGATACCACTGCAACCGGCTTAGATGATTTGACATAACTCCCTGATATATCCTGACTACCTCCATTACTTGCAAAACATAGCACATCTCCTTTATGCATCACAAATCGCTTTTCCTGTCCGGGTTTGAGTCCGCCGGACGTTTCCGAAACCGGCGTTCCACCCATGGTAAACGTGACTTCTGTTGAGTCGTATGCAGCAGAGATAGTAGTTTCACTGACTAAATAAAAATGTTCACCACTATTGTTATAGGTAAATTGTTGGTATGAAGCTACGATATACTCTGTTCCGAGCGAGGTAACTGGGAGAACAAGAAATCCATCACTATTATAATCGTAACGTGTTACACCGTAAACGACAACAGGAGATTCTGAAAACACATGAACTGCTGAGTTTTGATATATTCTTTCAGGAGGGGCTAATGAACTTACTCGTTTTAAGTATGGTTGTGCTACACCTGTAGGAATTTGAAATTCTAACGTAGAATTTTTATCAACCAGCTTTACCTGCTTCCAACTTCGACCCGGAACTTCAACTGTAATTAACTGGCTCGTACTCGAAACAATATATACGCCACAATAATTAAGACCACCCCCATCTTCTTCATAACACGGCGGAAATGAAAAATAAAACTCCGTTCCTGCATTCCCGGGCGCAGACAGCAGCGAGGGCAAATCTTGCGGCGACGTAAGAGTATGATTCACCTGGGCTTGCGTACCGGCAGCCAAGATGAGGAATACTGCGATGAGTAGGTAGTATTTGAGGATTTTCATAGAGTAATTGATTGGATTTTTTGAATTTATGTCTTTTTGAGGGTCTGTCATCCTGAATTTATTTCAGGATCTCCGTGGCTGTGCGGTCGTGCTTGTGCTGTTTACACGCGGAGATGCTGAAACAAGTTACCAATGACAGTTTTATAACCTGTTCTTTTTATATGACTTGCATTTGCTGTGATAGAAAGAGTTTCCCACAGAGTTTCACAGAGTTTTTCACAGAGTTCACAGCGGAATACTGCTGTGTGTGACTCTGTGAGCATACCCTGTGTAACCCTGTGGGAGGAATTCTTCCGGCTACGTATAGCGGAAATCCTCTTTTGCAAGTACTTGCTGTGTAATTACTTGTTTTTTTTAAAGTTTTTTAATTAGGTCGACAAACGACCACAAATGCTTCAGCATGACAAGCAACCGCAGAACACTATTACTTCACCACCACCATCGCCTGCTCCATCACACGTCCACCCACCACCATCCGCACAACATATACACCCGCGCTCAAGAGCTCCACCGGTATTGATGCCTGATGACTACCGTTTCCCATAGTTGAATTCACAAGAGTTACGACTTTTTCACCAATTGAAGAATAGATGGAGATATCTGCTTGGCTGCGTGTGGGGAGCATAAATTCTATCATTCCTCCATCACGATTGATAGGATTCGGCGTTAGAGTGAATGAACATTCACTCACATTGAAGCTTGGTGTGGTGCCGTCGTGTACTCCCGTTGGACTTTTGTACTCAATACGCACGGTCGTATCATTACCCCGGCGGTCCATGAAGCGAAGGGTGGCGAGTGCATCTTTTGATTTATCAGTCACTTGGAGTGACCAGTCGGTTGTTTGGGTGATACCTGCAATGTAAGGGGTTTTCTTCCCAATGGTGAATTGATAATTATAATTCGAGTCCTTGCTCATGCTGACAAGGCCGAGACGCGAACTCTTCACAGGGTCAAGTGGGAAGTCTGTAACGACTCCATTCTGCACCGAACCGTCGCCCTGCTGTGACCATTCCACACGCGGTTTCTCGGTGTCGAGCGAGAGCAGATCGACAAGGCGCACGGTTGACGGATAGCCATAGGCATCACCTACAGAAAATCCGTACAAATAAGCAGCGATTGGACTTGCTGCGCGGATTTTGAAGGCACCGTCGTAGGGTAATTGTAGTGTTTTCACGGCATAAGAACGTCCATTCACTGCAACGGGTAAAATGTATCCCGGGCTTGAACCAAAGCGAACGTTCATCAATACCCATTCAAATTTTCCATTCGCTACAAATCCTACATATATATTATCAGGAATACCTCCTGTCGATCCAAGCTCATAAATCACATTCACATAATGCAATTTGAAATTGTCAATTCCTCCGCTCCCGCCAGGTGTGTTGAACGTAATTTCATTCTGATACTGTTCAAACGGCGTGAGAGTCATTTGGAAGGGCGAAGATGAAATAGCATCATCCGTCTCGCTTGGATTATACTGCACGACATAGATTGGCTTATCTGCTGTAATCACAACGCTTTGCGGATTCCCATCAAAAGAACGTCGCTCCACATATCCATTATCTATAGTACGCGCTGCAAGCGGCAGCACGAGCCACTGTTCCCCATTTCGATAGACGGTAGTGTTTTTTTCCTTTGCATATATCCTAATGATTGGGTTCTTTTTCCGCCCCAAAATTGGTGTCACATGATATTCCTTGCCCCAGGCGAAGGTGGGGAGTTCCATCTCACGGAGAGGATTACAGCCGCTACCATTCGTCGGAACATTGGCGCATTGATTCCCCGAGACGACCGCAACGGGTTTGGTGGACGTAATATAACTCCCTGATAAATCTTGCAGATCGCCATTACCGGCAAAACAAAGCACATCGCCTTTATTCATCATAAATGTCGTGTCTTTGCCGGATGCGAGTCCGCCGGAAGTTTCGGATTTCGGCGTGCCGCCCATGCTAAAATTCACTTCGGTCGAGTCATACGCAGCTGTAATTGTCACTTCACTGATCAGCTGATACTTCTCGGAAGTATTTGGTATAAATTGAGGATACGACGACACCACATATTCATTACCCAGCGAACTCACCGGCAATATCAGGAATCCCTCACGAGCATTTTCATAGCGATTGACGCCGCAGATAATAATCGGCGACTCAGCATAGATATGCACCGCCGCCTGCAGATAGACCTTCTCGGCAGGCGCGTTTGCATAGATGGTTTTGATAAAGGGTTCTGCTATTTCCAATTCAAAATAGAACTCCGTAACCTGATTTGGTGGAATTACTTTCGTCATTTCATACTGTTTACTCTTGATCTCGACATGCACGGTTTGTTCCCTACTCGACACCACATACACCTTGCAATACGGCAGTCCTCCACTACTCGGAGCATTGCTCGGCGGAAAGGAGAAATAAAAGTCCGTTCCGGCATTTCCGGGCGACGTCAGAAATGTGGATTCATCGGTTGGAGCAGTTGGATACTGTGCTTGTACAAGCGTTGTGAGAAGGAAGAAGAGTGTGAGGAATGCGGAGCAAAGGTTCATGTGATTTGAAGTTAGTGTGATTATACAATTGATATAACTGGAGAATAGCGCTCTTCAATCACAGAGTGATTGCATGTTTATAGCAAAACGGTTCCACCAGAATCCCCTTCTTCGACCCCGAATGGGGTCGTGTGTTTCTTGGGGTGCGTCGTGCTACAAACGTTCAATCCCGCTGGGATTTGGAGAGGAATACGACATAGAATGAATCTTCAATCACAGAGTGATTGCATGTTTATAGCAAAACAGTTCCACCAACTGACCTTTCTTCGACCCCGAATGGGGTCGTACGTTTCTTGGGGTGCGTCGTGCTACAAACGTTCAATCCCGCTGGGATTTGGAGAGGAATACGACATAGAATGAATCTTCAATCACAGAGTGATTGCATGTTTATAGCAAAACGGTTCCTCCATATTCACCTTCTTCGACCCTGAATGGGGTCGGATGTTTCTTGGGGTGCCTCGTTCTACAAACATTGAATCCTGCTGGGACTGAGGAGAGGAATTAACTATTTCCACTAGCTAAAGCTGGAGGCAATTCAGGAAGATGTTTCTTACTATTTTTCTAACTACTTACGACTTATTATTTACGCCTAAAAAATGGTATTTAATTGAACACTTCGACAAGTTCAGTGTGACGGAACATATTGTTTTTCTTACTACTTATGACTTTTTACTTACGACTTATGACTTTTTACATACAACTTATTGACTTACACCTTCTTCATCAGCTAAAGCTGGAGGCAATTCTACCTAAAAATATGTTCTAACCGCAAATGCACATTGTTCGATAAAGATTTCTTTCATTGGCTGTAGGTTATTTTGCTCGTAAAAAATCAGCATCGCCTTTTTATAATCAATTGCATCAACGGTTCTAAAAGATATGGGGCAATGGTCACCTTCAAACAATATCGCATTACTTATAATCCTTGCCGTCCGTTTATTGCCATCGACAAAGGGCTGAATGTAGGATAGCAATACCAATCCCAGCAATGCTTTTTCAAAAATATTCGCCTTGCTATTAATTACATCGCACATCTGAGTAACAGCTTCTTTAATTTGAAACTCATTATCCAGCGGACTATAATTCGTTCCCGAAATACCTACTTTTCGTATTCTGATATTCCTCTCTACTCCTAATTCCTGAATCAATATACTGTGAATATCTTCAATTTTGCTCAGTGATATGGGAGTTAGATAATTTCGTTCTGCTACGATAAAATCTATTGCTTCCTTATGATTCAGGAGCATGACCGCGTCATCTTTCGTTTTTCCGGTTGCCGTAATTTTGTCCTTTAATAGTCGTTCTGTTTCTAATAATGAATACGTATTACCTTCAATTTGCGAAGACTTCCAACTCAAATCTATTGCTAAATGTTCCATTGCTTTCTCATATTCTTTGGCAGAAAGCTCGATCACTTTCGTGTGGAATTCTGCCTGCAATTCATCCAAATGTTTTGTTTCAGAATTGCTGAAAATCGTTGCATTGGGCAGAACACCGGACAGTAATTCAAAATTAAAAGTACGTTGAATGACTCTTTCATCGATTTCCTTTTCAAAATAGTGATTGATGTCGATAGGATAGAAAAGTTGATAATGTGGTGAACAAGAATAGGTACTCGCTTTTCCAATCCCCTTCCTGACAAGCAAATTTTCATGCAACAGCTCTGTAATCAACCGCTTAACAGTGGAATAACTTCCCGGAGAACTATTGGCGTATATTTCTTTCGAAGAACTCCATGGATGTTCTCTAAGAAAATGCAGAATGGCAGTTACGAGGTCAGTATTCATGTGTTTGGATAATTTCAAGCTCAAATAAAGTGCAAATATAGCTCACATAGTTGTACAATTGAGCTCCAAAATTGTGGGTGGTGAGCTACAAATAGGCAGGACTATTCAGAGCATAATACATCTTCAATCACAGAGTGATTGCATGTTTGTAGAAAATCGATTCCCTTGTTGAATATTCGACCCCGAATGGGGTCGTATGATTCATGGGGGATGCCTCTTGCTATAAACGTTCAATCCCGCTGGGATTGAGGAGAAAATACAACATAGAATGCATCTTCTATCACAGAGTGATTGCATGTTTGTAGAAAATCGATTCCCTTGTTGAATATTCGACCACGAATGGGGTCGTGTGATTCTTGGGGGTTGCCTCTTGCTATAAACGTTCAATCCCGCTGGGATTGGGGTGAGAATTTCACCTTCTCCACCAGCTAAAGCTGGAGGCAATTCAGGAAGAGAACTCTTCCTCAAATCACCTTTGTTCGACCCCGAATGGGATCGTGTGTTTATTGGGGGATGCGTCTTGCTATAAACGTACAATCCCGCTGGTATTGAGGAAAAATACAAATTACGACTTACGACTTACGACTTAAAGACTTACAGACTTAAGACTTACAGACTTACGACTTACTCACTTACGACTTACCCACATCTCACTCATCACTCCACCAGCCGACTTCAACATCACGAAATACATGCCGTTTTGCAGGTCTTCGGGGAGCGCGTAGCTGTGCGTGCCGGATGCTAGTTCACCGTTGTATATCGTTGCTATAGTTTGACCTAGGATATTAACGAGCGTGAGTGTGGCTGTCGCCTTTTCACTGGTATACACCTGAACTTCATTATACGGTGCTTGGCGTATCTGGAGATAGGTCGTGATCCCACTTGTGTTGATTTGGCGGTTGCTGAACGCGCAATATTGCGCGCGGATGAGTCCGTCACGGGTAACGATTCGGCTGTAACCACTTGCGAAACTATCTACTTGAATACGTACCGGCGTTTGATACTCCTGATTCAGAAGCACGTCGCCTTGGAGCGTGGCAACGATGGTACTTTCGTCAAGCGCGGTCGTGGTCGTAATGCGTGCTGTCGAAGGAGTGACCTGTACAACTTGTGGAAGCTGCCGGCCAATCATACCGGAATTTGCTGCAAAATTTCGCAGGCGCACTAGATTACCATTGTAGGAAATTCCAATACTCATCGCACTCAGCGTGGACTGATTCATCATCTGCACGAGCTGTTGCGGGGTTTTGGTGGTCGCTTTGTCGGGCGCGAACCTCACTGCAAGTGCAAGCGGCTTGCCCACTTCAGCATCAATTGTGTCAGCGCTGATTGTACCGCAGACAATTCCCGTCGCAAAAAGCGTGATAGTGGTATCGGCAGGCGTGATCCAACGTCCATTGGAAGTGAAGGTAAGAACAGCATTTTCATCGCCTAAGGTGTTGGGTTCGTACCGTACGTTCAGCTTGAACGCACTATCCGGCGGAATGAGCACTTGCCGCTGAGCGAGCGTAAAGTTACTCCCACCGGACGAAGTAATTCCCGTAATATCAAGCGGCGCATTGCCGGGATTACGGATAATAATACTCGTGTCAAGCACAGTGCCCGCACAAATCCTACCAAGCGCAAGCGCGCGTGAACGTATATCGACAAGCGGTTGCACGCCACGACCGAGGAGCCGAAGTGGTCCGGCGACAGTGCAGGCAGTATTGAATCTAAGCACAACTGTCGCGCTGCGACCTTCGATGTCTTTCGGCTTGAAATCGACATACACGACGAGCGAGTCATTGGGTATAATTCTATGAGGAAGAGTCGCCCCACCACGCAAAGTGAATGAGTATTCACTTGGAAATAACCCTGAAAGAAGTATGCTATTTACCACGACATCAGCTGTACCTGTAGCGCGGAGAACAAGTGAGTCACGAACAGTAGAATCGACATGCACATCGCCATAGAACAGTGAGTCGGTGACCTGCACCGTTCGGGTTACGACCTCAGCGGATGCCACTGTCTGCATCACGCCATTTTGGGAGAATACTGTCACATCGGTCGAGTATTTCCCGACAGAAGCAAAGGTGCCGGTAATCGAGAGAAATACACTTGTATTCGGCGCAATAGTCAGTCCTGCACTTGGTTGCACTGTCCACCCTTGTGGGGCATTCGTCCAGCGAATACTATCAATGACAATCGGACAAGCCGTTGGATTTTTGAGTTCAATCGACTTCCCAATCGACTGATCGACACACAACGTATCAAAATCAACAAGCGCGGCAAGCGGCGCAACCAGCGGCACATCCGCCTGACCAATAAGGATAAGCGTATCAAGGAACGGAATAGAAGGACTTTGGATAATTGCCAGCGCCTTGTATATCCCGGGCGAGGTCGGCGTAAAAATTAGGTTCACGGTTTTGCTGCCGCTGCGGATAATTGCATCCGGAAAGACCGTCGCCGGGGTAATCGAAAATACATTCGCACCCTGTAGAACAGCGGTAAATCCATTTTGAATCACTACACTACACCCGCCGAGATTCAATATATCCCAATCACCGGTTGCTGTATCGCCAACGCAAATTCTTCCGAAATTGAGGGTATCAATGCGCCGCGCAAACTCAAACTCCGCCGCCCTACTGCTCACGGTCACAAATGCCGTATCAAATACCGCCACATTCGTCGTATTTCCCGGCGTGAGTGTTTCGCTGTCGTTGAGTGTAAGTACTATTCCTACAACTGGTGTAGCATTATTCACCGTTGGTGCATATCGCACTTTGATGGTTATAAAGGTATCCGCTTTGGCTAGTGTCGGTATCGGTTGTATGATGCTGAATTGCGCCACATCCACCGGATTCCCGGTAAGCGTGGCACTAACGGTCGTCAAACATCGCTGACCATTCAATTTAAATGTAACATCAAGCGTATCATTCGTTTGCGGGCAAACCGGAGGGTAGGTTTTGTCTATTCCGTCGAGCACGCCTAGCAGACCCGGAACGCAGACATCGAGCGTGTCGTGGAGCACGACCGTGTTTGCAGCGTCTTTAACAACGGCTATCGGAACGCGGTAATTAGTGCTCACAAGTCGTGGAATCGGCACGAGCGTCAGCGTCGAAACACCGGTTTGGAGCGCGGATAAGGTATTGGGAATGACATTGCTCGTCATAGCAGGAGCAAGTAAACCAAGCGGAAGATTTTCAATGACTAAGCGAACATTTCCCGCATTCTGCACCGTGTCAAGATTCGACACTAAATATAATGCCTGCAAGGTATCAGGCGAGTACGGTGTATAACCCGCCGCGCCGCATGGATTCTCGAGTTGCGTTTCCACGCTGAGGCAAGTGCCGATGCCTGCGAGTCCGAATCCTCCGCCACCGCCGCCGCCGCCGCCACCGCCACCACCACCACCCAATGATACACTAAGCGAATCGACGATTCCAATTTCAGTGGATGCCTTGAGTTTGGTCATTCCGACAGTAAAATCCTCTTCATCCCATATCAGCAGGACGCCGCTGTCGGTGTATTGATTCGTTGAAGCACTGCGCTCTTTCCACATCACGGAACCAAGTCCGCGGATGCCTTGCGAGGTGTAATCGGTCCAATTTCCAAAGAGTAAGCGATCGGGCGTGACGAGACCGACGTCACGGAGATTCCCCCGGGCGACGAGTCCGGGAGATGTCGGCGTGCCTTCGAGTCCGAGCCAAAAGTCGGGAATTCCCTGTCCGACACCGGCGTCAAATTGTGATTCCACCGTACTATAGCCAAACGTGGTCGCAATCGGCGCCTGATCATTATTCCCAATTTTCGTATCCACGAGTAATAGCACACCCACTTTATGCGGGTTGCGCGTGGTATTACTCACCGTGACCGTCATGCGGATAAATCCACCGCTCGCACGCTTGACGGGAAACATCGTAAAGAGAAAACGCATCGTGTCTCCGTCGGGTAATACGCCGTACGACCGTGCATTAATGCGCGGCGTGCCGGCGAGCGTATCGCGGAAAGTCATCTCTACCTTAATCGGATTTTTCGCCGGTATCGTGAAGTCGGATGTGTCGGATTCATACGACTGTTGAAAGACAATATCATCGACCTTCACATGAAAAAAGGACGTGTAATTCACCGGCTTTCCACTCGTACCATCCTCACGGTAAATTATTCCTTTGGTCGGAGTTGTATAATTTGTTGAAATGGAAAAGTGTCCATTCGAGAGCAACGTCGGCGAGAGCTTGTACGGCGCTAACGCATCGCTGATCGTGAGTCCGGTTTGCGCGAGTGTAGGGAACGTGACGAAGCAAAAGAGGATGAGAATCTTCAACCCCTTGATAAAGGGGTCGACGTCTTCGGCGGGGGATTTAAAAAAATGAAATCTTTCTTTCTTCAACCCCTTGATAAAGGGGTCGACGTCTTCGGCGGGGGATTTCAAGGCACTGAATCTCTTCATCGCGCTCATTTCAGTGCTCCTTCTTCGTCGAGGTCAGGATTGAGCGGCGTTGCAATTTCGACGAACACACGGCGATTGTAGAATCTGCCTTCGGGTAGTTGATTATCAAAGAGCGTCACTTCTCCGAGTCCGTTAATGATTAATTTTTCAGGCTTTATGAAGGCATTAATATCTTCTTGCACTACTTTTGCGCGGGTCTCCGACAGGCGTTTGTTTTTTTCCTCACGTCCTAATCCATCAGTCATACCATCGATTCGTACATCGGAATTCGTCCGCACCCGCGAACGAATAAGTCGCATAATTTGATCATTTTCACCCGAAATAGTCGAGGCGCGATCGAAATTAAATAAGATCAAACTATAGCGTTCGATGAGTGTATCGCGCACAATCTGCGCATTGCCGCGGGAGGAGGTAAAGGTGCGCCGAACAGGAACAGTACGTTCGACCGCAATCACTTTCCCGCTATCATCAGTGACATTCATCTTCATCGTAAGTACTTGATTAGTCTTCACATCGGAGAGATTCATCGCTGATGTGTTCATCGTCACGGGTTCGGATCTTCCACCTCTCGCGCTTGCTAATTGGCGTCCGGAATTATCTGCGAGCGTGTAGTCCACGGAACGAATATTCCCCTGATACATTACCGACGGATTCAGCCGCAATGCGTTCGGCGTGACGGTCGCACGGGCATTTCGCGCAAACACCGGCGCGAGGATTCTTTGGTCATTGGTTGTAATTTCTACACGGCGATTCTCGGCACGTCCCTCAGCTACTCCGCGATTAGAGATAATCTGTGGTAATTTACGCGATTGAATGGTCATGCGTTCAATTGCAATCCCATGCACATCATGCAGATACGCGCGCACCACTTCTGCGCGTTTACCGGATAGTGACTTTACAGTACCGTCATCTTGGGGTTCGACACAACCTGTCAATATCAGTGTCGCCTCGGGAAATTTTTTCATCCGTGCGCCTATGATATTCAGGAGATCATAATACACTTCGAGTTGATTATTCGGAAGGTCAGCTTCGCTGAAACCCGCTGCTGTTGCAGAAGTTAGACGATGGTAACGGTTAATCATCACATCCGTCTCGGCTTCGAAAAAGATATAGGGCAAGAGCGGCAGAATATCAAGCGAACGGTGCTGATTAATGGTAAGTTCGGCATAATTTTCAGCGCTTCCATCGGAATTAACATTTTGAATATCGAGCATCGCCACCGCAGGCGCAATCGCAGCAACCGGCGGAGGAAGGATGATAGGTTGTGCGGGAGGCGCAGGCGGAGGTTCGGGCGCTTTATTTTCATTTGTTTCAAGCACATACATCAGTCCAATACTTCCACGCGCTGCATGTACTTTCCAGTCTGCATCGGTAATAACATTGAGGAATGAATACTGAAACGACACTTCAGGATTGAGAATAAACGACCGTGACAGCGGGATCATCATGCCGATATTAGCAACTGCGGCAAGTCGGATTGAATTGGAAGCAATACTACCTTGTTTGTCGGTGAAATTCCCGGCGACGATCCTTCTCGTCGTCGAACCATCAAGAAAGGTCGCACCTTGGGGAGAAATGATATTTTCATTTTGTTCGAAGGCATTGCGCGTGGCGAGTCCAACCGAAACTCCCAGTCCTCCATAGAGTTGGTCGGTAATAAAATACTGCGCCAGAGCATCAAGCGTGAGATAATCGAGCGACACATCGAGCGTGTGCGTCGTAGTCAGCGGCACCGTCGTACCATTGCTGAGCGCGATGAGCGGACTCACGGGATTATCCGCCTCAAACGTGCCATTCGCCTTGTGATAATACAACCGCGGCGACAGCGCCCATTTTTCATCGAGCGGGATCATGGCATAATTCCCCGCAAGCCAGCGTAGCGATGTCGTTCCATCGAATATTCCACAGTCGAGCACGCCTTCATTGGTGGTGAGAACGCCATTGTGCATGTTGAGCGCGCCTCCGAGCATGATACCGGCAGCGAGCTTGTTCATGGTTTGCGCGCCGGCGCTGAGCGTACATACTACAACTACTATACAATTCAACCACATAAAAGTAATTTTATTCTTCATACCGTTACCGCATTATTGTTATTGGAAGAGTGAGAATTGGCCTGCCATCCATGATTAATTCACAGAAATACACACCGTTCGAGAGAGCTTGCATGCCCAAAGAAACCGTTGCCGCCGCCTGATGAGAGAGCACTACATCACCAAGCACCGACCGCAGGCGCACGAATGCATTCTGATAGGACGGCGCAAGTATTTGAAATGTCGCCACATCCACCACCGGTAAAGGGGCAAGGGTCATCATTACAACACCTTTGCCGGTGACAAAAGCTGTTCTCCCACCGCAAAGATCATCAATGAACACTTCACCCGGAGAATGCTGTACGCACACAGAGTTACCTGTGCCACTTTCGAGCGAGAGCGATGTGTATATATCATCCCCACGAAGGACATCATATTCAATCGCAAAAACTACATCGGGCGTCGTCGGATGAGCATTCCAGGAAATGGATATATTGGCGCGACCGAAGGAATTGGTAAGCGTGGAGAGCTGTGGATTGATGTAATTTTTACCCGGAGCATTGACAATTGCCCGAGGCGTAAGTACTGAACCATTATAGAGTAACGTGAGATTGGTTGAATTGACTGTGGAAATACTATCATTTCTGCGCACTAGCACCGAAGAGCTAGCGCCAACGGATGCACTCACGGTATCAATGGAGAATTTCATGCTCGGCAGCAGATTCATCGCCACCGTGGACTGCGACGCACCCTGACTCGTTCGCACGATAATCGTCGCCTGCTGAGCGCCAAGAACTGTCGGCGTGAGAATGACGGTAGCAGGAGTCGTCGTATGCGGAGGGAGTGTTACATTCACCGCGCCAAGCGCATATCCGCTAACGCCTTGCACTAATACACTATCAATTCTCACCGTTTCAAAATTGCTTGGATTCTCGAGAACAATTGGCAATTGGAGCGAGTCGCCTTCGCACAATGTGTAAAGCTGAGATTGCGGAATGGTGATATTCACCGTGCGGTTCCGCGGGACGAAGCAGAGATTTGCTACACAAATTGTATCTCCATTATTTACAAAGCGTACCGTGGCTTGTTCAGTGGCCTCACGCTGCGGACGGAAGACGATATCGACCGTCACGCGGTTACCGGGATTCAGAATTACGGGAAATTGTTGTGGAGTTTTGAGCCTGAAAGTGCCACCAAGTGAAGTCTGAATTATTGAACTGTCAATTCTCACATTCAAGTCGCTTGAATTTATGACCACGAGCTGATAGGTAAGCGAGTCGCCGGGCGCGACATTGACCGTGTCGCAGCCGATTTGAGAAGTTGACGTAATAAACGCGCGAATCCCGCTGCCGGTGAGCGACACGGGATATGCTTTGTCTGCTATATGGATAATTGTTCCTGCACCAAAGAGTTGCCGAGCTGTGGGTTTGAATTTAATACAAATTGTGAGCGTAGAGTCAGGCGGTAATTTCACGCGTCCGAGGGGAGAAACAAGCGTAAACGCCGAACTCGCCACGACGATCGAGTCAATCACTGTAGAGTCTTTGCCTTCATTTTTAATTGCCGGAAAACATATCGTGGTATCGGTCAGTACGCGCCGAGCGCCGAAGTCCAAAAGACCGGTAAGCACAGCAATCGACGACTTAATTCCTTCACCCGTAAGGAGAACGGAATCGACCATCGAACCTGCATTAAAATATAAATACGCGCTGCGTTTACCAATCGTATTCGGACGAAAACGCACTTCAATTGCGAGCGAGGACGTGGGAGCAATCGTCACGGAGTCACGGGAATTGACGAGTCGGAATTCCGCTGAACCGGGAATGCGGATTGTACGAAGCTGCACCGGGAGCAACCAATTATTCGTCACATTCACGAGCAGACGCTGCGTTTCGCCGCCGATTTCCTGCTGACCAAAATCTACATCATTTGCGCTAAAGGGTTGGAATTGTTCGCATTCCGCGATTACGCCCGGTGTGCTGCCACCGGTGACAATCGCCAGATTATCGGCATCAATCGAGAGGGTACGTTCGGCAGCTCCGCGATTGAGCGCGGCAAACGGTGACCATGCACCATTCGGCGTGCTGCCTCCGGGTTGGGTAAATATCTCCGTACCGGAAGTCGGTGCGTTCGTCGATTCGCCTCCTGCGATGAGGTAATTGGTTGTCGTATCTCGAATTCCGGCAACAAGCGTCATCGGCGCTTTTGCGCGGGGCGTCTGCATTCTCGGCATAGGTCGCCAGCCGCTTTTGGTGTCGTACCATTGTCCGCGGTTGGTGGGTTTGCCGGAGGAATCAATGCCGCCGACCATCCGCGCCACTTCGGCGAGATCGGTAATATTCGACGCAAAACGCTGCATGAAAGCCGGTGGATTCGCGCGGGCATCCCAGGTTGTGATATTGAGAAGTTCGGTGGCGGGAGTAGGAGTCGTTTCACCGGAAGCAGTGAGAATGGTCGAGTCATTTTTAGCGCCGTTGAGCATCAGCGTGGCATGTTCGCTGCGGGCTGTTGCCATTGCGCCGATGCGTTCGATGGCGAGAGAATTGACATTAATTCGTGCGCTGATGGTCGTTGGCGTGCCGCTACCGAGAGCGCCGCCCGTCTGAATTCTTCCACCGCTAATAACTACATAACCCTTTTTATCATAAGCAGCTGCGCAATTTCCGACAGCAGCCGGAAGATTGCCAATCATACGCCATGACCATGACTTGGTAGCAGGTGTAAATTGCAGCACTTCCACACTCGAAAGCGAGGAATAATTACCGGTTGCGCCGCCATAACCGCCAATTGCAAAGACAAGCGACTCACCATTTGGTTTTCGTACGGCGACGAGTGCATGATACGCGCGGGCAAATTGCAGTTGATTCGCCGTTTGTGTCCACACGCCATTGCTGAAGATATAGGATGAGTTAGTCGCCGCGCCAGAACCTGTTATTCCACCGCACACCAGCACTTCGCCTGTATGCAGCGTCACTCCTGCATGTCCGGTGAGCGGTAACGGTAGCGGCGCCGTGAAGCGCCACTCCGGTTTGGTCGTCTGCGCAGTAGTCTGCAGAGTCATTGCACTGCCGACTAGGAGCGAGAGTAGTATACAACTTATTTTAATCAAACGCATTACGAGATATTGCTCATTTCTCGATTGCTGCATATTTCCTACTTTCATATTCCACCTCATCGGATCACGGTCATCGTGGTCGAATAGCGAGTGCTGCCGGAGACGACGAGCACATTGTAGGTACCGGCACCGAAACCGGATGTGTTGCAGGAGAAGGAATGGTCACCGGCGGAGAGCATTCCTGTTGGAATTTCCGAGACGACCCGACCGAGAACATCAGTAATAATAATCCGTGCTGCGCCGGGCTGAGGCAGAGCAAAGCGTATCGAAGTGATAGCCGATGTAGGATTCGGCACGACGACGAGTGGAGCAGTGACGCTGAGTCCTGCTTGAGCATTATCATCATCGACGCCAACGGTCACTGACTGTGGAATTCCCGGACAACTCTTTACACCCGAAGTGGTTAACGTAACGATATACAATGATTTCAAGAGCGCCGTATCGCAGATAAATTCCATTGTTGATTCCTCAGGATACGCGCGGGCAAGGAGAGAATCCGTGCCATCCGGCATCGCGATATAGGCAGCATATTGATAGACATTCGGGTCAGAATTGACCGTGAAGCTCACTTTTGTTGCGCCTGATTGATTCGAAGTGACAACGATATTTTTAGGAGCGAGCGCAGATGATTTATCCACTGTGAATTGTCCGGCGGCATAGACCGTCGCCGGTGCAGAACCGATGGCTTCACGTTGCGCATACACATAATACGAACATTTTTCTAAGTTTTCGGAGAGTGGGAACGTGTATTTGCCGGCACTTGCGAGCGCGCGACCGACATAGATACCGCTAAATGCATTGAGCTTGGTATCGACATAGACATCTACATAATCACTTGGATCGTAATTAGTTCCATCCCAATTGACAGTCACATCTTTTCCGGCTGCAGCGGCAGTAATATCAAATGCGCGATCTTTATTAAGTGCAAATACCGTCACCGAATCAGTCGCGGCAGGATTCGTTAGTTCCAGTATCCACTTCCCTTTTTCAGGAGCAATGATTGACCACTGCGCAAAGGTAGCCGCGCCGTCATCAAAGAGAATAATCGTCGAATCGGACTTGGTAGCCGTGATTTTTTCACCGCTTGGTGAGATGAGGGCCGAGACGGGCACTTTCGACTTGCTCGTCAGAAGGATAAACGCGCGTTTCACATTATCCGTCACGGTAAATGTATCTAATGCAGCAGCTTGGACGGACTGTTCGCTCACTGACTTGGACTGAATTTGTTCGCCTTTTGCCCTGCCCTGCGGAAGAATCAGCGACGAAAACGCGCCACCGAAATTCATATACGGTCCTGCATCATTGAGCCCCATCTTCACCGAAAGACTGCCGTATGAGGCAAGCAGCGGAATACCGCAGGTCGTGACATCGACCATTCCCGAGACCTGTACACCATCGATATTATTGACTTTATAGCTCACCGATGCCGCGCCTAAGGTACGGGGCAGGATTTTTCTAAACTTCAGATACTGCAACACTTCAAACATCTTCCCCCATTTCTCCGAATTCACCGGGTCGCTCGGATAGTCTGGCAGGCGCACAGTGACCGACATTGTCGATGCGTACATCTGCATATCCGGTCCGCCAAAACTCAGGTGAATTCTCGGCGGAGTAATCGTCTGAAGAAAGAAATCATCCATACCGAAGTGGAATGCCTTGAGAGTACATTCCCCAAATTCGAAGACCTTTTTGGTCACGTCAAGCACCGCCGATGAGGAGAGTTCGATCTGCCATTTTTTGGTAACACTGATTGTCTTGACCGCCATGAACCGACCGGTCGCTGTTGCGGTGATTTTGGGTCCTGTAAATTCATATTTCCCATTGAGTTCGACCTCGCAGAACGGATCGGTGCCGAGGATTTTCCCGAGGAGTGGGAATTTATCTTTGAATAATTGATCGTCGGAATTAAAAAATCCGCTGACTTCTGCTTTGAAGCCCGCCCATGAGCCAATCTTTGAGAGACCAGAACCGGCAATTTTTAATCCGTTCCAGGTGAACGGTACATCGGGAATTATCATACCGGGCTTGACTTTACCTTCAAACATGAACGCGTCGAAGCGTCCGTTGACCCAGGTCAGCGAACCCTTCGCTTTACCTTCGAAGAGTTTTTGCTTGCATCTGCGGGATTCGGCGTGGAGTATTCGAGTGCGGTGCTAATGGTGAAGGCATCTTTCACGGGGTCATAGCTGAAGCCCGCATTATCAATGCAGAAGCCGGGTGTAAATTTCGTGCTGAAATTGGTAATACTTGCTTCGAGCGCTTCGATTTTAAATCCGCCGAGTTCTTCATAACCAATAATCATACCAATCGATAGCGATGAATTTTCGGGTTGATTGGAATTCGTCGTGCAATTATCTTTATTGAGATTATTCCACTGCACGCTGCCTTTGAGTTTGACGGTTTTTGCAAAATTCAAATCTGCAAAACTCACCTCATCGAGTGTAAATTCATACCCGCCAATTTTCTTTTTGATGACACCCGGTGTGTCCCATTTCATGAATTTCCCGCAGTTCATCGCCATTCCGATGCCGTTATGGAGTGTGAGCTTGGTCTTGCTGTCGGCGATTTGCACGCCGTCGATGTACATTTCATACGTACCGCTGACACGTTCCTGTCCTGCCCGTGGGTCAATCGTCACTGTTCCTTCGCAGGTAAGTATTTCATTAATCACAATCTTACCTTTAGCCGTAATCGTCGGCAGCGGATCATCCGACTTCCATTCATTGCCATCACCGGCATCAAAAGTCATAATCGGAAAGCTAGCGCAGCTATAGACCCAGTAGCGTCCCGAGACATCGAGAATACGTTCGACGGTATTGGAAGTATCCAAGGCCGGAAGGGGTCGTTTTCTTCACCTGATAGCTCACTTTATACTGCTTGGCATTGGTTTTTTTGGGTATATCGACCGTATAGACATACTCACCGGCGCTCGTAGTGACACCTACTTTTACATCTTTTGTTTTGGCTAATTCATCGGTGACATGGACATCTGCGCCGGTAACTGCCTGACCAAAAATATTCTTAGCGTAGATTTTATAATTCACTTTGTTACCGTCGTTGATTTGGACGGTCTTGGTAGGCGCAGCTTCGAGGGTAATTCCCGACTCGATTCTTGCTTCAAATTTCCCGACGGTCACATCGGTCACAAAATCGAGGTCACCGGCTGTCGTTGGATGGGATGTCATTTTAAAGAAAAACGTTCCTTTCAGTAGTCCTTTTTCCTGATCATAATCGACGATGTATGCCTGCTGCGTTGCCTTGACCATTGTCGTTTTGACGAGCGTTGGTTTACCATTACGGGTGAAAATATCTTCTAAGTAAGCATCGCTAATCTGATAAGTGGTAATTGAAGATAAGGTAGTGAAATTCCTGACGGTAATAACCATCTGCTGATACGGAAAATCTGTTCTGCCGGTCGGATACAGTCCCGTAATCATCAGCGTTTTTTGTGCGCTCATCGACGCATAGCAGGTATCTGCCACCCAGTCTTTTTTTGCTCCCGCACCTTTAATAGATGTGAAGGTCATGAGCGTTGATTTTTGCGCCTGCGCAGGAGTAAGAAAAGCAAGGGAAAAGATACCGAACACGAGAAGAGAAAGGAGTCTGTTATTCTTCATATTTTTTCAAAAAACAATGATAATATTATATGTTATTATTTATTTACTATAGAATTAAATACTTACCGATTTTTATCGATACAGCAGAAAAGCACCCTCCTTCGTAGGAAGATTTCATTATATATAAAAGTGAGGTGATGATGTTCTGAGAGAGGAGGAAAACAAATGACGTACTTACCTCTGCGAAACTACAAATAAATCCTAAATACACAAAACGTTAGCGAAATTTCATATTGTTCCGAATGTCCTCGTATTCTCTCGCACCTTTTCCTCCAGCTGAAGCTGTAGTCTAGTCAACGTATCGGCTTGCGACTTGTCGCAGTGCCGTTGTCTCCTCGGCTATTTCCTTCAAGATGGTGAGGCGGGAACTTACGTCCATAGGTGCGTGCTCTGCCACATCATCCGGGTCGCCAAGCCCGGAATTACGGAATGTACGAAGATTATCTAGGATTGTATCACGGATTTGGGGAGCATTGATAATCCCGCGAAGGACTGCTCGATTGGGGTTTTCACCCTTACCATGGGCATGCGCTCCGCCACTGCCTGCCGTGTCGATTTGGAGATTGGCGAATCCGAAATAGCGTTCGAGCGGCCCTTGCGATACGCTCACATTTTGGATATTTTGATAGGATACGGTAATCTCCCGTATAGTCCACGCGCCTTGGCGAACGGTGATGCTCGTGTCGGTGATAATGTACCAGCGAAGGTCGAAGCTAATGCGTGTAACTAAGACCATTACCAAGAGATTTGCTAGGAGGATGATTATAATAGGAAATAATACCAGCTCTATAATAGGTGAGAATGCCATCACTCCAACAATGCTCAGCACTATAATTCCCGGGAGCAATCCTGCTGCATAGACCCACAACCAAAATTGCAGATACAGCAGATAGGATTTGTCGGCACGAACTATCTGCAAGTGTGTATCGCAATCATGTCCATGGGCGATTTTTCGGCGTAGTCGATTCTATTTTTAGCAAAGGAAGAATCAGCTATTTTATCCAATCTATGAAGGAATTAAGCATTGTTTTCCGTTCGAGCGCTCGGCGGGTGGCGCGGATTTCATCGCAGATAGAAGACATTCCGTGTGAAATGGATATCCTGTATCCGCGAATACGTCATATAGCTTTCGCGCTGCCGGCTAGGAGCACTATTACCACACAAGTCAATTTAATAAAACTACTTATATATCTGCCGTCGCTTTTCCGAATAGATACACGTTCTGCATCCATGATGCACATCATCGTATGACAGTCATGATGGTAGAAGCGCGGTTACTTCCGGAAACAACTTGAACGAAATATACACCTTGTTCAACGTGTGAAAGATCAAGCTGCATAGAATGAATTCCCTCCGCTTTGAAGCCTCCATCGATATGGAGCACTTCGCGACCTAACAAATCAACAACGACAACTTTCACCTTGTCATAGCTTGATTGTTTAAATCGAACTAGTGCATTCGCTTCTGTAGGATTAGGTATAATTTCCATACTGTTTTCAAACCCTATTAGCGGTTCTTCTTCTGCTCCTAGAGTTAGCTTAGGGAATTTAGCCCAACATCCGGTGGATTGATTTAACCCTTGAGTTTGAATCGAGAATGTTTTAGTTCCTGCATTAACGACTTCTAGTTGAATCCCTGTTGCATAGGGATTAGTAGAAGCATAAATGGAATCTTTACCGGTTTCATCTGTTACTTTTATTAAATAAATAGTTGTAGTCGGGTCGGTAGATTTAGCCCAACTTAGAGTAACTATATTTTTATTAGTATAAATACCTGAAAGGTTCATCGGTGCCGGTAGAGCTACTTTTAGATTAGAAAGCAATGTAGGTGAATAGACAAAGTTGGTAGCTCGATCTCTATCCCACCTGACAGCATAAATATAATACCCGCATTCTTTGAGAGAATCTGTCATAGTATAGGAGAATGAACCTTTCTTTTCATCTACCGTACCAATACGATAGCCGTCATTTCCATTGTCATCTGTATCAATAAAGAAATCGACGATTGAACTATCAGTAGCCTTAGAATTATCCCAGTTACAAAAGACCGTCCTTGCTATTTGATTGGAAGTAAAGCTGAATTCAGGACGTTGCTTAACGATTGCCCAAAAATGGATGGAATCACCTGTTTTTTTGCCTACCACACCGAGCTTCCACTGGCCAAGTTCAGGATTCTTGAGAACCCATAATCCTACATCAGCGGTAGAAGCAGCAGGTGAAAAAATCACTGCTGAATCCACAGATGTAGAAGTATAAATTTTTTGTGTAGGAGAGACGAGAAAAGTCGAAGGTTGGACATTTGCTTTAATTTCTGCATACGCATAATTCGCGGGTGTATTGAGAGTGAATGGGACAAATGTGGTGTCGTTTGCTTGCACTTTTTTATCATTCATTTTGAAGGCAATTCCACCTAAATCTATCGCACTTCCACTATGAATCCCTATAAATTCAGTCGGCTGGGTAAAAGCGTTTTTACTGTAGTCGATCGAAGCGTTCCATACTCCGAGCCAACCGAGGTCTAAGTCAAATGATGCTTTCAAGCCACGAACCATCAATTGTGTCGATGCTACCTTGAGAGGAAGTCCTAGTTTGGAATTCACTAATTGAAATCCGGGATGATTTTTGAATAAATCGGGAATATAAATATCTGCTAGCATTGACCCCGACAGGAAACATTCAGGCAAAATATTCAAAGCACCGTTTATTGTACCGCTTGCGAAAAATTTGTCTCCCCCTACTTGTACTAAATCGATTCCAGTATTTTTGAAACCAAACATAACTGTCGGTGTATGACGATACAGTTGAAAAGTCAAAGCGCCTCGTAGCTGTACAGCCCAAATGTCAATTTTTCCAAATATCCGCATCTTTCCATCAACGGTAAATTCTCCTAATTCATTGCCTTCCAATGTTCCTTCCGCTTCAAAAATTTGCCATCCGTCCAAATCACCAAGAGCTTCTTTTACAAAACTGAATGCACTAATTTTTTTCCATTCTTCTTGATTGGCAAAGAACATCGTTCCTCGTAAGGTTTTTGGACCGGTATGCTAATACTCATTTCTAGTTCCAAGCCACGCCATATTGCAACGTGTAGTGGTGGTGGTTCCGGGATAGGGACAGGAATTCCTAATTTGTCGAATTTTGCCAGGATTTTGAACTGTTCGATGTTCCCATCAATAAAAGTACAGCCAGCTCCAATGTCAGAAAAAGTGGAGCTTTAAGTAAAATGTCAAAGGTAAACTTCTTTGCCGGCTTTTCATAGGCGACTAGCATATTTTTAATGCACCAGTCTTCAGAATTTAATATTCCTACATTGTTTACTTGCATTCCTGAGGGGAGTTCCCATCCCTCCGGGGTAATTTTTATATCTTTATAGACTATTCCCCCCGTATTATCTCCGGGATGAAAAAGTATGTCGCATCCGTCAGAAAAGGTTTTAAAAATTAGTCTAAGGTCAAAAAGAACACCCGTTGGAGCGTTGGGGTCACCTTCTAAACGAAGCCGATCGATAAAGGGCGCGATTCCTGCAAGTGCGAAGAGTGTAGCATTTACCGTTATATTTAATGGCGTCGAGAATTCCATACTCTCCGTCAGCTTTAACGTTCGTAGGTCCCCACCACAGATAAGCACTCCATTAGTAAAGCAAGAACCTACAAAAGTAATAGATGACTTATCCGGTGTGGTATCAATTACAAAATTCGAACCAACAAATTTCACAGCATCACCAATCAACACTTCATTGCCATCAGCTAAGTAGATGGTACCACTATTCCCACCTTTGAATGAAGCTTTTTTCTCACCAACTTTTATGGTAAAAAGATGATTTCCTTTATAGAAATATTTCCACTCTCTGCGAGGCACTTCAATTTCAAACGTATTGCTTTTTGCTTCACCAATTTTCTTGCCGTCAAGTGTTAACTCAAGAGTTTCCCCTCTATTTAATTCACTGATAATTTGTTGCCCCTGCTTACCGGCATTCACGACCAACAGAGCTTTGGAATTATCTGCTGCTTTCTGAAAATACCGAAACTGAAATTCAAAATCTTGGGTAATATTCGTGCCGTTGATATCTTGTGTTTGGAGAAATCTCTTCGTAAAATTTGCCCAAACTATTTGGGTTGGCTTACCGTAATCTTTGATTGCAAGGAATGAGCTACATCCACCTTGCGTGCATTGCCCTTTGAATTTATCTCCGCTATTTCTGCCTCTATAGACAGGGAATTCTGTCGTGTTATTAATCTTATAGAAAGTCGCACCTGCTGTTACTGCATCGCTGTGCCAAGCGTTGCCGAGAGTACCACACATAAATTCAGGTACGAGACCCGTTACTTTTTCTACCGTCATACTTACAATTCCGGTAGTAAAATAATTCCAACTTGTGCTTTGATATTTACTTACATTGAGAGAAACAAATGTAATGCTATTCTCGTTTCCTTCGATTTCAAGCACTACCTGACATTGAAACTTATCCTGTTTTCCAAGACGAACAAGTGTTTTTTCATCTTCCTATAGAATTGTTTTCTGGCCATCACCGATTACCAACCCAATATCCCCCGAGATTTCGGATGACGGAGGAGTTTCTTTGATGGACGTGGTAGGATTGTCGCAATTCGCTGTGAACTTGATCATCGACCCTGCAGCAGGAAAGTCTTTTGCGGTATAAGTGATTTTCACGTATTGTGTGCCGTCGTCATGTGCGAGCACTTCACCTTTTACACTCGTAATTGTTGGGTCGGCAGCAAAAGCCGGTAAGATCTGAACAAAGACAAGAAGCAGTATCATTCTCAGAAAGGATGGAACAATCGTAGCTCTTTTTTTCATAAAACCTCCTAAAAAAACAATATACTTGAATAGTAAAATTTCATCTTAAATTTTTTCGATAGCATTACTTTTGCCGGAAAAATAACCGGATACTTCAATAAATTCAGGGTGATAACTGACTGGCGGGTTAATTCTGTGAGTGATTGAGAATTCAGCTTGAATATGAAAATAAACGACTTGCTGAAAATTCTAAGAATAATTTGTAGAGTTATTGATATTCTACCAATTTTACCATACGAAACTACAAACAAATCCTGAATTCGCAAAACCTTAGTGTGATTCATCTTATCTTCAAGAAGCGGAAATCTATTCAGTTACGATTTGTCGTAACGCCTTCGCCTCCACCGCTATTTCCTGTAAAATTGCTCGTCGTGGATTTACGCCGGTGATCATTCGCACCGCCACATCATCCGGGTCGCCAAGCCCGGAATTGCGGAATGCACGGAGATTTTCTAAGATTGTATCCCGGATTTGGGGAGCATTGATAATACCGCGAAGAACTGCACGATTGGGGTTTTCGCCCTTACCATGTGCATGCGCTCCACCACTGCCCGCCGTGTCAATTTAAAGATTAGCGAATCCGAAATAACGTTCGAGCAGGCCTGCGATACGCTCATTTTGGATATTCTGGTAGGAGACGGTAATCTCCCGTACTGTCCATGCCCCTTGGCGAACCGTGATGCTCGTGTCGGTGATAATGTACCAGCGGAGGTCGAATGATATTCGTGTAACTACGACCATTATCAGGAGTTTTGCTATGAGTATAATTTTAATGGGAAATAATATCAGTTCTACCATAGGATAGAGCCATAATTCCAACAATGCTCAGCACTATAATTCCCGGGAGCAATCCTGCTGCATAGACCATCAACCAAAATTGCAGATACAGCAGATAGGATTTATCGGCGCGCAGTACTTGTACGTTCGTATCGCGTTTGTGTCCATGCGGGATCTGGGAATAGTCGAATCTATTTTCAGCAAAGGAAGAATCAGCTATTTTATCCAATCTATGAAGGCATTAAGCATTGTGTTTCCTTTCGAACCCTTGGCGGGTGGCGCGAATTTCATCGCGGATAGAAGACATTCCGTGTGAAATGGATATCCTATATCCGCGAATACGTCATATAGCTTTCGCGCTGCTGGCTAGGAGCACTATTACCACACAAGTCAATTTAATAAATCTACTTATATATCTGCCGTCGCTTTTCCGAATAGATACACGTTCTGCATCCATGATGCACATCATCGTATGACAGTCATGATCGTAGAAGCGCGGTTACTTCCGGAAACAACTTGAACGAAATATACACCTTGTTCAACGTGTGAAAGATCAAGCTGCATAGAATGAATTCCCTCAGGTTTGAAGCCTCCATCGATATGGAGCACTTCGCGACCTAACAAATCAACAACGACAACTTTCAACTTGTCATAGCTTGATTGTTTAAATCGAACAACGGCATTTGCTTCCGTAGGATTTGGAATAATTTCCATACTGTTATCAAACCCTATTAGCGGTTCTTCTTCTGCTCCAAGGGTTAATTTAGGGAATTTAACCCAACATCCGGTGGATTGGTTTAACCCTTGAGTTTGAATCGAGAATGTTTTTGTTCCTGCATTAATTACTTCAAATTGAATCCCGGTAGTATAAGCGAATGCAGAAGCATAAATGGAATCTTTACCGTTTTCATCGGTTACTTTAATTGAGTAATTATTTGCGTTAGGATCATTTGATTTGGCCCAGCTAAGGGTGACTATATTTTTATTTGTATATATACCGGAGAGGTTCATCGGTGCCGGTAGTGCTACTTTAGGATTAGAAAGCAAGGTAGGTGAATAGACAAAGTTGGTAGCTCGGTCTCCATCCCACCTGACCGCATAAATATAATATCCACATTCTTTGAGTGAATCTGTCATTGTATAAGAGAATGAACCGGTCTTTTCATCTATAGTACCAATACGATAGCCGTCATTTCCATTGTCATTTGCATCAAGATAGAAATCGACGATAGAACTATCGGTAGCTTTAGAATTATCCCAATTACAGAAGACCGTCCTTGCAATTTGATTGGAAGTAAAACTGAATTCAGGGCGTTGCTTGATGATTGCCCAAAAATGTATGGAATCACCGGTTTTTTTGCCAAGTACGCCGAGCTTCCACTGACCGAGTTCAGGATTTTTCAGAACCCATAATCCTACATCAGAAGTAGAAGCAGCAGGTGAAAATATTACTGTTGAATCTGAAGATGTAGAGGTATAAATTTTTTGAGTCGGTGATATCAGGAACGTTGTGGGCTGTACATTTGCTTTGATTTCTGCGTATGCATAATTTGCAGCTGTATTCAGGGTGAATTGTACGAAAGTGGTATCGTTTGCTTGTACTTTTTTATCATTCATTTTGAAGGCAATACCACCTAAATCTGTCACCGAACCATTTTGACGCCCCATAAATTCAGTGGGCTCGGTTAGAGGGTTTTTGGTCATGTCAAACCAAGAACTCCAAACTCCAAGCCAACCGAGATCTAAGTCAAATGATCCTTGCCAGCCGCGAAGCATAACTTGTGTAGAAGCTACTTTTAGTGGGAGGCCAAGTTTGGAATTAACCAATTGAAATCCAGGATGATTTTTGAATAGATCTGGTATATAGATATCACCACGCAAAGACCCCGACAGGAAGCATTCCGGCAAAATATTCACAGCTCCGTTTATTGTACCACTTATGAAAAATTTATCGCCCCCCACTTGAGCAATATCAATTCCAGTATTTTTGAAACCAAAATTAATTAGAGGCATACGAGCGTTCACAGAAAAATGCATAGCACCACGTAACTGAGCAGCCCAAATATCGATTTTTCCTAATATACGTAATTTCCCTTCTATCAAATATTCGCCTAACTCATTACCTTCTAAAGTTCCCTCAGCTTCAAATATCTGCCAATCTTTAAATTTTTCACCCAATTTACTTTCTATATAAGAAAAAGCAGGAATACCCTTCCAGTCTTCCCTATTGGCAAAAAACATTGTTCCTCTGATATCAAGCGGACCAGTTTCAATATTTTTCACTTCAACCTCTACTCCGCGCCAAACAGCAGGATAGGTGATATTATTTGGTATAGGTACCATCCACCCACCTTTGTTTAGTTTCGCTAAAATTTTGAACTGCTCACAGTAGCCATCTAATAATGTAAAATTTAACCCTATATCTGAGAAAGTAGGCGTTTTGATTAATCCGTCAAACGTAAATTTCTTTAACGGTTTATCATAGGCAATCAGTAAATTTTTAAGGCACCAATCTGGTGTACTTTTTAAAGAAATATTATTAAGCTGCAATGCAGTTGGCAGAACCCATCCGTCAGGTGTAATTTTGATATCCTTTAATACTAAGCCACCAGTGTTATCTGTGGTATGTCCTACAATAATATCACATCCATCAGATAAAGTTTTAAAAATGAGTCGAAGGTCAAAAAGCACACCCGTCGGAGCGTTGGGGTCACCTTCCAAACGAAGTCGATCTATGAAGGGAACAACTCCTCCAAGTGAGTATATTATAAAACTTGTATTCATATGTAATGGGGTCGAGAACTCAAGACTCTCCGTCAAATTTATCTTTAGTGATAACAAAGTGCCGATGGATACGCCATTCGTAATACATTCACCTTGAAATATAATCGATGACTTATCCGGCGTTGTGTCAATCGTAAAAGAGGTACCTACAAATTTTACAGCATCTCCTATCAACACTTCGGTGCCGCCATCTAAGGAGATAATACCTGCACCAGCACCTTTGAACGAAGATTTTTTATCTCCTACTTTTATTGTGAATACATGATTTCCCTTATAGATGTATTTCCACTCTCTACGCGGCACTTCAATTTCAAATGTATTGCTTTTTGCTTCTCCAATTTTTCCGCCTTCAAGTGATAAATCAAGAGTTTCCCCTCTATTTAATTCACTGATAATTTGCTGCCCTTGCTTACCTGCATTCACGACCAACAGAGCTTTGGAATTATCTGCCGCTTTCTGAAAATACCGAAACTGAAATTCAAAATCTTGGGTAATATTCGTGCCGTTGATATCTTGTGTTTGGAGAAATCGCTTCGTAAAATTTGCCCAAACTATTTGCGTTGGCTTACCGTAATCTTTGATTGCAAGGAATGAGCTACATCCACCTTGCGTGCATTGCCCTTTGAATTTATCTCCGCTATTTCTGCCTCTATACACAGGGAATTCTGTCGTGTTATTAATCTTATAGAAAGTCGCACCTGCTGCTACTGCATCGCTGTGCCAAGCGTTACCGAGAGTTCCACACATAAATTCAGGTACAAGCCCCGTTATTTTTTCTACCGTCATACTCGCAACCCCGGTTGTAAAATAATTCCAACTTGTGCTTTGATATTTACTTACATTGAGAGAAACAAATGTAATGCTATTCTCGTTTCCTTCGATTTCAAGCACTACCTGACATTGAAACTTATCCTGTTTTCCAAGACGAACAAGTGTTTTTTCATCTTCCCATAGAATTGTTTTCTGTCCATCACCGACTACCAACCCAATATCCCCCGAGATTTCGGATGACGGAGGAGTTTCTTTGATGGAAGTGGTAGGATTGTCGCAATTCGCTGTGAACTTGATCATAGAACCCGCAGCAGGAAAGTCTTTGGCGGTGTAAGTGATTTTCACGTATTGAGTGCCGTCGTCATGTGCGAGTACTTCACCTTTTACACTCGTAATTGTTGGGTCGGCAGCAAAAGCCGGTAAGATCTGAACAAAGACAAGAAGCAGTATCATACTCAGAAAGGATGGAACAATCGTAGCTCTTTTTTTCATAAAACCTCCTAAAAAAACAATATACTTGAATACTAAAATTTCATCTTAAATTTTTTCGATAGCATTACTTTTGCCGGAAAAACAACCGGATACTTCAATAAATTCAGGGTGATAAATGACTGGCGGGTTAATTCTGTGAGGGATTGAGAATTCAGCTTGAATATGAAAATAAACGACTTGCTGAAAATTCTAAGAATAATTTGTAGAGTTATTGATATTCTACCAATTTTACCATACGAAACTACAAACAAATCCTGAATTCGCAAAACCTTAGTGTGATTCATCTTATCTTCAAGAAGCGGAAATTTATTCAGTTACGATTTGTCGTAACGCCTTCGCCTCTACCGCTATTTCCTGTAAAATTGCTCGTCGTGGATTTACGCCGGTGATCATTCGCACCGCCACATCATCCGGGTCGCCAAGCCCGGAATTTCGGAATGCACGGAGATTTTCTAAGATTGTATCCCGGATTTGGGAGCATTGATAATACCGCGAAGTACAGCACGATTGGGGTTTTCACCCTTACCATGTGTATGCGCTCCTCCACTGCCCGCCGTGTCAATTTGGAGATTGGCGAATCCGAAATAACGTTCAAGTGGGCCTTGTGAAACACTTACATTTTGGATATTCTGGTAGGAGACGGTAATCTCCCGTACTGTCCACGCCCCTTGGCGCACCGTGATGCTCGTGTCAGTGATAATGTACCATCGGAGGTCGAATGATATTCGTGTAACAATGAACATTAAAAGAAGTTTTGCCACGAGTATAATTTTAATGGGTATCAATATAAGTGCGACTAGCGGAGATAATCCCATCATACCAACAATACTAATCGCTACAAATCCAACGAGTAATCCCGCAGCATAAACCCACAACCAAAAAAGCAAATACTTCAAATATGATTTATCGGCACGAACTATCTGCAAATGTGTATCGCGATCATGTCCATGGGGGATTTTCGGCGTAGTCGATTCAATTTTCAGCAAAGGAAAAATCAGCTCCTTTATCCAATTTATGAAGGAATTAAGCATTGTGTTTCCTTTCAAGCGCTTGGCGGGTGGCGCGGATTTCATCGCGGATACTCTCCAGCAATGTAAGCTCTTCATTAGTTGTCGTATTTCCTTGTGTCACAGATACTTGACTCGCTTTTTGAGGTGAATGTATCCCGCGCATTCTAGCATAGAGGAAGTTACGGATTTGTTCGAATTCCATCATTCCCGAAATCGATTCTTCGGAGTTCGCACTGCCGGACGCAGTCTGAATCGCCACTGTCCCGAGCCCCAGCCAGCGTTCGAAGATATTCCGTGTGACGTGGATATCCTGTATCCGCGAATACGTCACATAGCTTTCGCGGCGCCAGAAAATTCCATAGGCAATTGAAATCCCTTCGCTGTCAAATTTATACCGCAGAGTATGATAGCGAAAATACATCGGGATCATCACAAACGGGAAGAAAATCAAACTCGTAAGTGAATATATTACAAACAATTTAAGCAGATTTTTATGTGGACGGTTGAGTTTGAAAATTTCTTCTTCGTTCACCGGCGCTAAATGAGCGTGTTGGTCTTGCGGAATAGTAATCATAGATTTAATTTAGTATGATAGGACAAATAGCGAGAATGCTACAGAATGCTCATTTCACTATTTGCAAAAAATAATCAAGCAATTATGGCTGACATGAATTAAAACAAGAACTCTCTAATTTTACTCACCAACTATTATTATAATATAGTAATTGTAGTAATTAGTCAATTACTTGTATGAGCTATGTAATTGACACAGTGCTCACCTTTCAATTCAACTCTAAACTGCAGTAGTATATTTATCGAATTATTCTTACTTTTGCTACAATCAATTTCAAAAATAATCAATACACAATGAACTTACACACAGGCCATATCGAACTCTTCGTCAAAGATCCGATATCTTCGTTGGCTTTTTACAAAGATATTCTGGAATTTGAGTTAATTGCGGTCCAACATACTAATTTTATATGGATTTGCAAGGATTCTGTAGAAATACTCCTCAGGCCGGGAAGTAATGACTATGAAAGCCCTACATACTCAAAAGCCAGAGTTGGACTTGTGTTCTATACCGATAATCTCGAAAAAACAGCAGGGGAATTAGCAGCAAGAGGTGTGGTGATTTGCGGAACAGTAGATTCGGAAAAATGCCTCACTTTCAAAGACCCTGACGGTAATTGGTTCCAGCTAGTGAACCCTAATGATCATTAGCATCTATTAGCCGTCCGGTCGGTTGCTACAACCGACCGGACGGGAATACGACCTCAGCGAGGTCGAATGTTTGTAGCAAGATGTACATCCAAGATAGTACGACCTCAGCGAGGTTGTACGTTTTGGTGATGCGTACACAAAGTATGGATGAGCAGTACGTTTCATTGGTACGTGTTGACGGTCAGTTGTAAAAACTGACCGGACGGGAATACGACCTCAGCGAGGTCGAACGTTTGTAGCAAAATGTACACCCAAGATAGTACGACCTCAGCGAGGTCGAACGTTTTGGTGATGCATACACAAAGTACGGATGAGCAGTACGTTTCATTGATACGTGTTGACCGTCAGTTGTAGCAACTGACCGGAAGGGAGCAACATAATTACTATATAAATCATAATGTTATTCCATCGCCTTAAATCCCCTTCGTTTGCTTCGCAAACATTTTCCCCTTTATCAAGGGGACGTAGCTGAGTCTTTGACCCATTGATAAAGGGGTCGCCTTCTTAGGCGGGGGATTTCTTTAGGTCGGCCTCGTGTCATTGCAAACTGTTAAGGGTGTTCGTACGGCCGTTGTGAACTCAGCACGACTTGGGCGAATTCAATTCGCCCCTACGACCCAAAAACATTGAGTAGCAAAATTTGTAAATAACCATCAATTCTCTCCCATTTTAATAACAATTCTATGAAACGTCGCGATATTTTAAAAGGTTCGGCTATTGTCAGTGCCGTTCTCACGACTCCGGTCATTCTCAAAAGCAATTCCGGACTCTTTGCTTCCAAATCCGAACGCAAGGTCTATCGAGTGCTCACAGCCGACAAAACGATGGTGGGTACACTTCCTGTGCTCCGCGCTTTTGCAGGTGACCATACCGATTATGTATCGCCGTATGTGTTTTTTGATGAGTTTGGTCCGGTAAAACTCGACCCCAAACACAAGCCGCTCCGCGTCGATGCGCACCCGCATGCAGGAATCATCCCAACTACTTATTTTCTATCAGGTAATGGTCATCATCGTGACAGCTTGAATTACGATTTTCAGATTGGGAAAGGTGATTTTATGATGTTTTCGTCGGGACGCGGCGCGATCCACATGGAAGAAACCGGACAGCTTCTCTACGACAATGGTGGATTATATCACGGTTTTCAAATCTGGCTGAATATGCCTGCAAAATACAAATTCACAGCGCCTGCGACTGATGTGCATCACATCGACAAAACAGGTACTCTAGTGGCATCTGACTACTCAGCAAAGGTGATTCTTGGGGAGTTATTCGGCGCTAAATCGAAGATTGAAACAGTATCCCCGACGTTCTATTATCACATTACCATGAAGCCAAATTGCACACTCAGTATCCCGACCGATGAAACGCATAACGCTTTTGTCTATCTGATACATGGCGCCCTCGAAGTGGCAGGACAGAAAGCAATTAAGCCCAATCAGGTAGTACTCTATGAACGTGGCAAACGGGATATTACACTTTTCGCCAAGGATGGCGCCGAACTCCTAATCCTCGGTGGCAAGCCGCTCAATGAAACGGTCGTCGCATACGGTCCGTTTGTGATGAATACTGAAGCCGAGATCCGTCAGTGTATAGCCGACTACCGTGCCGGCAAAATGGGGGATCCGGATATGGTGGATAGTGTGGGGAAGTAGCGAGATGAAATTTTTCGCGTCTGTCCAGTTGCTACAACCAGACGTAAACACTTACCGCTGAAACGTTTGCTTGATGGTTCATTCATCAAAAGTTCAAGTTATCGAACGTCCGTTTTTTTTGTATTAAAGTCACAGTTTGCAAAGGTGAAACTTATAAGTATTGTAGAGATTTTGTAAATTGTAATTTATATAAGATACAAACACTTACACAAAATAATGACTAGCAGGACGTTTCATAGGTAAGTGTTGACGGGCAGTTCTAAGAACTTCCAAGACGGGTTATATAAAATAGTTGGGAATTTATGTTTTTCGTTACCCAACTACTTTCTCAACCCTACCCCCACTCACCTTCAAATAAAGCACTCCCTTCTCAGGAGAAGCAACTTCACGCCCAAGGATATCAAAGTACCGAGAAGGCAATATTGAAGTGCCATCAATATCTTCATCGACCGAGCTTGGTCCGACCAAATAAAAATCACAATATACCGGAAGATGGTCAGAGGCGCATCGGAGATTAGAAGCCATCATTGAAGTGTAATATGTATTATATGGGTTGTCGATTGATTTATTGATTCGGCTTGTTCCATCATTACCAAAATGTGTGTAGGAGTCTTGTATCAATCGAGCCATAACTCGTTGTGACAAAAAGATGTAGTCGAACCGATCATCCATTCCACCACCGGTACCGCCACCGCAGGCAGCATCTGCTACATTTCGTGTTGATTGTGTATAGAACGCAGGGTACCTAATATCGTTCCGCTTCCAGCCATCACCTACCGGGTCGACGAGTGTAGGCAAAGTGCGGCTGTAGGTTATCACTTGATAGCCTTCTTCTTCAGTAGAATAAAAGTTAAAATCTCCGACCAGTATGATTTTACCATTTTGAATATCTCTCTCAGCCATCCGCTCGTAAAGTATCCGTGCATCCTGACCACGTTGGACTGCATCAGAGTCAGTGTCGGATGCTTTCAAGTGAACGCTGAAGATGAATATAGTATCTCCAGTTTGTGTAGAACGCACACGATACTCTGCTATATCGCGAAGCGATGTTTTGTAGTAATCTGCTGACAGGAGTTCAATCTTATCGGAATTGTAGAACAGCTGATTTTGTGTGTCATAGCCGGAATGGAAAGGGGAAGCCATAAATTTCTTGTCGAGTGCTTCCGAGAGGAATTTGGCTACAGCCGGAGCTTCAACTACATCCTGACAAACAAGTATGTCGGGTTGTATAGTGTCCATAATCATTTTGAATTTGGCAGTTCTGCCATCCTCATTTGCAAGGGAGTAGTTGAGAAGGTTGTATGTGCATATGCGGATTTCTACGATAACCGTGGCTTTCGCAGATGTAATTGCAAGAAGTAGTAATAAGAGCAGGTAAAGTTTTTTCATGTGTGCTTGATAGTGTGTGTGTGTTGAGAAATTTGTGCAAACTTAAAGAGTTTTAGGCAATAGTACGAATAGGTGAAAAAGATATAGATTTTGAAAAAACGATCAAGCCATAATTACTTTTTTTTCTGATTTTGAATCTCAATCCAAAATGATTGAAAAATTAGACCCAAACATTAAAGTATTCCTGTCCGACCAGTTGTTACAACTGGTCGTAAACACTTACCAATATAACGTCTGATGGATAGAGTACTTACCAAAAGTGACAGTATCAAGTGTCGGATTTTCATGTGAAAAAGACGCAGCCTGACACTGAAAACTATCTTATATACCAGAGATAGCACAAATCGCAGGTGCTATAGGAAACATACACTTACACAAAGTAAGGATAAGCAGGACGTTTCATAGGTACGTGTTGAAGCACAGTACTAAGAACTGCCCTGACGGGTAATTAAACAACATAAACAAAACCTGTCAGGTTTTCTTCAACCTGACAGGTTTAATTTGGTTCAGCCGTGAAAGCTGAGGTACCATTTCAGCTTCGATATTTTCTCACCTCCCCTTAGACAAATTCACCATCCAAATCGTCAAAGCCGAAGCTGTAGTAAATTGTACAATCCAATGAAGAGGTTTTTATGTCTGAAGCACTTCTCAATCCTACCCGCAAGCGCCTTGACGAACTCGAAAAAGAACTCCGCGAACTCCGCGAAAAGCGTGACGGACTCAAGGCGCATTGGCACCTTGAAAAATCTAACATCCAAACTATACGAAAGCTTACGTCCGATATCGAGGACGCTAAAGTGCAAGCCGCCGAGTTTGAGCGACAGGGGAATTTTGCAAAAGTCGCTGAAATCCGCTATGGTACAATCCTTGAATACAAAAAACAACTCGACGCTGCTCACCTCGCACTAAGTGAAGTCCAATCCTCCGGTAAAATGCTCAAAGAAGAAGTCGATGCCGAGGATATCGCCGAAATTGTCGCCAAGTGGACAGGTATTCCCGTGCAGCGTATGGTGGAATCTGAGCGAACAAAACTTCTTCACATGGAAGACCGCCTTCACCAACGCGTCGTCGCGCAAGCCGATGCCGTTCATGCTATTAGCAACGCTCTCCGCAGATCGCGCGCGGGACTCCAAGATGCCAATCGCCCGATTGGTTCGTTCATTTTCCTCGGCACCACGGGAGTCGGCAAGACCGAAATGGCACGCGCCGTCGCAGAATTCCTCTTTGATGATGAAAACGCCATTGTCCGTATCGATATGAGCGAATACATGGAAAAATTCTCCGTATCGCGGCTCATCGGAGCGCCTCCCGGCTATGTGGGCTACGAAGAAGGAGGTCAGCTCACAGAAGCCGTTCGCCGCAAACAATACTCCGTCGTCCTGCTCGATGAAATCGAAAAAGCACATCCTGAAGTATTCAATATTCTGCTCCAAGTCCTTGATGACGGGCGCCTTACCGACGGCAAAGGGCGTGAGGTGAATTTCCGTAATACCATTATCATCATGACCAGTAACCTCGGAACAGAATATATTCAAGACAAAATCCTCGAAATGACAGATGAAAATCGAGATGAGCTTCTCGGTTCGGTACGAAGCCAGATCGTAGCACTCCTACGTCAGAAAATGCGTCCGGAATTTTTGAATAGAATCGACGAGATTATTTTATTTAAGCCATTGACACAAAGCGAGATACGGCAGATTGCCCGCGTACAGCTCGATAAACTCGCCGCAAAATTGCATGTCGAAGGAATTGAAATAAACGTCAGTGACGACGCTCTCGACTGGATCGCAAGGATCGGCTATGATGTCCAGTTCGGAGCGCGCCCTTTGCGCAGAGCAATTCAGAAATACGTCGCTGACCCACTCGCAATGAAGCTGCTTGGCGGAGAATTTATAAGTGGTGATTCAATTCGGATGGATGTCGGGAATACCGGTTCACTTACATTTGAAAAGGTTTGACCGATAATCGTGCGGCTGATTAGATAAGCCTCAAAATTTGATTGCAAGCGGGAAATTCGGTAATTTTCCATTTGTAATGATACCAGATTCGATTGTGAACATATAACAGGAGCAATCCTTGAATAAATATACTACTTTAGTTCGGTCTTCCCTTGTTGCTTTAGCGCTTTGCGCAGCTTGCTCGCAACCTAAAATTACCCTCGATCAATTTGGAGGTTCGGCCGATATCAACGAAGGCGAAGAAGCCACTCTCTATTGGACATTTGCCAATGTCGATAGTGTGAAGATTTCAGGGGAAATCGAACACTTTGCTCCATCCGATAAATTCTTTCCGCGACCAATGGTCACACGTACTTATCGCATCACCGGTTACCAAATCGGCGGAGATTCACTCTCACAAGATTGGACAATTCGCGTGAATCCAAATCGTAAAGTTGGTGAAAAATTACCGAGTTCTGCATCTATTGAGCCTTCACAACCACCACAGTTAAATTCAACTTCAGCACAGATTCAACCTCCTACTTTTAATGGAGAATCCACCTATTTACGTTCATCAAATAAACAAGCGCAGCCCTCACCTATGCCACCCGAACCTGTCGCTTTGAAAGTGATTCGGTCAATTCCCCCCAAAAATGGTAGCGAATCTGGCAAAATACACGCTGTCCTTTTTGACAAACTTGGCAGTTTTGTCGGTGGACTCGATAAAAATGACCAACAAATCTGGAGTGGAATTTTGAATTGTGGAGATAAATCTACGGCACAATTACCCCAACTTATAACTTCTCAAACCAATACATCTCCCGTAACGATTGGCATCGCAATGAACAGATCAGTGTCGATGTCTGACTATGCAAGCTCGGTATTTTCATCGATTCAATCATTCGTAACATCAATTTTTCCAAGTGATTATGTCGATGTTATGACGTTTAATACGCTCGCTACCGAAGCAGTACCTCTCACGACTTCCGACTCGGCACGTTCAATCTTTACCTATCTTTCCGCTCCACCGACAGGAGGACTCTCCTCGGTCTATAAAGCGACTCGATCGATGATTGACAAGCTTCGGTTCTCACCGACTGACCATAAATACGTGATCCTTATTACCTCTAATTCAGATAATGCTTCGTTGGTCGTCACAGCGAAAGATGTGATACAAGCAGCCCGTAACCAAAACATTCCGATCTATGTCATTTCGCTTGGCGAACCTGCCGAATCCTATACGTTGAAATACCTTACGGCTGCTACCGGTGGAAAATTCTACTCTGTACCTGCTTCGAATACAAGTGAAGTATTCGATATTATGACTGAAATTAATCAAGCGCAAAAAGCATATTACGAGATTACTTTGCCTCTAACAGGTGCTCCCTGCCCTACTCCAAACGCTCTGCTTTCTTTCTCACAGTCCGGCGCTGTATTACAAGACAAGGCAATGTTTTATGCGGATACTTCCGGTGAATTTCCATCGTATCAGGCGGTGGCTTTATTTGAAAAGAACAATGCAATTGTTGATGATGGGTATACTTCTACTATCGAACTCCTCGCCGCAATCCTCAAAGACAATCCCGACAAACTCATTGAATTAATTGGACATAGCAGCAATGATGACTCTGATGACGATGCAATTGGACTTGCACTTCAACGCACGCAAGCGGTGAGGAGAATGTTGGTCGCCAAAGGAGTCAATGGTTCACAAATACGCAGCCGGGCTGCCGGTAATCGTAAGCCGCTGTATTACAACGAACAAGAAGTATGGCAGAAAATTGCGAATCGACGGGTGGAAATACGCTGGCTGGACCCGGCATTGCTACCGTATGAAATCGCCGCCGAACAAGTAGCAACGGAAGACGAAGCGCTAAAAATGACCGAACGTTGGGAAGATCGCGGGCAAAAAGCATATTACGAACGTATGGTGATAAATAAAGCGCCGTCGTATCGTGTGAAAATATGGGGTTTTGCAACTATTGCATCCGCTCAAGACTCCGCCAAGCAACTTCAAAAACAATATAAAATGAGCTTGATGGTGGAATGATTTTACTTCTATCATTTCTACTATAAACATTACGTCAAAATGAATTTTGAAGTATTGTACTAACTACAAACTATCTTTCTATCATTGATAAAATGCTTTACTGGTAAACAGTAATTCTATGTAAAATAATACAGTTAATCCAAAACAAGTGTCGATTCTTCAGTCGAAGACTCCCTCAGAATGACATACTTGAAAATCAAGCTTCGAATTACGACATTAACCATTAACCATTAACCATTAACCATTAACCATTAACCATTAACCATTAACCATTAACCTTTAACCATTAACCATTAACTCTCGTGTCCGAAGAATTATACTATTTCAGTCCCGAAAATCTACTCGCTCAGGCGCAGAATGTTCCACTTGAGCTGGGTTATCATCGTGTGCGTTTTTATGTCGATGAACAAGGAATTCCTTCGAAAGAAAAGACTTCCAGCACTGAGGAATTTTTCCTTTCGCCCTCCGGTGGAACGCTCCGTGACCGAGAGATGAATATCGTTATTTACAGTGCAAAATACGATAAGTACAAAGGGTATGGCAAAGCATAACATCATTTATACCAATTAATTAGAGCATTACAATATCATTATGAAATCCTTCAAACGTTTACCGATTATTCTCCTTCTTTTGACCGCCGTATTTTCCTTTGGTTTTTACCGGCGCGCGCGACTCGGTTTATTTCAAAATCAACAAATCTCTTGATCTTTTTGGTGCAATGTTCCGCGAAATCTCAGCTAATTATGTCGACGAACTCGACCCCGAAGACTTTATCCGAGACGGTATGAAAGACATGCTCACCAACCTCGACCCCTACACTGTACTTCTTGATGAAAGTTCATCTGAAGATATCGACATGCTTTCGACGGGAGTCTATACGGGATTTGGAATTAGCGTTGGAGCGCGTGACAGTATGCTCACTATTACGGCGGTGTATGACGGCTATTCGGCGCAAAGGAACGGGATTCGCGTCGGGGATCATATTCTCCAAATTGATACTGCATTTGTTTTGTATGAAGTATCGAAATCATTACGCCCATTTACCCGTGGCGTTCCGGGTTCGAAAGCTGTCGTCAAAATCCTCCGCGACGGCCTATCCGACACCTTAACATTCACACTCACTCGCGAAGAAATTAAAATCCAGAATCTGCCCTATTATGGAGTAGTTCAAGACAGTATCGGCTATATCAAGCTCGACCGTTTTAGTCGTCAAAGCGGTGAAGATGTGAAATTAGCTATTCGCGAACTCCGCAATCGTGCCGATCTCGCCGGACTGATCCTCGATGTGCGTGATAATCCGGGCGGACTGCTCGATGCAGCTACGTCGATAGCCGAAATATTTGCCCCAAAAGGAAGTAAAATTGTGAGTACAAAAGGGAAAGCAATGACGGAAGAACGGGTCTATACCAACCAAAGCAGACCGAGTGAACCGGATCTACGGCTTGCGGTACTTATCAACGGACGGAGCGCAAGTGCGAGTGAAGTGCTTGCCGGTGCCATACAAGATTTGGATCGTGGTGTTATTCTCGGTGAACGTTCATTTGGCAAGGGGTTAGTACAGAATGTATTTTCATTGCCGTATAATTCAAGTATTAAAATTACCACTGCGAAATACTACACTCCATCGGGTAGATGTATCCAAAAAGTTGACTTTACCGGCAAACGTGAGGGCAAAATAGCGACTGATGATAGTGGACGTGTTTTTTATACGATTGGCAATAGACCGGTCCGCGAGCTCCATGGTATCGAACCGGATAGCACAATCTCAGAAAAAGATTATCCTGATGTTGTTCAACAATTACTCGAAAAAGACATTATGTTTGGTTTTGTGAGTGAATTCACATCCAAATTCTCAACCATCCCACCCAAATTCACCGTGACACAAGAAATACTTTCACAATTTGAACAATACGCTACTCGTAAAAATTTCGCCCCTCAGAATTCTGTTCTCCAAAAGCTCCGCGAAGCAAAGCAAATCGCATCTCTTGACAAATCAAACAGTTCGCTCACCTCAAAATTAGAAGTCATAGAAAAATCTCTCCAGAAAGAGCAAAAACTCCTTTCGCCGGCAAATGCAAAAGTCCTCTCTTCTCTCATCGAAAACGAAGTCTATAGCCGTTTTCTTCTCGGCAAGCAGCAAGCAGAACGCGAAGTACTGACCGACCGACTTGTGCAGTCAGCAGCGCAGATGTTGGTATCGGATGTGTATGAGGTGAAGTTGGCGCCGGTGGAGAGGTAAGGACTTAATATAATGATTTAGTATCACCAGTTTCACTTTGACGAAGGCAATGTTTTTCCCCTCTTGCATGAGTAGAAGTTTATGCGTAGTTTCGCTAAAGTTAAAAGAAATCAGTATAATTTTCATCCAAGATTGATAGTATTTACCGCATATTATCTATCATCAATTTACATTTTATCCAACCTTATAACACCATAATATTATGGCACTTACATTAGCGTACAGCGAGTCTGATGAATATTTGACAATCAAAGAAGCAAGTATTTGGGCATCGGAGCATCTTAAAAAAGATGTGACCACTTCCAATATTTCCTATTTAGTAAGCTATGGGAAAATTAGAAAAACTGGTGAGAATGGTACCTCATTAATCAAAAAAGATGATCTTCTGCAATACTATAAATCGTTCTATGGAACGCGAGAAATTAACTGGAAAGAACAGTTAGGAAAAGATTTAAACTGGCATTTGTCGTTCGATTATCTTAAAGAATCAGACACCACCAAGCATGTACACCGCCTTCATCCCTACAAGGGCAAATATATACCACAACTTGTAGAGTATTTCCTTGATAACCATACAGATGAATTCAAAAAAGAAACATATTTCAAAAAGGGCGATATTGTTCTTGACCCTTTCTGCGGGAGTGGAACAACCCTCATACAAGCTAATGAATTAGGAATTAATGCGATAGGAATCGATATTTCGGATTTCAATGCTCATATTTCGAACTCAAAAATTACAAAGTACAATTTACCGGATGTAGTATCAGAATTGAATATTATTTCTAAAAAATTGAAGCAATTCATTGAGAAGAGTCCAAGTATCAAGTTTGAAGAACGATTAATGGAGCAGTTAACCATATTTAATAATAAGTATTTTCCTTCTCCTGAGTTTAAACATTGGTTGAAAGACAAAACAATTAAGGAAGGTGAATATTCAGATGAGAAAGTAAAGAGATTTCAACCGATTTTTGACAAACTTATAGAAGAATATGATATCCAACTCAAACAAAATGAACAAGTAAAATTTTTAGATCAGTGGTATTTGCAACCGGTTCGGAATGAAATTGACTTTGTTTTTAATCTTGTAAAGCAAATCAAATGTGTCCCTACAAAAAAAATCATTAGTATTATTTTGAGTAGAACAGTTCGTACATGTCGGGCAACATCACACGCAGATTTAGCCACCTTACTTGAACCTATAAGTAGTACTTATTACTGCTCAAAACATGGCAAAATATGCAAGCCGTTGTTTTCTATCTATAGTTGGTGGGAGCGATATGCTAAAGATACAATAAAACGATTAGTTGAATTTGATAGATTACGAACGAACACAAGCCAAATATGCCTTAGAGGTGATTCTCGGACTATAGATATATTCAAAGAGTTAGAAGTTAAATTTCCCGAATTTGGTAACGTAGTAAAGGAAAAGAAAATTAACGGTATTTTTTCTTCACCACCGTATGTCGGACTAATTGACTATCATGAGCAACACGCCTATGCGTATGATTTATTTGGATTTGAAAGACATGATGATTTGGAAATCGGTCCGCTTTCAAAGAAGCAAACAAAGGAAGCACAACGGCTTTATGTTGAAGGAATTTCGGCTGTACTCAACAATTGCAAACAATACTTAGCAGATGATTATAATGTGTTCTTGGTGTCCAACGACAAATTCAACCTCTACCCCACCATTGCAGAAAACGTCGGAATGAAAATCGTCAACCAATTCAAACGACCAGTTTTAAACAGGACAGAGAAAGATAAAGCTGCTTACTCTGAAATTATTTTTCACTTGAAGGAGATATAACTATATGGAAGAGTTTTTATGTGCAGAACAATCTGAAACAATCTTTACAATTACAAAAGATAGTATATATTGCGACTCAGGAGAACTAGAATATTCTATCGAAAATGATAATGCAATTGTGAATTCGATAAGTGCTTATACAAAAAGAAATCGCATTGGAATAAACCTTGTCAATCAACTTGAAAGAATTGCTGTTTAAAGTCGAGTAAATCTTATTGAAGTTTCTGCATCACCAACAAAGGAAGCAATTCTATTTTGGCAATTTTTAGACTATCAACCATCAACTATAGAAGATGTATTTTGGGCTAAAAAAATTATCAAAAGCAATAGAGAAAGTCCATGGGATACTCCACAAGGTGTCGTCGTTATGAGTAAAGAAGTTTAGACTAAGTAAAAAATAATTTTTCAACTAAAAAAGAACATTGTAATGTCAGCATTCTCCGTTAAAGCTAGCCAGCAAATAACTGTACAGATTGATTTAGTTGTAAATAGATACCTTCAGAAAGCTGTATCTTTAAACAGAAAAAGTGCTCCCAATCCATTTGTATTTGCTTTATTGAAAGATTTTGAACCTTTAATACATAACATACACGGATTAAAAACTTCATTAGGTACTGAAATGGAAAAAATTGCAGAAATAATTGCAAATGAATCCTGGGGTAAACAGAATGTTAGCAGAAAATCTAATTTAGTGGTTTCATTACCTCAAAATGTTTTTCAAAAAATTGATACAATTTTAAACGGGTTAAGCAACGTAAAGTACCATCCTAATTACCTTAAAGAGAAGAGCGAAATTATTGATGCTTGTGTTAATGCGTCAAACAACTTTGAGACACATAAATATGAAATTGATTTGCAACTTTACAATCCTATCGAAAATCATCACTACTACCTTGAAATGAAAGGCCCAGATCCTAATACTACAGAAGTTCCTGGTGCAAAGAAAAGATTGCTTGCTTTGTTAGCATTTGGCCATATTAACTTCAAAACAACCAAAGTAGATTCAATCCTTGGTATTTATTATAATAATATGTACCCTAAACCATACAAGAACCCAAAAGTTCTAAACTATTTCGACCCAGCAGGTGATATGATGGTACATGATGATTTCTGGAATTTTATTGGAAAAAATAGCTCTACTTTTTCTGAATTGCTCCAACTCTTTCACGATTACGGCGAAAAAAACAAAAGGAAGATATGGGATGGTTTCTCTAAACTAATTAATTTAAGTAATGGCACTAACCCAACAACAAATCCAGCAAGTTGAAACAGTCTTAAAGAACAGCTTACGGCATAAATTCCACAACTACAACCCCGAACCAGCCTCGATGCCGTTTCATACTCGATTATTAGGTAAAGATCGAATCGCTTTATTTTCGTTTATTCATTCACTTAATACGAATTTTGGGACAAGTATCTTTGAGCCAGTTGCAAAAGCATTGGCATCTGCAAATTTTCAATCTGCTACGTCACAACAAGTTGCGGGAACTCAAATTAGCTCGGAAGCTCATCATGTAATTCAGAAAATTATGGACGATTTGTCAACTGCCTCCACTGCTCCGAATAAGCCGAATGAAATTGCTGGTATTCGAGAAGTTTGTCAGCGTGGTGAAATGAGAACAGTCAAGCCCACAAAGGTCGACGTGAAAGTGATTGGGCACGATGGGACAATTTATCTTTTTGATATCAAGACTGCAAAACCGAACGCCGGAGGATTTAAAGAGTTCAAGCGCACTCTTTTAGAATGGGTGGCTGCAACTCTTGCGATTAATCCATCAGCAAAGATTGAAACGTTGATTGCAATTCCTTATAATCCTTATGAACCAAATCCATACAACCGTTGGACGATGCGCGGAATGTTGGATTTACAGAATGAATTAAAAGTAGCCGATGAGTTCTGGGATTTCCTTGGCGGAGAAGGCACTTACAAGCAATTATTAGATTGTTTTGAAAGAGTCGGAATAGAACTTAGAAGTGAAATTGATGCATATTTTGGGCGATATAATTAATAATACAGGATTCAATTTTTATAGCCCTTTCAATTGAAACCAAAAATCAACATCATCTATGAAACATCGTTTTTTCCTCCTCACTTTCATAATCCTTTCCACATTCCGCATAACCTCCGCCCAAACTCCCGACGCAACCGCCATCGCCACCAAAATCAAAGACAAATTCAAACTTGTCAAGGACTTCTCGGCTAATGTCACTATCAAGGTCGATGTGGAATTCCTGAAAGCGCCCGACTCTAAAGCCAAGCTGTATTTCAAACAACCCAATAAAACCAAACTCGAATCGACCGGCTTCGCCATGCTGCCAAAGCAAGGCATCGGTCTGCCTATTGCAACACTTTTGGAGGGAGATTATACGGCCTTATACGTTGGTACTGAAACACTTAACAGCTTGCCGGTAACAATTATCAAAATTATTCCTGCCTCCGATACCGGTGATGTGATACTCTCGTCGCTGTGGGTGGACGGTAACTCACTCGTTCGGAAAATCAAATCCTCAACTCGCAAAGGCGGAACGGTGATAATTGAACTCGCCTATGGACAAAATGCCAATTTCTCACTACCTGCAACTGTCAAGATTACCTTTGACTTGCCGAATTTTGCCCTACCAAAAACACTAACAGGTGATATCAGCTCCGATACACCAAAAACAAAAACGCCACCTTCCAAAACCTTGAAAGGCAGCGCTACGTTGACATATTCTAACTATCAGATAAATAAAGGCTTACAGGATAGTTTTTTTGACGAAAAGAAGAAGTAAATTTCTAATCTTTCCAGTTGTCGGCTAATTCTTTAATCTTATCGATCATTTGTTTGTCAAGAATCCCATTGGAATTCCAAAAATGCACTTTGCTAGTCACATAGCTTTCAAAGCCGCTCAGCTCACACACAAGTCTAATGTCGGTGGATTCATCCTCAAGTTCCTTGAGCACAAATTTATACTGAATTCGACCGGATATCCAGCGTGCCATACGAATTGTCGGCGTCACTCCATACCGATCTAGAACATCAATTGTGCTATCTTCACCAGTCGAGAAAATATAAAATTCAGTACGGATATTTCCCTTAAAGAGCCCCTTGTCACCCTCAGCATTTTTCTCTACTTCCACTCTACAGCCAATTTCATCCAATGCTTTATGGATAATTTTCCAGACAACCGGGAATGGTTTTTTTACATTTTCATTGGTGACTACTTCGACGCCTTCATCCAATTGCGCTTTCATCGATGATACTGCTCCGAACGCTACCATTGCAAAAACTATAACGAGGTATTTTTTCATAGATTCCCTTGTAATTATAAATATATAGAGGTAATTAGTTGTAGAATGTAATATAACAGTTTAGAAATTTACCTGCTTGACTTTAATTTTACCACTTGATTGTAATTTGGCTTACCCTTCATCATTTTCTAGAGGTTCGCCTGCGGTCACCCTTGCCGTCCAAGCCATTGAAGACGGGTCTCTCACAAAATTCGCTGCAAAAATACACTACCTGCCTCTTTCAATCTCTCAAATAAATTCTCACTGTTATTTTCAGCCACGTATGATGCCATTCTTTCGTTTCTATTTTGGCAAAAATGAACTTCCCGACGTCCATTAGTCGTGCGAGAATTTCATTGTGAGCACGAGGTATGTAGCCAAGCACATTACCGGTTCGATCGGAAATGGCAATCGCAAATTTGTCGTGTTCGTTAGTCGGCTCGCGGTGCAATATAAGCAAGTCATTTGGCAAGAGAGTCGCTTCAATTTCGGCAGCATTTTTATACGCTGTACCGGCGATATGACATTCAATCAAAAATATTTCCTTGACAAACGGCATCGGCAGTCCGTTGTCACCAAAAGTACCGCTCAGTAATGCATGCACCGCAGGACTTATTTGAATAATTGCATTCATTCGGGCTTCCAATCCTTATATAATGCATCTAATAAAATACTCAAATACTGCAACTGAATATTGCCATCGGTGATTTCTTTGGTAAGTATCTCTTGCATCTCCAAAACCTTAGCTTTGTCCATCAATAAAGCTTGGCGCAAATACTGCGAACTACATCGTAATTCAACAATCTCTTTTTGAAGATGAGAAATTGCGTGTTTGAGTGATTCAATTTTATCTTTATATTCACTTTCCGTTTGTTCCCATACGTGTTCTTTAGAAGTGTTAATTATTAAAGCAATTGATCTGAGTTCATCAATATTGCAAATTGTATAAGCATGTTGCGCCTGCATCCAGAGAATTTTTGTGCTTCTGTATGCTCGCCGATGACATCAGGATGAAGCTTCTTGACAATTTCTCGAAACAACTTTCTACACTTGATTGTTTCCTCGTGAGTAGCAAATCTGGCCATTTTAGACTCATTTCGCGCTCTATCGATACTCGCAGCCCTTTCCCCCATTTCGAATTCCCAAGCTTTAAATTCCTCGAATATAGTGTGATGAATTATATCAAAATCAGGTATTTCTCGGCGGTTGATATACGCCTGAATGAGTTCTGTCATATACTTGGTCTTTTTAATTTCAACCATCAGTATAAATTTTCGAAGTTCGAGCTCGCCCAACTCACAGAGATATTCCCGTTCGATATTCGGCAGAAGTACATTTTTCAAATAATCACGTTCATCGAAAAGCGCGGAAAGTTCGACGGATAATTCTTCGATTTCCAACTTCCAATCTTTGCTTTCGTGATGAAGTATTATATCCATGAAATACTTAGCGTTTTAATATTTGAATTCTTTTGAAGTGGGAAATATTCTAGAACATTATCTATACATCGCATGACTTGGATGATTGAGACAGCTTTTATGATTTTATAAATAGTAAGGACATAAAGGACATAAAGGACATAAAGGACATAAAGGACATAAAAGACATAAAGGATATAAAGAACAGTAGTAGCAAATGGATGTAAATCTTTGTTATTTTTTGACTTACAACTTACTACTTACTACTTACTACTAATAAACTCAGTTCATCCTCACCGACACTACTCGTGACACGCCTTCTTCTTCTTGGGTCACACCGTAGAGAATATCTGCGGCTTCCATTGTTTTTTTGTTGTGGGTAATAATCAGGAACTGCGTATTTTCACTGAACTTACGGATAAGCTGCAAATAACGCTCGATATTAGCATCGTCGAGCGGGGCATCGACCTCATCCAAGATACAGAACGGACTCGGCTTTTCTAAATAAATCGCAAAGAGCAGGGCAATAGCTGTGAGCGTTTTCTCGCCGGCTGAGAGTAACTCAATAGATTGTGGACGTTTACCGGCCGGCTTGGCAATAATATTAATTGCTGACTCAAGAGGATCGCCTTCACTGATCTGCAGATTCGCTTCGCCGCCACCGGGGAACATCATACCAAAAAGATTCTGAAAGTGTCCACGAATACTCTCGAATGTTTGAGTGAATTTCTGCTGTGCAGTCGAGTTTATTTCAGTGATAGTCTCGGCTAAGGTCTTCTCTGAATCTACTAAGTCTTGCACCTGAGCTGTCAGGAAATTCAATCGTTCGCTTTCCTTCTCGTACTCCTCAAGTGCTAAGAAGTTAACATTCCCGAGAGACAATAATTTTGACTTTTTTTGTTTGAGATCGGAGACTGCTTCTGTCTCATTAAAATCTTCAGGAAGGGCGGTGAGCAATTCTTCGGAAGTAATTTGTAATTCTTCTTCAGCACGTTTTCGGATATGCTCGAGTGAGGCGCGAGATTGGCTGAGGTGTAATTGACGTTCATGGACAAGTGAGGTGTGCTTCTCGTATTCTCTTCGGCGGAGGCGGGTGTCCTCGGCGAGTGCATGATAGCGTTCTTTGAGGGCGGTAGCTTGGGCTGAAAACTGGTCAAATTGTGCTTTTGCTTTTGCACGTTCATCACGTAAGTCTGATAATTCATTATCTGTTTTGAAGGAAGACTTTCCAATTTCTTCTATACCTTTGACGATCAATTCGAACTCTTCATTCCGCGCTTTGGTGCGGCGTTCGGCATTCGCAGCTTGATCTTCCATGCGTCGTTTGTCGGATACCAACGACTTTTCCTCACCGCGAAATTGGACGAGTTCTATCTCAGCCGCGCGTACTTTTTGGTCGAGATCAGCTATATGAAATTCCTGCTGTCGGACTATCGTCGTGAGATCGTCCCGCTTTGCTGTGATAGTTTCTTTTTCAGTCGTTACTTTGGTGATTTCTACCTGCAGGCCTCCGTTTTGCAACTCCTGTGCCTGAATTTCTGTTTGAATCTGAAGTAATTGCTCGGCTTGTTGTTTTTGGGCAACCTCGAGCGCATCTCGGCGATATCGAATCTGAGAAAGTGACTGTTCAAACGCATTTTTCTCCGCTTCCACTCGGCGAATTGCGTCGGAATACGTTCGCAGATTGATTGCATCATGTTCGCGCTTAGAGATTTGCAATTTCTGTTCAAACTCAGCGATAACTAATTTCAGATCATCAAGTTGTGAAGTGAGTACTGCGATTTGTTCGCGCTTGCCAATGGCGAGACCTTCTGTCTTGGAACGTGCCCCGCCACGAAGAACACCGAGTCCGCGCACCATCTCACCAGAAAACGTCACAACTTAGTCGGCGATACCGGCTTTGACCACTTCCCACGCTTTTTCAAGGGTGGTGACAACGAGAGTTTTTCCGAATAATCCACGTACAATACTTCGTAGTACTTCATCTGTTCGAACGATTTCGCTCGCCCATCCTACTATATCATTGTCTATAATCTTCAATGGTGCAGGTGCTTGTATTGCAGGGACTTGCTCGCGACAAACGAATGTGGCTTTTCCTTTTTGGTTGCGGCTGAGAGCTGTACAGGCTGCTTCGGCATCGACGCGCGTTTCGACGACAAAATAGCGACCTGCTTCTCCAAGTGCTGCTTCGATTGCCACTCGATATTCATCATCGGTACCGATAAGCTCGGCGAGGACTACTTTTTCAGCATTGGGCTTCCACTCTGGAGTTTTCATCAAAAACACCGACGACTCCGATGTATCCATGAGTCCGCTTAGGAATTCAAGCGATGCTGATTTATGCGCCACATCAGTTCTTCGATTTGATATATCTGCTTGATATGTATCCATTTCTACACGTAATGCCGCCTGTCGCTGCTGAGCTGCGATTGAATCTTGTTCAGCTTTGAGGATCGCGGCTTCGATCTCGGGTCGCCGAGTCTCCTGAGTAGAAGTTTTGTCCGCTAATTCTTTTAAAGTCAAATATGTACGTTCTGATTCAAGGGTGTTTTCATTGACTCTCCGGCGCAATGCTGTGAGGCGGTCTTCATGACGCTCACGAGCAGATTGCAACCCAACGAGTCGATTGTTGACATCCATAAACGCCGACTCGGCAGCTCGTAGCTGTTCGCGTATTGACAAAAAACTTTCACGATATGTGTCGCGCTTTTCACGCATAGATGTAAAATTCTGATCGGCACCTCTCAACCTAGTCTTCACTATTTCTAATCTTTCCAATAGCTTACTCATGTTTTCACTATGATATGCCCCCGCACGATCCGACTCTGTCTGTTCTCGTTCCAAGCGTTGCTGAGACTGCTCGAGCGATATTCTGCGTTCATTGGATACTGCATTCTGCTGCGTGAGTTGAGCGATGGAGCGTTGGAGGGCAATATCTTGTTCCTGCGATGTATGCACTTGATAATTCAGAGCTTCCTGTTCTTGTTCGAGCGCTGAGATCGTCGCTTCGGCTGCTTCGACATCTTTCTGAAGCGTCGCCTTGATGTCGTTAAGTTGTTCAAATTCTAATTCTTGTTTTTTAGAAAGCATTGTGAGGGTGAGGTATTCATGGCGCATGGTATCGATTTCGAGTGAACGTACCAGTTCTGATAGGTCGTTGTAGAGTCTAGCTTTATCGGCTTGGCGTCCAAGTGAGGCAGCGTTTTTTTTCACTTCGAGTAGAATATCCTGTACGCGGGAGAGATCTGTTTGAGTCGAGTCGAGCTTGCGTTGAGCTTCACGGCGGCGGGCTTTATATTTGGTAACTCCGGCGGCTTCTTCGAATAAATGGCGACGTTCATCCGTGCGATCGCTGAGAATGGACTCGACCATTTTGAGCTCGATGACGGAGTATGCATCTGCGCCCATTCCCGTATCCATAAACAAATCAATGATATCGCGGAGGCGGCACTGCGTTTTGTTAAGCAAATACTGACTTTCTCCATTACGAAACAGACGGCGGGTGATAGTGACTTCGGAGTACTCAACAGGCAGGATTTTTTTATTGTTCTCAATCGTGAGAGACACTTCTGCCATGCCGAGCGCGCGGCGGGTGCGCGTGCCGTTAAAAATCACATTTTCCATTGCATCCGAACGTAAAACAGCGGTTTTTTGTTCGCCAAGAGCCCAGCGAATCGCGTCAACTATATTAGTCTTGCCGCAACCGTTTGGTCCTACAATCGCCGTAAGCCCATCCGTAAAATTGAGGAGCGTTTTTTGGGAGAAAGATTTAAAACCAACTATTTCTACTTTTGATAAATACATGAATAATCAAGATTAATATTACTTCTAGACGAAAAGGTTTTTAGGGAATCAACCTGATGTGTAGTGTTAGAATTACACTCACAGTTTCTTTTTTTTAACACAAAGTACACAAAGGTAAAACACACAAAGTACACAAAGATTTTCCCCAATTGTGAACTTTGTGCAAACTTTGTGAACTTTGTGTTTAAGAATTCACGAGCGTACTCGCAGCAGAACAGGAACCCAAATACTACACTTCAAAGCTAATGTCGAGATAATTTCTGCGCTTTAATAAGCATTGGAAATAATGCTGCGACGCAGGTATAGAACGTGGAAGCGATGCCATATTTCAGGAAAAATCCGCCGAAGGTAATGTCGGTTGGGCGCACATAAAAGAAAAAATACGAGAGATTGTGAACCATGGAGCAAAAGAAAACGGCAACGATGAATCTATAACTTCCAATAGTCCGATCGGCGAGCTTTTCTTTATAAAAATACCCACCGATAAATGCTGCCAAAGTCTTTGCAAGAGCATTAGTACCAAGGACATCCGCCGAGACGACATCGAAGAGTAGTCCACAACCGAATCCTGCAAATATACCAATGAACTGTCCCTCTGTGATGGCAATCCATACGCACAATACAAGCAATAAATCGGGTGTAATGCTACCGACGGAAATGAGACTGAGGAACACCACATGCAGCACTGATAGAATCAACGCGATAATGGCATAGATCACATAGCGGAGGGCAGGCCAGGTTTCGAATAACGATTTTTCTTGGAATGGCGGCATTAATGGCGGCTATAAAACAGGTAAAGAATAAATTATCTAATTACTTATCTGTGTTGAATATTTCTCGATTTCCAACGTTCTTCAATTTCTTTTTCGAGGGCGACTCGTTCGGGATTCGGGAGCATTATAACGACGAAGACTTGTTCGAGCGATGTAAAATTGACGGAGGGCTGCACTAAGATTTTACGAAATAACGAGTTAGCTTCATCGCGAACTTCGACGACATTTCCAATTGGGATATTAGTAGGGAATCGATTACTGTATTCGGAGGTGATTACATCATCGCCGATTTTGACATCATACGACTTAGGAATATTCTTCATGAGTAGTGTTTGGTCGCCTTCCCAGACGAGGATGCCGTCGATGCGGCTCCGTTGCACTTTAGCAGCGACTCGGCTATCGCGGTTGATGAGCAGTCGAACGAGGGAGTAATTTTTGCTGGAAGCGATGATGAGTCCGACTATACCGGCGTCGGTCATGACGGTCATACCTTCTTTGATGCCGTCGAGTTCGCCTTTGTTAAGTGTAGCAAAATTACGCACTTCGGTGGTTGTCTTGCCGACGATATCGGCGGTTACGATCGGGAAGGAGGTTTGTTTTTTGAATTCAAGCATCTTACGGAGTTTATCATTTTCGATGAGAGCTTGGCGGATTTTGGCACGTTCATCGGTGAGCTGGAGGTTGAGTTCGCGGAGGGCAGAATTTTCACTTTTGAGGGCGACGGGATTCGGTATCCATGAAAATGCACTTTGGAGCCAACCGATACCGCCGACGACCACAGCGCGGAAACCGCCTAATTGAGCCACATTGCCGAACGTCATGAGCGAGAAGCAGATTACAACGACCGCCGAAAGCGATACGTATTCTTTGAATCGGACGATAAACTCAATTACTCGATACATTTAGCAACGGGTCATAGATTGTGGATAGGACATTTAATAGTCGAAGTAGTTATACGAAAACAATTTAAAGTGTTTGTCATTCTGAGGAGTCTTCGACCGAAGAATCGACCCTCGATGATGAACTAGAATCATTACAATACAGCACGTTACGATTCTTCACACTCAGAAGGATTCAGACTGAAAGAGCTTTAATATGCTGTAAACACGATGTTTCTAAATTCAATTCTGTATTAGAATAATGCTAAGTCAAGCTTACCTTCCTGCAAAAATACAGCTTTTACTATGGAAATTCGCCACGCTAATGATGTTCTTTTATTCGGTCACATCCTCGTGTGCTTCGATACGCTCGTTTCCTTCATCCATTTCACGAGCAACTTCTTCAAATGCATCGAGTTGTGCGATGGCTGTTTGCTGCCGATGCTGCAAAAGTTCTTCAATTTCGCGCAGCTTGGGTAGGTCGGTCAGCGCATTGAGTCCGAAGATTCGCAAGAATTCCTTGGTTGTACCATAGAGGAGCGGCCGGCCGATGACTTCGGCGCGTCCAACGATAGCGACGAGGTCTTTTTCGATGAGAGAATTGACTATTTCGCTTGAATTGACGCCACGGATGGATTCGATTTCCGGTTTGGAGATCGGCTGACGGTAGCTGATAATAGCGAGAGTCTCAAGTGTAGCTTGCGTAAGTCTTCTGCGTGACTTAGCTTTAAGTAATTTTTGCACATATTCGCCTTGTTCGGCTGTGGTCGCAAAATGGTATCCTCCGGCGACGGTGACAATACGATACGGGCGCGCACAGAGGGCAAGATCGGCATTAATCTCTGCGATAATGTTTTCAAAATAGGTGGTGTAATTTTGGTCTTCACCGTCAGGATTCTGTTCGTCAAGCTGCAAAATCTGTGCAAGCATCGCGGCTGTCATCGGTTCGTCGGAGGCAAAAATTAGCGCTTCGATGATCGCACGTTGTTCATCAGCAGACAACTCCGGTGCAATTGGAAATTCTGGCATAATTACTTAATAATAAATAAAATAGGGTATATGCATCTTTGCGCCCTCTGCGCCTTTGCGTTAAAATAAATCACGAATTCTTCTTCGAAAACGCAATACGAGGGTCAGCAAACGAATAGAGAATATCTGAGACGAGGATCCCTGCAAGTGTGAGTACGGCTGATATCGTAAAGACCGCCATGATCATCGGATAATCTCGGGCGACGAGTGCTTTAAAGGATAATTCTCCCATACCAGGGATGCTGAATATTGTTTCGACGATTACACTTCCGCCGATGAGTCCCGGGAGAATTCCGGCAAGAAGCGTGATGATAGGAATCAATGAGTTGCGGAGAGCATGCTTGGTAATGACGACACGTTCGGAGAGACCTTTGGCGCGTGCAGTGCGAATGTAATCCTGCCTCACCGTTTCGAGCATCGCACTGCGCATTTGTCGGGAAATAAAGGCAAAACTTCCGTACGTGTATATTATAATTGGGAGTGCAAGGTGCGCGCCATAATCCATGAGCTTTTCCCAGAATGTCCATGTGTCCGAGAAATTCGTCGAGCGGATGCCGGTCGAGGGGAAAATACTGAGGTATTCATAACTGCAAAGGAAGGTCACTGCCATTGTGCCGACCCAAAATACGGGTAGTGAATACATTGCAAAGAGGAGGAAAGTTGAAGTCCGGTCAAAGAGCGTATCTTGATGAGTAGCCGAGTACATACCGAGGGGAACGGCGATGAGATAGGCGAGAAATACGGCGATGAGATTCATACTAAGGGTAATAGGCACACGCTCGACCATTTTCTCAAATACCGGACGATTATCCTGAAATGAAGTACCGAAGTCGGGATGCCCGATGAAGGAAAACTTCGAAAAGTCGGTATTGCCCCCCTCAAACACACTTGCAAAATCCATACAACAGAGTCCACCTGTCCATATTATATACTGTTGCCAGATAGGCTTATCTAAATGCCACTGCTTCCGCACCATCTCGACGATTTTTTCATTGAGTCCGCCGGTAGCCGACATCGCGCCTTCGCTGCCGACTCCTGCCTTGAGCATTGCGGGGTCACCAGGCGCTAAGCGACTGATACAGAAGGAGATAAGAGTTATAACAAATAGTGTAGGAATAAAGAGCAGGATACGTTTTATGAGATATTGGATCATGATGGGGTTGTAAAGGCAGATTTGAAATCTAAATTATTATATTAAGTATAGTTAACAACTAATAAACTATGGAGTACATATCATGAAAGATTCACGTCATTCTCAGGAGGTACAGAGTGAGTCGACTACAAGGGTCATGGATAGTGAAACTTACACGAAGCAATAATGATAGAATCATCCATTATGCTATAGACTAATCGGTGTTCATCATTTATCCGACGTGACCAATATCCTTTCCATTGAAACTTGAGTGGCTCTGGTTTGCCAATTCCAACAAAAGGAGAACGTTGAATATGAGTAATCAATTCGCTTATTCGTACAAACAGTTTTGGATCAAGCGATGACCATTCTATAAAATCGTTAAAAGCATGTGGCTCAAATTCTACTTTTCTCATGCACCATTTCCTCGAATTTTTCGGCAGAAAAGCTCACTAATTCTTTCCCATCTCGAATATAATCAATGGCTGACTGTAGTTTTTGTTTGTTCTCGGCAGAGCTCATCAAATACTCCGTTTCGTCCTCCGGATCGTTAATTTCCCGAATAGAGATTTCGATTGTTTTACTCTTGAATAATTCTTTAATCCCGAGTAGGAACTGTTCGTCCAATTCTGCTGCATTCAATTGAAATATCGTATTCATTGTGTATCTCCTTCTGCTACTGTTGTACATGTTTTTTTTGACAAGAACATGTTGATTTTATGGTTATTTACGGTCGATTGTAACAGCCGATGGGGCGGGGAAATTGATGTTACAGTTCCAAAGATTGTGAGTATTACTATAGTGTATTAATCTCTTCGTTTCTTCTGGTTTGTTTGGCTCATTTCTTTGAGCTGTTGTACTTGATGAATGGTTTCTCGTAAGAAACCGGCGATTGCTTGGATAGATTCTCCATAGCTAACTTGTCTCTTTCCTTGAAGGATATGTTGCAACTTATATTTTATGGTAGCAAAGTTCATATAAATTTAGTTATTTCCTTCCGGTCACGAGTTGGTATAACTGACCGTCAACACCTAACGATGAAGCGTACGGTTCATCCGAATTTTCTATCCACATCCGACAGGCAGAATATTGACTTCTGAACACAATTCAATCGCTTCTTTCACTCTTACCTTTAAAGAATCCATTGACTTGGCTTGAGTATGACATCCCTTCAACGCCGGAACATCAGCTATAAGGAAGCCGTCCGCATCTTTTTCGATTATTACTTGAAATTCTCTTGTCATGGATTTTCTCCGATACTAGTAGTCCAATAGTGCTGAAATCTATCTTTCTTTTTGCTCTAGTAGTTACGAGATGTGAATTCCTGTACAAGTTCTAGTGATATTGCTATCGATAAGATTTACAGTCACTTACACCTGATAATACTCAATATATGTATGCGGTTCAGGAATTGGATACCCCTCTAATTGCAGCCCCTCTAAATGGAATTCTATAGCTTCATGAATATTTACGTGAATTTCCTCTTTGGTCGAACCCGTCGCTATACAACCGTCAATATCAGGTGAATAGGCAGAGTATCCTGTATTCGTTTTTTCAATAACTATCAAGTAATTTTTCATTCTTTCAATCCCGATTGTTTCAGAATATTGATGAGAGTTCCAATAGCAACCTCATCACTCATTTTACCGCAATCGTAACCAACCCCTTCTTCTCTAAATGCTTATATTGAAGGTGGCTACCTTTGGTTCTCACCAAAAACCATCCGTCAGCTTCTACGATTTTAATTATTTGTTTTACCTTCATTTGATAATGTGACTTCGATTTTTACCCTCCACATTATTACTCTCTCTAAACCTATACAATTCTACTTCGCTCGTCGCTTCTGCTGTACATAACTAATAATTCCCGGCAGGAGCGAAATCACCATAATTGCTACAATGACGAGAGTAAAATTCTTCTTGAAAAAGGGGATATTGCCAAAGAAAAAACCGCCGAATGTGAAGGATGAAATCCAAAGGATGGAACCAAACACGCTAAAACTCAGGAATCGTTGGTAGTTCATACGTCCTATGCCGGCGACAAAGGGTGCAAAGGTGCGGATAATGGGCATAAATCGCGCGAGAACGACGGTTTTTACGCCGTGTTTTTGGTAGAATTGTTCGGTTTGGTCGAGGTATTTCTGCTTGAATATCCGTGAATCTTTATTCTTGAAGAGCTGCAGTCCGAATCCCCGTCCGATCCAATAATTCGTGCTATCACCAATGACAGCGGCGGCAATGAGGAGCGGCACGACGACGAGAACGCTGAGTTCGCTGATCGCGCATAAGCTCCCGGCAGCAAAGAGCAACGAATCACCCGGCAGAAAAGGCGTGACGACGAGCCCTGTTTCACAAAAAATTACTAAGAATAATATCCCATAAAGCCATACTCCATACTCTGCTGCGAGCATAGAAAGGTGAATATCGAGATGAAGAATGATGTCAATAAATTGTTGAAGTATGGTCATTAGTTACTTTGAATTTTCTCTCCGATGAAGCCACCGAGTAGTGAGACAAGTACTCCAATTACAGCTCCATACATGAGTAGTCCGGTGAGCTCATCATTTTCGAGTCCGAGAGTGAGCATTATTGCATCGAGGTCGATTATTACCGTCAAGAATCCTGCAAATGCTGCTTCGCGAATTGTAATTCCCGGCGATCTCCAGCCAACTAGAAATCCGACGAATAACAAACCAACTATAAATGCTACAAGATGATAGGTGAGTTTAAATCCACCGCCCATAAGTACCACGACCGAACTCGCCAGCAGCATACTAAGCGTCACACCAACGACTGCCCCGCCGATTATCCAACCCCATTCTATCGATGTAGTATCTTCTTTTTCGCTATGGTCACCTTGTATTTGTTCACCAGCCCATGCGCCTATGAACGTCATGATCACGCCATTGGCAAGCACCAGCCAAAAACTCGAGAGCTGTAAGTCTGCCAAGCCCTTTAACTGAAGACTTGGTAATACTATAGCTGCGATAATACTTACAATAATTGCAGCTATTCCCGGCTCGAGAATTGTATTATCTTTTGAAATAATCCCGGCAAGAATTCCTGTAGCCAAAAAGCCCGACAACATAGCCATAATCGGAAAGGGCGACGCACCAAAAGCGTTACCGCTAATTGTAGTCAATCCAAGGACTAACGCTGTACCTATAAGCACAGAAATCACCAAACTGCCGTACTGCATTCTTCGCTTCATATTACCTCCGAAAATAGAATAAAAAACAATCATGTAAAACGTGCGGCAAAAATACACACAAAGTTCTTTTTGCGCCAAGTTATTTGTCGTTCAAATGTAATTAATAAAATAGGTGCAAATAGCTTACAAGCCGCAGGACCATGCCGCTCACCGGAAATGTTGATTAATACCCCTCAATATGTTCATCGTCTGCTACGCTATCATCTGATTTGCCAAGTAAGTCTAATTTCGTCATCATACCGACGCCTTCTTTTCGTTCGACGAGATTGAAATACTGCAAAGTATGCGCTGTGACAGTCATAGAATTAAGTAGTAATCCGGCCCCTACTGCAATCACACCCGATACAGTAAATCCAATTTGAAATGCTAACCCAAAGTGTGGCTTGCCATCAGGTGAAAGTCCCGATTCCGGTATCATTGTGATAACTGCAATAATATAAAACACATAAAACGGAATTAAAAACAGACCTCCTACTATCCCCTGTATAAATCCAGTGACTATATAATAACCTAAAGACACCCAAAAGTGACCTTTCATGAGATGAAAACTTCGCTTAATTGAAGCTATCAATCTTCCATTTTCCAGGACACGGATTGCAGGAAAAAGGGAAATTACCGTTCCGAAATAAACAGCGACCGGCAAACCCACAAATATCATCAGCGCATACAATACGATCACTACTTCGGTTACTCCCAAGCCAGACATACTTGCCAAAAAACCCAAAATGACAATTGGTAGAAAGATGACAATACCAAACCCGTTGATAACTATAAAATTAACGATATGGCTGACAAGACGAGAACTAATTTTCCCCCAAAGTATCGATACGGAGAAATGCTCTAATTCTTTATTTTCAACCATCAGAATATACTCATTCGACACTGCCAGCACTGATGCACCTGTGAGAAAATAAGCTACAATTAATAGGAGCCCTTCAAAGGTAATGAGCAAAATATTTTCTAAAAAATCAGGTGACTGAAATGATGTTCTTTCAAGCGAGGTAACAATTTCATTAAGCAGGCTGCCACCTGCTACCCCAAATATTAAAATCAAAGGACCTGCTATATAAAGTAAAGACTGAATCAAGTTTTTCCAATTACCCCAACGGGTTATGAACGATTCTAAAAAACCTGCCATAATAAATACAGGCATGAGACCGACGGCAATTTTCATACCTTGCTTGGCTCCTCTTACAAAACTAATTCCACGAGAATAGGTGCCCGGGAATAAAATCGAATTTCCAATCGTGAGACCAGCGCAACCTGCGATTACTACAGCTGATATTTCAAGTGTACCATGTATCCAAATGACAAGAAACGATTGAATAAATAATCCCTTTGTCACAAAAAAATACTGAAAAGCACCGATCATTACACCATTATAAAAGAGCATTGCCACCGTGCCAAATGAAAACAACACACCGCCAATGAATGCAAGAAATGACACTCGAATATTGTTAATTGTTATTTGGAAGAACATATCTACTTCATTCTGCTGCTTATAGACAGCCATCGGGTCGCCTTTTTTGATATTCTCAATGGTCATATTCACATATCGGTCGCCGAGCATGAGTCGGACGAATGTCTCGTCATTGGCGGCTGAAAGAGCGCCAATTCCTAAAGAAAGCATAAATATACAGAACGAGAGCAAGAGTGTCGAATGTGATTGCCTGAAAAGAGTCGGGAGTTCGGTCTTCCAAAAGGTTATGATTCTTGTACGGCTTTCTTTTTTATTGCGGTAGATTTGTTGGTGTGTCGTAGCCGCGATAGTATTGAGATATTTCGTAGTTTTGCTGTTAGGATAAAAAGTACGTGCAAACGACAGGTCATCGGTAATTTTCACAAATAAATCTGCTAATTGGTCGGGATTGGTGCCGCCTTTGTGAGCGAGTAATGCTTCAAATAACGCCCATTTTTCTTTGTTTTGCTTCACAAAAGCAGCTTCACGCATAATAGATTTCTCGTAGTAAATCCTGTAAAATTAAATCGCGGCAAAATTAGAGATATTTATGGAATATGTACGCATTGATACCACACAAAACGTAGCAATCGATTATGAAATAGCAAGTTTGGGTGAGAGAATTCTTGCTTATTTGATTGATTTTTTAGTATTTGTGGCGTATGGGATTGCATGGTTCACGATCATTCTCGGTATTAAGGAATACATTTGGTTTGCAGATGCACTTGTTTGGATAGTTCTATTACCACTTTTCTTCTATGACTTACTCTGTGAAGTAGTCATGAATGGTCAAAGTTTCGGTAAAAAAATTATCAAAATCAAAGTCGTCAAATTGGACGGCTCCCAGCCGACCTTCGGTAGCTACTTGATTCGTTGGTTGATGAGACTAATTGAGGGAGGCACTTTTTGTTATGGCGGAGTAGCGATGATAGTATATTTAATCAATGGTAAAGGTCAACGATTAGGAGATATAGCTGCCGGAACTACTGTTATTAAACTCAAGCCCAGAGTAGCACTTACAGAGGTAACCAATACACATCAATTTCACGAGAATTATACACCTGTTTATAAGGAAGCATCGAGTTTATCAGATCGTGATGCTGCTATTATTAAGGAATTACTCACAGCGAGTATCCGCGAACGAAATTCAGATATGCTACAAGCTGTGTCGATAAAAGTACAGGGAATACTCAGAATAGCAACAGTCGAGGATCACGAAAAATTCTTGCGGACGGTATTGAAGGATTTTACATATTATACCCAAGGCGAATAATTACTTACAGTTACATAACTTATGACTACACTCGATCGATCGGAAATGCCGGTATCAACTGCTTCTCCACAGTTCATTTTCCCTCAATACCATACAACATACCTATCAAACGGGATCAAAGTGTATGTAATCGAGGATCACACTCAGCCACTTGTCAGTATATCGCTAACGATTAAAGATGGTGCTATATCCGAATCAATAGGCGGCCTGTCTCGCTTTTGTGCACGAATGTTTACACGTGGTACAAGCAAGCGCAGCGGAACGAAAATTGCCGACGACATTGATTTTCTTGGAGCTAGTATTTCTTCGTCTGCAGGATGGGATGCAACCGAAACAAGTGTGCTGATGCTGGCAGAATTTACCGAAGAAGCTACTGAAATTCTTGCTGACTGTATTCTGCATCCGCAGTTTTCAACGGAAGAAATTGAAAGATTACGACGCCAATCCATTGCTGAGATTCAACAAATTACCGCCGATCAGACCAATCTTGCTACGTCAATTTTCAATCATGTCGTCTTTGCCGAACATCCCTATTCACATCGGCGGTACGGCTCTACATCCTCCCTGGTCTCTATCACACGAGACGATTGTCTATCGTGGAAAGAGCATTTAGAATCTCAAGAACAGTTTTTCATCGTAGCCGGTAATATCAGTGCTTCTAGCGCAGTAAGCTTATTAGAAAAACACTTCGGTGCGATGAAATATCACCCCCAATCACTGCCAACCTTTCCAATGCTGAAGTCTGCGTCGAGAAGAGTAGCTATTACCGACAAACAAGATGCACTCCAATCAACGATAATCATCGGTGGAATTTCAATAAGTCATACACATCCCGACTATCCTGCTCTCGACCTTGCCAATAGTATTTGCGGCGGAATGTTTACGTCAAGAATAAACGGCTTATTGCGTGAAAAGCACGGATACACTTACGGAGCAAGGAGTTACTTCGACACTCGCAAACATGCCACCACACATCAAGCATCCTCGAGTGTGGGTAAAGAATCGACTGCGCATTCTATCCAAATCATACTTGAAGAAATGAACCGTATGCGCCATGAACCTGTCACCGCTGAAGAATTCCAAACTGCGAAGCAATACCTTCTAGGTTCGTTTGTTCGTGACCTCGAGACACCTCATGACGTATCTCAATTACTGCAAACAATTGAATTATATGACTTTCCCAAAGATTATTATACTAATTATTTTGCCACAATTTCAACCATGAATCACGAGGATTTGTTTCCGGTGCAACAGCGGTATTTCGATGTTGATTCTATGACAATTGCAGCATCGGGTGAAGTTGAGTATTTAGCAAAAGAGTTAGCACAATTTGGAACAGTAGAGATTATTACTCTCGATGTGTAATTATTTTTATTACGCTCAATCATTTTTCTAAATTTTCGTCATGGCGGCGCGACCAATTATTGAAGTAATGCGACACACACATTTAAGTGCAAGTAAATAATTGAGTTGAAGGTTTGCAAACGCAACCGAATAAACCTGTTACTTTTTCAACTATTGTTATCAAACGCCAATTTTTGGTTAATTTTACACTATGGCAACACAAACAGACGTACAGCAAATTGAACATCTCGCCCGTTCAGTTGGTCGGGTGCGAACGGAAATCGCAAAAGTAATTATCGGTCAGAATGACATTATCGACCAACTACTTATCTCACTTTTCGCCCGTGGACACTGCCTCTTGGTGGGAGTTCCCGGACTCGCCAAAACTCTTCTCGTCCGCACGGTGGCACAGGCATTAGACCTGAGCTTCAGCCGCATACAATTCACCCCCGACCTCATGCCGAGTGATATCACCGGCACAGAAATCATTGAAGATAATATGTCCACCGGACACAAGCAATTTAGATTCGTCAAAGGTCCAATTTTTGCTAATATCGTACTTGCCGATGAAATCAACCGTACGCCTCCAAAAACACAAGCAGCTTTGCTTGAAGCGATGCAGGAGCATTCGGTGACGGCAGCCGGCACGACCTATCGCCTCGACGAACCGTTTTTCGTGCTAGCGACGCAGAACCCGATTGAGCAAGAGGGAACGTATCCGTTGCCCGAGGCACAGCTTGACCGGTTTATGTTTAATTTGTGGCTTGATTATCCATCGACTGAAGAGGAAATCAGCATCGTCAAAGCAACGACCACCGACTACAAGCCGAATGTACAATCTGCGATGAATGCGAGTGAGATAATAGGATTTCAGGACTTAGTACGCCGCGTGCCGGTGGCGGATAATGTGATTCAGTATGCGGTGAAGCTTGTGCGTGCGACGCGTCCGCAGAATAATAACAGTAAGATTGTCAAAGACTTCTTGAATTACGGGGCAGGACCAAGAGCATCGCAGTATTTGATCTTGGGCGCCAAGACGCGGGCAGCGATTCAGGGTAGATTCTCACCCGAAATCGAGGATGTACGCGCGATTGCGGCATCAGTCTTACGCCACAGAATCGTAGCAAATTTCAATGCCGAGGCAGATAATGTATCGCCGTCGGACATCGTCGAGAAGTTAATCAAGGAAATATAGCGAAGGGAGATAGGTAAGGTCAACCAACCGGAGCGTCAGGAAGTAAATTCCTGACGCTTTTTTTTATCCGCACTTTGCTGAGGTGAGCAATAGAGCTTGGTGTTTTTTTTTTCTTTTTGAGGGTGTGGGGGAAGATGTCTTCTATTCCTGTTATTACTCCTCTGTCTGTATTTGGGAGCATTATGCCTAAGCGGGACAAGTGCCGTGCTGACGTTTTACAGGTAAGTATTTACAGCCAGTTGCAACAACTGGCTGGACTGGAATTATTTATACTCCATTCCTCTCCAGATGATGGAGCTGTTAATATCACGTTTTCCCCTTGATAATTGACCAAAGAATTAGAACTAAGTTGGATACTATAAAAGGAAGCAAGAGAACTACAAATTGTTGTCCTTGATGCATTTCATAAGCAATGTAAAAAATATTTTTGTCTTTTATTTTACAAAACATAAGCAAAAGTCCAATATAAGATAGTAAGAAAGATAGCACTAACGTGGTTGGGTCGGAACATTTAAATACTTTTGAAGCTACAGAAGCTATTCCAGCCATAAGAAAATAGATTGCAGTCTGAAATATAAAAAAAATGACAAGTACAGGTGATTCTGAATCAACGATCAGTATACAAGTAACCGACAATAAAACACAAAGACAATATGAAATTGTGATATATCTATATATCATACAATGTTAATTTGATAAGAGTCAAAAATATCTTGCCATCTAAGGCAAAATGAAATTTTAATATATCTATTTATTATGCAAGGTAGGCAAGCCCAAATAATTATATTCCCGTCCGGTCAGTTTTTTAAACTGACCGTCAACACTTACCTATGAAGCGTACTTCTCATCCGTACTTTGTGTAAGCATCACCTTGCAAACATTCGCCCCCGATGGGGTCGTAACTTCTTGGATATACATCGTGCTACAAACGTTCAATCCCGCTGGGATTGGCTCTGTATCACCGGAATATCTTTCCTATCCGGTATCACACTACGCACATTACCGAGATGGCCCCTGTGTGCTCGTAGTTTTTGTCCGCTGGTTGGTTTCTACTACTACTCTTCAACCTGTATTACTGTCTGAACTGTGATTTTTGTGATTGATGTGATTGCCCCGTCTAGTCAGTTGTTTCCACCTGACCGAATAGGAAACACCGAATATTTTATCGGTTTTTACCGCTGTAGAGACGTTGCATGCAACGTCTCTACGGGTATTGGTTGTTTTTGAAGGGGAATTACTGAGGCGATCCATCGGCTTGACCTAATTTTACTGCCCATCCTCCGATATTTCGACCGCACCGGAGACCAACTTCATTATCAAATCGATAATGTATCCCGCCGAGGAGTCGCGAAAGTGCTGCTTCTTCAGCTTGTGCTGATAGCGTACCGGCTTCACTTTGGAAGACATAGCCAAGTACCGTCGAAGCTGCACCTGAGAACGTAGCGTGTCCGGAAGTATAGGATGGGAAATTGGGAACACCGGTTGCTGTCTTGATAGATGCATCCATTTGAGACGGGCGCGGCAGATAATACACATACTTCACATCCCAGCAGCAGATACCGGCATCCATGATTGAAATGTTCATGAGTGCAAGTGTACGTGCAGCACGGAGTTCGTTCATATTGTTTTTACGGATTAATCCTGCTGCGATATAATTCCAATGTCCCGGCGGCGTAAATGTACCGCCGCCATCTGCCCAGAAATCGGCGATTCTCCACTGTTCACGTGTGCGGCTGTCGGCGATTGTTTTTACCTCAGCGAGCGCATCTTTGAATTCCTTCGATTCTAATGCCGGTGGCGGAGCCGGACGTTCTGCATCGACATTCGGCACTGCCCAAGACTTTACTTTCCCCCAGCTTGGGAGCATTCCCGGGCGAAGAGGAGCACCGTCGGGCTGGAGTTCAATGCTTTTCCATACGGTCGATATCATAGGAATTGGATAGCGCACGGTATCTGCTCGCCCTGCTGCGCCGGTACCGTCGGTTTTGGCGCGTGCAATTGCTTTTGCGGACACATACTTACCTACAGAATCACCTGCGACTATATCACTTTGAACATTCGCGCCAATGCGCAAGCGTGAGTCTTGATGTCCCATCGCTAATTCTACAAGATATTCTTTTTCTTTTGGAAAGAAAAAAGCGAGTACTTCGCAGGAAGCAGCAGCAATGGCTGCGTGTTCGGAAGGGTAGGAAGGTATAGCAGGTACTGATATGACATTCTCAATAGTATTATCTATTAGTTTTGGTGCGGGGCGATTATATTTATACTTCATACTCCAAGATGCAACGAGTGCATCATATTGTGCAACACTGAGATACGCATAGACTCTAGAAGCGATAGGAGGATTGGCAAAGGGAGGATTGAGTACAGGATATGGATTCCCTTTTGCAGCAGAATCTGCATGATATGGTGGAGCTACATTATACTTAGCGACGAGAGCGCGGGCTATTTCATTCCAGCGGAGTACTGCTCCCGAACTCCAATACTTCGCCGTTGAGAGCTGTTCGGCAGTACGGGTATTAATGTATCCCTTGAGAGCTGATAATTCAGCTGTATATTCCGGTGATGACGTCGCATTGGGAATAGGTAAAATTATATCATCCGGCGATGCGGCTAGATACATTTTCCATGAACCACCGGTCGTATCGTTATTTTGAGGAACCAGAGTCTGATATTCGGGCGATGATATTTGTTCTTTGCAGCCAATGGATACAAGTAGTGATAGGGCACAAACGATAAAGATCGACTTGATTTTTTTATTCACAGTTAGCATGGTTAATTCCTAAATAAATAGTGAGATTGATGGTTATTATTAATTCCAAAGACTGAATTCATACACAGCGCCAATGGAAATACGATTGGATTTACCAATATTCCGCCCGTTGAGGGTCGTAGCTCCCGAAAGGGACAGGCCGAACTTTTCAGCGATAAATTTGAGTGGGTAATATCCTGTAAGTCCAAGTCTTGTAAAAGAGATACCATTAGACGGGAACGATGCATCCGTTTCGCCGATATTGGTTCCGCCCCTTGAGGATTGGCTTTGCATCCAAGCATCAATGTAGAATTCTGAATTTCCATAGCCCACTTTGGCCGAGAAATCGATTGCATCCGGTACATTCGTCTTCATATTTCCTTCGAGAGAGAGTCGATCGAGCTCGACATCACCGTGTCTGATATAGCCCGTTTGCACGGCAGCGAATAATCCGAAACTTGTCATATAATTTACCACCAAGCGTGCGTCTGCCGATGGTGAATGATGACCGATGGCGACAGGAGCATTAGCTACATAATTGGTAGTTGGAATAGAAACACCACAGGCCAAAATTGCTGAAAGTGTACCTAATTCGGAGAGTTTCACTTGAAGTGGGCGCCATTTAACAGCAAAGTTCAGATCTTGAAGAGAGGATTGTGTTTGCCAATATCCTTGATCGGAAGTTGCTGAAATATAAGGAAGGGAGAGAAGCACATCTATAGAATTCGTAATGCCTACTGCCGTAAACAAGCTCACGCTTGTAGTCGTTATTCTGCCAAGATTCGGCTCTTGAACGAGGGTTGTGTTTTTGTAAAAGTCTTTGTAGCTTTCAGAAGAATACGAAAGAGCGACTACTGACTTACCTTCACCTCGCATAAATCCATCTATCATACCTTGAGCCATGATAGATGTAGGAAGCAGAAGCAAGAAAAGACAGAGTAAAGTTTTTTGGAACATAATTATTTTAATAGTAGTTAAAGGTACAAATGAATTTTTCATCGCAAAAATACAAAATTCAATATACACAGATGTAGGACGAATGGCAAGTATTTGAGTGAAGTAGTCCGAGATTCGAGGAATTTGATTTACATCAATAAAAATTCATCGTTAGCGGCATCCCAATTCATATATTTGCGCTAATTGTTAAATTATTGCATCGTTGTACATAGAACAAAGCAAGGTCATTGTTCATGTATTTACTTTCCTTTACTTCCTATGAATCCTCATCAAGATGAACGCCCTGATTCTGAAAATGACCGGCATACCCATTCATCACCTCTCCGCCGTGTCACGACCCGCCGCTTGATTGAAATGAAAAAAAACGGAAAGAAAATTGTCTGCCTCACAGCGTATGATGCACTCATTGGTCGTGTACTCGATGAGGCGGGTGTGGACGTCATCTTAGTCGGCGATTCACTGGGAAATGTCGTGCAGGGACATGATACGACTATCCCTGTCACACTTGAAGATATAATTTATCATACCCGCGCTGTCAATCGAGGCGTAAAACGTGCTATGGTCATAGCTGATATGCCATTTATGAGCTATCAAGTGTCACCGGAAGAGGCTTTTCGCAATGCAGGCAGATTATTGAAAGAGGCAGGCGCAAGTGCAGTGAAGGTCGAGGGTGGTGAGAGAGTTGCCGATGCGGTGAGCCGTATGACAGAGGCAGGAATTCCCGTGATGGTACACTTGGGACTCACACCGCAAAGTATTCATCAATTTGGAAGCTATAGAGTGCGTGGTACAGACGATATCGAAGCTGAAAGAATTCTTCGTGACGCTCATATTCTCGAGCAAGCAGGTGCTTTTGCCATAGTACTCGAAAAAATTCCATCGGACCTCGCAGCAAAAGTCACCGCCTCAGTGAAAATACCAACCATAGGAATTGGGGCAGGTGTCGAATGTGATGGACAAATTTTGGTCTGTACTGATATGCTCGGACTTACGGTGGACTTCAATCCACGTTTTGTGCGGCAGTATGAAAACATGTATGAACGGATCCATTCGGCAGTTACGCGGTATGGAGATGATATACGGTCGCGAAATTTCCCCAATATTGACGAAAGCTATTAATAGTTTCGAAATTGTTCTAACCTTCTAGATTTATTTCTTTTAGATTTTTTTATGGCTGAATTTACATTTCCGGACGAACAAGCACCCAAAGAATCTCCATCTATTGTTAAAGAACGTAAACTGCTTAATAGGTGGAGCATTTTCGGATTACTTATCATCAGTTCTGTATTTGTTGTGCTCTATGTCAGTAATGTCGTACGGGTAAACACTTTGTTGACTGCTATGCAAGATCATGAAAAGACACTCGATTCGCTTTTATATGTTAATCAATCGCTTCAGAATGAAATCATGCAGTTACAGTCCACCGAACGTATTACGGCAATTGCTCAAACGAAGTTAAAGATGATTCAGAATCCTCAAGCACCGAAACGCTTACAGTAGATAAACGCAAAAATCTGTTAAACAAACCTACGAAATCGTTCAGATAGCAAATAGAAAGCGATTTTGTCGTAAATTTGAAATTCAAACTCAATTCATACATTTTTTTCTACGATAATTGGAAGGCAATGAACACAAAATCTTTGCATAGAGCATTTGGCTTTTTAGCATTTGCTATCGCGCTTGTCACGTATTTAATGACCGTACAGCAGACAGTCCCGTTTTGGGATTGTGGAGAATTTACTGCTGCTGCTGCCGAACAGCAAGTAGGTCACCCGCCCGGAGCTCCTCTTTTTTTAATGGTTGGTAAGTTATTCCATTTATTGCCATTTGGCGATCCCGGCTGGCGCGTAAACCTTGTATCGGTCTTCTCGAGTGCGATTACTATACTCTTATTGTATTTAGTGACCGTCCAAGTCATTCGTAATTTACGAAAAGACAAAATCGAAACATTTGGTGATGCTGTATCGGTGTATGGTTCTGCCTTTATAGCAGCTGCCGCCTGTACATTCAGTGATACGTTTTGGTTCAATGCTGTCGAGTCCGAAGTCTATGCTGCTTCGACTCTATTCGTCGCTCTCATCGTATGGCTGATGATGCGCTGGCATGAGGAAGCAGATAATAAAGGTCACGAACGCTACTTACTGTTAATTGCTTATTTAATTGGACTTTCGACCGGCGTTCACTTGTTTAGTATTCTTGCTTTGTTCTCTATAGTACTCGTCGTCTATTTCCGTCGCTATACTTTCAGTGTGAAGTCCTTCCTTCTAACAGGATTATTAGGCGTATTGATATTTGGTGTTATTTATCCCGGCGTTGTGAAGATTATGCCGGCTATGCTTGGTGGCAATTTATTCCGCACCGAAGGTAGAGAATATGTTTATAACAATGAAATATTCATACAAATCATTGCTATCGCTATACTTATCGGCTCGGGCGTGGGTGTATGGTATGGCCGCAGAACCAATAAACCTATTCTCAAACTTGCTTGTTCAGCATTTTTACTCGTCATCATCGGATACAGCAGCTACACGCATATATTATTGCGATCGAATGCCAATCCGCCGATGAATGAGAACAAACCCGATACCTTCGCTTCGCTTACTTCCTATCTCAGTCGTGAACAGTACGGCGACGCACCCGGATGGCCACGTCGGTATCAAACCGGTAACCCGTACGAACAGCATCACGCTCGCTATGGTAAATGGAATCGCCCTCCCTATAAAGTAGTTACACGTTCGGACAATACTCAATTCCAAGTACCCGATTATTCTGCCATGAAAACAAACATGAGCGGCGAAATGAGTTTCCTCTGGAAATATCAGATCCAACACATGTATTTACGCTATTTTGGGTGGAATTTTGTAGGGCGTGAAGGTGATATCCAGGATGCTCATACTGCTTTATTTACATCCAAAAAAGACAAAGATTACCTCGCCTATAATTATCTTTCCGGCTATAAAGATCAATTCCCTATTCGTTTCTTTGCTCTTCCGTTAATATTTGGAATTATTGGACTTTGGTTCCATTTCAAAAAAGACCCCAAAATGGCGTTTGTGTATCTGACACTCTTCCTCATGATGGGTGTACTCGCTGCCTATGCGCAGAATCAACAAAGTCCTCAGCCGCGTGAACGTGACTATTTCTATGTCGGATCCTTCTTCGTCTGGTGTATGTGGATTGGTATGGGTGTGTATGGAATAATTGATATGATTCGTAAAGAACAGCCTACTTCCTCTACTCTTGCGAGCGGGATTGTAGCACTGTCACTCATACTTGTGCCGCTCAACATGGCAAATGGCGGCTGGAAAATTCACAGTCGCGCCGGTAATTTTATTCCGTTTGATTATTCTTATAACGTACTTCAAAGCTTAGAGAAAGACGCTATTGTGTTTACCTATGGTGATAATGATACTTTCCCACTTTGGTACATGCAAGATGTAGCAGGAATTCGCCGCGATGTACGCGTGGTCAATCTTAGCTTGGGGCAAACAGGGTGGTATATAGACCAACTCAAAAACCGTGAACCGTGGGGGCCAAAAAGCTTCCTCTTAGCTTCACCGATGAATCCCTTCGAGCTGATGAAAGCGACCCAAAAGCATTATCACCTGAGTATGGCGAAGGTCAGCAAGTGACAATTCCCGTCCGCGCCGATATCATGCAAAAATACACGACCGATCCAATGTATCTCCGTTCGAATGTCATGTCTTTCCTCTTTGTCGGTTCGGGTGAAGGTCAGAAAGATCGTGACGGCAAGACAGTCTATTTCATCGGTAACCAACATAAATTAGTGAAAGATATCGTTCAACAGACGAAATTTGAACGTCCCGTTTATTTCTCTGCCGGTGGTAATGAAAACTACTGCGGTTTGGATGACTATCTTCGTTGGGAAGGTCTCGCACTTCGAGTGTGTCCTGCTCCTCAGCGTCAGATCGGTACACAAACTGATGTGTTCGATGAGAAAATTATGGATGAATGTTTACTCAAGCCACTCGCTGACGATCAAGTGTATAATGATGCTCATTACGGATTTAAATTTCGTAATCTTGACAACATGAATGTCTATTATGATGAAGTGCATCGCAGGTTTATGGATAGCTATCGTATGGTCTATTTACGGTATGCGATTCACTTCTTGAGTGAGGGCAACAACAAGTCAAAAACCGTATCTGTCTTAGACGCAATGAATAAGAATATTTCGCCGGTTCAATTCCCGATGTCGTATGCTCTTGAGTTTCAAGTAGCCGATATGTATAAGCGAGCGGGAGCGAATGAACAGTCCAAAAAATTTGCTACAATGGTAGTCGCATCCACTCAAGATTTGATTGATAATCCTTCGCTTCAAGAGGTAGAACGCTATACCAAATCCCTCAATATTTATGAAGCGGCTGCCCGAGCTTATCAGATTTTGGGAGATATGCCATCAGCCAAACAGAAAATGCTTCAAAATCCTGCTAATAATAATGACGAAGCTCGAGTGACGGCACAGATAGATCAGATGGAGATTGGTTCACTCGAAGAACAAGGTAAATTTACCGAAGCTGCAGACCTGACAGACAAAATTGTCCAAAAGTACCAAGCATCCGGTAACAAAGACTTTATGAGTTTATTACCTATGTTGCAGTCGAAAGCAACGGAATTACGCCAAAAAGCAAATCCTGCTGCTGCCGTAGATACATCGGTAAATACGAATTAAGCACATAGATTCAACACAAAAAGACCTGATAGAATTTCTCTGTCAGGTCTTTTTTTATAGTTAAATCATGGAACATCTTCACCGCCGTGAAAAGACGGCAATGAATATCTCGCTCGGCGTCGGCATTCTCATGCTCGGCTTGAAATGGTACGCCTACTGGTTTACGGGTTCGGTGGCTATCTTCTCCGACGCCATGGAGACCATCGTCCACATCGCCGCAGTTGCCTTTGCTTCCTATAGCTTACGTATTACCTTCCGTCCGCCGGACAAAGACCACCACTTCGGTCATGATAAGATCAGCTATTTCTCTGCCGGACTCGAAGGCGGTCTCATCATCCTCGCTGCGATAGTCATTATTTATACAGGAATTGAAAAACTCATCGTGGGAGTGCAGTTAGAACGTGTCACGCTCGGCATGTCGCTCACCGCTCTTGCAGGCGGAATAAACGCTTTACTCGGCTGGTACTTAGTACGCACAGGAAATAAAACAAATTCATTAATAATTGTCGCTAACGGTAAGCATATCCTCACTGATGCTTGGACAAGTATCGGCGCGATACTCGGACTCCTCATAGCCCAAGCGACCGGTATGACATGGGTCGATCCACTCGCGGCTCTCATCTTCGGAACGAATATTATCTATGAAGGATTTAAACTTATACGGAGTTCGGTCGATGGACTCATGGACAAAACCAATCACGAACTCGAGCAAAAAGCTCTCACAACCATTGAAAGCTTCTGCAGTGAACATAAGCTCAGCTTCCATCGCTTGCGCCTTCGAGAGTCCGGACAGCGCGTGTATGTGGATCTTCATGTCCTCTTCCCTGTAGGCACGCCAATCGAACGTGCCCATGCTCTCGCCACAACCCTCGAACTTGCAATAGCTGCTCAAATGCCCGTAACCGCTGATGTGACCACACACCTGGAAAGTAAGAATCATCCGACTGATCATGATTGAATGGGTTCCTCTTCTGCATATTCCAAGCGTCGCCTGCGGTCACCCGTTGCCGTCCAAGCAGCCATACAAGATACCCGTAATACGCGATGCATCGCGTTTCTACGGGGGTGATAAATTCGTAGGTTCGTTACCTGTCATGCGTGTAGAGACGCGATGCATCGCGTCTCTACGGGATTCCCGTCCCATTAGGTAGGTCGTGTTCACCGCATGGACGGCAAAGGGTGACCGCATTTGAGGGTTTGTATATAGCAGAAGAGTACCCTAATATTCCCCCTATTTTTTGCCCTCCGTCTGTAATGTCGTAAATTTGCAGAAAAATTAACCCACGAAGCAACTTTCCCTCTCTTATGCTCAATTTTATTGCCCGCATCGGACGCAGTGTCATCAACTTCTTCTCGGAGTTTGGTCGAGTAATCCTGCTTTTGGGAAGTGTGGTGCGCTATCTCCCCCGTATTATCAAAGACCGCCGCCTCGTATTTGAGCAGATGTCGATTGTCGGCTCTGATTCTCTTCCACTCGTTGTCCTTATTGGTGCATTCACCGGCGCAATTGCCGCACTTCAAGCCACGAATCTCTTCGCAAAATTTAATCTTGTCAGTATTGCCAGGCCATTTATTGGAGGTTCGATAGCGACTGTCGTCTTCACCGAACTCACCCCCGTACTCACTGCGCTTGTCATCGCCGGACGTGTCGGTGGGGCAATCGCGGCTCAGATCGGAACAATGAAAGTATCCGAACAGATCGATGCACTCGAAATGATGGCAATTGACCGTAATCGCTATCTCGCTATGCCAAGGGTACTTGCGGCACTTACGATGATGCCGGTATTAGCAGTGTTTTCGAATTCTGTCGCACTCATTGGTGCTTTTTTCCTAACATCTCTCAAATTTGACTTTTCCGCCCAAACGTTTTTTGATTCTGTTCAGCGATTCTTTCAATTGCAGGAAATTTTCATCTGCCTTACTAAGTCATTCGTTTTCGGAGGTGTTACTGCGCTTATTGGGTGTCACGTGGGTTTCCAAACCGAGGGCGGTGCAGAAGGTGTAGGCAACAGTACTGTTCGTGCGTTCACACTGTCAGCAGCGGCAATACTTATTTTGGATGCGGTGTTTGGCTATTTAATGTAAGAGGATTCCAAGAGGCATGATAGTCGTTTACCGTATATTTATCAAATGGATAGTGAAAATTTTATTCGTCTGTAGTAGCGTCATCCCATCAGTAATTGCTACTGCACATCCGGTTGAATTTTCTGACTCTACGTTGAATTATTGCGATTCTCTTACTACAATACATTGCTTTCAGACTGCCGACGTGGGAATGATACCCTTAACAACAAAGGCAGATATGCATGATAGGTCACCACTTGATAGTGCGATAAATAGTATAGGTCAATCATCACCACCAATTGAACAAAAGACATTAGCCCCGGAAAGTGATTCTCTTGGTGTGTTTGATATGTTTACTAATCTTCCGTCGGACTGGTATAATTGGTCAAAACAGACCTTTACTGTAGATAACATTCCTCTTCTTTCTGCGTTTGGTGTGATGACCGCTGCTATGGTTGTGTCAGATTATGAACTCTGGCAGCCTGCAAAAAAAATCTATGCTAAATCCAAATTCGTACGAGATGTGAGTGACCGTTTTGTCGATGTCGGTGATGGTAAGTTTCAATTTGGTCTTGCTGTTGGCTTCGGTCTCTATGGTGTGATATTCAGTGATAAGAAAGCATTACGCACTGCAAGTCAGGTGACTGAGGTAATTCTTGCTTGCGGAACTGTAGTGCAGCTCCACAAGCATATTACAGGGCGAGAGAGTCCATTTACTGCTACGACGCGCACAGGAAATTGGTCATTATTTCCCAATCAAATTGATTATCACAAGCATGTACCGCATTATGATGCGTTTCCATCCGGACATATAGCAACGGCGATGGCGACAATGATCGTAATTTCGGAGAATTATCCGAATCAAAAATGGATTAAATATATAGGTTACCCTGCAGTTGCGCTCGTCGGAGTTGGTCTGACTACGACGAGTATTCATTGGGTGAGTGACTTTCCGGTAGGTATCGCTTTGGGATATAGCTTTGGGATGCTGATTGCTCATAGATATGATAAAGCCGACGGGCAGACGGCGAACAGTTTGTTAGCTCCGAATATAGGGTTTTCCGCACTGTCTGACGGAACGCCAACAATACAATTGACATGGAAATGGTGAGGAATTTTGGATTGGTTTTCAATATTCAAAATGCCGGCAATAAATGACAGAATGCACTTGTGCAAAAAAAAGAGCTGTCGATACATCATTCATAACATATTTAATTTAAAGGATTTATTGTGGCTAAAAAATCTACGCAATCATTCGAACATCAGCTTGCGCGCTTAGAGGAAATCGTCGTACTGCTCGATAAAGGTGACTCATCGATGGAAGATATGCTCACTCTCTATGAAGAGGGAATTGCGATTACTCGAAGCTGCCGTGAGTTCATCGACAAAGCAGAACAGCGTATAACTAATCTTACTGATATCGCATGAAATTTCAGCATCATTTGCCCGCTCCTGCCCTTCGGCGCGACCTTGAAATCTTCACTTATACGACAGAAAGTGGTGAAGAAAAGCTCTATCTACAATGTTCTAAAGGATATGGTCAAGCAGTCAATTTACCAATATATATTACTTCAATAATCGAACTCTTAGACGGCAAGAGTACAATTGACGAGATTACGAATCACTATAATTTAAGCGCCGCAACTAGTATAAATTCTTATTCTTTAGCACACTTTCTTTCAGATCTCGACGAAATGTGTCTGCTCGAAAGTGAGACATTTTACACTGCAAAAAAAATAATCGATGAATTTCGTGCTTCCACCGTACGTGAAGCAATCTGCGCCGGTAATGCCTATCCGGATTCTCCAGAAGAGCTTTCTGCATTTCTGACTTCGATTATGAATCTTTCGGAACCGCATCAGATCCCGGCAAATGGAATTATCGCTCCTCATATCGATCTCCGTCTCGGAGGATCGGTCTATGCAGCTGCCTATCAAGCAATTAGCACGTCCGATGCGGATCTGTTTGTGATATTTGCGACGTCGCATTATGCGAATTACGATCTTATTATTCCGACAAATAAGGACTTCCAAACACCGCTCGGCCTCGTAAAGACGGATCGTGAATTGCTTGATACAATCCGCAAAGAGTTACCGTTTGAAGTAACGATGGATGACATCGCTCACCGGCTCGAACATTCAATCGAGCTAGAGTTGGTATTTCTTCAGCATTGTTTTCCCGAAAGAAATTTCACAATTCTCCCGCTTCTTGTTACGTCCTTCGAATCCTTCATTTCAGCCGGAATTTTGCCGTCACAAAATGAAAAAGTGGCGCAAATTACTGACGCAATTCGCAAAGTCGTCGAGCAATCCGGACGGAAAGCAGTGTATATTTCGAGTGGCGATCTGGCACATATCGGAAGGAAATTCGGTGATTCGTACGATGCTGAAAACATGCTCGAAACACTCGCAAGTGTTGATTCAGAACTTCTTGAACAGTTGCAAGCTTGCAATCAGGATGGGTTTTATTCTCAAATAGCTGCAGCGCAAGACAAGTGGAAAATATGTGGGTTACCACCTAATTATATGATGCTTGAGACAATGCAACCTCAAGAAGGAAAATACTTGGCGTATGAGCAATGGAATGAATCTGAACGTCAATCCGCCGTCAGTTTTGGCGCAGTAGCATATTACTAAAGATTACAATTTTACCGATACAGTATTCTCAATTTCTGTTCGGTGTTTTTTAACATTCAGGAGAATTATATGAATATTTCCAAATTAGCAGCAAAATATACTGCTTTTATCATTGCAACTATTGCAATACTAACAACTTCGGCAAATGGACAAGACAAAGCAGCCCTTATGAAGCGTGGCGCAGAAGTCTATAAAGCATATTGCCAAACATGTCATCAAGCCACAGGAAAGGGTTTACCGAATGTTTATCCACCTGTTGCTGGCTCGGACTATATCAAATCCAAGCCAAAAGCAACGATTATAGACAATGTATGTAATGGACTGAAGGGTGAAGTAGTCGTCAATGGTAAGAAATTCAACAATGTAATGGTGCCGCTTCCTGCTAATTACACCAATGATGATGCTGCAGCTGTCATAACGTATGTTCTCAATTCATGGGGAAACAATGGCGGTATAGTATCTGCTGCCGAAGTCAAGAAAATACGTAAAGTAGCTACACCGGTGAAGAAGAAATAAGAGCATAAAATAATCTCTTTGGCTTGAACGAAAAATGGTTGTATATTCGCGCCGCAGAAAAAGCAGAAGTGGCGGAACCGGCAGACGCGCTGGACTCAAAATCCAGTGGGCTCAACACCCGTGTGGGTTCGACTCCCACCTTCTGTACGACGCAAAAGCCCGCCCTTACTGAGGTCGGGTTTTTTTGTAATTATCTTTAAATGATACACATACCGAATCCTTTGTTATCCGCACGCTTGCAAGCTGAATACTAGTAGTTGTACTTTTTGTGAGAATTATGAGACAGATTTGGAATAGAATTTCTAGCCTTGCAAAGACATATCTGAACGAAACCTCAGATACATCCACTGCTGAACGTATCTTGCGGTCTGACGATGATGAACTTAAAAAAATCATCGATGAATTAGACAAGCCAAAAAGTAATTCTAAAACAGAGACAGACGGACAAAATTCACAGAAAAGTCAAGATTCACAATCGAAGGAACAGACGCAAGGACAGCATAATCAACAACATTCGCAGCAAAAACATTCGCAGAATCAACAACAATCACAAGAGCAGCATTCTCGCCAACAAAGACCACGTCCTGCATCAGGAGCAATGACACTTGTCAAAGCAGCCTCTGTACTTGGAGTGAGAACCGATGCAAGCGTGCCGGAAATAAAATCTGCCTACAAGAAAAAAGTAATGAAATTTCATCCTGATCGCGTGGCTAATGCACCTCTTGATGAACAAACACAGTCCAAACAAATAATCGTCGAAGTCAATCAGGCATATCAGTTCTTTCAGCAACTAAAAGGTTTTTGAACTATTTATACGAGAGTATTCTATGAAACAGAACAAATTACTTCGTGAAATCGTCGTTATAATTACTGCGGCCTCGCTTCTCGGAATTGCTTATAATTTCATTGCATCTCCTAAAAAGATTGCACTCATTCGAGAGGAAGCAAAGCCATTAGAACAAGCATCGGATTCTTTACTTTTTGGTCCAACATCAACTACCTCACAAACAAATACTCCACCACAGACCGTTATGTCGCAACCTACGCAAGTACAGACTCCTACAAAAGATACAGTTATTCCAAATAAACCGACTACTACCCAATTACCTGTGCAAGCGACTAAATCTTCGACTCCACCGGCTAATACACCTCCGTCAGCCCCACCGAAATCACCTGAAAAAGTAGAACCTGCTGCTGTTACCTATCAACAAGTATTGCGCCTTTTAGAAGACAAAGATGTACTCTTTATAGACTCGAGAAGTGATCATGAATGGGCAGAAGGGCATATTCCGGGTGCTATACACATCTTTGCTGAAGAATTTCAGCAACATGTGCCCGAAGTGATTGGTCTGCCAAGAGATAAGCGAATTGTCGTCTATTGTAGCGGCGGACCTGAATGCAATTTAAGCCATGAAGTGTGCGAGAATTTAGCAGCTTTTGGATTTAATCGACTTTTTATCTATTTCGGCGGATGGACAGAATGGAAAAAAATGAAAGCCGAAGGAAAATAATATAAGACTTAGGAAAATAAGCAACTTGAGTATGTATTTATGACCTCCAACGAAGACCAAAATATTCTTCATCTCCTCCAAATGCGGTATGGTATCGTCGCCTCGTCTCCTGTGATGATGACGACGCTCCAACGCTTAGTGCAAGTGGCACCGACTGATTTGTCAACACTTATCACCGGAGAAACCGGTACGGGTAAAGAAGTATTTGCTCATGCAATTCACGGACTGAGTAAACGGCGGAAATATCCGTTTGTGAGTGTTAATTGCGCAGCAATTCCTGAAACTCTCCTCGAGTCCGAACTCTTCGGTCATGAAAAAGGAGCATTTACAGGTGCTGTCGAACAGCGAAAAGGTTTTTTTGAATCAGCCCATCAAGGGACAATCTTCCTCGATGAAATTGGTGAAATGCCCATCGCCACCCAAGTCAAGCTCCTACGCGTACTCGAAAGCGGCGAATTTATTCGTCTCGGTTCGTCCGAAATGAGACGCGTCGATGTACGTGTAATCGCTGCTACAAACCGTGACTTAGAGTACGAAGTCAGACAAGGTAATTTCCGGCAGGATCTGTACTTTCGTCTGAATTCAGTCCATATAATTATCCCGCCACTTCGTCGCCATCCTTCTGATATTCCTCAGCTTGTCGAGTATTTTGCTCAAAAAGTGTGTGCAAAAATTGGCGTTGATTTCGAAGGTATTTCAGAGGAAGCACTTTCTATTTTAGAAAATCTTCCGTGGCAGGGAAATATACGTGAATTGCGTAATTTTATCGAAACACTCTCCACTCTCGAGCAAGGTGCCTATATCACTCCCGAACTCCTTCGCAAGTATATCCCACCTGTACTCCCTGCGTATGATGAGCAGGTACATTCCATACGTCCGACAGCGATAGTCCATGTAGGTGAGCCACCACGGCGTGATCCTTCCCATGAACTTGACCTAGTATTCCGTACACTCCTCGAGCTGCGGAATGAAGTATCCGATGTAAAGCGCGGCATGACATTACTCATGGATGAAATTGTGCAATTGCGCATGGAACACAACGTGAATAATAGCGTTAATGAATCTGTTGTTTTAGCACAACCTCAGTCTGAAATTCTCGCTGAAGAAGATTATCGACTCGAAGATATGGAACGCAAGCTCATCATCTCCGCGCTGAAACGGTTTGAAGGTAATCGTAGATTGGCTGCCAAAACACTCGGTATCAGCGAACGTACCCTCTACCGCAAGCTCATGGATTTTAAGCTTACTGAACTGTAGTAACGCATGCTTACAAAGTATTGAATTATTAAAAAAGCCGAAAAGATTTAAAATCTTTCCGGCTTTTTCAATTTTCGTGGCTTGGTATTCAACCGATGTAATCACTAAAATTACTCATCATAATCGACGACAACGTCATCGGTCTGCGGGTGTGACTGACAAGTGAGTATATATCCATCATCAATTTCACCATCCGTGAGAGCTTCACGACTATCCATAACCACCTTACCTGATACAAGCTTAGCGCGGCAAGTACAACATGCAGCAATCTGACAAGCATACGGAGGGTCGAGATGTTGTCTGATAGCAGCAGCGAGAATTGTTTCTTTGGGTTGAACGGTGATTGTATGCTTACCGCCATAAAGTCGAATCTTCACTTCACGTTCCTGTGGTTCTTCGGAAGGAGTCAGGACTGGCACACTTTCCTCGGTAGTAGCTGACGGTGCGAGAGTAAAATACTCACGATGTACATTTGATTTAGGAATTGAGAGCAAATCCAAAGCGAATTCGGCTTGAGCCATCATACCACTCGGACCACAAATAAAATAATGAGCCGATTGTATTTGATTGTCAATATGTTGCTTCAAAAGTTGCGTAATTGTTGGCATATCTAACCTGCCGGGAAGTGAGTCAATTACAGATGATGCTTGCTCTAACACTTGGACTACATTCAAGCGTCCTGCGCTTTTGAGAATGAGTGAATTGATCTGCGATTTGAAGATAATATTGGAATCATCTCTGTTGCCATAAAGCAGCAAAATTCGACTTTTGGGTTCGGTCGCGAGCGTCGATTTCAATATCGACAGTAGTGGCGTAATACCGCTTCCACCGCCAATAAGCACGATAGTCCGTTCATTCGATGGTGAAAGATCTATCGTAAAATTACCCATCGGTGGCATGAGTTCGATCATGTCACCCTCACGAAGTCGTTGATTCAAAAACCCTGAGACATATCCGTCTTCTGTCGATTTGACGGCAATCGTGTGGTATTCACCCATCATCGGACTACTGCAAAGCGAATAGGCGCGATTGAAAGATTTGCCATCAATAATTACACGCAACGTGAGATATTGTCCGGGTTTATAACGGAAAGTTTCGGTTAGGTTCGCGGGAACAGCAAAAGCAATCGAAACAGCATTCGCCGTTTCGCGGGTAATTTTTGCAACCGGTATTTTGTAAAACTGTAATGCCATACTTCCTTTGAAATTATAAAAAATGATATTTGTTTACTTCTTTATTTTGGAGATACTTACCAGAATCCCAAGTCAAGCAAAGCCGCTTCGCTCATCATGTGTTTGTCCCACGGTGGTTCGAAGGTCAGCTCGACTTTCACACTTTCTACTTCCGGCACTTCCACTACTTTTTGCTCGACTTCACCGGGAATTTGTCCTGCAGCGAAGCATCCGGGTGATGTAAGAGTCATGACGACATCGACATGATTATTCTTCTCGATTTTCACTTCATAAATTAATCCAAGTTCGTAGATATCAACAGGAATTTCAGGATCATAGACAGTCTTTATCGCTGCTATGACTTTATCGTACAGGGATGCCGAATCATCCGGCATCGGTGCCGGAGGAGGCGGTTCTTTACGTTCTGGTTGGTTCACCGGCAGAGAGAAGAAAGGTTCCATACTTTGCAATATTTTGTAGGTCTATGAGGTTCAAAATTGCTTATTCCGTCGTCACAATTTGTCCGCCTTCGAGAGCAGATTTGAGGGTATGCCACGCAAGCGATGCGCATTTGACGCGTGCCGGGAATTCTCTCACACCGGCAAAAACGGCGAGCTTACCAAAGTCATCGGCGTCGAATTCTTCGTCCATATCAGCCGTGACTAAGTGATGGAATTTCCCGAATAATGCCTCGGCCTCGTCGATAGTTTTCCCCTTGAGAATAGATGTCATGATCGAACCGGACGACTTGGCAATTGCGCAACCCGAACCGCTGAAACGGATATCGGAAATGACGTCTCCATCGAGAGTTAGATAAATATTAATTTGGTCGCCGCATAATGGATTATGTCCTGCGGCTGAACATGTTGCGTGGTCAATTTCACCAAAATTACGCGGATTTTTGTTGTGGTCAAGGATTACTTGCTGATAGAGTGCTTGTATTTCAGTCATGAGATTATAGAGTTAATAATTTTCGGCAAAACCCGCGCGGTGACGGATGAAAAGTGAAATTCGTTGACATAAATTCTGAAGGCGTCAATTAATTATCAATTGACCATTTATTTTGATACATCCAAACGTTGGACAAGAGTTTGAGTTGGGGTATCTACACTCAGAAAATATACGCCTGTTTGGAGATTCTGGCAAGAGAATGTAATGTCATGTGAGCCTATAGTAAACTCTTTTTTGACAATTTGCATGACATTGATGCCGAGCAGATTTGTCAGTTTAATTGAGACTTCACCTACTTCTCCTGCCTCGTAACGTATTACACCTGATGTACTTATTGGTTGAGGTGCTAAGGTCACCGATGAATTATGTAACAGGCGGAAAAGTCGTGGCACCGCGCCGTCTCTGCATATACCGAGAAGGGTGAATTTTCCATTCGAAGTGCTGATACGTGCATTGCCGAACGTAGCTGCGGCACGTTCGATGACGAGTGCAGTCGTCGTGTCATTTCCGAGAGCCGCTCTGAAGCGTAACTTCATCAGCAATGAATCTGTGCCGATTTGAGCTGTAAATTTGACTCGAACCGTATCGCCGGAATAGATACCACGTTCAGCAGGAGGAAGAGGCAAAAGTAATGTACCATTACACCGGATCACACCTTCAATTCCGGTGACCTTTGCTTCTTTCAGTCCGGAAATATTCGAAATAATGAGCGGAATTTCAATAATTTCTCCAATGCCTGCAGATCCAGAACCGATACTCAAACTCGTTGGTGCAGAAGGAATTACATTCGCCTGCAAATTAAAACGTTTCATCCTGCCGCAGGTTTTTTCGACAAGTGGGAATGCCGGGGCATAATAATTACCTACACTACCGCCATCAAAGCGCACACGTACGAGCGATGTACCGCCGACCGGCGTTTCGAGTGGTACTACATCGACAAACGAGAAATTGCCAAGGGAGAAAGGTACATTCCATTTGAGAGGAATAGATCCATTATTTATAATCGTGATAAGTGTATCCTGTGAAACGAATTGCTGTGATACTGTCATGCGAATAATCACGCTGTCGGCGACTTCACCTGCAAGCGAAAAACCAACCGAATCTTTGCGTGCATGAAGCGCAATCGTATCGGATTTCACACTAAATCCACTCGCGGTGAGCACCATTAGCGCATTTTTATCTCCTGCATTCTTGGGTATAAATCGAATCGCACCTTTAGAAGAGCTTCCGACTGGAATCGATGATGACGGCAACGAGCCGATCCACGAAAATTCCGAAGCATTGGTGCCAATAAATTCTATATTTTGAATAGTAACCGGTGCATCACTTATATTTTGAAACGGGAAATTCACAATCGTATCATTCGTACACGTGAGTGTTGGAATATCAATTGCCGTAGAAAATCCTAACTCCGTCACCACACCTTCACCGAAAAGCCGTACCTTCATAGGAGAGCCAACTCCTTGATATTCTACGACGATACTTCCCGATGTACGTCCACGGACTATCGGAGCGAAACGAAGTGTAATCGGCTTGACTTCTCCTGCTGTGAGAGTAATACTTCCACCGGCTGCAATGATCGAAAACTGGACCGAATCCGGACCGCTTTCTCGCAAAGAAGTGATGGTAATTGCACCAAGTGTATTATTTTTCAAAAAGATATCGATAGTAGAGTCTTTAGTGCTCAACACACGAACTTTTCCAAAATCAATTACTTGCGTTGGCACCGATACATCCGCCTGAATTCCCAATGCTTGAATACTTGTCGTAAATTTTCCGCTTGGAGAATGAAAGGTAACAGTTGCTGTACGGACACCCACTGCAAGTGGCTTGCATTGAAATTCAATATCTGCATTTCGTGAAGGTGCAATGATTATATTTTTTTGTGAAACAACAGCAAACTCCCCGGCATTTGCTCCTGAGATTGTCATGCTGTCAATCGTAATTGGAAGAATTTCTTTATTCTGCAAAGCACCAATAAAAATCGAATCACGACTCATTCCGATTGGAATTGATCCCAAATCGAGCGGTCGTACTACAGGTGCTGGTGCAATAATCGAAAATACTTTGTCGGATGTATCTTGTTGAATAATAATAGCACTGCCGAGTTCCCACACTCGTGCCGACTGATCAATACTCGACGAAATCAACCTCCTACCATCGCGGCTGAAGGCGACTGTATTAATCTGTCCACCATGTCCGCGCAGCGCATAGAGCGAGTCACCACTTGCCAGACTCCACACGATAATCGAGACAAATGTGCTGTCACCTTGATTGCTGCCTGCGGTGGCGAGTAATGCGCCGTCCGGACTAATTGCTGCGGCGGTAACCTTTGTAGTACCAACGCGATATGAGCGGATTTGGCTCATCGACGCGGCATCCCAGAGTATAGCTGAATTCGGTCCGCCAGTCACAAATTTATTCCCATCCTGACTAAATCGCACGGTAGAAGCATAATCACTGCTACTGACCGGAAAAACCTGCCGCTTACCGGAAGCGACATTCCACATGGTGACATTGCCGGATTGCGTGACCGAGACAATGTTATTTCCGTTTGGACTTATATCCATCGACGCCACACGCGTCGAATCATCCTTGGCAGAGAAAGAATTCAGTTCATTTCCCGACTGAATATCCCAAAGCCGTATAACTCCTTTATAATCACCGGTTGCGGCTACAGCTCCGTTTTTCCCGAATGAAGCAGTGCTAAGTTCAATCGGGCTATCGAACTGCATAAGTTGCATTCCAATAGTAGCATCCCATAACTTCGCCGATTGGTCACGACTGACGGTGAGAATAGTCTGACCATTCGGACTATAGACAGCAGCACCGACAATTCCCTTATGATTCTCCAGACTCAGAAGTCGCGAGCCGGATGCAACATCCCAAATAAACGCTTTATGATCTTCGCTTGCTGTCACTGCCCGTGTACCGTCATGATTAAATTCTGCACTCAAGAGCCAATCGGTGTGACCTGCGAGGACGATCGGTGCCGGAAAACTCCGTCGCAGTTGACTGATACGGATTAGGCATCTGTTGCTCGGCGTATTGCCCACTTCCCATAGCTTGCGTAATCCTCCTGCTCCTCGGTCGATGATTATCCATGTCAATCCTCCATCTGTACTTAGCTCTACTCGAATCGAGTCTGATGGTGGTACACCTTCCCACAAAATTGTCGTATCTGCACCCACTCCAAAGACTTCCCCACCATTTGGTGCGAGAAGTTTTAGGGTGCGTACTATCGGACTTCTATCCGAATATCCGCCGGTAGCATAGAAAAAAAACGGTGAGCATACGTTTGTATTCACACGGAAATTCGCGAATGCATACCCGGAATCTGTCGGCGTGAATTGTACTTCTATATCTCGTGATTCTCCTGCTTGGAGGGTAAAAGTGGTGTTAGCTACTACAGTAAAACGAGCATCGTTAGAAGTGATAGAATCGACGGTGATAGTGCTGCCGGTAGCGGTGATTTGTGTTTTGAGGGTCATTGGAATTCCGGTAGTACCGGCTCCGAACTCCATAATAATCGGGGTAAAATTCATGCCGATGATGCCTGATTTGGGACGTGCGTATTTTGCATCAGCGGTGAGTTGTAAGCCCGGAATTGCAGCTTGCACATCGACATTTGGGAGGCAGTCCGGCGCGCTTTCCCATTCGATTGTGCAGGGTTCGAACTGTTCAATTTCTTGTAATATAGAGAGATAGACCGCTTCTGCTTGTGCAGTAGTTCGGATATTTTCGTAGAATTTACCGCCGGTAAGAATAGATATTTCACGGAGAATTTTAGGAGCAGGAATACCGAGCGAGACAGCATAAATAGTAGTATTAAGCAGCTTAGCGAGAGCAATTATCGAGTCTTGGTTTCCTGCTCCTTCGCCATCAGTCAGATAGAGGAGTATCCGTTTGTATTTCCCTGCTTTTGCTATTTGGAGTCCACCTGCCGGCGGCAGGCGCAGTCCTTGGTCGTGGTCGGTGCCACCGCGTGGTGCATTGAATAAACCGCTTGAAGGAGTTTGGTACGGTCGGTGGTAAAGTCCTGATTCAGGAAATTTTCGTGATCAAAGCTAGACACTGCACATTCGGAATTACCCAAATGCATAGCTTTGATAAAGGACGAAGCGGCCGATTTGGCGAGTTCGCTATTGGGAAAGCCGAAGCGCATCGAACCCGACACATCAATCGTAAGTACAGCCGATACAGCCACTTGCGCAGTACTCTGCGGACAGCTCACCTTGGTAACAGTACGAGGTATCCCATTTTCAGTTAGTACAATATTTCCCTTAGAAATCGATGTATGAATTATCCCACTCGTATCATACGCAGTGAATTTCGCTTTCATGGTTGGGAACGCGCTCGTATCAATACCAAAGAGCGCAAAGCCCTGTCCGTACAGGGCAATAGGTGTCATCAAAAACACAAGAAACCTTACCAATTTTTTCATCTAGACCATACTCGGAAAATAGTTGTAGAAATACATCCGCAAAATACCGTATTCTGTGGCAATAGCCATAACGTATTTTAGTTGTAAGTTAGTAAGATGGGGAGTAGTAAGTAGTAAGTAGTAAGTAGTAAGTAGTAAGTAGTAGGTCACGGAATTATCTTCTTCCTGAATAGACTCCAGCTTCAGCTGGAGGAAGGGTGGAGGAGGAATTTCCTCCCAAGCCTTGGCATCGTCTCACATCTCAGACCTGACAGGTTGAAGAAAACCTGTCAGGTAGGGTGTACAAACATCAAATAAAAATCCCCCCTATATTTGTATTGCAAAATACTTAAAACATGGGGGGGAAGTGTCAAAAAAGACATTTAAAAATAAGGATAATCCTTGGAAGAAAAAAGCAATTTCGAGGACTAAAACCATTAAGAAGCAGAATAAGAGAATTCAGGAGTTGATGGCTTCACGAGATGGCTGGAAAAATAGATGTAAGAGAATGAGCAGAACGCTTCTCTTGGTCACTTTGATGATGAGAAAGCTGTTCGTCATCAGTATCCGATACAGATGGTTTTGCTGATGGTCGTATGGCAAGCGTATGGTCAGATGAGCCTTCGTTCTGTCCGTCATTGTTTTGCTCAATTGCAGATAGTATTGGCCTTGCATTGTAGAGTTCCGAGCCATAGCAGTATCCGCAATTGGCTGTGCAAGAGTGGGTATTATCGCATTCAACGAGAACAGAAGTCAGTACGTAACCCTGCTGAGCAATGGGCGCTTGTTATAGACGAGAGTATTACCATCGGTTCGGAGAAGATATTGTTGGTGTTGGGTTTAGAGCTGAGTACGTGGCAATTTACGAAGAGTTTGAGCGTAGAAGATGTTCGGGTATTGGCGGTGGAAACAAGTAAAGGTTGGAGCAGTGAAATGATAAGCCAACGCTTAACAGACGTAGGCAGAACGCACAACATTCGCTACGTTATCAGCGATGGAGGTATTAATTTAAAATGTGCTTTGCGCCTAAGTTCCCTGGTTCATGTACCTGATTGTAGTCATGTAGCCGCAAATGCGTTAGCACGTCAATACACCAAGCATGAGGGGTATATATCGCTCAGTAAATCCGCCGGCGCGTTACGCAGGAAGTGGTATTTGAGTAAGAACGTGGTGTATATGCCTCCTGTACAACGCGGTAAATCTCGTTTTCAGAACATATTCCCGACGATAGAATGGGCTCTTACGATAGTGCAAGAGTGGGAAAGAATCCCGATTGAAGTCCGCGCCGAGCTTTTGTTTGTCAAGAAAAATGAGGCACTTGTAGAAATGTTTGAGCAAATAACGGTCGTCAATAGTCTCCTAAAGATATTAAAGGTCAAAGGATTTACAGCCCAAGCCAAGGAGCAAATAACGGTGCTAATCGATACTCTTACGACTCCGCGAGGTCAGCGCATACGCCAAGAAATTGCGACCTATCTAGCGACGCTTTCGTCGATAGCTACAGACGAAACGCTTGTGTGTTGCTCGGATATCATTGAAAGCTATTTTGGGAAGTTCAAACAAAGATCAATCCAAACTCTCACATTCATTGACAGAGTTTGTGCTGACAATCGCCAACTTTGCCGGAGCGTTTAATAAACAAGAAATCAAAGAAGCGTTGGAAAAAATTACGTGTAAAGACCTGTCGAAATGGAATAAAAACGATGCGTCTTTAGCCAAAAAACGAAAAAAAATATTCAACAAAAATGGGATGAAGAAAGCTGCCTAGTTTGTACACCCTACCTGTCAGGTCTTTTTTTCTTCCCGAGAGTATCGCTTCGGAGCGATGCTCTCGGTTTCCACGTCTGATGTTCATGCCTTGACCAAAAACCGAGGGCATCGCTCCGAAGCGATACTCTCGGAAGAATCAGCAGCGCAATTTCATTCTGATGAAATTAGCTCCTCCTGACTAGACTCCAGCTTCAGCTGGAGGAACACGTCGAGCCATGAATTTGGCTTTAGCCAAATCAACCATTCCAAAAGAGTATAACATCTAGTAAATGAATACTGTTTGATGATTTTTAAGGAAAATAATTATTAAATTTATAATTGACACCATTTTGAATAAGTAATCTTTGGCAACGTGCATATATTATTGTAAGTTGAATTCCACACACTTGTTTTTCACGAAACACCTGTAGCGCCTCGCTCCTTGATAGCTGAACTACAACGCCGAACACACCGGATTTTATAATCTTTTTCTGGAGACTGAATGGCAAATATTTATAGCATGTTCGTACATTCCGAGCTATGCATCCACGGTCAACTCATCATCTCAGCCAAAGACCTCTACACAGGTGTCTTTGTCTATTCCATTACCGTTAGCGGTAAAGTCATTGCATCCAAAAAATTCATTATTATCAAATAGGAGCTATCATGAAAACTCTTCTATCAATCGTGTTGCTTACTACCGCGCTCTTTGGCTTTGCCAAAACAACAGCCAAGCAAAAAAACTTCACGCTCAAGCCCGAGAATGATACTATTAGTATCAATGTCGGCGAAACTGCTGTATTTACTATCAACATTACAGCATTCAATGGCTTTGATGCTTCTATTTTTATAGACTTGAAAGTCGGCTCTCCGCAGATGCAAAGCAGTAGCGTAGCACTGACAAATTCGATTGTTAATGTGCCTTATACGGGTGTGAAACTTACAGTGACGACTTCAAAGCTCTTTACAAAAGGTGGAGTGTATTCATTTGAAATCACAGCTACGAATGATGAATCATTTCCATCGGCAGCTACATGCTATGTGCGGGTTATTCCTGATACTCGATCTCAGTGGCGATTTGTAAAGATTGAAGAGTCTTTAACGTACAAGACTCCTAGATTTATTCTGCAGGACTCTGAAGGATACTATTGGTTTAACAACCAAAAACAAAATAAAGACACTCCTATCGAAGAATGGGGAAACAGATACACTCCAGCTTACGGCCCGACTCAACTACCTATTGTAATTGATCTTAAAAATAAAGTATGGGTAGCAGATTCTTGGTTAGGTGTCGTACGCTATAATTTGGATGGTACTAACAAAACAGTCTATACAGCTTATAATTCTTCACTTCCTGATAATCACGCTTTGGCGTTGGCAATGGATAGATCAACCGGTACTATTTGGACAGGAACAAGAAATGGGCTTGCTCGTTTTGAAGGTAAGGATTGGGTCGTTCTTAATTCAGGCAACACTAATTCAGTAATGGGAAATGATTTGATCTCAAGTATTGTCGTCTCGGGTTCTATAATGTGGATAGGCACATCAAAAGGACTCGTCAAATACGACGGCAAAGAATGGAAACGTTTCACGCCTGAAAATTCCGGTATGCCCGCTCCCTATGCGCGGGTATTTGCCGTCGAATCAAACGGTGATGTATGGATGGGATTAAGCAGAGATACTATAGATAATGGGATTGGAGAGAATGGAACTATGATAGGGTTGGCTAAGTTTGACGGTACAGCATGGACACTGTTTGACAATAAAAACAGCCCATTAGGTGCAAGAAATTATGTTAATTCAGTTGCGATAGATAAGAAAGGTAATAAGTGGATTTCAACTTGCGGTCACCAGAATTCATTCACCACTGCTGCAGGAATTGTAAAGTTCGACAATACATCATGGACATCTTATACGATGCAAAAATTCTCCACTTCCGGGAAATGATATCAATTAGGTTGGAGTGGACAATGATGAGAATATTTGGTTTCATGAAATCAAAGGGGAACACGGCATTCAAGGCTTCTGGGGCGTCTTCAACGAAAACGGACTCCCGCCCTTCCTCGCACCTCCAACAAGTGTCGAAGAGCAATCGGAAGCCACCGACGGCATCGCCCTCTACCCCAATCCCACAAACACAAGCTTCACGATCAGGGGCGCAGACAATATCACATCTGTCAAAATCATGAACAGCTTGGGGGTAGAAGTCAGTCGTAAGTCATTAGTCGTAAGTGGTAAGGTTGAGGTGGATGTTGATGACTTGGCGAGTGGAATCTACTTTGTGCAGATGCGGACTCCTACTGGGATGATTACGAAGTCGATTGTGGTGAGCAGGTAAAATAATGGTTAATGGTTAATGGTTAATTTAGGTAAGACCTGACAGGTTGAAGAAAACCTGTCAGGTCTTTTTTTGTCTTCTGAGAGTATCACTTCCGAGTGATGCCCTCAGTGTATGGGTAGGTTCAAGAAAACCTATCAGGTCTTTTTTTGTCTTCTGAGAGTATCACTTCCGAGTGATGCCCTCAGTGTATGGGCAGGTTCAAGAAAACCTGTCAGGTCTTTTTTTTCTTCTGAGGGTATCACTTCCGAGTGATGCTCTCAGTGTAGGGGTCTCGGTTTATATCCCAGAACCAAACATACATTCATTTACCTCGCAATCACCACCATTGACATCACAGTACTCGTGCTGCCAGTTAGTCGCGCCGAATAGACACCGGGAGCTAATCCTGAGGTTGACAAACGCAACACACTTTGACCAGCAACCGATTGTGAATACACGAGTTGCCCGATGGCATTACGCAATTCAAAAGTATCATAATTCCCGTCCCATTGCATGCTGAGAATGTCGTTTACGGGTGAAGGCGTGATGGAGATTTGCTGAGAATTGTCAGAATTATCAGCAATCACAGAGGATGAACCAAGCTTGAATGTAAACCAATAGCTATTCGAAATATTTTTAACATTCAATCCCGTTCCGGCGTAGGCGGTATTGCCGACGACGGCGGAAATCGCTGCAAAACTTCCATTCGAATCCGGGAAATTCGGCATCGTCGTCCACGAATCGCTGATTGGATTATAGGCGTAGAAATCATTGTAGAATTCACCGGTGCTTACTTCATCAAACCCACAACCGATAAAGCCGGTGCCGTTAATTGCAAACCCTATCGAACCTACCCTCCCGATAGCAGGTAAGTCCGCTTTTTTTGTCCATTTGTCCGTTGTTGGATTGTACTGATAGTTCGTGTTCAGCATCACTTGCACTTCTCGGTCATGACCCGTACACACATACGCCAGTGTATCGATGGTAAAGAAAGCAGGATGATGATTCGCAACACCGCCAAAGTCAGCAACTCGCGTCCATACATTGTTTATTGGATTATACTTATAGAAGTCTTTGTAGTCGCCGGTAGCGCCGTCACCACAGCCGATATACCCCTCATTTTTGAGAACAAAAAACGCAGGATGTCCTCTCCCCTCACCCGGAAAAGTAGCTTTTGGTGCCCACGAGTCTGTTTCGGGAGTGTATTCCCACCAATCGGTGAAATTAGAATCGGCTTTTTCTTTAAAATTAAAACCAAGCCCAAAATATCCCTTTCCATTGATCGCAAATGCTGCTGAATATGATCGCGCTTCACCCGGGAAATCCTTGAGCTGTTTCCAGGAATTAGCAGCAATATCATAACGCCACATATCTTTATACTGTTGTTGATGGTCCGAACTCGCCCCAGTAAGCAAGTACAAATAATCACCAATCGCAAACACGGCCGAATGATGGCGTCCGATCGCCGGAAGAGATGCTGTTGGCTTCCATGCGTATTGGGCAGTCGTGGTAGTCAAGATAGTGAGGAATGTCAGAATAAGCGAGAGAATAGTTTTTTTCATAATTGATTTGTAAAATTAAGATTCATTACATGGTTACAACCTCATTACCGCACGGTTAAAACCGTGGGCTATGTTTTGAAGATTCATACTTGTTTGATGAAATATTCCGATTACTTGTATTGCGTCGTCGCCGGGTGGAAGGTCTGCCATGAATGCCAGAACTCCTGATACGCCTGTATTGGTGTAAGTCGTGTACCTATGAGAGTTCCCTCCGTACATCCGCCAAACGCATTCCACACTGACAGCGTTTCGTTATCTTGGAATGTCCCGTCCGGCTGAGCCGTAAACGTCAGTACATTATTACCTACCATTCTACTGAAAGCGCGGAAGGAAATGCTGTCGGCACTGATAATTATCGCGATCGGTTTTCCGGCGAGTGTGTCGTTAATTATTTTTGATTTCAATAGGTTATTCCAATCATACGCTTTGGATGATTTCCCTTCCTCAATTCCTATTACCCATGACTTTGGCTGCCATGATTCGGCATTTGTACCGGTGAGCTTGCTTCTCATTTTACCCCGCGCATACCCATCAAGAGCTTGATATCGATCGGAGAATTTTGTATCCGGTTGCATCACAAGAGTTTTCGGATATTGCTCCATCCATTCTGCTAGGGTGGTTTGTTCTGCAGGGAATTCACGGAGCATGGTGCCTTTGAGATCACCGGTAATTGCCTCACCATTCACTTGTCGCCACCAGCTTCCGGTGGTTGCATCCTCGAACATCGCATTGAAATGATCCATTCCCACGAGGCGGAACTGTTCGTTTATTCCATTGACCATAGTGCTCCACACTCTTCCCGAACGGCATACAGTACAATACGTTACCATGACTGGTTCGCCACCGACAGTATCACGCACTTGATGATGATACCCAATATACTCTAGAGGATAAGCTCTTGCTTCGCCATTGAGGACTACGCCGATGATGATTGTTTCGGTCGGAACTTTATTTTCAGCAGCTGCGAGCATGATTTTCGTTTCCGGCTGTATGAACATTTTCTCAGCCAACATCTTGAAATTAAACAAGTAGAAAATTCCTGCATAGAGCAATAAACACACGACGGTCGTAATTTTAGCACCCATCATTTTGGGTAATTTAAAGAGCGAATAAACAGGATAGGCAATAATTCCAATTCCTACAATTCGGATAAGCCAAATATAGGAATGGATCCAATAGGCGAGGTAATTGTTTCTGACTGCTGACTACCGGGGAATGGCATAATATAATACACGCGAAGAATTTCGGTGGCTAGAAGCAAGATTATACCGAGGGTAAAAAGAAGCATTTTTTTCATAACAAAAGTATTAATAATTGAGAAATATGATTAATCGACTGCAAATTACTATTTTGCGGCTAAAGAAAATGTGATACGTTTTTAGAATCGTACAAACTTGATAATTATCAAGTTGATGCATTGATACCTGTAATTGGAGAAATCATATTCTCACTTCTTAGTGTTAATCATAAAGATTCAGCTTCATCTGCGTTCCGGTACGCCACAATCAAAACCGAAATCCTAAAATATGTTAATGGTGAAACTCTATTTTTCATGCGCCGTAGCCCGCGTTTCCGAACATATCAATTGTTCATATCTATAAATTTTCTAACATGTTATGTCATTTTATTCAATTGCAATCGCCCTGCTTTTTGTCTTTTCCGCCTTCTCATCCCTTTCCGCTCAGAATATCCGTATCACCGGTTCCATAGCTGATGACTCCACGCGCAAGCCGCTCAAAAGTGTACGCGTTATGCTCCGATCATTACCCGACAGCGCGCTTGTCAAAGGTGTGATGTCCAATGGTCAAGGAGCATTTGCTTTTGATGTACCACCGAAGAATTATCTGCTTTCATTACAGCGCATTGGCTATGCGATGAAGCATATTCCCCTTCAAACGAGCCGTGAAAATATCGATCTCAAAACAATTACACTCAAAGAATCTTCGATAATCACCGAAGATGTAGAAATTCTCGGTTGGCGGGAATACACTGAAATTCGTCCTGAAAAAAGTGTTTATACCGTGCAGGATAATCCCAATATTATCGCCAATACTGTAAGTGAAGTGCTCGACCAAATCCCTGCAATTCAAGTAGATGAGAATGGAGCTGTGAAGTTGCGCGGTGATGATAATGTGGTAATTATGATCAATGACCGACCACTGAAAATGGATGCTGAACAGCGCAATAAAATGCTCCAACAATTACCCTCGATGAATATCAAAGCGATCGAAGTCCGAACAGCGCCGGGAGCAAAATTTGATGCGAAATTTAATGGTGGAATAATTAACATAGTGATGGACAAAGGACTTGCAGACTTTGCCGGTGGGAATGTGTATGCGAATGGATCGACGATACGGCAGCGTGGAATTGGGGGCACATTGTACTACCAAGACTCGAGTATTGCGAGTTCGCTCAACTTCGGCACCTACCGCTACTACAACGAAAATGTCACCGATTATGAACGTATCAATTCCCTCAATCCTTCCGAAAAATTCCTCAATAAAATTATTACAACCTCTTCGAATTGGCTGTCCTATTATATAAATCCACAAGTTGATATCACTCTCACACCGAAAGATGTACTTTCTCTGTCGAGTTCGTTTCACTTTGGCAGTGGTACGTACAATACATCCGGTATCGGTTCACGCCGAAGCAGCGATCTCGTTATACTTCAACAGCTTCACGACTCGTCTGCCAGTGACAATAGTAATTCTTGGATGAATTTTTCTGTATTATACAAGCATCAATTTGCCGAAAATCATTCGATTAGCTTGGATTTGAATCATTCGAATTGGAGTAATTCAAGTGATGATTTCAAAGAAAGCGATTTGCTATCGCCAAGTGCCGAACTCGATATGACAAACTCACTTCGCCAAACTGTTAGAAAGGATGAGAGCAATCCTGCCTATAATCTCAGACTCGACTATTCATATTCGCCGAGCAAAGAATGGACGATAGAGCTTGGTCACAAAATCGAAGCCGAAAATCATCCAAATGATGTGAATACAATGCGTTATAATTTCTTTACTAATTCGTACGCAACTGACACCGCACAAACACTTTCCATCACTTCTCACAATGCACTTTACGCATTGTATGCAAATCTTGGATATCAGATTACGGAGTCGATTTCTGCTCAAGTTGGTGCGCGCTATGAACATGCCTCGATTGGCGCTGATTTCAGTGGTATCCAAATCGATCGTTCCTATCCGAATCTCTTCCCGAGTGCGTCATTTTCGTGGGTAATTTCACCGGAGTATCGACTCACCGCGAGCTATAATCGCAGTATCTCATTGCCGTGGGTAGGGTTGCTCAATCCTCGGGTCAATCGCGAGACAGCGACGAGTCAATTCGTTGGTAATCCTGATATAAGGCCAGAATTTACCCATACAGCAGAATTGAATTTGAGTGCATTTTTGGGTAGCCATACGTTGTCAATTGCGCCGTATTTCAAGCGCACTGCTGATGAAGTGCAGTATAATACGCAGCTTATTGGTGATATTATGACGAGTTCTTATACTAATTTTAATGGTTCACGAAGTATTGGATTGAACGGTTCGTACAACTACCGATCACGCAACGGTTTCTCAGCACGGATGAACTTCGACATCCAGAATTTTTCGAATCTCGGTGGCACAAATTCGAGTGATTTCACGACAAATTCAACCTACGGAAGTGGAAATGGGGCAATAAGTTATGAAGTTATCAAAGACCTCACTCTCAGCGCAAACACTCGCTACACTTCACCATTTACGAATGGCGGAATGCGTTCGCTCTCGTTCATTTCGACTAATTTCAGCGCGATTTATAAGATGTTCGACAATGCGCTTACGCTCAACTTCACCGCAGCCGACCCATTCGACATGCAGCGCAGAGAACGTGTCAATGCCGGTACGGGCTTCACCCTTTCATCAGACTCCAAGCCGCTCAGCCGTTTTTTCTCGCTTAATATCAGCTACGCTTTCGGCAAAAGCAATGTGAATCTCGAACAGCACAACCAGGAAAAGACGAGTGTAAAGGGGAATACGGGAGGGTAGATTCTCCCGAGAGTATCGCGTCCTCGCGATGCCCTCGGTTTTTGGGTAAGACCTGACAGGTTGAAGAAAACCTGTCAGGTCTTTTTTTTTGACATACACCATCCAACTAAAGTTGACGCTAGTCAAAAGAGGTGAGACGCGCAATTTCATTCTGATGAAATAAGCTCTTCCTGACTAGACTCCAGCTTCAGCTGGAGGGAGAGGAAACCGGGAAAACGGCTTCAGCCAAAACCACCCCTACAAACAATTGTAATTACAAATAATCCATAGCCCGTGAAGAATTTCACGGGCTATTTTATTTTTTCGCGGCTATCGGTGTTTTTCTGTAGATATTCTTTGGTAATTAACTTGCAATCCCGTAAGTTACACTCAACCACACCGGTTCTTTCACAAAAACTTTTGTGGTGTATTAATCTTTTTCTAAGTAATTCAACTACGGACACAAGAGAAGCCAATCCAAAGCTGCAAAAATTTTTCAAATTTTAAATCAAAGAGCAGAAACTTATGAAGAGCAACATATTTAAATTCTTTCTCGTTGCTATAGTAATTCCAATACTGACTGTATCTTCTTCAGCACGGGAAAAGCAAGTCTTTCCACCGGAGTACTATGCAAAACAAAAAACATACAAACTGCAACTACCTACAATCCTAACAACTCATCCTGATGACATATTTTGGAAGGATGTTTCCAGCTTATCCGGTGGTCTTATGAATTCTCCGTATCAGATGAAAGTCTGCGACGGAGCACTCTATGTCATGGGACAAGAAGCAGCGTCGGGATATGCAGCAATCGGACGCTATACAAAAAAAGACGGATGGAGTATAGTGTGCGACATCGATGTCGGTGGATACCTATCGACGTTTTCGGTAGATGGAGATAATATCTATATAGGTGGATACTTTGAAACTGCAGGTCCTAAACAAATCCCTGCACGTAATGTAGTGCGATATAATATAAAAACTAAAGGTTGGTATCCAATGGGTGACGGACTTTGGGATCCTGATCATCCGAATGTTGTGAATATGATCGATGAAATTACAGCATACAAAGGATTAGTGTTTATTAATGGAAGATATAGCCACTCTGGAGATAAAGAACTCTCAAGTAATTTTGTAATTTGGGATGGAAATGGTTACGTTAATGATGATAGATTTAATTATTTATCTGCTATTTTTCATGACGGTATAATTTATAGCTTTAGTAGTAGTGTAGATACTTCAAAGAAAATTGTCAATCTTGGTGTAACCAAATGGGATGGTGACGAATTGGAGAGAATATTTAAGCAGTATAAATGGGAGATTACCAATCTTGGAGTAAGAGGAGGTTTTAGTGTTGGTATTGACTCAAAGAAGAATTACTATTTCATAGGAAGTTATAGTTATTTTTCACCAAGTGATTCTACCAAGCATATATACGGAACATACTACTTAGGATTTGTAGATGGTAAATGGAAGCTTTTAGGTGGAGATAAGTGGGCATTTAATAAAATATATTATGAGGATCTAGTTCAAGATGTAGATGCGTATGGACAAGTCTATATCGCCGGTGATTTCAAATATGGTATTGGGGATGACTTGACCTCATTCAAGCGGCATAGTATAATAATGTGGAGTGGAACAGAATGGAATACTATGGGTAGCGGAATTAGAGATGTTTATAATGTTTCATGTATAACATACTACGACGGAGATGTTTATATAGGTGGAAATTTCGGCATTGCCGGAGATAAAGAAACAGAGGGTTTTGCCAAGTGGAACAATAGGCCGACTACCGATACTATCGTACAACCTAAACTACCAGAAATAGATATATCAGAAGTGCACATCTATCCGAACCCAGCCAGCGACTACATAGTCGTAGAGTTTAATAAAGATACAACAGATTGCAAGGTAGATATCTATAATTTATATGGTTCTTCTGTAGGTAGTTACAACATTGTCGGCAGAAGTTTTACAATCAATACAGAACATCTTGCAATAGGCGTTTATATGCTAAAAGTGTACTACGGCGATAGAGTTGCATCGAAAACCATTACTATATTACGATAGCCAAACCAAACTATAATTTCTTGTCCGTTTAGTTCTTTTCAAGTCGGGAAGGTTGCTTCAACCGAACGTCAACACATACCGCTGAAACTTCTGCATGATAGATAGAGATACAGGTTGATTCAGTGAAGCACTCAAATTTTACAGAGATTCTATACATTGTTCAAGGTATTGTACGTAACGTGTTTGTCATGCTATGATAAAGACATTTGCAAACCATTGACTAGTAGGACGTTACATAGGTGTAATGACTGTCAGTTGTAGCAACTGACCGGACTGCTAAATCGTGAATATAGTTTTAGAAAATGACTTTCATCTTGCAATGGTGATGGATTCTGTATGATGACCAATCATATTGTCGTAATCATTCTACCAATCTAATAGTGAAGTGTCCTGGTGCTTATGTTTATTATAATTTATTGGGTTGAGCTGTACAACTACTCCAATTCTTTTAGAAGATAAACCAGAACCAGCTCATAATCCAATGAATCTCGGCGACCATACATATGGTGATTGTTTTCAACTTGTTGGTTGTCCGTAAGTTAGTTCAGAACCTTTCATATTACTGATCAATGTCTATAAATTTTGGGTATCAATGATTGATGCCCGAATTCATGTCAGATTTTTATATGTAGCTACAACCATGACATCTCAATTTCTCTTCGAAAGTACTTTATGAACAAAATTACTACTACTATCGCTTTTTTTCTTGTCGTTATCTCACTACATGCACAGCAAAGTCCATTTAAAGTCGAGCGGATGATTACTGATTTCTGGGGAGTTACTTTTAACGGCGAGAATATTCTCTGTTATGGTGATTATGGAATAATCACCTATTCTCTTAATTCCGGTAAAACTTGGCAGCAAGTGAATATTGGAGATAAATTCGATATTCTGAAAATAGCAGCCGTTGGAAAGGATTTTTTTGGTGCCACTCGTAGTTCCTTGATAAAATCAACGACCAATGGCCTGTCATGGGTCAATAAAGAAGTCTTTGTAATGCCTTCAATTATCGATGTTGCTATTTTCAAAGAATCAATTTATGTGCTTACTCAGTCAGGGGTGTATGTAGCAGATTTTAATTTAAATATTACCTCAGAACCTCTTATTGCTCTCGACAGCTCAGCAGAGTATAGTGAACTTGCAGCAGATGGAAGTGATATGTATATTATTTACAACAAAAAAAATATCATCCATTACTCTTTCACTTCCAAGCAATACGATACCACAAACATCATTCAGGTAGCAGCACCTTCCTGTGTTAATTGCACGAATCTCTCTACTCTGAGATTATCCGGAAAGACAACCTATATTTCCATTAATTTCGTGGTAAACGGGCCATATAAAGACAGTAGTCAAAGTATTGCGCAATCTGATAATCAGGGCAAAACCTGGGAAAGTATTACAGGAAGTATTATTACTAACGGATGTTATACTATTGACAATGACAAGTTCTATGTAATAAATCCAACTTCAATTTCCTCATCAGATAATCCACTTCTAGGAATATCATATTTTACCTTTGATACTTCCAAATACGTAGGTACTTCGAAGGATTATTCCGTTATCAACCAAGATAGTACGACAGGAAGAATGATATACTACAGCAATAACAACCCTACTAAATTCAACGAGATAATTCGCATCAATGGAGATACCTTGATAGCTGTAGGTAACAAAAAGATGATAATTATGTCTGCGAATAATGGAAAAACATGGGACATGAAATCGTATTACAATGGGAATTTCAGTGAGACTGATTATTCGTCTTTCCAAGGTAACGGAGTTATCTACATTATCAATGATCAGATATGTTATTCTACGACGAATGATGGAGTGACATGGCTACCCCAAAAATATGCTTATTATCCACAATTCAAAGGGATAGGTAATTCAGTACATAACTATTATTTTAATTCAACCGGTAAAGGTTTCATCAAATTAGCAACAAGAAACACCTCCGATACTAACATACTTGTTACCAATGACTATGGTAACACGTTCACCCTACAGTTTAGTGATTCTATAACCAAGAGTCAAATTGACAATCAACTTCGACCAAGGTTCCCAAATGCAATTCGCTCCGAAAATACTTTGCTTTACATTGTAAGTAGAGGTGTAAAAGATGCTCAAGGCGTTCTGTCGTACTATAATGTAGTGCTGCGTTATGACACAAATTTTCGCATTATTGACACCGTGATTATAGATTGTAAAGTAATTATCTCAATGGCAATTACAAAAGATTCAGGCATTATTTGCCTTGCTTTGAATTCCAAAGGAAATAATAAAACAGATGTTTCGGGCAACATGAATGATTATTCGTATAAATACTATCTACTTCGATCCACTGACAACGGCAAGTCTTGGGATAGTGTGGAAATTGATGTTCCGATTTATCAGACACTTACTCAAAGTGGCACTAGTGACATTTACTACTACTTGAACGGAGTCAATTCAAATTTTACTGCTCAAAAGGGTCCTTATATCTTTTATCCAACATATTCAAAACTCTACACCAAAGCCGGATTCAATATTATTTATCGATATAATTATGTGGATAATGTGTTTGATTCCCTTTTCATACCAGCCCAAAGTAATGGTAAGCCAAATACTTTCTTTGGATTTGATGACCGCATGTATCTTGCAACTAACTCCAATAATCTACTTTATACTAAAGATATTCAGGCAAGAACTCCAGTGTGGGATTCAGTAAAAGGAGGAGACGTTTTTAGTAAATGGGACGGGTATGATGCAAGCATCCCATTAATTAATAAGGACATCCTGTTTTCATCCTATATGAACAGCGATACAAGCGGATATTTGTTACTTGGTACTTCGCAAGATGGAATTGCAGGCATAAATTTTAGATCAAACCCTACAAAGCTGCTTAAAATTTCTGGTGTGAACAATGTTGAAGAGTCCAAAATTGAAGTAGAGAAAGCATACTTATGGAATTTTAATCCATATCCTATTCCTGGCCGAAATTTAATACGAACACCTATATTTTGGAATCGCTATTACTCTATAGATAAAGCAACATTTGATGTATATAACATGTTTGGAATACCTTTACAATCATCCAACATAACGATATACAAGATCCAAGATTATTCAGGAATTTTAAATTGGGATTGCTCGGATGTACCTCCTGGTGTATATGTTATTCAGATAATTCACGCGGGAGAGTCTCATAGTTTTCGGGTGATGGTGTGGAAATAGCTGATTGAGTATGAGTCGAGATTCAGGTCAGGTCGGTGGATACAACCTACCATCCACACCTACCGCTGAAGCTTACTGCGCCTACCCTATTGTGTGTAAAAACTAAACAAACGTTCGACCTCGCTGAGGTCGTGATTTCTTGTGTCTGCACCTTTCTACAAACGTTCGACCTCGCTGAGGTCGTGAGCTCTTGGGGCGGCGCATTGCTACAAATGTTCGACCTCGATGAGGTCGTTGATATTTGGATGGACGCAAAAAAATTACGACCTCAGAGAGGTCGAATGTTTGTAGCAAGATGTACACCCATGAAATTACGACCTCAGTGAGGTCGAATGTTTTGGTGATGCATAGACGTAGTACTGATGAGCAGTACGTTTCATTGGTATGTAATGACGGTCAGTTGTAGCAACTGACCGTACTAAAAATGGTTAATATTGGGTCAGACCTGACAGATTTTCTTGAACCTGTCAGGTCTTTTTTGTCCCCCCGAGAGTATCGCGTCTTCGCGATGCCCTCGGTTTTTGGGTAACTACCGCCGAATCTCCACGGGCAAAGTACGCCTTGCAGTTCCCGCCGTGAGCGTCAGAAAGTACCTTCCATTTGGCAAGTCTGTGCTTGTTAATGTACTGTTATAAGAGCCTGCCCCACGCTGCCCTTGATACAACAGTCGCACTTCCCTGCCACGCTCATCATAAAGCCGGAGCGTCACAAATGCTGATGTTTCAAGGGAATACTCTATTGTAGAATTATTGACAATTGGATTCGGATAGGCGCGAATGGTGAGGTTTGGCTGTACATTTTCCGTAACTGATGATGTGCCGGTCATGAAATTCCACCTCGTTGTGAAAGTGCCTTCACCGCTTGCACTAATCGAACTCACTTTCCAATAATACCGTTTTGACAACTCGAGCCCACTTGTCTGAATTGTCGGTTCGGTGGTGATCTTGTCCATCGTCAATGTCGCAAAACCTATATTCGGAGAGACTTGTACGTGGTAGGATGTAGCACCTTGCACTGCATTCCATTTCAGTGGTATCACGAGCGATTGACCTAATGCACCTGTTGGAGGTGATACAAGTTCAGGCGCTGCAATCGCCGTCGTGAATTTCCAGACTTCCGAATAGATACTCGCACCACCGGAGTTAAACCCACGCACACGCCAATAATAGGTTTTCATGCCCTGCACCAGATTCGATATATCATACTGAGTCGCTTTGAGCGATTTTTGATCGGCGAAAATGGTCGTAAAGTCTTGATTATCCGACACCTGAAGCTGATAATAGACAGCATCTTGCACAGGTCTCCATTTAAACTGTTGACTTGTCAGGATATTAGCTGTGTCTTGTGCCGGATTCACTAGCAGCGGTGCGGCTGGCACAGCGGGGGGAACAGTCACAGTCGAACTGAAAATACCATTACCATGAGTGGCAGCGACGACCATTCCATCAGATGCGCGCGCGTCGATCATATCAATTACCATGTTCCCGATGGTGGATGCACCTTCTTGTTCCCATATTGTGTTGGCGCCGTTGATATATGCTGTGGAATACAAACCGGTACTCGTCCCAATGTAATACACGTTCGTGCCACCGACATTGAGGATTTTTCACCCATCGGCAGGATGGACCTGCGCCTGTTCCGTTCTGAACTTGTTCTAAATTTCCTGCGATTGCCGTCCAGGTTGCGCCACCATCGATAGTAGCAAACACGCTCACAACATTATAATTCGAGAACACCACAATAGCCGAATTTCCATCTTTCGGGTCCACGGCTATACAACTCACATACGCATCTTCTGGGAATGCTGCTCCTGTAATTTCTGTCGGAATTGAAGAGACCTTATCACAATTATCCAAACGATACACTTTGCCATGAATAGTACCGTAATACAATTGATTCGAAGGAGTTACTGACATGCCAAGTGCAGAGACGCTGTCGGTTTTGGTGACCGTACCGTCGAGAATTTCCCAGTTCATCGCCGTTGAATCCCATTTTCCAAGTGGTATTTGCGTGACGTCTTTATTTCGCCAGACCGAACCTCCCTTTGTCATATACATCACATGATCATTATTCGGGTCGAGCATGAAGGGAGCGATAAATAAATATCCTTTTCCGCCCGGGTCGATGCGACCACGTTCGATAATTTTGCCGGTGCTGTCTAAGATAAATCGTCCAATTCGCCCTTGTTGGCGGGATAAATAATAGTTCCTATCGCGTCCGATAGCGCAGAACGAACCATCACCAAGTCCTGGCTGTACCCATTCGGCGGTGGTTGAGGTGGAATTGACAAAGAACGTTCCATTATCCTGCAATCCACCGATGATCACATTACTTTTGGGTGTATAGTGGTCGAGTGCTACCGTGTAGAATTGTGTCGTAAGATATCCATTATTCAGAGAGTTCCATACGGGTAGGGTTGCAGTATTGTCATTGCACTGCCACAATCCGCCATCATTTCCGGAGATCATGACTTTAGGATTAGAACGAGAAAAACGAGTTCGTGTTGGTCAGATGCTGATTCGGGTATAATTCATAATCAGGTCGGGTGGTGTTTGGTTTGTACCCGCCAATCCAAGTAGAATTATTACGTGAAGAAAATCCATCGGTTGAACGGTAGAGATTTGTCCCTCCGAGGAAGACCACATTCGGATCGTCGGGCTTGACGCGTACGAATAAATCATACGAACCTTGTGATGAGAAATCACCAAATTCACCGCTAAAATTGGGTAAAAATTGCGAACGATTTTCCCATTTACCGCCGACACCTGTTCCGTCTAATGCGATATAGGTGTATTTCCAGAGGGAATTCCAGTCTTCACGTCCTTCGAAGCCAAGTCCTTTGAACCCACTGCCGGGAGTATTAGCAATAAAGTACACTTGATTTTCATCCGATGGAGAGATGCCTATCGTGATACGATTGCACGTATCTGGGAAGTCTTTGGGGGTAATGTCTGTCCAATTGACGCCGTCAGTCGAGCGGTACATTCCCTTCACACGTGAAGTCACTCCAAAGGGTGCAGTCTTGCTAAGTGCAGCATAGAGAACGCCTTTCGGAGATATTGCTACATCTCCGAAATACGAATATTCATTCCCGAAATTACCGAGTACGTTTTTCCAGGTTGCGCCGCCGTCGGTCGAGCGAACAATACTTCCCAATGCCGGAGCTGCATAGATTTCATCTTGAGTTGTGTTCGTTGGGTTTGTCACGATATTCCAGATAAATTCATAAGCATTATCCCATGTTTGCGGCGTGCCCGACACCGTGGACTTGAGCGGCTGCCACGATTGACCACCGTCGATTGATTTGAGGATGCCGTCACCATTGAGTCGTGAGGAATTACCCCAAATCTCGCCTGTACCACAATACCATATATTGCGCTTACCTATTCGGGTATCTTGACTTATACACGTCACGCTTTTCATTTGTGTTGAGGTAAAGGTTTGAATCCAATGCGCTCCCCCATCAGTCGAACGCCATATTCCACCGGAAACTCCGCCGGCAAGGATGATTTGTTCATTTGCAATATCGATTGCTAATGCTCGGGTACGACCTCCCACATTCCACGGACCACGTTGTGTCCAGTCAGATGTGAGTGTAGATTCACCTTTTTTTATGTGAGTTTTTTGGGGTAATGTTGAAGCAAATTCACGTTCAAGACGGCGTATATCTGCAGGGATCTTCCCTGTGGCAGGGTCGCGCAGACGGAGGAGTTCCCATTGCGCGCGGGCGCCGGTTTCTTCATAGCCGTCAGAATTAGCTGTTGTATTGGGTTGATTTGTAAAGAAGATAGCAGCACTTGCGGCTAAGGTCAGGCAAGATAAGAGGAGCAGGAAGGAGCGTTGTTTCATGAGAATATCCGTTAAATACTTGAAGATGTGTAGTCATTGCATCAAAATTAAGCAATGATAACGGTATAGCAGAGAGAAAAAAGTGGAATAGCATCATTCAGGTGAACAATCTGACGAATTGATGAGTTAGCAGTGAGAATGGTGGTGGTCTTTTGGGGGAAATGTTCTGTAATTATGCTCGAGAATTGTTGTCATAAATGAATCTAGATTGGTAAGTAAACCCAAACAAACAATCAGCACAGTTAGCATTTCTTCAATCACAGCGTGATTGTACGTTTGTAGAAAAACGTGCTCCTATGACCAACATTCGACCCCGTATGAGATCGTATCAGCGTTTTGCAACATCGTGCTACAAACGTTCGACCCCGTATTGGGTCGTTGCTGTGTGATACTCGGCTTATTCGTGTTACATAGTATTTTCATCGACAAGCTCGTTCTTCCGAACGAATTACCCTGTTTTCAATTATCCCTCCACACGGTCAAGAAAATACGTTTTCATCCTACCTTTGCCTTTGATGTCCATTTCTCCACGAGAAATAATGGTTAATGGTAAATGGTTAATGGTTAATGAGGAAAAATTGCTTGCTTCTTCCATTAACCATTCACCATTAACCATTAACAATTTCTTCAAAAATTCCTCAGACACATGTATTTTCCCGGCTTCGCCATGAGATTCCATGCGGCTTGCAGTATTGACGGCATCGCCCCAGAGGTCGGTAGGCGAATTTACGTTCACCGATTATCCCCGCCACGGCGCTTCCGGTGTGTATTCCGATACGGAAATCGAGTTCGATTTCGGGAAGATTTTCATCGAGTAGGTTGCGAGGAATTTCAAAATCCTCGAGCATTTCGAGTGCAGCACAAGCACACCGAAGCGCGTGGTCATCCACAGGGTCGGGCGCGCCGGCTACTGCCATGTATGCATCACCGATGGTTTTGATTTTTTCGAGTCCGTGTTTGAGGCAGATATCATCAAAACGGTTAAAGATAAAAGCGAGTAATTTCACTAAATCAGTAGCACTCAACTCTGCTGCAAGTGGTGTGAATCCAACGACATCAGCAAAAAGCACTGTCACAGAGTCGATAGTATCTGCTATAAGTGTTTCCCCTGCCTTGAGGCGTTTGGTGATTGATGTTGGCAATATGTTATCAAGAATTCTATCCGTCGCTTCCTGTTCTTTACGGGTGATTTGCTGACCATGTAAATACTCGACACTTGCGGCTTTTTTGGCGCTTTCCTGATTCTGTATTTCATCACGAACTCTGACGAAAGTATTGAGATGGTGATAGGCATTCGAGTGATCTCCGAGTGCGAAATACGCATCGGATAGGGCGCGGTGAATGGCGAATATCTGCGCTTTGGCGGTCATAGCTTCAGCTTCTGAAAGAGCATCATTGAGCACGTCGATAGCTTCGGTTAGTAACCCAAATCGTATCAACAATTTACCACGCTCACATTGTGTATCGGCTATTTCAAGCTTTGCGTTATTTAATCTGCGAAACTCAAGACCTTGGTTGAATACTTTATACGCTTCGTCGTACTCCTCAAGCGCAATATATGCTTCGCCGCACCTAAAATACGCATAGCCCAAACCATGATGATCATGATCTGCTTCGAGTAATGATATTGCTTTTTGTTGGTGTGCTAATGCTGTAGCAGGGTCACCTAATTTCATCGCAGCCACGCCGATTCCCATCTCTGCCCAGCCTGAAATAAACTCATTATTTGTCTCATAATAGATAGCTTTCGCGCGTTTATTCAACTCTCCAACTTTTGCATAATCTTCAAGTAACATATAGGGATAGGCGGCATTGGTGAGATGTCCGGCGAGCTTTCTGGGGTCTTCGAGTGTTTCAGCTATAGCAATGCATTTGGCGTAGTATTCAATCGAACGTCCCGCATCCCCCATGTACCAATACACTGCGCCTATTCCATCAAGAGCAGAGGCTTCTTGGTCGAGGTCACCTATTTCGCGGCATATTTTAAGTGCTCGTTCTGAATACTGCATTGCTTGCGGTAATTCTGAGAGGTGTACCAGCGCGGTTAATGATGCTTGATTAAGCATAAGAGCAAGTAAACTTTTGTCACCGGAACGCTCGATAAGTGGGAGTACTTTTTCGCGTATATCTTGTATTTCTTGGTAGTTGTGTAATAGTGTCGAGAGAGTAGCCATATTGGACAGAATCCGCGTTAAACTCTTTATGTTTTCGAGTTCGAGTTCGATGGCAAATACCTTATCATAACATTCCTTCGCTTCGGCTAACTTTTCAGTGAAGGTTAATATACGCCCTATATTCAAAAGCGTTCGAGACGTACCTGCTTTATCACCAAGAAGTTCGAAGGATTGAAGTACATTCTTGAAAACAATCATCGCTTCATCGTAGCGCCGAGCAATTGAGTGCGACATTCCACCATAAAGAATTCCCCATGTTACGGTAACCTGGTCATTATGTGCTTGTCCGAGCGCTTGCAATTTCTCGCCGACTTCAGCTATTTTTATGGAATTACCTTTTGAGCTATAGCCATCGCCTTCGGCAAATAATGCTTGCACTTCAAGGAAGAACTCGTCGGCTGATTCTCCTTCTGAAAGGTGTATTTCACGCAAAGATTCATTCATAATTCTCTGTTTAAGATTTCAGTTTTATCGCATTTAAAATTATGTAACTATCTTATTTACATTATGATAACCAGGTCTTCTTCCTTTATGAATTGAGCAAATTGTATTCGTTCAAATCCCGTTATGACTATCATGAATACATGTAGTCCTGACTGATGATATGATTCACGTTCGTGACCAAGCAGATGTATTCAGACCATTAACGTCTCACACATTTCCGGCCAAGTCTAGCTTCTGAAAGTAGTTAGGCATGGCTTGACGATGTAAAAGAATGAATCGATTGCTATTCATCCTTCACGATAATTTTCTTCAATGCTTTACCTGTAATTAACCCAAGGACGATCCCACCGGCGAGGATGAGAGACAGATTGATGGCTGCAAGGAGGAGATTAGAGGTGATAGTGGGCTTGAGTTTCATTGTATAATCGATTGCCTGTACGGTGAGTGCGGCGGCGGTCCAACCGAGGAGCGAACCCACCATCCATACACTCGCATGCTTTTTTTGTGCATTGAGAAGATTGGATTGGAGCCACCCAACGGTAAGAGCGCCGAATGCCATCGAGAATTGAATCTTGTAACTAACAGATTTGGGAACTAATAAATCCATGATAATAAAAGGGATACCCATACCTATAATCGAATACCATATCCAATGTAACCTCACTCGTATCCAACGTCGGAGCGTAAGCCATTGAGTGAATCCCACTCCTGCGCCCATACCAATACCGAGATAAAATTGCATATTCTCGATACCGATAGAGTCCAAAAACGACGACAACATAAGGATGAAAACAACACCAAGCAGCCAACCCCAAAAGGTAGCACGTGTCCAGCGGGATAAGGAGAATTGTGGGGAGGCTGTAGGTTTCATACGAGTAGTCAGTGTAATGTAATGTATTGAATTAATTGCTCATAACAAAAATTTAGTTTACTTGCAGATTTATAGACGACCTTACTTTAGCTCAAAAGTGGAGGACGAGCAATTCGCCTTAAAAGAACGTTGATTTCAAAAAACTATTCTTCTCATTGCAAACTACGTGTTTAAGAGTAGATATACAAGTTGGCAAAAATTCATGGTATAATTTAATGCACCAAAATCTCTCGATAAGAAGATTTAATCATCGAACTGCTCTCTAAATATCCATCTGAAGATCATATAAATTGTTCTTTTAGTTGTACGCTTTCCGTATTGATTAGTCTGAATAAGTATCATTGTTTTATACTACATAAAAAAACCCGTATTGATATTTTACAATCAATACGGGTCAAAACTCTCAGAATATCTGTATCTGCTATGTAAGCTGTGTCATCACGGCATTCATATCTAATATCCCCAATGCGAGATATATTTACCATTGTGTAATTCAATTATATCGATTACTTCCATCACAACCTGTTTATTTGTCGGTGCGACACCGAAAAATTCCCCTTTATGTGTGGCATGAAATGATTTCCTGGTCGTTACTTTGTCACCCTCGGCAATTTGATCGTGTATCACTACTTTCAAATCCGGGAATGCCGGCTTGAGGAGATGATTAAAGAAATAGAGTACACCGTCGGGACCATTCGGCGTTCCCGCCGGTGCTGTATAGTTAATGAAATTCGGAGCAAATATTTCATGGAACGTGTTCATGTTTCCACCCTCTATAAATTCTTTATTTACACGGGTTACGATGGCTTTGTTTTGTTCTGTCGTCATGCTGTGATCCTTCTGTTTGTACGTTAATAAACCCACTCAAATTACAAGTGCAAAATTAAGCACCACTCGAAGTACAAATATTGTTCAAAACCGACTTTGTATGGTCTTATTCCGATTTGTTGCGGTATTGATTTGGCGTGGAGTTAGTAATTTTTTTGAAAAACTTGTTGAAATGCGAAGGATCAGTGAAATTGAGAAGATAGGCAATTTCCGATATTGTGTACTGAGAGTACCGTAAATATGCTTTTGCTTCGGTTGTAATCATTTCATCAATAAGCTCGTGTGCTGTTTTGAGAGAATAAGATTTAATTGCTCTATTGAGGTGGTCAGCCGATACATAGAGCATATCCGCGTACGCCGATACTTTTTGTACAGTGAGAAAATGTTTACTGACTAATTTTACAAACCGGGTAAAGAGAATACTACTGTCACCGGATTGTTCGGAAGCAGACGGAAAACTTCGGGCATAATTCCGACCTGCATTGATGAGAATCAAATGGATGTAAAGTTGTATTGCTCTGCTTACATCGTCATTCTGAGCCATGATTTCATCATTAATTTTGAAAAACAGCGATTCGATTTCGGTACCTTCTTCTTCCGTCATTTGGAAACACTGCACACCTTCGTAGTGTATGAACGGATATTGTACTCTGTATTTTCCGGGTAAAAGTGTCTCTGATATAAAATCTTCAGAAAACAGCATGTAGTAAGCAAAGAAATCTTCAGTTGGCTCTTGGAGTGAAAAAACCTGACCCGGAACACCAAAAACAATGGTGTTACGAACAGGTTGAAACGTTTCTAACCCAATAGAATACTTCGCAGTTCCCGAGCGAATGAGTCCTATACGATAATATTCTGTTTTTGCAGGACCAATACTACGCTTGGTATTGACAGTAGAATACAAGCCAAATCCACCATCGAGTAATTCGCTGGTATTGTCCATTCCGAAATTTGCACTTGTACTATTCAACTTGTGCAAGGCATGAAGGGTCGGGTCGAGCGTATATTTTTTGATTTCTGAAGGGATACTTTTGTACATCAGAATAAACTTGAACAGTTATGGAGTATTTGACATACCGATCATGTGAATATATCGCAAAGACGACAGGAAGTGTTACGCTGAAAAATGCTGAACAGATACCTAATTCTCAGCTCACCACTGCTTCGCGTTTTATGATTCCCCACAGCGATTCACGTCCTTCGCCACTGATAGCAGAATACGGCAATACATCCACACAAAAGTCGCAAAACTGGACAGCACCTTGAATTTGCTTTTTGCGTTCTTCACGGAGTCGAGGGGAAATTTTATCGGTTTTGGTGAGGATAATGACAAACTTACGACCTTGATTTTCGAGCCATTCGATAAGCGAGAGGTCGCTGTCCATCGGGTCGTGCCGACTGTCGATAAGCATACAAACAAGCGCAAGTTGAGGTCGTTTTTCGAGATAGGTGTAGTTAAATTTCGTCTATTCGTTGCGTTTTTCTTTAGAAATGATCGCATAGCCAAAGCCGGGAAGATCGGCGAACACCCATTTTTGTTCAATACCGAAGAAGTTGATCTGTTGGGTTTTGCCGGGAGTAGAACTAATACGTGCAAGATTTTTTCGGGAGACAATACTATTAAGCAGCGAAGATTTACCGACATTCGAACGTCCGATAAAAGCCACTTCTGGCAAGGTACTGATCGGAAATTGCGCTTCGGATGTCGTGCTGATAAGATAGATAGCTTCGAGGATTTTCATCATAATTTCGGGGGGAAAGCCGCGCCGTCGTTGTTGTAAATTGCATAATTATCTGCAAAATTAGCGATTCTCAAGGGAATTGCTGTTTGAGTGATAATGTGCACTGTACTATTCGCTATGTCAGTAAAACATTACGAGACAATTATGCTTTCGGATAATGCATCCATAGTGCCGGTTATGAAATAAATGGATAGATTTAACCTCTATTTGGGAAAGAGAGACTTCGACATTGATCAGTATAAATGGTTGAATTTCAGTATATTAGGCAGAGTTTACCGGGTTGTTTACAGATACTAAACATTGCTTGAATAGCCATTTTTAGTTTTGAGGGGAATTTTTGCATCTTCTTTTATCAGTTCACTTCCATCAATTGCCGGAAAGATAACTGTGGAAAAAACAGTTCCTTCAGTTTTTGCAAATAAAATCCCTCTTGTTGTGCCAGCCGTTACCAACACTAAATACGCTAACACATCTTGAGGTATAACAATATTTGATTCTTCAATGTCTAAAAAAGATATCCATGATTCATCATTAATTATAAAATGGCAACTTACCACAATCTTAATTACTACTCTATCTCCTTGTAGATATTGAGATTGCAGAAATACTCCTATTCGTTTATCCTCGCTTATTTTTACTTCAACACCCACACTGAAAATACCCTCATCTGTATAAACATAGTTCTCATTAAAAAGGGCAAACTGTTCATTTTTTATACTTTGCAGAGTAAAACCTATTCTAAATTCGTTTTCCATTAACTCACCTTCCTGCTATAAAATACTTTCGATATTGTTGAAATAGGAATTATTATTGTAGCATTACTATATTCAGGTTCTTTGGTTGGCTGATTCGTAACAATATGTTTTTCAATATGTTCGCCAATTTGAATTGACTCATCCAAATTTTGAAGTTTATCCTCATAATACGTCGCAAGGATAGGAATATCTAGTATCGTTTGTAATTTAATTTGCATTTCAAGGGTGAAATTTTCTTTCCCACGGACAATTTTATTCACGTATTGTGGCGTTACACCCATCTTCTCGGCTAAATCCTTTTGAGTCCAGCCGATTTCTTCCAAACGCTCTAAGACCTTCAACGCAATTTCTTGCGATTCCCGCAGCATTGCGCGGTGCTTGATGCGCTGTTTTACATCTTTAAGAGTTGAAGTTTCCTCCCAAGACACTAATTGCATGAATTTTTCTTTGTTTGTCATTGTAGTTCGATGAGTAGTTCATAAAATGAATCAGCGTCGCTAACTCCACAGTCGATCAAGTAATTTCTACGTTGTTCTATTTTCAGTAATTCTTTTGCTGTATGCGGTCTTTCTTTCATTAGATGTGTGAATTTGATTGCTCCGCCTGTAATTACATAACAATCGACATCAATCCTGAGTGCATAGATACGCAAATAGTTATTTCTGCCTTTTTGTTTTGATAACTCAAGAATTCTATATTCTTGATTATGGAGAGGCTTGAAAAATTCCCCTAAGCTTCTGTGCTTAGTTGTAATAAGTCTTTTTAGTAACGTATCTATTTCATTGGCATCTTCAATGATCTGCCGAACTACTTCTCGTGTAGATTTATCTTTAGGAGCGTCGCTTTTGTGTAAAGTAACAAATTCATACAAATAAGTAGGGTCATTCCATAGCAGTAATAAGCGTCTAAGCTCATTTAATTCGCCATCGTCCTGAAAAGCGAAAAGTTTTTTTGCAAATATAGGGACAATTTTTGGTTCAACTTGCATAAAATCAACGTATAGGTTTATTTGATGGTGTGAAAATTTTGACTTCATGATATATCGAATCCCGAACTCTACCTCAAGTATCAGACTCCACGATCTATGGCAGATGCGAATTCATTCTCACCGCACCACGACAAACGGCACCATCCGTACATCACCGCCAACACTCAGCGTGCAGTAATACACACCCGACGGCACATTCTCATTCCACAGAATTACATGTTCGCCGGTTGAGGAATGTTCTTCCCACCGAGCAATTTCCCGACCAAGATTATCCATAATCCTAACATTGTAATTACTTGCCTGCGCGAGAGTAATATGAAGTTGCGTTTCTGCGTAACTTGGATTGGGAGAGATGCTGAGCGCGGTCGAATAGCGTCCTGCTTGCGATTCATCAGCATCGGCCGGACCCGTCACGGTGATATACTGCGTTTTGGAGATACTATCGACTACATTTCCATTGGTATAGGCAGTAAGCGATACGGTATATTTCCCGGGTTTGAGGTAGTGGTGTTTTGGCGCTCGTTCGGTGGAGGTCGTGCCGTCGCCGAAATTCCAGAGATAATCGAAGGAATTATTGACCGGAAGCGTAGTATTCGCAAATTCCACCGTATCAGATGTTTTAACGGCGCTGCGCTTGAAGGCAAGAGCGCGAAAGTCTATTTTTATCGAAGACTTGAGCGTATCTGGCACATTCCAAACGTTAATATACCCGCTGTTATCGCCCGTCGCGATATGCTTGCCATCAGGCGCGACGGCAAGACAGGTGAATGCTCTCGGATACTTCGGATAGAGATAGTCGTAGGAGTTGGAAGTAAGATTAAAAATCCCAATTGTTGAGTCTGGTCGAATGGTAAAGACATGTATTCCATCAGGATGAAATTCAAAGACTTGCGGGAGTTTAGCGGGTTGCACGAGAATAGAATCGTAAATATCCCAGAGACCTGTGTTTGTGAGTAAGTGGTATTTGTCGGGGGAGAAACGCAGAAGAGTTGCTTGGTGAGGAATATCGCGATAGATACTGTCGGTGCGTAGGTCGCGGATATAAAATCGAGATGCTTGTGAGACAACGTAGTATTGATTGTCCGGTGAAATTTGGGTGGAATAAATTGGTAACAACAAATAAGTTGCATCTTTCGTGCTAAGATTAGATGTGTGCTTCGGGTCGAAATATCTTGATGTATTTGTTGTCAAATTTGTAACGGAAATATTCCCATATTGCTTGGTTTGTGTGGTAGGATCGGTCATTACATCTGCATAGATTGATGTGAAATTTACGCCTGTGCAGAACCAAGTATTATTCGCTGAAAATGATGACGCCAATGTCGCTTGGGTGATATATTGGTAGGTAGCCCAAGAGACACATTCGATATTCCACGTAAGTTTTCGTTCCCAACTATCCTGCGAGACGTCCCATCTGTCCACATACTTAATGAACTTCGCCACTGAACCTTTGACATAGACCGGCGAGTTGTCAGTAATCTGATAACTTGCGACCAAAGCAGATTTACTATCATTTGTAAATGCTATAGAATAAACACTTCTCCCCACATTTTGCATAAATAATTGCTTTCCCGTACTTCCATCCCACAGCCGAGAATACCCGTCGTTACTTCCTGAAATAATCGACCCTCCATCAGGCGAATACGCAAGTGAATTGATGCGCTGCGTGTGAAAATGATTCACCCACACTGCGCCATTCGGCACGATTTGAGGCAAAACGAGGAGTTGCTTCGAAAAGCTGTTTGTACGGCCGAGCGTATCTCGAACTACTAATTTCACCGAGTAGTTACCAATACTAAAATACTGATGCACCGGACTTACTTCCTGCGAAAGAGCGCTACCGTCACCAAAATCCCATGAATAGTGCGTGCCGGGACGCACCGGGCTTGATTGATTGGTAAATGCTACCATATTTGCAACATAAGCCGTGTCGGAAAGGGTCGTAAATCGAGCATTGGGAGCGGGAAAATCGACGACAATGGTTTTGGAAATGCTGTTTACATTACCAAGTGTATCGCGCACGCTGAGCGTTACGGTAAATGTGCCCGCCTGCGTGAAAGTATGCACCGGAAAAGTAGTCGTTGCCACCGGCGAACCGTCACCGAAATTCCACTCATAGGTCGTGCCACGTTTAAAGGGAAAGGTTGTATTTGTAAATTCAACAGAATCATAGATTTGAATTGTATCTTTCGACTGCGTAAAGCCGGCTGTAAGTGTCGCACGCTCGAGGGTATCGGGAATTTTCCAAAGGGTAATTCGTGTGTCCGTCGCCGTTACAAAGGAAGAGAATCCTGCTCCGGGCTGAATAAGATTTTCCGTAAGTAAATCACCGTAAAAGACTTTCTCCCACGTGTCGCGTTCAATATTCGATATCGCAGCGACGCCGCCACCTGCTTTGAAAGCAAGGAGATGATTATCATCGGGAAGAAAAGCAAAACCTGATTTGGTGATTGTACGCAGCACTCGTGTCGGCGGCAAGTCGTAGAGTTGGTTGCCGAGCAGAAGGAAATCGTCACCGTAGGAAAATCTATAACTCGGTATAGTAGAATTATATCCATAACTTGCAAGCGCAGGAATAAGACTCGTAATGTAAGCATTCTGATACGAATAATATTTCCCGGGGCCTCCCGGTTGGCTGTAAAATCCATCGACACTGGTATTAATTTCTACGTAATTTCCTGATTGAGATACATGCATTCCTATAGTACCAGAAAGCAATTTATCTCCTGCCTCTTTTGGTGAATGGTGTGAAAAAGGGATATCCTGTTTGATCGAATTTCTTACTTTTATCGTACTGTCATTGGTATTGAAAATTGATGTAACACTCCTCGTCTCATAGCTGCTACCGGAATAAATTTTCAATATTGTCTGAACGGCAATTATCTTGCCATTCAAAGATGAAGATATGATATAACTCGTTGGATGTGCTGATATCCCGTAGCCCGCCAGAGATTCCATGTTGATGTCCTTCAATTGTACGCCTGTGGCGATATCCCAAGCACGCATCCAACAGATAGATTTATCTGATGATACCACCAACACATACAATCTCTCCCCACCCTTCCCCAAAATAATATCATTCCCATACATCTCTTTTGGAGTAGCAAACGCCGTCACCGAGTCGCCGGTCGCATAGTCAAGAATAATGATCTGATTTCCTTTAAGCGCTGCCACATACTTACCTTCAGCGACCGCGATGGAGCGGATGGGCAGCGTGTCGGCGGTGAGGGTTTTTTGCCAGAGAATATCGGGATTACCAACACAAGCGGACTGTGCAAAGCAGCACATACAAAAGAGAAAAAGAACTACTAGGTTGAATTTCATAATAATTACCGGAGTTTTGTACTGTAGTATTACAAATGTAAGGAATTCTCACCGCACCACAACAAACGGCACCATCCGCACCTCACCACCCACACTAAGCGTGCAGTAATACACACCCGACGGCACATTCTCATTCCACAGAATCACATGCTCACCGGCTGAGGAATGTTCTTCCCAGCGAGCAATTTCACGACCGAGATTATCCATTATTCTAACATTGTAATTACTTGCCTGTGCAAGAGTAAGGTGAATTTGTGTTTCTGCGTAACTTGGATTAGGAGTAATGCTGAGCGCGATGGAATAGAGTCCTACTTGAGATTCATCAACACCAATCGGACCTGTGACCGTGATATACTGCGTTTTGGTGATGCTATCAATTTCTTGTCCGTTTTGGGATGCAGTAAGCGACACGGTATATTTTCCGGGCTTGAGGTACCGGTGTTGTGGCGCGCGCTCGGTGGAGGTTGTGCCGTCGCCGAAATTCCAGAGATAGTCGAAGGAATTATTTGCCGGAAGCGACGTATTCGCAAATTCTACCGTATCGGAGGTTTTAACGGCATTGCGTTTGAACGATAACGCGTGGAAGTCTATTTTTATAGAAGACTTGAGCGTATCGGGCACATTCCATACGGTGATATAACCGCTATTATCACCCGTTGCGATATGTTTGCCGTCTGGCGCGACCGCGAGACACGTGAACGCTCTCGGTTGCTTGGGATAGAGATATTCGTAGGAGTTAGAATTGAGATTAAAAATCCCAATTGTCGAGTCAGGTCTGATAGTAAAGACATGAATTCCATCCGGATGGAATTCAAAGACTTGCGGGAGTGTGACAGGTTGCACGAGAATAGAGTCGTAGATATCCCAGAGTCCGGTGTTTGTGAGTAAGTGGTATTTGTTGGGGGAGAAGCGCAGTAGAGTTGCTTGGTGAGGAATCTCGCGATAGACACTGTCCGTACGAAGGTCTCTGATATAAAATCGTGAACCTTGTGAAACAAAGTAATATTGATTGTCAGGTGAAATTTGGGTGTAATAAATTGGTAACAGCAAATAATTTAACTCTTTAATGCTAAGATTAGAAGGTTGCTTCGGGTCGAAAAATTTCGATTTATTTGTTGTCAAATTCGTGATTGAAATATTACCATACTGTGTGGTACGCGTGCTAGGATCAGTAAACTCGATAGTATTTAATGAAGTGAAATTTACCCCTGTGCAGAACCAAGTATTATTCGATGAAAATGATGAAGAAAGTGCCGCGTTGGTGATATATTGATAGGTTGCCTTACTAAAAATACAATCGATATTCCACGTAAATTTTCTTTCCCAACTATCTTGAGAAAAATCCCAGCGATCCACATAATTAATAAACTTCGCCACCGAACCCTTGACATACACCGGTGAGTTATCGGTAATCTGATAACTTGAGACCAAAGCAGATTTATTATTGTTAGTAAACGCTGTAGAATAAACAAGTTGCCTCACATTTCGGCTGAATAATTGTAGTCCCGTACTACCCTCCCAAATCCGCGAATATCCATCATTACTCCCTGATATAATCAACACAGCATCGGGAGAAAACGCGAGTGAATTGATACGTTGAGAATGAAAATGATTAGTCCACAACGCGCCATTCGGCAGAATTTGATTCGCCACTACCAATTGTTTTGCAAAGCTGTTCGTACGTCCGATTGTATCCCGAATCGTCAATATAATATCATACTTACCGATATTAAAATACTGATGAACCGGATTCATTTCCTGTGAAAAAGTACTGCCATCGCCAAAATTCCATGAAAAGTGCGTGCCGGGGAGAATTGGCGTCGATTGATTCGTCAATTCCACCACATTTCCCACAGCAACGGTGTCCAAAGAAGTCGTGAAATTCGCTTTCGGTGCCGGAAAATCGACAACTATGGTTCTCGATACGCTGCTCGTCGCACCAAGGGTATCGCGAACGCTCAGCGTTACGGTAAAAGTGCCTGCACGCGCGAAAGTATGAACGGGAAACGCAGTAGTGACAATAGGCGAACTTTCACCGAAATTCCACTCATAATTGGTGCCACGTTTAAAAGGATAAGTCATATTGGTAAATACAACAGAATCATAGATTTGAATCGTATCTTTTGACTGCGTGAAGGCGGCAGTAAGTGTCGCATGCTCGAGTGTATCGGGTATTTTCCAAAGGGTAATTCTCTTGTCCGTCGCCGTTACAAATGATGAGAATCCTGCGCAGGGCTGAATGAGATTTTCCGTAAGTGAATCACCATAAAAGACTTTCTCCCATGTATCCTTTTCAATATTCGAAATCGCAGCGACGCCGCCACCTGCCTTGAAGGCGAGTAAATGATTGTCATCAGGAAGAAAAGCTAAACCCGGTTTGGTGATTGTACGTAGCACTCGTGTCGGTGGTAAGTCGTAGAGTTGGTTACCGAGGAGGAGGAAATCGTCGTCGTGAGAAAATGTGTAAGTAGAAATAAAATCTGAGTATTGATAAGATTTAGCAGAGGATGATAACGAAAATAAATCACCATAGCTATTTTCATTGATAATGATTATTCCACTCCGATTTTCTGTGTATCTTTTTCGATTCAATATTACGTAATTGCCTGAATGTGAGACACTGAAATTATATAACCCTCCACCACCTATACCGAATCTTGTGCCAGTGTACTCCGAACTGTTTTTAAAAATTGGGGTTAATCGGGATTGAAAATTAAGTGGGTTTATTCTCAGATATGTACTATCTGAAGTATTAAAACAAAAGACATTACAGTCAGATACAACCATCGAACCATAATTACCTTCATAAGTCGCACCAACTGAAATCCACTTTCCATCAATTGAAGAACCAGAGTTAATTCCTAATAAGCTATATCCGAAGCCCTGATCATCTGGCAATTTTGTCATTTGAATATCTTTATACAATTCATTTGTAGCGATATTCCATGATCTCAGATAGATCGTTGAAATTATGTAATTCCCTTGTCCACCAACAAACACATACAACCTCTCTCCACCCTTCCCCAAAATAATATCATTCCCATACATCTCTTTTGGCGTAGTAAATGACTTAATTGAGTCACCCGTGGCATAGTCAAGAATAATAATCTGATTACCTTTGAGCGCAGCCACATACTTTCCTTCAGCAATCGCGATCGAGCGAATGGGGAGCGTATTGGCGGTGAGGGTTTTCTGCCAGAGAATGTCGGGATTACCGGCAAATGCTTGCTGAGCGCACAAACACAAACCGAGAAACAGCAGAACTAATAGATTGAATTTCATGATAATTACTGGAATTATAAACTATGTTTTTACAAAGGTAAGGAATTCTTATCTTAGCACAACAAACGGCTCCATCCGCACCTCACCACCCACACTCAACGTGCAGTAATAAACTCCCGACGGCACATTTTTATTCCACAGAATTACATGGTCGCCGGCGCTTTGATGTTCTTCCCAGTGGGCAATTTCACGACCAAGATTATCCAATATCCGAACATTATAATTACTTGCCTGCGCGAGAGTAATGTGAATCTGCGTTTCGCCATAACTTGGATTGGGAGTGATGTTAAGCGCGGTTGTAAATAGTCCTGCTTGCGATTCATCTACATCCGCCGGACCTGTGACTGTGATATACTGCCTTTTGGTGATGCTATCAATGACATTCCCATACTGAGATGCAATGAGAGATATAGTATAGTTCCCAGGTTTGGTGAATTGATGTTTTGGTGTTCGTTCGTTGGATGTCGTTCCATCGCCGAAATTCCAAAGAAATTCGAATGAATTATTCACAGGCAAAGTAGTATTAGCAAATTCAATAATATCCGAAGTTCTGACGGCGTTGCACTTGAAAGTGAGCGCGTGGAAGTCAATTTTTTTAAGTGACTTGAGCGTATCGGGCACATTCCAAACAGTAATATTACCACTGTTATCACCCGTCGCGATATGCTTACCGTCGGGCGCGACGGCAAGACACGTGAACCCTCTCGGTTGTTTGGGGTAGAGATATTCATAAGAGTTGGAATTGAGATTAAAAATTCCAATTGTTGAGTCGGGTCTGATAGTAAAGACATGAATTCCATCAGGGTGGAATTCAAAGACTTGCGGGAGTGTGAGCGGTTGCACGAGTACAGAGTTGTAGATATCCCAAAGTCCTGAATTGGTGAGTAAATGGTATTTGTTGGGGGAGAAGCGCATGGTGGTAGCGAGCACGGGGATTTGACAGTGAATACTATCTGTAACAATATCGAATACAAGTAAAGTAGAAGGATGAAGTACAGCGTAGTAGCTAGTATTCGGGGAAATTATTGTGGAATATATTGGTTTTTCAATTGAAAGTTTTGAGAATCCACGTGCTGTACGATTTGTAAAATTATAAAGGTACATTTTCCCGAAATCATAATTATCAACTCGTGGGTCGCTATAGTGAACTGAAAACGAGGCATGAAACTGCGTTCCCGTTATGTACCATAAATTATCCTCAGAAAGCGAAGATGAAAGTGAAGTATTTGTGAAACGCAAATACATTAGAAGACTTAACCCAGTTTGTATATCCCAATTAATCTTCCTTTCAAATATATCTTGAGAAAAATCCCACTTATCCACATAATTCATAAATTTTGCAATTGAACGATTCACATACACCGGTGAATTGTTGGTAATCTGATAACTTGCGACCAAAGCAGATTTGCTATCGTTAGTAAACACTGTAGAATAAACTAGTTGTCCCACATTTCGGCTGAATAATTGTAGTCCCGTACTTCCATCCCACAACCGCGAATACCCATCATTACTCCCTGAAATAATCAAATGATTATCAGGAGAATACGCGAGGGAATTGATGCCTTGATAATGAAAACGATTCGTCCACACCGCACCATTCGGTACAATTTGACTGATGACAAGCAATTGCTTTGAAAAGCTGTCCACACGACCAAGTGTGTCGCGAACCGTTAATGTAATCAAATACTTACCAGTGCTAAAATACTGATGCCGCGGATTAGACTCAGCTGAGAAGGTAGTGCCGTCACCAAAATTCCAAGTATATCGCGTACCAAGTCGCACCGGAGTGGTTTGGTTCGAAAATACCACCACATTCCCAACAAAAACCGTATCGGAGATTGTCTTAAAGAGTGCTTTTGGAGCAGGAAAATCAACGAATACAGTTTTAGAAATGTTGCTCGTGGCGCCCAGCGTATCACGTACAGTGAGAGTCACAGTAAATGTACCTGCTTGAGTGAAAGTATGCACAGGAAAAGGAGTAGTGGTCTTCGGCGTAGCATCACCAAAATCCCATTCAAAATTACTACCACGTTTATATGGGAAGGTTGTATTGGTAAACGTCACAGAATCATAGACTTGAATTGTGTCCTTGGACATGGTGAAGTTCGCCGTAAGCGTCGCCGATTGTAACGTTTCCGCAATTTTCCATAGGGTGATTCTTTGATTGGTAGCCGTAGCAAATGCCGATCGAGTTGCATTGGTTTGGATGATATTCTCTGTAAGTGAATCACCGTAAAAGACTTTTTCCCAAGTATCTTGTTCAATATTTGAAATTGCCGCTATTCCGCCGCCTGCTTTAAAAGCAAGCATGTGATTATCATCGGGCAAAAGACAAAACCAATTTTCGAAAGTGTTCTGAAAGAATGTGTCGGCGGTAAATCCATGAGTTTGTTTCCACTGAGGAGGAAATCATCGCCCGAGGAAATAGTGTAAAATGGTAATTTTCCCTTGAATTGATAGGTTTTTAAATCTTTTGAAAAACTACTGAAAAAGGCATATTCTGAATTGGAATATTCATATTTACCGCCGCCACCACCAAGTTTATAAGCATAGAAATACGCAAGATTATTTAGTAAATAATTCCCTGATGGAGAAAAATTAAGGTCAGAAGATTTAGATAGAATTATTTCTGATTTACTACGTTCAACACCATCATATTCATCCTGTTTACGTGCCGTATTTACCTTGATATTCGTACTGTCAGTGGTGTGGAAAATATACACTTCTTGAGCTGATCCATAATCAGGTCCACTTGAAAATGTATAACCAGTCATAACAGCGATACGTTTACCATCCAAAGAATTATCCATAATATAATTTGGTTGGCTATATGATCTTGAAGAATTAATAAATTTGGTAGCATCCATCACCACATCTTTTAGTATCACTCCCGTTGCAATATCCCATGAACGAAGATTGCCATTACTATGCAACACATACAATCTCTCCCCACCCTTCCCCAAAATAATATCATTCCCATACATCTCTTTCGGCGCCTGAAACGCTGTCACCGAGTCGCCGGTCGCATAGTCGAGAATAATAATCTGATTCCCTTTGAGCGCAGCCACATACTTGCCTTCGGCGATTGCAATTGCGCGGATGGGGAGCGTGTCGGCGGTGAGTGTTTTCTGCCAGAGAATATCGGGATTGGCAGCGTGGGCGGTCTGAAGACTACTAAATGTTATGAGGAGAATAAGGAGAATTCTAAGGGAATACATAACGTATGGAAGTATAGAAATGATAAGCTCTTACTGTTGCTGACATACTTAGACTTCTAGATGGTGAAAATTGTTCCTTGTTTGGAAAGGCATTGTGCTGATGGCACGCTGATGGCGCTGATTTTTTATGATGGAAGATGTTGGTTCTTATGTATAGCAAAGCGAATTTTGGCGTTGGTTCGAATTGCACAACATTCCTTCAATGAAAAATATGACCAAACAAAAAAAAGCGTCAAATTTTCTCTATTTTTAACGCGAAGGCACAGAGGTCGCAAAGATTATACTAGCCGATGAATTTCATGGGTTATTTTTTGGTGGAGAATGAGTCCGGGATTTTGTGAATAATTGGATAGTTGGTTAGGATTATTTATAATAATTCACACCGTTAATCTTTGCATAGCTGAGTGACTTTATCAAACTATAACTGCCTTTGATACGACGCACTTTAATTATTCCAACATCGGGTCCATACACAGTAGCGAATGCAGAACTATCGGCTTCTGTTTCAATGACGTAATTAGGAAAAAAATCACCAATGGGAACCCATGTCGTATCAGTCTTTGTGGTTAATTTCGATTGACTTCCTGCTTTGTTATAATAGGTTGGCCAGTATTCATGAAGTGGCTTGTTAAAATAGATGTATCGTGGTGGAATTATATCGTCGGAAGATGTCGGAGTAATATTTGCCAGAATCAGAAACGTGCCGACATCTTCTTTTCTGATATAATAGTAATCAGACTCCCGCCACGAACCTCGAACTTGCATCACGAAGTACTTTTTACCATCAAAAAGTGAATCACCTATAATTTTCCAGGTTTCACTATACCCATAAGTATAATGCCCTTGACTATCGGCAGTATCGACAGTATAAGACCAAAAATTGCCAATGTGCAGCGGAAAATAGTCTGGATTATCGCTCAAGGGCGGTCTGACAGGTCCATCTTCGCAGGATGCGAGCGCGAGGATGCAGGCAATGGCGCAGAGAATGTGTTTCATGGGGTAACTCCTTATGGATATGACACACTGCCGATGTGTGCTTTAGTGAGAGAAAATTGCATCGGTACATGAATTCCACCTTCACCAGAAACTGGTCGTAGCTTAACTAGTCCAACATTCAATGAATAGACAGTTTCCAAATAAGTGCCATAAAAAGTACTTGGACCATACCTCTGACCCACATAACCAATAACACAATTGGGATAAAAAAAGCCGGCAGGTACGTTTGTACTATCAGTTTTAGATCGTATTGTAAGACGTGTTGGATTGTTAATGTTATCATCATTTGGAAATAAATTCCAATATTCATCTATAGGTTTGTTAAAGTATAAACTAATAGTCGAGATTGAGTCCACTGCGTTTGTAGGAATAATATCAAAAGTATTCATAATACTACCATTTGTATCCTTATATATAAAACTAACAGTTCCATTTGCTGGGAATAGACCGCCATAGTTCTTTATCTTGAAGTATTGTATGTTATTAACCAAAGAATCACCAATGATTTCGCATCGTATCGTTTGATCAAAGACAAAATTACCCTTACTATCAAGTGTATCTTTAGCATACTCCCACCAATTCCCAACTTGCAAAGGAAAATAATCGGGCTGTGTGGGCGCTGTCGGCTTAGTCGGCGATTGACCGCAGGATGCGAGCGCGAGAAGGCAGGCAATAGCGTAGAAGATGTGTTTCATGCGGTATCTCCCGTAAAAATAATGTGAAGTTTTCTGGCAAATAATCCGGCGTTTTGAGGGTAAAGAATGATGTAGAATTACTACGCGAATATGTGTGAACCAATTGTAGTGCGTGCAACTTACGCGGATACTGGCATATAACCAAAGAATATTTTGCAGAAGTGAATTAATCGTGTAGTTGGCTTGTGGGGAGAGGTTGGGCTTGATGGCACGCGGATAGCGCTGATTTTTTATGATGGAAGATGATCTTGGTGGTGGAGATGCTGTATGGATAGAGAACAAGATTCAATTTCACCGAAAACTCTTCAATAGGGTTTCCGTATCAAACTTTCAGCTGATGGATTAGCCCCATCGGGGCGACCTGTTTGTAGGAACGAAGGTAAAGATTGGTTTTTAGCTCCATAGGTGCGACCTTTTTGTTCCTCTTAACGCAATAAACATGTCGCACCTACGGCGCTACGAAGATTCTTGTGGTTGCCATTGGTCGAGTAGAGAGCTAATCCACATACTTTGGATTCCACCGTAGCTCCGTGTCCGCATTTCTGCTTTTGTGCCTTAGTATGTGTATTTCTTGGATGTGCATTGCTCCCCCTCACAGAACCGTGCTTGAGGATTTCCCTCACACGGCTCCTCAATTGCATTCCGCTGTCAGTGATTATAGAAGCTTACGAATATCTTGGGTTCCGGAAGTGGATACTTGAATACATACTGCTTGAAACTCTCCCGTGTAGCTCTTCTTCTGACTTCGACGATTGAGCCACTTATAAAGAAGTTTCTTTACTTTGTCTTTGTAATTCCATAATGATTTGCTGTTTTCACTTACACCATAATAGTGATAGTGACCACGTACCATTTGGGATATACTTTCCCAGAGTTCTTGCAGCGTATAGGTATTCTTGTGTTCCTTCAGAAACACGCTCACCTTGCGAATGCCAAGGCGGAAGCGGGACTTGCTTGTCCGTCTGCATACCTTGAATTTGCCTGCTTTGGTTTTGCCACAGTAATGCGTAAACCCAAGAAAATCAAACGTTCCCGGATGTTTGCGCTCGTCGCTTGTGTCCGTATTACGACCAAATTTTACTAGCGATGTCTTGGTTTCCGATAATTCAAGCTTGAACTTCGCAAGCCGTAATCGCAAAGCTTCCAATATCAATGTGCAGTCCGATTCTCGTTCTACAAGTATGATAAAGTCGTCTGCATACCGTACTATCGATGCATAGCCTTGAAGCTCTTTCTTCAATCCTTTCTCGAACCAAATGTCAAGCACATAATGAAGGTATATGTTTGCTAAGATTGGGCTAATGATGCCGCCTTGGGGCGTTCCTTGTCGCTCGCTCTAAAGCTACCTTCATCCATGATTCCTGCTTTCAGAAATCTGATAATCAGTCGAATAAATTTCTTGTCTTTTATCCGATGTTCCAGAAACTGTACTAACCAATCATGGTTAACATTGTCGAAAAACGATTTAATATCTGCATCGATAATATAGTTTACGCGCTTGAGGTTATCTCTTGATGTACCTGCTTCAACGCATCGTGACAACCCATCTTTTCTCTAAAGCCATAGGATGAATCAATAAAACTTGGGTCGAATACTGCCGTTAGTATCGAGGATATTCCTTTCTGGACTATCTTGTCCTCTGTCGAGGGAATGCCCAATGTGCGCGTTCCTCCTCGTTCTTTCGGTATTTCCTTCTTACGCACGGCTTGCGGACGATACGACATGCTTTTCATCCGTTCTACCAATCCACTAAGATTCGCTTCAGCGATTCTCCGTATTCTTCTACACTCACTCCGTCTATGCCAAGTGCCTTCTTACGGGAAGTTCGGCATAGCACGTTCTAAGGTACTCCTCGTTCAGCAAGCTTGCCAATGAGCCAAACTTGTATTTGGGAGAGTCCTTCGAGACCTTGCTTAGTTGTATAAGTTTCGTTGCCGTATCTGATTGTGTTCTATGAGCCATATACGTTTCCTTTATACAATACATACAATTGTCAGCCCCTTCGCGCTACACCAGAATTGAATGCTTCTGCATGCATACCTCTGCTTTCGCAGAGCTTGACGCTACTATGGGCTAATCCGACTTCCATTATACCGTCACGCATTCTACTCCTTTTCGGATTTGGCTGCGCTTATGCCCTATGGCAAGTATAATGGATATCCCAAGTTCCTGATATATCCGTTTGATATCATACTGCGGACTTAGACCCCGATGATGACTACATGTTCAAGCCTTACGAACATGTTGTTGTTGCATTCCTGTTTGTAGAGACAGTCTGCCATCATAACCTGACCTATTTCGGAGCTCAATACCTTCACTTGCGTTGCGGTCTGATATCTCCCTCGTCGTAGCTTCACTGTGCTTGTTACCTTACACAGCGTACGATTGCGGTAGCGGGTGGGTGGCTCCCTTCCCACGAAGGATTTGCACCTTCTGAATATACCAAGCTTCGCTTGGCGCACCTACAAACAGGTCGCCCCGATGGGGCTAAGGATTCAGAACTGTTAGTGCAAGATATTGAATGCGGGAACCGAAACAATTCAAACAAATACCGCCCATTTCCCATGTTCCTCGTAATTTTGAAGCATGAACGCCGTAATCCATTCTCTTCTCAATTTCCTATCCCGTTTTCGCCGCCGGATGCCGATTGTGTATCGATCGGTCATTGGTGGCTTGGCTGTGCTTGCCGCCTTTCTCACGCTTGATGTATGTTTTCCGGTGCCGGTCCGCGTGCCCTATTCGACTATCGTCACCGCGAGCGATGGCACGGTGATCTATTCCTTCCTCTCGCCGGATGATAAATGGCGGATGAAGACCGAACTCCCCGAGATTATTCCTACGCTCAAAAACGCAATCATCGTTAAGGAAGATAAATGGTTTTATTGGCACTTCGGTATCAATCCCGTTGCCGTCGTTCGCGCTGCTTTTAAGAATATTTTCAATTGGCGAACAACCTCGGGCGCATCCACAATTACTATGCAGGTCGCGCGTTTGCTTGCTCCTAAAGAACGTACATTATGGAATAAATTCACCGAAGGATTTCGCGCACTTCAGCTTGAATGTCATTATTCCAAAGATGAAATTCTGCAATTATACCTCAATCTCGTGCCCTACGGCGGGAATATCGAAGGCGTGAAAGCAGCGTCGCTTCTCTACTTCGGACGCCTGCCGGATCACTTGTCGCTTGCGCAGATTACGACGCTGGCGATTATTCCTAACCGACCGACAACGCTGGCGTTAGGTAAAAATAACGAACTCATTCAAGCACAGCGGAATAAATGGTTGCAGCGGTTTCAGGCGAGCGGGTCATTTCCTGAAAAAGACATTCAGGATGCGCTCACCGAACCTCTCGATGCCGTTCGCCGCGATGTGCCGCACCTTGCCCCGCATTTTGCGCTGCGGATGAAGATGATGTATCCGGACGAACCGATTATCAAAACGCGGCTTCGCACGCCGATTCAGCAGAAAATTGAACAGTTAGCCGTGAATTACAATCGTCGAATGCGTTTTTTGGGGGTAAATAATGCCGCCGTGATGATTATTGACAACACAGATCGCAGCGTGGTGGCATATTGTGGGAATCCTGATTTTAATGATATGCTTCACCACGGGCAAGTCGATGGTGTGAAATCGGTTCGTTCGCCCGGGAGCGCGCTCAAGCCGCTGATTTATGCGCTCGGTATCGAACGCGGATTGATTACCCCAAAGACCATTCTCACCGATGTTCCGACCAATTTCAATGGTTTCGCACCCGAGAATTTTAATCGTCAGTTTAATGGCACGATCACCGCCGAAAAAGCACTTGCCTTCTCGCTCAATATACCGGCGGTCAAAGTGCTTGATAAATTAGGCGTTCCGCTCTTTGTCGATAAATTACAACAACTTGGCTTTAATCAAATCCGCAAGGACAGTAAAAAACTCGGACTCTCGGCAGCGCTCGGCGGCTGTGGCGTGCGGCTTGAGGAAATGACCAATCTCTATGCGACCTTTGCCCGTGGCGGGAAATTCCAACCGCTTCTCTGGCTCGCGTCTGCGCAGAATGACAGTTCGACTGAACGGGCGTTCATCTCAGACGGCGCTGCGTATATGATCACCGAAATTCTCACGCAGCCGACGCGTCCCGATGTGCCGAATCTGTCGCAAAATAGTATTCACGTGCCGAAAATTGCTTGGAAAACCGGCACGTCCTACGGCAGACGCGATGCGTGGAGTATTGGCTATAATCAACGTTATACGATCGGTGTGTGGGTAGGAAATTTTGACGGTGAAGGTGTGCCCGAGCTCACGGGCGCCGATGCAGCGACTCCGCTCTTATTTGAAATATTCAACAGCTTGGAATACAACTCGGCGAATGTATGGTTCGACCGACCGAAAAGCGTCGATTTCCGTCTCGTCTGCGCAGAAACAGGTCTGCCGCCGAGTGAATATTGCACCAATCAGATTATCGATTATTTTATTCCGACGGTGAGTTCGAATCGTAAGTGCGAACATCTCAAAACGGTCTTTGTGTCTGCTGCCGAGGATTTCTCGTACTGCACAAGTTGTTTGCCGGATAATGGTTACAAACGCATGGAATTCCCCAATCTCTCGCCCGAACTCATCAATTTCTACGAGTCGGAACATAGAGGATACGCCAAAATCCCGCCGCATAATCCAACCTGCAGCCGTATATTCACCGAACGTGCGCCGCAAATCACCTCACCGGTCAATGGCAAGACCTACCTCCTCGAACGCGGTGAAGATCAAAAACTAATGTTCGCATGCACAGCAGACAACGAAGTACAACTCGTCTATTGGTATATCAACGACCGATTTGTAAAGTCAGCCGCACCGGGAGCGCCGGTGTTTATCGCGCCACCAGAAGGAGAGGTGAAGATATCATGTTCGGACGATAAGGGTAGGAACGCGAATTGTAGGGTCACAGTGGTAAGTAGTAAGTAGTAAGTCGAAAGTAGTAAGTCGAAAGTAGTAAGTCGAAAGTAGTAAGTCGAAAGTAGTAAGTCGAAAGTAGTAAGTCGAAAGTAGTAAGTCGAAAGTAGTAAGTCGAAAGTAGTAAGTCGAAAGTAGTAAGTCGAAAGTAGTAAGTCGAAAGTAGTAAGTCGAAAGTAGTAAGTCGAAAGAGGTAAGTCGTAAGTCTTAAGTCGATAATACCTTATACAATAGTAGTACCTTCAGTCTCTTCAGTCCTTTTAGTCCTTTTAGTCCCTAAATGTCGCAAGTCGAAAGTCAAAAGAAAATTAGCAGTTCCGTCACACTGAGTTCCCAAGTGGCGGCAGCCCGCCTCTATCAAAATGCAATGACACATGATAAAAAAATAGCCCATGATTTCAATCATGGGGTCAAGAGTCGGGACGAGAATTCTTCAACCGTTTTAACGGTTTGAGAGGTCTGAGAATGGTTTTAACCATTTTTAAAATGCTCGATACAACCAATCCAACGGTTTTAACCGTTTCGACACGGCATACAAAGTAAGAAAGTATAAATCAATATTATCATTGTGATATCTGCTTAAATATTCCCAGACCGGTCGGTTGCTGCATCCGACCGTCAACACGTACTACTGAAACGTCTGTATGATAGCGTTTAGTTCCAGGAAAGTAGTACAATCAGTGTCCTAAAGACTTAAAATTATTTATTCGGAACATCCTCCCAAATAATAACTTACATGTATTTTTAAGTTCAAACGATTTCAGCTTATATTTGTGTGTTTTGACGCATGAATATAGCTACGGATGTTTCTCCTATGTTGTTGCTTTTCCATTCCGGTGTATATTTGTTGACTGTCAGTTGAAGCAACTGACCTTATTGGACACTACCCCAGCGGGGTCAAATGTTTGTAGCACGATACACCAAAGCGCGAATAATGACCCCATTCGGGGTCGAATGTTTATAGAAAGATGCATCAAGCGCTGTTACGACCCCATTCGGGGTCAAACATTTGTAGAACGAAGCACAAAAACGCAGACACGACCCCATACGGGGTCGAACGTTTGTAAAACGACGCACAAAAACGGAGGATAACGACCCCACTCGGGGTCGAACATTTGTAGCAAGATGCACCATAGCGCGGACACGACCCCATTCGGGGTCGAATGTTGGTCACGGACGCACATTTTTCTACAAACATACAATCACACTGTGATTAAAGAAATGCTTACTCGGTAATTGTGGACGGAGAGTCGGATGAACTGCACTGGCGGGATACAAAGTAAGAATGGTCATGTCAGTTGGAACCAAAGGACAGGACTGGAAACAGAAGCAACCCCACAGGTTTTCCTATATTAATCATGCAAACAGTTGTAAATACGTATTTTTGCAGAGAAATGATGTTCTCCGAAACGGTAACAGTTTGAATCCTATGAACTACAGCGTATATCTTGAAACGACAATTATCAGTTATCTGGCATCGAGACCGAGCAGTAATGTTATCGCCTTAGCCCAGCAAGAAGTTACCAAGGAATGGTGGGAAACAGAACGCAAGCACTTCGATTGTTATATATCTGAATTTGTGTGGAATGAAGCAAGTCAGGGCGATAACAACGCAGCTGAAAAACGACTATCTCTTCTTCAAGGAATAGCGTTCCTTCCTGTAAACGACGCAATTGCCGACCTTGCCGCAGAAATCGTTTCCCCCCCCCCCCCGCCCCCCGGCCCGCCCCCCCCCCCCCCCCCCCCGCCCCCCCCCCCCCCCCCCCCCCCCGTTTGTGGCCCCCCCCGCCCAAAAAAAGCCCCCCCCCCCCCCCCCCCCGCGCCCCCCGTATGTGGGATACCGCAACGTGCTGTTGCCGATGCTTTTCATATTGCAATCGCCGCATTCCATCGGATTGATTTTCTACTCACTTGGAATTGTACGCATATAGCCAATGCTGTTATGCAGAAACGTCTTCAACACCTTTCGGAAAAATGGTCGATGACCATACCGATTTTATGTACTCCTTACGAACTCATTGGAGGTAATAATGTGGAAAGATGAAATAGTCAGCGAAACACGCGCAGTACGCGAAGAATATGCGCGACAGCTGAATTTTGATGTGAAGTTGATTGCCAAGGATATGCAGGCAAAGCAAAAAAAGCATGAGCGCATGATGGCTTCCCCTGACAAACCATCACTTACCGATGAGCAACGTTCCCCGGATGTTTAACTACCAGCTGATGGGAGCTACATAGGCTATGTGCACAGATTGAAAAATGACTGAAAGATAATCAGATGAAACAGAGTCACAGAACCAATCCCGACGGGATTGAACGTATGTAGCACATTGTGCTTACATATAGTTACGACCCCAGCGGGGTCGAACGTTTGTAGCAAGATGCACCAAGCGCGGACACGACCCCATTCGGGGTCGAACGTTTATAGCAAGATGCACCAAGCGCGGACACGACCCCATTCGGGGTCGAACGTTTGTAGCAAGATGCACCAAGCGCGGACACGACCCCATTCGGGGTCGAACGTTGGTCAAATGCGCACATTTTTCTACAACCATACCATCATGCTGTGATTGAAGATATACAGGGCTTTTCCCTCCACACCCCCAAAATATTCCCTTCCATTTGCCTACCACCAAATTACACGGTATTTTTGCGCTCTGATTAATTAATCACAGTGAAATTACCTTCTAACTACTGGTAATAATTCTAATTATCCTCTAATCTATGCTAAAATTTCTACGACTTTCCTATCCTGTATTTTTGACTTTAATCCTTCTTACTGCTGTCTGGGTTACGAGCATTCCTACCTCCGCTCAAAAGAAAAAACCAGTATCCACAGCGCACTATTCCGTCAACCCAAAGCTCTACTCCTCAATGAAATGGCGAAGTATCGGACCCTTCCGCGGTGGACGCTCACTTGCGGCATGCGGGGTAGCAAGCGAACCGAACACCTATTATTTCGGCGCTACAGGTGGCGGTATCTGGAAAACCACCGATGGCGGCGACTCGTGGGTGAATGTCTCCGACGGCTTTCTTACAAGCAGTTCGGTCGGAGCTATCAAAGTCGCTCCAAGCGACCCGAATGTGATTTACGCCGGTATGGGCGAATGCGATATTCGTGGCAATGCTGCCGGAGGCGACGGCATGGTACGTTCGCTTGACGCAGGTAAGACATGGGAATACATCGGTTTACAGGAGACCTTCGCCATCGGGAAAATTGCCGTGCATCCGCAGAATTCCGACATTGTCTATGCAGCCGCGATGGGCAGATTCTTCGGCGCTAATGCCGAACGCGGGGTGTTCCGTTCGAAAAACGGCGGCACCACCTGGGAGAAAATTCTCTATAAAAATGACAGTACCGGCGCCATCGATGTGCAAATCGATCCCCACAACCCGCGTACTATCTATGCAGCACTCTGGCAGACCCATCGCAACGCGTATCAAATGGAAAGCGGCGGCACGGGAAGCGGACTCTACAAATCCACCGACGGCGGTGATACCTGGACGGAAATCACCCGCAATCCCGGACTCCCAACCGGACTCGTCGGGAAAATCCGCATCGCACCATCCCCCGTAAAACAAGGCAGATTATGGATTATGCTCGAAAATGAACGTGGCGGTGTTTTTCGTTCTGACGATGGCGGCAAGACATGGACCCGCACGAGCGAAGAACGCAACATCCGCCAGCGCGCCTGGTATTTCAGTCATATTGTTGCCGATCCGAAGAGTGAAAATACAGTCTATGCGCTCAATGTGGGGTGGTATAAATCAATCGACGGCGGGAAAACATTTCAGGGTTTGGGAACGATGCACGGTGACCATCACGACCTGTGGATCGCGCCTGATAATCCATTACGGATGATAATTGCTGATGACGGCGGCGCTTTTGTAACAACGAACGGAGGGAAAAATTTCACCGATATTGACATTCCTACTTCACAATTCTACCACGTAACTCTTGATAATCAATTCCCTTATCTCATTTATGGCGCACAGCAGGATAATTCAAGTGTTGGTATTGCAAGCAGAACTACAGGGTATTCAATTGACAAAAATGATTGGTTTCCGGCAGCCGGTGGTGAAAGCGGATATTTGGCAGTTGATCCGCTTAATAATGACATAATTTATGGCGGAAATTATGGCGGATATCTCACCAAACTCAACCGTCGTACCGGGCAAAGTCAGGAAGTGTCGGTTTATCCCGAAAATCCCGTCGGTAATGCCGCCGAAACACATAAATATAGATTCCAATGGACATATCCGATCGTCTTCTCTCCTCATGACGGACACGTATTATACGCCTGTGGCAATCACGTTTTCCGTTCGAATGATGAGGGAATGAGTTGGGAAATTATCAGTCCTGACCTCACGACGAACGACAAAACAAAACAAAAATCCTCCGGCGGAATGATTACGAAGGACAACACCGGCGTCGAAACCTATTGCACAATTTTTACCTTCGCAGAGTCGCCGAATGATCGTGGGGTTCTCTGGGTAGGCAGCGACGACGGACTCGTCCACATTAGCCGTGATCACGGTAAAAACTGGACGAATATCACACCAAAAGACCTACCGAAAGATGCGCTAATTTCCATCATCGAACCCTCCCATTTTGATCATGGGACGGCATTTTTGGCAGCCACACGGTACAAATCAGCTGACGACCAAACGCCGTATCTCTATCGTACTACAGACTTTGGCTCATCGTGGAAACGTATTACGACCGGCATTCCAGACCATGCATTCACTCGTGTCATCCGCGAAGATCACTGGAAAAAAGGGTTGCTGTATGCGGGCACCGAATTCGGACTCTATGTATCGTTTAATAATGGAGCCGAATGGCAAGCATTTCAGCAAAACTTACCGATTACCCCGATTCATGACCTGATGATCCACCCACGTGAAAAAGACCTCGTCGCTGCGACGCATGGACGAGCGTTCTGGGTGCTCGATGACCTAACCCCGCTGCATGAAATTATGGACAAAAAATCTGATATTGAAAAATCTACCGCCTACCTATACCAACTGCGCCACACTTATAGAGTCGATGGTGGAAGTTATCACTTTGATGGAATGCAAACAGGTGAGAATCCTCCCAATGGCGTGTTGGTCAATTATTATCTATCAGCGCCGCCCGCCAAGGAACTTCAGCTCCAATTCTTTGATCCACAAGACTCTTTGATTATTACCTACTCCAATAAAAAAGATCGTAAGGGCGAACCAATTAAAGAATCGAAAGACTTTTATCCTGACACCGAACGTAAAATTCCGGGCACCGTGCCGGCAGACAGCGGACTCAATCGTTTTGTCTGGAATTTGGAATATCCGGCAGCGACCGAAGCGCCGGGAGTGACGTGGGGCGCTTCAACCGATGGTCCGCGGGCTGTGCCTGGTAAGTACAGCGTTCGCCTCAAACTTGGCGACTCCATTATCATGACCCGAGCTTTTGAAATTCGCAAAGACCCGCGCCTTGCAACGACGGACACGGACTTTAAAGCGCAATTCGACCTGCTGATGAAGATTAATAAAAAGTAACCGAGACGCACGAGGCGATTAATTCCTTACGCGATATCCGCACGCAAATCAACGGGTTACTTGGAAAATTCACCGACACGACCAAGGCCAAACCGATCAAAGATATCGCCAAGCCCATCACCGATACGCTCACCGCCGTCGAAGAAGAACTCGTTCAAACCAAGGCAAAAAGCGGACAGGATTTGCTCAATTTCCCGATGAAATTGAATAATAAGCTCGCCGCCCTCACTCCCACCGTTGCCTCCGCCGACACGCGCCCAACGAAGCAAGCGTATCAAGCATACGACGATATTTCAGGCAGAATCGACGTGCAATTAACCCGTATGAAAAAAGTTCTCGAGCAGCTCCCGGCGCTCAATAAAGCAATTAAAGAAGCGGATATTCCGGCGGTGAAGGAGAGTAGTCGTAAGTAGTAAGTCGTAAGTCGGTAAGTCGTAAGTCGGTAAGTAGTAAGTCGGCAAATAGTAAGTCGGCAAGTAGTAAGTCGGTAAGTAGGTAAGTCCCAAGTAGCAATAAAATCATTACGTTTCGTCACGCTGAGCTTGTCGAAGTGTTCAATTAAATACCAATTTTAGGCGTAAGTTGAGAATGTTTTAGCCCGCCGTCAAGTTGGTGCAAGCGAAAGACCCGACAGGTTGAAGAAAACCTGTCGGGTCTTTGTTTGTCCTCCCGAGAGTATCGCGTCTTTGCGATGCCCTCGGTTTTTGGGTTAGGCATTTCCGTTCAACGTAATAAATTCCTTCAACGGAATGAATTCCGTTGCTACAATTTGGGCGTTCCTAGCGGAACTCTTGGTTGGATTATTTCAAATCTTCAAAAATATAGCGTTCATCGTAAGGTATCCGATATTTATCTAAAAGCTCCATATATTCTGCTTTGAATGTTTGTTTTTTATGATATGCTTCTTGATTTGTAATGTAATGATATACCGCATCAATATGAGAGCGGCTGTAGGAAAATACGCCATACCCTTCTTGCCATTCAAATTTCTTCTCCGTTAGTCGATGGTCGTTGATGTATTTGGAGGATATGCCTTTGACAGCTTTCATGACATCAGAAATCGAAGCCACGGGTTTCAATCCAAAAAGACAATGGATATGATCTTCCATGCCATTAATGAGAATTGCTCTACATCCCGTTTCATTGATAAGATTAGCAATGACGCCATGTAACATTGGCTGCCAACTTTTCTCAATTACCGCTGCTCGGTTTTTAACTGCAAATACGGTCTGGAGATAGACCTGATGATAGGTGTTTGCCATAAAGGTGCCCTAATGTTGGTACAAAATAGTGAAGTAGTGAAAATGGAGATACTGAAAAAACGTTGGAAAAACGTTGGAAAAACGTTGGAAAAACGTTAGAAAAATACGAAAAAACGTCGAAAAAACGAAAAAAAATACCAAAAAGAGCCGTAGGCTCGACCCAAATTGTAGGGCTGGACTTCAGTCCAGTTCAAAAAAAAACGAAAAAAAAAGAGCCATAGGCTCGACCAAATTGTAGGGCTGGACTTCAGTCCAGTCCAAAAAAAAAACGAAAAAGAGCCGTAGGCTCGACCCAAATTGTAGGGCTGGACTTCAGTCCAGTCCAATAAAACAAAAAAAAGAGCCGTAGGCTCGACCAAATTGTAGGGCTGGACTTCAGTCCAGTCCATCCAAAAAGAGCCCACAGTTAAAAAACCATGGGCTATTATGAATTTTCCACCACCACTCCATTCACCTATAAAGCAAAAATAATCGTAACTCCCACTCGGAACACCTGCATCCGTTCCTTCCCGCCGCTCAGAATTCCATTCAACCCATGCTCGAATTGCGCAAATGGCGTGAGCACCACTCTTCCGAGGAGGATATCATATCTCAATCCTGCTACAACTCCAAGCTGCAATCTATTCACATCAGCAGCCGAAGTATCGGCATACTGCATCGTACGGCCACTATCAGAAGTACTAATAGTTGATGCACTTGGGAGAATCGCCCTGCTTGCTGTGACGCTGTAGTAATGTTCTACATTGAAGATATAGCTCGTGGTAATTCCAGCCGTAATACCAAGATATGTTCCGGGTAGGAGATGGGTGTAATATGCATTCAAAGTGAATGCAGAGGCCGTTGTTGTCAGACTGTACTGCCCGAGCATTTTCTCTAATGTCGTTGACTGCACAGAGTCTTGCGCTGAATACTCGAACCCCATGCGTCCGAACATCACATCGGCGGTTATAAAGGATTTGGGGTTCTTCACATCACCAAGTAAATACTCAAGTCGCACGCCGAGGGAAAATCTAGCATGAGGGTTGTGTTCGATTGTGGTGAGAGGATTGCCATTGAGATCACCCGGAGTATAGCTCGATAGTTGACCAAGATTGAGAGATGAGAGAATACCGAAATAGGTGTGTGGTGGTGGTTTGTAAGGTTGGAAACACAAAGTCATTCCATAATCCTCCATATCAGAGCCCTGCGCCAACAACTCCGAAAACACCCCAACACTCAACCACAAAAACAGGAAAGTAACAATCAAATTTTTCATAGAATTACCTCCGCATAATTTATTCATTCCGTTTCGGCACACCGCAAATTAAATACTCCTTGTTGAATAAAAAAATCCGGGTACCAGAGCCCTGCACATTGTGCCTGACCTCCGATACCCGAATTACATTCCCTCCTATAATGCGAAGATAACCACACATCCCGCTCGGAACACCTGCATCCGTTCCTTCCCGCCGCTCAGAATTCCATTCAATCCATATTCGTATTGGATAAATGGTGAAAGCACAGCTCTTCCAAGGAGAAACTGATAGTGTAACCCGCCGACTAATCCGAACTGCAATCGGTTCACACTGCTCGTCGAAGCATCGGTGTATTGCATTGTCCGACCACTGTCGGAAATACTAATAGTTGTTGCACTTGGAAGAATCACCTTGCCGGCACTCACGCTGTACGAATGCTCTACATTGAAGATATAGCTCGTCGTAATTCCCACACTAATTCCAAGGAATGTACCCCGAATTATTCTCGCATTATAGAGCGAATTGAGCGTAAAAGCGGAGGCAGATGTAGCAAGACGGTACTGACTAGGCATTTTCTCGGAAGTCATCGATAGTACAGAGTCTTGTGCTGAATACAAAAAGCCCAAGCGTCCGAACATCACATCGGCTGTAATAGAAGATCTGGAATTCTTCACATCACCTAATAAATACTCAAGCCGAATTCCGGTAGAATAACCGAATTTAGATTCGTTAGATATTCCTGTAAGTACATTGCCTGTCAGACTATTAGGTTCATAATTTCCGAGCGTACCAAATGTCAGCGCCGTGATAATTCCACCATAAATGCGTGGCTTTTTCTTGCCGGGATTGAGTGGGTCGGCAGCTGCATCTAGCTCTTCATCTCCACTCGAATATTCAGTAATTGAAGGAGTAGTGCGAATTCCACCACTACCACTACTTACACGATCAGTAAGTTCAGTGCCCTGAACGCGAATATTCGTCTCCGCTGGTCGCGCACCATCGTTAGAAATACCACCTTGCGGAACAACTTCGCCAAGTCCACTCTGAACGGAAATACTATCGCTTGTTGCCACTTGCAGGGATGATGTGTCCTGCGTACGGGAGTCTTTAGATATTGGGACAACAGCTGCGACTGTCGGACGAGGTTCTTTCACACGCGATTCTTTTGTCTCTTTTTTGGATGAAGAGGATTTTCCCGGTTTTGTTGTTGACGGAGTTGCACTTTGCTTCGCATCTTTATTTTTCGATGTAGCTGATGCTTCCGGTAAAGTAACTGTCAACCCATTGGATGATAATGGTATACCAGACTTTTCTACTTTAAGCGCGGGAGCATCTCCACGATTTGTAGGCCGAGTCATAGATGGAGAAAGGGACAGATTAGTAGTAGTATCCCCATCTATCGGGAAATTTAGTTTAGTATCTGTTACATTAGGAACAAGCACGGATTTAGGAGCTGATTTACTGTTAGTTTTATTACTCATAGAATCAGTTGCAATCCACCGACGCGGTCTTTTAAGTTTCTCGGAATCAGTACTTGACAGTGATAGTGTATCCGAAGCAATCTTCTTAGTCGCCGTAGTAGCGCGCGCCGTATCACGAGGCGGAATAATCTTCCGCACTGCCACCACCGGCGTGAGGGAATCAACCGCGACAAACGATGTATAGCGCGTGAGTAAATTATACTGTAAGCCGATATTAGTGATAATTTTACGTTCTTCGTCGGTCGGGTATTGATTGCTTTCATCCTCGATCATCATGATTTTATTCCGCGCCCAGAGATATTTCAGGGCGCTGTGGGCGGCTATCATCGGGAGCGCTCCGATATTCATCGAAATATCAATCGTACTGTCGGCCGTGGTGCCGGTGAGCGTGACTGTGCCGTAGGGTTTGCCGCGCCATTTGCCGAAAACGATGACAGGACGCTGCGCTGTGACATCAGGAATACTTGCCGGCTCCACATCATACACATCCAGATTCCCGTAATCGACCTTGATATTCGTAAGCACAGGCGCCTCAATATAATGCTTGAATTTATCGGCCATGGTCGATGCTTCATTCATGTTGGTAATAATCATCGGGTCAGCATTGCCGGCGCGGGCGAGACCCTCCATGAGATAGCGATTGACCGACGAACCTATCCCGAATGCATAGATATTAGCTTCATTCAAATTCTCCCGCACGAGCTTGAATGCTTCACGTTCAATGTCCACAAAACCATCAGTAATAACCACAAACGACCGTGAACATTTCTCATCGGCAGGCATCGCGAGCGCACGCTTGAGAGCAGGGAGTAATTCCGTGCCGCCGCCGTAGTGTGAATTTTGCAATTGAAACGCCAGGCCGCGGCGGATATTCTCTTCGGTTGCTTCAAGAGATTCATCTGCAAGGACTTGCGAACCTCCCGAAAAGGTCATGATATTGAATTTATCCTGCGGGCGGAGTGTGTTGAAGAGATTGCGCATGAGGCGGTCGGCGATTGCAAGCGGTGTGCCGTGCATCGAACCGCTCACATCAACAATAAACACAAATTCGCGTGGCAGAATCGATGGAATTTCCACATTTCGCGGTGGCTGTGCCATGAGCATGAAGTAGTTTTCGGTCTCGCCTTTGTAGAGCAGCAGACCGGACTCAATCGCCCGTCCGCTGAGTGAATACCGCAGCACGAAGTCACGATTCTGTTTTACAGAGTCTCTAGCAGAAATTCCTACTTTGCAATGGCTTACCAGATTCATTTTGATATTTTTCTTCGTATAAACATTCCCATTATCTACGTCCAAATCATGCGATGGACTGTAGATGCCTTTGAGCATCACACCGGTGGCGAGGCGGAGAGAAATAAAGAATTTCCCGGGAATTTCGGTTGGTAATTCTTTGCCGGAAAGCGCGGCATCGACTTCCGTTTGTACAGCGCCTACATAACGTGGTGCGACCACGGCAGGATACACAAATTCATACACATTTTCCGACAGGTAAATCGCTTCTGTATATCGCATATCGATCACAATCGAGTCACCCGGACGCACATTCGCCACATTCATGCGGAATATATTCGGCTTGAGCATTTCGAGGAGAGAGGCGGAACGTCCCTGAGATTTCGCGGCGGTGTATTCGCGGCGCGCCTGTTCTTTTTCGCGGATGACCGAGCGTATAATATGATTGCCGACGGTCATCGTCATGGCATAGACGGCAGCACGGGTCGAGCCAGGGAATACATAGACGGCTTCGATCGGCTTTGTGCCATGATTGACATAGACTTGGCGAATATTTATATCGGCAATTACGCCCACGATAGCTCCTGTTACGGTGGTCGAGGCGAGTTCAACATTTTCAGCATTGCCATTTTGTACCAAAAGGCGAGGGGAGCCGCTCCAGTCTTCGCCGAGATTAGGCGTAATTGATTGATTATATTGAGCAGTAGCAGAGATGGCGCAAAAAAGCATTCCAACGAGTAATAGTAGAGTTTTCATAGTGGTTCCTTTCCTTAATTTTCAATAATTAATCGTTGAATTGCCTGTTCGCCGCGGTCGGTCTGCATCGTGACGAGATACATTCCGCTGGACAATTGCCCAACATTCACCGAGATTTCGTGCCCACTTCCGGCGGAAATTCTATCAGCCGTGGCAAGCGTCGCGATGAAGCGTCCGCTGAAGTCATACAGCGCCACACTCACACTCCTTGGTGCCGAGAGCGAATAGAAAATCGTGGCACGTTCGCGGGCGGGATTCGGTCCGATAGCACTGATACTAATCGCACCACTTTGAGCGCGCGCGACTTCGGTGTAGGTGTATCCTCCCGTTTCGCGGAGTGCAAGCGTCGGCTCATTGAGTGTATTCTCGACTTTATTCTCCGTTATTTCATTTTTTGTAATCGTCGTAATTTCTTGCTGTACTTGACCTTGGAAACGTTCGGGTAATTGCGCAATAAACTTCGGCGACGGGTAGAACCAATAGATAATCTCGGCGGCAGCTTTCTGCGTTTTATCACCAAGCGTTACGCGCACGGGGATTAATTTGCTGATAAGCGGGAATTTGGAGAGAAGTTTTTTCCCGGTCGGCGCATCGGAATAGAGGTCGAAGAGTCCGGCGATTTCCTTGTGAAATTCCTGCGGCACATTCTCCGCATCCTGCGCGCTGCCGAAGAAGTGCGCCTGTGATTTCCGCACGCCGGACGGGTCGATGCTTTGGTGGGTAATCACGAGCGGATAGAGCGCGCTCTGCGAAGTACCGGCTTTGACAACTTTCGACTGCATAGTATAAAGGTCTAATTGCACATCTAGAGTCAGTTCGCCATAGCCATCGGATGCTTGCTGTCCGCCTAATTTTTCGATAACAGTTTGGATATTTTTGGGGTTGAATTTCATTTCCACCCGTTGATTCGGCTGATTACTCATAAATGCCATGAGGGAGGATGGATTAGCATACTCGACGCCCAATTTTGCCGTAAGAGAATAGCCGGTATCGGTGGCGGTAATGCCGAGCGTTTGAAGTTCGTCTCGGGTTAACTCAAGTGCATGTATTCCTTCGATTTGCGATGGTGTAGGTATAAGTACTGTTTCGGTAGCCGAACGCTCGTTTTGAGCGACTTGCGGCGTAGTAGTTGTATCGTTTTTGACTGCAGAATTTTCTACAGATTGGCTGATTGCATGTGGTTGATTGGTCGAATCAACGGTTCGGGGTGCCGTGCTTGTCTGCATAAAATAGGCAGTAGCACCGGCGGCGAGGATTAGAATTCCCGGTATCATAATTTTCCACCTTTTGGAAGTAGGTTTGTGAGGAAAAGGCGAGGGAGTATCGCTACTTTCAATTAAAGCCCGGAGCTCTTCTTCCGTCCAAAGTGGGTCGCCACTTTTGAACGAGTCCACTTTGGTAAAGAGCGATTGAAGAGAGGTTTTCATGGTATGCTTTAGACTGTAATTATTGATTTTGTATGCGTTTATGATTGCTTTTTTGATGTATAGAGTTCATTGAATATAGGATTCTGAGTAATTGACAACCGTACGAACCCTAAGAACCCACTCCCTACCCTCTCCCAAGAGAGGGAAAGATGTAGAGCGAAATAGAACGATGTAGAACGATATAGAACGATGTAGAACGATATATAACGATATAGAACGACCTAAAAAATCAATAACTTACCAAACTCCCCTCTCGGGAGGGGATAAAGGGGTGGGTCTCGCGCTTGCTTGCTAAATGAATCAATTCTCCACCCGAAGACTCACTCAGAATAACAGGCAAACTCACTCCTCCACCCCAACCACCGATTTCTTCTCCACACCAAGCAGTTGCGCAAGCTTGCGTTTAGCGCGGAAGATGCGGACTTTCACACCCGAGACGGTGCCGCCCTGAATTTTCTGAATTTCCTTGTGACTGAGTCCGGTAATTTCTGCTAATACAATGGCTTCGCGCTGTTCAGTCGGGAGCTTGTCGAGCGCTTCATAGAGGAATTGCACGTCGAGAGCTACATCCGGCTGTGTGAAATTATCGAAGAGTTCTTCGACTTGTTCTTCTGTTGCGGGCTCCTCCTGCCGGCGCCGGCTTCGCTTTTGTGACACTCGTGAAGCGATTGTGAAGAGGAATCCGAGGAAGGCCTCATCCGAACGAAGCTGTTCGAGATGTTCGTAGGCGAGGAGAACAGTCTCTCCGACGATATCTTTTGCGTCGTCACGGTTTTTGGTCATTGTGAGGGCAAATCTTTCTAAGCGTTTGTAGAGCGGACGCAGCAGGTGCATAAAGCGATCCTGCTTTGCGCGATGCGCCGCATCTTGAGAACTATGGAAAGGGTTGCCGGTATTCATGATATAATCAGTTAATTAATTGTAGAACGTTCACAAGCAGTATGAGTGATGAGGGCGGGAATGGTTACATGAAGGTTTAAGATAAGTCGTAAGTTTTTTAGTAGTAAGTAGTAAGTGTTTTAGTAGTAAGTAGTAAGTGTTTTAGTAGTAAGGAGTAAGTCTGTAAGTCCGAAAATTATTATGTCGTAAAATTTCTTTAGCCAATAAATTCCTACCGACAATGTGGGAACTCAAACCATAGACCCCGGTTTCAACCGTGGGTACGATTCTTCGTTCTCACGCACTTTTCTTCTTCCACCCATCCGGATACATCGTCGTAGCAATTGCCGCGATGAGGAGGATATTAAATTCCATTCCGTTCTTACCGCCGCCAACGACATACCATCCTTCTTTGCCGTGCACCATGATGATTCCCATCACGAGAATTCCAATCGTAATAAATCCGAGCGTACGCACATACTTACCGGTCATCACACTGAACGCTGCAGCTATATGCGAGAGCTTGATCGCCCAGGCAAGCGGCACACCAAACGGCGCAAAACCTTGTGCATTGAGATAGAAATTCCCGAAATTATTAATTCCATTATCGAAAATTCCGGGCACGCTGTGCATCAGGAGCATCACGGCGACCGTGAGGCGGAGGAGGAAAAGAGGATGGGATGTGTTCATTGTTATACTGAGATTACTAGTTGACAAATTATTTAGTTAGGTTAATTTTGACGATCTATCTGCCCGACCAATAGAAACGAACACATCCAGAAAATTATATTGCTTGATAGCACAATTAATTACACACAAACGAAACTGTATAACCAACCAAAACCTGACAGGTTTTCTTGAACCTGTCAGGTTGAAAGATGATTGTAGAGCCAAAGAATTCTTTAGTGTATTTCTCACTTCAGCTCCTCCAACAGCACCATTTTCTTAATAATCACCATCTGCCCCAAATGATAATGCGCGTGCTCGATAATTCCATGGATATTCCGGAAGTATGAGCCGTATTTCGGATCATCAAAATCCTCGCTGAAGATGCTGTCGGGCAGCGTTTCGAGCAAGCGGGCGAAATGCTCTGCATCGGTGTATGTACGCTCGACAAAATTCTCCCAATCATCCTGCGAGGTAATCGGTGGATGGTCAAAACTATGCTTGTCATTCCCGATGAGCGGTACGCCTTGCAACACTTTAAGCGCCACGACCACAAAATAATGAATATGATAGGTGAGCGTTGCAATGGTATTACACGCATAGACTTTCTTCGTTGCCTGCTGCCAGGTCAGCCCCGCGAGCGTGTCACGGAGATTGACGCAGGTCCAATTCCCGCCGAAATGAATTTCTCTGAAATGTTTGGCTGCCTGCGAGCCGAGATAGGAGGAGTGTTCCATGGAAAATATTGGGTAAATGTTTTCCACGGTTAAAACCGTGGGCTATAGTTTAAGAATTCTATTAGTTTATGTCGTTCCGATGGAGCTCTTTTCTATGTACTATTATCTACTATTAAGATTTCGCTCCTCACGGGGCTGTTCAGCCGGTACAACAAATTTTGCTGAGAAATACTACTCAAGCAATGCTTTCGCTGTAGCTATGTGCGAATTCTACTTAAAAACCCAATTGGAAAACTGAAATGTGAATTTGTGCTTTTTTGAGGCAACTTCACTATCTGTATGAAGTTGCTTTAACACTATAGTTTTGGTATTGGTTGCATACGTAAATTTCAATGTAGCATTAGCTTGCTTTGATACAAAGTCAAATGTACTAATCAATATTTTATCCTGCATTTTTGTTGTCGTCATGGTTGCATTAATTGCAGCAGCTTTGCTACTTGCTAACAGCTTGATATCTCTAAAATTATTGCTGAAGGTGTAGAGTTCTTTTGAACCATTTTTATCAACGTGCACAATGACTTTGTCTTGTTGAATTTCAATTTTAGGTTTGGATACATACCCATTTATGATAGCATTCATTATGGTTGACTTAATGGTCTGAAAGCTTCCCTTGACCGTCTTTTTGTAGCCGGATGTAAATTGCTCGGTACTTTTATAAAGCGGAGATTTTTCATTAAGAGTAAATGGTGAGAGATCGACTCTAATACTATCTGCAGATTTATTATAGGTAACTTTCGCATATAAATTCGCAAATTGTTTTGCCGCTAATTTTTCTCCATTGCTTAATAATTTTGCAGAAATTTGAGCAATAGAAGTTTTAAACTCATCTAACCTCACATCTACCGTCAAAATATTTTTATCACTTGGTAAAATATGGAAATATCGAGCATTTATAGATTCGACGGTAGGAGTATCAATGGGTAATTGAAACGCGGAAGTCAATACGGCAATTGTAATTAGTAGGAATTGTTTTTTCATAAGTATTTGATATTGTTTCTACAAAATTATCGCCCAATCACTAATCCTTATGTAAGTCTGCCGATACCGGAATAGAGTCTGAGCTTGGGATTCATAATCAAACGCAGGATTTTCGATTTTCATGGGATGTGGTATTCGTTATATAGTGTAATTCTGATAAGTACTATGGGTAGTTAACCGCATAGCTCGCAAAGGTTTCGCAAAGGTCGCTAAGAATATTATTTTTTAGGTAATTAATTAATTTATAACCATTCTCAAAGATTCACCGAATTTCAAATAAATGCTTTACATTTCGAAAGTGATAGTCAACGCAATACCTTTGCGAACTTTGCGCAACCTTTGCGTGCTTTGCGTTAAAATTGATTTTGATTCTTGGATAGTTACAAATTGTCGTATGCTCGGAATAGCTGCGACTCCCCTACTCCTTCTTCCCCTTAAACGCTGCAAAAAGTGCCATGCAGTGTCCGTGTCCGAGTTCGAAATCTGCTTTGAGCCAGGCGACAATTTCACCGGCTTTCACGCCTTCTTTGAGTGCGCCGTTGACGAGAAAACCTTTGCTTTCGGCGAGCTGTTTGAATTCCGGGAGACTCTTCCCGGTCTTGGCTTGTATATTATCGATATATGCTTGGAATGACATAGAATTACAATTAATTATGAATGGATTAATTATTTAGATATCAATGCTTTACGCGTATTTTCCTGCACCCTGAATTTTACAATACTTCTGATTAAATCTAGAGGCAGCGGCTCATCCAAAGGGAATTGCACCGAACCCTTTCCCTGCTTATACTTCGAGAGTTCGGCTGCGAATGCTGAGTGTCCGGAGGGTGTGGCATACAAGCCAATATGATGCGCAAAAGCAGCAAAATACACGAGCGGCTTGCCGTGGGTTTTGTAGGCGGGCATGCCATAGCTGATGCTTTCGACTGCAGCAGAGGCGTGGGTTTTGATAATCGTCCGGATCTGAGTCAGACGTTCTTGAATTTCGCTTGGGAAGGAGAGAATGTAGTCATCGACAGTGGTAGCTTTTGTATTCATGGTGTCGCCTTTCGTTGGATATATCTATTAAGATTATTGTCAATTAAGTGTTCTATTTTTAAAAACTTATACGTGAGTTGTACTATTTCATTCTGATAATCGGGCTGCTGAATCTTCACCCAACCTTGCATCAATGTTTGCGGACCAAATGCAACGCTCACATTCTCCCACTCATGAGCATATTCCGCAAAGTCTTTTCTGAACGTAGCAGCAAATGCGCGGCTTGTGATGGAATATCCATCGAGTTTTCGGAGCTTGAGTGCGTGGATATTGTAGTTGAATGTGGACGTTTTGAGGGAATGTTCATCCGCCCACACCGAGAAAAAGATCCGGGTATCTGCCGTGAGCGCATTAGGTGTGGAATTCGCCCATGAATTTTTAAAGACTTTCAAATAATAAGAATTCTGATACACTCCGATGGCAATTTCAAGCTGTTTTTCGGCTAGTAAATGTTTATCTATTTTACTCGCAGCTTCTTGAAATATATCAATGTATCGTGGCATGCTCATCGGTTAGTTTTCTTTTGTAATTTCAATCTTTTCCGTTATTGGCGAAACTACGGATTTACTTTTATCTGAACAAATCTTGCAGGTGCTGTTGGCACGCTGATGGCGCTGATTTTTATGATTTTCGAAGATACATTCAATGAATCTGACTTGCAATACCTGCTTGCTTCAAAACCTGACAGGTTCAAGAAAACCTGTCAGGTTTTGGCTTGCTTCTTCACCTTCTAATCTTGCTTCTAAACCTGACAGGTTCAAGAAAACCTGTCAGGTTTTGGTTTACTACTCCTCCTTCTAATCCTGCTTCTAAACCTGCTTCTAAACCTGACAGGTTCAAGAAAACCTGTCAGGTTTTGGTTTGCTTCTTCTCCTTCTAATCTTGCTTCTAATCCTCTTCTAATTATGCTTCTAAACCTGACAGGTTCAAGAAAACCTGTCAGGTTTTGGTTTGCATTACAATCTGAATTCTGATATGATCATCTTCAATCATAACAATCTGCGTCATCTGCGTGCCATTGACCTAACATCAGAAATCATTATTCCACGTAATTTTTTATACATCAAATACTTCTTGGATATGTACACACTTCTTACCATTTTTGCAGTCAGGCAATGACCATCTGTTTTTTTATCTTTCTCTGCTCTTCAGTCACATTATAATTGAACTTTTATTACATATTTTTTTACATTTTCATTGAAAGAACGCTATGAAAATACTACCCCTTATCGCTGTCGCGATATTAGGCGTCTGTAGCACAGTCACAGCCCACAAACTGCAAGATGATTTTACCTTACAAATCGATGTCGATACGATTACTGTATCGGCGGGTGAAACTGCTACCTTCAACCTTAGCATCACAGTTCCCAAGGATTTCGACGCGTCTGTGCTGCTCACTGTCTCGCCTCAAGGATATTCGAGTGTCACAGCAATGGATGTACGATTATCATCTGTTGCCGTGAATGCCCCTTTTACCGGCGCGCATGTAACGGTCAAAACCACGGCAAATGATACTAAGCAAGGTATTTATCCGATACTTGTGTCCCTGACCAATACGCAGCCGGCTACGGTTGCACGTTGCTATGTCAATGTACGTGTCCCTCCGCCATCGCCCTGGAGTAAAACGTGGCGTATTTACTCACAGGATTACGGTGCACCGGACTTTCTCCAGCAGGATGATCACAACAGCTACTGGTATCATGCTGCCGCTTTTGACTATGGTATTCGCCGTCTGAGTGGCAGCTTTTCAGCAGAACGGTGGAATGCTACGCAGCCTCCGTCCGGTTTCCCGGTTACATTCATTCCACCCATTATTTATGCTGCAAAGAATAGAATTTGGATCCCTTCCTATCAGTCCGGCATTGTACGCACGAGTCTCGATGGCAAGAATGTGACATACTTTACCACACAGAATTCACCTGTTCCCGATTACCGAATCACAGCAATAGCGATTGATACTTTTACGAATAGCAATGGTATTATCTGGGCAGGCACCAAAAATGGTCTGGTACGGATTTCGGGCACGGACGTGACTGCCTTTGACAGCACAAACTCTGTTCTGCGGAATGAACGTATCACCTGCATCAGCGTTTATGATACGACTGTATGGGTCGGTACAACTATGGGATTAGTCAAGTTTGACGGAAAAACCTGGACTCGATTTACAGCTGAAAATTCAGATCTGGAACATGAGTATATCCGCACAATCGCCGTCGATAAAAAAGGTGTTGTATGGATGGGTGTCTGCAAAAAAGACGCCTATTTCAATGATCAAGGTGAGGCATTTGGACGGATGGAAGGGCTCGCCAGCTACGATGGTAAACAGTGGAAATTATACACAAATGCCAATAGTCCTCTCCACAGTACGAATTATGTGAATGGAATCGCCATTGACAAATACAACAACAAATGGCTGGCGACCTCCTCGCACTACATGACCAATAGTGCGTTCCCCTACGTAGGCGGAGCCGGTCTATTGAAATTCAATGATACAACGTGGACTGCCTATACATCAAAAAATTCTCCTCTGATAAGCCTCTGGATTTACTGGGTTTATGCTGATAATGATGGGCATGTTTGGTTCAGTAGCGACGCCGCTTGGGGCGTCATGAACGAGCTCGGCTTGCCGTATTTTATCACATCAGTCAAGGAACATCCCGTTTCAATAGAGAATACTATTTCCATTACTCCTAATCCCTCGCGTACCAGCTTTATAATTAAGGGTGTTGAAGCAGCTACGTCCATCCAGGTCATCAATAGTCTCGGCATCGAAGTGCTCCGGCAGAACGTCTTCTCTGCAGATGAAATTGTCCTCGACATGACAGACCAGCCAAGCGGTGTGTACTATGCGCAAGTGCACCTGCCGACCGGGATTAGTTCCAAAATGTTGGTACTTATACGCTAAATATTTCGACGGGACAATGGCACGCTGATGGCTCTGATTGTTATGATTTTCGCTGATACAATCTTTGGATTTTGATTGCTATACCCGCTCATTTCTAAACCTGACAGGTTTAAGAAAACCTGTCAGGTTTTGGGTTGCTTCTTCGCCTTCTAATCTTGCTTCTAAACCTCTTCTAATCATGCTTCTAAACCTGACAGGTTCAAGGAAACCTGTCAGGTTTTGGTTTACTACTCCTCCTTCTAATCCTGCTTCTAAACCTGACAGGTTCAAGAAAACCTGTCAGGTTTTGGCTTGCTTCTTCACCTTCTAATCTTGCTTCTAAACCTGACAGGTTCAAGAAAACCTGTCAGGTTTTGGATTGCATTACAATCTGAATTCTGATATGATCATCTTCAATCATAACAATCTGCGTCATCTGCGTGCCATGATAATTCCCCAAATAAATGTAGTTTTGCGTTCGATAAATACTCTATAAAAAACCTACTCATACTGACGCATTCTATGTCTGCACGCTCTCTACATTCCGCAATAGCAGTGATTATTTTGACACTTCTCCTTGCCTGCACGAGCAAACCTCCAGCACCAACATCTCCGCCTCAAAGCGCTACAGTCAACGACACACTCTATGTACCGCTCAAGCCCGAGTGGACGGGATTTAATCAGCCGTCGGATATATTTATTGGCCGCGAACCTTTTATTTATATAGCAGATACAGAGAATGACCGTGTAGCGATGCTTGACTTGTCGGGCAAGGTAGTAGGATATTCCCCGCGCATTCGTAAGCCAATAGCTATCGGTCAGGATGGTCTCTTCGACCTGCTTGTCTGCGGAGAAATAGATACGGTAATTAATGGCAATCAAGCCACGCTCGGTGCTGTGTATCGGATCAAGCTGCGGAGTGCTAAGCATGATATTGCGCAGGCGCCGGTGTCGCTTGCCTATATCGAACCCGGTAATCCCTCACGCCGGTTTACCGGTATCACCGTTCTGCCGGGGAATGTGTATCTGCTTACGCGCGTCGGACCCAATAATTCATCGCCGATTGACCCCGATAATGCCGTTATACAGATTTCGGCAGCCGATAAATTTACGAGTCCGATAGCAGGGCTTGTGCCGAAGGGAAATGCATTTAATTCTATTGCCGGCTTGAGTAGTATTTCCATACTCAGCGAACGTTCGCAGGATTTTATTTTCACCCAAACAGGCAGCGATATGCAGTTCAAAATTCAATGGCTTATCTTCACCTCTGGTGATCAGTCGGCATGGGTGCAAAGAGTCATTCCGCCGACCAACGATTATAGCTTATTCGCCGTTAGTCGCTTCCACAGCCCGGAAGATATTACCACTGACAACTTCGGCAATATCTATATTATCGACGCCGGCAAAGACTCACTCCTGAAATTTACATCTAACGGTATTCCAATGCATTCATTCGGTGGCACAGGCAAGGGTGAACGTCAGTTCAACGAGCCCAAAGGTGTCGCGTGGTACGACAAAACGCTCTACATAGCCGACACGAAAAATAATCGGATTGTGCGATTTCGGCTCTCGACCGAACAGTGAAGTCGTAAGTGGTAAGTGGTAAGTGGTAAGTCGTAAGCCGGTAAGTCGTAAGTAGTAAGTAATAAGTAGTAAGTAGTAAGTCGTTAATGTCGTTATTGTCGTTAATGTCGTTATTGTCGTTAATGTCGTTATTGTCGTTATTGTCGTTATTGTCGTTATTGTCGTTATTGTTGTTGTTGTCGTTAATGTTGTTGTTGTCGTTATTGTCGTGAATATCGTTAATATCCTTCCATTAAAAAATTGAAAATGAAGTTCGTTATTCAACTAAAAGCCCTGACAGAATAATAATCTGTCAGGGCTTTTAATTGATAATTTTTACAACAAAAATACACTATCGTACAACCGGAATCTCTGTCGTTATTTTTACCGTCAGAGCGTGCAGTTGAGCTGCTAAGGCGTCCATTCGTTGTTGCATATCACGCAGTTGATTTTGCAACTCCATTATCGATTGATCTTTAGCCAGTATTTGTTCTTGTTGTTCTTGGACAGCTTTTATGATTACAGGTGTTAATTTTCCATAATCAATTCCCCATGGATGCATCAATTTTCCATTTTCGTTCACTTCGTCAGTGCCGGCACAAACAGCTTGTGGATACACTTTATACAGTTCTTGCGCGAGTATGCCTTGCACTACCTGACCTTGTGCTCGGTCGGTAAATTCATAATCTTTAACACCAATTTTCTTTACTACATCCATTCCGGTTTTAGTCTCGACAATATGCTTTTTCAATCGCATATCGGATGAAGTGACGTAGCTAACCCCGGATGGAATAAGTTGAATTCTGCCATGTTCGGTGGATGATGGGTAATTCACGAATTGAATAAAATTACCACCGTTTCCATTTGCGACGCCGCCCCAAAGCGTTAAGACATTGGAAGTAGCAGTAGCACCGGAATTTTCCAGCCTGCATACATAGCCATTTGTAGCACTTTTTCTTAAAGCTAAAGCATGGTCTGAATACCCTACAAAACCAATTCCAACATTGCCCGTAATGTAAGAATTGCTGTTTGCGCCTCCAACTAAACTAATTCGCAAATTACCTTGACTGTCTGATAATCGTAATGAACCATCACTGCCGATTTGACCTAAATTTGCAACACTCACTCCACTTGTTCCGTTCACTGATATTACATCTTCATTCGCTGTGGTTGCTTTCACCATTAATTTCGTACTTGGCGTTGTCATCCCAATTCCCATGTTTCCGTTATTTCTAATTATTACTTTATCGCTATAGACTGCTTCATCTCCGATCGTGCTATTAGTCCTAAAATACAAATCACCTGTTCCCCAATTCACAACTGCATTGGATGAGTTGAAAATAAAATGTTCTTTAATTCTTGTAATTCCGTTCACGTCTAATTGTTTGGAAGGTGTCGTCGTCCCAATCCCTACAGATCCATTTCCTCTGTCAATAAACAGACGTGATATGCCGATAGAATCATTTTGATTAGTCTTTATATTAAAGCCATTTGATGTTTGGCTCTCAAAGCTCTCCAAGGTAATTCCCCAAGAATTATTATAATGGCGTAGATTTATCGTGGAATAGCGATCTCCAACTGTACCCACATTAGTCCCTCTCGTAGATACGGTTAGCTTGGTTATAGAGTCCGTACTATAATTGCCAAGATGAAATAATGTAGAAGGCGAGTTTGTACCAATTCCTACATTTCCATTTTCGGTAATTCTCATACGCTCGGTATTAAACGTTCTAATAATCATAGGTATACTATCGTTTGTGCCAAGAAAACTTGTCAAAGAATTGACACCTGTATTCCCCGTTAATGACCAACCTGAAGAAACAGTACTTGGTACCCACGCTGTACCACTCCATGCTAACGATTGTCCTGTAGTTGGCAGCGTATTTACAATCGGACGCCCTTGTAATTTAACGACTAACGGATTCGGATAGGTGCCGCTCAAATCTCCACCTGCCGCACCACTTGTAGGCAAAGAAGTCGGGATCACGCCTGCCGCAAGTTTTTCAGCAGGAATTGAACCGTCATTGATATTGAGGGTCGCTATCGGACCGTTCGGATTCGAAATCCGTACTATACCATCCGTACTTTGCACGCCCTGAATACCAGTTCCTCCTGCACCTCCGGTCGATGAAATATTAATCGTATCTCCATTATTATTAATAGTAGTACCACCTCCTCCTTTCAAATACAGACCGCCACCCTTTCCATTGAGACTGCGCACTACTCCTGTAGCTGAAGCAGAAAGAGCATTCGCCGTTGCCGATTGCAATGAATATGGCACGCTCAGCATTTGGCTCACACCACTGATCGTGTAATTTGTTCCACCCGTTGGATCTGTTTCTGTTTTAATAAAATACGGACCTTGCGACCAGTCAATCCCGGAAAATGAACCGCTGACGACGCTGCCGCCGCCGATTTCCAATGTCGCAAGTCCATTGGCATTGGTTTGGGGAGTATGGGTTTCGACAAATACTACCGCACCGGAACTCGTTGTCTGTAAAATACTAATCTTGATTCCTACTATTTTAGTAACTATCAGTGCATTCGAAGAATTGCGGATGACTGCTTGATAACTCATTTTATTCGGCGCCTGAGCGAACATCGAAGACGCCGTCATCACTGTTATAATTAGAGTAAGTATTGATTTCATAATTAGTTATTCTTTATGATTGTGAATGTTTTTAGAATTGTCGTAGCTGTTGATACTTTTATGATGTATGCTCCTACCGTCAATGTTTCCATGCTGATTGGCGTTATTTCTCCTGCAATTTTCTGACCGAAGAGCTCCTTCCCTGCCATATCAAATACTTGATACGCAAGCTGTTCAGTCGTTTGGTGGTCGATGTGCAGATGAATAACAGACTGGGCAGGATTCGGAAAAACGGAAAGTGAAAGGCAAATACCATTGTCTTCTTCTATTCCAACGGTAAAGAATTCAAAGGGTTGTTGCACTCCCGAATAGAATGCACCATTGGACCCATCAAGGGGTAAATAGTCAATTTGACCAATTGAGTAGGATGAGCTGCCTCCACTTCCCGAAGCATCCCCACCGGCAGGAAGAAGGGAAGATTGGGCTTGGACGACGATCGAACTCATTACAATTAAACATGAATTAACGAATATATTTTTTCTCATGAGACCTCAATAGAATTATTGTAAGATTACTATTTGAAGCAAATTAATAAATAAAAATTAGAATCTTATCGTAATTTATAGCAGTGAATACATCTGAATTTATTCTCTCTGTAATTGAGGTGATTTATCATCCGTGACTCAAAGAATTATCCTCATACCCTACATAATGCAGCAATCGCAGCAGTCTCAGCGCGGAGGCGACGTTCACCAAGAAAGAGCCGCACTGTACGGCTGTCAGCACGCAAAGCAGTGAGTTCTTTTGGGGAAAATCCTCCCTCCGTGCCAATAAAAACAAGTGTGCTCGCTTCGTGTGTATCACCACGCAATTCAACGCCTTCCATGTCTGCAAGAATAATAGTAGTCCACTTTTTTGAATTTTCGAGTAATTCTTCAACTCTCAAAGGCGGATGAATTACCGGCACGTGCGAACGCTTACATTGCTTGACAGCAGCGACCGCCTTCGCTTGCAAACGCTCAAGAGAAATAGTCTTTTTTTGGGAGAATTCACAGGCGAGCGGATAAAAATCCGTGATACCGAGTTCGGTCGCTTTTTCGAGCGCGAATTCCATACGTTCTCGACTCTCCAAAATCCCAATTGCGAGCCCCACCCGACGCGTATCTTCACCGTAATTCGGGTGTACTTCTTCAATACGTAAGGTGGCTTCCAGCTTTGAGATATGCGTCAGCACCGCTATAGCGCAGAGACCCACGCCACTGGTCAGGAGGATACGTTCTCCGGCGCGGAGGCGGAGAGCCCAGAGATGGCGGAACTCCTCACCGCGGATAGTGAGCGACATGGTTTCTGGAGTTAAGTTGGGTTGGTAGAGACATTCCATATTTTTTTTTGTATTTGGGTTGGCGGCCAATTATTCCCGAAGATGCAATGCTGTCAGCGTATGAAAGAAATTGGCAAGTAATAGACACTTCGACAAGCTCAGTGTGACGGAAGTCAATTAATAACATCAAGTTAAGCATTCGTCATGCTGAGCTTGCCTCTACGCATCAAGCAAATACCGATTTCTTAAGTCGAAAGCATTATTCGCAGGCGACGGCTTGGAGTATGCAGAACCGAACCCAAAATTATCTTTTCACTGTTCAGAAGTACTTTTGGGCAAAAATACGTAAATTGAGTGGGAATTGGGTGCGCGCTCAACCGGTGAAATTAAATTGAAACACAAACCTATAATTTGCATAGTGGCGTTCACATTTTTCAATTTTTAAGGAAACACATGCTATTAATCAACAATCTATCAAAGACATTTCGGGGCGGAATTACAGCCGTGGAGAATCTATCATTCTCCGTAGAGCCTTCCCGAATATGTGGTATTCTCGGACCAAACGGTGCGGGCAAAACAACAACTATCCGCATGATTTTGAACATCATAGAGCCGGACGCAGGCACAATCACTCTCGGCGGCGAGCCGATTACTGAGGACAGTAAAAACTCCCTCGGATACCTGCCCGAAGAACGTGGACTCTACAAAAAAAGTACTATTGAACATACCCTCCTTTACTTCGCATCACTCAAGGAAATCCCACCTGCGCAAGCTCGCAAACTCATCAATCCGTGGCTCGAACGCTTTAATTTGGGCGGTATGGGCAAGCGGAAAGTCGAGGAACTCTCCAAAGGTAATCAACAAAAAGTACAGTTTATTGCGGCTGTGCTCCATAATCCGGACTTGCTTATATTAGACGAACCGTTCTCAGGACTCGACCCGCTGAACCAATTGCTATTTAAAGATGTTGTGCTCGATTTGCAGAAGCAGGGCAAGGCGATTATTTTCTGTACCCATCAATTGGAGTCCGCCGAAACAATCTGCGATGATATCTTGCTGATGAATAAAGGACATGCAATTCTTAATGGCAGTTTGGAATCAATCAAACAGCAATTTACACGGCAGACCTTAATGATAGAATTTGACGGCAATGGCGACTTTATTCACAACTTGCCTTCAGTATCAAAAGCTTTTGTGAACGAAGGTAAGGCAGAAGTCGAACTCAATCAAGGATTTACGTCCAATGATTTACTGACTGAAATGTTGCCTCACGTGCAAATACGTTCACTCGAAAAAGCCACTCCATCGCTCCTTTCAATCTTTACATCCGTCGTGGGAGCCGAAAATTTAACGACCGAATTTCTCTCACAAATTCCGAATGAATCCAAATGAAAATCAATAAATTACTCATGGTAGCACGGTGGGAATTTACCGAAAAAATTCGAACCAAAGCGTTTTTGGTGGCGCTGTTTTTGACGCCTCTTCTCACCGGACTTTTTAGCGTATTGCCTACTCTCCTTGCAACGAAAGAATCGAAAGAAACCAAGAATTTTGCATTCTATGACGGGACAGGACAATTACTCAAATCTGCTCAAGAATTACTCAACACAAAATACAAGCTCTCGACCGGTCAGCCGATGTATCAGCTTGTGCCGACAGCTACTGAAGCATCGTCCGAGAAAGTAGTAGAAGTATATAAAAAACGAGTCTTGAATGAGGAATTCACCGGAATTTTCGTAGCTCCTGCAGGTATCGAAAAAGACCGCAAACTCACGTATTTCAGTCCGAATGTTGCGAATGTCCGTGAAATTGAACGGGTTGGAAACGCTATAGAAAATGTCATCATCGAGTCGCAACTCAAGAAAAACAACGTCGATATCACAAAATATCGAGAAATAAGTAAATCGGTCGATACCGACTTAATTAAAATCACAAAGGACGGTAAAAACGAAGAATCCGACTTTCTCAAGCAGTTCATGGGTGCGTATGCTTCCCTCTTTTTAATTATCATTTTGATTACCACGACAGGTCAAGCGCTTGTGCGGAGCTTGCTCGAAGAGAAGAGTAATCGTATCATGGAAGTGATCCTTTCGTCGTGTTCTTCGAAGGAGTTGATGTTCGGTAAGTTACTGGGTTTGGGCGGTTTAGGACTTGTCCAGGGAGGAGTCTGGGGGATTCTCGGCATAGGAGCAGCCACGTATTTCAATACTGGTTTTGCGATTGCGAATCTGCCGATTATCCTTTTGTATGCAATACTCGGGTATCTATTTTATGCGTCGTTGATGATTGGTATCGGCTCGACAGCAACGACTGAACAGGAAGCGCAGAACATCACAGGATATATTATTATGCTCTCCGTCATGCCGTTTATGTTCATCATGGCATTATTAGAGAATCCCAACGGTACGCTTGCGAAGGTGCTAAGCTATATTCCATTCCTCACGCCATCGATTATGACATTCCGCATATCCGTCCAAACGCCTGAATTGTGGGAAATTCTCCTCTCAATAGTAGTTATGCTAATATCAATCTCAATAGTTATCTATCTCTCATCCAAGATATTTACGGTAGGAATTCTCTCCTACGGCAAGCGCCTGACTTTAGCAGAAGTATGGCATTTGATGAAGTCACGCGGGTGATACTTTCTTCTGAGAGTATCACTTCATAGTGATGCTCTCAGTGTTCCGTCAAGCTTTTATTTTAAACACGAAGGCACAAAGTGGCCACAAAGTTCACTATAGATACACCTATCTTATTGTGAACTTTGTGGGTTACTTTGTGACTTAGTGTTAAAATCTTACAAGCACCTTCCCCACACTCTCAAACATCCCAGCTCTCATCCGACAATAATACACACCCACCGGCAAGTCAAGCCCAGCAGAATATTCTCCTGCTTCGAGAATACCATCGGACACGACAAGTACAGAATTCCCTACATAATCAAACACTTCCAAGCGTACATTACCCGAGAGTCCAACACCAAAGTCGATGCTTTTGTCTTTGACGGTCAGGAAATACTTCTTGCCTGTACTACTCACGACTCGGATATTTTTCCCGCAATAATCGGCGAGCATGAGGATATTGCCGACCGCGCTCCATGTCTCACACTCAGCAGCTTTTGATGTATCAACGGATAACTTAACCGGATAAATTGTATCCGATGTATGCGGCAAGAATGCATCAAACGTTATGGGAATGGAACGACTTCCGCCATTGCCACTAATAAGCAATTCTCCTTTTAAATCATCGGAACTTGCTTGTGTGCCGGTGATGGAATTGTAGGTAATAAGTAATGGGTCGTACTTCAATTTCAGACTCCAATCTGCAACACCACTTGGTATTTCCAAACTTGTCGAGAATTGCTTGCCCGGTAAGATACTTACCGTATCGGGTTGCAAGGTAAATGAACGTGCATTCCGTGGATTCACCGTAACGGTTACTTCGTCGGACTTCACACATCCTGCGGGATTGGTAACTTGTAGCGTATAGGTTGTCGTCGTTGCTGGGCTTGCTGTTGTCTGACTTGCAGTTGGACTTGAAAGACCTGTTATAGGATTCCAAGAATATGAATTTCCTGCTTCGGCAGGTGTACCTATTTCTGTGCTTGCGCCAAGGCAGATTGTTGTGTCACTGCCTGCATTGGTGTTTGGTAGTGGAAGTATGGTTACAGTCACGAACCCGGAATCTATACATGTGCCACTGGAAACAAGTACCTTGTATTTCATTGTACTAGTTGGGTTTGCTATGGGATTAGCAATCGATGGATTATCCAATCCTGTGCTCGGTGACCACTCATACTTCGCGGCACCACTAGAGAATAACTTCGCGCTTGCTCCTTCGCAGATACTTGTGTCATTCGAGACAATTGCTTTGATTGTGCCGATGGTCACAATTACGAAATCGCTCGATGTGCAACCGCCATTACCGGTGACGGTGAGAATATATTGAGTTGTGGTTGTTGGTGATGCTATTGGATTTGACTTTGTTGCATCATCTAAACCAGTAGTCGGCTGCCATGAGTAAGTAAATCCTGCTTGCGCTGCTTCACCGATTACTGTGCTTGCGTTCAGGCACAGGGTTTTGTCTAGTCCGGCATTGGCGGTGGGTTGTGGATTCACCGTGATGGTGATGAATGTGGAGTCTTCGCATGTGCCGCTGGATACAATTACTTTGTAGGTGGTTGTAGTGTTTGGACTTGCTATTGGATTTTCTATGTTTGGGTTGCTTAATCCGGTTGATGGTGTCCATGTGTAGTTTGCTCCGCCTCTGGCGAGAAGTTGTACGCTTGAGCCTGAACAAATTGATGTATCACTCGATACTTTGGCGATGATATTTCCAACGGTAACAACGACCGTGTCTAGCGACGTGCACCCTAAACTATTCGTAACGGTGAGGATATATTCTGTCTTGCCTGTGCCTGTGGCGGTGAACGTAGGGTTTGCTTTTGTTGGGTCGTCTAAGTTATTAGTGGGCTGCCAGTTGTATTGTTGACCGTTTGTTGGCTTTTCACCGAGCTCGGCTGTGCCGCCCGGACATACTGTTTTGTCGGTGCCTGCATTTGCACCGCCGAATGGTATTACATTCACAGTAACGAATGCCGAATCTTTACAATCACCATTCGATACAATCACTTTGTATCTTGTGGTTACGATTGGGAATGCTCGTGGGTTGGCTATTCTTGGATTGTCCAAGCCGGTAGTAGGGAACCATTCATATTCACTTCCACCGCTTGATACTAAAATCACACTGCTTCCCGCACCGCAGATTGCAGTATCTCCCGAAACCACGGCTTTGGTCTTGCCGATGACTGTCACTAAGACTGTATCAAAAGCAGTACACCCATTTTTCCATACTTCGAGGATGTATTGAGTGGATTTGGTTGGTGTTGCTATGGGGTTGGATAGTATAGAGTTATTTAATCCATCGGTTGGTAACCATGTATAGCTTTCGCCAATTTTTTCTGAGTCTCCGAGCTGAACGCTGCCGCCGATGCAAGTGGTTTTGTCAGCGCCTGCTTTTGCTATTGGAGCAATTACTTCTACATACACAAACGCTGAATCGGTACATTGACCACGAGTAGTAATAACCTTGTATAGGGTACTGACTTTGGGTTTGGTGATTGGATTGGATTTCGTAGCTGTATCCACACTCTCAGCAGGGAACCACTGATAAGTATCACCACCCGAAGCAGAAAGCTGAACGAAATTTCCTAGGCATAACGGAGCGACTGGCGTAATCTTGGGCTTGTCGGCTATGACAACGATATATGTTTGAGTACTTTGGCAACCGTTTGTATTGGTTACGGTTAGTGTGTATTTTGATGTCTGTGGAGGTGAGGCAAGAGGTTGGGCAATCGTTGGGTTATCTAATCCTATAGCCGGTGTCCATGAATAACTGAAGCCGGAAAATGGCGGTGGACCGATACGGGCTGTGTTATTCAGACAGATGATGGCTGTGTCGCTACTATGACCCATATTGTAATCCATAAGATTGGGTAAATCCCAAAAACGTGCTTCTGGCATAACTAAAACACTTTCTCGATAGCTGCACGCTTTCCCCTTCAAATTGGGCTTCTCTATTGCACCAAAGTACTTCAAGTTAATGTGATCACTGTATATCTTTCCGTCAGGAGCTAATTGTAACTCACCGCCGAGACTGTTTGAATCTATAATTCTGACCGAATTACGAATAGATTGTTCGTCCGGGAAGTTAATGTCGTATTGTAACAAGTAGATCCGGCTGTTAATAGTTTCCCTATAGAAACTATAGAGATTAGAATTATCTGGCGAAAAAGCAGGTGTACCGAATTCTTTAATATGTAATACTTTACGATTAGTTACTTCACCTGTTAGTGCATTAAAATCAAATAAATCAAGACCATAATCAAACCCAGTTATACTAGCATATGGATTAATTGCAAGTTTTGCACCATTAGGTGAAATTTTCAACCATGCATACTCCATATAAGGGGAATACGTTGGAATAGTAGTTGTTGGGGTGTAAGTGGAAACAACAGGAACCATATTTATACCGGTGGCTGTGATATGAAACGAATAAAATGTATTCAATTTCACACTATGAGTTACCACCCAAAAACCATCACCGGAACAGTCTCGGGTGCCTACAACTTTCCCTATAACATCTTTCAATAAAAGATTATTTTTAGAAATGACTTCTCCATCAGGGTCTTGAAGACTAACGACAGAATAACAAAGTCCTAAATTAGAAAAATGATCATCGATCGTAAAAATATAATATTGAAGATTATTACCCGGGTCTGGAACGATTATTGAATTTTGAACTGAATACTGCGACCCTCCATTTAATTTTCTTCCATTTTTCATTATTTGTTGATTGCGATTCATGACAGCTTCACCATCTGTATAAAACAAGAGATTCCCGGTTGTTTTATCCGAAATTGATGCCGAACCTCTACCCCGAGAGTTAATAACCGCTGCATACTGTACAGATATCGGTGGACCGTATTGAAAAGTAATCCCAGAATTTTGCGCACCATTACTTCCCAAGTACCAATTATCATTTTCATGTTGGGCGGAAGCGGGAAAGAATGTAAAGCAGAATAGAAGAAACAGTATCAAATTTTTCATAAAAACACCCTCTCGGCGAAAAATACAAGTATTGATGAATGAAGTAATTACGTGAATTTTGGAAATTGAAATATATGCGGAGCAAATTACAAAAATTGAGCGTTTATTTTAACACAAAGGCTCAAAGATTAATCCAAAAAGAACACTATAGAAACACCTATCTTATTGTGAACTTTGTGGGTTACCTTTGTGCCTTTGTGTTAAAATCCGACCAATACCTTCCCCACCTGCTCAAATAATCCCGCCCGCATCCGACAATAATATACACCCACCGGCAAGTCAAGTGCAACAGAATATTCACCCGCGTCGAGAATACCATCCGATATAACAAGTACAGAATTGCCTACATAATCAAAGACCTCCAAGCGTACATTGCCTGAGAGTCCTACACCAAAGTCTATGCTTTTATCTTTCACGGTCAGGAAATACTGTTTTCCGGTCATGCTCACCACGCGGATATTTTTTCCGCAATAGTCAGCGAGCATGAGGATATTGCCTGTAGCGCTCCATGTCTCACAAGTCGCAGCCTTGGATGAATCAACTGATAATTTAATCGGATAAATTGTGTCTGATGTGTGAGGCAAGAATGCATCAAAGTTTATGGAAATTGAACGGCTTCCGCCATTACCACTGACGAGCAATTCACCTTTGAGATCTTCAGGTATTGCTTGACCTTCAGAAATAGAATTGTATGTGATTAGTAAAGGATCGTAGAACAATTTCACACTCCAATCTGTTATTCCGTTTGGAATATTCAAATAGGTCGTGAATTGCTTGCCGGGTAAGATACTTACCGTATCTGGTTGCAAGGTGAATGAACGTTCATTCTTTGGATTCACTGTGACGGTGACTTCATCGCTTTTTATACATCCTGCGGGATTTGTGACTTGTAGCGTATAGGTGATAGTGTTCGCAGGGCTTGCTGTTGTCTGACTTGCAGAAGGACTTAAAAGACCAGATAATGGACTCCAAATATATGTGTTTGATGGGTCGGCAGGTGTACCTATTTGTGTGCTTTCACCGACACAGATTGATTTATCTTCGCCTGCGTTGGCGTTTGGTAGTGGGAGTATTTTCACTGTGACAAAGGCGGAATCTATACATGTACCACTTGATACTAGTACTTTATATCTTGTTGTAATTGTTGGGTTTGCTGTGGGATTGGCGATAGATGGATTATCCAATCCTGTGCTTGGTGACCACTCATACTTCGCGCCACCACTGGCGAATAACTTCGCGTTTGCACCTTCGCAAATGCTGGTGTCATCGGAGATGATTGCTTTGATTGTGCCGATGGTCACGAGTACAGTATCACTTGCTATGCAACCGCCATTACCTGAAACGGTGAGGATGTATTGCGTTGTGCTTGTTGGCGATGCTTTTGGATTTGCCTTCGTTGCATCATCTAAACCCGTAATTGGTTGCCATGAGTACGTAAATCCTGCTTGCGCTACTTCACCTATATCTGTGCTTGCGCCGATGCAAAGGGTTTTGTCTTGTCCTGCGTTGGCTAGTGGTTGTGGATTGACCGTGATTGTGACGAAGGTGGAGTCTTCGCAGGTACCGCTCGATACTTTTACTTTGTAGGTGGTTGTAGTATTTGGACTTGCAATTGGGTTTTCTATGTTTGGGTTGCTTAGTCCTGTTGTAGGTGTCCATGTGTAGTTTGCTCCACCACTGGCGACAAGCTGAACTGATGAACCTGAACATATCGCAGTATCGTTAGATACTTTCGCTACAATTGTCCCAATCATAACTTGAACAGTATCCGAAGCCACACATCCTGAATCACTTATCACAGTCAGAATATACTGCATGTTGGTCTGAGGGGTACATTGAGGATTGGCAATATTCGGATTGTCTAAATACGTGCTTGGTTGCCAAGAGTATGTATTCCCTGCTTCAGGTTGTGCGCCGAGTTCGGCAGATGCTCCAACACATACCGTTTTGTCTGCGCCTGCGTGTGCGCCGGAATATATTGATACCGTTACAAATGCTGAATCAACGCAATCTCCTATCGAAACAAGGACTTTGTACCGTGTAGTTACAAGTGGTGAGGCAATCGGGTCTTGGATCGTTGGGTCGCTAATGCCTGTCGTCGGAATCCATGAATACTTCAGACCGCCACGTGCCAAAAGAGGTACACTTCCGCCTCGACATATTGAAGTGTCATTGGAGATTAATGCCTGTGTTTTGTCGATAATTGTTACTACGACTTCATCATAAGCCGTATCCGGACATGTTGAATTCCATACTTTAACCACATACTTTGTGTTTGCTTTAGGCAACGCAGTAGGATTTGCAATCTGTGGGTCACTCAAGCCATCAGGTGGAGACCACAAGTAGCTTTCCCCTGCTCTTGCTGTATCGCCAAGTTGAGTTCTGCTGCCCTCGGCACAAGTTATTTTATCTTCTCCAGCTTTTGCTATTGGTCGTTGATTTACCACAACATCGACAAATACAGAATCTATGCAACCGCCTTTGGTGACAATCACTTTATAGCGAGTTGCTACTTTTGGTTTGGCAATTGGGTTGGGTTTGGTGGCTGTGTCTAAGCCTATGGTAGGTGTCCAAGAATAGGTGTCCCAACCTGTTGAAGCAGAAAGGTGAATACTTGTTCCTTCACATATCTGTGAAATGGCTGCGATCTTTGGCATTTCAGAGATTTGAACTACATAGGATTGAATACTTTCACAGCCGTTTTTATTAATTACATTCAGTGTATAGTCAGTAGTTTGGGCAGGAGAGGCGATTGGGTTGGAAATATAAGGGTTATTCAAACCTGTAGTCGGTGTCCATCTATAGGAAAATCCAGCAAATGGTTGAACTCCAATTCGGGCTGAATTATTCTTACAAATTACTGTTGTATCTGTACTGCGTCCAAAATTATAATCCATAAAGTTTGGAAGTCCAGAACGACAAACACCACTTAATGGTATGCTGTTAGGTCTATAGAGACAAGCTTGACCCTTTAGATTTGGTTTTTCAATTACTCCTACTTGACCTCCATGAGCATTATAGATTTTACCATCAATTCCTAATTGTAGTGCAGCATTGTGGTGGTAATTATTACTGATGATATAAACAGAATCATGAATCATACCCGCATTTGGTAAGTTTAGATCGTATTGATAGATATACCAAAAGGCTGTTACATATAATTTCGAATTATCAGGAGAGAAGGTAATACCATAATAGGATAAACTATCATTCATAAACGGAGAAAGCACCTGTTCAAGACTCATATAATTCGTAACCGCACCATTTACTGCATTAAAATCAAATAAAGAAACTTGAGAAGTATTATAGTGTGTGGCAAGAGCAATTTTCGATCTATTTGGTGATATCTTTATGTAACCAAAATTATAATTAGATACTTCCGATGAGTATGAAGATACTTTTGGTGTTAAATTTATTCCGGTATCTAGAACGTGAAAAGCGTAAAATGACCCTTTTGACGAATGGTGAGTTACTACCCAATATCCTGTACCAGAACAGTCAAGTGTTCCCGTGAGTTTTTCTGAAACACCCTGCATGATAAAATTGTTTTTAGAAATCACTTCACCGTCTAAAGTTTCCAGACTAACTATAGAATAATAAAGCACATTGTCACCCGGATTATGCGACAAGTCTGGAGCTGTAAAAATATAATATTGTAGAATATTTCCGGGATTCGGAATTATTAGTGCGCTTTGGGTTGAAGAAGTTCCTCCTCTTAGACCGGTCCCATTTATCATAATTTTATGTTTACGATTCCAAACAGTGACTCCATCAGTATAAAAAAGTAATTCACCTGTATTTTTATCGGATACCGTCGCGCAACCTTCTCCTGTGTCAATTTGTCCTTTTGAAAGATTAGCAATCACTCCTCCTTTAAATGAAAAACCTGCATAAGTACCGAAATACCAGTTATCCGCTTCGTGCTGAGCAAAAGCAGGAAATACCGATAGACAGGTTAGAATAATGAGGAACATAATTCTCATGAAAATACACCCTCTCTTTGAAAAACACAAACGTTGAAGAATGAAGTAATTACGTGAATTTTGGGAATTGAAATTTGTTAAGTGCAAATTACAAAAATGAGCTTGCAAGTGCAAGGAAAATAACTTGTGGTTTTTTATAACACTAAGGCACAAAGTTAATCCACAAAGTTCACTATAGATACCGGTATTTGTAGTGACCTCTGTGGCCACTTTGTGCCTTAGTGTTAAAACTAAAAAAGCAGGAAGAAAAGCACGCCCGGACGGCAATGGGTGACCGCAAACGCACGTTTGGAATATAACCAACAGTACCCAAAAAATCTTTTCCCAATGAATCCGTCGTGTGGTCGCCTTGAAAAATTACTACGATTTTATTGAACTAATTGGAGATAAATCCATGCCTTACGATCCTATGATAGTTAGACCCATGAAAGCAGAATTGACTGCTATTGGCTTTGAAGAATTACTCACCGCAGATGAAGTAGATGCTGCAATGAAACGCCCCGGAACAGCATTAGTAGTAGTGAATTCCGTGTGTGGTTGTGCTGCAGGTGGCGCCCGCCCGGGGATTGCACTCGCCGTCAAACACGAAGTAAAGCCCGACCATTTGTTTACTGTCTTTGCCGGACAAGACCTCGAAGCCGTCCAACGTATGCGTGAGTATATCACCGGACAGCCGCCTTCATCACCCGCAATCGCACTCATGAACGATGGTCAATTGATTGGATTTATGCCACGCCACGCGATCGAAGGGAAAATGCCGGAATCGATTGCTCAAGCACTTACCAAAGCATTCGACCAAGTATGCGCCCCACAAGCTGCATAATTTTATCGACTCTCTCGCTTTCAACGCTCTTCATTTCATCTATTTGTGTAAATTGCGGCGTTCTTAATTGACTACCAATTAAGAACGCCGTTTTTTATTATTCTACGTAGAGTCTCACATCATGGAATCATTCGCTAAAAAGAACATCTCAATTGCCGCTGTCATTGCCATCAGCACGATTATTCTTTCTGTATTTCTACATCTGACCGGTATGGTCAGTCCCATGATATTAGGCGGGATCGCAGTGTTTTTGCTCTTTCCTTTTCGTTCGCAGTCCTACATCGTCCGTCGTATGCTCTTGCTGGCACTGATACTTATATCGATGTGGATGTTGCAGGACTTAGGGATTACTCTCCTGCCGTTTGGTGTATCACTCCTGATTGCATTTTTAATTGACCCGGTAGTTTCCTGGCTCGAACGTAAAAAATTCAAACGTTGGATAGCCGCTTTGTTGCTTATTATTTTTATGGTCGGTACTGTTGGATTGGTGTCGATATTTGTGTTCCCGCTTGCGTTCCTGCAACTTGACGATGTGATCAAGCAAGTATCGACGATGATTAATTCCGCTACTACGTATCTCGAAAGTCGTAAATTTTACAGACTGTTAGAGAGCTTCGGTTTGCCACAAAGCACTATGAAAGAAATCGTCCAAAATGAATTCATGCCACGCCTTGAGTCAATATTCAAAGTAGTACTCGAAGCACTGCTTTCGGTGCTGACGAGTATATCGGGCATTGCTTCACAACTGTTAAATGTGATACTTACGCCGATTTTAACGTTCTATTTTGTGAAGGATTTTCCGAAATTTAAGCGCTTCCTCCAACGCACGATTGAACGTAAAAACAAGAAAGTCTATTTCAATTTACAACGGATGAGTGATATTTTGCGGGTCTATATCGGTTGGCAATTAATCGCAGCTTTTATGGTTGGTACGCTCGCTTCTATTATGTTTTCGATATTCAATGTTCCTTATCCGGTCGTCCTCGGCGTTTTATGCGGGTTCCTCAATCCAATCCCACTATTCGGTTCGATTGCAAGTATGATCATCGGCATCATCACCGTCCTGCTCGTCAATCCCACCGGAGCAGGCGGGAATATTCTCACAATCGCGCTTGTAGTCAATGGGTTACATTTTTTCAATGCGTATGTGATTGAACCGCGAATATTAGGAACAAGAGTCGGACTTCATCCAATAATACTCCTTGGTTCACTCTTTGTATTCGGACATTTTTTTGGTTTTCTCGGGCTTCTGATTGCCGTTCCAACCACGGCGATTTTGATGATGTTTTTACGTGATTGGCAAAAAAAGCAAGACGATACAGGTACGCTTGCTGCTCTTAATACACCAGTCGAATGAGTGAGTTTAACACATTTATTCCCTGAGCATTAGTCGTTCACACGCCTTCAATACTTCCTCGACTTCTATCCTTCGAATACACTTAAATTCATCCTCACCGGAAAATTGACACTGAGCAGGTCGTGGTGAAAAATAAAAACACGGACTGCATTCAAGGTCATGCCGTACTACTTCATAATTTGGCGTCCATGGGCGGGTATGAATATGCGAAGTATAGCCAAATACAGACACAACATGGAGTTGCAGCGCCGCAGCAATGTGCATCAATCCCGAATCATTCGAAACAAACAGACTGCACCGTTTCATAAGCGCTATACTCGACATAATCGATGGAGTCTTCACGACAAGCGCGCTTCCATCAGCTTTTAAAGCTATATTTTCATTTAATTCCAATTCTTCCGGACCACCAAATAAGAGAATTGTAGCATCATACTTTTCATGTAATTGCACAGACAATTCAGCATACTTTTCCCAAGCCCAACGTTTGTTGATCTGGTTTTTAAAGACAGCTGAGCCGGCATGAATTCCAATAATTGGTTTATCAGTTGGTATGTTGTGCTCACGTAGCCATGAGTCTGTAGTACTATCATCTGCGGGAGTAATGACAAGCTGAAGAGGTGGGATTTCTTGCGGAATTTTCACACCAAGGAGTTCGACGAGTTTACAATTTTCCTCGACATTATGGAGGTCGTCATTCTCTTGAATTCTATCGGTAAGTAAGAATGGCAATGACTGCGCATTGAGATTCAGGTAATCTGTTCCGAGGCGTTTTTTCGCACCGATCATCCACGCTATTACATTGTATTGCCATCGGTTAGAAGGAAATACCAAAATGGACACATCGTATTTTTTACTGCGTAATTGCCCCAAAAATTTGAGTGAATCAAGCTTCCCTTTTTTGAGGAAATCCCAGAGATAGACGGATGAAACATCCGGAAGTCGTTCGTACATTTCAGCCACCCCTCGAAACATGGTCACGATGTCAATTTCTGCTGTCGGATAGTGCTGTTTCAAAATGCGAAGCGCCGGCGTGAACATGACAGCATCGCCAATTCCGGAGAGTGCAATTACGAGAATTTTCATTCATTCCTTTCGACGACAATATTCACTGTTCGGCTATAAAAACGTCCTTCCGGCAAATCATTCGAATACGAAATTGTATCTTCACCAGCTCCCATAACTTCTGCTTTTGTTATCTTGAGCGCTGATGCTGCCGATGTAGCGCGCTTAGAAGACAACAGTTGATTGTGTGCTTCTTCACCCATACGATCTGTCGTGCCGGTAATCGATACTTTGGCTTCACCGGAGAGCCGAGCTTTGATAAAATTGATAATCTTTTGATTTTCTGCATGGATATCAGCATTATCAAATTCAAAAAGTATGAGTGAATATCGGTCGATAATCTTGGTGCCAAGTCGCTCGGAATTACTCTTGGCAATGGAAACGACTTTCACCGGAACGTACTTTTCGGCATCTGCTGTCTCGCCGTTTGAATTTTCTACATGGAGCGACACTTCAATCGGCGCCGGATCTTTGCGGTTGATTTTGCTGCCGGGAACAGGAATTTCAATTGCTTTGGGTAATTTTGATTTGTTCGATTCCTCCGAAATCATTGTTCCACTTTGAGTTAGCTGTGTTGAATATTCTCTGACGCTATTTCGGTCTTCAATTTTCGGACGGAGGACGATCGATGTGTATCGTGAAGTAAGGGCTGTATCACTTGTGAAAACAGGTGCGAGAATATCCATATCGTTGGAGGTAATTTCGACGCGGCGATTCTCTTCCGAACCGTCTGGGAGCTGTTCGCTCGACGGTCGTACCGGTTGCTTTCGCGACGTCACCGTGATGCGTTTGCGGTCGATATTCCATGTATCTAAAAAGTATTTTTCGACTGCATCAGCGCGCATTCTCGAGAGCAAAGAATTTTCCTTTTCGGCGGGCTCACCGCTGATACATCCGGTGATGGTGATTTTTGCTAACGTTTTATCAGTTAGACGTTTACCAATTATATTCAGTAAATGATAATAGCGGTCGAGCGTACCGAAAGTATGAAGATTATCTACCGAGAATTTGTCAAGTTCATCGCCTGTAAGACGCTTGTACCGCGTAGGCAATACTGCTGAATTCTGATCAAAAAACACATAATTGAGGAGCGGTGTCAGACGATTGCCAATTGTCTCTTCTAATATCAGAGAGTCAAGCGGTACTTCGTCGTTATTGGGGAGCACACCGAAGGGTTCGAAGGTGAGCTTCGCCATTGGTCTCGGCACTTCACGCACATAGCGTTCTGTAATTTCCGTCCGATTGATTGACCCGTACGTCGCATTATACATCTTTCTATCAGACAGCATCACCGTCTCACTTCCGCCGGATGCAATTTGTTTGATAATGGTGTCACGACTTGTGACCGTGTCGTATATCGTACGGCGTGTAGTAGGCGCAGGTGAAAGCATGACGGCAATGCCTGCACGAAGCGAACTCACTTGCCAATCAAGCTTATCGGTAACAGGATTTATCGGAATAGAATAAAATATTTCCGGCTGAAAATACAGCTCCGGTGTGGCTGTAATGGTATAGCTTGCCCCTAAAAGTATTGTTTGCTGGGAACTCGAAGCGCTCGGTATGGGACCGGCTTGATTGCTCAGTACCCGTCCGCCTTGAATAAATACATCCTGTCCGGGTTGGGTAATTTCTACTTTTCTCGCTACGGTACTCGAGAGGACTGTTCCGACACGGAAGCCGGCATGCGTCCTGAAACTATCAAATAATGTATAGCTTAGCATGGGCTCAATACCGACAGAGGATAGTGATGCCGTAAGTGTATGCGTAAAAACACCTTGAGTGGGCACACCTCCATTGATAAATGTTGTCGGTTCATCAGTGTCTATATAGCCGCTGTAATTTGCAAACCCTGCTCGGATATTAATTCTAAAACGTTTAGCTATTGGGAAATCTACGAGCGCGCCGAAGGCAAATCCAGTCCCACTTCCACCGTTATACTGCACTTTGGGCGGCTCGGGTAAGCCGGGAATTTCGTGAAACGATCCGGTATGAAAATTACCGGCGAAGTGAGCAAAAATCCCGTAAAAAGAATTGGTATAGATAGGTTGCGAAGTAGCAGTAAGCACCGTAAGTAAAAATATCACGGCGGCGAGTCGATGTATCTGCATAGGATGTTGGAGGATAAATTTTATAAAATATGAAGTCGAGCAAAAAACTAAACCAAAAAATCAACTTCTGTTGCAAGCAATGGTAAGACTTTCATTTGTATCGGGTTTGTTGGTACAAGCACTTCACCTTGAGAGTTTATCACGACATCTATTTCTGTGCGCAATCCAATATCTACGGCGATATAAATTCCCGGTTCCACCGAAAATGACGTATTGGGAATAATCTGCCGACGGTCGCAGGTTTCAAAATTGTCCATATTAGCACCTGCGCCATGTATTTCATGGGTAATCGAATGTCCCGTGCGGTGAATAAAATACGCTCCGTATCCGGCAGAATCAATCACCTTCCGGCATGCATCATCCACTTCAAAACCATAGACAGGAACGCCTTGCGCGAATCGTTCGCGAACAAGCGACACCGCCGCATCGCGCCCTGCGGCAATCACCGAGAAGAGATGTTCAGCCCGCTCGGGCACTACTTCACCGACATATCCCATCCATGTAATATCGGCGAAAACCGACATCGGTGACTTGCCTTTTGCCCACATGTCAATCAAGAGTACGTCGCCCCGATGAATAGGTGAATGCTGCGTTTCGGTCGGACCATAATGCGGACTCGCGGCATTTTTGCCAATCGCCACAATCGGCGGATGATCGGTTTCGAGCTCGTGTTTGTCGAATAACTGTAGAATAAACTGCTGCACCTGATATTCCGTAAGCGGTTGTTCTGCAAGGATATTCGCACGCACATACTGAAACGCCTGCATCATAATTATTCTCAGCAGCGGGGCAGTCGTGCTCAGGTTTTCACTTTTTTGTTCGTCCGACCACACGGCTTGTATTTTTTGAATCAAATCTGCCGAAGAGTGGAGTTCAGCGCCGAGGGAACGTAGTAATTCTACCGTTCCGGCATCGACTTTACTCACCGTGGGAATATCATTATTGGGCGAATATTCGAGAGCGAGAGTAGGGTATTGCTGAATAATTTTGGTGAGTTCGTGGGTCCATGATGTGCGGTTGGAATAGATAATTTCACGAGCAGGGACGCAGCTAAGGGTAAAATTTTCAATGGCATGCATGAGTTTGATGGGTTCGCCGACTGCCGGTATCACAACAGCCCACCTACGGGTACAATGGCTCTCGGGAGGAATACCGAGCACGCTCCAGGCAATGGAATTGCTCCCACGGAAATCATAGAGCAGCCAGGCAGAAATATTGGACTCGCAGAGAAGGGTTTGAATCGTAGAAATTGCAGTCATAAGCAATAATTGGTTTTGGAGAATCAGCATAAATACCTACTGCAAAAATCGTGATTTTTACGCTTTCGGGCGATAAGAATTTGAAGGGATGGTATTTATTGAGGTTCAAGATCAATTTATGTTGAACATTGAAGATGTACGTAGGGGCGAATTGCATTCGCCCCTGTCAAGCAGGTAGGGCGATTGTGAATTGCCTTATAATGATAATCCAAACCACAATCATAGCCGGAGAATCTGTATCCACAAGTAGGAAGAGCTCACCCTACAACGAACGCCGACCTGAACGTGCTGAGCGCGTCAAGCCTTGTGTATTTTATTCAATTTGAATGCAATATGCAACTATTGGGAGAGGATATTATTAAGTTTCCAAATTCTTACGGAATTTTGATTTGGCCAAGCATAAATAGCAGCAATATACTGGTTATTACTGCTATAAATGAATCGATCGAATTCGGCTGATTCGAGAGGTACAGGGAGTATTTTTTGGAGTTTTCCATCAAGAATCGCGTGCGTTTGAGGAGCCGGGTATAATTGACCAACTATTGAATTACTTTGGAGTGTGTATGTAAAATCATTAGCGACTCCCGGTCCTCTATCTAAAACGCCATCATACATATATGCTATTGGGGCAGCATTAAGTTTCTCGCCTGTCATAGTGTTGTAAAAATTTAGTGTATTCTTTTGTAATGGATCATCGGAAGCAAGAGCAATAATTGAAAAATCCTGTGAGAACCAACTATTTTCATAATAGTAAAATGTAGCACCGGGAATAGTTATATCACTGATTTTGCTATTTGTAGCGATATCCCAATGTAGTATTTGAAGAGTATTTTCAGGATATAGTTTTATTGTTAGAACAAGCTGGTCAGATCCTCGAGTCCCTACCAATGCCCCATTCCCCGGCGCATAATTCTTGCTCCAAAACTCTTTAGTTTTCTTTCCGGTGGCGACTGAATACATAAAGAGATTATAAAAGAGAGAATCATTCGTAACAATCGCCGAGCCATCAGCCAATAGTCTCGGGCTATATACATTGCTGAATGTTTGAATAATTTTTCCGGTATGTGGATTCACTACATACGCTTCATATTCCCAGATAGTCAGTAGTAGTTTCGTTCCGTCGTCGCTAAAATTAATTGCTTTGACCAAGACACCGGCTTGAGCCTTGCCCATCTTCTTAAATTCACATAACTTTGATTCATTTTTAACATCATATATTTCGACAAAAAACCCTTGCTGACCATATCCATTAATTGCAACCATTGATCCATCAGGAGAAAGAACCGGCTCACCCTCCCCCCACCCGTTTTGCAATTTTATATCAAAATATCCGGCGCTGTTGCCATTCCCGCATGCAGAGAGCTGACCAATATCTTTTTTACTCCTGAATTTAATTTTTCAACGGATTGCATTTGTGTGAGTAATCCATTATAAGAAGTCGCACCAACCAAAAAATCAACCCCTGCTGGAACACATATCTTGAATTCTCCCGATGAAAAATGCGTAACGTAATTTCCTGAGAATGAAATCGCTATTGTACCCGCAATTGGTTTATCATTACAATCCCTAAGTACACCCGTAATATATGCAGGACAATTTGTTAACTGCATGATTACGTCATGTTCTTCATTCGCATTTAACGCCGCAACCTGTACTTCTGCTGCAAACAAACCAAAATTTTCCTGTGGATTTATTGAAATCGTAAAATCAGTATTGACCGCAACACGACACGTAAAATACCCACTCGAATCCGTAACTACTTTTCGCTCACCGACTGTCACATAAATACCCATTACTCCTTCATTATAACAAAGTACCCGACCGTTGATTTTGGCTGTCTTAGCAGGAACATCCAAATTCCAATCCGTAAAATGCGCCACCTCACCCGAATAGGAATCCCCCGATTTCACCGCCACACCTTCCTCCTTCCACATCCCAAGCGCTTCATCAAAATACCAGAGTGGCATCGAGGCGGGCGCGGTCTTTTGTTGGGATGGAGTGATTGGATATGTGAGCGTCGCCGTTTTGCCGGAGGCGAGGTTGAGTTCTGCGCCGATTTCATCCGTAAGTCGTACGCGGAGAACGCCGTAGGAGAGGAGTTCGGTTTGCGTGCCGTCGGTGCGGCGGGCAGTCATATCACCCGAAAAGGAATTGTAAAATGAAGGTTGTGACGGACCAAGATGCTTGGCGGCTATATATACAGCACCGGTAAATGGCTTGCCGTCTGACGTAACAAATGCTGAAGGTGGGAATTTCACGGAAGCTGTTCCAATGGAGAGTGTTCCACCGGTTGATGAATTGACCGTATATCCGGGCGCACTGCTTTGGAGTGTCAGGCGGAGTTCGGTGATGCCACCACCTTTGGGAACTTCTGCTCTGCTGCCGGTAAAGTAGCCATTTTTCTTACAAATTATAAAACATCGATTCCCGGGAACACTGGCATTTTGAATCATGAACGTGCCGTATTTATCAGTCACGGTATTTTTACCATTTGTGATAACTGCCACACCGGAAACAGGTTGACCGGATTCATCAACAACGATTCCGGCGAGGGTGGTCGTGACATTGCCGGTAGGATTACCATTTGCATCAGTCGGCGCGCCTGCTTCTTTGCAGGTTGCGAGCAGGATGACGAGTGCCGGAAGAAGGCACAGAAGTCGTAAAAATTTCATGGATTGTTCAAATATTGGTTGTGAATATCTGCTTACATTTACGGCATTTACGTATATTGCACTGTAACTTACAGAATAGTCAGAACCTTACCAAACTTTATTTTTCTTCCGGTCGATTGTGACAACCGACCGAAAACACGTACGGATGAAATATCTGTTCGGTGTATCCTGAGCAGGAGTTTATTAGATAAGTAATTGACGTCAGGTGGAGAGCGTGACGATACCGGAAATGGGTTTGAAATGTGGTTAGATTATTTTGGTAGAAGTAGAATTTTTGACTTTCCAAAGAGATTCTCTTTTCCAAGACTTTGGAAACCCCATCAAATGTAAGGGGATAATTGAATAGTGATGAATAAGTTGATGGAATTTCTGCATAAAATTGTTGTCGGGACTAATTATAGTAAGGATATAGACCATACAGCAAAGTATGCAATAGAGCTTATTTTTATCAATTGTGTTATTATAGATAAAATTGTTCTTCGTATTAGTAGGTAGTATCGGGATTCCGGTAAGGCGCCTATTCCACAATCTTCCGTGATGAGCACATATATTTCTCACATTACTAAAGCAAAGCATCCAATTTTCTAAGACATTTAGATCGTGGAGCCCAAAATAGCTGGTTACTTTTCTTTTCTCAGGGGTATCTTTTAAGTTTCTAAAAAATTTAGAAAGAAGCCCAAGTCCTGTTACTTCAAAAGCCATCCAACTTGGTAATTCTTTAGGGTCATCATATTTCTTCTGATAATGCTCAATAAACACTTCATGGGAACGGTCAATTTCTTGGTTAAGGGATTCAGTATGCTCATTGAAATAATATTGATTTCGGAACAATTTTGCTTTGCAATGCCAATGACTTCCGTGTACAATTGCATATTGATAAATAAGTTGAGTACGCAGAGCAACTTCAATTTTTTCAAGAGCATCAAAAACCAGCAGACGGAGCTTCCTGTCGAAAATGTAGAACTGAATAATCTCTTCAAAGGAAATTGTACCGATAAATGGTTGGTCGATGGACGAATTATCTTGGAATGGATACGTATATGCTCTAAGTCGGTAGTAACTAATGTTTGAAAGAAAAGACTTTGCTTTTTCTTCGTCAGTGAAAAGCAATCCTCTATCTTTTAATTTTTGAATTTGTTGGTCAATTGTTAGTGGTGTTTTGGTGTATTTCATCGAAAATCCTCATATATGAAAAAACCCTCCAATGTTTCCGATAAAGGAAGCATGAAGGGCTTAATCAATTCGAAAACCAACCCACGTGAGCTAATCTTACGGGAAGCTTGGTCAGTATTATTAGGTGCAAAAATAAGTACCATAATCTTCAAAAAAAATTATTTCTTTCTCATTCAATTACCCTACCAGAATTTTGATAGCTATGAAATAGGGTGAAGATTCCAAAATTTCGGGCGAAACTATGGATAATCATCAATATATTCAAAGAGAACGTTCTTTCTTACTACGCTTGGACGGCAACGGGTGACCGTAGGCAGTGGCTTGGAATGAGTAGAAGAGTACCCCAACATTTACATCTAATTTATGACTCAAACTAACTTTCAAATCCGCCTCATGGAGCTCCCCGATGCGGCGCAATTAGCTGCATATTATGAGCGCAATCGGGAGTATCACCGTGAGTGGTCACCACTCGCGCCGGAGGAATTTTATACACAGGAATTTCAAGATGCGAAGTTTTTGGAATATCTGGCGCTCAACGCGCAGGGAATCGCCTATAAGTTTGGAATTTTTATCGGTGATATGTTGATAGGAATTATTAATTTGAATGCCGTTGAACGTGGCGTATTTCAAAATGGACGATTCGGGTATTCAATTGACGCAGACTATGCCGGAAAAGGGATCACAACGGCGGCATTGCGCATCGCAATTGACTTTGCTTTTGCGGCCTTGGATTTGCATCGCCTGGAGGCGAGTATCATGCCGCGCAATGTACGTTCGCAACGCGTACTCGAGAAATGTGGGTTTACGAAATTTGGGTTCTCGCCGAAGTATTTATTCATCAACGGACAATGGGAAGACCACGATAATTATATGATTTTACGAAAGGATAGAGAATGAGTAGGAATTTTATGGCAGCACGTGTGCGTTCATTCGGCACTTCAATTTTTACGGAAATGAGTATGCTCGCCAGGCAGCACGGCGCGGTGAATTTGGGGCAAGGTTTTCCCGATTTTGACGGTCCGGACGTGCTCAAGCAGTCAGCGTATAACGCAATTGCAACCGGTAAAAATCAATACGCTCAGAGTCAGGGCGAACCCGAGCTCCGCCGCGCAATAGCAGAACATGCCGAGCGATTTTACGGAATGAAAGTCAATCCCGATTCAGAAGTCACAGTCACAACCGGCGCAACTGATGCACTCTTTTGTGCGATGCAGGCATTCATCGAGCCGGGTGATGAGGTGATTGTATTTCAACCGTTTTATGATCTCTATGTCCCGGCAATTCTCATGGCAGGGGGAGTGCCGGTAGCGGTCACCCTCAACGAACCTGATTTTAGGTTTTACCCAATGGAATTACAAGCAGCATTTTCCCCAAAGACCAAAGCGATTTTGATTAATTCTCCGCATAATCCGACCGGCACGGTATTTACGATGCAGGAAATGATGATGATTGCTGAGCTGTGTCAAGAATTTGACGTTCTCGCAATTAACGACGAAGTGTATGAACATATTATCTTTACCGGCGCGACCCACAGGCGAATTGCAACGATTCCGGGTATGGAAGATCGCACCCTGACGATATCAAGCGCGGGTAAAACATTTTCCTTTACAGGCTGGAAAGTGGGCTGGACAATTGGCGCTGAAGCGTTGCAGACTGCGATTCGAAGAGTTCATCAATTCACGGTCTTTGCGACGGCAACGCCCTTTCAATATGCCTCAGCAGACGGACTCAGACTTGGCAATGAGTATTACGCAGAGCTTGCGGCGGATTATCAGGCTAGAAGGGATTTTCTGATGAAGGTGCTCACGAATGCAGGGCTCGAACCTCAAATGCCGGACGGCGCGTATTTTATAATAGCGAATTGTGAAAATTATAACCGTAATCCTGATGAGTTCAGTCGCTGGCTGATTGAGAAAATCGGCGTGGCGTCGATTCCACCGGCGAGCTTTTATCTTCCGCAGGCAGAAGTACCGTCTTATGTACGATTTACGTTTTGTAAAAAATGGGAAACGTTGGAGGCGGCGGCGGTAAGACTAGAGAAATTGACGCTTTGATAGCAACAAAATATATTCCGTCGAACGGAAACGTCGAATTATCAAATAGTTCCATTAGGAACGGTGCAAATTGTAGCAACGGATTTTAATCCGTTGAAGAAAACCAATTCAAAATAAAGAGTTCCGTTAGGAACGGTGCAAATTGTAGCAACGGATTTTAATCCGTTGAAGGAAACCGATACAAAATAAAGAGTTCCGTTAGGAACGGTGCAAATTGTAGCAACGGATTTTAATCCGTTGAAGGATTTTAATCCGTTGAAGAGGAATGCCAATACAAAATAAAGAGTTCCGATAGGAACGGTGCAAATTGATTACGGGCAGTTGGAACATCTTCCCTGTCTGAAAATACAAGCCACATTTTTTGTGTGCTTTTTAATTAAAAATCAGCGAAGGAATTCCAATACCTATTGCTACCCCATAAATTGCGTCAACCCAAAAGATGCGGAAAATATTAAAGAGATAAATCAGCCCTACAATCGGAAATGAGAGTATCGCTAAGATATTTTTATCCTTCACACTGATTTTCGCCTGTTGGAAAACGTTGTCTGCATCTTGGTTGGAGGGGATTGCATGCATGCCAATCGAGACACCTAGCCAAATTAAGAAATAAGACAAAGGATGGTCTAAATTGAAAAATTTTATAGGCATATACGCTGGTAAGCAAATCAATAGGCAGAGAATTGTATTGACAAAAAAAGGTCCCATAGATACCAAGAATGTTGAATTAAAATTCGTCGTGCCTTCATGTATCACATACCCTGAAGGATTACCTAAACTAAAGTAACACGCGTCAAAGACGGCGAGCTTTCGTAATCTACAAAAAAACATGTGTGCAAATTCATGCACAATTACTCCCGGGAATGTCAGGAGGGCGATTAACTGACCTGGTATAAAAAAACATAATAGTTAATTAGTATTCCAACCGTTTGGAAATTGTTTGATAAAATCTTCTCTTTTAATAATGTTTCTGCTGAATAATCGATATTCGACGATGGAATAGTATTCTTTCATTTCGTGGCTTGTAGAGTCGATTGCCTTTGACTTTACAAGATATCGAACCGCATTATTCTTGTCTTCTTCATCTCCCTTTACCGCATATAAACATGCATAAGCTGATGCAACTGAAGTCATGGAAACTGGTGAAGTCGAATCCATGGCAAGTCTTTCTTTGGCTGCGTCTAAAAAACCGTGATAGTCTTTGTTATCGAACGAAGAACCGATTTTGGCCTCAATGATAAGTGATTGAAGATTATAACTTTCGGGTAATTTCTCCTGACATTTGGTCAACTCTGCCAATGCTTCATTACTTTTGTCTTCTTTAAGAAGTTCAATACCATGAAAATACCGCGACAGGGTTTTTAGATCATCGACTTCAGGCACCTCATCACTTGCCAAACTCATTAATCTCCTTGCATTGGTTACATCACCGGTTGAAAAGGATTCGAGTGCTTCTCTAAAATTGCCATACGCCTGATAAAAATTCCAATTCCAAATCCAAGATCCTATGACAATTAGAAGAATTGCAACAAAAAACCCTTTCACCCAGGTGGGAAACGATCGGTTTTGAATCATAATCTCGCAATCATCACAAACAGGATAGACAGATATTTTTCGCAATTCCCTATCTCCAAAATCTTTGCTACAGGAGAAGCAAATGGTTGGATCCATAACTTTTTCAATTGACCTGCCTTCCAAACTCTTGGGGTCTGAAAAGTGTGCTTCAATGCATGCATTGCAATAAACTTTGCTGTCTATCTTTGCGCTCTCATTGAGTGGTACAAGCTCTTTCTCACACGTTTCACAGGTTGTTGTTGTCATCGATTTAGGGTACTATATTTTAATAAAAATATCATAAACGGTTAGGATAATTAACCCTTTATGTTCGATTCTTCAAGTTTGATGCAAAAATAGATAATTAAACCAAAGTGAAATTATAATTTTCTTCCCGTCTGGTTGGTTGTTTGTATCTAACAAAAATATTTACCGATGAAGTGTCTGTTTGGACATTCGATGAAGTAGATTCTATGCTTTATAGTATGGGTACTCTATTTATAGTCATCAAGTGTTTATTCGGTATATAATTGACATCAGGTGTAACACCTTTCAGGACGTAATCCAGATGAGTTTATCCTTTGGCTGATTGAGAAAATGGGAGTGGCATCCATACCACCTGCGAGCTTTTATTTGCCTCGGGCGGAGGTTCCGTTGTATGTACGGTTTACGTTTTGCAAAGAATGGGAGATACGTGAAGCGGATGCGGAGCGGTTGGAGAAATTAACTCTGTAATTCTCTATTTCATTAAAATTCAATCCTATAACTCAGATTCGGAATAAAAATCGCTTCGCTGTTTTCGTCAATGGAATTTGTGCGGAAATTATACCGATACCCGTAGAAATCCTTCTGCATCGTCGCATTGAGAATTTTCAGCGCAATCTCATGCGACACACCCTGATTATTAATTCTATAACTCATCGTCCAATGCGCCTGCGTCATCACCGGCGTCTGCAGTGCAAACGCGCGCGACTGATCATAGACGACATCGCGGGCGGCAATCGATTCTTCCTCCTTGACCGGTGAATACCGGTCGCCACCCTGCACCGTCAGGCGAATATTCGCGCTCAGCACCGCATTGCCAAATTGCCATTCCTTCCCTACCAGCAGATTACCGAGGAAATTTTTATTGGACCGTGCATTACGCCAGATGCCGTCGCCGGCGAGGTATTCGGCATGAAAGACCGAACCCGACACGAGGAAGTAATACCCGTCCGAAAGGTATTTTTCGAGCGTTAGGTCGATGCCGTAATTCCTTCCTTCACCACGATTTTCGAGCTTTTTACTGACGAACCATTCATTCTGAAGATTAATAAACGAAAATGAACTGTCGGCGATAACCGGCACATTGTAAATGTACTGCACGTAGGGTTCGACTTTGAGCGAAATATCGTCCGAAATCTTCTGACTATAGCTCACGACCAAATGATGCGCTTTGGTAAAGTCGAGGTGTTTATTGACAAGCTCCGAACCGAACTCCGGCGATGTCGAAAAGTAGTAATTGATACGCTCCAATCGGCTGTGATTGCCATAGCCGATACCGAACACCGCACCGCCTGGGGTGGGCTGATACCGAAAAGCAAGACGCGGCTCCAGCGTTGCATGAGAATTAAGCGTAAAAAATTGACTGCTGATTCCGGCGGTCATGGTCAGCGTCTTGGAGAGCTGCACCGACGAACCTGTATATCCGGCAAGTAAAGCGCTAAAACCATTTTCATTCGTAATTGATTGAAGAACCTGGTTTGTACCTGCATCGCTAAGCGCCATCGTATAGCGGAGTCCCGTGAGCGTAATGCCTGTTTTATTGGTGTGCTCGGCGCTGAATTTCGTGGTAAGACTACTACTCAGCACAAAATTCCAATTACTCGAATGAATCGCATTCTGCGGAAGAAGGGTGAGCGCGGCATTCATACGTTTGGTGTCGAGATTGAGTTCGCTGACGGTCGCGGCGAGTGTCGTCTTGAAAAATGTATTCTCACCCGGGAGCACCGCATAGCTGAGTCCAACGGCGCCCATCGACTGCTGCACGTCCTGTTCTTCTTTGTCTTGCAGGTATTTCCAGAGCGTGCTGTCCGTCTCGGCGGTTTGCCCGGAGCCGTCGATGAGGCCAATTCCCCAGAGGGAAAACGTGCCATTGCCGGACGGAAAAGTAAGCTTGAACGACAAGTCCTGATAGCTCGTGCCGCCTGCGTCATCAGGCAAAAGCGGTGTGAGAAGACTGAGTGTAGAATACCGATAATTAAAGAGATACGACGATTTGCTCTCTTTGCTGAAGGGTCCTTCTGAGGCGATATCAATGCCGACAAGCCCGAACTGTACGGTATGTTCGTAGTCACTCGAATTCCCCGACCGCATAAAAATATCAAACACTCCCGACAGTGCATTCGTGTATTCGGCCGGGAAAGCGCCGGTGAGAAAGTCGGAATTGGCGAGTAATTGACTGCTGAGTGCAGTGAGTCCGCCGCCGCCAAAACCCGACATATCGGCGAAGTGATTCGGATTTGGAATTTCGATGTCTTCAATTTTCCATTGGAGGAATTTGGGTGCATTCCCGCGGACGACGATACCATTATTCCCTATTCCGCTTGCCACCCCGGCAAAGGACGAAGCGAGACGCGCGGGGTCGTCAAAACCACCTGCGTAGCGCTTGGCTTCTTCGACGCTCAGCATACGCGCGCTGACGCTGCTCATCGAATTCAGCGGTTCGGCCTTGCTCACCGTAAGCGGCGTGACCACGACCTCGCCAAGAGACACCGCCGCCTCTTTCATAGCAATCGTCACAAACGTTTCCTTGGCAGAGGTAACGATAATCTCGCGGGTGATAACCGGTTCGTACCCAAGCGAAGTGGCCTGCAGGTCATAGCGTCCGACGGGTACATTCGCGATGGCAAACGTACCGCTAGACGAACTGATTGCGCCGAGTTTAGGGGTGGATTTCAGGATTTGAATGGTAACGCCCGGGAGTGGCTTTCGGGAGTCTTTGTCAATGACAATGCCGCGGATGCGCTGCGTGGGCTGCTGCTCGGCATAAGCGGTGGTACATACAGCAAGTACAACCAACAGAAAGAGGAAGTTTTTCATAATTTTTTCTTAACTTGTACGGGGGAAGCGATAGAATTGATTGAAATAATTTGACTGCAAAATTACCGTTCCCACGGCCTCCCATCCTATACTGATAAATCAGTATTTTTATACTTATGATTGATTTACAAACACTTCAGCAAGAATATTACGAGCTGCTTTCGTTGCAGCAATTCGATAGTCATGCTCTTGATTACGGCATTTTGGATACCCATACTGTGCTGCTGCATCAGCTTGCGCAGGTGGGTAACAGTGGCATTACGGTGTTTGACCATCACCGGAAGGAACATGTCTTTACATCGTATAATTTCGGGGAGCTATTCGGGCATGACATGGATGCGGTCGCTGCGGCGGGGAGCGAATATTTTGACTCGCGGATTCATCCAGACGACCTCGTGCAGCTTTTGCAGAATGGCATTGCGGCGCTGAAATTCTATCATCGGATCCCGGAGGATGAACGTAGAAATTATAAGTATGTGTGTGAATATAGGGTTATCGGTAATGCCGGCAGCTACGTGCGTGTCATCGAACAGCATCAGCCCTTAGAAATCGACGCGCGCGGGAATATCTGGCTCACGCTCGGCGTGCTCGATATATCGCCGAATCAGGACGAAACGCAGGGCATAAAGGCACAATTTCTGAATTATAAAACAGGCGTCATTGTTCCGCTTGTCCCCAAAAATGACACCGCTGCATCGCTCACAAAACGTGAAAAAGAAATCCTCACTCTCGTCAAAAAAGGACTACCAAGCAAGGATATTTCCGAAAAACTCTTCATCAGTATCCACACCGTAAACACTCACCGTCAAAGGATATTAGAAAAGCTCAATGTCGTCAATTCCCTCGAAGCTGCGCGCTATGCTTCGGAATTAGGATTACTTGAGTGAAGCCCTCAGCAATTTCATTTTTAACACAAAGCACACGAAGGTAACCACCAAGTTCACAATAAGATAGGTGTATCTATAGTGAACTTTGTGGAGTATCTTGGTGTCTTTGTGTTAAAAAGTCACCTGCTGAATTCCTGATGTTTTATCAGCGAAAATCATAGTATATCAGCGTGCATGTTCCGATGGCACGCTGATGCCGCTGATTGTTTATGATTGAAGATGATAGTATCTGCGAACATCATAAGAAATCATAAAAAATCAGCGTGCCATTCTTCAGCGATCTCGAATTCTAACACAAACGATACAAGAGAATTAGGTGTATCTATAGTGAACTTTGTGGAGTATCTTGGTGTCTTTGTGTTAAAAAGTCACCTGCACGATGTATATACTGCAAAATCAGTTTTAACACGAAGGCACAAAGTGACCACAAAGTTCACTACAAGATAAAATACCAACCAACAACAGGGCATTGAGCGCAGCCGAAATGCAGAATATATTTTGATGCTTTGTAAAAAACTGTATATTGCAGACAAAGTTGTCTTAAATCTTTTTCAAAGCGAATGTTTTTATCAAAAAGTTGTTTATACGGAATTAGAGCGGCGATTTATATGGCGTCTGTGGAGGGGAATCAGTTTATGTCGATACGGCATATTTCCGACACCTTGGATATCTCGTTTCACTTTCTTACGAAGATCCTGCAAACCCTTACGCAGGATGGCATTATGAGCTCATACCGCGGACCGAACGGAGGCATTATGCTCGCACGGAGTCCGGATGCTATTTTGCTTATCGACTTGGTGCGGTCGATCGACGGCGATCAGATTTTTACGGAATGTTTTCTCGGCTTGCCCAATTGCGGGAATGCTGTTCCTTGTCCGGTGCACGATCATTGGGCGACGATTCGAACGGATATTGCACAACTTCTATCGACGATAAAGCTCTCAGACTTAGCTGCGCGCGTCAATACCTTCGGACATCGTCTGTCGGAAAACGACATTTTAAGTAGCATTAAAAAGCCGGAAAGTCAGTAAATTCAAGTTCATTCATACGTTCTATTTTGAAGAAACGTCATTTTTTGTTGTAATACCAAAGTTGATTAATAAGTATGTCATTCTGAAGGAGTCTTCGACTGAAGAATCGAAACATGATGATGTCGTAACAGAATGACCGTACAGCACGTTTCGATTCTTCGCCCTCCGAAGGGCTCAGAATGACAGCGTTGTTATAAATACAGTACTTTTACCTTCATTGTTGTTTAAGATATGGTTATATTTAAGATAAAATGCTCTTTATACTTCAATTTATGACAAAAATCATATTTTGAGGTTTTCTAATACGGTAATTTCGATTCAGTGAATTGTTTAATTTTTAGTAGAGGAATGTTTTTATGGTACTTACATCCACACTTGAGACCAAGAGTCTCGCCCGAATTGTCGCCGATGATTTCCGCGCTGCCGAGGTATTCGAACGCTACAATCTCGATTTTTGCTGCAAGGGCAAGCGGCCACTCAATCTCGCCTGTCAGGAAAAGGGGATTGATATCTCCGGAGTGATGACCGAACTCTCGTCGCTGCCGCAGGAGCCCGGCAATCATCAGCGCTATAATGATTGGAGTGTTGAATTCTTGGCTGATTATATCGTGCAACAGCATCATTCCTACGTGCGAACGATGATCCCGATAATCGAAATGCACCTGCAAAAAGTAGTGAATGCGCATGCAGCAAAACATCCCGAAGTGATTGATATTCAAGAGCTTTTTCAAAGAATGAGCGGCGAACTCCTCAGTCATATCACACAAGAAGAGACGAGTGTATTTCCATTGATTAAGCAAATCACCCTTCAGCATGAGCTTAGCACCGATGACTCTTCACTCCGCCAAGAGCTCGTCGGCGCGATAGACATGCTCGACGAAGAACACCGAGCAGCCGGTGATACTCTCGCCGCGATTCAGACACTGACGAATTCCTTTACGCCGCCACCGGGTGCGTGTACTACGTTTCGTGTGCTGTATCAGGAACTCAAGGCATTCCAAGAGGATATGTTTCGCCATATTCACTTGGAGAATAATATTTTATTCCCACAGGCAGTAGCCGCATAGGTTGAAATGTTCAATTAGAACGACAGACCGCTACAACGAGTAGTGCATTTTGATAAACTCATAGCGATGTATGCTATCACAATTCTTCCCAATGAATTGAAAGAGCAGACAACGTACAATTGTCGTTAGTGAATCGGTTTTTGGGATACACAACGCCGTAATTTAAGGCATAATACTCTTTATTCTGCAATGGTGAAATCATTCTGAGTTGGAAGAGTAGTCTATGGGTAATTTCACTGAACATGCGAAGGGATAGCGTGAGTATTTCTCAAGGTATATGTACCACCATCGGGCGGGGCGATATTCCGAACAAGCTGAGAATGCACCGTCAATAAATATTGATACTGTAGGTTAATTATTTTGTTACTATTTATGGAGAATAAGCTATGAAAAAGCTTACGTCTTTGTTCGCGAGCATGGTAGTGTGTCTATCACTTCTGCTCGGAGCATGCAGTGAAGAAAAAGCAACGCCCGACCCACAAGCCGAGGTGTCGCAGCCCGCGCCGGTCGGTCAGTCAGGAGTCAGTGATGATGTATCACAGAAAGATATTGTCAAGGTCGCCGTTGGCTCAAAAGACCATACTACTTTGGTCGCGGCCTTGAAAGCAGCCGACTATGTCGATGTGCTCGCCAATGCCGGACCATTTACGGTGTTTGCACCCACCAATGCTGCCTTCGCCAAGCTGCCCGCCGGTACGGTCGAGGATCTCGTCAAGCCCGAAAAGAAAGAAACGCTCAGAAATATCCTCGAATACCATGTGTCGGTAGGTGTGTATAAAACCGAACAGTTCACCGACGGGCAAATGCTCGACCAAGCAAACAGCGAGAAAGTAAAAATCGGGGTCAAAGACGGGAAAATCACCGTCAACGGCGCGACGATTATCGCTTCCGTTCCTGCTGCTAACGGAATAATTCATGTTATCGACGGTGTATTACTGCCGCAGACGAAATAATTCGGATCTCTGACAATTTTCCGGAGCATTGAATTCGAATTTGTAGATGTGGTCGCTGTCATGCTGAATTTATTTCAGCATGACAGCAAGTATGAGGTAAAGCATGAGCATACAGCCACGGAGATCCTGAAATAAATTCAGGATGACAGGCGGCAAAAAATCTGGTAAAAGTGGTATTTCAGATACATCACATCAATTGTCAGAGAACTTATTTTTTCAATTTTAATTACTATCAACATCATGAAAACATTCTATAACATATTTGTAATACTAATAGTTGCAATGACACTCGCAAGCTGCGGCGGCGCAGAACAAGACACGAAAGCTCCCGAAAGCGCCGACAAACACGAAGGTTCTGCCCCGCAGGCAGGCACAGGAAGCTATGACCCCAAGCGAGGCGAAGGTAAATTTACCCTCGCGAACCTCGCTCTATCCGACAAACTCGACCCTGTAATGGCAAAAGCAGGCGAGGCAACGACCGAAGTGAAATGTTCACCCTGCCACAAGCTCACCGACGAAAAGCTCGTCGGTCCGGGTTGGAAAGGTGTGACCACTCGCCGCGCTCCCGATTGGATCATGAATTTTATTACCAATCCCGACCCGATGATCGACAAAGATCCAGCAGTACAAGCAATGCTCGAAATGTGTATGGTGCGCATGCCCAATCAAAGTTTGTCGGATAAAGAAGCGCGGGATTTGCTCGAATTTATGCGGAAAAATGACGGTCTTAAATAATAACAATTAATTTTAATTACTTTAATTATATAATAATTATGAAAACGAAACTCCATCTTGCGATGATAGCCGGTCTGCTCGCGATCGTGCTCCTTCCATCTTGCAAACCCAAAGATACCAGCAGCGCAGTCACGGGTGACGCTGCCTCCAAGTCGTATGTCGCACCCGGGAAATATGATGAATTCTACAACTTTGTCAGCGGCGGCTTCAGCGGTCAGATGAGCTGTTATGGTCTGCCAAGCGGACGCTTGTTGCGCGTGATTCCGGTCTTCGCCGTCGATCCCGAAAAGGGCTGGGGATATTCCGAAGAGACCAAACCGATGCTCAATACTTCTCACGGTTTCGTGCCCTGGGATGACCTCCACCATACCGAAATGTCTCAAACCAATGGCGAAGTCGATGGTCGATGGGTATTTGGCAATGCTAATAATACGCCGCGCGTGGCACGGATCGACCTCACAACCTTCCGCACTGTCGAGATTATAGAATTACCGAATAGTGCCGGCAATCACTCCTCGCCGTTTATTACGGAAAATACCGAGTATGTCATTGCAGGGACAAGATTTAGCGTTCCTTCCGACAATGCCGACGGTGATGTAGCAATCAACACCTACAAGCAAAATTTCAAAGGTTACCTCAGCTTTATCAGCGTGGGTAAGGACGACGGGAAGATGGACATTGCCTTCCAGCTTGCGTGTCCGGGTGTGAATTTTGACCTCAGTCATGCCGGTAAAGGCAAGTCCCATGGCTGGTTCTTCTTCTCCTGCTACAATACCGAACAAGCCAATTCACTCCTCGAAGTCAATGCATCTCAACGTGATAAAGACTTCATCATGGCAGTCAACTGGAAAAAAGCCGAGGAATATATCAAGGCAGGCAAAGGCAAGAAAGTACCCGCAAAATATGCTCACAACACCTACAGCGACGCCACGCATTCGGCTACATCCGAAATGAAAACCGATGTGATGGTGCTTGATACGAAAGAATTTACCGACATTTGCTATATGATTCCCTGCCCTAAATCACCTCACGGTTGTGATGTGGATCCTACCGGTGAATACATCGTCGGCAGCGGTAAATTAGCCGCACTGATTCCGGTGTTTAGTTTTGATAAAGTACAGGCAGCAATTGCCAATAAAGCATTCGATGGTCAATTCGACGGTATCAATGTCATTAAATACGAAGCAGCGCTTTACGGTGAAGTGAAAAAGCCGGGTCTCGGACCTCTCCACACAGAATTTGACGGTAAAGGCAATGCTTATACTTCGTTCTTTGTGTCGTCGGAAGTGGTCAAGTGGAACATCAAGGACCTCAAAGTCCTCGACCGAGTTCCGACCTTCTATTCTGTCGGTCACTTGTGCGTGCCCGGTGGTGACAGCAAAAAGCCATTCGGCAAGTATCTTATTGCATATAATAAAATTACGAAGGACAGATTCCTCCCAACCGGTCCTGAGCTCAGCCAAAGCGCGCAACTCTTTGACATCAGCGGCGAAAAAATGCAGATGATTCTCGACTTCCCGACCATTGGCGAGCCGCATTATGCACAGGCAGCGCCGGCGGATTTAATTCGTAAAAATCAAGTCAAGATTTTCAAAATTGACGAGAATAAACACGCGTATGTCACCAAGGGCGAGAAAGAATCGAAAGTCGTTCGCGAAGGCAATAAAGTCCATGTGTATATGACCGCTATCCGTTCGCACTTTAGTCCCGATAATATCGAAGGTGTGAAAATGGGCGACGAGGTGTATTTCCACGTGACGAATCTTGAGCAGGACTGGGATGTGCCGCATGGATTTGCGATCAAAGGCGCGATCAATGCCGAACTCCTCATCATGCCGGGTGAAACGGCGACCCTCAAATGGATACCCGAAAAAGTAGGAATTTTCCCGATGTATTGCACAGATTTCTGTAGCGCATTGCATCAGGAAATGCAGGGTTATATCCGCGTGTCACCTGCAGGCAGCAATGTGCCGCTGATGTTTAGTCTTGGTAATACAATTGACGGCAAAGCACCTGCAACTAAATAATTTCGAAGGTGTTACGAAATGGGAGCAGAACACCGACCGTGGCTGTTTTGCTCCCTTTTTTATCCATTTTGACGGTATTCTCTCTTGATATTATGAATACGAACAGCAAAATTTCAGGGTTATCGCGGGTGACATTGTTTATCATTGCCGGACTCTTGATCGCTTCGGTGTTTTACCCAATCTGGCGCATCGAACTCGACGCACCGCAATATCCCGAAGGACTCAGCATTCTCATTTTTGCCGATAAAATAGGCGGCGATCTGCAGATTGTGAACGGATTGAATCACTATATCGGCATGAAACAAATCCATCCCCATGATTTTATTGAATTTACAATCCTCGTTTATATAATTGGTTTCTACGCCGCTTTCAGCATTCTGACGGCGCTCCTTGCACGTAAAAAAATCCTCTATACGCTCTTTACGCTCTTCCTGCTGTTCGGCATTCTCTCGATGGTCGATTTCTGGCGATGGGAGTATGATTATGGGCACAATTTAGACCCCAATGCCGCTATCATCGTACCCGGAATGTCGTATCAGCCGCCGCTGATTGGTTTTAAAAAGCTCCTCAATTTTGGCGCTTTCTCTATTCCCGACGTGGGCGGCTATCTTCTCATGGCAGGCGGTGTATTAATGACAATACTCGTTCTCCGCGAGTCGAAGATTCTTACCAAAATTCGCAAAAAACGTACGGCAACTCTCGCCGCTACTGTACTGCTGACCGCCATGCTCACCTCCTGCGGGAGCTCCGGCACGCCCGAACCCATCACGTTTAATTCCGATGTATGCGAGAATTGCAAGATGACGATCGCCGACCCGAGGTTCGCATGCGAACTCATTACCACAAAAGGCAGATGCGCAAAATTTGACGATGGTATTTGTATGATCAATTACACCAAAGCGCATCCTGACAAAACGCTTAGCGCCACGTATTATATCTGTGATTATCTCCCGCCGCATACCATTACAGCCGTTGAGAAAATGTCCTGCATAAAGGGCGGTATCATCAGCGGTCCGATGGGCGGCACTATTGCAGCATTTGCCTCCAAGGACAGTGCTATGGTGTATAATGCATCGCTTCAGGGTGAGATGACCACTTGGGATGCCGGAACTCGTTAATTTACCTGCGTTTGGAAAACCATCTCTCTATTTAAAATTATAACGCTGGTACTGTTTCTCCATCCCGAACTTCAAAACCACAAAGCCAACCCCCCGAAGGGTTTAATGACAGTATGGGCTAATTAAACCCCTTCGGGGTTGAACTTGATTATGCTTCCCCTTCATCATTGCGAAGCCCGTTGGGCTTCTGTGCGTTCTCCGAATTCTTCCTCATCATCGCTGGCGCTATTGCTCGACTTCCGCGACTCAATTCGATGTCGGCGCAGGACAGAAGCACACGACCATATCGGCCGCCCTTGCGCTCTGCGCTGATTATGATACGGTGGTCGTACACGCGGGACACTACAAAGAAGGAAATATCATTATTGCTAGGTCCATTACCTTCATCGGTCTCGGACGTCCGGTGATCGACGGGCAACGGAAATCCGAAGTAATTTCTATCAAAGCACCGTATGTAACTATGCGTGGATTCAAAGTGATACGCTCAGGATATGCCACGCTGAACGACCCCTGCGGCATTAAAGTCTATGACAGCCATGATGTGACGATTATTGATAATATTGTCGATGATACCTTCTTTGGAATTTACCTGCAGTACTGCCGGAAATGCGTGGTGAAGAATAATCGAATCACCGCGTATGGCATTGAAGAACAACAAATCGGCAATGGTATTCACTGTTGGAAAAGCGACAGCTTGCAGATTATCGGCAATACCATCAGCGGTCACCGCGACGGGATATATTTCGAATTTGTGACCAATTCCGTGATTTGGCGGAATGTATCAACGGCAAATATCAGGTACGGACTGCACTTTATGTTCTCCAATAGTGATGCGTACATCTCTAATGTCTTTAAAAATAACGGCGCAGGCGTGGCTGTGATGTTCACGCACAAGGTCAAGATGTTCGGCAATACCTTCATCGAAAACTGGGGCGACGCCGCCTACGGACTCATGCTGAAAGAAATCTCCGACAGCTATATCATCGGTAATCGATTCAGCCGCAATACTTCGGGAATTTACATGGAGGGCACGAGTCGAATTCTGGTCGAGAAAAACATCTTCGGGTCCAATGGCTGGGGAATGAAAATTCAGGCAAATTGTATGGATAATACCATTGCGGGTAATAATTTCATCAGCAATACATTTGACGTAGCAACAAATGGGAGCTTAGTGTTAAATACGTTCAACGGGAATTACTGGGATAAATATGAGGGGTATGATTTAGACAAAAACGGCACGGGCGATGTGCCGTATCACCCGCTGAGTATTTTCTCGGTAATTGTCGAGAAAAATCCTCCTGCGATGCTGCTTTTTCGGAGTTTTATGGTGTCACTCCTCGATAAATCCGAGAAGATGATGCCGAGCTTAACGCCTGATAATTTTATTGATACCTTGCCGCGCATGCATGCGTTGCCGTTATAATTCCAAAAGGGTCGACCGAAGAGGTGCCGGCTGATGTTTGCACGTTTCGATCCCCTAAGAAGGTTACAAACAGTTTTATAATGTTTTTTATGATTCTTGTTGAGTCACAGTTTCACAGAGTTTTTCACAGAGTTCCAGTGTTGCTTTGAGCTACCTGTGTAACGTTTTCGTAGTACTTTTTTTTTTTCCCCCCGCGGGTTTTTTTTTTTTTTGTACGACTATGATTGAAATTACCAACCTCAGTAAAAATTTCGGGAAAATGCCGGCGCTGCGTTCGGTGAATCTCACGTTTTCCAAGGGTGAATGCGTCGCGCTCATCGGTCCGAACGGTTGCGGCAAGACCACGCTGATTAAATCCATTCTCTCGATGGTGATCCCGAGCGAGGGGAAAATTGCGGTGTTTGGGGAGTCGATCACGAACAACTTCGCCTATCGCCGGCACATAGGATACATGCCCCAAATCGGGCGCTATCCCGACAATATGACCATTCGCCAAGTGATTGATATGGTGAAAGATATCCGCGCTTCTACCACCAAAAACCGGGACATTGCCACCGACGAATCGCTCATCGAGGATTTTCATCTTGCCGGAATGGAGGACAAACGCATGCGCACGCTTTCCGGTGGCACGACGCAGAAGGTGAGTGCGACGCTGGCGTTTTTGTTCAAGCCGGAAATTATCATTCTCGACGAACCCACTGCGGGGCTCGATCCGCTCTCTTCGGAAGTACTCAAGGATAAAATACTTACCGAAAAGCAGAATGGCAAACTCACGCTGATTACGTCGCATTTGCTCAGCGAACTCGATGACCTTGTGACGTCGATTGTCTTCATGCAGGATGGCGCGGTGCGTTTCCACAAAAGCGTCGATGACCTCAAAAATTTCACCGGTGAAGAGAAAATTTCCAAGGCAATTGCCACTATTTTGAAGAATCAATCTCATGAATAGAATAATAACGTACATCGTGCTCAATATCGTGCGGAGCAATATTGTCGTGGTTTATACCCTGCTCCTTGCCGCGCTCTCCTGGGGAATTTTCAGTGTCGAGGATAATACATCCAAGGGAATTCTAACACTGCTCAATGTGATCCTGCTCACGGTGCCGTTGGTATCGTTAATTTTTTCAACGATTTATCTCTATAACAGTTCTGAATTTATCGAACTCCTTCTCAGTCAGCCCATTCGCCGTTCGACGATTTGGTGGAGTTTATTTTGGGGGCTCACCCTCTCGATGCAGCTTGCGTTTCTCCTCGGCGCCGGTATCCCGATTTATGTCTATGCCCCGCCGGATGTGGGACTTATCATGATTGCGATGGGACTCTGCATCACGGCGGTATTTGTATCAATTGCATTTTTGAGTGCGATTCTCACCCGCGACAAAGCCAAGGGCATCGGGATTGCCATCATGGCGTGGCTGTTTTTTGCGCTGATGTTCGACGGGCTCGTGCTGTTTCTTCTCTTTCAATTCGCCGACTACCCGATCGAAAAAATCATGGTCGGCATTACCGCTCTCAATCCGATTGACCTTGCCCGGGTACTGATATTACTTCATATTGATGTCTCGGCAATGATGGGTTATACAGGCGCAATTTTCAAGGATTTCTTCGGCACGACGCTCGGAATGATCATCGCGCTTGGTATTCTCCTGCTGTGGGTGGCAGTGCCCTATACTGTTTCACTGATGAAATTTAACAAAAAAGACTTGTAGGCAAACGGCTGATAAGCGGCGCAGCGCAGGAAATCAGGTCGGAATTTTTCGGTAGTTTTGTAGAACGTATCCCGGTCGGAATGTGCCTGTTATGCTTGTTTATGATTCTATAACCAATAAATTCAAGTGTTATGAAAAATTGTACTCTCTTCTCTGTCATCATCTTCGTTGTCACACTCATGTCATGCAGTAAAAACGATACCGGCGTGACCCCGACAATACCAACGTCCATTCAAAAAATCAAACTTGCCGAAGGATTCTCTGCCGGTACAAAAATTGAACTTTACGCCGACGACACGCTCCGCACCGGCTACAATCAGCTCTATATCCGCGCCCTCGACTCAGCGACAAATGCCGTCATTCGAGACGCTCAATTAACGCTGAATCCACAAATGGATATGGGGTCGATGACGCATTCCTGTCCGACCGAGCAGCCGACAAGTACGCAGATAAGTGGTGACCTCTTTCCGGTTGCAGCGATCTTTACCATGGTGGGGAATGACTCACAAAAATGGTCGCTCTCTATCAGCTTCCGTACTATTGCAACGAAAGAAGGCACGTTGACATTTCCAATCTCTGTCGTTAAAGGTACGTTCCCACCCAAGATATTTATGGACTCCGACGGTAAAGAAATGATCCTTGCAATGCTCCCGATAGCCAAACCCATCGTCGGAATGAATGATGTGGAATTTGCTGTTTTTTCAAATGCTTCCGACGTTTACACACCTATCGATGACCTCACGATGACCATCACTCCCGAAATGCCGAGCATGGGACACGGTTCGCCTAATAATGTGAATCCAATTGACAAAGGTCAGGGACACTACACCGGAAAAGTGAATTTTATCATGACCGGTGAATGGAAAATCAATCTCGCACTCGAGCGTGCGGGTACGAATATAGGTCAGCAATTCTTCATGATAACTTTATGAGATCCCTCGTCCTAACGCTGTGTTGCACAATTCTTTACACGGGAGTTGCCACCGCGCAGACCGAGAAGAAAAAGCAGCCCGCCGTTTCGGACTCAACTACCACCAAGAAGTCCTATTCCATCAAAAAAGCAATTGTGATCGAAGCTGATCGCGCGTTGACTACTGTTCCCCCACCACGTCATACTTCCACCATCGAGGCAGCCCTGCAGTCCGAACCAAGCGTAGCGCTCATCCGCCGTGCAAATTTTGCGCTTGAGCCCACACTCCGCGGCATGAGCGGCGGACAGATAGCAATTACCATCGACGGCATGAAAATGCACGCCGCATGTGTCGATAAGATGGATCCAATTACCGCATACGTCGAACCCGAAAATCTCCGACAGCTTGAGTTGAGCAGCGGCTCAAGTGACCTTTCTACGGGACAGACACAGGGAGGTTCACTCAATCTCGTCACCATCAAACCCTCTTTTTACGAAGGACTTACCGGCAATGCCGAACTCAGCGCATCGAGCAATGCTCCTTTTGGGCGCGTGCGTGGCAGTGTAAATTATTCGCTTAATAATACAGCAGCGCGCGGTTCATTTTCGGTGAAACGTTCGGGTGATTATTCCGCCGGTGGCGGCAGAACGATTGGCAATTCGGGTTTTGAAAAGGAGAATTACAAGCTTGATATTCTGCAGCGTTTGCCGGCTGAACAGGAGATTTCCATCGGGTATATCCGCGATAATGCCCGTGCTATCGGGTATCCTGCGCTCATCATGGACGCCACAAAAACGGAGTCGAATATCCTGAGTGCGGACTATCGCATGCGCTCGGTCTCGAGCTTATTCCGCTTGTAACTGCTAAAATTTATTGGAATTCCGTGGATCATCTTATGGATGATTATGCGAGGAGCACGCAGGAAATCGAGCAACGGGTGATCATGCCCGGCATGTACATGCCAATGGACGGCGCGACGCAGACGGCGGGATTATTTGGGCAGATGATCTTTGCTTCGAAGGAACATATCTTGCAAATGACGGTAGATATCTACCATCTTTCTGCGTTTGCCGCAATGCGTATGATACCGATTACGACCGGCGCACCGATGAAATTGATTAATCTTGCGGGTGTGGACAATCTGACTACGGCGCTCGCAGCCGAGTGGAATTATGGTTCGCAGGATAGCGATTTCCGCTACCGCGTCGCTGCCCGTGTCGATTATTCCCGACGCTCACTCACCGATACGGAGGGTAAAAATGCGTTTGCGGCGTTCTGGAATTCACCCGATATCGCGCGCAGTCCTGTCGCCGGAAGTATCAATGCCTCAATAGAATACATGATTTCCAATCAAACTTCCCTGCGCCTGATGGCGGCGCGCGCTTCACGGCTGCCGACGCATTTTGAGAATTATGGTTTTTATCTGTATAATCCTCTTGATAATGCTATTTATATGGGGAATCCTGACCTTGCGCCCGAACGCGGCTGGCAGGGTGAAGTGGGGATTCAGCATGCTGAACCCGGCAAGCTGCAGATGAAGGCTGCTGCGTTTGTCAATGTGATGGAAAACTACATAGCAGGACGTACGATTATCGCGCCGGACACGACGAATAAGCAATTTCCTCAGGCATTCCGGCGGTATGAACATATCGGTGCGGCGACGGTCGCAGGCATAGAAGCCGAATGCTGGCTTGCGTTTGATGAAGAATGGAGCGGCAGAACCACCTATCGCTGGCAAATTGGTCGCGCGCTCGACCTGAATGAGTCGCTCCCATGGATGCCGCCGATGGAACTGAGCGCGAAAATCCGTTGGGAACGTGAACAGTACTGGGCAGAACTCAGCAGCCGTCTCACCGCACGACAAACCAACCTTTCCCGCACAATTTCCGCCGAAGACGAAACGCCGGGTTATGCTCTGCTCGACTTTCATGGCGGACTCCCGCTCGGGCTCGGCATCACCCTTCAAGCAGGCATCGAAAACATCCTCGATAAAAATTATTGGGAATATTCGAGTGTGAATAATCTTCCGTCGGTGGGGAGGAATGTGTATGTGGGGGTGGGGCTGGTGTTTTGATGGATTCTTATCTCCTCCTCTCTCCCTTCCTCCAGCTGAAGCTGGAGTCTAGTCAGGTGGATTGTTGCCTGCGGCATCCAATTTTGGATTGGGATTTTGTGAATATCCTTTGAATTGCCTCCAGCTTTGGCTGGTGGTGATGGTATGCCACAGACCCAATGGCTTTAGCCGAATTTTCCGTCTAGACAGTTGATTTATTTTTACCTAATAACACCGGCAAGATGTTATGGTAACAATCGATTAGGTAGCAGATGGTGTTTTGAGCTTTTTTGGAGGGAATTATACAAGAGGATGTATTGATATTATGTTCCAGTCAGAATTCAGTGCTTGTCGTAGTGGAAAATTATTACAATTCACAAATAGTAAAGCCATGAGAATATACAAAATAATGAACGTCATAATCTATATCTTAGCAATTGTTTTGATCGTAACAAGAGTCTATTCACATATTCCAACTAAAACACAGGGTACTGTCAAGTTTGATTTAAAAGGCCATACTTCTTTTGTCGTAACTGCGAGATGGAGTCCGGATGGTTCAAAGATAGCAACAGCAAGTTCAGATTCTACGTCCATAATATGGTCAGCTAAGAATGGGAAAAAAATCTTTACGTTAAAAGGACACATAGACGAAGTCAACGACGTACAGTGGAGTCCGGATGGACGTAAAGTAGTAACTGCAAGTGATGATTCTACTGCAATAATATGGTCGGCATTAACAGGCAAAAAAATCTTTACCTTAAAAGGACATGTAACGTGGGTTAATGATATACAATGGAGTCCGGATGGTTCGAAAGTAGCGACTGCTAGCTCGGATGCAACTGCAATAATCTGGTCTGCTGGTAATGGAAAAAGACTTTTTACGCTGAAAGGTCATAATTCTTGGGTCGAAGCAGTACAATGGAGTCCAGATGGTTCGAAAGTAGCGACAGCTAGTGGGGATTCTACTGCAAAGACTTGGTTTATCACTAATCCAACAAATGCCCATTCTCATTCTCAGACTCTAAATCCAACACTTGGTACTATGCAATTTGACTTAAAAGAACACAATAGATTTGTTACATCTGTGCAATGGAGTCCTGATGGTTCAAAAATTGTAACAACGAGCGGAGATTCTCTGGCAGTAGTTTGGTCAGCAACAAACGGAAAAAAGATTTTTACCTTAAAAGGACATAAGGATAAAATTGATGGTGTTCAATGGAGTCCTGATGGCATGAAAATAGCAACCGCGGGAGATGATAAGACCACAATTATCTGGTCTGCCCTAACGAGCAATAAAATCTTTATATTAAGCGGACATACTCATTATGTTACAGACGTCCAATGGAGTCCTGACGGTTCAAAAATTGCAACATCGAGTGCAGATGGTACGGTAATAATTTGGTCAAGTTCAAGTGGAACAAAACTTTTCACCCTAAAAGGACATACTTCTTGGGTCAATGTGGCTCAATGGAGTCCTGATGGCTCAAAAATCGTGACAGCAAGCGGTGATTCTACGGCAAAGATTTGGTATATCACTAATCCTACCAGTACTAAGAGATGAGATGTATATGTCTCTTACCCACATGACACAACTGCCCATAATGCTGCCGCAAGATGACATGGCGATGATTGATGTAGCTGCAGGTGAGATAATCTTTATCAAACCAGTAACAGTATTTAGCATTTATACAGTAATTAATTCTTAAATCCCAGAGGGATTCAATGTTTGTAGCCGGTTACATCTCAATGAATTACACGACCCCATTCGGGGTCGAAGATGCGTTTTCGGCTGGGAATTGTCTGATATTAACGTGCGATCACGCTGTAATCGAAGATGGTTTTTGCACAGGAAATTGTCTACTACAAACGTGCGATCACGCTGTGATCGAAGATGGTTTTTACACAGGAAATTGTTTGCTACAAACGTGCGATCACGCTGTGATCGAAGATGGTTTTTACACAGGAAATTGTAGCTACAAACGTGCGATCACGCTGTGATTGAAGATGGAATATATACAGAAATCCACATTTTCTGCTCACTAATTCTCATGCTCTGCCTTAACCCCATATCGTATTGCCTCTAACAGCACATCAACGTGTATGTCTTTCAGTGATTTGAACTTAATACAATACCCTGTCACACTTGCTTTGCCTATATCTTTTCCATACGTTTCGGCTAAGTATGCCTTATCTTTGATACCGAGGATATAGACAGAGATGCCGGTGGTGTTCGCACTCAAACCAATTTTATAGAACTCTCTAGAAGTGCCATCGGCATAGTGTATGGTCTGAAGTCCATAGCCAATATTAGGATTCGAAACAATTTTACCCTCATCGTTTTTACCATCCAAGTACCATACTTTACATGCTGGCATTGCGCGTAGAATCATTCGGTGCAGCTCTTGCATGTCGCTGCGTTTAGGTTCGGGTTGTATGGCAATATACTCTTCGATTTGCTGATGTATAATCATATAACTATATAATTACTTTTCACTTACGTTGTTTTGTTATCTTGCTTTACTGTATTCTACGATGGGTTTCCGCATCACATTTAATAGCATCAGTAATTTTAGCAATTCGGAGATTAACCGCAAAGTGCGCAAAGGAATCGCAAAGTATGCAAAGATGTTATTATTTAAACTACTTGTTTCTTTCATACAAACCTCTGCGAACTTTGCGATAACCTTTGCGAACTTTGCGTTAAAACTGATTTTGATTCTCAAATAGTTATAAAGTATATTATATTACATCAGCTTAGATTGGTTTCGATAAATTTTCCAATAGTTTTTCCAAGTAATCCAAGGTTGCAGTATATCCTTCTTTAAAGCCCATTTCAATCATTTTCTCCATACGGGCAAGTGATTCATTGTAAATCGAAATACGCACTGTTGTGATGCCGATTTGTTCGCTAAAAGTATAGTCCCACTCCGAACCCGGCAGTTGAGGATTTTCATCTTTGTCTGCAAAAGCATTATGCAGTTTAAAATTAGTAATTGGAGTAATGGACGTATATTCCTGAATTATCCAACCTGAATATCCATCAGGACTTACCATCGCATAGAATCTTTTCCCGCCAACTTCAAAATTCATATACTTTGTTTTTGATGTCCACGGCTTCGGTGCCACCCATTGATCAAGGATTTCTGCTTTGGTAAAGGCATCCCATACCAGGGATTGTGCGGCTGCAAATTCTCTTGTTATATAAACTGTTTTCGCTGCTTTGTCGACGGTAAAATCAAATTGTAAAGTGTTGTTCATGGTTGTGTGTAATTATTGTTCTAAGAAATTTTTCAAAGAGATATCGAGAATATGATTCCATCCGATTTCAAATTTGTGATATTCAAAGTCGGGAATATCGGCAGGGAATGATTCGAGTCCCGAATGGGTTAGTATTAATTTTGTGTACTCTCCTTCATCAAATAATTCGTAGGAAAGATAGGATATGCCTTCATATCCCACAAAAGTCCATGTATGCATGAGTTTACGTTCGGGGATTACCTCTACAATTTCGAAATGATGCAGGTATTGAGTGCCGCCGGGTTCGCCACCTGTCACCTCAAACGTAAATCCAACTTCTGCTTTAAATTCCGGTAAATCGAAATACCATTGCTTCATCAAGTCTTTTTCTGTTATAGCACGCCAAACATCTTTTCTTGCTGCTTTAAAAATCCGTTCAGCTGTAAATGTTTTTGGAATCATTTTTCTGTTATTAAACTTTGAATAATACTTTGTCTAGTAGATTAAATCGGGTTTTACCGTTTTGCTAGTATAGCATCTAAATTTTCCATCGCCATTGTCAGACCTTCTTTAAAGCCCATTGCGATGGTTTGCTCGAGCTGTGCGAGGTCAGGAAACTGCATGATTCCATGCACCATGGTATTATTTCCCATGTCACTGAAATTCATTATCCATTGTGATTGCGGCATTTGCGGATTGATATTGCCATCAGCATCAGCAAAGGCATCATCGGCAGTAAATACTTGTAGAGGTTCAATTTTTACATAACTGGCAATTGACCAGTGTTCTTCACCATTTGGTCCAACGGCAGCATAATGCCACCGGCCGCCTTCACGGAAATCCATCGTTTTTGTTCTTGATTTCCATGGCTTCGGCATCCACCATTGGTCGAGAAGCTCGGACTTCGTATAGCAATCCCAAATAGTTACACGATCGGCTGCGAATTCTCGCTTGATATTGATTGTGTTTGTAGTCGTATCGACCGTGAAGTCGAAGAAGAGTTTCATGCTCATTGTTTTTGTTGATTAAGAGTTAATAAAACGTTGTCAAGTTGGCTAAATCGAGTCTCCCACAATGTTCTGAATTGTGCGAGCCAATTATCCAATTCTTGCATTTTTGTTGGATTCAAATGATAATAAATTTCTCTGCCGGACTGCTCAGGTATCACGAGTTCGCATTCCTGTAATACTTTAATGTGCTTCGACACTGCCTGTCTGCTCATATCAAATTTATCTGCAAGTACATTGGGTGTAAGTGCTTGCATCGCTATCAACGCTAATATTGCCCTTCGAGTTGGGTCAGCTATTGCTTGGAATATGTCTTGTTTCATTGTTCAAATTTTAATTACGCAACTTTTTGGTTGCAAATATAAACGCAACTTTTGAGTTGCGCAAATTATTTTTTTTCTTTGATTAATTTTTGTGGTTTGATGAGAAAGATCAACCGAATTTACATACTGCGGGTCTGCATGTAGCAGGTAGATGACTGTGCTAGTGAATTTTTAACGCAAAGGCGCAGAGATGCAGAGCTAAATCTTTGCGTTCTCAGCGTCTTTTCGTTGAAACTAATCTACTATGTTTCAGTCTTGAGCGGAACAGAGTTGCAGGCAAGCAGGTTGCAAACGCCTCCAATAAATCGTCAAAGAACAGTACTATTTCACAAATTAGTTTTGGGGATCTTCAACGTATTCTAGAATATCAGCGGGCTGACAGTTCAGCGCTTTGCAGATAGCTTCTAACGTGCTGAACCGTATAGCTTTAGCTTTCCCTGTTTTCAAGATCGAAAGGTTAGAAAGGGTTAGTTCCACTTTTTCTGACAGCTCATTCAGCGACATTTTTCGCTTTGCCATCATGACATCTACATTTACAATGATTGGCATAATTATACTGTTAAATCAATTTCGTTTTGAATTGCAACTCCCTTTTTGAAAATCGTCGCTATGACATAGACGACAGCCGCCATTAAAACAAACGCCTCACTATCAACCCAAAACTGATGCAGTTGGTCAATTTCGTATCCGTGATGCTGCAGATTATTCGCTGTTTGCCGAGCTACATAACTCAATAGTCCAATCGATAGAGTGAAGTAACTGATGAGTGTAATTTGTTTCGAAACAAAAGTGCTGAACGGTTTTGATAAATCCATTGTATGCATAAGACTTATAACTATGTAAAATAGGCAAGCTTTTAAAATTGAAATGGATAAAATAAAGCTATAGAGACCGTAAAAAGCCCATTTGCTAAGATTATACATTTCACTTAAATCCAATTTTTGATATAAATTTTGGACAAATTCGGGCTTGTACAGACTGAAAAAGAAATTTACGACCAATCCTCCTGCCTCAATAGAGAGGCCAACAAAGATGAGCCAAGCAATACTATACAAGCCCCAAAAGACGACGTTGTTTGTTTTTGACATAATTGCCACGACAGCATAATTGATATACATTAAAATTATATCGCAAAATAACATTTATTTATTGAATAACAATAAATATTTGATGTAATGCACAATTTATGTCGAGAACAAACCAATGACGCATATAGTCATAATTTTCAATAGTATGACTGATACGATTGCTGGAAATGGTGAATTCAGACTGTGAGATGTCGAATCTTTAGAAGAATTTATGCTATGGTCACCAATGGGATGCAGGTACAAACAAGCTATGAAAGTACCCAAAGAACTTCCTATGAATCACAACTTGTAAATGAAAATTTCCACAACTACCAAGCATGAAAACCCAACTTTAGAGAATTTGTAGTCTGCAGTTACCGTTCATCTTTCGTTTATGTGGCAGTCTTTTGTACCGAATTTTTATATGTATCAGTGCACTATTTATCGCGTTTTGTTTCGTAATGAAGTGCAATTACTCCGCAAGGAAAAGTGATTGATTCGAGGAGATTCAGTTTTGTTATCTCGGTCACACCTTTAAATAATGGCATACCGATTCCGAGTAAAATCGGATTAACAAATACCCAAAACTCGTCGATGAGACCCAGATGTAGTAATGAATGTGATGCGCGAGGACTTCCGAAAATGAGGATATTTTTCCCATCTTGGTTTTTTATGGAATTGATGTTGTCGGCAAGGTGGTCGCCGATAACTGTTGTGTTTTCAAGACCTTCCTCGCTCATTGTCGTTGACAACACAACCTTTGCAACCTTTGCATACCAAGCAGAATGCTCTTTATCGTGTTTGGATGCGTTTGGTTTGTTGCCGGCTGTTGGCCAATAGCTCTGCATCAACTCATAGGTCACTCGACCATACAACGCAGTGTCGGCTTGTGCGGTCATTGTAGCGACAAAGTCAAACATTTCTTCATCTAATTTTGCCCAGTTCAATTCCCCGTTTACTCCTGCCACAAAACCGTCCAATGACGTGTGCATAAAGAATATTAATTTTCTCATGTTGTTATTTGTAAAGTGGTTAAATTATTTATCTGTCTGTTTTATTGTTAGCTTCGTGCAAGGAACACTTGACCTCGATGGATTCGTATCGCATTCGATATGGTTAGTGCTATCTATTTTCGAGAATCTTTTTAATGGTAATCAAGTCCTTTGTATTTGCTTTACGCATCATGGTTGCCATCAAAGGTGCAAACAATTTTGAAAAACCCGATGGAATGCCTTTGTTTTGTAATGTCATTCTTGTTGTATGGTTGTCAATTGCAGTCCATGTGTAGGTTGTCTCCATCGGAAATGGTCCTCGGCTGTCCGCATGACAAGTTTTTGATTTGGTATTACTTCAATAAATTCATACGTATAGGCAAGTTTTCTACCGAGGAAATGTGCTGTAAAAGCAACCTGTGAACCGACAACCAAATCCTTTGGTGACTTCCATTCCGCAGATTTGATGTTCACATACCACTCAGGAGCATTTTCCGGATTACTTGCGTAATCGGCAACTATGTCAACAGGTTTGTTGATTATGATTTCAGTCAATACATTTACCATATCTAGTTTGTTATTGAATAGTTTAAGATTTCAACACTATGAAATGTGTTGGTTATGTACTAAGAAATATAATATTTTTTCTTAACAAAACGGTCAAACTGTTGTGCTACTATTTGTATTTATTCAACTTATGTTTACATGGCACGCTACAAACGTTGACCTCGATGTGGTCGTATCTGCTTAGATGTGCTCTTGCTACAAACGTTCGACCCCGATGGGGTCGTGCCTGCTTGACAATGCCCATGCTATAAACGTTCGATCCCGATGGGTCTTATCGGATTACGATATGCTTCGTGCTACAAACATGTGATCACACTGTGATTGAGGATTACGTTTACAAAATTGTAACCTCTTAAATCCCAGCGGGATGAAACGTTTGTAGCATGTTACGCCCTAATGACATCCACGACCCCATTCGGGGTCGAAGATGTGTTCTTGCAGGGAAACTATTAGCTACAAACGTGTGATTAAGCTGCAATCAAAAATTCACATTTACAAAATAGTAACCTCTTGAATCCCAGAGTGATTAAATGTTTGTAGCATGTTGAGCCCTAATGACATCCACGACCCCATTCGGGGTCGAATGTGCGCATCCGCTTGGAAATTATTTGCTACAAACATGCCATCACGCTGTGATGGCACCCCACCTCCATCACCACTTCACAATTTTCTCGGACTCTCGCCATTTATTCTCACAAGATATATTCCTGGTGGCAGCGCCTCCAAGTTTATACTTACTTCGAATGTATCACATTCATTTGCAAAGACTTGTTCGCCCGTGATGGTCGTGAGAGTAATACGTGTACAGCGCATCGCCGGCGATGAAATCCGTAGAAGTGAACGCACCGGATTCGGCGCAAGTATCACGCATGACTCCTCCGCGTGTTCATCGACCGATGTCACTTCTTTGGGTGTGGGCATTGTATCAAGCTGTAGTTTCCAGCCGAGATTCGTGCAGCAGCCCGAATAGGCGCCGCGGTAGGTCCATTGATAGGCGTCGTGATTGAAATCCAAACGGGAATTTGATTGCCTAAATGCAGAGTCCGGCGTTGGCGCACCCGTGAGACGACCGTTTTGAGGGTAGAGATTAAGCGTGCTGATATCTTCCGTAGCAGCAAGGAAATACGCGCTTGCATCGGTGTATTTCCCCATCACATTATCAAGCGTATCCGGGAAGTTGGAAATCGGTGCAGCGGGTGCAAATACTGCATTGCCATAACAGTATTGCCGGTAATTCGCATTCCGGTTGTAGAGCCGCAAGCCGCCCGTCGCAGATGCCGTCCATATCGTATTATGATACACCTTCACATCCTGCGGGCTCACTCCATTCTGCGGGGTGATATACACCGTGCGGAAACCGTCGGGATTAAAATGATTCACAAAAATATTAGTATAGAGCGTGATATTCCCTGTTCCTTGAAATAATGCTTCTACCGGATTATTATAAAAGAAGTTACCGTAAATTTCATAATAATCATTCATGCCGGGTCCGGTCGTCGGGAAGCCACCAACGAGGAGATTCGGCCGCGCGCTGACGCCGGTAGAAGAGAGCGAATCTTTCATAAAAACATTATGCCGGATGATGGTTTTGGCGTCAACCGACGTCTCGGGGAGGAGTTCGCGCTGACCATTGATTTGATGTTTAATTTCACAATTATATCCAACCGTACTGCCGATGTAATTATACTCAATCACGCCATTCACAAACGGTTTCGTACCGTCCGAATTCCCGAGATACATGCCCGTGCCGGCGCCGATGATGCGATTTTTACGAATCGTCCAATTCCACGCCGGACACTTGGTACTGATTCCCACATTCTGTTGGGATGCGCCATACTGCACGATCGTCATATATTCGAGCGTGATATCGTGCGCCCAATTCCCGGCGGTACCTTCAGCTTTCACGGCATCGACTTCCTGATTCATACCATCAAGCCGAAGATGAGAAATTACCACAAACGCGCATTGCGTGATGCTTACGGTATTACAACACGACTGTCCCTCAAAGACCGTGGCATCGCCTTGTCCCATGATCACAATCGGACTTGCAGCAGTACCAACTTTGTTTTTGAGTGTAAGATTATTTGTGTAATTACCGGCTGAGAGCATCAGGGTATCGCCCGCCGCAAGCGTCGCAAGCGCGGTGGTGTATTTCGTTGGATTAGCAGGAATAATGGTCGCTGAGAGCGGGAATGCGAGGAGGAGGAGAAGCGTAAATACGAGGTAGAGTTTGGACATGATTTTGGGATGGAATAGGACTAGCAAACAAACATACAACTTCGAAACATTAAATACCAAAAAGAGCCGTAGGCTCGAAGCAAATTGTAGGGCTGGAATTTATTCCAGTCCAAAATAGGCAACATATCACCAATCTATACAATTATTTCATGTCCGTTCGGTTATTATAACCGAACGTAACTACATACCGATAAAATAGTTACTCGTGGTCCCCTCAGGAAGTTTGTATTCGACAAGCGCTACAGACATTCGACCAGAATGGGGTCGTGTCTTCTTAGCTGTGCTCTTGCTACAAACATTCGACCCCGCTGGGGTCGTGTCTTTTTGGCTGTGCTCTTGCTACAAACATTCGACCCCGATGGGGTCGTATCGCATTGGCTGTGTTTTTGCTACTGATTTCGGGATTGGTACTGTGTATTTTGACACTTATGGGGTGATTATCGGCAAGAGATTGACTTCCGATGTACTAAATACTATAACTCATTGAGCAGTTCCTGCGCTGTTTTTAATGGTATCGTGCCTTGCTTGTGCAGTGAACTTGCTCAGCAGCTTCTTTCAGGTCTTCCCACAATGCAATTGTTGCATTGCTCATTGGCTTCACTTTTTTGATAAATGAAAGACTATGTAACACTTTCATTCCAAATGTTGCTTCACTATCAGGTATTTCAATTAATACTTTCATCGTATCTATCTTTTAAAATAGTAAAATACGTTACACTACATTTTATCACGCCGCAATTTACAAAATAAGTCCGTATAAGCGATGCGCTAAATTCCACCGCAGAATTGCTTACTCAACGTGTAGCTTTACAACGTTAGTTCGTGCTTTTTGTACGCGTTTAGCCCGTCAGCGGATGACAAATTTTATAACCTTCACCGGAGCTCTCTGGCACTATTGCAGACGTTTTATAGATACGTGCTTACGTCAGATTCTAAAAGCACGACAGGCAGGAAATTCAAACCATTTCAATTCTGATGTTCAATACCAAGTTGTTTTGCAATTGACCTATCTACATGCACGAAAATTCCCATAGTTCGACAAACAGAGATGATTTCACAGAGGGTTCGATCACTAACATCTATACTAACATTATAATGCTTCCGCTTTCCTGCTAAATATATATTGAACATCAAACCGCTACTTACAGGTGTGCATACTTCAATTCTGTCTATCATTGCCGGGTATAATTCTTTATAGCTTCTATTATTATGGTTTGTAACAATTATTTTATCTTCCACTATAATAAATTTATAAATAAACCTTCGCAAAATAGTTATTAATATTCCACCTAAAAATAGCGATAAGATTATAGATAATAATACATCCATTTTACACCATCCAGTAAAACTAAAGTATGCACTGATTATCGGAATAATAGAAAAGGATAATAATCCAATCCAATCTGTTATGGTTAACTGACTGGTATAAATTATGTTACTTTGGGGTTGGAAATCCATTTTGCAGGTGTGTTTGAAGTAGAAGCTTAGTTATTTTCTTGTTTTATAAAGTAATATCCGGCAAGGTGCTTGACCTCAGGTAGTGTGCCGTCTGCTTGGGGAATGCAACGAATCCATTTCAATTCTGATGTTCAATACCAATTTGTTTTGCAATTGACTTATCTACATCAACGAAAATTCCCATAGTTCGACAAGCAGAGATGATTTCACAGAGTGTTCGATCACTATCATCAATACCTACATTATACTGCTTTCGCTTTCCTGCTAAATGTATATTGAACATCAAATCGCTCCGTACAGGTGTGCATACTTCAATTCTGTCTATCATTGCCGGGTATAATTCCTTAAAGTTGCTATTAAGATGGTGTGAAACGATTATTTTATCTTCCAGAATGTAAATTTTTAGAATAAGCCTTCGGAACATAAATACTGCAATTCCACCTATACATAACGATAGGATTATCGATAATAGTACTTCCATTTTACACCATCCAGTAAAACTATAATATGCACCTAATGCCGGAAGACTAGAAATGTATAATAATCCCCCAATATCTATCAAGGTAATCTGACTGGTGTAAATTATGTTGCTTTTGGGTCCAATATCCATTTTGCAGGTGTGTTTGAAGTAGAAAGTTCGTTATTATCTTGTTTTATAACGTAATATCCGGCAAGGCTTTACAAACATTCGACCCCGAATGGGGTCGAGCATGCTTAGATTGGCGTTTTGCTACAAACACACGACCCCGAATGGGGTCGTGTGTCAGCTTAGATTGGCGCTTTGCTATAAACATTCGACCCCGAATGGGGTCGTGTCTGCTTAGCTTGGCGTTTTGCTATAAACATTCGACCCCGAATGGGGTCGTGTCTGCTTAGATTGGCGTTTTGCTATAAACATTCGACCCCGAATGGGGTCGTGTCAGCTTAGCTTGGCGTTTTGCTATAAACATTTGACCCCGAATGGGGTCGTGACAGCTTAGCTTGGCGTTTTGCTATAAACATTCGCCCCCGAATGGGGTCGTGTCGCATTGGATGTGCTCTTGCTACAAACGTGCCATCACGCTGTGATGGAAGGATTCTCCTCCCTAGGGCCCCTCGCTTCTTCGCGAGCGGCTCGGTTGGGTTTGGGAATTACTGCACCACAAATTTCAACACACGCACCTTCTGCTGCGCGTCGGTGAGGGTGAGGAGATAGACGCCGGTCGCGAGACCATCGACCGGAACATGGAGTTCATTTATCGGGAGTCCTGCATAGTGCATGTTTACATATTCTGCGCCGGTGATGTCTGTCACTCGTACGTCGGTAATAGCTATAGTATTCAATGAGGTAGAGAATCGTAGCGCATGCGATGCGGGATTGGGATAGAGTTTAATATCCGTCGCAATGACCATTTCATCGACGCTGCTTGCCGCGAGCTTTTCGACGATCATTTCGACTTTTTCGAGGGGATTGTCGCTCCCGTCTCTTGGGGAATTGACGATGTTATCAGCTACTTCCATCCCCTTGACTACCTGCCCATAGACGGAATATTGTCCATTCCAACTCGTAACGGAGGTAACACAGATAAAGAATTGCGAGGTGGCGCTGTTGATGTTATTACCCAAGCGGGCTGCCGAGAGTATTCCTCGGAGATGCGACTTGGAGGAGAATTCAGCGGGAACAGTCGTTTGCGAGGTGTCGCCATATCCCCATGTACTCCTTGCTTTATCACGTGAATTTGGATCGCCGCCCTGAATCATATAGCCGGGGATGACACGATGGAAGGCAGTGCCGTCATAAAACCCAATCGCGACTAAGCTGTCGAAGTTTTTACAATGCTTGGGAGCTATATCGGGGAAAAGTTCTATCTCTATATCCCCTATCGGCTTACCGCCGCGGGTAATGGTGAGCTTATAATGTGGGTTTTCACCCGTGACTTGGAGGATTTCCTGAGCGGAAGCACTACTGAACATAAGAACAATACTGCAAAGAAGAAGGAGAAGTGTATTCATAGATAATTCTACAGTGGATATACAGTTATTTCACTATAAAATTACAAATAAATTGCAAATATAGCGTTCTTTCATTAGGGTTTCCGCATCAAAACATCTGATAGCTCCATCGGAGCGAAATCTTAATAGAAAATGGACGATTCTTTGAAATTAAGCTCCATAGGAGCGACATAAAGACAACCCAACTATTTCGCTCCGATGGAGCTTTTATGAATTATAGGACGTACTTTCTATTACTATTTCGCCCTTATAGGGCTATTGGAATGGATTTCATACCATATAATTTTGATGCGGAAACCCTGGTTCTTTCATCATCGAATTTACCGCGCAATCACTATACAACACACACGTTCACCGAGACGCGCATAATATACGCCACTCGGATAATTCATCACACTGATGCGCGCGCCATTGTCAACATTCCCACGCCATACTTCCTGACCGAGTGTAGAAGTAATCCTCACGAATCCCGAATATCCTCTAAAAATAAGTTCATCACTCACAGGATTCGGGGAAATGATACTTGTCGGAGTGGTCTCTTCTTCCTCAACGCCTGTTGTCGTAATGGTGAGCGTAAGAGTAATTATGCTGTCGCAATTGTTCATATTCCTAAGAACTTGCGTATAGACTCCCGATGTGGTGTAGGTCTTGCCATTGAGTGTAAATGAATCAATTGCAGTTTTATTCACCGTCATCGAACTTGTTGAATGAACGTTCATTCGCACCGAATCACTTCCCGAACATCCATTCCCATCCGTGTAATCATATCGCACCGTAAAGCTTCCTTCGCCGATGATTGACGGGTCGAATTGTCCATTCTTCACGCCAATTCCTGAATAGATTCCACCACTTGGCGTACCGCCCGAAAGCGTCACGGGTGGAGTATTGGTGCAGTAGTTTTTCTCGGGTACGGTGAGCGTGACCGTCGGCATCGGAACGACACTTAGTGTGGTAGAATCGGCGCTTTCACATCCATTGGAGTCGGCATAGAAATACGTGAGTGTATGCGTTCCGAGTCCGGCAATTGTGGGATTAAATAGTCCATTTTCCACTCCTTTTCCGCTATAAATGCCGCCGCTTGGTGTGCCTCCCGTGAGCGTGACCGGCGAAGATTGGACGCAGAGTTTGTTCTTTGTTTCTTTGAAGGTAACCGTCGGCATTGGAACGACTTTCAGAAGTATCGTATCAGATGCCGAGCAGCCATTATTATTGGTGTAAGAATAGGTAATTACCGCCTCGCCGACACCTGCAAGTGCAGGAATAAACAGTCCATTTTGCACACCTTTGCCTGTATAGCTTCCGCCTACCGGCGAACCTCCTGTAAGAAGAATCGGCGCGGCTGACACGCAGATTGTGCGCGAAATTGACGGCTTGAAACTCACCTCAGGAAGCAGATTGACAGTCACCGGCAGGGATGAGCTTGCGCCGTAACCGAAAGTATTCGAACCTCTTACAGAGATATTACCCGACGTCGAAGCAAAGGATACGACGATCGAATTGGTGGTGCTTGCGCCGGATGCGCCCGGTGGTAATGTCCAGTCGTAGGATGTGGCATTGGCAATTGTCGGCACGGAGTAAGTGACGCCGTGCTGCCCTGCGCACACAGCAACCGAACCGCTGATAGCGCCCGCAGATGCAGGCAAGGCAACACCGAACGCTGTTTCGTAGGTGTTGGCATATTGATATCGTCCGCCGCAACTTGCGAGTGCGTCCCAATTGACAGACCAGGTCATCATGCCGCCGAGTGCGGGGTAACCGGTTGGTTTTTTGAGTACATACGCACCCGGCCGTGCGCCCTTGCCAAGGAGGTATTGTATTGGTCTAATTACCGTTAGCGAGTCGATGTAGCCGCCTCCTGCTGCGCTTGTGCATGCGGGGAGTCCGATGGCGATTTTGTTCTCGGGCAGCCCGCGGAATGTTCCGCCGGCTGTGGTAAAACCATCAATCGCCGCCTCAGTCATTGCCACGATAAAATCAGCCGTGCCTTGCGTGTAAATTTTGCCGTCGATGCCATACATTGAGCCGCTGTTGTACAACTGCACCTGCAGCATGTCAATGGAGTCGCGCAGTGCATCAATAATCGGCAGATATCCGCCCCAAATACTCCCAAAAGCCGACTGCCCGCCCTGCACGTACGCCGTTTCGGGTGCCATCGTAAGGAGCATTTTTCTGGAAAATGTCGCGCGGTAATTCACCATGATTTGTTTGATGGCGGCGATGAGATTTACTTGAGAAGTATTGGTAGGTGCGGCAATGGTACCACCGCTTATGAGGATGGAATTGCCGTGTTCGATGTCAATATCCATCCCATCAAAACCATACGTCGTCAGGATTGATGTCATCGAATTGACGAAGGCATTTTTGGCAGTCGTGGTTGCGAGATCGATACTTGCCGTCGCCCCACCAACGCTGATAACTACTTTCTTACCTTGGCTTTGCAGCGTTCGCATCTTTGCAATAAACGTACTCTGCGACACCACTTCCGGCGCAAAAAGCATCGTCATATCCGACGGCGATGTGGGCATAGCAAACGCCACTTCGATCACCGAATAGCGATTGTCAATCGCATCAAGATGAATATAAGGTACGTTGTTGTCGGTCCAATTATGCCAATATCCGACGAGCGCAGGCGTGGAAATCTGCGCGCTAGTGAAGAGAGGAATGATAAGGAAAGTTGCAATCAAGTATATAATTTTTATCACGTGAATTTCTCCGAAAGTGCAGAATGTAGGGCTTCAAGCAGTGGAACATTACTATTGATTTTAACCGCAAAGTTCGCAAAAGGTTGCGCAAAGTTCGCGGAGTAGAACCGTATGATGCCTACCGTCGCCGGAGAGTGTATGTATGATACTCATTAGTAAAAAACTCAAGTAGAGTATTCTCCTAAAAAACAGCAACTAAGCAGCGTAAGAAGCAGCAATTTTGAGTACTTTGCGCTACCTTGGCGTTCTTTGCGGTTACTCTGAGTACAGCTTTTTCACAATACTTCTCCTACAGAACGACGACATTTCCTGCAAAAATAAGAGTATTCCGGGAAAGCAGCCGGTAGAGATATATCCCGCTCGGAAGATGGGTGGTAATGTTCGCAGGCGCATCCGCAAGACTCGCCGAGAAGACTTTTACGCCCAATGCATTGTACATTTCAAAAATATCCGGCAATGGAGATACATCCTGCTTCGGTATTCGAATGCTGAAAGTTCCATGGGCCGATGGATTCGGCACAAGCACAATCGCCTTCGGGCTGATTCCTTCTTCCTCCACACTGGTCGTGGTGATGGTGAGCGCAAGAGTAATTGTACTGTCACAACCATTCACATTTTGAAGGACTTGCGTGTAGCTTCCCGACTTCGTGTACGTCACACCGTTCAGTATGAATGAATCTACTACTGATTTATTCAAAGAAATTGAACTTATTGAATGAACGTTCATTCTCGCCGAATCCACGCCTGAACATCCATTCCCATCTGTATAATCATACAACACAGTGAATTCTCCTTCACCCGAAATTGCAGGATCGAATACTCCATTTTTAACTCCTATTCCTGAATACAATCCTCCTGTCGGAGTGCCACCTGTGAGGGTCACAGGTGGAGTATTGGTGCAGTAGTTTTTAACCGGTGAAGCATATTGAACCGTTGGCAAAGGTACGACACTAATTGCTGTAGAATCGGAACGCGCGCAGCCATTTGTATCTGCATAAAAGTACGACAGGATATGTGTTCCGAGTCCGGCGATTGTAGGATTAAATATTCCATTTTCGACACCTTTCCCGCTATAGACTCCGCCGCTTGGCAGGCCACCGGTTAGAGAAATCGGAGTAGATTGAATGCAGAGCTTAGTCTTTGATTCTTTGAAGGTTACGCTTGGCAGTGGCACTACTTTCAGAAGTATTGAATCTGAAGATGTGCATCCGTTCGAATTGGAAAAAGTATAAGTGATTACCCAATCACCGACAGATGCAACAGTAGGATCAAACACTCCATTTTGCACACCTTTGCCGGTATACATTCCACCTATCGGAGTACCATCAGTGAGGAGAATTGGTGCGGCAGATTGGCAAATTGCACGAGGAATTACTGGCTTGAAACTGACGATAGGTAGTGGATGGACGGTGACATTAATCGTCGCTGGTGTTCCATTGCCATACATATTAGTACCGACGACGGTAATCGTACCTGATGAAGCGGTCGGGGGGAAATCTACAGTAATACTATTCGTAGCGCTTGTCAGGATACCTCCTTCAGGTAATGTCCAAGTATAAGATGTTGCATTTGCAATGGTTGCGGTGGAATAAATAACAGATTTTTGACCTTGGCAGACAGTATTTGCTCCGGTAATTGTTTGTGCAGCAGCAGGTAAATAATCAATAAGAACTTTGAGCAGTGTGGCAGTAATTGCGCCATCGATAGCAGATTGATTGGAATTCGAGAGTCCGCAGACGGTGGCTTTCATGGCCGGGTCATAGAACATCCTACTTTTGTATCCGATAGTTGAGCCGCCATGACTCCAAAGTGTGCGACCGAAGAGCTGCATCGACAACAGCCCAAACCCGTAATTCCCTGAACTGACAAAAGTTGTAATTTCTCGCAGGGAATTTGCATCCACGACATTTCCGCTAAAGAGTGCCTGATACCACTTAGCCATTTCACCGGAAGTGGAGTACATCGTGCCGGCGCTCGTGACGAGAGTATTCAAAGCAGTACGAGAAATTGCGTTTCTATCGACCGCATCATGCCATGGATGAGCAATAGTTCCAAGGACGGTTTCATAACTAGAAATAAACGTACTGTCGAGTTGCAACGGGGTGAGAATACTATCGCGAATAATCTTCGCATAGCTTTGTCCAGTAGCGCTCTCAATGATCAGTCCGGCGAGGATATAATTGGTATTCGAATACCCATAACTCGTGCCGGGATTGAAGAGTTTGGTTCCGACATACGCCATCACTTCCGCCGTCGTAAACACATGCGATGGATTAGCTTCGATATAAGCTTGTGCTGCGGTCGTAAAAATATCATTGATTCCGCTCGTATGATTGAGTAATTGACGGAGAGTAATTGTCGAATCGACATTCGTAAACTTTGGCAACCATTTGTGAAGAGGGTCATTGAGATTGAGTTTATTTGACTGGACGAGCTTCATAACTGCAACCGACGTAAAGAGTTTTGAATTACTCGCTATTCCAAATTCCATATCCGTCGTAATCGGCACTCCCGCATGAGATAATCCACTCGCGCCCTTCCACACGCCTTGTCCGGGATAATACACACTCGCCGACACACCCTTGGTATCTGGGAATGATGCTAGCTGCGTGTCTAATGTTTCCTGGAGTTTTGCAGCAAGATTTGTGTTGAATTGCGCGCTTATCACTTGGCTAGTACCCATTCCGAGAATGAGCAAATAGAAGAACGTAACAACGTAATTTATCATGATGGTAGGTTAATTGTAATTATTGCCTTTTGAGTTGGTAATTGTAAACTGTTGGGGGGAATTACATTCGCCGTGTGAGCCTGCACGACCCGAGCGAATTCAATTCGCCCCTACAATTGATTATAAACATTGAATTCTCTGAATTCCCAACTCAAGCAGTTGCTTTACTTCAAAATTACTAAAGAAGTACTTTCATGAATACTTGCTCCTGAAATTACGACTCGATACGTGCCGGTTTGGAGAGGCGCAGTTTGAAGCGAGAATTCATTCCACCCTACATTGATAACGCCTTTTACCGGTAGAATAAAGGATTGTCCGAGTGCATCGTATATATTGATTACCACATCTTCGTTAGACGTTGAATATATCCTGACGGTCGCTTCTTCGTTTGCCGGATTGGGTTGGATGGATATAGTATTGGTTTCTTCAACGGATTCACCTACATTCCCTTCGATTATTTCAAACCTATTTTCACTGCGTTTTGAATTACCGCCGAAGTCAACTCCATATTTTGTATTAAGATACGCGGATGTCTGATTACGCGTGGATGCGGCGGTTGTATTGTAGAGCAGCACTTCGGCGATCGAACCTCCGAATGGATAATCGATCGTAGAGCTAGAAAAACCATTCCACATCCGTGTGCCTTGAACGGATGAACCAAGTCCATTATACTGAGTGCCTTTCGGAAGACTTGCCGGTGCTCCGGATGAAGTTTCCGTATCACCATTGAGCATTACTTTCAGCGTGCCTGCTGAGCCGTCATAGACAAGCTGTGCGACGTATTCTGTGTTTGCTTCGCATGGTGCATTGATCCACAAAGAAGTACTGCCATTCCACACACCGAAGCCGATATGTGTATCATAGACATAAATATTATATCCTGAATGGGTTGCAGCGCCGCTTCCCGATTCGAAAATGACTTGTTTGGCAGCGACATCAGCACCGGTTTTGAACGCCGCAAAAAGCGTTTTCGCATTCCCGGCATTTACTGCCTGTGAATTATTCACAATGAGAGCATCATTAGTATTATCAAATTTTACAGCAGGTAATGTATTAATTGTATGCGCTCCCGCAGAATAATACGTCGGTATCAGAATTTGATTCCCACCCACCATATACGCGCCACGTCCATTACCTGACTGATCCTGCCACGATGGATGCGCTTCGGTGTAAGGAGCTGTAAAAGCAAGAGATTGTCCATTGTTTATACCGGTAATTGTACTCGCGTCGAACCATAAAGCCAAACTTGCACCGGTCGCTGCAGCGCATTTTTCAACGGACATCGAGCTCGAAGCAGAACACCCTTGTTGACTCTGAACGGTGACATCTATAATTCCGGCACCGAAAGCTCCCCAGCTAATTGATACATTCTCCGTACCTTGTCCTGCAATGATTGATCCTCCATTAACTGACCATGTTATTGAACCTGAATTTGCAGGTATAGAGTAATTTTCTTGTGAATTTGCCAGCACACTCGCATCACCCGAAATGCTTGCTGATGGGAGTGTATTTACGGTAATATTGACTGATGAAGGAACGCCATTGCCGTACTGATTTGTTCCTACAACTGTGATACTGCCTGAAGTTGCTGCTATACCATAATCGACGGTGATACTATTCGTAGCGCTAGTGCCTGTTGCGCCGGTTGGTAAAGTCCAAGTATAAGAGGTAGCTTTTGCGATTTGTGGTACGGTATAGGTCACTGAATTGTGACCTTGGCAAACGATATTACTACCTGAAATTGCTCCGGCTACAGCAGGTAAGGAATTGATGACCGTAAGGAGAAGTGTAGCGGTAATTGCTCCATCGATCGCAGATTGATTGGAATTGGAGAGTCCACAGGCGATGACTTTGTATTCAGTATCGTAGAGCATTCTGCTTTTATAGCCGGTATTTATGCCGCCGTGACCCCATACTGTTCGACCACCTACCGAAAACTTCGTAATACCTAAACCATAATTTCCTGGACTTACAAAAGTAGTAATTTCCGTAAGTGAGTTTGGAGTCACTACTTGTCCACCGAGAAGCGCTTGATACCACTGAGTCATTTCGTTTGCTGTCGAGTAGATAGCTCCTGCTGAACCGGCGAGTGTATTGAGCGCTGTTCTTGAAATATTGAACACATCTACTCCATCCTGCCATGGATGTGCAATCGTACCGAGGACTGTTTCTTTGCCATCAAAAAAAGTACTGTCGAGCTGTAGTGGAGTAAGAATACTATCACGGATAATCTTCGATACGGGCTGACCTGTAGCGCTCTCAACTATTAATCCAGCCAAGAAGTAATTGGTATTGGAATATCCCGTAGTTGCCCCTTTATTAAACAACTTCGGACCGACATACGCCATCACTTCTGCGGTTGTAAATACATGATCCGGATGAGCTTGAATAAATGCCATGGAAGCATTGTTGAATAAATCTGCGATACCACTTGTATGATTGAGAAGCTGTCTGATGGTGATTGATGAGTCAACATTTGCGAACGGTGGGAGCCATTCGTTAAGTTGGTCATTTAAGTTGAGAATATTGTTTTCGACGAGTTTCATCACCGCCACTGATGTAAAAAGCTTTGTATTACTGGCGATTCCGAATTCCATATCAGTTGTAATTGGATGACCGGGATGAGATATTCCACTTGCACCTTTCCAAAAACCTTGTCCGGGATAATATATACTCGCCGACACACCTTTTGTATCCGGGAATGCTGCAAGCTGCGTATCGAGAGTCTGCTGAAGTTTTGCCGCGAGATTCGCGTTGAATTGCTGAGAAAATGTGATCGGTGAGAATAATACTCCCACAAGAAGTTGAACGATAAATGTTCGATAGAATGTTTTCATTGTTCGATAAAAATGTCAAAAAAAGTAGTTTTTCATATTTCAAAGCACCGGTGATCAGGCGGAACTTCTCAATTTTATAAGCCCGAAATATATGGGTTATATGCCGCCAACAAGATGGTCATTTCTATTCGGTTACAGTGGAAAAATTTATGTTTAAATTTTGTAACCAAATCAGTTGTTATAGGATTGCACTCCTACACATGAACATCCAAGTGTAGAATTGCCGGGGGGATTTTGCTATGCAAATTCATAGAATTAATATTTTCAAAACATGATATAAATCATATTATTTACCAAATATTTAGGATAAATTTAGGGCGTTGAAATGACGTTATTTGTTCTACTATTTTGGAGGAAGAAATGAAAGCATTTCGAAGATTGTTAATTGCAGCGGTATTGAGTGGAATTTTCTTTTTTTATGCATGCGAGACGACCGTTGGTCCAAATGAAATCGGAGGTGATACCGACCTCGAACTCACCAAAGTTGGAGGTGAATTTATTGCGAATTTGAGTATGGACACCTGGATACCTGCCTTCGACCGAATGAAGGACACAGCCATCATTACCAAGAGTGAAAATGGCAATGTGACGATTAGTGTAAAGGTTGGTTTCGACTCCGTATTTACATCTACCGTTGACTCGCTTTTAGGTACAAAAGATCTGCCTCATTCTCTTCGTGTGGCAATAATTGACAAGTATGTCAAGATGTTTGGCGCGAAGCTCGACACCACTGACAAACAGAAAATGCACCTCGCATTTGACCTCAAAATGAAAGTCACGTCCGAAGGAATTCAGGAATATATGAGCGGAGGAGGGAATTTCACGAACCCCTATACCATCGTGAAATATTCTGCTAATGTCGGTGATAAGTATGAATTCACGAATACAGAAGGTGTGAAAGTGACACGCACCGTCGTCAGCAAATCGACCACCGATGATTACTACATGGGCTTTTGGATGATCAAGGTCATCCAAGTCGAGCAAACACAAGAAGATCCGGTAATTGAAAAAATCACCTACGTTACCAATCATAAATTCGGTCTCGTCGGGGTGATTATGAAAACCAAAACCGGTAAGACAGTAAAGCTGAGTCTCATTCCGCCGAATGGGTAGGGTTTTTTAGTCGTAAGTCGGTAAGTTGTAAGTTGTAAGTCTGTAAGTCGTAAGTCTGTAAGTTGTAAGTCTGTAAGTCCTAAGAAAGACAGTATGTTTCGTCACACTGAGTTCCTAAGTAGCGGAAACCCGCTCCTAACAAAAACAATGACACCTGGATTAAAACATAGCCCATGATTTTATCATGGGATCAAGACGCGACAAAAATTCATAAACCGTTTTAACGGTTTTGAAATCTGATAATGGTTTTAACCATTTTCAAAAAGCGCGATACAACCGATGCAACGGTTTCAACCGTATAGATAAGGCACGCAGAATTATAAATGCTAACCCTACTATTATCATTATGTTAGCCGTAAAGTTTATAGATGAATATCAAATGTGTCATTAACAGCTTGTCGAAGTGTTCAATACTTGCCAAATTTTAGTCGGCAAGCTGTAGGTCGGTAAGACAATCATCGTACCGCACATTGAAAAACATAGCCCATGATTTCAATCATGGGCAATTGAAAAATATTCGATGAAAAATATTCGATGAAAAATATTCGATGAAAAATATTCGAAGAAAAATATTCGATGAAAAATATTCGATGAAAAATATTCGATGAAAAATATTCGATGAATATCATTCGATGAAGAATATTCAATAACAAATGGAGACTGCAATGAAGAATATTTGGAAAACGATCGTGCGCTTCGCTCTTGCTGTGTTGGTATTTGGAGGCACGTTATCGGTTTATGCGCAGGAAGACAACAAAATTACCTCAAAATTCGACTTCATTCCCGGTGAGAAAGTTGTGTATTTTGATGACTTTACGTCCGACAACATCGGCGACTTCCCGGCACTCTGGAATACCAATGGCAGTGGTGAAATCGTGACATCATCGAAATATCCGGGGCGCTGGCTTCAATTTACGGCTGGCGGGTATTATATCCCGGAAGTGGTAGCTGACTTTACGGATAATTATACGATAGAATTCGACATGGTACCGCTCAATTCTGAAAATATAGAGACAATACACGGGATAAGTCTTCTGCTTGTGAGCGGTTCACTCAAAGACCCCAACGAGGGCGGCGCCGTTCCCGGCAAATCGGGTCTCGGTATCACGCCCGAATATGATATGGTGAATTGGAGTAATTGGTCGGAAGCCGATGGCGGATATAAGGATAACGGGCAATCGCCGTATATGTTTATGTCCACAGAAATGACCCATATCTCCCTGTGGATACAAAAACAACGCGTGAGAATGTACGCCCGTGACCGTAAGATTTTAGACTTGCCGCGCGGCTTGATTGCCCCGTATAAGTATAATATTTTCAGGATACAAATCAGCGGTGAAGCGACTCCCCTTTTTAGTAATATCCGCATCGCAGCCGGCTTACCCGATATGCGGAATAAACTCCTGACGACGGGCAAACTCATCTCATACGGGATATTTTTTGATGTGAATTCCGATCTGGTCAAGCCCGAGTCGGATGCAACGCTCAAGGAAATCGCCCAAGTGATGAAAGACAATCCTCAGTTGTCGGTAAAAATCGTCGGGCATACAGATGCTGACGGCGATAATGCGCTCAATCTCGACCTCTCGAAGCGCAGAGGTGCATCGGTCAAGAAAGAATTAGTTGAAAAATTTGGCGTTGAGGCCGCGCGCTTAGAATCCGACGGCAAAGGCGAGACCGAACTCATCGCCGCCAATGATACACCGATGAATAAAGCGAAGAATCGAAGAGTGGAGTTTATTCGGAAATAGTACTTTCTTTTTTTCACTCCATCATGTTGAGTATATTATACAGATCGATCTGATGTCCCACTGAATATATTGATAAATATGCTACTTAACCAGTAGTTTGGCGGTACATTTTTATAGCCGCATATATAATGATTTGAGAGAATTCCATCAAAAAAAAGGCGAACCCACCGGGTTCGCCTTTTTCTAATTTATTTACAATCAATTACTTATCTGCTTCACCCATGATCGGATCGACTGAACCTATAATTGCTACAATATCTGAAATCATCGAACCCTCGCTCATGAATTTTAGACCTTGGAGATTGGAAGTCGAGGGCGACCGAATTTTCATCTTCCATGGCTGACCGGTTCCGTCGGACACGATATAAAATCCAAGCTCACCTTTCGGGCTTTCGATGCAGGTATAGGTCTCGCCTTTGGGAGGCATGGCGCCAAAATTAACGAGCATGAAGTCATTGATGAGTTCTTCCATCTTCGTGTAAATATTGGCTTTACGCGGCAATGACGTTTGCGGATCATCACTCTGCACCGGTCCTTGCGGCATCATATCGAGTATTTGATGAATGAGCTTGATTGATTGTTTCATTTCCTCAACCCGCACGATATAACGAGCCCAAGTATCGCAATCATTGTGTGTAATGACATCAAAGTCTAATTTGTCATAGACGAGATACGGTTCGTCCTTACGGAGGTCGCGGGGAACGCCGCAGCCGCGAAGGCATGGTCCGGTGAGTCCGAGCGCGATCGCTTTATCAGCAGGAATATAGCCCACACCCGAGAGTCGATCGACGAAGATTCTATTTTTATTGACTAATAATTCAAAAGTGTGGAGTTCGCCGGGGAATTGATTCGCCCATTCACGTGTTTTTTGGAGGGTAGCTGCATCAATATCATTCGCCACGCCACCGATGCGGGAGTAGCTTGTCGTGAAACGTGCGCCGCAGATAAGTTCAAAGATATCATAGAGTTTTTCACGTTCGGTAAATGTCCACAAGAAGAGCGTCAGCGCTCCAACATCCATACTGGTAGCGCCCATTGCCATGAGGTGTGAGGATACACGAGCGAGCTCGCACACGAGAGTGCGGATCCATTGTGCGCGTTCAGGCGCTTCGATACCGAGTGCATTTTCGACGGCAAGTGTGATGGCGACATTATTGCTCATTGGCGCCATGTAGTCGAGTCGGTCGGTGTGGGGAATAAATTCGTGGTAGGTCATATTCTCGGCAATTTTTTCGTATCCGCGGTGGAGATAGCCGAGCTCGGGAACGCATTTGATGATCGTTTCGCCGTCGAGACGGAGAAGGACACGGAGTACGCCGTGGGTGGCAGGATGCTGGGGTCCCATATTGAGGACCATATCATTTTCGAGTGGATCTTCGAACATCACGGTCGTGTCTTTATCCATTAATTCATGGATAATTTTGTTTTGTCGTAGGTTCTGAGCACGCTCAATTGCCGCACTGGGAGAGATTTGCATAAGATGTTCCTTACATTTCAGAAAGAATTTCGATGTTTCAAATGGCAATTTACGGAACTCGCCACGGCTAACCAAAGACAAAAGCCAAGTTGGGGGAGAATTGGGTAAAATAGTCTTCTTCCGAGCCCCTCGCTTCTTCGCGAGCGGCTCGGTGAGGACGTCGCGCTTACCCAAAAACCGAGGGCATCGCTCTGAAGCGATACTCTCGGAAGAGAAAGGACGTGGTGATAGTTGGATGCCGAAGGCGACAATCTTCTTGACTAGACTCCAGCTTCAGCTGGAGGAAATGGTATGGACGTTAGGGCTTTAGCCAAATTCATTCAACCTATTTCTGGCTTTCATGCATAATAACCTGCTCTTTTCCCAACGGATTAAAATCCGTTGCTACAATTTCCGGCGTTCTTTCCCCAACGGATTAAAATCCGTTGCTACAATTTCTGGCATTCCTATCTGAATTTATTGGTTTTTTTATTTTTCAATGTGTTACATCGACGGCGACGACGATATATCCACCTAACTCATCATCAATTAAATACCAATAAGAGCCATCGGCTCGAACAAATTGTAGGGCTGGAATTTATTCCAGTCAAAATAGCAAAATTTGGCTAAAGCCTTCTATCCTAACCTTTTCCTCCAGCTGAAGCTGGAGTCTAGTCAGGAAGAGAGAGATAGCCGGAGCCCATTGCTTTTTTGCTAGGGCGGCTCGGTTGGTCGATGATCAAACCCAAAAACCGAGGACATCGCTGGGAAGCAATACTCTCAGAAGGGAGTAGTTCATCTTTCTACAAATGTTGGATCACGCTGGAATCTGGGAGAGGTATAAACTGGACGGAGAGGAACTTTTGCTTCTATCATTGAATAACTAATTTTCAAGCAAACGTTTTAGTGGCAAGTGTTTACTTTCAGTTGAAAAACCGACAGATATAAATGTCCTTCATTCTAACATACAAATTGGTAGCGCATTTATGTCATCGAATCTCATGACAACTGCGTTCCCATAAATGACTGAACTCCATAATCCTTCTTTTATTTCGATTAATTTTACTACATGACCATCTTTTCTATCTAACACATATATATCATGCCACCACTTAGGAAATAGTGTGTATCCATTCAAAATTCCAGAATGACCCGCATATAAAACAACATATTTATTGGTAAATGAGGATATTATGACATCAAAATAGTGAGAAGCAAATGTCCGATTCCATTTGTATTTTTTATCAATAATAGTAACAGAATGATTAAGATATTCAGAATTAAAATCAATTTGCCAAACACTATCATCGACATTTCTATCTAATGACGGTATTACAAATTGATATTCAGGATCAGCTTTAGTGATTACTCTACAATCTTCGATATAAACTTTATCTTCTAGATTGCAAGAAGATAAAATTATTACCAGTGCCAATAAACGACTATAACTTAGTATTAAACATTTCCAGTTTATCATAAAAGTATGTTTTTTGTTTTTCCCGTCCGGGCAGTTCTTATAACTGACCGTCAACACTTACCTATGAAACGTACTGCTCATCTTTGCTTCGAGTAAGTGACTAATTAGTATATCAATTACAATTTACAAAATCTCGGCAATATGCGAATAATCTTTCCTAACGGATTACAATCCATTGCTACAATTTCCGGCGTTCCTAGCGGAATTTCTTGGTATTTTTTTATTTTTCAATGTGTTACATCGGAGGCGACGACGATATATCCACCTAACTCATCATCAATTAATTACCAATAAGAGCCATCGGCTCGAACAAATTGTAGGGCTGGAATTTATTCCAGTCAAAATAGCAGATTATGGCTAACACCTTCTATCCTAACCTTTTCCTCCAGCTGAAGCTGGAGTCTAGTCAGGAAGAGAGAGATAGCCGGAGCCCCTCGCTTCTTCGCTAGGGCTGCTCGGTTGGTCGATGATCAAACCCAAAAACCGAGGGCATCGTTGGGAAGCGATACTCTCGAAATAAAAAAAGTCCTGACAGGTTTTCTTGAACCTGTCAGGACTTGTGCGTGTGATTATCTTTTTTCTTTGTCAGGACTTCAATTGTATTATACGTTCTTTTCGGTTTTGATTTTTTGGATGAATTGTTCCATAAAAACGATCGAATCCGGTAAATTCAAACTCATCTGTACCCCACCGTTTACTTCCAAATCCACAAAAATCTCATTAGCGTGATAATTGTATTGTAAGTTGATATCGTGAATATCACTAAATGGAACTGTGTGCCGACCAAAATGGAAAATAGTCATTTCGTATCTCCTCAAATTGTGAGTAAAATTTTGTTAGAAGCAGCGGCTGAAACACCCCTTTGCATCTGCATCATATCTAGAAGCAAATATAACCAAAACTTTATCAAAATTATAGGTAAAAAGTCAGCTTTTAAGAAAATATTTTTCGTATAGAGATGAGCGTCTCTATCCTGTTGTATTCTCTTGACATGCAAAACCTGACATGTGTGCCTATACCTGTCAGGCTTAGTAGAGGAAAGATGTATAAAATGCAAAACCTGACAGGTTTTCTTGAACATGTTAGGTTTAGAAGTGGAGGGTTGTATAAAATGCAAAACCTGACAGGTTTTCTTGAACATGTTAGGTTTAGAAGTGGAGGGTTGTATAAAATGCAAAACCTGACAGGTTTTCTTGAACCTGTCAGGTTTAGAAGATGAAAGTTGATCTCACTTTCCCTTTTTATCTTAAATTACCGACCTTTATACTCTTCAATTTTCACTCGATTGCCGCGGATCATTGCTTTTTTCATACCATTGATGACGCGTGTAGCGGCTGTATTAGCCACTTCAACAAAGGTCAGATTGCTTTGTACATCTATATTTCCCACTAAGTTACCTGCTACTCCTGTTTCACCTGCAATAGCGCCAAGGATATCTTTCGGACGTACATTGTGACGATTACCAACATTAATCACAAGCTTGATCATATTGGCTTCGGTATGCTTACGGGCAGGTGCCGACTCTTCAATTCTCTCTTCTTCACGATCAGGACTAATCTCAATCTTGAGAAATGCCGCTGCAATTTCAATTGGAGAGAATTCACCGGAATCCATGAGACGTTCGATATGCGCCATGTACGGTTCTAAGCCGCCCTCTTCGATCATCGCTGAAATACCGCTCATCACCATTGCAGCTTTACTTTGCTCGATATCAGCAAACGTCGGTATAGTGCCGCGCTTGATCTTGATCTTTGCATAACGTTGAATATCCTGTAACTTATAGAAATCTTTACCGGAAACGAATGAGAATGCGCGTCCTGAACGTCCTGCTCTGCCGGTACGACCGATGCGGTGAACGTACGATTCTTCATCCTGAGGTACATCATAATTAAACACTGCCTCCACATCATCGACATCTATTCCACGAGCGGCAACATCGGTCGCAACTAATATTTCAATCGTACCCTTACGGAATTTACCCATTACAAGGTCACGTTGATTCTGCCGTAAATCGCCATGCAAGCCTTCGGCTGAATAGCCGCGCGCTTGAAGGTGTCCTACTACTTCATCCACTCTGCGTTTTGTATTACAAAATACTAGTCCAAGCTTGATACCGTGAAGGTCAATTAAACGTGAAAGGGTTTCGAGCTTTTGTCCGTCGCGCACGTCGAAATATTCTTGTTCGATAAGCGGAACGGTGAGCGTTTCATGCTTGATGGAGACATGTTCAGGATTATTCTGGTACTTACGGGTGAGGTCGAGAATTGACTTCGGCATGGTCGCCGAGAAAAATACGGTTTGGCGTTCTTTCGGTGTTTCTTTGAGAATAAATTCCAAATCATCCCTGAAACCCATATCGAGCATTTCGTCGGCTTCGTCAAGAATGACCATTTTGACGGACGAAAAATTAATCGTTCCGCGCTTGATATGATCGACTACACGGCCGGGAGTACCGATCACGACTTGAGCGCCGGCTTGGAGACCGCGGATTTGCCGCTCAATTTGCTGACCGCCATAGACAGGTAACACTTGGATTTTTTTATACTTAGCGAGTTCGATAAGCTCCTCTGCTACTTGAATTGCCAATTCACGAGTCGGGCACAACACAAGCACTTGTGTTTTACGTTCGGCGGTCAAGAGTTCAAGAGCCGGAATACCGAATGCGGCTGTTTTGCCTGTCCCTGTTTGTGCTTGTCCAATTACATCACCACCGGCGAGTAGCACCGGTATTGCTGCCGACTGAATCGGCGTTGCTTCTTCAAAGCCCATATCATGCACGGCCTTAAGAATTTCTTTCGAGAGACCAAGCTCATCGAATTTCAATTTTGTCATCTAACACTTTCTATAATAGAATAAATACCGCTCGCTGAGCGGGAGTTTTTATACGGAAGGGAAATCAGCAATAGCTTCTCGGGTGGTCGAACCGCTCATCAAGGGAGGAAAATAAACTCAAGCCGCAGATTTGGCTAAGGTAAGAATACTCGTGTGGATTGCTTCAAAAGACCGCATAACTCAATAACTGCCACAAATATACGACAAATCCTCTTATAAGCAGCTATTCATAGCAATCTTTTCTTTACTATCTCGAATTGCTCTCACATTGAGATATTTTATAATTTCATGGGCATATTCTGTAAACTCCCACCCAACGCCTGCCGTTACCCATTGCCGTCCAAACAGTAGTTGATACAAATGATAAAGTAGAAATCATCTCTTGTTTTATTGGATTACGTTTATCCTTCATTCATTCTCCACATTTTTCGCCAAAATTCCGTAATTTTCGGAGCAGTAAGCCGATATCCTTTCACTTTTCTCCTCTTTCCGTGTGTAGTATGAATCGTTTTTTGTGGTGTACTTTTGTGCTATTTCTTCTGCCTGCAATAGCTCCTGCTCAGCTTATACCTATGTATCTTGAGTATGGAAGCGTTCGTACATTTACTAGTAAAGCATATTACGATAAAGGGTTGCTCTATTCAGCACAGGTGGCTTTGCGGCAAAGCATCGAGTCCTTACCCGAGAATCCAACTCACGATCGAGCCGACTTGCTGAGCAGTAGTATAGAGTATTCGGCAGGCAATCCCACAGGTGCTGATGCTTCATTACAACAGTTTGTTCTTCACCGTCCGAATTCACCTTATATCGCACATGCCTGGATTGAGCGAGGGATTATAGCCTTTCAGGTAGAACATTTTGAAGAGTCTATTACCTTTTTCACTGAAGCATATCATGCTGCTGAACACGATTTTGGTATTCGTAAAGATACATTGTATCAAGTAATTTCAAGCCAAGCTCTTTATTGGATAGGAGTAGCGTACATTCGACAAGGCAAGCACGATGATGCCCGTTTGCAGTTTGAGCTCATGCTAAGCTCCTATCCTAAAAGCGAATTTGCCGATGATGCCCTTTATAGCTTAGGTTTTATTGCTGAGTCCAATCACCGTACCGATACAGCCATCTCATTTTTTGGATTAATTCGCTTAAAGTACCCTCGTCGTAATACACATATAGCTGCTTCAATTCGCGAAGCGAGTAATGAACTTCGTTTAAGGGATTATTCATCTGCCCTCCTGCTAATTGCTTCTGCTGAGAATGCTTTACGTCATATCGAGTTAGCAGATTCTATCGGAAAATTATTTGAACCTCAGACCAATATCACCGGCGCGCTTGAAGAAATATTATACTTGCGCGCTCAGGCATTTTCACTTGCAGGACGGTTTGATACTGCTTTATCGGTGTTTACAGAATTCACTAATTCATTCCCTCTTTCATCATTACGTTCAAGAGCAGATCTTGGTAAGGGCTGGGCATTATTAAACTTACTTCGATACAGCGAGGCAGCGGCTGTCTATCAGAGGGTTATTGACAGTTCGACGAAAGAAGAGTCAACCACTACTTCTCTCGCCCAGCTTTATCACGCTGTTGCATTAAAATACAATGGGAATCGCGAACAGGCATTACAGGAATTCTCGACATTATCTTTGCAGGGAGGTTACCCATATTTGGCGCAAGTACTGCTCGAAAGTGGGCAAATGTATTATGAAAATCTCCAATACGACAATGCGCGAAAAGCACTTGAGCGAGCAGAGAGAGAATCTCCGGATGCTGCCACTTCGGTGAGGATTCAGCTATTCCTTGGGGCTACCTATCTCGAGCAGCAAGCATATAATAAATCCGCGCGCGCGTATATTGCTGCAGAAAAGCTTGCTCGAGCAAGTACTATAATTACCTTGCCACTTCGAGATAAATATCTTGCAGAATCTCGATTAAAGCAAGGCATCGCTTTTTGCCAGAATATGCAGCAGCGTGAGGCAATTGCAGCGCTTACACTCTATATTGGTGAGAATGGAAGTGATGGGAGAAAGGAAGATGCGATATTCTGGCTCGCAGAGAGCTATTACCGTTCAGACTTACTCAAGAATTCAGAGGAATTATACAGGCAAATACTCGAGGATTATCCTGCCGGAAGTCATGTAGAAGGAGCTTGTTATGGTCTCGGCTGGACATTTTTCCGTAAACAGGATTTCGCAAAAAGTGCTGAATTTTTTACAAAACTTGTCAAGCAATTTCCCGATACACGTTATGGGACAGAGGCATTAATTCGTAAAGGTGACGGCCATTATATTCTCAAAGATTATCGCAATGCTGCGAGTGCTTATCAAGCTGCTTTTGCGCGATCACCACATTCGGATGAAGGTCAGTATGCTGCGTTTCAAATCGGTCAAGCACTATACAGACAAAGAGATTATGATAAATCAGTCGAAGCATTTCGCAATTATGTGAAGTCGTATCCGAAGTCTTCTCTTGCACCTCGAGCATATTATTCCATCGGTTGGTCACATTTTCAACAGAAAAAATACGAAGAGTCTATTCGTGATTTACAAAAATTGATTGAACTCTACCCAAGTAGTGATTTACTGGCACAAGCGAATTACTCGATTGGGGATGGATATTATAATCTTGGAAATTTCGAAAAGGCAATAGAGTCGTACAAGGTCGTTCTTAATTCTTTCCCGACAAGCCCTTATGCCGGTGAAGCCGTCAAGAGTATGCAATTCTGCTTGGAAAGCTTAGGGCGTACAGAAGAAGCTGTTCAAATCGCCGATACGTTCATTGAAGCTAATCCGCAACTTGAAGTTTCCAAAGAACTTTCCTTCAATAAAGCGTTTAAATTTTCAAGTGGGAAGAATTATTCAAGTGCGATTGCTGAATTTGAAAATTACCTCAAAAAATATCCTGAAAATGACCGAAATGCAGAGGCACTTTATTACCTAGAGAAGAGCTATTCCGGTATGAATGACCATGAAAAAGCAGAACAAACCTTCAAAGAATTACAGAAAAAATTTCCTAAAAGTGAATTTACTCCACTCGGATTACTCGAGCTCGGCAAGATGAATCTCGCTCAGCAGCGCGCTATTCAAGCAGACTCGTTTTTCCATGAAGTGCAGATACAATATCCGGCGAATCCTGCTGCAGCTGAGGCTGGATTTGAGAGGGCACAGATTAATTTTACGAAGGGTGACACCGTGAAAGCTCTGGCTCTGTATCGAGAAATAGCGACGGAGTTTAAGAACAACGAATATGCAGACCAAAGCAGATATAGACTGGGCATGTACTTGCGAAATAAAGGACTTGCAGACAGTGCTCGAGCTGAATTAGCTATACTCGCAGCTCGAGCTGAGGAGAATCCCCCTTTGGCCGCTGAAGCAGCATTCAGAATCGATGAATCATGGCTTCGTGAGAAAAAATACGATAGTGCTATCGTGGCTTTCAAGATTGTGCGTGAAAAATTTTCAGGTGTCGAGGATTGGTACACTCTCTCGATGATTGGCTTGGGTGAGTGCTATGAGCAAGCAAAAGAATTTGATGCTGCTCGAGAAATTTATCAGACAATTCTTAATTTGCGACCGACCGATGACTTTGGTAAAACAGCCCAGTCCAGATTGAAACGCTTGCCGAAAACGCCTTAAATTACTGTCAGGTAGGTATGTGACCACTGTAAGGTATAAGTATATGTGTCAATCACTGTGAAATTAACCTGACACATTTCATTTGAATGATATAGGTAATAAAAAAGGCAATTCTTTAAAAAATAAAGAATTGCCTTTTTTTATTGTTAAGATTTGTTAGCGAGCGAACTTTTTATATCTCTCGTTGATACGTCCCCAATGGAGATTTGCGAGGAAATTATCAACGTATTTTGCGCGACCGGGTCCGTCTTTGTGATAATAGGCATGCTCGAATACATCACAAGAAATGAGTGGAATTCCTCCCCAAATAGCGCCATAATGATGTTCATCCACAAGGACATTGAGCAGGCGTCCGCTGTATAATTGGTCGAGGGTGAGTACTCCCCAGCCGGAAAGCTTGGCTGCGACTGCTGTGGCTTTGAAGTCTGCTTTCCATGTGTCGAAGCTGCCAAAATTATGGACAATTGCAGCAAGAATTTCCGGTCCTTTGCTTGAGTCACCGTCACCGCCGAGCACTTCCCAATAGACATCATGAAGTACTGTGCCGGCATGATTCCACGTTTGGCGGCGTTTTAATTCACCGATTTGTGAGTAGTTGCCATTCGCTGTAGAGCGGTCAGCTGTCTCGAGTTCGCTTTCTATTTTATTGAGAAAGGTCACGTATCCTTTGTGATGTGTGTTGTAATGCCAGTCGGATGTTTCAGGCGACACAACTGCTTTGAGTAGGTCTTTTGCTTCGTCGTCCGAGTACGGACGGGGATTGAATTTCCATTCGTATGCCATGATCTAATCCTTTGTATTATAATTATAAATAAGGGGTTATGTTTGATTTCAATAAGCGCACGCGGTACGTAAATTTAGCAGATTGTAATGATTGACATTGATTTATAAAAGACAAACAATCAATTCTTACACGCCGAATGAACTGCCGCATCCACAGGTTTTGGTAGCGTTTGGATTATTGAAGGTGAATCCGCGTCCCATCAGGCCATCGGTATAATCGAGAGTAATCCCCATGAGGTAAAAGATGCTTTTGCTGTCGATGAAGATTTTCATGTCGTTGGATTCGAGGACTCGGTCGTCGTCTCGTGGTGCGGCGTCATAGCCGAGGGTGTAGGACATTCCGGAGCATCCGCCGCCTTTGACTCCGACGCGGAGGCCATAGTCTTCGGGGATGTTATTTTGGGCTTTGATTTTCTTAACTTCACTGATCGCTTTATGGGTTACATTGATGTTGTCATCTGAGTCAGTACCTGTGATTCCGGTTGGAATGCTGATGTGATTCGCAACGTCCATTATAAAAGTATCCATGTGTTTTTGATTAGATAATGTTGATTGGATTATAGGGGTAAATATTGAGTCGCGCCGTTGACGTACGAGGTTGTTTTCAATTGGAGAGATCCATAAATTTCAGTTATTGTCCTGTTTATCGAATTCATATTTCTCTATTTATTTTTGTTTTTGCATGCTTTATTGGCACAGAGCTTGCTAAATACTTTACAATTCTATTTATTATTTGTATCATTTTGAGGTTTTAATTCCATAATGGAAACCATTAGTAAGCAATTTACTTTTCAAGCTGTGCCATCATTTGGCGATGTGACCGACATGGACGTGAGTTTTGTCGGCATGCCCGAAGATATTTCCAAAAGTGTTGAGCGTGCTTGTCGTTCATTTTTCAAAAAAGCCCGTAAAGTAGGCTCCACCACAATGCGATGTACAATGAGCGGTATGGGTGATGTTCATTTTGATATTATTGAAATGGAACGCGCCATTCGTAAACCAAAGTATGCTATTCTTGCTGACTAATTTAGCAGATTACAGCATTGCACATCGATAATCAGTAACTGTAAAACCTTCGAACTTTGTGTAAGTCCGGAGGTTTTTTTATGGATCTAAAATACTCCAATTGACAATACGTTTTGGAGTAGCATTTTTATTTTACTCGAGTTAATTTGCCAACTTATTACAACTAAATAATATAACTCTCGCTGTCCTTATTTTTCTGTGATAGAATTATGAAATCTTTCCTGATTTGTGTGACCACGCTTTTTGTTTCCTTTGTATGTACTTCCTTCTTACCTTTACCGCCACTCACACCTCAAAATGTAGAGGCTGGCCGCCGATATGTGCCAAATGATGCCTTTGGTTTTGGTGAAAAATTAGAATACCGAGTAGGATATAAATTTATAACTGCAGGGTCTGCTTACTTTTATGTGCGTCCACAGCCTGTAATGCGAAACAATCAAAAGTGCTATGACATACGATTTGAAGTACGCTCGTTGAAATCCTTAGACTGGCTCTATAAAGTACAGGATGGCTATCAAACACTACTTGATGTGGATGGTATTTTCCCTCATGAATTCGAACAGCATGTACGTGAAGGCGGGTATTCTAGAGATTTTAAGGCACAGTTCGATCAAGTAAATAATATTGCACGAGCCAATGACAAAGAATATCAGATACCTCCTTTTGTCCATGATATAGTGTCGGCGTTTTATTTTATACGTACCCATGATTTGAAATCCAAGCGAAAGGGTGATGTGATTCAGCTTCAAAATTTTTTTGATGACAAAACCAATGACCTTGCGATTAGAATTTTAGGAAGGCAAGAGATAGAAGTAGGAGCCGGTACTTTCAAATGTATCGTCATCGAACCTGTTATTGTCGAGGGTGGACTTTTCAAAAGTGACGGTAGAATAATGATTTGGCTCTCCGATGACGACCGAAAGATTCCTGTCAAAGTAAGTGCAAAAATTCCAATAGGTACTATCGACAGCGAACTCACCTCCTACAGCGGGCTGCGCGGGAATCTAGACGCAAGGATATCTGATTGATAAATTTTACATTGCAATTATAATTATTTATTTGACTGTAGTTATCGCTGTCTAAACCGGATGATTTTCAGATTAAGCTGTGGATTATAGTTGGCTACGATTGCTTTTTTGGGTAATTTTCCATTGATCTTTCCTTATTATTACATTCAAATGGCTCGATTTATAATAATTACACTGTTGGTTGTCGTAGCTGTAATTGCTTCAATTACTTTTATTTTAGGTGCGTTACGGCGTTTATTTGTAGGGGGAGTATCTACAGTGCGAAAGCCTAAACCCACATCGACCAATGACACAATTCTCTATCAAAATGATGATGTAGTTGTGCTCAAAGGTACCTCTAAAGAACGCGAAAGGCGCATTGAATGAAATCTGATAGACTCATTGCTGCTATCGATGTCGGAACAAATTCCTTCCATTTAGTCATTGCATCCGTCAATGACAAAGGTATTCTCCAAATCCACTCTCGCGCTAAAGAAATGGTACGGCTCGGTTCAGGTGCCGGAGATATGAAACGTATATCTACCGAGGCAATTGAGCGAGGTGTTGCTGCGTTAAAACGATTCGCTACTATGGCTCAAAAAGCCAAAGCACCGATTAGAGCAATTGCAACAAGTGCTGTCAGAGAAGCTTTAAACAAAGACGAATTTCTCAGACAAGCTGCTGATATTGCAGGAGTTCGAGTGGAAGTCGTATCCGGACTCGAGGAAGGACGTCTCATCTATGTAGGTGCAATACACGCAGTGCCAATTCTCTCCAAAAAAGCTTTAGTAATTGATATTGGAGGAGGCAGTACCGAAACAGTCGTCGGAGTAAAAGGCGAACATTACCTGATCAATTCTGCAAAGCTTGGCTCGATACGTTTGTCACAACGTTTTTTTGCTACCGAGACCACGACTCCAGAACAGTTAATAGAATGTCGTGAATATATTTGTGGTGAGCTCGCATCTACTTTTCAGCAAATCCTTCAGACCGGATTTGAAATTGCTGTTGCCACTTCCGGTACCGCACATACACTTGCCGGTATGGTTCTTGCAGCTTCCGGAAAACGTATCCCTGATGTCATCAATGGCCTTCACATCACCCGCGATGAAGTGCTCGAAGCTATTCAATCGTTAATTCGAGCAGGTACTTCTGCCGCACGAGCAGAAATTCCGGGTATGGAACCTAATCGATCGGATATAATACTTGGCGGTGCGCTCATACTCGAACAAATCATCATCAACCTCAATATTCAACGCCTCACTCTTTCTGCCTACGCACTGAGAGAAGGTATTCTCTTCGATACTGTACAGAAAAATGAAGACATTAGAGTATTTCACCACTTGAGTCGATTACGGTATGAAACAATCTATCACCTCTGTGAACTCTATCAAGTGAATATCCCCCACGCGAATCACGTAAAAAATTTAGCTCAGTCGTTGTTTGATCAGCTCTTGCCGGCAATTCTTCTCTCCGATGCTGAGCGCGAGCTCCTCGAAGCGGCAGCCTTGCTCCATGATGTCGGGTATCATATCAGCCCGGACCAACATCACAAACATTCATATTATATTATACTTAATTGCGTGATGCCCGGCTTTACCAATGATGAAGCAGAGCTTATTGCGAATATTTCTCGCTATCATCGCAAAAGTAATCCTAAGAAAAAACACTTGAATTTTACTCGCCTACCTGCTGAAAAACAGAAAATTGTTTCGATCTTAGCAGGAATACTTCGCATTGCCGAGGGACTTGACCGACGTCAACAGCAGATCGTCAATTCAATACAAGTATTTAAGGAAAAAGATCTGATACACATTTATATTCAGACAAATCCGGGAGTTGGTGCCGATATAGAATTGTGGGGAGCGCGCCGACGGAAGGATTTATTGGAACAAATGATCGGTAAAAAGATTGTAATTTCTGTTTTGGGAGAATAGGTTATGCACAATGTACCCGTCATTGGTGTGTCGGTCGGTATAATTTGTAAGAACGATACTGTGCTGCTCTGCCAGCGCAACGAAACTGCTCGATATGCCCTGCAATGGGAGTTCCCGGGTGGTAAAATCGAGAAAAATGAAACACCCGAAAACGCTTTAATTCGTGAATTACAGGAAGAATTAGGAATTACCGCAGAGATCCGGTGCTTGATTCATTCTGAAGAATCGGTCTATCCCGATGGCGGTAAGTTCTTCGTACATTTTTATTTAATTGAGAATTATTCCGGTAAACTTAGGAACAAAGTATTTAACACTTTTGAATGGGTAAAGCCGATTAATTTATTGAATTACAATGTCTTAGAAGGTAATATTACTATTTGCAGGAATCTACCTACACTCTTAGAAACTATTTCGGTTACGAATCAATCAACCCAATGAACTTCCATGAAGAAATGATGCAGCTTGCACTCGGAGAAGCAGGAAAAGCTGCAAAAATGGGCGAAGTGCCAGTAGGTGCTATTGTTACAGTAGGTCAGACCATCATATCACGTGCGCATAACTCGTCTGAAAAGGATGCGTTCCCATTAGCTCATGCAGAACTTGTAGCAATAACCCGAGCGTTTGAATCCACCGGCAAGAAACGGATTGCCAACATGTCGCTTTATGTTACACTTGAGCCGTGTCTGATGTGTGCCGGAGCAATAATTCTTTCACGAGTTGAGAATGTTTTTTTTGGATGCCGCGATACCAAGGCAGGCGCTTGCACATCGCTTTATTCTACTCTCAATGATACACGATTAAACCATAATTGTGTGGTGACCGAAGGAATATTAGGTGCCGAATGTACTCAAATTCTACAGGACTTTTTCAAAGAATTACGACTAACGAACAAACGTAACGTCAAACTTGTATCATGACCCCTGCTAAAGTAAAAAGCTCGTCTTTTGATCCTGCATTGTATATTGTTCCTACACCGATAGGGAATATTGATGATATTACTGTAAGAGGTCTGAAAATATTACGAACAGCTGACGTGATATTCTGCGAAGACACGAGAACGACCGGTCAATTACTAAAATTATATGGTATTCAGGCACCAAAATTACAAGCTTGTCATGAGCACAACGAACAGTCTCAAGTAGATTCAATTATACACCAAGTACATAGTGGAAAAGTCGTTGCTTTGGTAAGTGACGCAGGCACACCACTCATTTCCGATCCCGGCAATCGTATTGTCAAAGGCGCAATTGCCGGTGGAATTCCGGTGGTTTCTCTCCCCGGTACTACGGCATTTGTGCCTGCGCTTGTTGGTAGCGGATTAGAGTCCGGCGAATTTATTTTTATGGGTTTTCCACCACACAAAAAAGGTCGCAGTACATTTTTAAAACGCGCCCAAAAGTATGATCTAACGGTAATTTTCTATGAATCTCCGCATAGAGTGCTTTACTTGGTGGAGGAAATTGGACAGATTTGGGGTTCGGATGTAGAAATCTGTGTCGCAAGAGAAATAACCAAATTATATGAAGAATTCTTGCGAGGCACTGCAAGTGAAGTTGAAGCAATTATGCAAGAAAGAGTCTCACTCAAGGGTGAATTTGTCGTTGTCGTAGGAAAAAGTGGAGTTACATAACATGTTTATTACGTTTGAAGGTATTGACGGTAGCGGTAAAACCACGCAAATCAAGCTCTTATCCGAACGATTGCAGAGCCAAGGAATATCTGTAATTGTATTACGCGAACCAGGTGGTAATGAAATATCGGAGAATATCCGTGAAGTCTTGCTGTCAAGTAAACATGAAATTGGCGTGAGAGCTGAATTGTTATTATTTGTTGCAGCTCGCGCGCAATTGGTGGAAAAAGTAATCTGCCCTGCGCTAGATGCAGGAAAATTGGTAATTTGCGACCGATATATCGATTCAAGCGTTGCATATCAAGGATTTGGACGTGGATTAAGCGTCGCTGAAGTCCAAGAATGTAACAAATTTGCAACCAATAATTTAGTACCTGACCTCACTTTTTTTCTCGATGTACCAACCGATATTGGCATCAGCCGCACAAGCGTACGCAACGAAAAAGTATTAGACAGGATAGAAAGTGCCGGCGAGAGTTTTTTTGAAAAAGCTCGAAAAGGGTATTTATCCATTGCAGAAATAGAACCCAAACGGTTCATTATCATCGATGCAAAAGCAACACCCGAGAAAATTCATGAAGAAATTTGGTCCTACGTGAATATGCAAGTCAAGTAAACGTCAGTCAAGAGAATGTCAGTTAAGAACGCTACAGTCAAGAGAACGTTAGTCAAGAGAACGAAAGTCAAGCGGATGCAGGTCAAGCAAATGAAATTAATTATAACCCCTTCTATATCAACAGGTAGTACTATGAAAACCATCTATATATTTTTAGCAGTTTTGTTCGTGGCTACGACCACTTCGACTGCAACCGAGATAAATGCTAATGCGTTTATTACTATGACAAAGTCAGAATCGAGCTCGAAACTCCCCAAAACGCTTTCTACCTCCGCTCGTGAGTTTTCTGTAAATGTTCCAGCATTTACCACTGCCTTTAAATCCTCCCAGCAAAGTATTATTATTAATGATTTCCCCATTTCAAACTCAAAACTCGGCACGTTGCAGCTTAGTCCCGTTTACTCGGTCTATGATGCTGAGACTGAATGGTTCAAAGGCAGCATGCGCGTACCCGCACCGAATGTGGTCGCATATCGCGGCACGATTGTCGGCGAACCTAATTCGAAAGTATTATTGAATTATGCATCGGGAGATTTGATTGGTTGTATTATACATTCAAATGGTGAAAAATTTGTCTTAAGTCCATATTCAACTTCTTTCGCGAAAGATCGAGATCATCTCATTGGCGAGGAAAATGCACTGCGTATGCAAAATAATTCACCGGCTTTCCTCTGTGGTACCAAGGACATAGCAGCATCTATTCCTTCAACGGCCGACATAAAACAAAAATACAGTGAACAAATCCTCAGTGACCGACTGCTTGAAATAGAAGTAATAGTCGAAGCGACCGATGAATTTTATAAACTAAGAAATGACTACGATAAAGCAGCCGAGTATGTCGTGTCGCTGTTTAATATGGTCAGTATGGTCTATGAAGACGAAGTTAATATTACTTTTAAATTAATTGAAGTGCAAATCTATACTACTGATGAGCCTGACCCATACGCAAATTCAGGTGGAGAAAACGACAAACTCCTTAAAGATTTGGTCGAGAAGTGGAAAACAAGAAGTAAATCGCGTGATTTGGTATGTTTATTATCCGACGACGGCTCTACAAAAGTACTTGGAATTTCAAACGGTATCGGCGGTATGTGCAACAACACCGACGGCGCTCTTTCTGGATATGTAGTCTGCGGAATTACCGGCTTTATGAATCTACCCTCTCTCCTTTATAGTGATCAAGCAACGACTATTGCACATGAAATCGGACATAATTTAGCCGCCTATCACACACATAATTGCTGGTGGAAGCCTGCCCTCGACAGCTGTACATCGAGTAATTTACCTTCTACAAATATTTTCAAATCTGACGCCTGCAATACCGGAGCACCGATTTATAATACCGGTTCTATTATGAGCTATTGTCATCTATGGAATAAAGGCGTTCCATTTACTTTTTTGAAACGTGTAGCTGATACTCTCAGATTATGGGCAGAGAAGAAGAGCTGTCTCACCGAACCCACCGCTGCGATGATTAAAGTGGACTATCCCTTTGCTAATCATCTGTTTAAATCAAATTCTACTCAAGAGATTCGATGGACTTCGACCAAAGTAACTACGGTGAAAATTGAATACTCTATCGATAATGGAAAAACATGGCAAATCGTACCCGGAGCAGAAAATATTGATGCAAAGACCGGTAACCGCGAATTTGGTAATGCCAAAATTTCGTGGGTAATTCCACTTGTGAGTACGACACAAGGACTTATAAGGATTTCTGACGCTACCAATCCTGCGATTACATCAGTTTCGCTCGGTACATTTACGATTCAAGCAATAGGACTTACCCTTCAAAATCCAATCGCCGGCACAAAATATGGACAAAAAGAAAAGATGGACATACAATGGACATCTACTCTTATTCAAAGGGTTAAAATAGAATTTACTTCAAATGGAGGGACGGATTGGACTACTGTAGTGGCGAGTCAATCAGGGAACTCTTATCAATTTGACGTACCGGATATTGAGACTTCCCAGGCGATGCTGAGAGTCTCGGATACAGCGAAAAATAGTCTCGTTACTCAAAGTGGACTTTTCTCTATCGGTAAAGAAAAAATCATGCTCTTTACGCCAAATGGAGGAGATATTGTTTGCTCCAAAGATACTTTTAATATTCGATGGGGAACAGAATTTATAGGTTCCTCCAGCAGTCGAATCAGAATTGAATACTCTGCTGATAACGGTAAAGTTTGGAATAATGTAAGCTCTTCTGTAGGAATTGATGCACGTTTAGGCATATATCCATGGACAGCGACGAATAAAATCGCTTCTGCCGGCAAAGCATTAGTACGCATAAGTTATAGGCTCGATACCAGTTTGGTGGATGTAAGTCTATCAAATTTTACTATAAATTCTGACGCAAACTGTATCTCTGTTGGCGTTGAAGAATCCATCCCTAATTTCGGAACTCTTACCGTCTCACCGAATCCTATCTCTTCCCATGGCCTTGCTACTATTGAATTCGCTGCTGCATGTCCGAATATAGAATGCCTTCTCGTCGATACGAAAGGTGCAACCGTCGCTCAGCTTGGAAATTATGACAATATGAGTGCCGGTAAACATGAAATACGGTTTGATGTTTCAGGCGTTCCAACCGGCGCTTACTTCCTGACCCTCCGTTGCGGCGGTCAAAGAATTACCTCACCGGTTACTATTCTTCGATAACATTTTAAATTCAGAACGGCGGACTTATTCCAAGTCCGCCGTTTTTTATTGTCTTCATCTTCGATTCATAGATATGTCACTCTTCAATAGTCTGATTGCCAAATCTCTTCCGATTGTTCCAAAATCTATCGTCAAAGCAGTTGCAAGCCGCTATATCGCCGGTGCTACACTTGCAGATGCTGTGCGCGTGAGCAAAGAACTTGCACTCAAAGGTGCCGGGTCAACAATTGATGTATTAGGGGAGTTTGTCACCTCGCGTGAACGTTCAATTCATGAATACGAGACAACTTCGTCAGTCATTTCTGCCATAAATGACAATCATTTGCAATCGTATCTTTCGGTCAAACTCACATCTCTCGGCCTTGATATAGACCCTGAATTTGCATTTGCAAATGTCCGCTCACTCGTCGAAAAAGCCAATGGACTCGGGATATTTGTCCGTATGGATATGGAGAATTCTCCGTACACGTCGATCACACTTGATTTTTATAAGCGTCTCCGTGCTGAAGGATTAGATAATATTGGCGTTGTGCTTCAAGCATATATGCGTCGAACAGAAGAAGATATTCGCTCTTTGCTGCCCTACAAACCCTCAGTACGACTTTGTAAAGGAATCTATATCGAATCTCAGGAAATTGCCTTCAAAGAGCCGAACGAAATCAGATCAAATTATAAAAAAATGCTACGCGTTCTCCTTGATAACGGAGCTAATGTCCGCATAGCAACGCATGACGACAATCTTATTGATGACGCTACTAATTATATTGACAATCAGAATGTTAGCAAAAATCAATATGAATTTCAAATGCTACTGGGCGTTCGCGAAGAGAAGCGAAATGAAATTATCCGATCCGGTCACGGAATGAGAATATACGTTCCCTTCGGCAGCGATTGGTATGGCTATTCGGTGAGACGGTTAAAAGAAAATCCACAAGTCGCCGGATATGTACTCAAAGCTATGTTTTTCCGAGGGTAATTTCACAATACTTATTCTGTAACGCAATAGATAATATCATACTTACATTTCATGAAAAAAATCTTCTCCGTCTTGGTGGTCCTTACTCTCGGTATTGCAATAGTAACGCCGGGCTGTGCGAAAAGTCCCGGTAATTCTCCACAAAAAGTAAGTATTGGTACCTTTAATATTGGCTGGCTTGGCGACGGAATTGATGATAAAATTTCACGAACCGAAGAAGATTTCAAACGAATTGCAGGTGTGATATCAGAGTCAAATGTGGATGTTATGGGTTTGCAAGAAATTAAAAACAAAACAGCAATTACTAATGTTCTCAAATACTTACCGGATTATTCTTATTATATCGGCCATCACGGTAAGTCACAGAATGTCTGTGTGATATTTCGTAACGATGTCAAAGTGACCGACGAGGGTGAATTTATGCCAATAGCAGTAGATACATCGAGGAATCGTCCTAGTCTAGTATTGAAATGTAAAAAAGGAAATTTTGACTGGAAAATGATGATCGTCCATTTTAAATCGAGTTCGCGCTATGACTCCACACCTGAAATGCAGTCCGAGGCAAGACGCATGCGCACAGCGCAGGCAGAGGTGGCATCAATGTGGGTTGATTCTCTCCTCACCGATCCGAAAGAACAAGATATATTCATCGTCGGTGATTGCAATGATTTCCCGCAACGCACCAAAAACCCTACACTTATGGCCTTGATTGCAAATAAAAATATCGAATTTCTGACACACGAGACCAAAAGCTGTCGCAATGAAAAATGGTTCGGCATAGATCATATTATATGTTCAAAATCTGCCAAAAAACGAGTCATCACCGGCAGCGACCACTCGGTGAATTTCTATGCACAATATCCTAAAGAGACGGCCGATAAAATCAGTGACCATTGTCCGGTTATTATTGATTTTGAAGTCGTAACTCCTGATAATGATTAAAAGTGATATCAGTTTTTTAACATTTGAAAACAGTAATTTTCCTGATTAATTTTACAACCTTTCTCAAAGTATTATGAAACGTACCTTTTTATATTATGTAATAATTACAACCATTACACTCGCTATGGTGAATGTTGCATGGTCGCAGTCCGGTGGTCCGAGTGAAGAGCCTTTCTCCGGAGAACCTCCTGCACCGAAGCGGATTGTAGTCGTTGATTCTGCACGCGTATTATCGTTGAAAAGTAAGTCGTTTTTCTGCATGGATGCGTTGATTAGGGAAGATTTTAAGGCTGCGGCAGTGTATTATGACCCAGCGCTTGGCGTAGACTTTTCAGCAGATACATTAAAGCGGTTTTGGGGATTATTTCTTCGCGAATCCGGTGAGATCATCAAACCGATGGAAGTAAAAAATGGACTTCATGAAGACTCTCTCCCATCAATAGTCACGACGCTCTTATGCCAAAAAGGCAAATGGGACTTTAAGTTTATCTTTTCAGAAGCGAATTTCATTGAGCGGATGTTAATCGAAAAAACTCCTGCGCCGGCGCTCAAAAGCTATCAATTTCCGGACTATGTCGATGGTGAACATGTGCGCGAGTATAACGTCACGGTAGGCAAAGGCGAGTGGGCACTGCCGGGCTCGATTACATTGCCAACCGCCCCGGGGAAATATCCGGCTGTTATACTTGTTCACGGGTCGGGTCCAATGGACAAAGATGAAACTATTTTTTCGAACAAACCATTCAAAGATCTGGCGTGGGGACTAGCTTCACAAGGAGTGGCCGTGCTCCGCTATGATAAGCGAACCAAACACTACTACAAAAAAATCGGTGCCGAACGTCCAATTCTCACCACCCAATTTGAAGTAATCAATGATGCACTTGAAGCTATAAAAGTACTCAAAAAGAATAAAGATATTGATCCAACTCGAATTTTTATCCTTGGTCACAGCCTCGGTGGTATGCTTACACCTAGAATCGTAAAGCAGGATACAACGATTGCCGGTATGATTATTTTATCAGGGAATGCACGCCCGCTTGAGGATTTGATTTTGGAACAAGTCGAATATATTTATGGTTTAGACGGGGTAAAGAATGATGAACGTAGAAATATAATTGACCAAATAAAAAGGCAACGGAATGCAGTGAAGTCTCCGACTTTTTCTATTAAAACTCCTCCGGACTCACTTCCACTCCAAGTACCTGCTCCATATTGGCTTGACTTGCAAAGCTACAACCCTCCTGCCTACGCAGCCAAGCTAAAAAAGCCTATGCTTATACTCCAGGGAGAGCGCGATTATCAGGTAACAATGGAAGATTATAACCTATGGAAAAAATTTCTTCCTTCAAATGATCTCTATCAATTCAAAAGCTATCCGACTCTTAATCATCTGTATGTCGCAGGTAAAGGCAAAAGTCGTCCGGACGAGTATAAAACTCCTTCTCGTGGATAAAGAAACCGTGACGGACATTGCGACATGGGTAAAGAAACAGTCAAAGTAATAATGTAAACTCGTGTAAATTAATCAAGTCACCACATCAATATACCGAACAAATTCTTGCAAATATGCTTGGTTGCTTTTCGCTTGGTTTATTTGATATAATACTTGATTACGCACTTTATAGTAGATTCTGAATTCCCTCATTCTGATTGAATTCGCTTTATAATCCTTTCTTTTACGCTGCCCTTATTCACCCCATCTTTGCGTATTTAATGTACATGTATCTCTGCATGGAAATACTTTATAACTAAGAAAATATAGATGTTTTACACTCATTCCTTGCGTATCTCTCTGGTTTTTCGGATTTTTGCGATTCTAAAACGAACAAATCGTCTTTATACATCAACATTTCAGGAGTTATTTCCGATGAGGAACATACGATTATTCACCTTTCTTTTGCTTGGTTTATCGCTCATTCAGCTCGAAGCTGCTGCCCAAAAAGGAAAACCCAAAGCATCCGTTTCTCCGGCATCTGTGGATAACGCAGTACTCGCTACCATCGGTAAAGAGTCAATTACCTACCGAGAACTCGAAAATGCATTCCGTAAAAATATGAATCGCCGCACTGCCCGCTTGGCGGATGTCCCGAAAGACAGCGTGATGGATTTTATGCGATTATATATCAATTACCGCCTCAAAGTATCCGACGCTACTGACCGTAAGCTCAATAAAGATTCATCAGTTACAGCAGATATAGCCCAAAATCGACGCTTACTTGCCGAGACATTTTATTCTGATAAGAAAATCATCGAACCAGCCGTTGATAAAATCCTAGAGCGTCGCAAGCGAGAAATTCAAGTAGCAATTATAGTAGTTGCTATCCCGGAAAAAGGTGATAAAGATGTAGCCGAGCGACGCGCTGAGAATATACTCAAGCTCGTACGAACCGGGTCAAATTTCGAACAAATGGCACGTGATTCTTCCGATGACAAAGAGACCGGTTCACGTAATGGATTACTCCCGTATATCACCGGCGGAAAAATCATCAGACCTGTCGAAGAAGCCGCCTACGCCGGCAAAGCAGGAGAAGTCTATCCACACCTTATTAAAGCCAACGGAGCATACTTTATCCTCAAAGTACTCAAAAATGAACCCCGTGTCAAAGTTCGCGCCAGCCATCTGCTCTTCTCCTCCATCTCCAAAAATGATTCACTCGGCATTTCCAAAAAAGGAGACAGTATCCTAGCTATACTTCGCAAACAGCCTAATATGTTCGAACAGCTCGTTCGCGAAAACTCCGATGACAAGACCACCAAGTCCAACAATGGCTACATGGGTTCTTACTACACTCGCTCGGGTGGATTCGACGCACTCAAAGATCAATTGCTCTTACCCGAATTTGAAAATGCACTCTTTGCTCTCAAAGATGGCGAAATCTCCGGTAAAGTCTGGACAGACTATGGGTTACATATTATACGACGTGACTCTTCCATCGTACCGAATCTCGTCGAAGAGCGTGAACTCGTGAAAAAAGACTACAAGAAATTATTCTATGAAGAAGAAAAAACTGCCCACATCGACTCCCTCAAACGCGTACTCGGGTACAAACTAAATGAAACTTCACTAAAATCTTTCCTTGTTTTTGTTGATACGTCAAAAACATCGATGGACTCTTCGTGGGATAAAAAAGTAACTCAAGCTGTCCGACAATTGGAAATCTATTCATCTCCAAAAGGAAACATGAGTGTCGGCACATTAATCGACACCATCGGCAAACGCGCCGATTTTCGTGCTACCTCTCTTAATTACAAAGGAATTACACGAGTATTAAGCAAGCTGTACGATCAAAAAGTTGTCATTGATGCGACCGCAGGACTCGAAAGTCAATATCCTGATTTTGCGAATATGATGCGAGATTTTCAGGATGGGATATTGCTCTTCAAGGTAGAAGAACAAGAAGTATGGGGGAAGCTAAAGTTCGATTCAGTACAAGCACGACACTTTTTCGACTCCACAAAGGCGAACTACCGAACAGACATAAAGTATGATATTACTGAGATTTATGTTACTTCTGACTCGCTAGCAAAGGCAATTAGAAAACGTATCGACAAGGGTGAAAATTTCGAGGAAATCGCATCTCAGCTCACCGAACGTGATAAAATGCGCGAGAAAAAAGGAAGACATGGATTAGTGTCTGTGAAAGAAAACAAGCTCGCCGGCTATCCATTCAAAATGCAGTCGAAAGTTGGCGATATCCTCGGACCTGAAAACTACGAACGCGGATACTCAATTATCAAAGTCAATGATATCGCTCAGCCACGGCAGAAGACGTTTGAAGAAGCGATCCCGGACTTCGCTCCTGCCTTTCAAGATATGGTGCAAAAGCGCCTTACTGAACAGTGGCTTACGCGGATTAAAAAGAATTTCCCTGTCAAAATTGACGAGAAAAAATGTGCTTCAATCTTTAAGAAGTAACTCTTAAACGTTTTAATAATCACTTGTGAATTTTCAACTTGTGTCGTTTATTGCGCGGCGGTATGGTCAATCATATCGCCGCAAACGTTTTCTCTCCTTCACGCGCCTTGTAGCGTTCTTTAGCGTAATGATAGGGAGCATGGCTCTCATCATTTCACTCTCTGTACTCGATGGATTCGAAGCGTCGCTCCGTGAAAATTCTATAAAATTCACCTCACACATTCACCTCATCGGTTTTCGGAACAAACCACTTCCCAATTATCAGTCAGTTATCGACAAGCTCACACGCCAACTACCTGAAATTACTAGCATTGCACCTACAATCGAACGTGAAGGACTCGTGCGTTCTCATGGTGAAATCGAAGGCGTACGTCTCAAAGGAATAGACGCAACGATCGAACTCGCTCTCCGCCCAAAAAAGATCGTCGAAGGTCGCTTCAGCTTCAGTGCTTCCCGAGCCTCCGAAGTAATTATTGGCAAAAAACTCGCTCGTAAACTGAATTGCTCCGTCGGTGATACGCTCATCATCACGACCATTCTCACCGATGAAGGCGGGCAGCCGAATCCTCTTGTACAGCAATTCACTCTCGCCGGAATTTATGAAACAGGAATGTCGCAATATGATGATATTTATGTATATATGCCACGTGAGTCAGCACGTGTGTTTTTTCAATTCCCTGAAAATGCCGTGTCGGGTTTTGATATTATGTTGTACTCACTCGACAATGTCGCACCTGTCGCCCGATCAATTGAAGATATTCTCGGTTATCCGTTTTTCGCACTCACGGTGACGGATCTCAACAGCGGGATGTTCGCCTGGATCGAACTCCAAAAAAAGCCAATCCCTATCGTCCTCGGTCTTATCAGCATTGTCGCCGTGCTTAATGTGCTCACAACCTTGCTCATCAGCGTGGTCGAGAAGACTCATTCCATAGGTATTCTCCGAGCGCTTGGCATGCAGCAACGTGATATATTGTGGACATTTATCGTGCAAGGCGTGACGATAGGCGCGGCAGGCACTTTTATCGGTTGTGGGATCGGCTACTTGCTCTGTGGGATTCAGCATTGGTTCGGTGTGATACACTTAGAGGGTGATGTGTATTTTGTAGATGTCCTACCTGTCGCTTTCTCGGTGTGGCATTTGATAATCGTTGTCGCCTTTTCGTTGATTATTTCTCTACTTGCCACACTCATTCCTGCATGGATTGCTACGAAGGTGTCGCCAGTGAAGGCGTTGAGGTTTAGGTAAGTAAGGCTTAGAGAGAATCACTAAAAACCGAGGGACTTTAGAGAATAATAGAGATGAGTTCACGCTCATGCTCACCCTCACGCTCAAGACCTGACAGGTTCAAGAAAACCTGTCAGGTCTTTTTTTGTCACTCCTCGAGTATTCGTTCTCTTAAAATCCTCTGTTTTAAATTTAAGTGATACGCTTACGAAGCTGCGAGTTTATAAAAAATATTCCTTCATGACAGGTTTTCTACAAACTGATAGGACTTTACCGACAAGATACACACCACAATCAATGATGTCGCAGCGCACCCTTTTGCCTAGCAATGCAGAGAATTTTTTGGAGTGCAGAATGAAAGGCATTTACATTGGTATTGTTAGTCGTGCATCGCCAGCCATTCTCACAATCTTCATCATTCCACATCCATGGCAAAAATACATGGTAGGAATTACCTGCATCCCAATAACTTACCATCGTGCCATACTTCTTTTCATACGGAATACTGACCTGGCGGCTGTGCTTCCAGCGCCGGATTGTTTGGAATGCGCTGTCGAGTGTGGCATCGAACGAGACCATTTCATCCTTCATTGTACCTGGAGGAGTATGATAGAGGATATGCAGCACGGGGTCTGCATTTTTGACAAGCCAAAAGCAATCCACCGAGTCGTGTGAATAATTCAGAGGAATACCGATAACTCCTCCACACTGTGACCGTTGCATTTTCATGTCCTGCATAGGGAAAAGCTGCTGCGATGATGGAATTTCTTGTACTGTCAGAGTACTATCCAGATAATATTTCCGTTCTTCTCGAATTTCAGGATCTTTGGCCTTTCTACCTTCACTATTTGTTCGCTCATAAGTAATTTCTTTTCGATGTCTCAAGACACTATCTTCGAGTATGGCAATCAACGAGTCACGCTTTGAGCTTTGAAATTGATAATTATACAGCATATCCTCATTAAATATCCTGATGATGATTGAGCTTCCATGGGCAATACTGTCAGCGTATCGTTCGACGGCAGAATACATCGATGAATACCTCTGTCTTTTCTGAATCATCTCACCAATTCGCCCGCCATCATCTCCGGACATATTTCCGGCTGCATCATCGAGTGAATTTGTATAGTTTTTAGTAGCATACTCCCAATCACTCCGAAAGGCAGCTTTGGTGATAACTTTCGTGATAGGCGCTGTTTTGCTCGGTCCGCACGAAATATTTATTAAAAGAAGTGAGCTTATTGCGGCTGTCCATAGAGTTGAATAGAGTATGTGCATGCTTGTATGAAGAGTAGGTTGCTTTTGGAATTTGGGGATAGCTTTCAACCTGTCATGTGCTGTACCGGTCATTAATTCTCTGCCGAATTACTCACTTCGTCTTCACTCTTCCATCACAGCGTGATGGCATGTTTGTAGAAAAATTATCGCTAGCGAGACGCCTCTTCGACCCCACTCGGGGTCGTACAATTCCCTGCCATGCGCACTCGTGCATCACAGACGTGAATCGCATGGATTGAGTAGAAATTCCCCGTCCAGTCGGCTTTTCCCAAACCTGACAGGGTCGTATAGGTGTGTGGACTCACCATGCTACAGGCTTTCCCAATCCGCCAGGACTTGAAAGGCGTGCGTTCCCCGGTCCTGTCAGGTTTTCCTCAACCTGACAGGACTCGGTCTCAGCACTACTTCCCTACCTTCTCCTTAAAATACTCAAGCGTTTTCAGCAAACCTTCACGGCGCTGTACTTGTGGCTGCCAGCCGAGTATTTCAGTAGCGCGCCTGATGTCGGGTTGGCGGATTTTCGGGTCGTCGGCAGGGAGGTCTTTGAAGACTATTTCACTCTTCGAACCGGTAATTTCGATGATTTCTTTTGCCAGGTCGAGCATCGAGATTTCGTCTGGATTGCCAATATTAACGGGGTCGTTTTCATCGGAGAGGAGCAGGCGGTAAATTCCTTCAATTAAATCATCAACGTAACATACCGACCGTGTTTGACTTCCATCGCCGAAGACCGGAACAGGTTCGCCTCTAAGTGCTTGGCTCATGAACGCAGGTATCGCTCGTCCGTCTTCGATTCTCATACGCGGACCATAGGTATTAAAGATGCGGATAATGCGTGTTTCCACGCCGTGATAGCGATGATACGCCATCGTCATCGCTTCGGCAAACCTCTTGGCTTCGTCATACACACCGCGCCAGCCGACGGGATTGACATTCCCCCAGTATTCCTCAGATTGCGGGTGAATGAGCGGGTCACCATAGACTTCACTCGTGCTTGCGATTAAAAAACGCGCGCCTTTTGCTTTGGCGAGTCCGAGCGCTTTGTGAGTGCCGAGCGAACCTACCTTCAACGTCTGAATCGGGAATTTGAGATAATCAATCGGCGAGGCGGGAGAGGCAAAATGGAGGATATAATCGACGTCACCGGCGACATACGTGTAATTAGTCACGTCATGCTGAATGAATTCAAATCGTGGATGTCCAAGAAGATGCGCAATATTATCCGGCGAACCTGTAATAAAATTATCCATGCAGATTACGTTGTATCCCTCGGCAATAAACCGGTCGCAAAGATGCGAACCAAGAAATCCTGCACCGCCGGTAATAAGTATTCGAGCCATAGTTTGGAGGTAATAAATTGTATGTAAATAACCGTTTAATTGGTACAAAAATAACGAAAAGATGAAGTGTTGAGGAATGGAATTCTCATTGTAGGATTCTACATTGAGAGCTCATTTGCCTGTACTCTTCATCTTTTCGTTGTGTTTTTTTTGGACGTACCGAAACGTCAAGTGTTAGACGGTGTCGCCGAGACCGCCGCGTTGTGGAGTGCCGTCAACGATCAGGTCACGTTCGCCAAGATTAACGGCATTGAACCAACGGCGACGTGTGAATTCGTCCTTGTTTTTGTTGCAAATAATCTGGAAACAGGTGGAATTACCTTGTTTGGCGATATCGACCGACCAACCGAGGAATATTTCCCAACATCTGAACCACCATTGACCGTAAGCGCTGAGCACATGATCTTTGTTTTTTTGCCAGTTATGATACCATAATTGAATAGTCTGCGAGTAATGTATCCCGATATTTTCCACGCTGTGGATCTCAAATCCTGCTTTTTCGAGGCGCTTGACCACGAAAGACAGCGGCATACTTGCATCTGCACCCGGGAAGATGTATTCACCCATAAATCCACCCCAGATGAGTGATTCTTGGTGATATCCGGCGCGCAATCCGGCGATTTGAAGATAAAAAATACCGTCGTCTTTCATCAATCCGGAGATTTGCTTCATAAATTTTGTAAAGTTTTTCACGCCAACGTGTTCAGCCATTTCAAGACACGAAATTTTATCATATTTGTCGGCAGGAATACTACGATAATCCATACGATTCACTCTCGCACGATTTTTAACACCCCAGCGCTCGATCTGTGCATTTGCGTAGTCAGCGCCTGCTTGTGCGATGGTAATTCCGGTAGAATCAGTGCCATAATACTTGGCAGAGTGAGCTGCAAGAGTACCCCAGCCGCAGCCGATATCGAGGAGGCGTTCGCCTTTTTTGAGTTGCATTTTTTGGCAAACAAGGTCCAGCTTTTGGTCTTGTGCCGTTTCGAGGTCTTCGTCACCGGTTTTAAAAAACGCTGACGTATAAATCATTCTATCACCCAAGAATGAACCGAAAAAGTCATTGCCACGGTCGTAGTGGTCCCGAATGACACGTTCATCTTGCTTTTTGGAGTGTATAGTTACTTGAGGAATGAATTGACCGAAGAGGAATTTAAGGTGATGACCGACATATTTGTAATTAAAAAAATGAGTGCGATTTTGGAGGAGCTTTTGGATGTCGCAGGTCACATCGACACGGCCGTTCATATAATCTTCAATGAATGTTGTAATCGGCACTTTGACGCCATTTTTATATCGTGAGCTGACGCTATTATCTCGGACAACGACCAAATCCAAGATGTTTTTTGATTGAATTGTCTCAACTGCCATAGACCTTTTCCTCATGGGTACATTAAAAAACACATTTGTTGGCTACAATTTACCTTATTTTTTATAATAATGCAGGGAAAACATCGGGAATTATTAAAAGAAGGGAACTTACTTTGACTATTCCTCTCTGATTATTTGTTCGTACTATGACAATTAGTTTCAACATATTCATGAAAACTACCACACAAAGGACTATACAATTTGCAACACGGCCGAGAAATCAATTACAACCTACTATTTGAAGATATAGCTAGTTACATACTACCATTTATCGCCATGAAGATATTATTTTTCAATTATACTCCAGTAATACTACCTATTGACATACTATTTCTTTTATCAAATATCTGCAGTGTAGGATCCAACAATCTGCTTTTCAATTACTGTGATCTGATTTCATATTTCAAGAGGTGTGTACTTTGATTTTTTGAATTCATTATTTGTCAACCTTGTCCTGAATCAATTTTTCTTTACACCACCCCAACTGAAATACAACATGAGAAAAAACTCGTTGGGCAGGCACAGGAAATTACGTATTATTGCCTTGAAATTCATAGACAATTTGTAAGAACTGAATTGATTTGTCATTTAATTGTAAACCTCGGTGGAGTCCAGAAACCACCTTCAAAAACGGGGCACATCCGAAAAGCCATTGTGTAGATCAATTATCGAAAGTACTTCATGCCGAAACTTGTACTTATTTTCCTTGCCTTTCTTACCCTGAATACTTTGATTTCCATTGCTCATGATCATAAATGCGGCACGATGAGTAATCTTCAGCGTCATATCGAAAAAGACCCAACAATTCTTCAAAATATCGAACGATTCAAGGTCATGCTTCATAAAGGCGTTACAACGGCATCTCCTTCAGCTGCCGCCGGAGAAATCATTACCATCCCTGTGGTGGTGCATGTGATATGGCGCAGGATGGTCGAGAATATCAGTGATGCTCAAATTCGTTCACAGATCGACATTTTGAATCAAGACTATCGCCTAAGAAATTCTGATTCTTTGATGAAAACTCATCCGTTTTGGCCGTTTATCGCCGATGCAAAAATTGAATTTTGTCTTGCAAGTCGTGATCCTCTTGGCAATGCAACGACCGGTATAACGCGCACACGCACAGATTCTACTTCATTTGAGGGTGTAGGAAGTGAAAAGCATTCGGCAACCGGTGGAATCGACAATTGGAATCCCTCGCAATATCTCAATCTTTGGGTGTGTAATTTAGGCGGAAGTGATGATAATACATTAGGTTATGCTGCTTTTCCATTTGAGATGCACAGTGCTCCCGAGGATGATGGAGTTGTGATTGATTATGAGTCATTTGGGAATATTGGCACCGTTCAAGAACCCAATAATCTGGGCAGAACAGCGACTCATGAAGTAGGTCATTGGCTGGGTTTGTATCATATTTGGGGAGACAACGAGCCTTTGTGCGGAGATGATGAAGTGCTCGATACTCCACGTGCTGACGAAGCTAATTTTCATTGCCCGACTTTCCCGCATGATGCAAATGATAGCTGCGATACAGATAATAATGGTGAAATGTATATGAATTATATGGATTATGTCGATGACGCGTGCATGAAAATGTTTACTAAAGGTCAAGCATTTCGGATGCAATCTACTCTCAAAAGCGAGAGATCTTCACTTTTGACTTCCCTTGGATGCAAAAGTACTTCGGATGTTGCAGAAGATGTAACTATCAATGATATAAATATTTATCCTAATCCGACGACCGGTGCATTTACTGTTAATTTCAGAAATACTTCTCCCGGACACACTTCTCTTTCCCTCCATACTATGCTTGGCGAAGCAATCGTCACGCTCAATTCGGTAGTAGATACGACAGCACAGATGTATATACCCGCAGCTGGAAGTGGTGTGTATTATCTTAAAATTCAATCCGGTCATTCGACCGTAACACAGCGAGTGATTATGACAAAATAGTTCGTACAGAACTCAAAAGCACTTATTAAGAGATGCTCGATTTCTCATTTTTATTATTACACATGCTCAAACTTATTGGTAGTATTGCACTTATATTGCTAGTTATGGCTTGTGGAAGCGTAAAAAATACGAAAGATAATTCTTCCGAGGATAAGTCATCCGAGAAGATCACCCTCGCGGATAGTATCTATCGATTTACCGTTTCGTTTATCAGTATTGGTTCGGGTATTGACCATAAAGCCCGTGAACAGTTTACTGAATTTATAAAGAAGTACAGCGAGAAACACAATGTAATTCTTGGATTTGACAAATCAACATGGGGGCGTGAAGGTGAGGTTGATTACTGCATGAAACTGCTGGAGTTAACAGCAGCTCAGGAATTCAATTTTATAGCAGAAACAAAAGAAATTCTTAAGAATTCCAGTCGGGTGCGCTACCGCGAGAATAGCATTTGTCGCTCAAGCAGATGATAGGTTATGCAACCTTTACAAATATGTAACTGTTTTGTCAGTATTTATCTTCCCTTTACAAACTTGAAGCTTCCCTTTATTATTTTATAGAGATATTGTACTTTTTCAGTGAAAATTTTAGAAATACACATGGCGGCACAGAAGTGTAATGTATGAATGACAAATAAGCCTGATTTACAACGATATTGATTCAACGAATACAATTCTATAATTTATATAACATATTCAATTTTAATAAGATGTACGAAGTGTACTTGTATATTATTTAATTTTTTAACGAAAGAACTTCTATGAAAAAAAGCATTCCATTAGCTGTGATATTAATTGTGTGTCTGTTTCTCACTAGGTGTTCTACCAATGATACTACTCCAATCACACCAACAAACAATCTGAGTGGGTACATTTACTTTGAAAATGCTAGTGATAAGATTGCACGAATCAGACTAAGTGATGAAACTGTGGAAGATTTATTCTCCAATGCAAGAACTCCGGATGTTGATAAAAATGGTCGTATCCTTTGCATTAAAGCTGCTAACCCTTCACAAGTAATGTTTACAGATAAAACCGGTGCTAATGAGACTCCATTAATTGTGATGGACGGAAGCGGAAAATTTGAATATAAAGAGAATTTTTACCATCCACGCTTGTCGTATGACCTAGCGTATGTGAGTTATGAAGGAGTGAGGGATTATTCTGCAGTGTATGTAGTAGATGCAGCCGATGGTTCTCTTAAAGCAACTATAGGTGATGACAGAACAGGTGGCCCTCGCGACGAACCGTATATTTCTCCAAGCTGGGCACCGGATGGTTCGTTGTATGTTGCAGGCAAATCTTCGCTCAATAATGGTATCTATAAGTTTAGTCCACCATCATTTAATACTCCAGAACGCATCGACCCCAACTTATCCAATATATCAGAACCAAGTGTAAGTCCCGATGGAAAGTCGATAGTATTTATAAAAGATAGCAAAGTTTTTACAATGGGAATCGATGGTTCAAATCCTCAACAACTGAACACAGGAACCAGAGATTTCTATTTACCGGTATGGTCGCCTGACAGTAAGTATATAGCTGCCGTGAGCTTGGGACATATCTATGTTTTTGATATAATTGCATCAACCGTTACTGAAATCAACAAAACATATTATGTCAACACCAACAGTCAATTATGCTGGAAATAAAGTAGAATCATTGATTTATACATGTGATAGATTGTGGTAGAATTCGATATAGACTACATACTGATAAGAAAGTAAGAAAATCACCCTACCTGATAGTATCTATCGATTTCCCGTTTCATTCATCCGTATTGGTTCGGGTATTGACCATAAAGCCCGTGAACAGTTTACTGAATTTATAAAGAAGTACAGCGAGAAACACAATGTAATTCTTGGATTTGACAAATCAACATGGGGGCGTGAAGGTGAGGTTGATTACTGCATGAAACTGCTGGAGTTGACAGCAGCTCAGGAATTCAATTTTATAGCAGAAACAAAAGAAATTCTCAAGAATTCGAGTCGGGTGCGATACCGCGAGAATAGTACGTGCAGAGAGACAAAGCGTATGGATAACAAATAATTTCATACGACTAAATTTTGATGGTCGCAGGTGATTTTGACGAGAATAGGTAATTTTGATGGTTATAGGTAATCCATTCTACTTCATGAAGATACTCTACATTTTTTGCATATTCGTATTATGTTTGACTGCAGAATTGCCGGCGCAAATACACGGCTGTAGAGACCCTGAAGCAGTCAATTATAATCCCCTGGCGACGAAAAATGACGGGAGCTGTCTCTATAATTCAGCAACTGTCATCCCATCGACTTCCATAGAATTACCCTCTGTACTCGCAGAATCTTCCGGGCTTATTTATTGGAATCACAACCTGCTGACGCATAATGACGATACAGACCCAAATCTCTACATCATTGATACTTCGACTGCTACCATATCAAAGACATACACACTTTCAGGTGTAATAAATAAAGAATGGGAGGAAATTTCCCAAGATGATTTTTATATATACATTGGTGATTTTGGGAATAATTCCACTGGGAACAGGACGGATCTGCACGTACTCAGGATCGACAAGAATTCTCTGTTGAGTGGTTCGCCAGATATAGACACTATATTTTTTTCCTATTCAGACCAGACATCTTTCACGAATCCCGGAGCAGACAAGACAGACTTTGACTGCGAGGCGTTTATTGTGACGAAAGACAGCATCTATCTTTTTACCAAACAATGGGTTAGTGGCAAAACATCTGTTTATTCTCTCCCCAAATCTCCCGGAAAATACACAGCTCAATTACAAATCACCGTAAATGTCGAAGGTCTCATCACCGGCGCAACGTATCTCGAGTCCAAAAATCTAATTGTACTTTGTGGCTATAGCACTCTTTTACAACCGTTTCTGTATCTTCTCTATGACTTTACGGACAATGATTTTAGCAAAGGCAACAAGCGCAAAATCTCTTTATCGCTAGCATTTCATCAGATTGAAGGTATCGCAACTCTTGATGGATTAAAGTATTATGTGACGAATGAATATTTTTCGAGACCTCCGTTTGTGACATCACCACAAAAACTCCATTCGCTTGATTTATCCCCATATCTGCAGAAATATTTGGACACGCAAGCGACGTGTATAGAGGAGAATTTCCCAAAGAGTAATGGTGTTCTTTATCCCAATCCTACCAATGATGAAGTAAATATCACCACAGCTGCTTCACTTTTACCGGCACGATATACAATACGCAATCAACTTGGACAAATTATTGACAGTGGCGTTCTGAGGTTCGAGCAGTCACGCATTTCAACTCGAGAACTAACCACAGGTATTTATTTTCTCACAATAGGAGTACATCAAGAGTATGCTTTGACGGTGATGAACAATTAACTGTAATCATTATTACGATAGAACAGTTGATTTGATTTTTTGAGAACTTGTGACTATAAAGCGCAGTCTCAAATCACAGATGAAGTACAAAATGTATTTTCGTCAAAACCATATTTTTGATCTACTTAAATGAAAAAAGAACTAAAGGTCATCTTGACTTCTATCGTTTGTGTATTGTTAGCAGGATGTTCATCGAGCAATAGTCCGACGACAATAGCCGGATTTACCGGCACCATCTATTACTCAACGGCCGGAAACATCTATCAAATGAAGCTCAGCGATCAATCTCAGACAGAATTATACACTAATGCGCGACATCCGGATATTACCGCAAAAGGTGAAATTCTCTGTGTAGAGGGTTATCCAAACACTCGAATAATTTATTCTGATCTCACAGGCGCGAGCAGAGTTTCATTACTCGAGAGTGAGAGCTATACAGGTCCAATACATAAATACTATATGAACAAGCCACGTATGTCGTACAATCAAAAATACGTCGTCTATGAAGGTGATAATGTACATAATCCAAACACGTATGTAATCGATGCAACTTCAGGTAATTTGGTAGCAACAATCGGTGACTATAGCAAACGCCAACCTATGATTTCACCAAGCTGGGCTCCGGATGGGTCAATTTATGTACAAGGATGGACTTCTATGAATAATGGGATATACAAAGTATCTTCAGACTTCTCAACGGTAGAACGAATCGATCCGAGTTTATCGAATGTTTATGAGCCAAACGTAAGCCCTGATGGTACTTCGATTGCTTTTATCCGAGATAGCAAAGTATATATGATGGGAATTGACGGTACGAATCCGGTGCAGCTTTACACAAGCAACTTGAAATTCAACAATCCGACTTGGTCTCCGGATAGTAAATATATTGCAGCGGTATGCTCAGGACATATTTATATTTTTGATGTGAATGCCAAGACTGCTACAGAAATAACAAAAGTACATTATGTAGGTGATGATAGCCAGATGTGTTGGCGGTAGCTTTGCAATGTCCTGATATACTCTTTGCATTGAGTCAGATTGTCAATTCTACGATACTTATTTTATCCTCGTCTGTCAATACTTCTAGAAAGTACGACAGCCATTTATTACACAACTCTTAGTATATTATATTAGTTATCGAAGAAAGATTACAGCACTAATGAGAACTCATACTCAAGAATCACAAGATAAATTAACTCCTGATCATGCCCTCGAAATCCTCAAGGAAGGGAATGAACGGTTTGTCAATAACATCAAGGCGCACCGTAACTTACTACAGCAGGTCAATGAAACTTCGAGTGGACAATTTCCATTTGCAGCCATTCTAAGCTGTATCGACTCCCGAACTTCTGCCGAGCTGATATTTGATCAAGGGTTAGGTGATATTTTTAGCATTCGCATCGCCGGAAATATACTCAATGCCGATATTCTCGGAAGTATGGAATTCGCATGCAGTTATGCAGGATCGAAGCTCATCGTCGTGCTTGGACATACCAAATGTGGTGCTATAGGCGCAGCTTGTGATACTTTCAATGATCCTGATGTCATCGCTGAACCAGGACATATTGCCGGATTATTACGTAAGATTAATCCTGCCATTGAGCTTGAGACAAAGTCACGTCCAATCCATCATGGAGATACAGCAAATTTTATGAAAAAAGTAACAACGAATAATGTGGCATTGACCGTACAATCAATTCCAATCCAAAGCCCACTTTTAGCAGAAATGGAACGTGAAGGTAAAATTAAAATCATCGGCGGACTCCATAATATAGATACCGGCAAAGTGACTTTTTATGAGTAATTAAGATGTTTGGTTGTCATTGTGTTATGAATGATTTGATTCGAATAGAATGTACTGATTGTATTTTGAGTGAACGAAGGAATTTACATTATGAAAAAACCTGTACTACTGTATTTGCTACTTGCCCTGATTGCTATAGTGTCAGTGAGCAATTCACAAAATATTGACTCGCTCCTCAGGTCAGCAGAGTCGAGTCCGGACGACACGAACAAAGTCCATATCCTCAATCAACTCAGTGAGTTGTACTGCAAAAATACTGACTATCAGCGTGCCGGCAATTACGCACAGGAAGCGCTTATTCTCTCAAACAGACTCTACTTCAAAGCAGGAAAAGCAGCAGCGTTAAAAAACATTGGCATCTCTGCGATGCATAAGCTGCAGGTCGCGTCGGATAAAAAAGAAGAGCTTGGGCAATTAGAACAGCAAATAAAGGAAGCAGTAGCTCAAAAAGAGATTGAGAAGCAGACACTTATAAAAAATATAAGTATAATTGGTTTGGTGGTTGTATTGTTGTTTTCAGCACTCCTTTACAATCGTTTTCGCCTCATTAAAAAGCAAAAACACATCATCGAAGCCGAGAAAAAGCGGAGTGATGAATTATTGCTCAATATACTGCCATTTGACGTAGCTGAAGAACTCAAAACCAAAGGAGCAACCACAGCAAAGAAATTCGATGAAGTCACTGTCATGTTCACTGATTTTAAAGGATTTACCCAAATCTCCGAAAAATTAACACCCGAAGAATTAGTCGCTGAAATTGACACATGTTTCAAAGCATTCGACGAGATCATCACCAAGCACAATATTGAAAAAATCAAAACCATGGGCGATAGCTACATGTGTGTAGGAGGATTACCACGTCCGAATGCAAACCATTCACTCAATGTAGTCCGAGCAGCGATCGAAATTCAACAGTTTATGACTAATCATAATAATGCACGCATAAAAGCAGGCACTGTCGTATTCGAAATGAGGATAGGTATTCACTCAGGTTCGGTCGTCGCCGGTATAGTCGGCGCTAAAAAATTCGCGTATGATATTTGGGGAGACACGGTTAATATCGCCTCAAGGATGGAGTCGAGCGGAGAGGAAGGCAAAATCAACATTTCGGGCGCAACGTATGAACTTGTCAAGAATCACGTTACGTGTATTCCACGCGGGAAAGTCCATGCGAAAAACAAGGGTGAAATTGACATGTATTTTGTGGAAAGCGTTGTATGAAAGGAAATAGGTGTTCCGAAAGTTTTATACCGGCATCATTCCAACAAAATTGAAATCTTACTATGAAATACGGAATACTCTTCTCCTTCCTAATTATTAATTTGAGTAATAGTCTTGTATCACAAGAATTTCCTACTCAAATTCTCCATAAAAAATTTGCCGAACAGTGTCTCGCACTCGATTCAATAAAATACGCACTCCTTAGCATTGACTATAATGCTGCTATTACTCGCTTTGATGAGTTAGAGAAATGGTCAGAGATCAACAACGATATTTCATTACAACTTACAATCAGATTATACCGCAATACTTTTGAATCTGAACATGAGAAAGCTGCTGATAATTTTGAGACTACTCTGCTTAATGTCATCAAAATTGCAGAAGAAAACGAACTGAATCATGTACGAGCAGAGGGCTATGAAATGGTAGCCAATTATTATTGGAAACATAAAAAATACGCTCCTTCACTCGAAAATTACTTGTATGCTCATCAACTCTATATCGGATTTTCCATTGATGAATTCCCGCACAAAGCAGATTACACCTATGAAATCGGTAGTAAATACTATTATTTCAGAGATTTTTCGACAGCAAAAAAGTATTTTCATGAAGTATAGCGTACAATTCCGTATGAAAAAATTGAGAATGGAGTTTCCAAGTTAAACACACTTGCAATGTGCTACAGTTACTTGCAAGACTTTGATTCGTCGAACTATTACCTCTACAAAGCACAGGACTATGCCACCAAAAAGAATGATGAAATCTGGGTGGGTATCATCAGTGGTAATATTGGGAATAATTATGTCAAGCAAAAACAGTTTGACAAAGCTATCCCATTAATTAAGAAAAACTTAGACCTAAGTCGGAAACACCGCCTCATGGAAGACTTGGCTGTATCACTTAGTGAATATGGTGCACTTTTACTCATGAAAAATGATGCAAAACAAGCACTTTCACTCCAACTCGAATCACTGGAAATTATAAAAGCTAAAAAATTGTACAATCGTTATGGAGTAACATCAAGAATCTATCCTAACACCGCCAAAGCTTATGCTGCGAATGGGTTTATGGCGCTCGCCTATTCGTATGCAGACTCAGCTTTTAAAGCAATAAATTTGTTGGAATCTGAACGAAATATGGTGTTTGTCTCCGGTGTACAGCATAAGATAGACATCGAAAAGCATACGGCAGAATTACAGAAAAAAGAAGCAGAAGTCAAGCAACAAAAAGTTTATCGCAATGGCTTGATCGCAGGAATTGCCGTCGTATTGATGTTTGCAGGAGTATTTTTCTTTCAGCGAAATAAGATTAAAAAGAGCAAGCAACAGAGTGATGCACTCTTACTCAATATCCTACCGGCAGAAGTAGCAGAAGAACTCAAAGCCAAAGGAATGGCAGAAGCCAAGCAATTCGAAGAGGTTACTGTTATGTTCACCGATTTTAAAGGTTTCACCCAAATCTCCGAACGCCTCACACCTGCCGAACTCGTCGCTGAAATTGATGCATGTTTCAAAGCATTTGATGGGATTATAACCAGGCACAACATCGAAAAAATCAAGACAATTGGTGACAGCTACATGTGTGTTGGTGGGTTACCAATTGCCAATTCTACCCACGCTCACGATGTAGTCCGCGCTGCAATTGAAATTCAACATTTCATGCATGATCATTTCCAAAAACGCCTCCAATCGGGTAAAGAACCGTTTGAAATGCGTATTGGAATTCATACAGGTTCGGTTGTGGCAGGTATCGTCGGTATTAAGAAATTCGCTTATGATATCTGGGGAGACACGGTGAATATAGCTTCGAGAATGGAGTCAAGCGGTGAGGAAGGTAAAATCAACATTTCAGGCGAAACATATAAATTCGTAAAAGATGAATTTACCTGTAGTTATCGCGGAAAAATTGAAGCAAAAAATAAAGGTGAAATTGATATGTATTTTGTGGAAATGGAGGGATAAACCAGAGAAGCACATAATGACCAATTGAAAACCTTAAAAACTCCAAAAACCTTAGTAGAAAAGTGCAATCACCATATTTTCAACCTTATTACCTTATCAATTATGAGAATAGAATTTAATAACCTCTATACACATTTTGTATTTACGACACTCCATCGTACACCATTAATCTCAGAAACCTATAGAGATAGAATTGAGAAATATATAACAGGAATTGTCAAGTACAATGGCTGTAAATTATATGCCATCTATGCTAATCCCGAGCACGTTCACTTTCTTGTTTCTCGCTCGCCTATTTTGTCAGAGAGCGCTCTGGCGACGATTGTAGCCGAAAGCTCGCAGCGATTTATTAATAACAACAAGCTCTGTACAACATTCTTTGCTTGGCAGGAACCAACTGCTGCATTTTCTGTGTCAAAGTCTGATGTGAACAAAGTATGTTCATATATACTTCAACAGCCGGAACATCATCGCAAAGTTCCTTTTGCTGAGGAGTATGACAAGCTACTTCACTATTATCAAAAAACCTTACATATTCCTTCATAAGGTAATAAGGTTGAAATATGTGTAGGTGTTGACTTCTACTAAGGTTAGCGGAATTACTAAGGTAGGCGTTATAATCATAATTTATGTTGACAATATATCTTAAAAGCGAACCCCAAATTTCGATACAATCGGAGATTGGATTGTTGATTTTCTGTAAATTTGCAGTTAACAAATCATTCCTTATTTCTATCGAGTACTTTATTTATGATTGATCTTCGCAGCGATACGGTAACTATTCCGACTGAGGCAATGCGTGAAGCAATGGCGTATGCACCTGTCGGGGATGATGTGTATGGCGAAGACCCAACAATCAATGAATTACAGGATTACGCTGCTGACTTACTTGGTAAAGAAGCAGCACTGTTTGTACCGACAGGCGTAATGGGTAATCAAATCTGCATCGCACTCCATACCCAAACAGGTGATGAGGTCATAGTCGAAGGAGAGTCGCATATTTTCCATTATGAGACTTCGGCTCCCGCAATTATCGCCGGTGTCCAATTACATTGTGTACCATCTCCAAGCGGTGAAATGAGTGAGGAATCCATTCGCCGCGCGATCCGTCCTAGTGATTATTATTTTCCGAGAACATCATTAATTTGCCTTGAAAACACGCACAACCGTCACGGCGGTACACTTGTCGGACTGGACTATATCCGTCAAACGGCTGCACTTGCACGTGAAAACAACTGCGCATTTCACTGCGACGGCGCGCGTCTGTGGAATGCATCGGCTGCAACCGGAATTGCACCCAAAGACTACGCAGCGGAATTCGACACGCTCTCGGTATGTCTCTCCAAAGGGCTCGGCGCTCCCGTCGGGTCGCTCATAGTCGGAAGTAGTCAGCACATTCATGCAGCCCGTAAATGGCGTAAAATTCTTGGCGGAGGTATGAGACAAGCAGGTATTCTGGCTGCTGCCGGACTCCATGCCTTGAAGTTCCATCGGGAAGCTCTTTCAGGCGATCATTCTCACGCCCGTGACTTTGCCGAACGCCTCTCTAATTCGCCCTATATTCGTATAAATCTTGAATCTGTACAGACTAATATCGTTGTGTTCGGTTTCCCGAGTACAATTGATACGATGGAATTTATCGCAACATGCAAACAAAAAGGACTACTCATTTCTCAGGGGCGCACAGGTTGGATGCGGGCAGTGTTTCATTTTCAAGTGAGCGAAGCTGATGCGCAGGCTGCAGCTGAAATCATCGTACGCACGGTCGAAGAGAGAATGTTGTAAGTGATTATTAAATATAGAATTATCCTCGATTTTCTTTCAAAATTTATAAAGAACGTATGTCATCCGGAAGAACAACCCAACCCACAACTGAGTCCAAACGCAAGGATCTCGTTTCTCCTCATGTATCAGACTACCGACATAGTGTGAAAAGTCGCGTCCGCAGCTATGATGTCGATCGGCAGAGCATCGTGCATAACGCAGTCTATTTATACTGGCTTGAGGCAGCACGAATCGAATATTTCCGTACGATCGGACTCCCGCTAGACCTTCAGACTTTTGTTACCAAACATCGATTCGTCGTTGCCCATGTCGAAGTTGATTATTTCTATGCTGCCCGTTTTGACGAGGAGTATGAAATCCTGACGCGTGTGCCATACATCAGTAACAGTTCGTTTGGCTTCGAACAGGTTGTTCGCCTCTTAGACGGCACCATCCTCCTCACCGCCAATGCCGTGATGGTCCATCTCAATCCCGCCTCGCACAAGCCGGAACGCATAGCAGACTCTTATCGTCAGCTCATCCGCGACTACGAAGGTGATAATGTGGTGATTAGCGAGTAATTGAATTACGAAAGAATGAGAGATCTAACGCTTAATAAATCATACATTTACCGCCACATTTAGCTTTCTCCAGCCTCCTCCAGCTAAAGCTGGAGTCTAGTCAGATTGAAGAAACGCGGAGTTACGTTAAAACATGGTGCAACATGCAAAATGTTGCAATTTCATTCCGATGAAATAAAACTCTTCCTGACTAGGGAAAGATGCACAAGAATAGTGTCATTAATCAAAAGAAACACTAATCTGATATGCAAATTCAATTAGGATTAAGTATATACTTATGATACGGTTGCATGATAGTTTCCGGATAATTGTTTTAACACCTGACTACTATGATGACCTAAGATAAAGTAGTTACATTCATCAAGTTTTTATTGGACAAGTATTTGACGTCAGGCGAAACACCAAACGAGACGGGAAAAATTCGAAATGCTTTAGTAATTTATGCATTCTTCGACGTGTTCACCTATAAACGAACCCTATCTTCCGTAGAAAAAATCAGCACACGGTTAGTTTTAATAAAAGCCGTATATTTGCACCCGAAAATGAACTAAATACTACGATTATCATATCTTTTATTCGATGGGAAAATTATGTACGTTTCTCCTAATTTAGTCCTGCCTCTTATCCCGAATCTCCATAAACTCGACACTTACCTCGCAAACGGCGGCTATAACGCTTACCGTTCTGCACTGAAAAGTTCACCCGATGCAATCATCGACGAAGTCAAAAAATCCGGCTTGCGCGGTCGTGGCGGCGCGTGCTTTTCGACCGGGATGAAATGGAGCTTCATGCCGAAAGGAAATGACAAACCAAAATACCTCGCCATTAACGGAGATGAATCCGAACCCGGTTCGTTCAAAGACCGTCAGATATTCGAAGATAATCCACACCAACTCATCGAAGGAATTTTAATTGCCGGATACGCAATGGGCATCACCAAAGCGTTTATTTACATTCGCGGCGAATACCATAAGTGGGTAGATTTGATGCATGTTGCATTAAATGACGCCTACGCTGCCGGCCTAGTCGGCGAGAAAATGAAAAAGACGTTCGGCGGTGATTATGCGATCGATATCGTTATACACAAAGGTGCAGGCGCTTATGTCTGCGGAGAAGAGACCTCACTGATGAGTTCGCTCGAAGGTGACAGAGCATATCCTCGTATCAAGCCACCATTTCCAGCCAATAAAGGTCTTTGGGGAATGCCGACAACCATTAATAATGTTGAAACAATTGCCACAGTCCCTGCTATTATTTCTATCGGCGCTGAAGCGTACAGCAAAATTGGCGCAGCAAAACACCCCGGCACGCTGCTTTTCGGACTGAGCGGGCATATCAACAAGCCGGGAGTCTATGAACTCCCAACAGGTATTCCTCTCAAAGAGTTACTCTATAATATCGGCGGTGGAATTCCCGGTGGTAAGAAAATTAAAGCAATTATTCCCGGTGGGAGTTCGATGCCTCCGATTCACCCCGATGAAATTGATTTTGTAAAAATGGACAATGAATCGTTGAAGGAATTCGGTTCGTATATCGGTACCGCCGGCGTCATGGTGATGGACGAAGACACCGACCTCGTGAAAGTGCTTCTTCGCCTTGCGCATTTTTATCATCATGAGTCTTGTGGTCAATGCACACCGTGCCGCGAGGGCTGCGGCTGGATGGAAAAATTACTGAAACGTATGAACAAAGGTGAGGCAACTTCCAATGATATTGATGTATTGTTCAGCGTGGCATCGAATATTGAAGGTAATACAATTTGCGCACTCGGTGAGGGTGCGGCATGGCCGGTCAAAGGATTTATTAAGAAATTCCGAAGTGAATTTGAGGCAAAAGCACGACCAAGTCGTTCGTTTGTATCGCTCAATGTCGTGCATGGTCGCCGGAATTCGACCGACACACTTCTACAAGTGTTGTCCTAAAATAGGGTATAGTTACATTTTATTTATTTATGGGAAGTTATATGTATTTTAATGGGTTACTCAAGTCTTTAACGAAATCGATGCTTATAATCGCATTTTTATGCAGCATCGTTAATCAGTCAAACGCGCAGAATGTCGGGAAATTAAATCCACTTTCTTTTGGAATTGCCGGTGGGTTGAATTTTGGAATTAATGAAGGTCTCACACGACCCGGGAAATTGGGTTTTCGCGCATTTGCACTCTACTCGTTCAATGAGTATCTCGATGGAGAAGCAGGAGTAAGCTATTTGATGAGCGGCACCGAAACGATTACAGGTTATTCGGATTACAAGACAACGTTGCTCATCCCTGATATTCGCTTACGATTCACACCTATTACTTTTGGTACGTTCAGTCCGTATGCTACCGCAGGACTTGGGTTACTTAATTTCACAGGGAACGAAGTAGGATTTTATCCAGATGATATCACCAAGCTTGCGACCACCGAGAAAAAATCCGGAATGGGACTTGCAATTCCTGTCGGTGGAGGTCTGTACTGGCAAGCATCCAAGCAAGTTGGCCTAGATATAAATGTGACATCTCACCTCAGTACAACGGATGAAATTAACCCTCACGTCGATGGCACTAATGATGGTACATGGTTGGCAATGCTGGGTATTACGTATAATTTCAAAAGCAGCAAAACAGACTCTGACGGAGACGGACTCACCGATGAAACAGAAGAGCGTATCGGTACCGACCCCAATAATCCTGATACCGATGGTGATGGACTTTCTGATGGGGATGAAGTCGATGATTATAAAACAGATCCGCTCAAGCCGGATACTGATGGCGATGGTCTCAAAGATGGTGCTGAAGTCAATACTCACAAAACCGACCCGCTTAAAGCAGATACGGATGGCGATGGACTCACCGATGGCGCGGAAGTCAATACACATAAAACTGATCCGAATAAAGCAGATACCGATGGCGACGGCTTGAGTGATGGAGCAGAAGTCAACTCACACAAAACAGATCCACTCAAAGCTGATACTGATGGTGACGGATTGAACGACGGAGCGGAAGTAAACAATCACAAAACAGATCCACTCAAAGCAGATACCGATGGTGATGGATTGAATGACGGTAATGAAGTAAATACGACCAAGTCCAACCCTCTTAAGCCCGATACCGATGGCGACACATTGATTGATGGTGACGAAGTAAATAAATATAAATCCAATCCATTAGATCCTGATACTGATCATGGTTCAGTCGGTGACGGCGTCGAAGTGAAGCGTGGTACCAACCCACTCGTTGCCTCCGATGATGTGAAAAAAGAAATCCCTAAAATGGAACTCGGTAAGAAGATAGTACTTGATGGTGTAGAATTCGAAACAGGTAAGGCTATTATTACTCCATCGTCCGATACGATTCTTCAAGCGGCACTCAGTACAATGGTCGATAATCCTGACATTGAAGTAGAAATTTCGGGTCATACTGATAATGTGGGCAAGCGTGATAAAAACCAAAAGCTATCTCTCGATCGCGCAGAATCTGTCAAACAGTGGCTCGTTAATCGTGGTGTGACAGCATCAAGAATGAGTACAAAAGGATTTGGGCCTGACCGTCCGATTGCTCCGAACGATACACCGGAAAATAAAAAGAAAAACCGTAGAATAGAATTCTCACGGACGAAGTAACTGTAGTATAATAAGATAATTAATTGTTATCTTCCTACAATTCTAATCTAAGAAAGCCGTGCGACTGATGTACGGCTTTCTTGTTCTAAAGCATCTAACTCTAGAGAGGGACTGTCTATGAAAACGCTCATATTATCCACTGTTTTCGCGCTTTTACTTGCGATAGGTAACCAAAATTTCGCAATTTCAGCTGAGATCTGGGAACGTACCGGCACCTTCGATGGCGAGCTTTCCGGTGGTGTAATATCTATGGGATTGGCAAATAATGGACATGTTTTTGCTTGTGCTAATACCGGCGCACCAACGTATCGATCAATCGATAATGGTACGACTTGGGTCAAATCAAGTCTTCCTTCTAATAATTACCTCAATGCTTTCGCAACATCTGACAGTATAATGCTCGGCGCATCTCAAAAAGGTATGTATCGATCGACGAATCATGGAGCTACTTGGAAATTGTCAAATACTGGACTTACTTCGTTGAATGTACGTTCCGTTCAATTTTCTTCCAATGGAGTGGTCTTTGCCGGAACACATGGCGGAGGTGTCTTTCGATCTATTGATAGTGGCATTACATGGCAAGCAGTTAATTCCGGTTTATCGATTTTAAAAATCAGCGCTATAGCATTGCTTGATAGTGTCACTTTGCTCGCAGCTACTGATGGTGAGGGAATGTTCTTCTCTTCAGATGGAGGTTCATCCTGGAGTGTGATTTCAGCCGAAGTCCGGCTCAATAGTGTGCGCTCTTTTGCAGTAAACTCTTCGGGCGTTGTCTTCGCAGGAACAGATCAGTTTGGGATTTTTCGCAGTACAACTCGTGGAGTTTCATGGGATTATCTTCCAACTGATATTACTAGTTCCGTCAATGCAATCATTTGTAAAGCGAACGAAATTTATGTAGCAACAGGACTCAACGGTGTATTCTATTCCAATGATAATGGTGATTCTTGGCGTGAAGAGAATACCGGTATTTCAGGAAATGTCGGCTACTGTTTTACTATGAACGCACTCGGTCAAGTACTCGTAGGCTCAAATGGCAGCGCAGTTTATCGAAGAACAACTATTAATACTGTGGATGAATTGTCATCAAGATCTCATCTTACACTTGATAGAATTTCATATACTAATCAAATACTTACGGTATTATATTCTACAGATAATTCTACTTTGGCAACTTTTACTTTCCATAGCCTCTTAGGTGAAATCATGCACTCAAGTACTACCGAAATGATAGAATCCGGCACACATCAATATCGATTTGATATAGGCAGTTTGCCACGAGGTACTTACCTTTGCCGCGTGGTGACACGTAAAAACACATCATCTCAACTCTTTCAAATACCATAAGTTAATTTAGAATTTATTTATTCCTACAGAGAACAATGTCCGACAATCCAGACCTCAAACAACGCCTACTTTCAGAATTTTCACACCGTGAATTATCGCTCAATGGCACCCGTGAAACACCGTTAAATATCTTACGGCGAGAGTCAATGCAACGTTTTCAAGAGCTTGGCTTCCCCACTATTCGCAATGAAGAGTGGAAGTATGCTAATATCATGTCGGCAATTGCACTTCCGTTCGCTCTTGGTAGTGGTATGACGTCTTCGATAACTCCCGAAGATATCAATCCTTTTACAATACAAGGAATTGACGCACATATACTCGTATTCGTCAATGGCATCTATGCTCCCAAACTATCAAACATTCATACTCTGCATGATGATGTTTCGATAGGAAATATTGCCACAATTCTTCAAGAATCACCCGACTCTCTTACAGAACACTTCACCCAAGAAGCTGCGAAAAATGAAGCATTTACGGCGCTTAATGCAGCACTGACTCATGATGGAGCATTCATTTCAATTCCCAATGGTGCCATTTTAGATAAACCTATACATGTTATGATGATAACTGACTCAAGTACGAGTCCTGTGATGGTACATCCTCTTCACATTATATCTTGCGGTCGGAGCAGTTCGGCGACAATTATTCATTCTGCACATACGGTTGGCACGAATGCCGGATTTACGAATTCAGTTGTGAATATTACTGTCGGCGAAAATGCCAATTTGCGTCAGTATATTATTCAAAATGACTGCGATACTGCGTACTCGGTGCAGAGTACTTTTGTGAAGCAGGAGCGTGACAGTACGTATTCTGCGGTTACGGTATCGCTCGGCGGGGCGTTTATTCGGAACAACCATTCATCAGTCCTTGGCGGGGAGAACTCCGTCGCTAATTACTATGGGTTAGTACTTGGGAGCAAACGTCAACTCATTGATAATCACACACTTGCTGACCATGCTACACCACATTGCCAAAGCAATGAACTCTACAAATACATCCTTGATGAGAGATCGACAGGCGTCTTTAACGGTAAAATTATCGTGCGTGAAGATGCACAAAAGACGAATGCCTATCAGTCCAACAAAACGATTCTCCTTTCCGACACCGCGACCATCAATACCAAACCACAGCTCGAAATTTTTGCCGATGATGTGAAGTGTTCGCACGGAGCGACGAGCGGTCAATTAGATGAAGAAGCCCTCTTCTACATGCGTTCACGTGGAATTTCTGCCGAAAAAGCGCGCGCATTATTGCTTCATGCATTTGCAGCAGATGTTCTTGAGAAAATTTCGATCGCACCTCTCCGGACTACACTTGATCATATTATAGCAGAGCGATTGCATGACAACGAGGAAGATGTATTTGCAAGTGCAGCGTAATTTAACTGTGATGACGCACCGTTAGCATACATTCAACTAATTGAATATTCAGATAGTTGCATAATTGATTTTTTGATATACCCACAATTGTCCCCGAATGAACACTCTCAACAACCAACTGCTTAGACAGGATTTCCCGATATTACATCAAAGCATCTACGGTAAACCACTTGTGTATCTGGATAATGCTGCCACTACACAAAAGCCGCAGGTAGTAATTGATGCTGTGTCGAGGTACTATTCGACGATTAACAGTAATATTCACCGCGGCGTTCATTACTTAAGTCAGCAGGCGACCGATGCGTACGAGACTTCACGTAAAACCGTCCAAAAATTTATAAATGCTTCAAGTATCAAGGAGATAATATTTACACGTGGCACTACTGAATCGGTGAATCTTGTCGCCTCAAGCTATGGTAAAGCGAATATTGGTGCAGGCGATGAAATACTCATTTCCACTATGGAACACCATTCAAATATAGTTCCGTGGCAAATGTTGTGTGAAGAAACAGGCGCGATTTTACGAGTAATTCCTATCAATGATGCCGGTGAAATTATTCTTGAGGAGTATCAAAAATTACTCACCGACCGCACCAAAATAGTGTCAATTGTCCATGTTTCAAACTCGCTCGGCACGATCAACCCTGTCAAGCTAATGGTCGAGATGGCTCATGAGCGTGGTATTCCCGTTCTTCTCGACGGCGCGCAGGCAGTGCAGCATATATCGGTCGATGTACAGGATTTGGATTGTGATTTTTATGCATTTTCCGGTCACAAACTCTATGCTCCGACCGGTATTGGAGTGTTGTATGGTAAGCGTGCACTCCTTGAAAAAATGAAACCGTATCAAGGCGGCGGAGATATGATACTCTCTGTTAGCTTTGACAAAACTACCTATAACGATCTCCCCCATAAATTCGAAGCCGGCACACCGGACATAGCTGGTGTCATCGGGCTTGGTACTGCTATAACATATCTACAATCTATTGGATTAGATGCTATTGAGTCCTATGAAAAAGAGCTGTTGAATTATGCGACAGAGACACTTTCAAAGATAAAACAGCTCCATATTATTGGTACAGCTTCTGATAAATCCAGTGTTGTATCGTTTGTCATAGACGGTATTCACCCACATGACATCGGTACTTTGCTCGACCGGGAAGGTATCGCAGTCCGCGCAGGTCATCACTGCACACAGCCAACTATGAAACGTTTCGGGATACCGGCTACCACACGTGCTTCGATTTCATTTTACAACACCACCGCTGATATTGATTCACTCGCCAAAGCATTGAAGAATATTATCACTATGTTTGAGTAATTCTCAACATTGTATTATAAAATTATTCTGTAATTATCTTTACTATATGAATATTATTGAATATAAGCTCCCCTCTGTTCCCCATCTTGTCCTATACGGTATAGAATCCGGAATAGCTGCAACTTGGGGATATTTATGTTGTGATTTAAACACTAAAAAAGCGGTCGTCATAGATGTTCCACAAGACTCCACCCAATTTTTCCTCTCAAAATCAGCAGAACTCGGTGTGCGAATAGATGCAATTTGGCTCACACACTCTCATTGGGATCATACTGCTGACGCCGCATCGCTCGAGGAAGCAACGGCAGCACCAATTTTTATTCATAAAGCAGATGAATATCGCTTAGCAGAGCCGAATAAGCATACAATTTGGCAGCTTCCGTTTATAATTGATGGAGTCACAGCTGCAGGGTTTTTCGAACATGGTGCGATCGTCGAATGTGGTGATTGGAAGTTTGAAATACTACACACTCCCGGGCATACCGAGGGTAGTGTGTGTTTTGTTTGTCACGACTATATCCTTGCTATTGTTGGGGATACGCTCTTCTCAGGCAGTGTGGGACGTACTGATTTACCTGGTGGTGATACTGAGACTTTACTTGCATCAATTGGTCGTGAACTCCTCACATTACCCGACAGCACGTTAATTTTTGCCGGTCATGGTGAGTGTACGACAATTGGTGAAGAAAGATTTTCAAATCCATACTTAGTAGGAATTTCAGTATGATACATACAAAATTGAATAAGGTTAATTTCTTCTCATTTTTAAGTAATCGAGATTATTGCAGACTTTCCGTATTTTGCGTTTTGATAACAGTCCAGTTATTGTCGGGTTGCTATTCTTTTACGGGTGGAACGATTCCGGAGCATTTGCAGACGTTATCTATTTCTCAGGCAGGTGACAATAGTGGCTTTGGTAATCCACGTTTCAGAGAGTATCTTACCGAACAGATCATTGATAGATTTCGAAAGGATAACTCCTTTACACTCAAGGAGACCGGAGGAGACGCCAAGCTGACAGCAGCGATATCTTCGATCAATGATGCGACTGTCACAGTCGGCAGTGGCGAGCTCGAACGAGAGCGTAAGGTAACGGTAGCAATAGAAGCCGAGTATTTCGATGGTGTTAAGAAAAAATCAATCTGGAAACGTACCTTGTCGAATTTTCAGATTTATGCTGTAGCTGAGGGTCAAGTAGGTCGAGATGCAGGAATTACGAAGGCATTAAAACAGCTCAGTGATGATTTATTGACGGCAGTAGTTTCGGGCTGGTAATAGTCTATTATTTTGCTTATAATTTATATTTTTTAATTCAATTCTTGAGGGGCTAGCGTTTAACGAATGGAAAGTTCTATACTTCTTATTTATTTCCTCTCTCTTAGTATTCTCTTCGCTTTCGGACTTCATGGATTGGTAATGATTTATTATTACCATAAAACATCCAAATTTGTCCATTCTGTTCCACCAATCGTCAATGATTTTCCGCTGGTAACTATACAGCTCCCCGTGTTCAACGAGGTGTATGTCATTGAGCGGCTTGTGCGTGCAGTGTGTGAAATTGATTATCCTAAAGAAAAGCTTGAGATACAGCTTCTCGATGATTCTACTGATGAAACAGTAGAAGTTTCACGCCGTTTGGTCAAAGAATTTGTCGATGCAGGATTTGACATTACCCATATTCATCGTATTGACCGAAGTGGCTATAAAGCAGGTGCGTTAAAGGCAGGACTCGAAAAAGCCAAAGGTGAATTCGTGGCAATATTCGATGCAGATTTTGTACCGAATACAGACTTTTTACAGAAAACTATTCCGCATTTTCAGTCCGGTGAAGTTGGAATGGTGCAGACTCGTTGGGAACATTTGAACGAAGAATATTCGTTTCTCACACGCGCTCAAGCACTTGCATTGGATGGTCATTTCGTTATCGAACAGCAAGTGCGCAACAAAGCAGGATTCTTTATTAATTTCAATGGTACAGCCGGAGTATGGCGCAAGTCCTGTATCGTCGATGCCGGTAACTGGCATGCAGATACTCTCGCAGAAGATTTGGATCTCAGCTATCGAGCACAGTTACGTGGATGGAGATTCGTGTTTTTGAATGATGTTACCTCACCTGCTGAGCTTCCCGCTGATATAAACGCTCTCAAGACGCAACAGTTCCGCTGGACCAAAGGCGCCGTCGAAACAGCAAAGAAACTCCTCCCAAATGTATGGAAATCAAGTCTTTCCCTCAAAGTCAAGCTTGAATGCACGGTGCACCTTACAAGCAATATTGTATTCCCGTTCATTTTGCTCGTTGCAATGCTAAATATTCCGCTTGTGATTATCAAAAACGAAGTCGGTGGATTTGATAAGTACTTTACTCTTATGTCAATATTCGTCCTTGCGTCGATTAGTACTTTTTTGTTCTACTTGTACGCACAGCGAGCGATTCATCTTGATTGGCGACGACGCTTGATGCTTTTTCCGGTGTTTATGGCAGGTAGCATGGGCTTTGCCGTCAATAATACGAAAGCAGTTTTTGAAGCTTTGTTTGGTAAGAAATCAGAATTTAAGCGAACGCCAAAGTATCAAATTGTCGAGAGCGGTGACTCATGGCAAAAGAAAAAATACGTCCAACGTAAAATTGGCGGTGCGGTCATTATCGAACTTCTCTTTACCTTGTACTTTGTTTTTGGTATAGTTACCTCGATTTATTATTTAGAAATATCCGCTATTCCATTTCAGTTGATGTTCCTTGCAGGCTTTGGCACAGTAGGAGCGCTTTCATTACGCCACGCGTTAGTTGGCAGGTAAGTAGTTATCTAATATATAGATATACAAAAGGCGTTCTTCATGGAACGCCTTTTTTTATGTAGCTGATAATTAGAATCAATGAATATACTGTTCAAATAACATCTTGGAATATGATTGTAGAATTAACGTGAGTAGCTCAATTCAAATCTCTCATATTCACAAAGAATATTGCAGCTCTCAGTAAATACTCAATATTTGTTTCGAAGTGATCGTGGAGAATAGAAACATCTAGGTTTGATTAGCCAATTCTTCGATCGATTGTCTTAATAGATATGACTTGAGCTTTTTAATTAGACTACAGTTCAAAGTAGAATTTTATGATAAGGTATTGGTTCCCGCTCCATAGTAAATACAAAAAAGCCCGCCAATTTGGCGGGCTTTGTATTCTATTGTAATTGAAACGCTTAGTCCATTCCGAAGTTTTTAAAATCCCTTACTAAGACTGAAACATCAGTTTTCCCGGCGGGTGTTCCTGACGCTTGAATAGTGATACGTTTGAGCATTTCCGGTGTTGATTGCTGAGTACAATATGCAGTAATTGCATTTATTCTATCTGTTAGGATATTTACTACCGGTACAGGTGGAGCATTTTTGGATTTTTTAGTTGGTTTCTTAGCTTTTTTTGGTTTTCCTTTTGTAGCTACAGGCATATCGTCGCTTATGTTTATTGTCACAGCAACACCCCTATTTCCACGAACGAGGGTTAACACTCCTTCAAGTTCTTTTTCCGAAGAAAGCGTTGACTTACCTGCACCAAAAAGTGTCCATTCGCCGATTGCATCGCCTTGCTTGAGTATTCTGATGGGTAGAGTCTGTCCAATTTCATAATATTCAGTACTTGCGGGTACAGAGAACGTATAGGGAGCTGCAACACCATCAGTGGGTTTGCAATAAATAGTATACGTTTCACCGGGTTTGAATATATTTTCAAATTTACCTTCGCTGTTTGTTTTGCCGATAGTTTTAGGTGTGACACCTAAGTTGCCTGAAGATATTATCTCATATTTTACTTGAAGTGGCGCGTTTGTTTTTGCATTTATCAACGTCGTCCTAATGAGTGCAGTGACACCGACCTGAGCCGTAACCGAAAGTGACATTCCAAGCATAAGTGCTATGCTGGCTAGTATGTTGAGCATTCTGATTCCATAAAAAATTATTAATAAATTAACAGCCGAGGGCTTTCATATTCTGTTTGGCGACTTTATTTTCTTTGTCTCGCTTGAGCACTTCACGGTAATTTTTACAAGCATTATCTTTATCGGCATTCCCTTGATAGGATACTGCTATATAAATAAAGGCAGTTGGTGATTCCGGATTAAGCTCTGACCATGTTTTTGCGTATTTCAAAAGGTTGGTATAGTCTTTCGCATCGAGATATATTCTACATATTTCACCGAGTACATTTTCCAAATCTCTTTTACTTGTCGCCGGGTTTTGTTTGCCAATTTCAAAAGCATCTAATAACGTTTTTTTAGAAGAATCCGTTAGCTTGAGCGCGGCGAAACTGTTAGACAGCATTATTCGGCCGTATAAATTGTTTGGATCTAATTGTATAAATTCTTGCAAAGCGATGACCGCTGAGTCTGGCTTGTTATAGGAATAATAATTTAACCCAATGAATAATCTTGACTTAATACTCATACTATCATTACATGCAGCGATACGTTTGCGATAAACTTGAATCGACTCATCATACATTTTCTTTTCTTTCAGCAAATATGCATAGCTATACATCAAGCTGCATTTTTTGCCATCGCTATTGTCAATCACCGTTTTGAAATTTTGAAATGCTGTGGCGGTATCACCGGATAAAATTGCTGCTCTCCCCCATCTTTCCATGTCTAATGCATCTATTTTAATGGCAGGATTGGTCACAGAAAATTTCTGAGCAATAGCAAAATTTGCAGCTGATTCTTTATATTTTTTCAGTTCAAATTGACTTTGAGCAAGTAGTAAGGTCGCACGTTCATTCACCGTATCAATCTTCAATTTGACAATCTCGAGTTGCTTTACAGCAGAATCATATTGACCAATTTTAAATGAAGATTGAGCAAGATACCACATTCCAAGCCAACCCTCAGGTCTCAATAACGTGTATTGATAAAATGACTTAGCTGCTTCTCCATATTTATCGGCAAGATAAAATATTTTACCTTGTTCATAGAAAGCGCTTGCGTTTTTCGGGTCTTCTTTAGTAATTCGGTTCCATTCTTTCAGCGATCTGCTAAAGAGTTCATTAGAGAGGTCTTTATCGGGTTCGGCATTGGCGAGCTTATAATAGCTGGTAGCAAGCTTAATTCGGGCATCAAGCAGGGTGGAATCTAACAACAGCGCTTCTTCATAGTTCATTCGAGCAAGCTCATACACTTTCTGTGCGTAATACAAATCTCCTAATGCTACAAATCCATCAGGAATTTTTTTGTTGAGTTCTTTGGCAACAATAATCGTCATTTCGGCTTGCTTGAGGGAGTCTGCTTTTAGATAAACATCGGCGAGAGCAAGTTGATTATAGGCATCTTTCTCATCTTTTTTAATAGCTTTTTTTGCATATTTCACAGCATCTTGAAATTTACCTGCTCGTGCTAATGCTTTGGCATATTTGCGAATAACGTTTGTAGAGTTATCGATATCTTCAGCTCTTGCCAAGAACTGAACAGCAGAATCAACCTTTTCCATTTCAAGATAAATTTCACCGGCGAGCAGTAATACTTCGACATTTTTAGGTGCTTCTTTTACAGCAGGTAAAGCAAAATTGTAGGCTTGTAAATAGTCCCTTTCAGTGGAGAACTGTTTAGCTTTTTCAAAATTCGATTGTGCATAACCGGTCGCCGGTAGTAATACGGCAAACAGGGCAAATATCCATTTCATCGTTATCTTTTCCTTATATTTCATTGAGTTAATACAATATATAATTCAATTTCTACTGTTAATATAAACGACACATTTCATATTGAGGTTGTTTCGGATTCACGTATATGTTAGAGATTGGGTCATGTGTTTCATAAAAACTTTTCATCCCTACATATGAGACATGATTAATACAATTTACTTCAGCTTAAAAGCTATAGGAACTGTGATCCAACATGCGAGGGGCTTCCCGTTTTGTATAGCCGGCAAATATTTAGCTTGCATCACTGCGTCAATTGCACTTTTGTTAAGCAATTCTGAATCTGTACTAACCACGAAATTTTTCCGTGCTTTTCCATCTTTTCTTACGAGAACTCTCACCGTCACTTTGCCTTCAATACCAGCTCTTTTTGCGACTTGTGGATAGACGACACTGCGATTGAGTACTCCCAAATCTACATAAGGATCTTTGTCAACTGCAATTGGTTCATCACGGGCAGGGTCACGTTCATTATCGTCTAAGGTCACTGATACCAGCTTTTTGCGAACGTCAAGCAAATTTGCATCAATGCGGAGTGCGTCTTCGAAATTTGATCGAGCAGGGTCGGCTTTGCCGCGGGATTGATAGAATTCCCCTAAAAGGACACATGCTTGAGCGAGCTGCTTGTTGATTTCCTTGGCTTTCAGAAGTGGCTGTTCTGCTTGGTCGGGTGCATCTGATTTGAGCATCGCCTCACCAAGCGCAAGATACGAGTAACTATCTTTATTGTTGAGAGATACGGATTTTTGCAAGGTTTTGATTGCTTCCGGATGCTTGCCTTGCTTTGAAAGCACTTGTCCTATTTTCCGAACTGCTGCGGCATTTTTCGGACTGAGTTTTTCAGCCGATTTATACAGTATCATTGCCGAGTCGAGTTTGTTTAATTCCACAAGCGCATCACCGGCAATAATCATTGCTTCTGAATTCTTTGGATTCTCATGCACAGCCATAAGTGCAAACGCGCTTGCTTTCGCATAATCTCTTTCCGAGTATGATTTTTTGGCTTTGTCCAAGCTTGATTGCGACAGCGCCACACTGCTTGTTACGAGAAGCAGTCCAATTCCCCATAGTTTCATTTAATCCTCCAATGGAATTAAATTAAATTTGCCGAAACCCGGCACAATCCCCGCATTCAGAAAATACTGCTGAATACGCGGGTCTGTTCTTATAAAAGTAAGAAACCCCCACGGCAAATTTTGCCGTTCTTCCTGCAAATATCCGAAAATAGGAACAATAAACGGATATTTTTCCATCACAATATATGATTGATGCACTGGCTTGGGCCAGATATGTTCGCCGGTCGAATCATCATAACCGATCATCAATGGCTTGAGCGAGGTGTCTTTGACTATACGAGATAAATAGCTGACGCCGATTGAAAATGTATTTTTGACCATGAATAGTACAGAGTCCGGTGAAGTCACATGCAAAGTAGTTCGCGTCGTAAGCTTATTGTTCATAACAAGTTGTACGATATTAGCATATTCGGAGGACTGTTCGGATGGCAGGACAATGGAGGGTTCGGCAGGCAAATGAGGAAAGTATTGTTTGAACGTTTGTTTCGTATTTCCAAATATCTCAGCGAGTTGATTTTTTGAAATTGTATCTAATGGGAAATTGCGTTTCACAAAAAATACCAAGGCATCTTTTGCGAGTAGAAATTTGCCGTGGGGAGAGCGTTTGTATGCTTTTAATACTGAATCTTCGTCTCGTGTATAGTCGCGGGCTACGATGATTCCCCGAGCTTTCAGTGCGAAAAGTTCGCTCATTGCCGCTCTTGCCGGCATAGGTTTTAGAGTGATTTTCGCATCCGGGAAAGCAGTATCATAGACCGGTTGAATTGCCTTCAAAAGCGCATAAACACTTTCATCACAGGCGATTTCTACGTTTCCTGCTCGAACGGTCTCCGCAGGCATCCCGTTATTTTGTTTTGGTTCATTGTCACATGCTGCAAAGGCAAGCAGTACCACCATTATCAAGAGACTATTCTTCTTCATTTTCTTCCTCCAATTCTTCAAGACGTGCGCGCTTATGTTGTCGAATAAGCATTATGAGCCGAAAAACTCCGAAGATGACTACTATCACACCAAATGTTCGCACAAAAACAGGATCATCCTGAAATGCAGGAAATGGATTGATGATAAAGACCACTCCCATGATAATAGTAATGCTACGGACGATATAATTGAGAATAAGTACGATCACGGCTTTTCATAAAAAACGCCGCTCCGCGCCAAAGGCATTGTTCATTGCGGGAAGCAGCGTATAGTTTAAGTATTGTTATTTCAGCACATTAGCATTGCACTTGCACTCATGATTAACCACAATTTTCAACGAATGTAGAATCGTATCGGCACCATCACCGCCATTTCAATCGGATGATTATTTTGAATAGCCGGCGAAAATGAGGACTCTACCACCCGAACTTTACCCACGACAGGCTTTCCATCTATTCCTACGACTACTCTCAAAAGTACACTGCCTTCTCTTCCCATCCTAAGAGCTATTTCCGGATATTGTAAATTTTGTCGTAATTGATTGTAATTCAATACAGGTTCTTGATCGACATCGGTATAGACTTCTTCATCATCCGTAGGAAGTTGATTCATAGTAGTTGCCGGTGTTTCTGGTCCACTATTCTGACTCAAGTTAGATGGAGTATTTGGGTTATTCGGTGAGTTTATTCCATCACCTTGACCTATTTCAACAACTTCAGGTACATCAACATTCTCAGGCACTTCTACATTATTATCAATTTTTGTTGGTATTCCATCCACATCCGGTGGAATCTGTTTTGTAATCGGCGATGGTGGTGGTGTCTGTGCTTCAGGTTGCGGTAGTATCACTGTCGTCGTAGGTACCCCCGGCAATACTACAATTGATGGAGGAGTCACCGATGCACTGACTGCAATATACACCATCGGTACCAATGCCACCAAAGCCATTGTAAGTGCAAATGAACGAACGGTGGACTTCCCGATAAACTCTTTCATTTCAAAAGCTCCGTAGCTTTTGCGGGCGAAAACGACAACTTTCTTTTTCATGGCGAATCTCCTTATAATTATGAAACATGGAAGGAACGTACAGTAACTTCAGCTAAATTTCAATTGTAGGAACGAAAAGTAATCTTTGCCAATGCTTATCCTCATTTACGAACTACATAATACCTTACTTATTTCGAAGTTGAAAATTCATCGGCACTGTCACCCACACTTCAATCGGCTGTCCTTTTTGTATTGCAGGTGTAAATGGTGTTTTCATGACTGCATCAATAGCTGCCTGATTAAATATTCCATTAGATGAACTCTTTATACTTACCTTACCCGGCTTTGGCATACCATCTTTACCTAACAGCACTTGAACAATTACTTTGCCTTCCTGACCTGTGCGTCGGGCACTCTCAGGGTAAATAGTATTTCGACTAAGAATGGCATAATTAGGAATTGGTTCTTGATCAATATTTAAAGAATCATCTACCTTGGGTTCTATAGCTTCTTGTACATCTCGAAGTTGAAAATTCATAGGTACCGTCACCCATACTTCAATTGGCTGTCCTTTTTGTAGCGCAGGTGTAAACGGAGTTTTCATGACAGCATCAATTGTCGGCTGATTGAACAACTCATGTGATGAATCTTCAATTTTATACTTCCCCGGCTTCGGCATTCCGTCTTTACCTATAAGCACCCGAATAATTACTTTACCTTGAATTCCTGCACGTCGAGCCATTTCAGGGTATATGGTATTGGTACTGAGTCTTGCATAGTCGGGTTCAGGCTCTCGCTCTACTTGTACAAAATCATCAGGACTTGGCTCAATGTCAACCGCTCTATTGTCATTTTTTAAAGAATCTACCTTCAGTGCAAGAATACACCTAGAATAAAGCACTGATTGCTGAGAGAAAGTTACTTTCGTCAATGAAGGCGCTGCGAGCAACTGCATCTGAAAACATATTGTGCCTATTACTCCAATCATAATCAGCAGTTTATAGGTTGTTTTCATTTTGCCTTCCCTCGTGTATTTATTTAACTTTACATACACTTACCGAAGTTGAAAATTCATCGGCACTGTCACCCACACTTCAATCGGTTGTCCGTTTTGGATGGCTGGTGTGAAAGGAGTCTTCATGATAGCGTCAATAGCCGCTTGGTTGAACATCTCATTCGAAGAATCTTCGATTTTGTACTTTCCCGGTTTTGGCTTGCCGTCTTTACCAACAAGCACACGAACAATTACCTTACCCTCAATACCTGCCCGACGAGCCATTTCCGGAAACACCGTATTCTTTTTGAGAAGAGCATAATTTGGCTCCGGATCTTTTTCGACGGCGATAAAATCATCAGGGCTCGGTTCTTCTTCTTTATTTACATCAATAGGTTGGTTTACTTCAATATTCGAGGAGAATCCGCCGTTATCCAAACCACTTCCACCTTCTGCACTTGCTCGATCTATATCTTTTATGCTTGCAAAATCCTGCATATCAGGTGTTATTTCTGCATCAGGGACGGGAACTGGAGTACCAGCACGAGTAATTGGTCCTGTATTTACTACTGGAGGTGGAGGTGGAGGTGGAGGTAAGTTCGCATCCGGTGGAGGTGCAATATTTTCTAGACGCATTTTTGTAATTGGGGCTACGTTCCTAAAAATTTTACCTGATACAGCTTTTGTAATCAAGTAAGCAATGAGGAGGAGAAGTAGAATTCCCATTGTAATGATAAAAGCTTTTACCGTGGACTTCTTTATAAACTCTTTCATCTCAAAAGCGCCATAACTTTTGGCGGTAAGGGCTAATGTATCGTTCATAATGATTTAATCTCCTCTAAATCTTTCTCAGTCATTGGGGCTATTGTGAATCTTCGGTCACGCATGAGGTTGTTTTTTTTCATAGCAGTAGTGAGATCTGCCTCCGCCAAGTTTAATTCATCCAATACTTTAATTACAACTTCATACGATGCATTGTCATCTATTTTGAGTACAACAATTAATCTATTCTTCAACTTTAAATTTTCTTCGAACGACATTTTCTTTAAGTTCTTTAATTCCATTATCTGAGGTTCATCCGTAGCTATATTATAGAATATTTTTCCGTCACCACGAATACGAAGTGTGTAAAGCTCCTTATCAATAACTTTTACTTCTTCATTTTCAGGAGGAATAGACATATTCATAATTTGCGGCTGTGTCATGGTCGTAGTGAACATGAAAAACGTCAGCAACAGGAATGCTATATCCACCAGCGGAGTCATATCAAGATGAAATCCTACGCGTTTTTTCTTTTTTCTTTTCGAGGGCTTGCCGCGTTTTGCTTTCTCACGCCCTTCGCCGAGTGACCCACCACCAGCCATAACGACCTCCGATTATATTCTATAGTAAAATTCTTGAGTAATTTGGTGGAATTTACATTCCTTGTTTTTGTCGGTAACTAGATTAAAAGCTGTTGCAAGATTTTTCCTCATTACTTCCATGCAATCATTCACCCATTTGAACCGAATTCGCTTATCAGCGTCTATCGCAAATTTTGTATTCGGATTGACTGTTCTTGCATCATGAACGAGTGTATTCAGATTGGCAAGTGTGGCTTTGATTTGCATTTTTGATCGCTGTGCATCATCAATACCAACTGCTGTTGAAAATACAATTTGCCTATCTTTTTCATTTGTCATTTCGAAGTAATACGATGTATCGCTTGTATTTACAGAGTCGATTGCTATTTTGATGATTGCAAGATTTTTATCCGGTAACTTCGATGTATCTGCGGACGCTTTGGGGCGTTTGATTTGGAATTTTTGTTCGCTTTCAGCTTCGGATTTGAATTTTGCAGTGAACATAAAAAATGTCAGCAACAGAAATGCAATATCCACCAGAGGTGTCATGTCGAGCACGAATCCTGTCCGCTTCATTTTAACTTTTGCCATTGGTCTTACTCCTTCGGTTAGATGTGTGGTGGGATAAAGTCAGTACTTTCCCCGCCGAACACAAGTATGGACAAAAATTACTTTTTCACTTTAATTGTGAGAATTTCCATCACACTTAGTATGGCTTCGTCGATCATGTATATAAAGTTATCTACTTTAGTTGTAAAGAAGTTATACGCAACAATAGCAATAATTGCAGCAGCAAGACCAAACGCAGTATTATAAAGAGCCTCAGAAATACCAATTGAAAGTGCTTGTGCAGACACAGCTCCACCGGCAGCTCCAAGAGCCGCAAACGCACGAATCATCCCAAGAGTAGTACCCAAGAGACCAATCATCGTTGAGATAGAAGACACGGTGGAAATAATAACTAAGTTCTTTTCGAGGAGGGGAGTTTCGAGGTTCATCGCTTCGTCGATTGCACGTTGTACTTCTGCTATTTTCTTTTCTGAATCATATTCTGGGTCGTTGGCTACTTGCTCGTAGCGTTCAAGACCTGAGCGTACGATATTGGATAATGAACCACGTTGTTTATCGCATTCTGAGATAGCAGCACTCACATTACCGCTTGCCAAGGTAGTTGAAACGGTCTTGATAAACATCGCTAAATCGCCATTTCCCTTAGCTTTGCTGATAGAGAACCAACGCTCAATAATAAATGTAATAGCAATGATGAGCAGGGCAATAAGTACAGCCACAAGAGGACCACCAGTATGGATTGTACCCCAAGTATTAATTGGATCATGTCGCATTGCACCGTCTTTGAAGTTTGCAGGGTTACCCATCCAAAACCACCACATAGAGCTGGCTACTACGAGCGACAATCCCATCACCAAAGCATTAAACAAATTTTTCATAGAAAAAATCCTTTAAGATAAAAATTAAGAAAGTAAATAAAATTCAATTAGTTAGGAAGGCAGAGCTATTAGGAAAGTTGTTTGACGGCTTCGTCAAGTGTCGCAAAAATTGAGAAAACGAGAGTCAGCTTTGTAATCACAAATATATTTTCAATTGACTTACTCACATTGCAAAGAGCGATTTTACCGTCACGTTTTACAAAATTTGTGTGAGCTGAGATCAACACTCCAAGCGCCGTGGAGTTCAGGTAGGATACATTTTCAAGATTGACAATGAGCTTCGACTGTTGGAGTTCTGCAGCTTCGGTCAGCATCGATCGTAATTCATCAGTTTCATCCCCTCCGATAAATTGACCTCGAAGCTGAAGAACAGTAATTCCGGCACGTTCTTCTTTTTTGATTTGAGACATAATTATTCCTTTTTAGACGTACATTTTATGTTGCTTTTTTGCCAAAACTACTAAAAATTTCAAAAACGAAAAGCAACTTATTCCATATAGGCGAGTAATACCTCGCTTTTTTTTTACTATTGTCTCATCAGCTTAGACACAAATATTGAGTTTTAAGTTACACAGCCATTGCTACACACCTTATTTAGCTTGATTTATCATAGGTTAGAATAATTTTTACGGTCTGGATTTTATGTAAAATTATTACCGACTTTCACTTGTATGTTTGCTCGATAAAAAGCTCATAATCATTACATTTCGAATCACAATCCGGCTTAATATTTTATAGTTTCACAGCAAATTACTCGAACAAAATTCTACTGAATTCCTTCGCGATTTTCTACCTACAAACTAGTGTGCTATTCTACGAAAATTCAAAAGTAGCTCTTTGTACGTCCATGCCGACGTTACTTTTTGGTAATTTACCGTCGCTTTCCAATCAGTATCCGCGGAATTCCTGCCAGGTCATTCTTCACCGAACAATCATAATTATCTGAAAATAGAGAAAGTATATCACTTACTTGCCCATATCCTATTTCCACAAAGAATATCCCATTTGGCGCAAGGATTGTCTGAAAAATATCAGCAAATCTTCTATAGAATTTGAGTCCGTCTGCTCCATCGGTGAGAGCGATATGAGGTTCGTATAATGCTAACTCAGGTTCTAATTCCGACATATTCTCTGATGATACATACGGTGGATTGGAAACAATAATATCGAAGGGCATCTTCACTGATATTGGCAAGAAAATATCTCGCTTGACGAGTTCACAATTTTCAACACTAAGAGCATCGCGATTTTTCGTTGCTACTTCTAATGCAGACTCCGATATATCTAATGCTACGACGCGGCTATCAGAACATTTTTTTGCGATAGTAAGGGCAATGCAGCCTGAACCGGTGCCAATATCAAGAATAGAAATTGATTGCGCTAAAGTACCAATATATTCAATCACGGATTCAACCAAAAGTTCAGTTTCAGGGCGTGGAATTAACACTGAAGAATCAACTTTGAATTCCAAACCGTAAAATTCTGTGTTACCCAAAATATACTGCAACGGTTCACGCTTCACTCTACGAGCAATCATTGCCTTGAGAGCGGATAGTTCCGATGCCGTGAGCGGCTTATCATAATGTAAATACAGATCGATTCGAGAGTAACGTAAAATGTTACAGAGCATCAGCTCCATCGTCAGGCGCGGACTGTCTATCTGCTTTTCGGCAAAATAACCCTCGCCCCATCTCCGAACGGAGAGTGCAGTCCATATTTTTGTGTCTTCTTTGGGAGTTTCAGGCATGCTTACCGGTAAAAACAACGACAAGATTTGAGAGGATGTTCGATAAATTTTGGCGCAAAAATACGAAATTAAATTTGCTGGCACCGTTGTATGAATTCCAATCGCTCGACTACGGTCACCCATTGCCGTCCATACATTTTAGAGAACGTTGTATATGATGTTTTTATTAAGCGATCTAATAATATTTGCATACCAACTATTTGTTTTTTATTTAACACTTGGATGTATTCGAACTATTTGGTAAGTTAACACTTACAATTCACGAAACACTATTTTATTTTCTCATAGTGATACAATATGAGACCTCTTGTACGCCTTTTGACCGCCTTACTATTTTGTGGAAATTTCGTACTTCCTCTGCAAGCCCAGCTCAATACCGATGCGTATTTCAAGTATTTGGACGAGCACAAAAACATGACCGCTCAAGAACTCCTCCTCGAATTCCCGGCAGGCGTTTTTGCCGCCACAGCACCATCCGACCTATCGAATGCTGAATTTTTTAGCGCAATTGACCTGAAGTATAAATTCACACCGTATGAAAAGGAACTCACAGCAAAACATGGGTTTATGGTGACAGAACGCCTCAGCTTTCCTACATACGCAGCTGCATTTGCTGATGCTTATGTTAAAGATTTACCTGTTTATATATCTTCAGACGCTATTCTCCACGCCCTGCATCGTTCGTATGATAATATGCTTGCTGATATTGAAACATACATTCTTGAGCCGCAACTCTTCAAAGCGCTCCTTGCCATGAAAGCGACGCTGAAGACTTCAACGATTCCCAAAGACCCACTCGCTCAGCAGGCGCGGCTTGATGCTGATATTTACTTGACCGTTGCGCTGCAACTCATCAAATTGGATTATCATTATAAAACATTGAACTATCCGGCAGATGCTACTTTCCCCGAAAATACACCTGCAATTGAAAAGATCCGCGCACTTATTGAAGCAGAACAACTCGATTTTTACCCGATCTTCGCACAGACGCCGCGTCATATTGACTTCAGTCAAATGAAACCCCGCGGACATTATCCCGACAAAGGGCTATCCGGCTATTTTCAAGCCATGATGTGGCTCGGACGAACGGAAATTTTTATCACCAAGCCCGAGGGAGCTGTTCCCGAACCGTCAGATGAAGACATTAAGCGTCAGTGTATGCTAGCAGTTACACTCGCCAATCTTGCACAGAATTCAGGCGCAGTTGATAATTTTAATACCATCGATAAGTTGATTACTAAGTTCGTCGGAGCGCAGGACAACCTTTCTCTCTCCAAGCTTATCGGTGTCAATTCTACCCTCGCAATTACTTCGCCTGATCAGCTCCGCGATGACGCACTTCAAAAACAATTTCAGGATGAATCCATTAAGAACGGTGCGCAACAGCAGATTCTTTCACAATTGCTATGGGCTGATGCATTTAAACTCAATTCCATCAAGCCGGCAGCTGCTTTTATGCTTATGGGACAACGGTTTATCTTTGATTCGTATATTTTGGGAAATGTCGTCTTTGATAAAGTAGGAAGTCGTATGATGCCCTCGCCACTTGATGCAATGTTCGTCCTCGGTAACGACGCTTCGATTCAACTCCTACAACCCGAAATCGAAAAGTATGAATACGCCAAGAATCTCGCCGGACTGCGCTATCTCTCCAATTCACAGCCCAAGGATTTCTGGGAAGAATCACTTTATTCTACATGGCTCTCGGGAATACGATCGCTCAATCCCCCAAAAGACCGTTCAGGGCTCCCTCGATTCATGCAGACCGGAGCATGGTGGCAAAAAACGCTCAATACGCAACTTGGTTCTTGGGCAGAATTACGACATGATAACCTTCTTTATGGTAAACAGTCTTATACGGGCGGTAACAGTTGCTTTTATCCGAAAGGATATGTAGAGCCAATGCCCGAACTGTATGCTACAATTGCACGATTTGGTACAAGTATGAAAGCAGCAATTGCGGGATATGTCGTAGATACTCTTATTTATGACAAGTATTACAGTCGGGTACTTGATACTATGAGAGCACGGTTAGATCATATTACGACTACTTGTACAACTCTTTCCTCAATGGCAGAAAAAGAGTTACGTAGTGAGCCGTTTAATGAAGCAGAGCACAACCTAATTGAAAATTGGGCAGAAAAAAAGAGCTATGGATGTGGCAATACAACCTACCAAGGTGTTTATCCTCAAATGATGTATGGAGTTAGCAAAGATGAAATGACACAACCAAACTTTGTCGTTGCAGATGTCCATACTCAACCTACTGATCTTCTGGGTGCCATAGTAGGTAAAGTGCTGCATGTAGGAACTAGTACAGTAAACATGGCACTCATCATCGCGGAAGACCCAAGTGATAGCTGTTCAACCGCTTATATCGGTCCGGTCGGTAGCTATTATGAGCATATCACAGATGATTTCTACCGTCTAAATGATGAAGAATGGAAAACGATGTACTACAAAAATAAAATGCCGACGCGCCCTGCTTGGGTCTATAGTTACCTTGCAAGCGACAGCGGTAAAACCACCGGCGAACCCCAAACACTTGTCCTCGGCGGAGTCGCACAACAGCCGATTCTGCCTGGCAAAACACCTGCTATTCCAATATCATCCGTTCTGGTATCCTTTACTCCCAATCCTATAAGCAGTTCGGCGATTCTTACAGTTGACGTGCCGCCCACATTATTCGGCAAAACCGTCGTCGCAAAGATGTATTCCTCCACCGGTGAATTTATCCGCGAGCTCTTCTGCACTTCATCCGGCGGTGGGAAATATTCCGCACAATGGGATGGCACCACCTCAATCGGTACAGCGGTCGCAAGCGGCGCATATCTTGTGCGTATAACTATTGGAGAAACTTCGGCTATCCTGCATTGCACGGTGACACGGTAATGCTTTGAAGTATATTTACAAGATTTCCCGAGGGGTTCAGTTATTGAACCCCTTTATTTTTATAGTATTACAGTGGGTCTATTATTATTTTGAACAAATCTGGTAGTTAATTCCTATATTTGTATAAAAAACAAGGAACACTATGATACATCGAACAGTTGAACAACTTTTAGTACAGTATAGTCGGGAATTCAGAGCGCTCGCTGTCGTCGGCCCGAGGCAGAGTGGTAAGACGACTCTAGTGCGGAGTGTTTTTGCGCATAAGCCCTATATATCACTTGAGAATCCCGATGAACTTCTTCTTGCCTCAAGTGATCCGAGAGCATTTTTGAATCGGTATTTGGGTGGCGCGGTCATTGACGAAGCGCAGCGGGTGCCGGCGCTTTTTAGTTATTTACAGCAAATACTCGATGAGACGTCGGAGGATGGTCTGTTTATTCTCACCGGAAGCAATAATTTTCTGTTGCAGCAATCGGTGACGCAGTCGCTTGCCGGCAGGATCGGCTATGTTGATTTACTGCCATTAAGTTATAATGAAATCAATTCATTAGGACTACCTGCTCTCTCGACAAATCAACTGATACTTCAGGGCTGTTATCCCGAGATTTATGACAAGCAGCGAAGCCATCTCATCTGGTATCCTGCCTATATCCGCACCTACGTCGAGCGCGATGTTAAGCTTTTGCGTAATATAGATAATACACTTCTTTTTACACGATTTATTCAGCTCTGCGCCGGACGTATCGGTCAGCAGCTCTCAGTCTCAGCACTCAGCAATGAATGCGGAATTGACGTCAAAACTGTTCAGGCATGGCTTAGTATTCTGCAGAGTAGCTATATAATCCATTTGCTTCCACCGCATTTTAAAAATTTCAAAAAGCGTGTCGTCAAAACCCCGAAACTCTACTTTACCGATACCGGTCTTGCATGCTCATTGCTCGGCATCCGCTCGGAAAATGAGGTAAGTACTTCACATTTTCGAGGGGCGTTATTTGAAAATTATGTCGTCAACGAACTCCTCAAACATAAATTCAACACCGGTTCACCCGTGAATCTCTATTACTGGCGCGATAGCTTGGGAGTGGAAATTGACTTACTCCTTGACACCGGACAATCGCTCTATCCTATTGAAATTAAAGCTTCACAGACATTTCAGGAAAGTCACCTCAAGCCCATGCTACGGTGGCAGCACATCAGCGGAATCTCGCACGGACTACTCCTCTATGATGGTGAGCAGGAATTTGATCGACAGGATTCGGTGAATGTTCGGAATTGGCGTTCGATAGCTGATTCTGTGGCAAATATTTAACTCTGACCCGACAGCACTTCTTCACCTCTGCTTGGACGGCAACGGGTGACCGCAGGCGACGTGTGGAATACAAGCAACCGAACCAAAAATAATCCCATTCAATCCCTTCTAACAGTCTGAGGTCGCGGCTATTTTCGTAATTTTGCAGAATGACATCCAAACAAACACCCCTAATGCGGCAGTATAGCCAGATAAAACAGAAAAATCCAGATGCGATTTTGTTGTTCCGGATGGGTGATTTTTTTGAAACTTTCGAAGGCGACGCCGAAATCACCGCCCGCGTCTGCGGAATTACTCTCACCAAGCGTAATAATGGCGAAGCTGAAGCAGTGCCACTTGCAGGATTCCCTCATCATCAGCTCGATAATTACTTGCCAAAGCTCGTTCGCGCCGGCTACCGTGTAGCAGTGTGCGAACAGCTCGAAGACCCCAAACTAGCCCGTGGTATCGTCCGCCGTGACGTAGTCGAGATCGTCACTCCCGGCGTGGCAATGAATGATAAGTTGCTCGATTCTAAAACAAATAACTACCTTTCCGCTCTCTATTTCCATCCCCAAAAATCAGGTGAAATTCTCGTTGGACTCGCTTGTGCGGATGTCTCAACCGGTGAATTTTTTACATCTGAAATGTCGATGCAAGAGCTCGGCGCTGTTCTTGAGACTCTCACGCCTGCCGAAATTATCGTGAGCAAACCGCAACAAAAAGACATTGCCGAACATCTCGACTCGCTCACTATTCAGCCGTCAGTGACTCGGCTTGAAGAGTGGATTTTTGACCGTCAATTCGCAAGTGAAAAGCTTATCCGTCACTTTAAGACGCACTCTCTCAAGGGTTTTGGTGTGGAGGAAATGACAGCTGGACTTGTAGCAGCAGGCGCTGCCCTCCATTATATCTCCGAAACTCAGCAAGGCGGCGTGCAACAAATGCGTCAGCTCAGTGTGTTTAACCCTTCGGAATTTATGACACTTGACTTCGCTACACGGCGTAATCTGGAGATTATTTTTTCTATGCATGATGCCGGACGCGAGGGAACACTTATTTCAATTTTAGACAAATCACGCACTCCTATGGGCAGCCGTATGTTCAAGCGGTGGATCACGCGTCCGCTGCGAAAGCCCGATGCAATTAATCGTCGCTTAGAAGCCGTGAGCGCGTTATTTGACAATGACGCAAGCCGCGATTATCTTCGGAGTGAACTCGCGGAAATTGGTGATTTAGAACGTCTTATCTCCAAAATTTCGACCGGTCGTGCGAATCCTCGAGATGTGGTTTCGCTTAAAAAAGGCTTACAAAAGATTCCGTCTATCCAAAGAATTTTAAAAGATATTGCATCACCAGTATTAGGAGCGCTTGCCAATTCAATTTTACCTCAAGAAGAAGTCGTTCACCTCATCGAATCTGCTCTTTTAGACGACGCTCCTGCGCAGCTCGGGGCAGGTACTGCTTTCCGCGAGGGATTTTCGAAAGAAATGGACGACTACCGCGAAGCTATGTATTCCGGGAAGAATTGGATTGCGAATTATCAGCAAACCGAACGTGATGCGACGGGCATTCCATCGCTCAAAGTAAGTGTGAATAATGTATTCGGATATTTTATAGAAATCAGTAATACTCATAAAAACAAAGCACCTGCGCATTATCACCGCAAACAGACCGTTGCCAATGCCGAACGGTATATCACGCCGGAATTAAAGGAAATTGAAACGAAAATTCTCACTGCCGAGGAGAAAATCTCGGATGTCGAGACGCGCTTGTTTACCGAATTACGGACGAAAATCAGTGAATTTACCGAGCAAATTCAGATTCTCGCCTCGCGCATTGCTGCTCTCGACTGTCTGCAAAGCTACGCACATGTGGCACGTGAGTACAATTATTGCAAACCGGTGATTGAGGAATCAACCGTATTGAATATCAAAAACGGACGCCATCCGGTGGTCGAGCGTGTGCTCCCTATAGGCGAGAAATTCTCGGCGAATTCGACGACGCTCGATACGCAAACAGAACAAATGCATATCATCACTGGTCCGAATATGTCGGGTAAGTCTTGTTATTTGAGGCAAGTAGGGCTCATTGTTCTCCTCGCACAGATTGGAAGCTATGTTCCCGCTGATGCAGCGACCATCGGCATGGTCGATCGGATTTTCACGCGCGTCGGAGCGCAGGATAATATCACTGCCGGTGAGAGTACGTTCCTTGTAGAGATGCAGGAAGCGGCGAATATTCTCAATAATGCGACGGCGAAAAGCTTGATTTTGCTGGACGAAGTTGGGCGTGGAACGGCAACGTTCGACGGAATTTCGATTGCCTGGGCGATTGCCGAATATCTCCATCAGAATACGGGCGCAAAAACGCTTTTTGCGACGCATTACCATGAATTAAATGACCTTGCGAATCAATTCGAACGGATTAAAAATTACAAAGTAGAGGTGCAGGAAATTGGTAATTCGGTGATATTTACGCACCGCGTGTTGGCAGGATCGAGCGACCACTCATTCGGTATCCACGTTGCGCAAATGGCGGGATTGCCACCGAAAATAATTTCGCGCGCTACGGAAATTCTCAAGGATTTGGAACAATCCGGGGCAAAAAGCTCGACCCAAACAATTCAGGGCGACCAAAGCGACAATTATCAATTATCATTTTTTGAGATTAAAGACGACGCCCTACGCGAGAGAATCCGCAATCTCGACCTTAATCAGCTCACCCCTATCATGGCGCTGCAAACGCTCGCCGACCTGCAAAAAGAGAGCGGTCCGAGCGGGGAAGAAATCGAAGAAGTAGAGATTTTTGAGGTGGTTGCAGATATTCGAAGCGTCACCTGCGGTCACCCGTTGCCGTCCAAACGTAGGATAAAACTGGAACTATAGATTGGATGATTTTCATAGTACCATCCATTAAAATTCACAGATTCAAGTATTTTATACCAACAAAAGATGAACGAATTAGAGAACTCACGACCTTTACTCGGGAAGGTTTCTTTGCTTATAGATACCGCCCAAGATTATGTAAGCAAAGCCATTAACAAAGGAATGGTATTGTTGTATTGGCAGATTGGCAAAACCATACAAGAGGATATTATTACAAACGAAAAACCTGAGTATGGTCAACAGGTTATACAAACTCTTGCAGCCCATTTAACACGTGAATACGGAAAGGGATACAGCTATCGGAATTTGTATAGAATGTTACGTTTTTATGAGTATTTCCCCGACAAAACATTTTGACAACACTGTTGTCAAAATTGAGTTGGAGTCATATTATTCATATATTGGGTCTAAAAGAAGAAGTAAAACGAGAGTTTTATATAACGTTATGTGGGAATGAAGGTTGGAGTGTACGAGAACTAGCCGATAGAATAGGCAGTATGCTTTATGAACGTACTGCCATTAGTAAAAAGCCGGAAGAAACAATTTACAACGATCTCAAACTTATTGGCTAACGAACAAATATTAATCCCTGATCTCGTATTTAGAGACCCTTATCTTTGATTTTCTAGGCTTAAAAGACACTTATACTGAGCACGATTTCGAAACATCAATCTTGGCTCAACTGCAAAATTTTATTCTGGAATTTGGCAATGACTTTGCATTCTTGTCTCGTCAAAAGCGTATTACGATAGGCGATGAGGACTTTTACATTGATTTGCTTTTTTATCATCGTAAGCTCAAGCGTTTGATAGTGATAGAGCTGAAGCTCGGAAAATTTAAACCGGAATATAAAGGTCAATTGGAATTATATTTACGGTGGCTCGATAAATACGAGAAGCAAGAAGGTGAGTTCGCACCGCTCGGAATCCTGCTCTGCGCCGAAAAAAGCGACGAAATGGTTGAACTGCTTGAGCTTGGTGCATCCGGAATTCATGTGGCAACCTATTTTACAGAATTACCACCCAAAGAATGGCTAAAACAGAAATTACAGACGGCAGTGGAAGTATCGAGGAATAAATTAATTCAATAGTACAACATACACATATTGAAAGATAGAATAATGAAAAGACTATTTTTCTATGTGACAATTTTTTCAACAAATTTTTTTGTTTTCTCAAGGACAAGATAGAAATTATGTTAAAACAGAAGACATGACGAGAAAATATATTTTTTCCAGCTGAAAGAGATTAAGATAAAAATGTTAATAAAGAATCATATTTAATGAATTCCAAACCGTTTTTGAAATGGATTCAAGACCTTTGAATGATTCTTTAGTTTGGTTTATGAAAGAGTTACGTCCCTTAGAGTACAGTACCCAATTTTTATTGGGGTAGTTTCTCGAAATTTTACGGCGAGAGCATGGAGGAGTCATTAGAATTGCCAAAAAACTTTTCAAATATGCCTTCGAAAATGAAGCCATTTTTGTAAAATATTTCAAAACACATGAAAAACAATTTAAAAAATTGACTCGGCTGCTAGAAAAGTCACCAAAAACAATCTACTTAAATCAAAATGGCTTAAAAAGAGTAGATAGCTTTTTCTTAGAAAGTGGTAAAAATTGGAAATATATCAGACCCGACGATTCTCCATATCCGATGTCCGATTCTGTTCAATACAATTTGGAAATCATATTTACAAGCCAGAAAGTACTGTGTTGAATTTATTAAAACAGCTAAACATTTATGCTGTTTACAACAGTCACGATGCTATTTATTTTTTAATAGATGGACTTCTTGATAACTCATATGGATTTGTTTATCAAAAAGTTTCTGGCCAAATTAGATCAAACCATTTGTTCAAGATCAGATCCAATACTGAAATTGAGTTAAACTATTATTACTACATAGCATTTTAGTAATATGTCTTGACAAGCAAATATAGATTGGTATTCCATAATCTATTGGAGATTTATAACCGCGAAATTTTCTTAAAGGTTATCCCAGTTCAGCTGGGGAATTTTGCATAGTAATCAGTGTCATTTATTACAGATTAATGGAGTGGAAAACCATCTCCACATCCTTACACATCTACATCCATCGGTTGCATTGGCGGGTTTGATGAAGGATATAAAAATTGCTAGTAGTAAGTTCATCAAAGAGAACAATCTCTTTCCCGGGTTTACCGGCTGACAGGTAGGATACGGAGCATTTACCTACTCAATTGACAGAAAAGATATTTTGATGACGTATATCAAAAATCAGGAAGAACATCATCGTATGAAAACCTTTCGTGAAGAGTATATTGAACTGCTTAGAGAACATGGCGTTGCGTATGATGAGAAATACTTGTACTAGTTCAACC
>JADJXV010000027.1 GCA_016720145.1 Ignavibacteria bacterium | reverse complement strand
CTCCCAATCGGCGGTCTCAATGAAAAGCTCTTAGCTGCCAAACGTAAAGGTTATACAACGGTTTTGATTCCAAAAGACAATCAGCAGGATATTGCGGAAATCAATCCGATTATTACTTCAGGGCTTAATATCGTTCCGGTTGGACATTTGACGGAAGCTCTTCCGTATGCATTCCGAACTTTGGCTGTGCCGGTAGTGGAACCACCAAAGAAATCGGGGAAGAAGTAGGAGAATTGAAATAAAAATGCCCACGATGAGTGGGCATTTTTTTTTGAGGAGCGATTATATATTGGTACTATTATGTACGCAGATACATACAATCAGTGATGAATACTTACTACTTATTCGATATGTTAAGATTATTGAGTGAATCGGTAAACCTTAGTAGAAAGTGAATGCTATACTCATAAAACCTTATTACCTGATTGAAGTGTTGTCTTGCAGTAAGATATGAAAAGTGTTGCTAGAATAAGGTTGTCATTCAAGTAGAACTGAATGCCAATAGGCTTGTTCACTTAAGAATATGTGATTCGTACATTTTCATAAGCCAAAAATAATGATAGTAGTTCAAACTGTTGAAAGAAAAAATTAAGAAGGGTAATTACAAATAATTTATCGGATATGCGGTAAAGTTTGGCGAAAAGCGGAAAAATTTCGTAGATTGCACACAATAATTATACCATTTTTCAGAACACTATGAATTTGGGGGAATTCTATGTTTTTGATTGATACAGTATTAGTTGATGAAGCACTTGCTACCAAACAGTTTAGTTGCGATTTGCATAAATGTAAAGGCGCTTGTTGCACCATCCCCGGTGGCGACGGCGCTCCTCTTTTGGACGAAGAAGTAGAGTTCATTCGAGCCGCTGTCAAGGTCGCCACACCCTACTTATCGAAGCGTTCTCTCGAGGAAATCGCTCGTAAAGGTCCGGTGTCGGGTTCGTCTGGTGACTACTCCACTACTTGCATTCAAGGACGAGATTGTGTCTTCGTCTTTTACGAAAGTGGTGTAGCAAAATGCTCTATCGAAAAAGCATATTTCGCCGGTGAATACGACTTCCGCAAGCCGATTTCCTGCCATTTGTTTCCTATTCGCCTGGGGAGTTTTGGCGGAGATTACCTTTCTTACCAACCATTTCCTACCTGTGATCCTGCAATTATCAAAGGCCAACGTGAGAAGACGTATGCAGTTGAAATGCTCCGCGAACCTCTCATTCGTCTCTATGGAGAGCAATGGTATAACTCCCTCATTAGTCATATTTCTACGCTGAATCCAAATATCAAACCTACTGAGGTGGCGCTATGAAGCTGTCACTATCCTTGCAGACTTCACTTCTGCAAACCCTTACCCCGCAACAAATTCAGTACTTGAAGCTTTTGCAGCTTCCGGTGCTCCAGCTCGAACAGCATATACGTCAAGAGATTGAAGAAAATCCCATGCTTGAGGAATTGGAAGATGAAATTCCAACGATAGAGGACGATGACTTTGAGGAAAGAACTCCGATGACAGAAGAGCCTTTAAGTCGTATTACGTTTGAAGAAGAACGCGGTGGTGGAGATGGAGGAGATGACAGCGGGTATGATGATTATTCGGCAGCCGGTCCGGACGAACAGTTTGACGAAAACCATCATGACCCGTTTGAATTTTATGAAATGGCTTGGAATGAATCAGCGCCATCCGACAATCCGCGTAATACTGATGAAGATGACGGTGACTTTTTTCAGGTCAAAGACGTGCCGACTTTCGTCGATGATTTGATGTCACAACTTCGGTTCTTGGATCTCAACCGCGAGGAAATGCTTATTGGTGAATACCTTATAGGAAATATCGATGCAGACGGTTACCTCCGTCGAGACCTCGAAGATATTACCGGTGAAGTCAATGACGCTATTGGCGAACACAATCTCAAAACGCGAAAAATTGCCATGCAACAGGAACGAGCAGCACTTGCTGCAGCATTGGAATTATCCACCGGAAGTTCTTCTGTAAATCCTGCCTTGCAATACGCTCAATCTGCGACAACGACGGCTCAGACAGCGAAGAACGGTGGAGTCGCCCCTCCGGCTAATGACTTGATTTATTATGAGCTTATTTCGTATGACCAAGCTGAAAAAGTGCTCAAAGAAGTTCAAAAATTAGAACCGCCCGGAATCGGATCTCGCACAGTACAGGAATGTCTGATGATTCAGCTGAAAGCAATAAATAATCCAACGTTACCACAAAAACTTGCACTCGCAGTGCTGCGTGATTGTTACGATGCTTTCGCGATGAAGCATTATAATTCAATCATTAAATCACTCGAAATCACCGAAGCAGAACTGAAAGCAGCAATCGATGATATTCGACGCTTGAATCCCAAGCCGGGAGGCGGGTCGGCGTCGAATTCTACCCAAACCGTGATTCCGGACTTCATGGTCGAATACGATGAAGAAAAAGACGATATTATTATCAATGTCAATGATAGCCGGATCCCATCACTCGGTGTGAATGTAATGTACGAAAAGCTAAAAAAAGAAGCACGGTATAAAAAATTCAACAAAGAAACGAGTCAGTGGTTGAGAAAAAAATATGATGATGCGAAGTTCTTGCTGCAAGCCATCCGCCAACGTAAAATCACAATGCTGAAAGTAATGACCGGTATTGCAGGACTCCAACGTGAATTCTTCAAGTATGGTGAAAATGCTATTAAGCCATTAATTTATAAGGATGTAGCTGAAGATACAGGACTCGATGTATCGACAATATGTAGAATTGTCAATGGGAAGTTTGTCCAGACCGGCTACGGCACTTTCGAACTTCGCTTCTTCTTCAGCGAGTCACTTCCCAACGACGACGGTGAAGAAATATCCACTCGAGTGGTAAAGCAACGTATTAAGGAAATGGTCGATAGCGAACCAAAAGATAAGCCGCATAGTGATGAGAAATTAACTAAAGAACTCAAAAAAATTGGTCTGAATGTGGCACGAAGAACAGTCGCTAAATACCGCGAACAAATGAGAATTCCCGTAGCACGCTTGCGGAAAGAATTATAGTAATGCTGTTTGTTTGTTCGTAGGGGCGAATAAAATTCGCCCTGTGGTCGCGTGAATGGTGGGGATTGCTGGATTCAATTCCAAAATTATACAAATCCATCTTCAAATTATTCAACCAATTACAGCATAATCACATTCTATGAAATCCCTGCCGGAAATCCTCGCCAACTCTGAAAAAACGTTCCGTCCACTTATTGTAGGATTGCCACCACGAGTAGCCGTCGGACTTTTCTCTATTGGTCGAAAACGCTTTATCGAAAAACTTGGGCAAAGCATTCCTAAGCAAGTAGTTACACCACCTGATGAACTCGCCTCGAACTCTGGGGAATCCGCTTTCGATCACCAATATTTAATGCTGCCGGAATGTTCAAAAATGGAGATGGGTATGAGCTTGTGGCTCGTCAGGGAGCCGGAGCTTATTTGGCAGGTACTACAACGGGTTCGGTACGATTAGGGAATACAAAACTTGGTATATTCCAGCCATTTGCACCGTATCCACGTTCGCATGCTGCATCGAATTGGTTAGGTTTGCCAAATATATCTCATGCAGAAGTTGCAAAACGTTTGTCACTCTTGGAACGTATTAATAATTGCCCGATTGGGGTGAGTGTGAGTGCTTCTCCTCAAGAGTCGGAACATATTGCTTTAGAAGAGCTTACCACCGGTATGGCGTTGTATGAAAAGGCAGGGGTTGACTTTATCGAACTCAACGAAAGCTGCCCAAATATTCCAGGACATTTTGGTGAGAAATGTACGACGATGCTCGACGAGAATTTGATACGACGATGTGAATATGTAAGCCAAACATTTCTCGGTAAACGAAAGAGAAGATTACCGGTAATTGTCAAATTTTCGAATGATACACATCCATCTCTTGTGCCACTTTTGATTGATATGTTACTGGCACTTGGTTTTGATGGAGTGAATTTCGGAAATACTTCGACCGCATATCAAGCGCACAGTGACCAAATAGTGCATTCAGAAAAAAAACTGTATGAATATTTTACGAAGAATTTTGGTGGTGGACTTAGTGGTAAGCTTCTAAAAAATTCTTCACTTACGCTCTGCAAGCAGGCATGTGAGTATCTTTCAGGGATTGAAGCGAAGGGCGAGTTCCATGTGATCCGTACCGGAGGAGTTGAAGAGCCATTAGATATCATTGCATCAGAGCGTGCAGGAATATCGCTCAATCAATGGTACACCGGCTATTTCGAGAATTTCGCACAATTTGGTAATTCTGTCTATGAGAAAATGTATGATTCTATCCTGACTGAGCTGCACACATCACCATTGGCGAACACACCTAAATAAATCACGACAAGCTTTTCGATGATTTTCGAATTGTAGCAATCACTACCCATATCGTAGCAAGTCCTAACGATAAAACACCTGTAAGTAATACCATAATTGAACGCTTCGGCGATGAACGATGCTTTGGTACTACCGCCTTATCGAGCACTTGAATTACCGGTACATCCCGCGCTTCCTGAATTGCTTCCTGCATTCTCTGAGACTCAAGGTACGCATTGATTTGCTCTGAAATCTTCATATCACGCATAAGATTGAGATATCTGCGTGCGAGTACCGGTACTTTTTGCAGTGGAATAGAAAATTTATCAGAATTAGTGAGCCCGCCGGATTGGACGCGGTCGTACTGCGCTTGGAGCTCATTCACCTTCTGCTTGTACGCATCGACCATAGGAGAGGAGGATTGATATTCCTGCTGTACAGCTGAGAGCTCAATCTGTGCTTTGGCGAGCTCAGCGCCTACACCGACAGCACTTGTAACAATGGCTCTCGTTTGCTCATCTATCGTAAATACTTTGTTATCTGTCTGAAATTGTTCGAATTCTGATTGAAGGGAGTCGAGCTTGTGTTTGTTTTTTATAAGTAATCGTTCGATGAATTCACGGGTTTTACGCGCAGTCGATACATTTTTATCACGAAGCATTTGATCTAAACATATCGTAGATGCATTCGCAATGTCACTCGAGAGTGTGGCGGCTTGAACGGTTTCTTCGGTCGCTGCAAAGTAATTTGTCGTCGTAGAATATTCTATATACGTTACTCCGCTTCGTAGTTTATTATCGACAAAAAATGAATTTTTGACTATTTCAACAATAGTAGCCGTGTCGAGACCTTTAAATTTGGGGTGTTCATGAAGTCTGAGATACGTCACTATACGTTCACTAAGTGCATTACTTTGAATGACATCGGTAGAAAGTGCAGAAGTTTTGGAATCCATACCTCCGAGTGAAATACCGGGTGCTGCACTTTGAAGTAGGGCTGCGAGACCACCGCCACTACTTCGCTGCTCGGGTGGCATAAGTGAAGTAACAGCGGTAAATGTCTGCGGCATAATCAAACTATAAATCATGATAAGTATTTCTGCGAACAGTACAATACCGATAATCATCCATTTTTGTGATTTGAATACTTGAACTACTTGACTGATTGTAATTACATTATCCGTTGTTTGTTCGGGATTCATAAATATCCAAATTGTTGATACAGTTTACTTTGCTGAGGAATTGTTGGAAAGGGTAAAGATCACACCGACGACTGTGACTATTTGGGCGGTTATGGTAAGCGTTGTGGTCAGAATATCGATAAATCTTGTTTTCGATTCCGGAATTTCAGGTACTAAAATATGATCGCCGGGTTCGATTTTTGCATTATTGTCAGAAGCTAAGTATCTTTCACCCTTTTGCTTTACGATTAATGCTTCACTTTCATCGGCTCTATTTGAAAATCCTCCTGCTGCTACGATATAATCTAAATAACTATAATTTGGGTTATATAATATCTTGCCCGGAGCCGACACTCTTCCGATAATATTTACGAAGTTGTTTTTGGTCGGGATAAAGATAGAATCCATATCCTTGAGAAAAATTGACTGAGCTTTTTTGTCATTGAGTTTTGTAAAATCGAACATGATTTTACCGGATACTTCTCTTTGCTTTTCACGGAAATATGCTTTTTCGCTTTCACTCATAGAGACAATGGGCACACCGAGTAAACGGGCATGTTCCACATCGACTTCTTCCTTGGAATCTTTTTTGCGAATTAAAACTCCATTTTCAAGAGAAGCATACTCCGTAAATCCACCTGCACGTTCAATAATATCCGCTACGGTCGTTCCCGTTGAATTGATACCGTATCGACCGGCAAAATGAACAGCCCCTTTGATAGCAACTGTAGAGGAAACATGGTAATTAGAACGTTCACGGACATAAACTCTGTCGCCAGGCATCAGTACTATATCATTTGGAAGGTTTATTTCTCCCTGTAGCATCTTTGTATTCCAAGTGCTAGCATTGATAAATAGTTGGACTGTCTCCGATTCTTGATTTTTAAAGCGTACTATTTCCACAGAATCAGTTATTGCAGAAGGGAGAAATCCTTGGGCAAAACGCAGAATAGTTGATAATTTATCTCCTTGAGTAAACTCAAATTTGGAGGGTGAATTTACTCCACCGGAAATTTCGATAATTTCATCTTCAGGATAGGGTGGAACCGTCACCACATCGCCACCTTGCATGGTTGGATTACCCGACTTTTCACCAAGGAGATAAAATCTCGTTAAATCTGCAATGATTGGTTCATCGATACCTTCTCGCTTGATAATGATATTACGCTGCGCAGCATTAAAAAGTAACCGACCGGCTCGCTCGATGACTTCAGAGAGTCGATCGGCAGGACTTGCCGGTATGTACCCGGGTGAACGGACATTCCCGGTGACCATTACCTTGAATAATCTGATTTTCTTCAGGGACAAAGATACACTTTGAATTTTGTAGGTCTTTGCAACTCGTTCAGTTACTATTTGTTCGGTCTCAGCAAGGGTTTTCCCTTTTACTGAAATTACTCCAATGGTCGGTATCACTAAACGCGCTTCAGGAGTAATTAAAAGATCAAATAATTTGGGCTCAAGCGAACCGATAAACACAGTCACGATATCGCCGGGACCAAGAAGATAAGTGTCGGGGTCAATGGTATTCTCCATCAGACCGACATTGTCTTTTGCAAGCTCTGAAGACATTTTTACACCAACGGTATCATATTCTCCCGGCTTGGCAGATGGTGGTTTCGGTAATTTTAAAGTTGATTGCTGAGAGTAGGAGGAGGAATAATTGAGGAGAGACAAACAAAATAAAAGTGGGAAGAGGGAAGTCGAACGCAACAAAAAATTAGAAGAAATAAATCGTAACACCATGATATGATTAAATTAAGATGAGCGAAACTCTATGAAGACAATTAAAAACCGAGCTCCGAAATTAGTAGCAGATGATACAGACACTTCTATTAGACTCAAGCATGGTCAAAATTGTTCGATTTCGCTATCCTAAAGTGAGAGAATTCTAAGATTTGTGCGCAAAAATAATAAATTATATTCGTTTTGAATTGAATTTCATGGAAAATTGCCCTGCCTTCTTATAGGTTTTCGTAATTTTGAGGAAGATAAAAAAAGACCCATATCAGAACTCTTTACCTTTCATAATCATACTTGATGGAATCCAAATACTCGTTGCTTTATCCTGCTTTTTCAGAACTCACTCTTCTCTCAATCGAATCCGCAAAAACAGCCGGCGAGATACTCCGCACCGGATTCGGCACCAACTATACTATCTCCTCCAAATCCGATCGACACGACCTGGTAACTGAATACGATTTCCTCTCCGAACAAGCAATTATTTCAACTATTAAGTCTCGATTCCCACATCATCATTTCCTCGCTGAAGAGAGCGGAGCGACACAGGAAAGCGGCGCTGAGTCAAATGTACGATGGATTATTGATCCTCTCGACGGGACGGTAAATTTTGCCCATTCTGTTCCAATATTTTCCGTAAGTATCGCCGCCGAAGTAGATGGTGAGCTTTTTTGTGGTGTAATTTATCAACCATTGCTCGACGAACTCTTCGTCACCGAAAAAGGCAAAGGCGCATGGCTAAATGGCAAACAAATTAACGTATCCGGTACTGCTAATCTATCAGATGCCTTTCTCGTCACCGGATTCCCATATATAGTAGCTGAAAATCCAATGAGTTGCATCGATCACTTCACTCGATTTTTACAATTAGGAATTCCCATCCGCAGGCTCGGTTCTGCAGCGCTAGACTTAGCCTATACAGCTGCAGGACGGTTTGATGCATTCTGGGAAGTGTCACTGAGCCCGTGGGATGTTGCAGCCGGAGTCTTATTGGTTCGTGAAGCAGGTGGTAATGTATGTGATTATAATGGAATGAGTTACAAGATTGGGAATGGTTCAATAATTGCGTCTAACGGGCTATTCGATCACGAAATAATAGAAGTATTACAATGAAATACGATGTTCACTATATGTCCGGCGCCGGCAACCTCTTTTCTGTCATTGACGGGAGAAAGTCCACCGTAACTGTTGAAGAATGGTCAAGTATAGCTCCAATACTCTGTGGCGTGGATGGGTTGAATTTCCGCACAGAAGGACTTATCATTCTACTCAATGGAGGTGAAATTCTCGATTTTCAAACAGAATTTTTCAATCCGGACGGTTCACATGGTGCAATGTGTGGCAATGGCGGACGCTGTGCAGTGCAATTTGCCAAACAAGTACTTGGACTCAATCGTGTGAAAAACTTCTCTTTCACAATGGCAGGCGCGCTTTATTTCGCTGAATTTCATGGAAATAATGTGCGCGTGCATTTTCCGCAGCCACTTGAGATCAAACGTGACCTGCACCTTGAGAGCACCGAAATGAATATTACCTGTGATTATGTCGATGTAGGTTCGCAACATATTGTAGTCGATTATGCGCAGATTTCGAGTGAAAGTGAATCATTCAATACCTTTGATATCAATCAGTTTGCTCCACCATTCAGGAATCATGAGGCATTGGCTCCACAAGGTGCGAATGTGAATCTCTACTCGCTTCAGTCCAATAAGTCGGTGATGCTCCGTACATTTGAACGTGGCGTCGAAGCCGAGACTGGCGCATGTGGTACAGGCGCTCTTTCGTCAGCAGTCTCGCTCATCCTTGCGGAAAAAGCAGTCTCACCGGTCAAAATCATTCCCACAAGCGGCAAGCCAATCATCGTAGGGTGGAATGATACAAATCTTTGGCTCGAAGGTCCGGCAGAATTTATAGGTCGAACAGAAATTATAATACCTTAGTCCGTATTTAAAATTGTTAACTCATTACTAATTAAGCAATTAATGAATATTCTTCTCATAGGCTCCGGTGGTCGAGAACATGCCCTTGCCCATGCCATTTCACGTTCTTCCGAACCCGGCACAATCTACGCCGCTCCTGGAAATCCCGGAATTCTCACCCTCGCACAGCATGCAGATATTACAGTCACACAGCATGAAACGGTTGTGCATTTCTGCAAAACCCATCATATCGATCTCGTTGTCATTGGACCCGAACAGCCACTCGAAGCGGGACTAAGCGATGACTTACGTGATGCTGGAATTGTTGCATTCGGTCCTTCAAGACGAGCCGCGCAACTCGAAACATCCAAAGGATTTGCCAAAGATTTTATGTCAAAGTACAGCATTCCTACTTCTGCATATCGTAGGTTTACTGCGCAGCAAAGCGACGAAGCCCATGAATTTATCTGTGGGTTAAAATCAACTCCGATTGTCCTCAAAGCCGATGGACTCGCTGCCGGCAAAGGGGTGATAATAGCACAATCAATTCCTGAAGCAATCAGCGCGCTTGATGAAATATTTGGAGGCGCTTTCGGCGCTGCAGGTAATGAAGTGGTGATCGAAGAATTTCTCCATGGTGAGGAAGCATCGGTTTTTGCAATTTGTGATGGTACGAATTTTATTACTCTAGCGCCGGCACAAGATCACAAGCGCGCATTTGACAATGACGAAGGGAAAAATACCGGAGGCATGGGCGCTTTTGCACCGGCGGCGATTGTGACGGATGAAGTGCTAGCCAAAGTCGAACAACTCATTATCAAGCCAACACTTGCGGGGATGAAGCAAGACGGGAATCCATTCTCAGGTTGTCTCTTTGTCGGGCTGATGATCGATAATGGTGAACCGAATGTCGTGGAATACAATTGCCGTTTCGGCGATCCCGAGACACAGGCAGTGCTCTCTGTGACTGAGGGTGATATTGCAAATTTATTTTTAAGCAGCGCCCTTGGTAATCTACGTCCGGAAACAATTACCAATAAACGTAATGGATATGCTTGTAATGTGGTTATAGCGTCAGGCGGCTATCCGGACACTTTTTCGAAAGGGTATGCAATCACCGGCATTGAGCTTGCAGAAGCGGAGGGGAATGTGACTGTATTTCATGCCGGAACAGCTTTAAATCTTAGTGGAACATTGGTCACAAGCGGTGGACGCGTCCTTGGCGTATGCGGACGGGGCGATACTCTCAGGGACGCAATTGACAAGGCATATTCAGGTGCCGGACATATTGATTTTACAGGTAAATTCTACAGGAAAGATATTGGTAAAAAAGGACTTACAAAGGAGAAACTATGAAAATTGCAATCACCGGAGGTGCCGGATTTATAGGTTCACATGTAGCCGATACCTATATTGCGGCCGGTCACGAAGTCATAATTATCGATAATTTTTCGAGTGGAAATAAAAAGAATATTCATCCTCAGGCACGAGTAGTGCAGCTTGATATTACATCGCCGGAAATTGACGAACTTTTCAAGGTCGAACAATTTGATATACTTAATCATCATGCTGCGCAGATAGATGTGCGTGTATCGGTCAAGAGCCCGATGTTCGACGCTACGCAGAATATTATTGGTGGGCTGAATTTGTACGAAGCAGCTGCCCGGCATGGAGTTAGAAAGATTATCTTTGCTTCGAGCGGCGGCACGGTCTATGGAGATCAGGAGGAGTTCCCGGCAAGTGAGACGCATCCGACACGGCCATGTTCGCCGTATGGTATTGCCAAGCTGTCTAATGAACATTATCTCTTCTATTATGCGAAACAATATGGAGTTAGTTATGTAGCACTCCGCTACGGGAATGTTTATGGTCCCCGGCAGAATCCTCACGGCGAGGCAGGAGTTGTGGCAATTTTTGTGAAAAAAATGTTGAATGGCGAGCAGCCGATTATTAATGGCGATGGACTCAAAACGCGGGACTATGTATTTGTCGGCGATGTAGCACGCGCTAACCTCTTGGCGCTCAATGACTCAGCTCAGGGTGCGTATAATGTGGGGACGGCAACTGAGACCGATGTGACAACAATTTTCCGACATTTACAGGCGATTATCAATCCCGACTGCCCGGAAATCCATGGTGATGAAAAGCCGGGTGAACAGCTCAGGAGTGTGATAAGTTATGAGCGAATCCAGCGCGAACTTGGCTGGATGCCGGAAGTAGAGTTTATGCAAGGTCTTGAAAAAACAGTTGGTTATTTTAGAGGGTGAAGTTTGATATACTTCACATTTTAAAGTCACAGGTAGAGAAAGAAGTTGTGGAAACACCAAGTAAAGATACAGTTGAATACCATCAGGATAATGTACCTATTCTACTTTTTGTCGAGGGTATAATTCTTATTATTCTAACAGGGTATTGCATCGGTTATTTGATGATGGCCTTTTCATTTGATTTACCAAATTGGTTGCTTTACGGCATGTTCGTTTATACTTCTGTGACTCTTTTTAATATATTTCGAAGGATTGTCACATCAGTGATTTTTGACAGAGAGAATGATGAGATTAGAATTACCTATTATCATTATTTTTTTAGAAAACATACAGTTGTAGTGAAGTATGCCAATGCAGGATTCTTGGCTTTCAATCATGTGACCCCGCTTGTTCCTCGAAATTCGAGCAATGGTCTGACAGAAGTACGATTTTATAGTGATAGAAAATATATTGCTCGGGTTGTAATATCGAGAAGGGGTTGGAAATCTGAACAATTAGTAGAAATGGTGGAAATGCTAACCGGCTTTGCACATGAATTTCAGTTGAGTCCCAGGTTGCTTTAGTAGATTTTAATAGTCAAATTAAAAAGTAGGATTAGGTATAATAAATCAATTGAGTAATTAATGAAGTTGAATTATCTTTATGTAATTATAATACTTATAGTTAGTGGAAATCTTTCACTCAACTCCTTCGCTCAAGCAGACTATTCAACTATGCCATGTACTCTTCAGGAAGAAAAGTCAGTGTTGGAGAAGTTCAAAGCAGAAGCAGTGCAAGATCCAATGAACTACACATCTCTCTGCCGCGCATCGCTTTTCTCGGCACGTATTGGACGTCGTCAGTCGAATAACGATATGAAAAATCAATACTTTACTGAAGCCAAGAACTATGCCGAACGTGCCTGAAGATTAAATCATCCGACGAGTCCAATTTTGTGATGTCGGTGGCGATAGGTAGTGTTGCAGAAGTAGCAAGCATAAAAGAAGCGCTTTTACTCTCAAAAGATGTAAAAAAATATGCTGAAGCAGCGCTGAAATTCAATCCGAATCACAGTGGTGCTAATCATGTACTGGGAATGTGGAATTTCAGAATTGCAAATTTGAACTTTATTCAACGTACTGCTGCCAATGCACTCTTCGGTGGTTTACCTGAGGGTGCAAGTAATGATAACGCCTTGAAATATTTACAGAAAGCCACGCAGGTACAACCAGACTTTATCCTCTATTGGCTCGATTTAGCGCTGTGCCAGTATGAAAATAATCAGGAATTAGTCGCAATTCAGTCTGTCAAAAAAGCTATTACGCTCAAAATTCAAACGCCGGATGACGCGGCACATATTGTTAAATGTAAGGAATTACTCCAAGACTGGGAGTGACCTTCAAGTTACACACATATCCTATTGTATTATGAATCAGTTAACCCCTCCGATCGCAACTATCATCCCCGAAACTACCAATTATCATAATGATATCCGAATAGATAATTATGCGTGGCTCAAGGACAAAACAAATCCTGAGACACATAAATATATCAAACTCGAGAATGAATATGCGAATTCTATCTTGAATGATTCTAATGAATTACGAGAAACACTTTACAATGAAATGGTAGGAAGAATTCAAGAAACCGACTCATCGGTTCCCTATAATAGAGGAGAATATTGGTATTATACCCGAACCGAAGAAGGGAAGCAATACCCGCTTTTCTGTCGAAAATTAGGTTCGCTTGATGCACCGGAAGAAGTCTATTTAGACGAAAATGTACTTGCCGAAGGGCATTCTCAATTTGTATTAAGTGGGCAATCTATAAGTCCTGATAACAGGTATTTTGCCTATACAATCAATACGAATGGCGATGAGATATACACTTTACATATCAAGGATTTACGCACGAATACAATTGTCGAATCCTCCATCAGCGGCATATCGTCGAATCTGGTGTGGGCTAATGACAATCATACCTTATTTTATACAAAGTTTAATGAAGCGAAGCGACCGTTTCAAATGTACCGACATACGCTTGGTAGCCCTGAAACAGAGGATGTACTTGTCCATCAAGATGATCGTGATTTTATGTTCTTGGGAATGCGGCGTACGAAAAGCGGAAAGTATATCGTAGTAAGTGCAGGGAATTTTGACAATAGTCACTCGTGGTATTTCAGTGCCGACGAGCCAAACGCAACCCCAATAGAAATAATGCCTTATGTGCAGGGAGTACAACGTAGTCTCGATCATTCAGGTGAATATTTCTATAAAATTACTAATGAATATGGTAGTAATAACGCTATATATCGAGTTCCGGTAGCAGACGCTGCTAATGGAAGATGGACAGAAATCGTGCCGCATCGTGTGAATGTAAAGATTGAAAATTATAGTTTTTACGAGAATCATTGCGCGATAGTAGAACGTCAGAACGGACTCAAATATATAGTATGTATTGATTTATTGACATTAGAAAGTCATAATGTTCCCGTTGAGGAGGACGACTACACACTCGACCTTGAGCATCAAGTCTATGAAAGTGCTACAGTTCGTTATTCGCTTGCCTCACTCCTGAAGCCGACGGCGATATATGACTACAATATGATTGACCGCACACAGGAACTCAAGAAACAGTATGAAATTAGGGGAGAATTCGATGCTTCGAGATACGAAGCTCGACGTGTGTTTGCTCCAACGCAAGACGGCACGATGATTCCGATATCGATTGTCCATAAAAAAGGACTTGAGCTTAATGGCGCAAACCCTTTGTATTTATATGGCTATGGCGCTTATGGTATCACGAATGACCCTGCTTTTTCATCGATAAGATTGAGTCTGCTCGACCGTGGATTTGTCTTTGCAATTGCCCATATTCGAGGAAGCGGTTATCTCGGCAAAGAATGGCACAATCAAGCTAAACTCATGAAAAAGAAAGTAGTTTTTGATGATTTTATCGCTTGTGCGGAATACTTTATCACCGAAAAATATACTTCACCGAATAAGCTGGTCATTTCGGGGGGAAGTGCAGGTGGCACACTCGTTTGCGCAGCTATGAATAAGCGACCTGATCTATTTCATATCGTCATCGCACGTGTACCGGCAGTGGACTCTCTGACACGATTACTCGATACGTCAATAGCAGGAGCGATTGCACACTTTGATGAGATTGGGAATCCTCAAATCGAAGAACAGTACCACTATATCAAGTCGTATTCTCCGTATGAAAATGTAATTGCTCAGGATTATCCCCATATTTTTCTGACATGTGGTTTGAACGATCCGCGGGTGCAGTATTGGCAGCCGGCAAAGCTTGCAGCAAAACTCCGAGCTTTAAAAACAGATCATAACACCTTGATATTTAAAACAAGTATGAATTCAGGACATTTCGGTGCCTCCGGTAGATACGAGCATTTACGACAGACAGCTGATGAATATGCGTTTATCCTTGAACACATAAGCTGATAGTTGCACACATAATCTGAGAAGAACTATGAAAATCCTTCATCCCGGTTATCAGAAAATCTGGAAACGAACTTTAACTAAATGGCAAATCAAGGCATTACTTGCCGGTTTGGCTTTTTGATGGTCGTCGGTGTATTGTTGTATTCAAGGATATTAGTCGCCGAGCTCAGCGAGCGCGAACGTAAAACAGTCGAGTTATATGCGCAGATTTATTCGAGATTTATTTCTAATCCGGACTCCGAACCTGATAATTTTCTTTTTATCATTGACCAACTGAACCAAACAATTTCTTTCCCGACAATACTTACCGACGCACGCGACCTGCCTGATGTGCCGTATAAAGATTTTTCACAAAATACCGGGTTAGACACTTCACTTTCGCAGCAAAAGCAGAAGGAATTCATGGTACAGCTTGTGCAGGAAATGGGGGAGAATTACAGGCCAATTGAGATAAAAAATGAAGAAAACGTCGTGATTCAGAAGATTTATTATTCTAATTCCACACTCTTGAGACGCATACAACTCCTTCCATTAATTGAAATTATCATCGTCGGTGCATTTGTATTTATTGGCTATATCGGCTTTAGCTATGTACGGCGCACCGAAGAGTCGAATGTGTGGGTGGGCATGGCAAAAGAAGCCGCGCATCAGCTCGGAACACCACTTTCAAGCTTACTTGCTTGGATAGAAATTCTCAAAATGAATGTGGATGAACCGACGCTTGTCAATGAAACAATCACCGAAATGGAACATGATGTTGACCGTTTAAATATCATTGCTCATAGGTTTTCCACTATAGGTTCATTACCCAAGAAAAAAGTTGAGAACCTCGGCCAAATAGTTGAAAAAGTATGTGCTTACTACGCACGTCGTGTGCCACATATTGGAAAGAAAATAGAGATAAATCGACAGATTGACGAGTCTATATCTGCAGTCATCAATGCCGAACTCTTCGAATGGGTGATAGAAAATCTCCTCAAAAACGGCGTCGAAGCGATCGAATCTCAAAACGGTTCGGTCAATGTCAAGCTCTTCTGGAACGCCAAAGGCAAGATCACTCTCACAGTCCGCGACACCGGCAAAGGCATGACATCTCAAGTGCGCAGGCAGGTTTTTCTACCCGGCTACACCACAAAAAAACGCGGCTGGGGTCTTGGACTCTCCCTCTCAAAGCGTATCGTCGAAAAATATCACGGCGGTAAGATTTACGTAAAGTCATCAGCCGTCGGTAAGGGGACGACCTTTGCGGTGGAGTTGCCGCCGGTAGAGAAGGGGTGAGTGGGGAGAATCATATTCTACGATTCATGTATCTATATGAGTACATTGGTAATACGGGTTATTTATTTTGTCGATAATCTATAACAAATTATGATGCCATCTTCATAAACACAATACTATGAAAATTCCAACATTACACGGGTTGATTGACAGAAGAATTCTCATCAACTTCACTGCTGACCCTGAAGTGGTGCGACGAATAATACCATCGCCATTTAGACCGAAAATCTATGATGGTAAAGCAATTGTAGGTATATGCTTGATTCGACTTAAGAATGTGAAACCAAAAGGGTTTCCTAATTTCATTGGCGTCTCTTCTGAAAATGGTGCTCATCGCATTGCAGTCGAATGGGACAAGGATGGTCACATCAAGGAAGGCGTGTTTATTCCTCGCAGAGACACATCTTTACGACTTAATACAATTGTAGGCGGACGACTATTCCCGGGAAAACATCATTATGCAAAATTTAATGTCCAGGAAGCGAACGGAAAGTATCATATCGATTTTCTAAGTTCTGATAATACAACAATTTCGATTGATGCCAAAGAAATCACATCGTTTGACTCTAATTCAATTTTCAAAACAATTGAAAACGTTTCGGAATTTTTCGAAAAAGGAGCAGTTGGTTATTCTCCAAATATGGACAAATTTGACGGGCTAGAACTTCGCGCCTATTCTTGGAAAATAAGACCTCTTGAAGTCTCAAATGTACAGTCAAGCTTCTTTGAAAACCAAAGCATTTTCCCAAAAGGTTCTGTACAATTCGACAATGCACTCCTAATGACGAAAATTGAACATGAATGGAAGAGTCTGAGAAGGAAGTAATATAAGTGGTTCTGTTTATATTGAAAACAGAGTGTTTAAATTCAATATTACGAATTGAAGTCATTGAAAAATCAATAGATGCTAAACAATTAAAAACAATGAATTTACAACTTAAATACATCGAAAAGCTTAAAAGTGAACAAATTTTAGCTGAAGTATATACTGATAAATATGACGAATCTTTTTGTGGGTTTGTCGTTGATTACAACCCAGAATTTATCGTACTTGAAATTTTTGACGATGATTGCAATTATGATGGGGTGACGATTCTATTGATAAGTAATATCTCAAGAATTCGATGGGCAGGGAATGATTTAGAGAGTAGAGCATATCTCATCGATATTTCAAAAAGATATAATGGTGTATTATCTTTTGACTTATCGTCAATGCATGCGGTGTTGCAAAGTGTGGAAAAGCTATTTAACCACATCAATGTTCAAATCCAAGACATTGATACTGGTATATGTTTCATTGGACAAATTCATGAAATTGACGACATGTCGATCGTGATAAAAGAATACGGTACTTTTTCGACATTAGACAGAAGGTTCATTATGCTCTCACTCGATGATATTACAAGAATTGACGCTAACGCACAATATGAAAATAGCTTGATGAGGTTGTATAAGGAGTGATAAATAATACCTTAGAACGCAAAACCTTCCAGTCCGGGCAGTTGTTACAACTGCCCGTCAATACTTGCCGCTGAAACGTACTTTGTGGTAACAAATGCCATCGTTTGATACGACGAAGCTATCGTATGGTACGGAGATTTTATAATTGTGTAGTTAATATAAGAATGAAATACTTACACAAAGTACGGACGAGCGAGACGTTTCATAGTAAGTGTTGACGGGTAGTTGAAACAACTGCCCTGACGGGAAAGCGAAATACATGACAGTTCAAGTGGTTAAGTAGTTTTCAGGCCGGAAGGGAATCTCAGGTACGGTAGTATTCTTCTCTAGTAATCAGAAATTTATACATTAAGCAACCATAGACTATGTTCGGACTATTTGGAAAAAAGAAATATTCGCCTACTGTTACTCCGGAAGACAAAGACTGGATTGAACAGAATATTTGTTGGTTTATAGAAGTTTTCGGGCTTGACAACTTAAAAGTTCAACCTATAATTTTACCAACAGTCGAAAATTTCCCGTATAATGATCTCAACGATACGAATCAATTTCAGAAGTTATTTGAACGGCTTTGCAGATATTGTGATGTAAACCCGAACGAAATCGTTGTAAAATTCTTTGATGATTTTAAATCGAAGCAATGGACTACTTGGATTCCTCATGGCGAATTCTGTGATGCAGCCGGGATTTACAACCAAGTGTACACGACTGACGAAAAACGGTTTAACATTCAGCTGGCAAAATCAAATCTGAACCATCCGCAATTGTTGGTGTCTGTTATTTCTCATGAACTTGCACATGTCAAACTCTTAGGTGGGAACTACATGAACAGCAAAGATCCTGATATGGAGCCACTGACTGATTTGGCAAGTATTTTTTTTGGATTTGGTATTTTTGTCGCAAACAGTTCACAGATAAAAGACATTTATTGGATTACCCGAACAGGTTATTTACCCCAACAGATGATTAGTTATGCAAATGCTCTGATTTGTTACATTACAGGATACGATTCGAAAATTTACATTGCTGAATTGAATGGAAATACCAAAGACCTGTTTAAGCAAGATTATGAGTTTTTAAGCAATACCAACAACACTTTGCTCACAAAAGATAAACTAACTGAAATTGAAAGAACGTACAAAATTTCAGATCAGATTATAAAAGGTTTTGAAATCAGAAACTTAGATGGAGTAATCGCAGCGTGCAAAGAGCTGATTAGAGACAATCCTCAAAATAATGCTGCAATGAACAGTTATGGGTATGCTTTGCTGCAACAAAAGAACTATCATGAAGCAATTGAACAATTTACGAGAGCCATCGACATTAATCCATATCTGGATATACCATACAGTAATCGTGGCTATTGCAAGCTTCAGCTCGGTGAATTGGAAGATGCCTTTACAGATATCCACAGTGCTTTGGAAATGAACAGCGAAAATTCCTATACTATAAGAAATATGGGTGCATATTATTTACGTACGAATGAATTTGAAAAAGCATTGGAGCATTTTGAACAGGCACAGAAAATGGATCCACAAACAGAATTAATCAACTTTTATCTTGGAATTACCCATTCAAAAATAGAAAATACAGAAACATCAACAGGATACTTAGAAAAGTCTGCACTACTCAACGAACACAATGACTCGACGATAAAGTAGAAGCACTATCGACTGCCGATGATTTTATTAGGTCCGTGTGTGTGGGCACCTACTACCCGGAAGAGAATACTATTTAGCTTCCAGTGTACAACACATTTCGTACTAGATTCCGACAAAGAACTCAACCACCCTTCACTTCTTCCCATACACCGTAAAACGAATCGTATCTTTCTTAATCTGAGAATCATGGAGATTAAATTCTCTCAATTCTGATACTATAGCAGGGTTTTCCGGCAGTTGTTCGGCTATGATAGTGTATGCCATTTCTCGGATGGATGCTGAAAGTTCGTTCTCTTTCCGGTATTCATGTCGAATCGCTTGTAGAAAAATCGCGCTGTTTTGTTTGGTAAGATCATTTGTGTAAATCCTGTCTATTTCGCTTTTCAGTTCTTTGGTGTCTTTGCAATTGTTGAAATAGTTGTTCAGACAATTAAAAGGATCTTTCAAGCTTTTCCATCCTTGCAGCAAGAGTGCCTGCCCACCGGCTGCATCCTTCATTTTGTATCGATAGATCAGAGATGCCTGTACGAAACGGCCTTTTTCGGCGTAATCGGTGGCGACCTTTTCAAAATATATGTTCGCTTCCTTGCTTTTACTCAGCGAAAGATATAAATCGCCCACCTTTACATATTCCAGTAATTCCTTGTAGATTTCAATTGCTTCGTGTGTCATGCTGCCCTTTTCATAACATTCCGCTGCCTTATTTTTATTTCCGAGATGCTGCAGATAGATCGTCGCTGCTTCTTGGTAGAGCAAACCCGATTCGAGTGTCTGTGCTGCAAGGTGATTATTTTTCAGCAACTTCATGTATATAAAAGCTGCCTTGTGAAATTGCTTTTTCCGGATCATTTCGAGCGCTGTTGCATTGTATTGTTTCTGTAATTCTTGAAAATGATCGCCAATTATCACACTTCCCGCGCCTGATTGTGTACCCATGCCACCTAGTGAAAAATCGAACCACCGACGCGATAAGTCCAACCTTGCAGCAGTTCCACCGCGAGAGGTACCGGTATCATCCAAAGGAATAGCATACTGAAGCGCTTCTTCGGGATTGAGCCGGAGCATTTCCATAAGTTTATCTAATTGCGAACGGTTACGGCGCTCAAGTGCTTCGAAATCTTCCTGCGCTTTTTCTGTAACCGTCAATTTTTGATGAGAAAAAACTTCGGCTAGCGATTCAAAAAGTCGTAATAATCCTGTTTTTTCAATATTCGTGTCACCTGCAGCTTGTCGTTGCGCCGTAAATAAGAGAGAATACAAGCCGAGTTTACCTTTTTCTACCACAGTAAGTGGCATGTCCTTCATTTTTTCCGGCTGCGGAAAGAGCTTTTCTTCCATATTCTGCAGCATTGCTTCGGGAGGTAGAGCAATTACTTGAAAACTCCGGATTTCAGACGGTATAAAAACAGTGGCATCCGGCTTTGTGACGAGTATATGGTGTTCTATCGGTACATCGATATGTACTTGAAAATCAACCTCTTCCGCCAGCTCGACGAGACCAAATTCGGGATGAAAAATATGCCCCGCGTCAGGAAAGAGTTTTTGCAATTCAGCAGGAGTGATTGTAGGGAAAAGGATAGAATGTTCGGGTATATACAGATGCGGACTCACCATCTGACAGACTGCATTCCGACCCAAATGCTGTTTGTCGATGTTCGCCGATGTGACAATCAGACAACCCCATACAGAATTAGCACTTGTATCAGGAATTGGATAGACTTGAATGTGCGTCAGATCAAGATGCAGAAATTGTATCTCCTTGACCCATGTTCTCACCGAAGCACCACGCACGAGAATGCCACCAAGCGGGAACGTATTTTTGTGAAAGGGTTTAAGTTGTAAGTCCATGATTCTGTATCGTATAGATGAATGCTGTAATGTAGCGTTCGTAGAACATTTTGGTGGGGATTTTTTCGAAGACTACCTGATGTTCGTCTTTTGGCGGTACTAATCGAAGTTCGGCTTTCGCACCGAATCCATCTAATTTATTTTTAAAAAGACTCGCTTTTATTTCTGTCAGTGAAAGTCCGAGAGCACGTGGAAATGTCGATTTGTCGAGGATATCTTTCGACTGTTGCAATCCCATATCTGTATATTGATGAATGGTTTTGATGACATCCATGACCTTATCTCCGGGTTCGGTAAGGACAACATCATAATATGAATTTTTATAGTAATAATCATTTCCTGCAAAACACTCCATCGTCGCTACGCCAAGCGAATTACCAAGCACAGACGGCAGATATATCGGGGGAATACCTTTGTTGCTGCTTGTCAAAATCAGCACGCCGCTATCATGCACTCTGATTTGACTATTATCGGGGAATGTAAATTCTTTCTCAGCAGTTTGGGTCGCTTGGATTACTTTCTTCAGTGCGTTTGTTGGGTCCAATTTTACATGAAACCCGGAATTGATGAGCAATTCATGGATATTAAATACCAAGTTATTGGATTCATTGATAAATACGGAAGTGATGTTTTTAAATATACCCTGTGAGTACGAGTATTTCGTTGAAATATCATGAATCTCCGCATGGCGTTTTCTGAAAAATTCTCCGTTCACGATATCACTGACTTCCGTACTATCGTCGGATAATGATTCAATTTCCCCGGATGGATGAATTGACCACATACCTTTGTAGTTATGATGATAAAACTTCTCGTTACGAAAAATAAAACTATGATAAGTTGAGGATTTCCATTGATTAAAATAAACTTGTTTCGTTTCACCGGAGTATAAATCCAGGAGTATAATCTGTTTGTTCTGAGGCATAAACATCAAAAGAATATACCTGCCGTTTTGCATAACACCTATTTCAAATTCACCACTCGATGTGGGTAGATTCTCCTTGATTACTTCCCATCCTTTTTCATTGACTTTATAGCTCGGATCGAAAAATCTCAACAGCATTTTATCTTTGGTTATCTGAAATATATCGCCGTCGGGAGTGGAGAGGATTTTCTTGGAATGCATGGAATTCCTGACAAGTATCGGAAAATACTTGTCGTAAGAATTCCCATGTTTATTCGAATCCGAAGTAGCCGGCTCATTTTTCCAGAGTGTTTCCAGCGGTAATTCTAAGTGTTGGATATTGGTTGTGGTGTTACGCTGCCTCCTGTACACATCGATTGTTCCTCTTGCTGTGGTATAAATGCTATAGTGAATAAGCGATTGGTACGCGCTGAGAACACGTTGCATCTCCGGATTGTTGACACTCGTGGGTTCGGTCAGGAGGAATACTTCGCTGTTCGCGTCGGGTGGATTATTCTTAAAAAACTCCTCAAGTCCACGCGCTGCATGCAGGCATCCATCGAGAATCTGCAAACTTTGAATAATAATATCTATGCTGTCAATGGAAATTGGCTGACAGTTCGAACCGATGACAAATACGGATGTCGTAAATCTCGATTTGGGATGTTTCGCAATGGCAAGCATGATGGCAAAGGCAAGTATTCTCGGCGTGCCCCAATTTTTCAGTGAAATATCGAGCAGGAATATCCGCTTTTGGTGGCTATGTATAGGAGGCACTTCCCGTTGAATAAAGAGCGCTTCATTATTGGCAAGGCGAGAGAGAAAAACGATGTCTTCACTCGCAAATTCACTGACCAAAAGTTTGTCAAAATCTCCCTTATTGGTGATATCCGAGTATCCTCCCAAGGGCTGCTGACTCGGAAGAACGCTATGGGCGGGGATTTGCAAACCGCCCCAAATTCTTGTAATTAATGCACCTACATGGAATGTTTGGCTGTCGGCACGTAATTGTTCGACAAAATCACCGGTCACTTTTTCGGTCGTACTGACTTCACTTATCTCTTCAATTTCCTCTGTAAAGTCGGGCAGGGCAGCCATGGAATTCACGATCGAATCGACGTCGCTGTATTTCTTTAGAAGTAGCCCGATTGTTCGGAATTCACGAGAAAAAACAAGCGCATTAAAATCTGCCTTTGTCTCCGTAATTGATGTATTCAGGGTGTTTTTTTGCAATACATGCAACAGTTCTTTCGAGTGTTTTGTCGAAACAATATTATGGCAATCTTCAAAAATTGCTTGAAACAAGAGCAATCGATTTTTACCTTTTTTATAGGTTTCGGGAACCTGAGCAAGTAATTTCAAAAAAGATATAGCATCGGAGAGCGTAGTGTTTGATTGTGACTGTAGGTATTCAGACAGCAGTGAATTCACACGTTCAATAGCTTCATTACCATGAGGATTGGTCGCAAGGATAGCGAGAAGGAGCGAACCGAAAGGCGGCAGACCTTGAGGAGCAAGCTGTTGCATTATTTCTACCACCAACTGCCTGTACGCAATTGTCGTATGCTTTGGGATAGCAAGCACTTCGGCATTTTCCTCCCATTGCCAGAAATAATTAGTATATGATTGAAAATACTCGTGTGGCTGCATAATTATCGGGGTGAAAGAGGTGCATGACGTTTGCCCGTTAGCCGTACAGAACTGATGGAGAGTGGCTGGAGGTCAATTTTGGGTAGTAATGAATATGTACTATCGGTATTCCAGAGAACAAGATACTGTTTATCGGGATTGAGAATTGATGCGTAAGTATCAGCTAGTACAGGTAATTCAAAATCATATCCGGCAGGAAGCAAATTATCTCCGCGATGCCAGAACGCCTGACCCGGAATAGGCAAAAGGGGAGTGCTGAGGAGAAATGCCTGTTCGCCATTGATGAGAGCCCATTGCAGGCGTTTCATTCTGACTGACGGAGCAGAAGTACTATAGCGCTCAAGGTGGTCAAACGGCGTAATCATAGCGACGGATTCGTGTACCTGGTCTGACTCCACCATAAGAACAGCGATTTTCTCATGAATTCCGAAAAAATTATGATTGTATCCGGGCAGGGTGATCGGTAATGCACGATCTATGGCAGTCCACAGCAAGGGTGGAATTGCCCGGTCCGGCAAAAGACTATTCAGCAAAAAAAGCTTGCCGTCACGTTCATAAAAAAGTGTCTTGAAAGGAATACTTTTCACTGCTACAGATGTAATTTGCGAATGCTCAAAATCTTTCACCCAAAGAGATGCGCCATCGAACGCAATCTTCAGGTTAGACCAGCCGCGTATAGTCGCCAGATCGTCCTTCCGTGATATATCGAGGAGAAGATAATAGACTACATCGTGTGAAGCATGGTATGCCATAATGATTCGATGGTAGATTGGAGATGCTGCTTATGTTCGTTGTTTTTTACCCAGTTGCAACGAGTCTGTACAAAGCGTAACTTATCTTTTATCATGTTTTGTTCTTCGAAAGTCAATGTCCCGGACTCCCATTTTTGTGTTAATTGCACCACTTCTTTCATCAGATCTTCGGCGTTCGGTGCTTTCATCGACACTGCCTGTGGATGAGGGAGCGGGGAAGTATCGTTGTCGATGATGGAATTGATGATTCCGGCAAGAATTTCGATTTGTTCTTCCGTATCCCAAATATACTTCAACACCCATAAATCCGAAGGTATTACTACTTGTCTGCCGCACATCGTTGCGCTTGCAGCGAGTAGATTCTGTATTTTCACTGCTCTTCTGTCTGAAACTTTGATGCCGGTATTTCTGAGAGTATGCACCAAATCGACATACTGTTTACGGATAGGCGATAAATCTACCTTCCGGCTCAAGAGTTGAAGTTCAATTATTTCACTTGGAGTGATACTTGGCCTTAATTCAGCCGGTAGATTCTCTAAATTCCAGCCGGCAAGGAGCACTTTATCCAACAAATCGGTATCGACATATTCGCATTGCACGCGCAGCAAAAAACGGTCGAGCAAGGCGCCGAGCGCTTCATCTTCGGGTAGGATATTACTTGCCCCAACAAACATCAAGGCAGGTAATTTCAGTGTTACTTTCCCGCGCCGGAAGATTCTTTCATTTAAAGCAGTTAGTAAACTATTCAGGATGGCACTGTTTGCATTAAAAATTTCATCCAAAAAACACCATCGACGCTTCCGGCATCATGCCTTCGGTATTCGTAACGAGTTCGCCTTCTTTCAGCTTCCGTATATCAAACGGACCAAATATTTCATTCGGTTCTGTAAATCTTGTCAGTAAATATTCAAAATTTTTACCATCGGTGATACAGTTTGCCAGCATTCGAACGATAGCACTTTTGGCAGTACCCGGAGGACCGAGTAAAAAGGCATTTTCTTTCGCAAGTAAGCTAATTCCAAGTATATCGATGATTTCATCTTTCCCGATGAAGGCATCTTTTATATATGTTAGGACGGCGTGGAGTTTATCGATTGGTGTTGTCATGTATTCTCGTTTCCATTGTAAATTCTTTCCAAAATTCCTCTGCAAAAATACTCAAATTGGCATCAATCCATTGTCTGCACACGGGATGCAAGGCGAGCTTGATATTGTTAGCAGAGATAACACGATTGATATACAACTGATGCAAGGAGGGATTTGATACTATACATTCGAAGTCAAGCAGTGTACTATCAAGCGGATACGTAATGCCGGAGTAGTGCCAAGTATGGAGAAGTGACACAAGTATGGGAATGAGCACATCCTGACTGTCAATGAGTGACAATTGCCTGATAATAAAAGGAATAAACCGCAAACAGAGGTCCGACGATACGATTGCAGCAGGTGTCATCGGCAGTGAAAATTTTGGTACGGCAGATGCAATGTCCTCAACACTGCTTTCCCTGAAAAGCAAGAGTTGGGTGCTGAAATACACTGTTTTGGCAGCCCATTCAGCAGCAAGTGGATCAAAATCTGATGGTGTATGTGGATATTCAATAGACTCACGAACAAACTCAAGCGCTAGAAAATCAACGACTTCCTGAATGTCATGTTCGCTGAAAGTGAGAGCATGTTCATAGAGTAGAATCTCTTCCTCTTGACGAAGTGCTTTGATTGATTTGAGGAAGTAATTTTCGTGCATGATTGAGTGTGCAAAGGATGATAATGAACCGAAAAATCGAAAGAATCTTGCTTCTCGTGGTAAACTATGAATAAATAATTCTGGTTCTTTGACAATTTTAGTAGTTGAATTGCTGCAGACTCATCGTCTTCATTAATCGCGTTAGCGATGAAATATCGGTAGAAAATGAGGACGAATGCACAAGTAAGTCCCGTAGGGACGTAATCTTATAGAATTAATATGTCGTCCCTACGGGACTTTGGAGAATATTAGAATCTCGTTTTCTACCGATATATCATCCCTATGGGACTTTGGCGATATACGATTTTCGGGATTCATCACTCCGTACTACAAAAATTGTCAGAGAACAATATTCTGTAAATGATGACTGAATCACGATGATAATCTGCTGTGGAGGCCTGATATTTTAAAAAAGTACATGTGCATCGCCTCTCCACTATTTCCCCAAATTATTCTTCAAATAATCAGCAAATTTCATGGCTGCATCAGTGGCAGAATCTGCTAAATCATTCACTTTAGACACAAGGGGATCGGTCGAACTTGCAAATTCTTCTTTGTATTTTTTGGCTGCTGACTTGATACTGTCAGTTACTGTTTCTTGTGTATCATCTGTGGTCGCGTACCGTGAAGCGTTATATGCACGAGGATTCGTGTCATCAAGCTCTTTTGCAAACCCACCATTGAGGATTCGGGTATAGTCACCGGAATCGACCCATTTTTTGAGTTCGACCAGTCGTAACACCGGAAATGGATGAGACTTACCTAATAGATTCAAAATCTTGTGCATGCTATCAATCATCGTGCCGCCCGATTCGTACTCGTATGCCTGCGCGAAAAATTCATTGATATTCATCTCCGCAACCTGCGCACCTCCCGCTAATTTCATTTCTAACGTATAGCATACATCAGGGTCCTGCACCACGAGCAAACCCGCCCGGTCACAGGAGAGTTCGCTTTTGCGATACCATTCCATCAGTGCCATGGTAATCGCCGAGATGGCAACATTACCAAGTGGCAAACTCGAAATAATCGGCATAGAAAAATTAGTCAGCATCACAAGCAATGTCGAATACAGCAGATGACCCGACAGGTAATGTCCTAATTCATGGGCGATAACTGCCAGTAATTCATCATCACTCAACGTATCGAGCAAGGAAGAATTCAGGATGATAAAAGGGCGATCTACACCGATAATTCGCGCATTGATGAATGGACTTGCCGAAATGTACATTTCCGGTGGATTTTTCACATCCAATATCTGACATGCCTCGCGAAGTAACGTATGAACCTTGGCGAATTGACGTTCATTTACCCGCACGGCTGATGAAAGTGCAACTAAGCGTAATGAACGCTCAGTCGTCACACCAACCACTTTTTTAACAACCAAATCCAAGCCCGGAACGGACTGTAAGGCAGTGAGTGCAGCCCGATCGGCGGGATGTTCCCACGTACGGGAACTGATATTCTGGAAAATTACTTTTGATCGTCGCATAGATGTATTGGAAAAATGGAAAATAGATTATTTGTTAAATCAGATAGAGAGTTTCCTAATCAAAAAACGTTCAGTTGTACTTGTGTTAAATGCCCGAGAAAGCATGAGCAATATAACCGTTTGAAAAAAATATGTAATTAGAGCGAAGAAGAAGGTAAGAAATAAGCAGTTACACAAGAAGCGAGGTAGCACCAGTCGTTCCATCAGAAAATAATGTCCGGCAATGCTATAACTGCCTGCCATACTTTTGATACTTCCATTAATACTCTCGAACTTTATCTACCGAATTATTGAAAATAACGTCGCGTTTCGTTCCTTCCCTTGTTGCCCAACTAAAGAATACACACCAGTGGAAAGTGTTGAAATTGGAATCGAAAATTCAGAATCAATACGTTCGAATTCCAAAATTTTTACTCCTAAGATATTCGAAATTGAATATTCTACTGGTAAATGAGTAGAGAAAGTACGTTCATTTCTTTTAATGGAAAGAGTTGAAGTCGCAGGATTGGGATGACATAAAATTTGATTCTGAATTGAGCTGCTGTTATTCGGAGCTTCAGCACTCAATATATTCTCGTATTTCCAGACATTTTTACCATGAGGTGCGGCGAACAGCATTGTTCCTCTTACTACAAGTGCTTTAATGGGTGTACTATCTAATCCCAAATGAGACCAATTCTCACCTTTGTCTATACTGCGAAACACCCCACCATCTTTAGTACCGGCAAAAAGTGCTGTTCCGTTTCCACCAAGTGATTCAACCCAAGTATCTATTAATCCTTTGGTAACTAGCTTCCAATTCTCGCCGTAATCTGTGCTTCGAAATATCCCTCCGGACAACATCCCAGCAGCATAAATAGTCGAATCAACAACAGCTAACGAGGAAATATACGGAATTCCCGGGTACGGTTTATCAGCCAAGTCGGCATTGACTTCCTTCCAACTTTCACCGTTATCAAAACTGAGAAATATGCCATCAGCACCAACCCCTGCAAAAAGTGCTTTACCAACTACGACAAGCGATAGTACTTGTTGTTTCGTTAAGCCAGTGTTTACTGCCTGCCAGTTCCTACCGTTGTCTGTACTGCGAAATACTCCGCTGCCGTATGTCCCTGCAAATAGGGTAGTTCCATTCAAGGCAAGAGCATTAACATACAAATTTGTTAGTCCGTTATTGGCCATAGTCCAACTTTCACCATTATTTGTGCTACTACATACCCCTCCTCCTAACGTCCCTGCAAATAGAGTTGTATCGCTAATTACAATAGAATTAACTTCCGTATTTGTTAGACCTTTGTTGATTGATTTCCAATGTTCACCATTATCCGAACTACGAAATACACCATGCCAATGTGTACCAGCAAAAATTGTGGAATCTCTTACTACCATTGTGAGGACAAGTGAATGTGAAATGTCCCCTTTAGTTTCTACCCACTGACTATGCATAGTAACTGGAGCCAACAATAAAAACATATTCAGAAAACATGCTGTAGATATAATACGAAGTATGTGCTTAGATTCCATGGTTTTTCCTTTGAAAGAAGTTGTAAATCACAACTACAAATTACTGGCTAACACTATTTCAACATAGTTATTTTATGTCAATAATACCATTTCTGGGCGTGCTGGATGTCTCTTCGGAAAGCAATGTCGGGCCGTAGAGACGCGATACATCGCGTCTCTACGGGGATTGCAACACCTTAATATTTTATCAATTTAAACAATTGCTTGTGGCCGGTTGTAGTGTTGGAGAATTTGAGAATATACATACCGGATGATAGCGAGCGAACATCGATGGTATTCGTAGAACCTGCAAGAGGTATCGTAGCATGATACGCGCTGAGAAGAGAAATGATTTCTACAGTGTAATCAGCAGTCGCACCACGTACAACCACAAAATCACTAGTTAAAAGGGGAGATACGGTAAGTTGTTGTTCTGATGTCGAAGCATCCTTTGCTGATGTTGATGATTTGACCACTACTTTAAACTCATCGGCCGCGAGCCCGCCGTTGAAATCTACTGCCATTACATGCACGGTCGTATTGCCTACCGTACCTCCCGAAAGAACAAGCTTTTGTTGGTCTATGGTGGCACGAAGAAGGGAAGTATCTTCGCTTGTCACAAAATAGAGGAGGGAGTCGCCTTTCGAATCTTTGAAAACATCTGCCAAATTGATGGTATAGCTTCCAAAACCTTTCAGCAATTCTACATCATTAATGGAAGTAATGACTTGCGGTGATTCATCAGTTGGAGAACGTTTAGGTTTCAAGTAGTAGTAATTACTATATTTAAATCCAAGATTATACGAACCGCAAACAGCATCAACTAGTATCAATTGAAAGGGCGCACCCGGTGTAGGAGTGGAATTTGCCATAATAAGAGATTCCTTCACGATGCTTGGCGTCAGTGGCCAAGCGTCACCAGCATCGCTTTTCCATTGAATCTGTCCCTGGGTTTTGACCAAACTGCCCGTATGCTGTGTATTCTTGACCGGTACTCGTGTGTAATTGCCCATTGCAATTTCAATCGGAAGCGTTCCACGCATCAAGCCGAAGCGTTTTTTATAGAATTCACCCCCAAATTTGAGCGACGTAACTCCCGGATACGCAACACCTTCCACGGTTTGGTAGAGTTGCAGGAAGAAATCCTGTCCCTGATAGGGCGAATCCGCACCGGTGGAAAGCTTGCCGCTTGCAAAGTTTGGGGTAACCGACCATTGAACATTGGCTTTGTTTTTCCAGAAATACTTGCCGTTCTCGGCGATTATATTTCCTACATGCCAATCATTTTGAATCACATCAAGTGAATATTCACCAAGGAGTTCGTCGATTGAAAGCTGAGTGTAGGCAGGGTTTGGTCCCGAGGAAACTCTCGTGATTAATTTTCGTGCAAGAGGCGAACAATCAAGTTGAATTTTTTTATGCAATGTCTCCGAATAATAATCAGTTTCGAATTGTCCGACAAAATCAGACGGCCAGAATTTCCGGTCGAACCAATCATGACCTTTTACTTCTAATTTCAATTCGGGATAAATGCGGAAAAGGTGATGGAAAAACTCATGTTGAAGCCATTGGGGGAGATACATTCTACGTTCGATGTCGGTATAATTACCTTTGCCAAGATGTGCTGGCTTGCGAACGATCCATTTATCGTCTGCTATAAAAACGGGACCACCTTTCGCATCCGAACCCATTCCTCCCGTGATAAAGGATTCATCATCAAATTCAGGTCCCTCAGGCACATGCGAAGGATAGGTAATAAGAAACCAATCGGTGGAATCCTTGACGTCCTTCGATAGCGCTCCCCAAACGGGTTCGATATTGTTGTATGCCAAATACGGCTTGGTCGTCGTGACTTTGACCGGCAGGCACATCGTATCGAGTTCGATGTATCCAATCTGCAGCTCCAGAGCTCCATTTGTAATAGCTTTGACATATTTAGTAAATAAATCAAGTGTTTGTCGGATAATACGATAGTTGTTTTCTTTGAGGAGCGGATCGAGCGAATGGGTCACCATTGTGCCGGTACCATTCTGCAATTCAGCTTTTGTGGTGGGCTGTATGCCTTGCGAGCAGCCGACGAGAACAATCGTCATGTTGGCTTTCGTTACCTTTGCATTGGGATTCGGATTGAGACCATAGTGAACAATATCCTCCATCATTCGCATGCCGTAATATCCATTAGGAGAGCTGACATTAGCGCCATTAGGAGCATTCCATACATTCCACCAGATATTATCACCAACGGGATATTTTGTATATAAATCATCGAGTAATGTCTTTGCCTTCGTGTAATTCTCATCTTTAATAGCATCTTCTGCTTCAATAAAAGTTGTCACCGCTTGGATGGAATGTTCGCTGAATGCACTTTTTCCACCATAACAAGCAAAAAATTGTTCCAACGTAGAGGCATCACAATTGCCTTGTGCTGTAGCAGCTAGAGTCATCATCACAAGGAAAAGTGCTCGTATCATTAAGGCACTAAACATCTTTATCAATGTCATAAAAATACCTCGTTAAAATTATAATATATTCGTTAAGTAACTGTTTATAAATCAATACGATATAAGTATTTGAAAGCTACTGATACGTAGAGCAATTGGTCAGCTTGAAGTCTCTACTCTCAATAGGTCGCACTGCAAAAATCAACCAATCAACATACTAAAGGGATACACTGCAGGAAGTTCGGGAGTTAATATTAAAAAAAAACGCAACTATTAATGGTAAAATAGTTGCGTTTTGCTTCGTGCGTCGGGTGGGACTCGAACCCACACGGATGTAACTCCCCAGGATTTTAAGTCCTGTGCGTCTGCCATTTCGCCACCAACGCTTGCTTTTGGGAGCGCAAAAATACGTATTATTTGTTGCCCGCAAAAACGATTTTTTCGTCAATCGAAATTTGATTCCTCAAGATATCATCCATCGTTTCCCGCTTGCGGATTAAATGGTCTTGCCCGTTCACAATCAGCACTTCCGCAGGACGGAAACGTGAGTTGTAATTCGAACTCATCGTGAATCCATACGCGCCGGCGTTCAGAAAACAAAGTGTGTCCTCCTCGCGTACTTCCGGCAATCGCCTATCCCAGGCAAACGTATCCGTCTCACAAATATAACCGACCACGCTATATACCCGTGGTGTACCACTTGGATTGGAAATATTGATAATACGATGGTAAGCATCATAAAACATTGGACGTATGAGATGATTCTGCCCTGAGTCCACACCCGCAAAGACCGTCGAAACCGTCTGTTTGATGACGTTGGTTTTGACGAGAAAATACCCGGATTCACTCACTAAATACTTGCCCGGCTCGAACCATATTTCGAGTTCGCGGCCGTAATCTGTACAGAATTCCCGAAAACTCTCCGTCAGCTTCCGCCCCAAGTCCGGAATATCCGTCACCACATCATCATCTTTATACGGTACCTTGAAGCCACTGCCAAAGTCGATAAATTGTAATTCAGGAAAATTCTTGGCTGCATCGAATAGTATTTCAGCGCCTTGTAAAAACACACCGGCATCTAAAATATCAGAACCGCTATGCATGTGCAACCCGTTGATTTTCATAGAGTACGTTTTGACAATTCTGAGTAGATGACGTAGCTGATAGACCGATATCCCGAATTTCGAATCAATATGACCTGTCTGTAAATGATAATTTCCACCGGCTAAAATATGCGGATTGATACGTACACAGCACGGGTAGCTGCCACCGTAGGTATTGCCAAATTTCTCAAGAACAGAAAGATTGTCGATGTTAATCACCACACCAAGCGCGACTGCCTGCTGAATCTCCTCAAAAGAAACACAATTCGGCGTGTAAATGATGTTCTGCGGGGCAAAACCTGCGAGCAAACCAAGCTCGACTTCTTGAATCGAAACAGTATCAAGCCCAGAACCCCATGCGCGGAACATTGAAAGTATCGCTAAGTTATTCAATGCCTTACACGCATATTTCACCTTCATATTCAGTCCGGAAAATGCATTGGTCAGATTGTCAAACTGACGCTTCATCGTGTCGGCATCATAGACATACAATGGAAGACCATATCTCTCGGCAAGGTCAGCGATCGGGATATTTTGAAGTGTGTAGGTATTGTCGTGTAATTCCAGCATTTTTTCCTCTTGTAGGGGATGTATAATAACGTATTGTAGAATAATTGTTTAGCTTGTTGTATCTATTGCCGTATGGGTGTAAAACATGTTCGATTTTTAACGCAAAGTTCGCAAAGGTTGCGCAAAGTTCGCAGAGACTGATAGAGAACGTTCCATGCTCATTGTACTGCTTCTGCAATAGGTTCGATGAACCTTAAACTATGCCGAAACTAAACTCCAAAAACTTGAAAAACAATATTCTTAGCGAGCTTTGCGCAACCTTAGCGAGCTTTGCGGTTAAACGGCGCAAGTATGGACTAAAAGCTTTACAAGAGAAGAATCGTTAGCGATTCATTTCCCGCTCTCCAATTCCTCATTCATCGTATTCCATACGGTCTGCATAAGTTCTTTTTCCTGCGCTCTGCTCAGTTCGCTGGCAATACGAAGTGGTTCTTTTATCACAAGTTGCACTTCACCTTCGTTGAACTTGAGAGTTTCTTTCGGGAGAATCGAATGCGTTCCTTTGAGAATAATCGGCACAATCGGCTTGTTACTCCGGGCGGCTAAATAAAACGCTCCCCGCTTAAATGCTTGTAAATTGCCATCTTTCGAACGTGTACCTTCGGCGAAAATTATCACGCTTTCGCCATGAGAAATTGCTTCAATAGCGGTGTTGATACTCTCCATAGCATTCGAGACGCTCTCTCGTTGCACGGCGATGAAGGGCGATAATTTTATATTCCACCCAAAAATAGGAATCTTCTCTAATTCTTTTTTATACATGATACGTATGTTGTCATCAAGCGAAGCAAGGCGCACAGGAATGTCGAACAAACTCGCATGATTGACAACGTAAACCCTTGACTCACCCTTTGGCAGAAGTTCGGCACCCGATACCTTCACCGTCACACCGCACACCGAAAGTAATCGCCGCGACCAAGCCCTCGAATACTTAAAATACATACTCGTGTCGCTCTTGCCAAGCATTTTTACTATGACGATTATTGAGTAATAGACTGTAAGAATCCCCACTGCAAGTGCTTGTACTATAAAGCGGATAAATGACATGGAGGTTGTGTAACTGGAGAAGAGTTTCAGTACAATATAATAAAATTTGGAGACTATTCCTCACATTCTTAGCTGAACACCTTGCTACCCTTAATCGTACAAGTCTGCACTAAACGACCATCAAACCTGACAGGTAGGGTGTACAAACTAGGCAGCTTTCTTCATCCCATTTTTGTTGAATATTTTTTTTCGTTTTTTGGCTAAAGACGCATCGTTTTTATTCCATTTCGACAGGTCTTTACACGTAATTTTTTCCAACGCTTCTTTGATTTCTTGTTTATTAAACGCTCCGGCAAAGTTGGCGATTGTCAGCACAAACTCTGTCAATGAATGTGGAGAGTTTGGATTGATCTTTTGTTTGAACTTCCCAAAATAGCTTTCAATGATATCCGAGCAACACACAAGCGTTTCGTCTGTAGCTGTCAATGACGAAAGCGTCGCTAGATAGGTCGCAATTTCTTGGCGTATGCGCTGACCTCGCGGAGTCGTAAGAGTATCGATTAGCACCGTTATTTGCTCCTTGGCTTGGGCTGTAAATCCTTTGACCTTTAATATCTTTAGGAGACTATTGACGACCGTTATTTGCTCAAACATTTCTACCACAAGTGCCTCATTTTTCTTGACAAACAAAAGCTCGGCGCGGACTTCAATCGGGATTCTTTCCCACTCTTGCACTATCGTAAGAGCCCATTCTATCGTCGGGAATATGTTCTGAAAACGAGATTTACTGCGTTGTACAGGAGGCATATACACCACGTTCTTACTCAAATACCACTTCCTGCGTAACGCGCCGGCGGATTTACTGAGCGATATATACCCCTCATGCTTGGTGTATTGACGTGCTAACGCATTTGCGGCTACATGACTACAATCAGGTACATGAACCAGGGAACTTAGGCGCAAAGCACATTTTAAATTAATACCTCCATCGCTGATAACGTAGCGAATGTTGTGCGTTCTGCCTACGTCTGTTAAGCGTTGGCTTATCATTTCACTGCTCCAACCTTTACTTGTTTCCACCGCCAATACCCGAACATCTTCTACGCTCAAACTCTTCGTAAATTGCCACGTACTCAGCTCTAAACCCAACACCAACAATATCTTCTCCGAACCGATGGTAATACTCTCGTCTATAACAAGCGCCCATTGCTCAGCAGGGTTACGTACTGACTTCGTTCTCGTTGAATGCGATAATACCCACTCTTGCACAGCCAATTGCGGATACTGCTATGGCTCGGAACTCTACAATGCAAGGCCAATACTATCTGCAATTGAGCAAAACAATGACGGACAGAACGAAGGCTCATCTGACCATACGCTTGCCATACGACCATCAGCAAAACCATCTGTATCGGATACTGATGACGAACAGCTTTCTCATCATCAAAGTGACCAAGAGAAGCGTTCTGCTCATTCTGCTTACATCTATTTTTCCAGCCATCTCGTGAAGCCATCAACTCCTGAATTCTCTTATTCTGCTTCTTAATGGTTTTAGTCCTCGAAATTGCTTTTTTCTTCCAAGGATTATCCTTATTTTTAAATGTCTTTTTTGACACTTCCCCCCCATGTTTTAAGTATTTTGCAATACAAATATAGGGGGGATTTTTATTTGATGTTTGTACACCCTACCTGACAGGTTCAAGAAAACCTGTCAGGTTTGAAGATGAAATAATTAAATAATAATTGAAATAATACAAATCCATTCATCATCGATTCTATTCAATCAGCGCTTTCAGCTATCCATTATCCATCCACTACATCTTCACAAATCTCAGGGCTACACCATCAGCGACGAGCAGATACACACCTTGCGGGAGTGTTCGCAGGTCAATCCTGCGTCCGTCTCCCATAGCTTCAAGTACTTTATATCCTAACGTATTATATATGATGAGCTTGTGAGGGTGTTGCATTTCGGGGAGGTCAATATAGTCACCGGCAGGATTAGGATGCAGACGGGATGAGAGGTCGTCGGATTCACTCACTCCCACCACACTATTATATTCCAACGCTCCAATCGAGCGTCCGCTTGTAAGAAATGGCTTGCCTTCATAATCTACCATCGGTTCGGATACGTCCAATCCCTCTCCAATGGCAGGGCTACCCTCGGCAAGATGAAAGTCAAATGGTGCCTCATTGGTAAACATAGGCGTTCCACTTCCTACATTGGTGGGATTCTTATCTTTAATCGCATCTAATTCAGGAGTATCCCAATACGGACCGTTGAAGACTGGGCTGGAAATACTGTAATAGATATTCTTGTCAAAAGTAGTAGCAGTAGAAGGTTGGATGCCTCCATTGAAGTAGGCAGAGCTGCCGAAAGCGAAGATATTATTTTCAATACGATTACCGGAAAGCATTGGATATAAAGCGCTTGTCGTGAGGAAACGAAGTGTCGCTTGTCCGCAATTATAAAAAGTATTATTGATAATTTTACAATCCACTGCAGAAGAAAGCGATATTCCCCGATAACCGCCGATGATAATATTGGAGTAGAATCGCAGGTTTTTCACTTCGAATTTATCTTCAGGACAATAAAACTGCGCGCCTGTGTCACCGCCGAGTTCGAACGCTACCCACGGCGCTTGTGATGCATTAATGAAAATATTTCGTTCCATCAATATATCGGAGGCACCACCCTTGATATGCCCGCCGCTGAGACAATTCTCAAATCGATTCCCACGGATAATTCCTACTCTGCATACATTGTAGTCCATTGCTTCACAAGCGGGTATGTCTTTGAATAGACAGTTTGTAACTTCAAAACTATCGACCCCGCCAAATTTAAACGCCACCACCTCCTCACCCTTGGTCATATTCGTGAACCTGCAGCTATCGACGACGATATATTTCGATTGCGTCGTACAGCTACCGCTATTATCCACACTGAATAGACGTCCGGGGTATTGAGTATTTCCTTGAAAATTGAGGTTCAAAAATTTGATATACTCACAACTCATGAATTGCCAAGTACCTGCAATGTCAATTGCATCCTGCTGATATCGTGTGATCGTGATCCACCGATTAGCAGTGCCTTTGAGCTTGGACACACCCTGATAGCCGTAATACGAACCGGCATGTAAATACACCGTATCACCGGGAAGAATAGCTCCCGCAGTAGCCGCAGACTCAATATTGGGATATGTAAACCCCTTGCCAAGATGTACTTGCGCGCTTGCAATTAAGGAAAGTTGAGAGTAGGAAATGAGAAGGAGGAACAATAGTTTCATAGGCGGAAATCAAGTATGAAAGTATCAAATTCTATGTTGATTTTACAAAATTTGGGGAGAAATCGTAAACCTTAGTAGAAAGTAAGTGCAGTAATGTTAAAACCTTATTACTTATATTAGCGATATTCGCATAACGAGATTTACTAACTGAAAATAAGGTTTTCCTTCAGGTTTGACCTGTTTTCTACTAAGGTTTTTAAATACTTTGCGAAGAATAGTACATTTTAATAAGTAAAGTACCAAACATATTTAGTCTTTCTTCACCACACCTTTAATCCAATCATTTATACTCACCATGTAGATCCGGCTTTGTCCATTGTCATATCTGTTGATTTCATCTATGAACCTTTGTGTGGTAAATGGTTGGTTGCGTTGTAGTTGTACTCCGCTCCGTTTGCTTGTAAAATAAAGAATTCCCGTGCGAATATCGACGTATGGGCAATAATCCATTTGTGTGGAATTGACTTTATCGCCAAGAAAAAAGGGTGTCGTCCAAAAACCGTCGCCTTTGTTGAAGCTGATACAAAGGTCACCGCTGCCGAGTCCACCGGGGCGGTTGTAGCAGGTATAGACCATGAAAGTTTCGTCTGGTGAGATGAAGGCGTTGAATTCATAGCCGGACGTGTTAAGCGAGTCGGTAACAGGTTGGGGAGCTTGATACTTCCCGCCAATAAATTTACTAACAAAAATATCATCTTTACCGTTTGTACCCGGACCGTCACTTGTGAAATACAAATTATTCGTACGAGTGAGCGACGGGAAAAATTCGTTACCTGTTGTATTGATAGGAGCGCCTAGATTGATAGGTGAAGACCATTTATCAAAGACCACTTTGCGTTCGAGATACCAAATATCGTAGTCCTTGGTTTCTTTGGAGATAGACTCATTTAGCGGTCGATTGGATACAAAATACAGCTTGAGACCATCGGGTGAGTAGAAAGGTTCCAGATCGAGATATTTTCCTGAAAAACCTGCAATTCTTGGTTCTGTCCATTTACCGGAGATGAGACTGGTTCGAAAGATTGCCGACAGTTCATTGTGGATACTTTGCACCGTGAAATGAATCTCATCACGATTGGGTGATATTGCAATATCACGTACATTCGGAAATAGACCGAATATTTCCGGTAAAAAGGGTTCAACGACGGGACGTGATTGACTAAAACTACTTTGAAAACCGATCAAGAGAATCACTACTGAGAGTAAAGAGAGTTTGTACATGTGGGTGTGAGAATGTATGTAAAAAAATCATTAATTCAGGTTTTATTCGAAGGTAATGCATTGAATCTAAAGACAATACAACAATCAAAAACAAATTCACCGTAGGGATTTTGTATCATAAAATTGTAAAATCGACTATGTTTAAAATCGGGTAACAGGAGATGCTACCGTGAACTGTTTGGAAAATTCGACGGCAATAATACGTAAATTTTATCGCGTAACCAACAGCAGGAAATTAGTCACACAGACATTTAACGATTGTGTGCAAAGGAGAGAATTCCCTCAATACCAGTTGAATGGTAACCCTTTATCTACCGTGAGCACTTGCACATAATCTACGGTGTTTGGCGTGTCAAAGAAGATAGCCAATAAAAAACACCTATTTTTGCAGGAAATTACTTGTCGCTCTTTTCTCTTTGGTGAATATGCACTTGCGTCTTAGATACCTACTTCTGGAAGCTCTTACACTACTAATCTGTATCGCGGGATTATATCAAATTTGGGAAAAAGCCGGTGTACCAATCTCCGTAAATGATAAACTTCGAGTAGTACAGACTGACACTATAATTGAAGATGCAATTCGAACGGGTGACACGCTAACATCTATTAATACAATAATAGTACGCACACCTGACGAAGCAGAATTTCTCTACAACGGCATGAAGATTGGCGATACAGTTCAGCTCAAATTGATGGGGAGTATCTCACCAGAACCTTACACAATTCCTGTAGTCTTGCGCACTTTTTACACCACATCCTACTTTGTACTTATCATTTTTTCTTCGGGAATTTTCTTTGGAATTGCCCTATTCGTTCGCCGACGAAGACCCGATGGTAAAGACATCCAAGTCTTTCACGCGCTATGCCTTGGTATGGCAATGCTTATCTTGACGACCCCCGGACGCTACACTATACCACTCGGAATCGGCTATATCGTCTCTGCTGTATTTTTTGCTGCTTACTCCTTCGCACCGGTTTTTCTTTTCTTCTTAAGTCGTATCTTTCCCCGTGACAGGAGCCAGGAAACGCCGCTCCTCTTTCAACGTATCCTCATTTTTGCAGGAATACTTACCCTCGCATTATCTTTTTCATTTTTTATTGCATGTTGGAGTGATTCACTGTCTGCATTTCGGTTCCATTTTGTGCTGTTTCAAACAGTACAAGTATGGTTTGTTGTGTGCGTAGTGGCTACCATTATTAGTTTTGGCGTCGGATATCGCGCTGCCAATGAAGAGGCCGAACGCCGTAAAATTCTCTGGATAGCGCTTGGTGTATGTAGTAGTGCATTGGGATATTTGGACTTTTGGCTTCTGCCACAATTCTTTTTAGGGCATGCAATTGTCCCGGAAGAAGCGATAATTCTACTCTCAGTCATAGCTCCAATTACTTTCGGTATTGCCCTCATACGCTATAGAGTAATGGATATTACGTTATTAATTAATCGAAGTGCTGTGTTTGTGGCAGTTTCGCTATTCATTCTCGTGATCTATGCATCGTGTTTTGGAATTGCAATAATGCTCGGTGGGCAGCTCGGCACGGCAGGAACATTTGGTGTGTCCGGGCTCGCTGTCATAATAAATGTCATGCTTTTCGCTCCTGTAAGAGGAATGATACAACGTATAGTTGATAAGTCTTTTTTTCGGGTACAGTATAATTATCGGTCTGCCCAAAAAATCCTGGCAGAGAAAACTTCGATGGCTGAGACTAATGAAGAAGTAGGTGCAATTGTCACTGAAAATATAATTACTTTTCTTGCTGTCGAAAGATTGAGTATTGTTTACCGAAACGAAGATGTCGATACCTGGGAATGTATTACATCAACGGAAATTAAGAATTTAGAACAGGTTGCGCAGCAATTAGAACACGAAACTACACCGTTGGGTTTACTACAGATAGTTGAGCATGATGTTGAAATCACAAGAGCTGATGAACCTAAATTCATAGCAATGGGAATATGCCTTCTCTATCCTATCCTGAATGATCATAAAAAACTCGTCGGAATGCTGGCTGTAGGAGAGAAAAAGTCAGGAACCCGTTTCTCTGCCGAGGATTGCGATTTACTTCTTGGTGCAGGACAGCTCGCAATTGCAGCTGTCGAACGGATACTTCTCCGAAAAAAAATTGCTCTTGAACAGGAAGAATCGAAGCGACTCGCCGAGCTCAATCAACTCAAGTCGTATTTTGTGTCCGGAGTGTCGCATGAGCTCAAGACACCGCTGACGGCGATCAGGATGTTCGCCGAGATGCTCCGTGGCAGAACAGAAGGCACGAAGTCTCAGGAATATTTAGATATTATCGAAGGTGAAAGCGCGCGCCTTGGCCGCTTAATTGACAATGTACTTGACTTTGCAAAGATCGAACGTGGCCTCAAAGATTATCGTAAATCACCGGTTGAATTGAAATCAATTGTCGAGAATGTGCTTTCCGTGATGCACTATGAAATTCAGAAGGAAAGCTTCACTCTCGAGACGAAGTTTGCTGATGAATTACTCACTTTTGACGCTGACAGTGATGCAATTGGCGAGGCAATTATGAATATCATTTCCAATGCGTTGAAATATTCGAGTTCAGAACATTATATTTGCATTACAACTTTTCGCGAAAACAACTTTGTCTGTGTGAAAATTCAAGATAAAGGTGTTGGAATTGCACCACAATTCATCGATACCATCTTCGAACCATTCTCAAGACTCAAGGATGATGCAACGCAACGGGCAGGAGGCGCAGGTCTCGGTCTCTCACTCGTACGCCACATAGTCTCGGGACATAATGGGCATATCAATGTGGAAAGTTCGCTTGGAAACGGCACGACATTCACCTTGTTTTTTCCTAGCGAGACAGTTTAAAAATAGGCTCGTACTTCACTGAAACTAATAACCTAAGACTTTTTATACAAGCCAATTACATCACTTGGCAACTAATTCATATTCTGTACCATTTTCACAGGAACACCTCCAATGTACTCACGCCTGATGTCCTTTTCTGTATTCGGGATCAACGCATTCACTGTTGAGATCGAAACACATCTTGAAAACGCTTTACCTGCTTTTCTTATGGTCGGCCTGCCCGACTCGGCAGTCCGCGAATCCCGCGAACGTGTTTCAGCGGCGATTAAAAATTCTAATTTTATATTTCCCAATAAAAAAATCACCGTCAATCTAGCGCCGGCTGATATCCGTAAAGAGGGAAGTGCGTTTGACTTACCAATTGCAATTGGAATTCTGGTTGCAATGGGAATCATTGAACAATCTCAAGTAGAAAAGACTGCTATCCTCGGCGAACTCGCTTTGGATGGTTCTTTGCGTCCCATACACGGCTCGCTCTCGATCGCCCTCGAAGTCAAGAAAAAAGGATTTGAACGAATTCTAGTTCCTGCGCAAAATGCTGATGAAGCAGGTTTAGTGGATGGAATTGCCGTCATTCCGCTCGATACGCTCATCCAAGCTGTTGATTATTTGACTGGCATCACAAAGATTGAACCGCGAATCGTGGATGTGAAATCAATGTTTTTGGACGATGGAAAACACTTCATCGATCTCGCCGATGTGAAAGGTCAGGAAAATGTCAAACGTGCGATGGAAGTCTCCGCAGCCGGTGGACACAATATCATTATGATTGGTCCGCCCGGCAGCGGCAAGACCATGCTCGCCAAGCGCTTACCGACTATATTACCACCTCTTTCCCTCGCAGAAGCTCTCGAAACAACCAAGATACATTCGATAGCCGGACTATTGCCAAAAGGTGTAGCCCTTGTGACGCAGCGTCCATTTCGTGCTCCTCATCATACAATTTCTGATGCTGCTCTCGTAGGTGGTGGAATTGGTATCGTTCGTGCCGGTGAAATTTCTCTTGCGCATCATGGGGTATTATTCATGGATGAATTACCCGAATTTGCTCGAAATGTACTCGAAGTATTGCGCCAACCACTTGAGGACAAACGTATTACAATTTCACGCACAAAAATGACGGTGGACTTCCCGGCGAACTTCATGCTCGTATGCTCAATGAATCCATGTCCATGCGGGAATTTCGGGAATCCAAGCCAGCAATGTACGTGTACTCCTCCTTCAATTCAAAAATACATGGCAAGAATTTCCGGTCCATTGCTCGATAGAATTGATATTCATTGTGAAGTGCCGACGGTGAAATATCAGGATTTGTCAAGCGGGAGAACGGGGGAGAGTTCGACGATAGTGCGTGCTCGCGTCGTGAAAGCCCGTGAAATTCAGGCGGAACGTTTTGCAGGTAAGCATGTGTATAAAAACGCAGATATGTCATCGAAGGATATCCGTATATTCTGCAAACTTGATGAAGCAGGGGAGGCACTCATTAAGATTGCAATGACCAAGCTTGGGCTCTCAGCACGGGCATTCGACAGGATACTAAAGGTGTCAAGGACGATTGCCGATCTCGAAGCGAGTCCGAGTATTCAACCGCAGCATGTGAGTGAAGCGATTCAGTATCGATCGTTGGATCGGCAGTATTGGAATGCGTAGGCGTCATTTGGTGTGCACTATTAGCTTACTAATCAGCATGTTATGTTTTTAACACAAAGGCACAGAGTGGGCACGAAGTTCACTATAGATACCGGTATTTGTAGTGCATTTTGGGGCTTGTATAATTACCAAAATCTAAGTATTTTTCACTATTCTACACTACTGTTATGAATGAAAATGAAATCTCCAAAATTGTTGTTGATGCAGGACTTACAGTTCATCGAACATTAGGTCCAGGCTTGTTAGAAAGCGCGTATGAAGCATGCTTGTATCATGAATTATGTTCACGTAATCTACTGGTTGAAAAACAAAAGCAGTTACCACTTATTTACGAAGGTGTGAAGCTTGAAGCAGGGTATAGAATTGACTTACTAGTTGAAAACAAACTAATTATAGAAATTAAATCTGTTGATTCATTGCATCCTTTACACGAAGCTCAGATTCTTACGTATTTAAAAGTGAGCAACTGTAAACTAGGTCTATTAATGAATTTCAACACCGTACTGTTTAAAGATGGTGTGAGAAGATACATTAATGGATATTTTTAAGTTCATGATTATGAATCCAACACAAAAAGTCACGAAATAGCCACAATGTGCACTACAGATATCTGTATGCACTTTGTGAACTTTGGTTTAACGTGCCTTTGTGTTTAAAATGAACATGCCGTTATTAACACAAAGACACGAAAATGAGGCTTAATAACAAAGGTCACAAAGATACAAGTATTTGAAGTGACTTTGTTTTAAATATCAACATTACGCATGCAAATGTTCAATCACAATGTAACTTTGCTTCGTGTTAAAAATGAAACATGTGATTTAAACACATAGGTTGCCACAAAGTTCCATGTACATATTATATATTTACTAAATTTTTCATTTCAAATATAAAGTTTACAAGAATTTCAAAGAAGTACCAAAGCAACCCTAAATCCCCTTCCTATACTGTGAGTATGAGTTGAAAGGTTTATAGGTCATAAAAAGGTAGGTAGTAAGTGGCATTACTTGCCAGCTTGGTTTCTAAGCTAAGCCCTCCTGCCAAAGCAAGTTGCAGCACCTGCCGTTGATAGATTGGTCCTTTTACAGTACCAGTGAAGTGTGGGTAACATCCCAGTATTGTGGTATTTGACCCTTGTACGCAGTCGGAATTTTGGTGGGAATATCATCAAAGCTCATCGGGTATAGAGGGTTGAAGCTAAGATTATACCTATTTTCTTCCGTTTCATTGGTTAGAACACCTACCTGCGCGCCGCCGAGCAAGTTAAGTCTTCCAATAGCATTGTATTGGAAGAATATTGTCGTTGTAATTTGCGGTAAACTGAATCTCGATGCAGCGAACAAAGAGTATTCATATATATCACCATTTTGGTCAGTATAGGTGTCTTTTTCACCCTTTTGAGTGGAATAGAGCGAAAGATAATCATAGCGTATAATTCCAAGAAGTGCTATAGTCGGAGAGATATGATAAGCAACCACACCACCGAGAGAATATCCGTCCGTACTGACCTCTGTACTCTTAGAGTTCACACCCGGAATATCGGGAATATCCGTATTGAAAAAACCGAATTGATAGGCGAAATAAGGTCCAAACTCCACCGAACCCGGGATGTGCTGCGCTGTAACTTGTGTCGATAAGTTTATTAAAATAAAGGCAATGAGAATAGAAAATTGTTTCATAAAAATTGTGAATAATGTGAATAAAATAGAATTTATAAACCAACTTTAAGAGCAAAATCAGCACTTATTTTTCTGCCTGTAATTACTTTAATAAGAACAGGATATAAGGAGTATGTGATTTTAAAAATGTTTGATAATCAACAAGTTTTAATTTTAACACTAAGACACGAAGATAAACCACAAAGCGCACTACAAATTCCGGTATCTGTAGTGTACTTTGTGCCCACTTCGTGACTTCGTGTTAAAATTGAAACGTGCTGATATTCTCTACAATCCCACTTTCAGCACAAACCCAGCACTCACATTCCATGCACGTAACTTCTCATAATCAGAATAAGTTGTGAGGTTGTAATTAAAAGTACGCTCGGCGTGAGTGTCACAAACTTTTGCGAAGCTTCACTGATGGAAAAGAGTGGAATGTCGTATTGAAGTCCTGCTGTGAGACCGAGTTGGAGGGCGGTGCGCTGGTAGATGGGACCTGAGTATAATGTAATAGATGTTCTGGTTTCATCGGTAAATCGTGACTTTTGTCCTTTGGTTACCACTGCAGAAGTTATCGAATCTACTGGCATCCCAAAACTATCAACTGATATAGGAAACTGCACAGGTCGCGTGGGGTCAAGTACTAATTGATATAACTGCTCTTCTTTGTCGTTAATCAGAACGCCAATGGAAATACCTGCTAGGATACTTAGTTTTGATTCAGTTGGTGTATATTTCCCTAATAGTGTTGATGCATACTGAGGTGCAATTACTTCAAAGACATGATTTATTTCTGTTAAAATTTCCGTACCATCCGCTAATTTACTCGGATATTTATCTCCGACGTGAATTTTTTTACCATAAAGCTTTTCATATCGTAGTATTGCAAGCACTGCAAAGGTCGGGCTGAAATGCACTTCTACCATTCCACCAACGGTAAACCCATACGTAGTATAGGGATCATCTTCAAATTTATTATTGAATAATTCAATATACCCACCGCTAAAATGCGTAAACTGATACGCTGAATACACCCCAACCTCCACCGAACCCGCCACATTCTGAGCAGAAATATTCACTGAAAGCGCAATGCAAAAGCAAGCAAAAAGTACAATAAAGTGTTTCATAGAAATTGTGAAGAGAGTGAAGGAAAATAGACTTTATAATCCCACTTTAAGCGCAAAACCAAGATTAAAAGAATGAATGCGAAGATAATTAGTAGTCGATATATCTGAAATAGCTCTTCTTGCCATGAACGTAGGTGTGAGCGTGACGAACTTTTTCTCGGATTCGGAAATTGTATAGACCGGAATATCATACTGCAAGCCAAGGGTAATTCCAAAGAGTAATGAACGAGAACTATTGTCAATTTCGCCTTTGTACATTGTTATTGAAGTGTGTGTATCATCGAGATATCGATGTGGCTGCCCATAGATGTTGTCCGGTACGAGATTAGGAAGTGAATCAATCGTAATTGGATATCCTTGCTCAGGATACAAATAGAACCGTATTTCTTGAGAATTCGAGGCAACAATACTTATATCTGCCCCTGTCAGAATACTTAAATTCGTCCCTGAAATGGTTGTTTTTCCAAGGAGTGAAGTAGTAATAGCTTTGACATCGACACTACAAGTGAATTCCGAATCAAATGTACGGTTACTACCATCTGTAGCTTTATAATAATTACGTTCACCGGATATACTTAAGCTCTGTGGAGTGTTTTCATATCTCAAGACCCCAATAAGTGCAAACACCGTTCCGAAATGGTATTCAATTATACCTCCAAATGTTGGAATACTATAACCAAATCCTTCAAAAGAAGGATATGGTCTCATGCCATTATTGTCACCGATTTCTAAAGCACCACTTAAATCTCCCCGCTGAAATGCCGAATACACCCCCACCTCCACCGAACCCGCCACATTCTGAGCAGAGAGATTCACCGAAAACGCGAGAGTAAAGCATGCAAAAAGTAGAATTATGTGTTTCATGATAGTTGTGAATGAAGTGAAGAATAATTGAATGTAGTATCTAATTTTAGGCTCAGGAACTGCATGTTGTGTCGTGTGCTTTGTATTTAAAAATCAGCATGTTACGTTTTTTAACACAAAGACACTAAGTGGGCACAAAGTTCACTATAGATACTGGTATTTGTAGTGCGCTTTGTAGATTGTCTTTGCGTACATTTTTTTAAAATAATCCATCGTTTATTTTCATTATAAGCCCACTTTCAGCACAAACCCAGCACTCACATTCCACGCACGTAACTTCTCATAATCAGAATAGGTTGTGAGATTGTAATTGAAAAGCACGCTCGGGGTGAGGGTGACAAACTTATGTGCACCTTCATTGATGGGAAAGAGTGGAATGTCGTATTGGAGTCCTGCTGTGAGGCCGAGTTGGAGGGATTGGCGTTGGTAGATTTCACCTGAATAAAGAATAATAGAAGTTCTCGTTTCGTCTGAAACTTGAGGATACTCACCTTTAATCCCTGGGTATTTAAGTCCTTTTATAGAATCTGGTCCGAAACCATTTGTAGGACGGTCAGGGTCAAGTATTAATCCAAAAGTTTCAACTTCTGAATCGTTCAACAGAACTCCAAGTGAAACGCCACCAAGTACACTTAACTTTGTCTCCTGAAAAGTAAATTTCCCAAGAAAACTAACAGCAATCTGTGGCGCAACTATCTCATATTTATGATAGATGTAGGTAGAGATTTCGGTTCCATCTTGCAATTTGCTCAAAACCGAATCTTCCAAATATTTACTTGCATGGAGCTCTTCATAACGAAGTATGCCAAGTAACTCAAAATTCGAAGTAATTTGGAACTCAGCAATCGCGCCTGCTGTAACACCATAAGTACTAAATGGAATATCGTAAAGCTTGGCGTTAGGTTCCTCAAAAACTCCACCACTAAAATGCGAAAACTGATACGCCGAAAACACTCCGACCTCCACCGAACCTGCAGTATTTTGTGCGGAAATTTGCGTCGAAATGGCAAGGAAAATCAAGGCGAGAAAGCGTAAAAAATGCTTCATGAATTTGACAAGAAATGTGATAAGATACTCTTGGGTAATTCCTGAAAGCTAAACTACGATATTCCAAACTGTTATGCAAGAATTATTTTTGCTATAAATGTACGTATTTCATGAAATTTTTAAAGCTAAACTCATATAAACATTTGTCACCCAAATCAATGCCTACCCGTTTTCAAACTATAGCTCTGAGAAGTGATTCGTACAGTACATTAATCTTCATTTCACCACTACTGAAAATTACAGTAGTTTTGCACGCTTTTAAATTATCTGTTTAACCATACATACAATACTCATGAATACTATCAATGACCTTATAAATGACGGCTATGCTCACTGGAACGAACCCGAACGTCTCGCTAGGATTGGAGCAGAACTCGAATCTCGTACGCGACTTACGCAAGCTAGGGTGTTTTTGGAGAGATCTATCGAACTCGATCCGCTCAACCCCGAACCTTATTCTAATCTTTCATTTGCCTATTTCCGCATGCCCGGCAATTTTGCCAAACAAGGCGAAAAAGCTATTGTCGATGGCATCGAAGCGACGGATTCGGATTTCCTAAAAGCTTGGTATGTAGCTTTCCAAGAAGATGATTCTGTCGCCACGTTGCTCATAGAAGATGTGAAAAATTCTACCGATTTATTAGTTCAATTTACTCTCGCAGGGAGCTTACAATGGCGAGGAGAAATGGACGCAAGTTATGATTTATTCAAAAAAACCTTCGCGCTTGTACCCGAAGGCACCACTCCAAAAGGGTTGGAAATGTACTGTTCTGCCCTGTGCTGGATGGCAGGCCAATACCCTGAAATCAACCTCGAAGCCGACATCCTCCCGATTGTTAAAAATCTCATACGTTCAGCGCCTGATACCTACAGTCATCGGGCAATAGAATTGCAGATATTTCAAGTACTTAAGAATTGGGAAATGGTTAAAGATACTGCTCTTCGAATACTGCGTGACTTCCCCGACGAAGAGACAACCATGCTTGCACTCGCTATCGCGTATGACAAACTCCAAGATTTTGATAGAGCAATTCTCTGGCTCAATCGCGCAATTGGTACAAAACCTAGCTTCGCAAGAGCGAGAGTATTGCTTGCTAAAATCTACGAAACACAGGAAAAAGTAGTTCTTGCTGAAGAAGTAATGCGCGAAATCCCCGTGGCCAACCCCGACTATACCTTTGGGAATATTCAACTTGCAGTGTTTTTGTATAAAATTGGCAAGCTGGATGAAGCGACAGCACTCTTTAGACCCGCTTTCCAAAAATTAAAACCATGGGAAAAAACAAGCGTCGAACAGTCGCCGGAAGGGAAGGCAATGCTGGGGGTATGATTTTAAATCAAAAATTGAACTAATTTATTTTTTCAACACGAAGGCACAAAGTGACCACAAAGTGCACTACAGATACTAGTATCAATAGTGAACTTTGTGGTCACTTTGTGCCTTTGTGTTAGAATGTAACTTGAGGATTAACAAGCAGTAAGAAACGAAGTAATTCAGAAAGGTAGAGTAATTATTGGTGTTAAAGTGAAATTTGTATCTAACAGCATAGCTTCGTATTACCATATACTCAATTGATGTTTTATTCTAGTTCATTAGTTAGAGCAATCTCCTGCCCGAGCTTATCATCCTTCCGTATAAATGGTCTAATAATCAACCGGTTACCTTGGTCGTAGGTAATATAACTCCATATCCAATTAATAAACACCAAAAGTTTATTCCGAAAACCAATCAGATACGCGATGTGGATGAAGAGCCACACATACCAGGCAGGACGTCCGGCGATATGGAGATTGCCGGGCAAGTCGGCGACTGCTTTGTTGCGCCCGATGGTGGCGAGCGAACCTTTATCAAAGTATTTGAATGGGTTAACGGGCAATCGCAGATGAAAATTCAAGAGATTTTTCCCTAAGTACGTACCCATTTGTATCGCAACCTGCGCGACTCCCGGATGTCCGTTCGGATAGTCAGAGCTTTCCATACTTGCAACATCACCTATGGCATAAATACCTTTTGTGCCAAGTACTTCGCAATGATGATCGACGAGTATTCTTCCGTGTTCTATCGAATCCAAAGCTAATCCTGCGAGTATATCACCCGTCACGCCCGCCGACCAAACAACGGTCTGCGCCTCAATGGTTTCTCCGCTTTTCAGGCGCACGGTTTTGCCATCATATCCATCGACGAATGAATTTGTTTTGACTATCACTTTCATTTTTTCCAAACTCTTTTTGGCTTTCGTACTTGCGTATTCGGACATCGATGGTAACACCCTACTCGACCCTTCGATCAGATAAATATTCATTTTCGTAAAGTCAAGATCAGGATAGTCCTTTGGAAGCACATACTTGCGGAGTTCGGCTAAAGCACCTGCAGTCTCCACTCCCGTCGGACCTGCGCCGACGAGCGCGATATTCATAAGCCGTGCCTTTTGTGCGGGATCATTTGTAATTCCTGCTATTTCAAATACCTGCATGAGTTGGCTGCGGAGATTGAGCGCTTCTGGAATAGTCTTGAGCGGGAAGGATAATTTCTGGACGTCGGTATTACCAAAAAAGTTAGCCCGTGAACCGCTGGCAATGATGAGGTAATCGTAGGAAAGAGTTCCGGCAACGGTCTCGATGGTTTTGGCTGCGCAATTGACAGAGAGCACTTTCAAGAGCCGAAAGTGATAGTCGGGTTTGTCGGAGAAGACATTTCGCAAGGGACCGGCGATAGAGTCCGGTTGCAGTCCTGCAGTGGCTACTTGATAGAGAAGCGGTTGGAAAGTATGATAGTTATGTTTGTCAAACATCACCACTTGAAATTCCTTCAGTGGCAGCTTTTTCACGAGATTGAGTCCACCGAAGCCACCGCCAATGATCACCACTCTCGGCTTGGTCGTATCGGGAATATTGAGCGAGATTCCTGCAATCATAGAATTTTCCTGAAAGTACTGCGAAGCATACCTTTGGCACCAAATTTTTCTTTAAAGTCAATTAACGGGTAGGAGGGAGTCATTGGATTGTCATGTTTGGTATCCTGCGAGACGCCAATATCGACAAATGATGCGCCTCTGCCGCGGGAATACTCGACGATGGCATTCATGATGCCGTACATGGGGTGGAATTGTTCGAAATCATAAAGCATCATGTTGTAAAAGCAGAGTGTTACCTGCGCGTTGCAGTCCATAATCCACGATGCGGCTATAGCTTTTCCATTCAAACGCGCAATGACAAGCTGCATATTTTGTGGAAATTGTGCCTGTAATTTCACCATTTCATCGAGAGAGTGTGTAGGGTGTGCGTTGTGCTTGGCTTTATTCTCGACGAGGATAGGATAGATTTCATAATAGGCGTCGGTGTGAGTGGTGAATTCTATAGTAAGGTCTTGATTTTTATTGAATTGGCGAACATAATTCCGGGCTGTTGCATTGAATGTTGACAGGAATTGTGGGTTCTGCCCATGCTCGATAATATGAGAAATATAATGACGATCATAGTCAAAACCCCGCAACGCAAGTGCATAATCTATATTCTGCATTTGCTCACGTTGATAAAAAAACGGTGCCGGTGTGAGGTAGATTTTTTGAAATCCTTTTTCAGCACAATATTCGAGCAGGGCATCTACTATTTGTTCGTGCTTTTTGTAGGGCATTGGAGCCAAGACAATCCCGCCATAACTCGACCCAATGGGAGATTCTAATGAAATACCTCCTTCACGAAGAGCGGCAGGCAGCACGGCGAGGAGCTTGGAATCTTCGTAGAACATCAAAGCATGAAAATCAAATTTTCCGTCGGGATGATACGATAAAAATCGCTGCGTATGGAAGATGGTGCCATTGTTCGAATAAGCCACAAAGTCATCGAATTCCTCAAATCGAGAGGGCTGATAGGGGTGAATTGTCATCATAGAATCGCGGAGGTATGTTTGTAAAACTACAGCAAAATATTTTGACAAAAATACGGAGTTCGTTCGAGTATTAGCATAAAAAAAGCGTCTCAAATGATATCACATTCTGACGCTTTATTGCTTACTTCAATGGGGACAGAATTAATTGGACAAGTCCCGTCCATCGGCCATTTTCATACTTCCGGTAATGATGCGAATAAGATCATAAAATGTCCATATCCAACATCCACCGAGAGTTATTAACATAAGCCACCAATTGGAGTAGCCCATCATCAGCCGATGAATCCCGAGCCCGCCTAGAAAAATGCAGATGAGAATCATCGTTGTTTTCGACTGCACAGGTTTAATTTCTTCCATACAAAGTGCTGTAAATATCTGCCTACTCTCTTTGGTTTTCGGCTGCCCCACGGTATCGTCGTGCAACTTAGCTATTTTCCAGAAGTTCGACAAGTGTTTTTCTTGTTGAATTGTCATGTATAGTGGTACTACCACAATGATGTCAACCATTTGCTCATGAATCTTCGAAAATTATACAATTCAGCGTCATCAGCGTGCAATTCTTTCCGGTTAAAGAATTAAATTGAGATCGAATATTTTTTAACGGAGATTAGAAATAGCATGGTGAAATCGTAAGGATTATGTAATTTCACGTTTAATTATACATTCCACCTTTTTCGCCGGAGTTTACGATGAAAATACTCTCTACTCTTTGCTTGCTGATGCTAGTAAATGCGGGAATACTATCTGCCCAATCTCTACAGGTTTTCCCTCCTGATGTGACTAATTTCCCGAGTGTTGAAGCGCCGCTGTACTGTTTTGATGCTTCCGGCGCTGTGCTTCGTCCAACGATAGCAGATATTTCAGTTACAGAACTCAGTATTCCTTGCCAAATTCTCTCCCTCGTATGCCCACCTGCCACTACACTAAAAGCGATTTCGACAGTACTCACGATCGATGTTTCCGGTTCGATGAACGACAAAATCAAAAGTACTCTCAAAATAGATATCGCCAAAGAAGCTGCACGTGCGTGGATAGCGGCAATGCCTCCGGGAGGTTCGGAATGCGCAGTTACGAGCTTTGACGGAGCAAATTATTTACACCAGGATTTTACGACGGATAAGAATCTATTACTTGCTGCAGTAAATAGTCTATCTCCAAAGGAAGGAACAGATTACGACGCAGGATTGCTCCATCCTCAGGCAGGAGCTTTACAAATTGCGAAGAATGCAAAGTATGAAAAATTCATTGTCTTTCTCTCTGATGGACTGCCGTCTAAAGACCCAAAAGTTGACTCTATTGTCGCCGAAGCACAGCGTCAGAACTGCAAGATTTATTGTGTAATGGTTGGTATGGTTGCCCCGCAATCGATGCGGGAGATTAGTAGTAGGACAGGTGGTCGGTGTTTTGAATCGGTATCCCAAGCCCATGAAATTCAATCTATTTACCGTTCGATACTCGCAGAAGCGCAGGGCATCGAACCCTGTAAACTGATCTGGCAAAGCAGTGCTTCTTGTATTCCTTCTTCGCGAAATGTATTTGTCACATTCACCTCACCAACTATTAGCTCTCAAACGAAATACACACCTCCCGGCAATTCCATATCCGCGCTCAAATTCACACCTTCTACATTATATTATTCTGCAAAACCACCTGGCGCTGCGTATGATACGACCATCTCAGTTCTGGCACAGAATGCAACATTTACAGTTACTTCAATCACGAGCAGTAATCCTAATTTTGACATTACTCCTAAAAATTTCAATGTGTTAAGCGGACAAACACAGGTGCTGACTGTGCACTATACGCCTTCAGACAGCGGCTATGCTTGGACAAAATTTGAACTCATCAATGATATCTGTCCGGTGAATTATTTTGTAAGCGCCGGTTTTGCGGGCAAGCCACCGACGAGTGTTCAGCTCAAGCTCGATGCGCCGAATGGTGCCGAAGAATTTCCGGTAGGTAATGATACATTGATTACATGGAGCGGAATATCACCGGCTGATACGGTAACGCTTGATTATTCAACCAATAACGGTGCTTCATGGGAACTCATTGCTCCAAAAGCAACAGGCGGAAAATATGCTTGGAAGGTACCGAATACGCCAAGCAATCAATGTCTGGCGAGGGTGAGGCAGTTCAATAGCGAACGTGAAAGCTGGGCTATGCAATTCAAAGGAAATAATCTCGACGAGAGCCGAGCTATAACGATGGATGGGGCCGGAAATATATATGTAGGAGGGAGTTATAAAGGTGTAGTGACGATCGGAACATTTACACTTACCAATACTTCGCTCACGACGACGGATGCTTTTGTGGCGAAAATTAAGCCGGATAAATCTGTTGAATGGGTGCTACCGATCGTGAGCAGTGGTAATGATGTCGTGACATCACTTGCGGTTGATATTGCCGGTAATATATTCGCAACAGGTACCTTTGCCTCGAATGCAGTGGTTGGTGGAAAATCGATAACCGAGATTAATAACACGGCTTTAGGCGAACTTTTTCTTATTAAACTTAAAAATGACGGTATGGTGGAATGGACGCAAAATGCAGGTAGCAAATATGCAGATGTTGGTGGTCACCTCGCTACTGACGGTGCGGGTAATGTCTATATGGTAGGGGGATTTGACTGGGATGCAAAATTTGGAAATGTGGTAGTCAGTTATACCGAAAAGCTTCGCAATACTATGTATGTTGCAAAGTTTCGGTCAGACGGAACAATGGATTGGGTGAAAATCATCGAGAAGACAGGCAGCAACTCCGGTCACGGAGTGTGTACAGACAGAAATGGGAACTTATTCATTACCGGTCAATATGAAGTGCCTGCTCAGATTGGGAATACAATTTTTTATGAAGGGAATATATTTCTTGTAAAATTCACACCGTCAGGAACAATCGATTGGGAAAATAATATTGGTGGAGACATATACGGCGAGGGCGTTGGTGTCACTGCAGATGACAATGGTAAGATCATTGTAACAGGAAGCTTTTATGAAAAAATGCTCTTCGGGTCGCTTCAATTTTACTCTAACGGCAATGAAGACATTTTTCTTGCATCATATACAAATGCCGGCAAGCTTGATTGGGCGACACATGCCGGAGGAAGTGGCCGTGACAAAGGTAGATCTATAGCAGTAGATGGGTCCGGAAGTATTTACATAGTCGGTGAATTTCAAGCAGAGGCAGATTTTGATGGTATGACGATCAAGAATAGTGGTGGAAATGGGGGATTCAACGACATATTTCTCTCCAAATACTTTCCTGATGGGAAAATTGAATATGCCAAGCAAGCAGGAGGATTAGGCGCGGATTTTTGTACATCTATCGCATCTGACCGGCTGGGAAATATTGCAATGACGGGAACATTCGAATATGACGCAACGTTCGATACAACAACGCTTTATGCCGATACGATCATCAATTTTATCAATAAAGATATCTATATCTGGTCGAGCTTTCAACGAGAATTACAGTCGGATGTCTCAGACGCGGTCTGGAGTATTGTTGCTCCAAATCCCGGAGGAAAAGATGTGGATATGGGTCAAGTACTTGTACAGTCAAGCCGCGACTCATTAATAGAGAGACTTGTGTTTAATAGAGGTAATGTATCCTTTGCTGTCCACGATATACAAATCATCGGCGCAGATTCAGCGCAATTCATGATGGTATCGGGAATGCCGCCGTTAGATGTTCCGGCGAATGATGGTGTCAATGTAGAATTTCGCTTCAGACCCACATCGCCCGGCTTAAAACAAGCGCAAGTCTCTATCATTACAGGCGGTGACACATTGTTTATGAAGATTTTCGGTATTGGTATTCTCCCACCTACTCGGTCACTCAATAATGGCATAATTGACTTTGGAAAAGTCTTTGTCGGGAATTATCGCGATACTGTGCAAGCTGCCGTGCTGAAAAATATTGGTACATCTGCACTTGTGATAGATTCCGTCGTTCGAGTAACGCCGAATATCCGTGATTTTACATTACAAAGTACCATACGTCCAATATCTCTACAACCGGATAGCATTTTGACGGTTGATGCGCGCTTCACCGCTACCGAATCAGGACGCACAAGTGGTCGCTTACTAATTTATTATCAAGGGGTTGGTTCGCCGGTTGCGGTACAGCTCTTTGGCGAAGGTATCAATAATAGCGTACTTGATACCCTGATTGTCTCCAATGATTCCACACGAGGTTTTCCAGGAGATATCGTGCAAATGCCGATTCGCATACAAAATGGAGCTCGACTCGCTCAGTTAAGCGGCACTCTTCTGCGAGTGAATATCCGGTGTAATGCAACCCTCCTTTTTCCCGTCGATTCGACTCCGATTGGAATATTATCCGGCAGTGAACGTACGTTCACACTCACCGTACCGGTACTCCCATCGGACGATACCGTCGTTGCCGTCTATCCTTTCCTCGCAATGCTTGGCAATGACACCGCCACCATTGTCACACTCGAAAATGTAACAATCGAAGGAGGATCTGCACCTGTACACGTACGAAATGGGCATTTTCAATTACTCGGAGTATGTTTTGAAGGAGGCGCTCGGCTCCTGAATACAACCGCTCCCGTGACACTGTCAATTCGTCCTAATCCCATTACCCATCAAAGCGATATAGAATTTGAGACGATAGAAAACAATCGCACAAAACTTTCTATCATTGATGCTACAGGACAAGTAGTACAGGACATCTTCGATGGAGTTATAGCAAAAGGTAAACATACGATTCCCTTCACAAAACAAACCCTTCCCACAGGTACCTATTTCCTGATATTCGAAACGCCAACAATACGTAAAGCTGTGAGGATGGAAGTAAAATGATTTAGTTATAAGTCGGGGATTAGTCGTAAGTCTGTAAGTAGTAAGTAGTAAGTAGTAAGTTATAAGTCATAAGTCATAAGCCATAAGTCGTTAAGACACTTGGTGGAATTTTTAGCCCCATGGGGGCGACCTGTTTGTAGGTGCGCCAAGCGAAGCTTGGTATATTCAGAAGGTGCAAATCCTTCGCGGGAAGGGAGCCACCCACCCGCTACCGCAATCGTACGCTGTGTGAGGTAACAAGCCCAGTGAAGCTACGACGAGGAGATATCAGACCGCAACGCAAGTGAAGGTATTGAGCCCCGAAATAGGTCAGGTTATGATGGCAGACTGTCTCTACAAACAGGAATGCAATAACAACATGTTCGTATGGCTTGGAGCATGTAGTCATCATCGGGGTCTAAGTCCGCAGTATGATATCAAACGGATATATCAGGAACTTGGGATATCCACTATACTTGCCATTTGGCATAAGCGCAACCAAATCCGAAAAGGAGTAGAATGCGTAACGGTATAATGGAAGTCGGATTAGCCCATAGTAGCGTCAAGCTCTGCGAAAGCAGAGGTATGCATGCAGAAGCATTCAATTCTGGTGTAGCGCGAAGGGGCTGACAATTGTATGTATTGTATAAAGGAAACGTATATGGCTCATAGAACACAATCAGATACGGCAACGAAACTTATGCAACTAAGCAAGGTCTCGAAGGACTCTCCCAAATACAAGTTTGGCTCATTGGCAAGCTTGCTGAACGAGGAGTACCTTAGAACGTGCTATGCCGAACTTCCCCGTAAGAAGGCACTTGGCAGACGGAGTGAGTGTAGAAGAATACGGAGAATCGCTTGAAGCGAATCTTAGTGGATTGGTAGAACGGATGAAAAAGCATGTCGTATCGTCCGCAAGCCGTGCGTAAGAAGGAAATACCGAAAGAACGAGGAGGAACGCGCACATTGGGCATTCCCTCGACAGAGGACAAGATAGTCCAGAAAGGAATATCCTCGATACTAACGGCAGTATTCGACCCAAGTTTTATTGATTCATCCTATGGCTTTAGAGAAAAGATGGGTTGTCACGATGCGTTGAAGCAGGTACTTCAAGAGATAACCCTCAAGCGCGTAAACTATATTATCGATGCAGATATTAAATCGTTTTTCGACAATGTTAACCATGATTGGTTAGTACAGTTTCTGGAACATCGGATAAAAGACAAGAAATTTATTCGACTGATTATCAGATTTCTGAAAGCAGGAATCATGGATGAAGGTAGCTTTAGAGCGAGCGACAAGGAACGCCCCAAGGCGGCATCATTAGCCCAATCTTAGCAAACATATACCTTCATTATGTGCTTGACATTTGGTTCGAGAAAGGATTGAAGAAAGAGCTTCAAGGCTATGCATCGATAGTACGGTATGCAGACGACTTTATCATACTTGTAGAACGAGAATCGGACTGCACATTGATATTGGAAGCTTTGCGATTACGGCTTGCGAAGTTCAAGCTTGAATTATCGGAAACCAAGACATCGCTAGTAAAATTTGGTCGTAATACGGACACAAGCGACGAGAACAAACATCCGGGCACGTTTGACTTCTTGGGTTTACCCATTACTGCGGTAAAACCCGAGCAGGCAAATTCAAGGTATGTAGGCGGACAAGTAAGTCCCGCTTCCGCCTTGGCATCCGTAAGGTGAGCATCTTCCTGAAGGAACACAAGAATACCTATACGCTGCAAGAACTTTGGGAAAGTATATCCCAAATGGTACGTGGTCACTATCACTATTATGGTGTAAGTGAAAACAGCAAATCATTATGGAATTACAAAGACCGAGTAAAGAAACTTCTCTACAAGTGGCTCAACCGTCGTAGTCAGGAAGAAGAGCTACACTTGGGAGAGTTTTAAGCAGTATGTATCAAGTATCCACTTCCGGAACCAAAGATATACGTAAGCTTTTACAAGCACTGAGTGCGGAATACAATGAGGAGCCGTGAGGGAAATCCTCAAGCACGGTTCTGTGAGGGGGAGCAATGCACATCCAAGAAATACACATACTAAGGCACAAAAGCAGAAATGCGGACACGGAACTACGGTGGAATCTAAAGACTGTGGGTTAGCTCTCTACTCGACAAAAAGAAGAAAACGACAGAAGATAGATTGTAGCCCCATCGGGGCGACCTGTTTGTAGGTGCGCCAAGCGAAGCTTGGTATATTCAGAAGGTGCAAATCCTTCGCGGGAAGGGAGCCACCCACCCGCTACCGCAATCGTACGCTGTGTGAGGTAACAAGCCCAGTGAAGCTACGACGAGGGAGATATCAGACCGCAACGCAAGTGAAGGTATTGAGCTCTGAAATAGGTCAGGTTATGATGGCAGACTGTCTCTACAAACAGGAATGCAATAACAACATGTTCGTATGGCTTGAGCATGTAGTCATCATCGGGGTCTAAGTCCGCAGTATGATATCAAACGGATATATCAGGAACTTGGGATATCCACTATACTTGCCATTTGGCATAAGCGCAACCAAATCCGAAAAGGAGTAGAATGCGTAACGGTATAATGGAAGTCGGATTAGCCCATAGTAGCGTCAGCTCTGCGAAAGCAGAGGTATGCATGCAGAAGCATTCAATTCTGGTGTAGCGCGAAGGGGCTGACAATTGTATGTATTGTATAAAGGAAACGTATATGGCTCATAGAACACAATCAGATACGGCAACGAAACTTATACAACTAAGCAAGGTCTCGAAGGACTCTCCCAAATACAAGTTTGGCTCATTGGCAAGCTTGCTGAACGAGGAGTACCTTAGAACGTGCTATGCCGAACTTCCCCGTAAGAAGGCACTTGGCATAGACGGAGTGAGTGTAGAAGAATACGGAGAATCGCTTGAAGCGAATCTTAGTGGATTGGTAGAACGGATGAAAAGCATGTCGTATCGTCCGCAAGCCGTGCGTAAGAAGGAAATACCGAAAGAACGAGGAGGAACGCGCACATTGGGCATTCCCTCGACAGAGGACAAGATAGTCCAGAAAGGAATATCCTCGATACTAACGGCAGTATTCGACCCAAGTTTTATTGATTCATCCTATGGCTTTAGAGAAAAGATGGGTTGTCACGATGCGTTGAAGCAGGTACTTCAAGAGATAACCCTCAAGCGCGTAAACTATATTATCGATGCAGATATTAAATCGTTTTTCGACAATGTTAACCATGATTGGTTAGTACAGTTTCTGGAACATCGGATAAAAGACAAGAAATTTATTCGACTGATTATCAGATTTCTGAAAGCAGGAATCATGGATGAAGGTAGCTTTAGAGCGAGCGACAAGGGAACGCCCCAAGGCGGCATCATTAGCCCAATCTTAGCAAACATATACCTTCATTATGTGCTTGACATTTGGTTCGAGAAAGGATTGAAGAAAGAGCTTCAAGGCTATGCATCGATAGTACGGTATGCAGACGACTTTATCATACTTGTAGAACGAGAATCGGACTGCACATTGATATTGGAAGCTTTGCGATTACGGCTTGCGAAGTTCAAGCTTGAATTATCGGAAACCAAGACATCGGTAGTAAAATTTGGTCGTAATACGGACACAAGCGACGAGCGCAAACATCCGGGAACGTTTGATTTCTTGGGTTTACGCATTACTGTGGCAAAACCAAAGCAGGCAAATTCAAGGTATGCAGACGGACAAGCAAGTCCCGCTTCCGCCTTGGCATTCGCAAAGGTGAGCGTGTTTCTGAAGGAACACAAGAATACCTATACGCTGCAAGAACTCTGGGAAAGTATATCCCAAATGGTACGTGGTCACTATCACTATTATGGTGTAATTAAAAACAGCAAATCATTATGGAATTACAAAGACCGGAGTAAAGAAAATTCTCTATAAGTGGCTCAACCGTCGGAGTCAGAAGAAGAGCTACACATGGGAGAGTTTTAAGCAGTATGTATCGAAGTATCCACTTCCGGAACCAAAGATATACGTAAGCTTTTACAAGCACTGAGTGCGGAATACAATTGAGGAGCCGTGTGAGGGAAATCCTCAAGCACGGTTCTGTGAGGGGGAGCAATGCACATCCAAGAAATACACATACTAAGGCACAAAAGCAGAAATGCGGACACGGAACTACGGTGGAATCTAAAGACTGTGGGTTAGCTCTCTACTCGACCAATATTTTAAATGGTTGGAAATTCATAACCATTCATAATGTAATCCATGCATCGAATTGTATTCTTTTTACGAACTTTGCGCCATCGATAGTGAAATTGTCGATATAATATATTCGTTAATTATAGCGATGTCAATGCAACTCATAATTAAATAAATTACT
>JADJXV010000026.1 GCA_016720145.1 Ignavibacteria bacterium | reverse complement strand
TAGCTACAGAGGAGCGACCTGTTTGTAGGTGCGCCAAGCGAAGCTGTATATTCAGAAGGTGCAAATCCTTCGCGGAAGGGGAGCCACCCACCCGCTACCGCAATCGTACGCTGTGTGGAGGTAACAAGCCCAGTGAAGCTACGACGAGGGAGATATCAGACCGCAACGCAAGGAAGGTATTGAGCCCCCAGAAATAGGTCAGGCTATGATGGCAGACTGTCTCTACAAACAGGGAATGCAATAACAACATGTTCGCGGCCGAGCATGTAGTCATCATCGGGGGTCTAAGTCCGCAGTATGATATCAAACGGATATATCAGGAACTTGGGATATCCACTATACTTGCCATTTGGCATAAGCGCAACCAAATCCGAAAAGGAGTAGAATGCGTAACGGTATAATGGAAGTCGGATTAGCCCTTAGTAGCGTCAAGCTCTCCGAAAGCAGAGGTAGCCATGCAGAAGCATTCAATTCTGGTGTAGCGCGAAGGGGGTGACAATTGTATGTATTGTATAAAGGAAACGTATATGGCTCATAGAACACAATCAGATACGGCAAGCGAAACTTATTAACCAACCAAGGTCTCGAAGGACTCTCCCAAATACAAGTTTGGCTCATTGGCAAGCTTGCTGAACGAGGAGTACCTTAGAACGTGCTATGCCGAACTTCCCCGTAAGAAGGCACTTGGCATAGACGGAGTGAGTAGAAGAATACGGAGAATCGCTGGAAGCGAATCTTCAGTGATTGGTAGAACGGATGAAAGCATGTCGTATCGTCCGCAAAGCCGTGCGTAAGAAGGAAATACCGAAAGAACGAGGAGGAACGCGCACATTGGGCATTCCTCGACGGAGGACAAGATAGTCCAGAAAGGTATATCCTCAATACTAACGGCACTATTCGACCCAAGTTTTATCGAGACATCCTACGGTTTTAGAGCAAGATGGGTTGTCACGATGCCGTTGAAGCAGGTACATCAAGAGATAACCCTCAAGCGCGTAAACTATATTATCGATGCAGATATTAAATCGTTTTTCGACAATGTTAACCATGATTGGTTAGCACAGTTTCTGGAACATCGGATAAAAGACAAGAAATTTATTCGACTGATTATCAGATTTCTGAAAGCAGGAATCATGGATGAAGGTAGCTTAGAGCGAGGCGACAAGGGAACGCCCCAAGGCGGCATCATTAGCCCAATCTTAGCAAACATATACCTTCATTATGTGCGTGACATTTGGTTCGAGAAAGGATTGAAGAAAGAGCTTCAAGGCTATGCATCGATAGTACGGTATGCAGACGACTTTATCATACTTGTAGAACGAGAATCGGACTGCACATTGATATTGGAAGCTTTGCGATTACGGCTTTCGAAGTTCAAGCTTGGAATTATCGGAAACCAAGACATCGGTAGTAAAATTTGGTCGTAATACGGACACAAGCGACGAGCGCAAACATCCGGGAACGTTTGATTTTCTTGGGTTTACGCATTACTGTGGCAAAACCAAAGCAGGCAAATTCAAGGCATGCAGACGGACAAGCAAGTCCCGCTTCCGCCTTGGCATTCGCAAGGTGAGCGTGTTTCTGAAGGAACACAAGAATACCTATACGCTGCAAGAACTCTGGGAGAGTATCCCAAATGGTGCGTCTGGTCACTATCACTATTATGGTGTAAGTGAAAACAGCAATCATTATGGAATTACAAAGACAAAGTAAAGAAACTTCTTTATAAGTGGCAATCGTCGAAGTCAGAAGAAGAGCTACACGTGGGAGAGTTTCAAGCAGTATGTATTCAAGTATCCACTTCCGGAACCCAAGATATTCGTAAGCTTCTATAATCACTGACAGCGGAATGCAATTGAGGAGCCGTGTGAGGGAAATCCTCAAGCACGGTTCTGTGAGGGGGAGCAATGCATCCAAGAAATACACATACTAAGGCACAAAAGCAGAAATGCGGACACGGAGCTACGGTGGAATCTAAAGTATGTGGATTAGCTCTCTACTCGACATAATGAATTCCAAAAAAAGTTATTAGCTCCGTAGGTGCAACCAGTTTGCGCAATAATTAGGTCGCACCGATGGTGCTACGTTGGTTCTTTGGGGTTCATTTGCTACAAACAGGTCGCCCTTACAGGGCTAAGGAAGCTAAACTGTTCGTTCTGGAATTAGATGCGGAACTCTATATTTCGTACACAACTCATTGCATAACTTAGGATTGCTTACTGCGTGAAAAAGATTCTTTATCTGCTGTTTTTCTTGTTCGGATGCCTGCAGGAAGGTGCGCGGGTGCAGGTGAAGAGGGCGCTGAATTTCAAGCAACTCTATGCCGATGCAATGTTATGTAGTTACCACTTAATTCTCGACTTGCTTTCTCACTTCACCACTTCCATTCGTCGCTCGATTAGTTTCCGCTTTTCATCCCTCTCGCTCCATACTCACGTAGTATCCGAGTCCAAAACAACAATTCGACCGATAAACAATACCGTACTCTATCTTGTACTCTCCAAGTTGTGCAAACCTTTAGTCAATATAGGTTTCCATCATTTTGAAATACAGTGTGGAAATTGTAGCTGCAAATGCTTTCTATCTAAGGTTTCCTCTTCAAAATTTACGATAATAAATAATTCCTTCAGACAGCCCAGTAAGGGCGAAATATCAATAGTAAGTAAGCAAAAAACTCAAAGTAGCTCCATCGGAGCGATATAGTTGGTGGAATCGACGTATTTCTATCGCTCCTACGGAGCTTTGTTTCAATGAATCGTCCATTTTCTATTAAGATTTCGCTCCTATGGAGCTTCCAGAAGTTTAGCGGATTTTTTTTACTGCGGAAACCTTACTTAGTATTCATCGCTCACCTTTACTTATGATTATTTTTGTATTCTACTATTTTTAAGGCAGATATGTATCATTCAGAACGTATAATTATTCTCGATTTCGGTTCACAAGTCACACAGCTTATCGCTCGCAGGGTGCGTGAATGCGGCGTGTATGCCGAGATTCATCCCTTTAATATTTCCTCTGAAAAGCTCCGTTCGCTTCATCCTAATGGGATAATTCTTTCCGGTGGTCCGGCGAGTGTGTATGGTGAGGGTGCGCCTCATTCGACGACAGCGGTGTATGAACTTGACGTGCCGATTCTCGGTATCTGCTATGGTTCACAGTTAATTACTTATCAGCTTGGCGGTGAGGTGATTGCGTCTGATCATCGAGAATTCGGACGTGCCGAACTCAATGTCATTCTTGAAGATCCATTATTGCAAGATATCAGCCCTCACAGCATTGTGTGGATGAGTCATGGCGATCATATTAATCAGCTTGCACCGGGATGTGAAGTTATTGGTAATACAGTGACTTCTCCTCTCTGTTGTTTTCGACATAAAGAACGTCGCATCTGGGGCACGCTGTTCCACCCCGAAGTACATCACAGTCAGGAAGGCAAGACCATCCTCTCCAATTTTGTTAGGAGAATCTGCGGTTGCTCGGGCAATTGGAACGCGGAAGCATTTATCGGATCTCAACTTGCTGATATTAAAGCAAAAGTCGGCACGGGCGGCGTGATTTGCGCGCTCTCCGGTGGTGTGGACTCGACTGTGGCTGCGGTGCTGCTTCATAAAGCGATTGGCGATCAATTACACTGTATTCACGTGGACTCCGGGCTCATGCGCACCGATGAGAGTGCGACGATTGAGCGGCTCTTCCGCGAACATTTCTCGATGAGTATTGATGTAGTCGATGCGAGTGACTTATTCCTCTCCCGCCTTGCAAATGTTTCCGATCCAGAACAAAAACGTAAAATCATTGGTAAGACCTTTATTGATGTGTTTGAAGTAGAAGCGAAAAAATTCGGCGATGCGAAATTCCTCGCTCAAGGCACACTCTATCCTGATGTAATTGAATCGGTTAGCGTGAAGGGTCCGTCAGTGACCATTAAGTCGCACCATAATGTTGGAGGCTTGCCCGACCACATGAATCTCGCTCTCATCGAACCGTTCCGCGAGCTTTTCAAAGACGAAGTGCGCAATGTTGGTCGCCTGCTTGGTATTCCTGAATGGTTCATTGAGCGGCATCCTTTCCCCGGTCCCGGGCTCGCAATCCGCGTTCTGGGTGAAATCAGCGAAGAACGTCTGAGTATTCTCCGTAAGGCAGATGATATTTACCTTGAGGAAATTCGTAACGCAGGCTTGTATAGTTCGATATGGCAAGCATTTGCCGTACTTCTACCCGTACAAAGCGTCGGCGTCATGGGTGATGAACGCACTTACGAAAAGTATGCGCACTCCGCGCGGTGACCAGTACCGACGGCATGACGGCAGACTGGTATCACATGCCATATCCAGTACTTGCGCGAATGAGTAATCGCATCATCAACGAAGTACGTGGAATTAATAGGGTCTGCTATGATATTTCCAGCAAACCTCCTGCGACGATCGAGTGGGAGTGATGGAGGTGTAATTGTTCGTAGGTTTGTGAAGTCAAATGGTTCAACGATAGTTTGTGTACCTCTAAATTTCTATGTAGGTTTGTATAGATGTTGATGCTGACTTTGAGGATTTTATTTGTCTATGCTAGTTATGTAGAATATGGAATCTCATCAAAACAGTTCATACTTTTGTTCTTCGTAATCTATTGAAAATCAGTTTTAACGCAAAGGTCGCAGAGGATTCGCAAAGTTCGCAAAGGATAGTATTTTAGGCAGTTCCCTCATCAACATTCGCCGGAAGTACGCTCTGTTTATTCCGAAGAGAGAATTCGACAAGTAAATATAATTTACTACTTTGCGCACTTTGCGATACCCTTCGCGCACTTTGCGGTTAATCAGCACAATGCGTATACGTTTCTGAACAAAATATAGACAAACTTTATCGAAGAACAGCCATGAGAACAGATGCAGTCATCAAGCAAGAAGGATTCAGAGCGCTTTCTACAATGCTTGATTTGGTTGAAGCAGAACGATTTATTACACTGATCAAGCAGGATAATTTTGACTATACAGAATGGAGAAAAACTCTGTGGGAGGATGAGTCGGTGACATCACTATCAGGCAAGGCCATGAAATCGTGGGACAGCCATAATTCGAATCAATAAACAATGTTACTGGTAATTTCTCCGTTCCTTTTCTAGCCCTTTTGCATCTGCAGAAGGGCTTTTTTGAATATCAATTCTTCATCGAATGAACACTAAACCCGCACTCCGTCGCGAACTCGGTCTCATACAGGCAACAGCTTTAAATATGATCGACATGGTCGGCATCGGACCATTTATCGTACTCCCGATTGTCGTTCAGATTATGGCAGGTCCGCAGGCGATTTGGGCATGGGTCGCCGGTGCTGTACTTGCACTTGTTGATGGTTTTGTCTGGGCCGAACTCGGCGCGGCAATGCCACAAGCAGGCGGCAGCTTTGTCTTCCTCCGCGAAACTTTCGGCCGTGATCGTTGGGGTAAGCTGATGTCATTTCTATTCATCTGGCAGACTATTATCCAAGCGCCGCTTGTGGTAGCATCCGGCTCCATCGGCTTTGCGATGTATTTCAATTTTCTGGTTGAACTCACTCCCCTTCAATCCAAAATGGTCTCCGGCGGACTCGTCCTGCTCATCACTGTTCTTCTCTATCGTAAAGTCGGTGATATCGGAAAAATCTCGGTCGTACTATGGGTTGCCGTACTGGCTACTATGGGTTGGCTGATATATGGTGGAGCTACTCATTTTAATTCCACGCTTGCATTTACCTATCCCGAGAATTCGGTCGATTTCTCATGGGCATTTTTTGGACTTTTGGGTAATGCGACTGTGAAAACGGTGTATTCTTATCTTGGGTATTATAATGTCTGTCATTTGGGCGGTGAAATTCGTAATCCTGAAAAGAATATCCCTCGAAGTATTTTTATTTCCATCATCGGCATTGCTTTTCTCTATCTTTCTTTGAATCTTAGTGTTTATGGTGTGGTGCCATGGCAGGAAATCCAGAATTCTCCATTCATCGTCAGCACGTTTATTGAGAAGTTGTATGGCCATTCGGCTGCACTTTTTGCGACCGGACTTATTCTCCTTATTGCCTTTGCATCTCTCTTTGCCGTTGTGGTCGGCTATTCACGGATTCCATACGCAGCAGCAGTCGAAGGTGCGTTTTTTAAGGTATTTGCTAAACTACATCCGACGAAAGATTTCCCATACATATCGCTCTTAGTCCTTTGCGGAATTGCCTTTATATTTAGCTTGATGTTCAAGATGAAGGAAATAATCAGCGCTATTCTCGCCATGCGTATTATCATTCAGTTCATCGGTGGAGCTGTCGGCGTGATGCTCCTCAGGCGCAAGTGGTCATCAGATCGCATCCCTTTTAAAATGTGGCTTTACCCAATTCCCGCAATGATGGCGATCCTCCTGTGGATATGGTTGTTTAGTGCAACTATGTCGTCAACAATTCTCGATATACCGGTTACTATTTGGGGATTGATCGTGCTCGCAAGCGGGATTGTCGTCTATTTCGTTCAAGCGAAAATACGGGGTGAATTTCCGTTTGTGCGTGAGAATGGATAGATTTGATTGTGTGGCAATTTAATTGAAACACTTTTCTGAAAAAGACATAAAACTCTCCATAACCTGTTGTCATTAATTATCTTACCAAAATACTATGTCACTTAACGAAGAATACGACTCAAAGGACAGAGAATATTACCGACAAGTCCGAACAGAAATCCTCGATAAAATTCCGCTAGGAACGAAACGGATGCTTGAAATCGGCTGTGCAGAAGGAGTCATGGCGCAAGTAGCCAAGGGAAAATTTGGAATGGACGAGGTAGTTGGTGTAGAATACAACGAACAATCGGCGAGTGTAGCTTCCAATCGGTTAGACAAAGTGATATGCGGTAATGTCGAAACGATTGAGTTGCCATTTCCTGAAAATTATTTTGATGTTATTATTTGCGGAGATGTACTCGAACATTTAATTGACCCGTGGGAAACACTCAAAAAACTTGTTATTCACCTTAGAATCGGTGGAGTGGTGATTGTGAGCATTCCGAATATCGCTTATTGGGATGTAGTGAGGTCTATTATGCGTGATGAATTTACCTATCAAGATTCCGGAATTTTGGACAGAACACATCTTCGATTTTTTACTCGCTCAACGATTATTGCTTTGCTTCATCATGCAGGACTCGAGGTCATCAATGAGCATCGAAATACCGATGTGCATAGAGGTCAGCTTTGGTGGCGAATTCTTACTTTTGGTTACCACAAAAATGCAGATGTTGTGCAGTTTGTGTTTACTGCTCAGAAAAAAATAGCTTAGAAATTTTATTAGCAAATATCCAAGTCATACTTATTCTAATTCAATTGTTTTTATAAGGTTGTTCCTCAAGTTTGATCTATAGAGATAGGAATACTATCCGTTTATGATAATGGAACAAAGAAAGACTAACCAGCTCCTTAATCATGCAGATCTTTTAAAAGCAGTGTTTACGTCGAGTTGTAACAGCTGTGCGGACGGGAATTGTGTTACCATTCTCGACGTATCACTCTATTAATCAGATAATTATCAAACGCTTCATCTTTGCTTATGATACTCATGGTTTCTGCAATTGCTTGTGAAATAATCATTCTATCGAATGGATCTCTATGGTGGTAAGTCAGTTGATTCTGGATTACAGTATGTTCAAAATTAATTGGCAGAATTTCGATACTGTTCTCTGTAATATCTTCAAAAATTTGTTCGTAACTCCCTGCAATATTAAGCTTACCCAAGGATGTTTTAATAGAAATTTCCCACAAGCTCGCAATACTTACAAAAATCTCATTGGTAGAATCTGTAATAAGATTTTGAGCGTGTTTACTCAAACTATTATCGCCGGAATTATACCAAAGGAAGGTATGGGTATCAATGAGATATTTCATTGCATGTACTCATTAAAATCATCTAATGGAGCATCAAAATCCGGAGAAAGTGTGTATTTCCCTTTCGATCTCCCAAAGACTCGATTGGTAGAACGTTTGGATTTTTTAGGGGATAAATGTTCTTGTTTTAAAAAAAAGATATAATGTAACACTTCCATTTGAGCACTTTCAGGAAGCTGATGAATCTCGGATATAATTTGTTGATCAGTCATAGAGCAATCATATTATTTGAAACCTCATTTTTTATTAGCTATTTAGCCAATTTTGTCATTGTGGTACGCTCAATTCATGTTAGTTCAATATCAGTAGAATCAACGCACAAATCGACAGTGAATCGACAAACGGTGCGAAAATTAAGGTTTTTTTTTATAACGTAAATTATAATTTATTTTCGGATGAAGTCCGTAGAAGAAATTCAGGCATGAAATATCTTTATTCAATTATAGGATTCTTAATTATAGTACTTTCACAAGCATTTGTCATGAAATCTTCGACAGGTCAGAATATAGCTAGTTTGAGGATTGAGATTACTAATGCTAGGGCGTCTTATTTTGGGGTTCATCCATTTTTATATGATTCTATCATTGTTTTAAAAAATGATATGCCTTTCCGAACACTCGATGGAAAGAAAGCAGTTCACACTCTAAGCCCTTTAGATACAGGACGATACACGATACGCTACAAATCAATTTACAAAAAAGAAGAATCCATATTAATCCACATTTCGACCTATAAGCCGTATAATATCACAGTTTGCGCTGATTCACTCGATTACAAAAAGGAAACGTATATTCCTATTATTGATCAATTGCGTGAGAAAGAAAGTTATACAATTGCTATGCAATCCAGTGGTTGCTTTATTTTGAATCTGACACCTTGACTATCTACAAACGCAAGGGTAAATACTTTGCAAAATGGCAATCGGATGGTCTTACTTTTAGTTCTAATTCCTCATTTTTAACCTCAACACAAATTGAAACTATCCGTAAATTTGAACTTGAACTCAACTATATGAATAATAATTACCGTAGTACGACTAAAGATACCTATACCGTTAGCTTTCGTGAATCATCAAAAACCTTCGTCGATGGTTCATGGACTTGGTTTGGATATTTGCATTTTCGTGGAAAAATATAAGTTCTCATGAGTAATTCTTCTTCAATTTTCTCTTATAACTTTATCAATTGCAATGAACTATACAACGTATCTAATTTATATACAACAACTTCCACAACTATTCCCTATCTCCCTATGAAAAAAATCTTCCTCCTTCTCATCACTATCCTCTCCATCTCCGCTCATGCTGCGGAAAAACCCCCAAAAGTATTGATCGTCACCGCTCATCCCGATGATGAAACCGGCTTCGCAGCATCAGTTTATAAGATTACGCATGACCTCAAGGGCAAGGTCGATCTCGCGCTTGTCACTAATGGTGAGGCGGGGTTTAAGTATTCGACCCTTGCTGAGGATATCTATGGTGCCGAGCTGACCGATGAAGCGGTAGGACGCGAACTCCTCCCATCGATCCGCAAGAAAGAAATCATGGAAGGGGGCAAGATTATCGGTATTCGTAATTATTATTTCTTTGACCAAAAAGACACCCATTATACCCTCGATCACGACACCGTGCTGATGCAAGTATGGAATGTACGATGGGTTCGCGAAAAACTCAAAGAACTCATGCTCCGCGAAAAATACGATTATATATTTTGCCTCTTGCCTATGGATTCGACACACGGTCACCACAAAGCAGCGACAATACTCGCCCTCCAAACACTCAGTGAATTAGAACCGGCTGATCGACCAATTATTCTCGGTTGTACTGTCTCTGAAAAAAAGGACACTTCTAAAGTTAATTACAGGGGTTTATATGGTTTCCGGCTGACTGCAGTGTTGAGTGGCAAGCCATCTTTCTTTTTTGACCGAACGCAGAAGTTTGGGTATAAAGACAACCTGAACTACAAAGTGATCGTCAATTGGCTTATTGCCGAACATAAATCTCAAGGAACTATGCAACTTGGCATGAATCGCGGGGATGTGGAGAATTTCTGGTATTTCGATGTCAACCCACAATCAGCAATTCCAAAAGTTGAGAAGTTCTTCGAGTCGCTCAAGGTACTTAATTACAAAAAGAGACAGTATTAATTCCAAGAGTGATTTTCAATGCTTGGTAGTTCGCACCGCAAGATGTATTTTCGCGGTGCAATTACGGTGTGTAGCGCAGCCCGGTAGCGCACTACTTTGGGGTAGTAGGGGTCGTGGGTTCAAATCCCGCCACACCGACCAATAAGTCAGAACCGCACAGATTGATTCTGTGCGGTTTTTTTTATTACAACCAAATCACACACATTCCGGACTTCAATTTTTTAATTGAGTGATTGTTCGTTAATTTTGAAAAATCAACTTCTTACTTCTCTCTTTAGTAGTTCTATCATTCATGAATTCTAGTTTACTTTCAGTCTGTATCATAGCCAAAAACGAAGAAAAAATGTTGGCTGAATGTCTTGCATCGGTAGCAAGCATTGCCGGCGAAATAATCCTCGTCGATACAGGTTCGACCGATGATACTATCAAAATTGCCGAAAGCTTTGGCTGCACCATTCTTCATCATCCATGGCAGAATGACTTTTCGAAAGCTCGAAATGTAGCGCTTGCTGTTGCTAAGAATACGTGGATACTCAGCATTGATGCCGATGAGCGACTTTTGAATCCTGATGATGTCATCCGAACTATTACTTCAAGTACTCCTGTTTCGGGAGGATTTTTGGTGGATGTACTGTCTCATGCTGCAAGAGCAGATGGCGGCACCGATATTTATTCGAGTTCGCTTTTACGCCTTTTCAGGAATCATCCTGCTATCAAATTTGAAGGTATAATTCATGAACAGATATTAGAATCAATTCTTGCACAAGGGCTTGAAATAACTCTATCTACCATTAAATTCAATCATGAAGGGTATAATTTATCGCCTCTTGCAATGCTTGAAAAGCAAAGGCGGAATATTCTACTTCTTGACGTGGCGATAAAACAACAGCCCGATCATGCGTATTCCTATCTCAATCGTGCGAAAACGCATCTCGCTCTTGGGAATATTACTCTTGCAGAAAGTGATATTGGGAATGCAGTTCAGTATGCAAAGCCACAAAGCTTGATATTACCTCAAGCGTTGTGTTATGCCGGTGTCATTGATTATCAATTAAACAATTACTCACGTGCTATTGAAAGTGCCGAACGTTCTTTATCATTAATCCCCCATCAATCTTTAGCATATTTTGTCCTTGGAGAGGCGTTCACAGCGCTCGAGCGAACCGCTGAAGCAATTGATGCTTATCAGTCAATGCTTACCTGCCGTACTGCAAGCAATTCCATGGCAAAAGTATCAGGTGAGTATCATTTACCTGTCGAACAAATCTATTTTCGGCTTGGTCGGAGCAATGCAATCCTTGGACAATGGAATCCAGCAGAGTACAATTTCAAAAAAGGGTTAGAAGCGAATTCACGAGATGTTTCATGTTTGGTAGGTAGTGCAAATTGTGCGATGAGAAAGAATGAACTTGACAGAGCAGAGAAGCATTTGTTACTCGCTTCATCCCTAGAGCCAACAAGAGAAGATATTCGTAATTATATTACACAAATTAACTTGCAACGAACATTGACAAATAGTACCACACTCGAACCTCAGCGATCTGATTTTTTTAATAAAGTCTATTCAACACAGTCACAGCCTGCTTCTGAGGGAAAGAGTATTCAAGAAACGCCAATCAAAAAAAATCAACGTCCGCTTTTATCTCTGTGCATGATCGTGAAAAACGAAGAAAACAACTTGGCGGATTGTTTGAAAAGCGTCGAAGGTGTAGCTGATGAGATTGTCATTGTCGATACCGGCTCGATCGACTCAACTATGCAAATTGCACTTTCATTCGGAGCAAAAGTTTTTGAGAAACCTTGGACCGGTGACTTTGCTGAAGCTCGAAATGCATCTCTAAAAGAATGCAGCGGGACTTGGATACTTTACCTTGACGCAGATGAACGCCTCCATGCTGATGCAAAGGTTCATCTACGATCGATGTTAGAATCTATGCCGGAGGAAATTGGTGGGATTGTTTGTGTAGTAATTAGTCCGCATAGGCAGAATTCCGGCGTAAGCGAAGTTCATACCGGAAGTTATCCCCGTATATTTAGGAATTACGGTTATCCGAAAATGTACTTTCAAGGGAGAGTACACGAACAAATCACCCCGTCGATCCTCGCGCTTGGAGGAAAAGTCATCATGAGTGAAGTGGAAATTTATCATCTCGGGTATGATCAAAGTCGGGAGATTATGGAACAAAAAGTCAAGCGAAATTATGATTTGCTCATACAGCATGTGAAAGAAGAACCCGAAAACAGTTATGCGTGGTTCCAGCTCGGGCAGACGCTCGCCCGCATGGAGCTCACCGATCAAGCCGAGCAAGCACTAAAGCTTGCACTTGAATTCGGTACACTTTCAACTACCATTGCAGCAAGTGCAGCCGCTACACTCGCGCAAATTGCAGGGAATCAGAAGAAATTTACAGATGCTCTCACTTGGGCTGAATTATCTTTGTCAAATGCTCCGAAACAGTCGTATGCTTTACACCTTAAAGCATATTCATTACTCTACTTAGGGAGAGCGAAAGAGTCGGAGCTTGCATTTTTGGAAGTGCAAAAAAGAGTCGCCGATCAACGAGGTGTACCGCACACGGGATTTGAAGTCGAAATTCCTCCTGAAACAATTATTCATGGGCTCAAAGAAGCTCGAAAATTACTTCATACATCAGCATAATATCGATACATATATGTGCTTATCAATTATACATGGTACAATCTCAAAGACAAGTCTTTTCAATTATTGCAATTCTAATTCTCTGCTCAGGTAGTATTCTCGCAGACGAACCCACCGATACTATCCCACCGGTAAGTCGATCCGGATTTACAATGTTCCCGTATATCAGCTATACCCGCGAGACGAAGCTCGTCGGAGGTTTTGGAGGTCTGTATTATTTCCGATTAGACACCATACCCAAAACCCGTCCTTCGAATATCACGGCGAGTACCGAGTATAGCCAACGAAAACAATTTAGCATTGGGATTTATCCTGAATTTTATCTTGAGGGTGAATCTATGGTCGTTACTTCTACTTTTAAATACAGTAAGTATCCGGGATTTTTATTTGGGCGAGGTAATCGCACTACTATTCTTGATAAAGAGAGTTATACACCGGAAGGTTTTAAAATCATCGTAAATTTTCTAGCCAATCTCAAAGGAAATAGCATTCGTAAAGGATGGAATCTTGGTGGAATCTATGATATGCGTTTTGATAATATTCAGAATGCTGATACGATGGCAAGCAGTAGGACAGGTCTGATACAATCACGTTCTATTATTGGAAGTGCGGGCGGTAGAGTCAGTGGTATCGGAGCTGTAGGCAACTTTGACACGCGCGACAATTTATTTTCTGCCCTCAAAGGCAGATATTTCGATGCAAAATTCATTTTGTATGGCTCTGCATTGGCGAGTGAATACTCATACCGAAAGTTCATCGTTGATTTTAGAGAATACTACGAAGGATTCAGAGAGAATGATGTCGTTACTTATCAAGCAGTTGCTAGCTTTGTAAGTACAGGTGCTCCATTTTATAATTTTTCGAGCTTGGGTGGAGAGTATTTACTGCGCGGCTATTTCAACAGTCGGTTTCGAGACAATAATGCATTACTCGCTCAGGCAGAATACCGTGCTCCGATTTGGTGGCGGTTCGGTGCGGTGGGTTTTGTAGGTGTGGGAGATGTCTATAACACACTTGACGATTTATCTTTCAGTACTATTAGACTAAGCGGTGGCTTCGGGATCCGATTCGCAGTGATGCCTGATGAACGTGCTAACTTGAGATTTGATATAGGATTTTCTCGAGAAGAAATGCAATTGTATTTAGGATTTTTCGAAGCGTGGTAATACATTATTTACCAACGACGAAGGGTGTACACGAGCAACTTTTCTGCACTAATTCCTTTGCCTTTTCTGCTGATTCTTTCGTAGCATATTCACCAATAAACACAGCGAATTTTGTGGCACCTTCGATGGTTTTCTCTGAAACACTCGCTCTCATGCGTTTTAGTTTAAAATTTTTAACTTCGTTTTCTGCTGCTTCGCGAGTATCATAACTCCCTACCTGCAAACTAAATACCTCTTTGTTTTCATTTTTAGGTTCGACCTTGGTTGATGCTTTTACTTCAGGAGTTGTTTTAGCAGTAGTTTTTGTTTCGGGTACATCTTTCTTTACTGAATTTTTCTTATCTGTAGAAGATTTAACGGATGCTTTAGGTTCAAGCGATGCAGTCGGCGCAGGCGATACTTTCGGCGCCGGTGATACTTGTTTACTCGTTGCTTTAGGATCTTGAATTGCTGGTTTTGTTCCTGTTTTTGAGTCTGAAGGTGTGGCTTTTACAGGCAATTTTACGACAGAATCTGAGGATTTGGCTATTGTTCTTGTGTCTGATGTAATTGGCTTTGAATCGCTGGTTGCAAGAGATGATTTATCAACTTTCATGAAGCCAACGGTAGCTTTCACCATCTCCGCAGCATTCAACAAAAACTCTGATTGTGGATATTTTTCGCGATATACTTTGAGTTCTTTGCGAGCGCGGAGGGTGTCTTTACGAAGAGAATAGAACTGTACAATCCGCCACTGGGAGTCATCTGCCCACTCGCAATCGGGGTGTTCTTTAATAATTTTTTCGTAGATCCTCAGCGCTCGAGAAGCATCTTCAAGTACTACTCCATGAAGGAATTGCACGCCCGGATCTTCGGGAAATTCAGCAAGTATATCAGGCAATTCTTTCTTAACATCCTCCACTTTTCCAAGTGCGACTGCCTGCAGACGATTACGGACGAGCGATGCCTGACTATAAGCATTTGTACTGACTACAATTGAAAAAACAAAAAGGAGAGAAAAGATTTTCATGCTGAATGACTATTTTATGGAAACTTAGTTTGCCGCTCAAGTCCAAATTACGCAAAAATTAGGTATTTTCGTGCTATTGAAGCATGAAAAAATTAGGCAGACAATTGATACCTCGATTGTTTGTAAAATGATGCTTGGCTTTTCATTTATTTAGGTTTTCCTAACATATTGAATATGAATATTCTTGTAGCAGCAGGCGGTACCGGGGGGGATTTATTTCCAGCTATTGCGGTCATAGAGCAGGTACGAGCGAGGCTCGGCAATGAATGTTCAGTACTGTTTGTCGGGAATCCTCACCGTATCGAAGCACGGATTGTCCCTGAGCTTGGCTATCAGTTTGCACCAATTCCCGTTACCGGTTTTCAAGGTATTTTCCATCGTTCCACTCCTATTTTACCATTAAAAATTATACGTTCCATCCTCGCCGTTCGTTCACTTTGCAAACGCCACAAAATCGACGTCATTCTCTGCGGTGGAACATACATAAGTTATCCAGCCGGTATGGTTGCACAATTTCTCAAGATTCCGATGATGCTCTTAGAGTCAAATGTATTGCCGGGTAAGACTAATCGCCTCCTCGCACCGAAAGCAAGCGCTATCGTCCTTGCGTTTAACGAATCAAAACAGTACTTTCCGACAACTCTTCACAGCAAAATGCATGTCATAGGTAATCCAGTCAGGCAATCGATGCTAGTAGATCTTCCCAATCAATTCGAAGCGAGAGTTTCGTTTGGACTCGACCCTCATAAACCTACGATATTTGTCTTTGGCGGAAGTCTTGGCGCTCGATCAATTAATCATGTGATAGCTGAGTCTGCGGCTGTATTATCGGCAGAAGGAATTCAAGTGCTTTGGCAGACCGGTAAGAATTACACACCACCGTCGATCCTGCCGAACGGTATTATATGCAGGACATTTATTGATGATATGGCGTCAGCGTATTCCGCGGCGGATGTTGTCGTCTGTAGAGCGGGTGGCGGGACTGTCGCCGAACTCACCATCGTCGGGAAGCCTGCAGTACTTGTTCCCTTGCCTTCAGCTGCCAATAACGAACAAGAATACAACGCAAAAGCGCTCGTGAATGCCGGCGCTGCAATCATGATTGCCGATAAATCATTGAACGATTCATTTTTCAAAGTAGTCACCGAACTTCTCGCATCACCGGCAAAAATCGAAGCAATGTCCACAGCAGTCAGCGCGCTGGCACGACCAAACGCAGCGAAAGATGCTGCAGATATTCTTATCAAGCTTGCTGAAAATCAATCCTCACATTCCACACGGGAGAAACGATGAAGCCAATTACAGAAAATGAAGATAAAGAGTTTTATTATCGTATAGATTTTTACTGGCAGGCTATTGCAGTGTATGCTGTAGCACTTGTACTGTACTCTTTACTTCGCGGCACCATCGACTCCGGCCAGCTGTCGATTACCCTTCACGACCCAATAGTGGTACTTCTGGCAATATTTGTCATAACGACAGCAATTGGAGCAGGCATCAGCAGATTTATGAATCGACGACTTATCTTTACCGCTAATGGAATCATACTCCGCAATCGTTTTCGTGAGCGTATTTTCCACAAAAATGATATCCAGCGTATTTCTTTCGGCAAAGAACGTCCCTCTCGTGAAGGCGCCTACCGTATAGTAAAGATCAGAATCGCAGGACGAAGACGTTTACTCAGAATCCGTCCGGCTGGTTTCGACAACGAACGTGAGCTTACGCGTTCACTCACCCAACTCAAGCGAAGTATATCGCCTAAAGTAATGGCAAAGTGAGTACTGGATATTTTGTAGGTACGCTTCATCTCACTCCAAGCCTCCCCGCGGTCACCCATTGCAGTCCAGACGCTAAACCAACGCTACATCCCAAGAACCCACCCCTAAATCCCCTCCCGAGAGGGGACTTTGAACGTTTTGGTGCGCAATGATTCTTCAGCATAAAACGAGATATCGGCTAACCCACCCCTAAATCCCCTCCCGAGAGGGGACTTTGAACGTTTTGGGCGGCACCAACCGTACATCCCGATTCTTAACCCCTCTCGGGAGGGGCAGGGGTGGGTTTGCCAGTGCTAAATCAGCATCTATTCCACATTTATCCCCTGCTTCAACACCAACTCCGCCCTATTGCATGCCAATGGATTCAAGAACCGAACATCATCATCAAAAAATATCCATTCTTTCAATTCAAAACACTTGATATATGTCGTGATTATAGAGAGAACAGCATCAGAATGCTGTAGGACATCATTGTTTGAAAAACGAAGAATATTGATACCAACAGCGTTTAATTCTCGTTCTTTGATCTTGTCTTTTTCACGTTGGACGGGGTCGTTGTGCACACTACCGTCTAATTCAATAACAAGTCTTAATTCCACACAATAAAAATCTGCTATCCAATAAAGGAGTGGCTTTTGCCGGTGGAAGTCATATATACCATTGTACTTACCTTTGAGTGATTGCCAGAGTTGATTTTCACTTGGGGTGCTTTGGTTGCGTAATTCAAGCGCGCGTTTCTTGAGTGAGGGCGCGTACGGGAGGATGATACGTCGTACCATGGTTGTATTCTCCGATATGTGTGAAAAGAAGAGTAGAGTGATTGGTAGTACGAAATTACAACTTTTCAAGAAATGTGACCAATCTTCTTTATCGGTATGAATAGAGGTGAATATTCCCCTAACGCCTGGACGGCAATGGGTGCCCGCAGACGAGGCTAGGAATGTAACCAACGGGTACACAAAATTTACATATTTAGCACTGTTGTTCTATTTGTTCATATTATTTCTAGATTATTTCATCTCTTCTCACTTTACTTCTTTGCAACAACCAACTCCTTTTGTATTTTGCATTCCAATACAGGTACATTATCGATATACACCCGCATCGGCGGATAATTACTGAATTTTACGGGAGAATGTTATGAAAAAAATTGCTACGTTGTTTGTCGTTATTGCGTTGTTTTCCGGCTGCTCTAATAAAGAAGAAATCGTGAAAATGCAGAATGAAAAAGCTCAATATGCTGCGATGCTCGAGATGAGTGTGCAGAAAGATAGCTTGAATGACGTGATGGCGGATGCTACAGCAACTATCAATGAAGTATATGATAAGCTTCTCTACTTGACCGGAGAGAACGGGAAACCTGTTCACCGTCAAGGTTCTGAAGCAGAGACTGCTGTATGGTTCTCAACGCTTGACTCGGTCTCCAATGTTATCAATTCAAGCAAAACACGCATTCAAGATCTTGAATCGAAAATCATGTCTATCGAACGCCAGAATCCACAACTCGCCGCACACACCAATGCCATCAAAGTCAAGCTCGCTTCGATGAAGGATAAATTTGCCAGTCAGGAAACAGATGTACGTAAATTATATGCTGATTTTTATGAATTAAAAGCGCAGGACAGTACTTTGGTTGGTACTATGGCTACAAAAGCTTCCGTCAAAAACACTGATAAATCCATTGAAGTGAAGAAGGTAGATAATGAGCCGAAATCAAAATTTGTCTATTATTCCATCGGTACAGAGGATGAACTTCTCAAGCGTGGGATAGTACAGCAGGTAGGTGGAGCCGATCTTTGGGTCCTTGGAAAACATGGAGAGACGCTTACTCCTGCCAAGGAATTAAATGTGAAGAAATTCAACTCATTTGATGTGTTTTCTCAATCAGAAATTATTTTTATCAAAAAATGCAAAAGATTCGCTGTGGTTTCATCGCATAATCCAAAGTTCTTAACACCAAATTATGATGATAACAAGAAAATTGTATCCCTCAAAATCACCGATTCCGAGAAATTCTGGCTGCCTTCTCAGTTTTTGATAATCGCCGTCGAGGAATAGCAGTGTAGGATACGTACCATTATAATTAAACTAACCCTTATGATTTTGTATGAAATTATTTTATACTCTTCTACTCTTCGGAATTTGTTTCCTTTCACCACAAGACACATGGAGCTTGAATGGGAATAAAGCTCCGGCACATTATGAGCATGATTTTTGGAAATCCGGCAAGGGATTACAGGATAATGCGATACCGGCGATTTATCAATCCAAAAACGGCTATTTATGGCTCGGTACATTCGAAGGACTCGTTCGCTTCGATGGTGTTCGCTTTGTAAATTATGAGCGTACTGTGCTCAATGAACTCAATGATCAAAGCATCGTTGCGATTACAGAAGATAAAGACGGAAAGATTATTTTGGGTTCGCAATCGCTTGGATTATTCCAGCTCGACGGGACTACAATTACACCATTACCTGCCTACAAACCTGCCGCGAAGTTCTCACGGAACATCAACAAACTTTGGACTGACAAGACCGGTGCCGTTTGGATAGGTACGGCAAAAGGCGTCCTCCGCATGTATCAATCAACAATTACTGAAATTTTACAAGTACCGGAGATACCTCAAGGGTTTAAGTATTCATTTTGCGAGGGAAATGATGGTGTAATTTGGATCGGTGCCTCGGACGGACTCTACACCTATTCATCCGGTAAAGCTATCCGCGCGAGTCAGTTCCCTTCTGTCGCTATAGCCGGAATATGTAGTGACAAATCAGGCAATCTGTGGGTATCCGCGAGTGATAATGTCGTGCAGATTCATAATGGAAATATTGCTTCAGCTACACTTATCGGTCGGTTCGCCGGGAATACCGTTCAACAGCTACTGTCAGACTCCGATGGCACATTGTGGATCGCAACTGCGCATGGACTATCGAGATACAGCAATGGCGCACTCACCCATTTCTCTCAAGACCAAATCAATGATGATTATGTCATTTCCCTCTTCGAAGACCGCGAAGGCAGCTTGTGGGTAGGTACTTTTACCAATGGTTTGCATCGATTCCGTGATGCTGCTTTTACGACTTATACCACACAAGAAGGGCTTTCCGGAGATTATATTCGATCTATAATCGAAACGAAAGATGGGTTGTGGGTAGCTACATCACAGGGTTTGAGTCGAATGAGCGGTTCGGTTACTACTACGTATAATGCCAAAAATGGACTTTCAAGCAATAATCCAATCACTGCTCTCTATGAAACACGCGACGGAACTCTTTGGATTGGAGGGAGTTCGGGAAGTGTCGATAAGTATTCGAATGGACAATTTTCTTCTCTTTCCCTTGGAACAGAGGATCAACGCGAAGTAGCATATTCATTTTGCGAGGATACCGGAGGAACGCTGTGGATAGGTACTTCCAAGGGATTACTTTCTTTTAAAAATAACACCATTACACGGATTACTTCATCATCGGGTGGACTCTTGCCTGGAATAATAGCAGGAATAGTAGAAGATAATCAAGGCAGATTATGGATGTCTTGTTATGGTTCCGGCGTCAGCTGTTATACAAAAGGTAAATTCATCTCGTATTCCATGCAAAATGGCTTACCTTCCAATCAAATACGATGTATTGTCGAAGATAAAAACGGTGCTATTTGGTTCGGCAGTAATCGTGGAGGACTCACCCGCTTACTTGATGGAAAATTTACAACTATTACCACACAAGATGGTATGTTTGATAATCGAATTTATTCAATTACCGAAGATGCAAAGGGTAATTTTTGGTTCAGTTGCAGCAAAGCAGTCTTCCGCGTGACGAAAGCAGACATAGAGAACGTCATGTCCGGCAAGGCAAAGCGAGTAATCTCAATCGTTTATGGCGATAAGGACGGGATGAAATCTTCCGAATGTACAATAGGATTTACACCATCAGCATGGCGCACAAAAGATGGCAGGATATGCTTCCCTACCGTACAGGGAATGGCTGTGGTGAATCCTGAACAGATTACAAGTAATAAGATTGTTCCAACTGTCATGATCGAAACAATTCATGCTGACAGCAGCATTTATACTTCCACTGACCTTCTCGACTTTTCACCAGGTACGAATCAAATTGAATTCACCTACACCGCACTCAGCTTACTCATTCCTTCGAATGTAAAATTCAAATATAGAATCATAGAAAATTCAGAAGATTGGATAGAAGCTGGCACGCGCCGTACAGCGTATTACACGAGTCTTTCTCCGGGAAAGTACACCTTTCAAGTAATTGCCTGCAATAATGATGGAGTTTGGAATGAAACAGGAACAAGTATAGGATTTATCGTCAGACCTTTTTTTTATCAGACGTGGTGGTTCAAGTTACTTGCAATTCTTGCACTTGCAGCTGTCGGATTCATACTGTATCGCCTGCGGATCAAAAGTTTGGTAGCGCGAAAAGCGGAATTAGAAATCACGATTCAAGAGCGTACAAAAGAAATAACGATTGCAAATTCATCACTCGAGCAAGTCAACCGAGAACTCGCCGATACGCTCATCGATATGGATGATTTGAATCGTAACTTAAAGCAACTCAATGAAGATAAGACGGAAGTACTCGGCATAGTCGCTCATGATCTCAAGAATCCAATCGCAGGAATAGCACTCACGGCATCGAATGTGAAAAATTACTTCACCATGCTCCCTCCCGATGAAGTCAAAAGCATGATGGAGAAAATCGAATCGACAGCGGGGCGTATGCGGGATATTATTATTAACCTATTGGATGTGAATGCAATAGAGACAGGCAGGATGAACCTCAAAGTTGACAAAATGGACGCATCTGCTCTGGCAACAAGCGTTATCCGTGACTTCTTAGAACGTGCCTCAGCAAAAAGCATACGGCTGAAGCTGAGTGTTCCCCCAAAAGAAACTCTCATGCTTGCCGACAAAACAGCAATTCATGAAATACTAGATAACTTAGTTTCGAATGCCATTAAATTCTCACCAAAGGAAAAGACTGTTGAGCTGAGCGTTGCAAGTCCATAGTATGGTGCGGATTGAAGTCCGAGATGAAGGACCCGGTATGAGCGCCGACGACATGAAAAAGCTCTTTGGCAGATATGTGCGGCTGTCTGCAAAGCCGACAGGGGGCGAACATTCTTCCGGACTAGGACTCTCCATTGTCAAAAAACTCGTCGAAGTAATGAACGGTCAGGTATGGTGCGAAAGTGAAATTGGCAAAGGAGCAGTATTTATTGTTGAATTACCGGCAGCAGTTTTTATTCAGTAAATAGATATTCTTGTCACTTGGGAATTTTAATGGGAAATAGTATTTGGTCTGTAGGGGCGAATCGCATTCGTCCGGGTCGTGCTAGGTTTGGTCAATGCAATTAACTACTAAGATGGAAAGATACTTACAACCTGCAGCAATTTTAAATACCATTATTCATTGATTGATTACATACAAACCAATCAATTACTTACAATTCATCAGGTTCATTATTCCATTCAGTGAGGAGTTCGCGCATGGGCTCTAGATGGCGAATAAAAATCTGCATGCAGATAAACATCATCAATATAGTGTGCTGCATGAGAGGTTCACATGGTAATTGCATAAACGCTCTGATAATCTGCGTCGGCGCAGTAGCCAGTAAAATTGCAGCTCCAATGGTTCCGGCCATATTCCCAACATGGACATTCCTTCGGATCACATAATATCCCGTCAGCCACATTATACACCAAAAAATGAGAGTAATCGGGTTGATTGCAAGTGAAACGCCGGCCGCTGGGGCGAGTCCGCGACCTCCCTTTCCTCGTAAGAAAATATTGAAATTGTGACCTAGTACGACAAAAACTCCTGCTAGTGCGGCACTAAAAAATTCATTCCCGCCGAACCAGCGCGCAAGCATGACTGCGCCATATCCTTTGAGCATATCGAGTACTAATACTATTACTCCCAATACCTTACTATCAGAGACTTCGTAACTGTTCAGCACGCCGACATTCCCACTTCCTTCATTGCGGATGTCCTTGCCGGTGCGAAAGCGTACCAATAAATAAGAGAATGGAATAGCACCGATAAGATAGCTGATAAGGGCAATGGCAATATGCATAACAAGCATTCAGATTGTGAATTTTTTGCGCAAAATACGAGTTTTTTGGGGTTTTGAAGGTATTCAATTTCAATATGAGAACGCAATGTATTTTGGATCATAACGAGTGAAATCTCCTGCATAATGCTTTCCAATAAATCAATTCTAAACATGATATAAATCATTGTACCGGCGAATCGGGATTGGTAGTTTTGTACAGTGACAGGTGGGTGTCGAATGAGCTTGAGTGAGATGGCAGAATAACTACCAAATTCATTACTCTATACTATTGAATACGTTACTCATATCGCTACTAAAACTCATCTATACTTATAGGTGTTAAACGCTCTCAATTATCCAACTACATTATGAATTCTACCCAAGAGACAGCATTATTTCAGCCGATTTTAAACAAAGAAGCATATACCTCCGGACAGGTGAAATTTTTCCCCGCCGATACAGTAATTCTTGACATCAATTCTTATATTCATTCGATACCGATTGTGCTCAAAGGGAGCATCAAGGTGGTGCGGACTGACGAAGAGGGACGTGAGATTTTGCTCTATTATATCAAGCCGGGTGAGAGCTGTATTATGTCCTTTCTCGCCGGAATTCATCAAGATACGAGCAAAATCAAGGCAATTGTCGAAGAAGATGTGGAATTACTCCTGATACCGGTGCAGAAAGCAAGTGAGTGGATACGCGATTATCCCGAATGGAGTGATTTTATTTTTGGATTGTATCAAAAACGTTTCGAAGAATTACTCGGTGTGGTCAATGCACTTGCTTTTCAGAAGTTAGACTCGCGTCTTCTGCAATTGCTCAGGCAGAAAGCATCATTGTATCAATCAAAAGAAGTGTCGATTACGCATCAGCAGCTTGCCGACGAACTCGGTGTAAGCCGCGAGGCGGTGAGCCGTGTGCTCAAAATCATGGAAAATGAAGCGCTGATTACTCTCTCGAGAAATAAAATTTTCCTTCTGTGACCCACATCACAGACTGTAGTTTTTAAGTGGTGTAGTTTTGTAGTAGAAAGTCAAGCAAACAGTTCAATTATTTATTTTATTCATTAATTATTTACAGTCATGAAGCCAAACATCGGAACCCTCGACAAAGCAGCGCGCATCGGCGTGGCAATTGTAATTGTGATTCTCTATTTTGCAGGTCAGATCACAGGCACAGCCGCCGTGATTCTTTTGATTTTTGCAGGAGTTTTTCTCTTGACAAGTTTTATTGGTGTATGCCCATTGTACCTTCCATTTGGAATTTCGACAAAAAAGAAAGTAGAATAATGGAACTTAACAACATCCTCATCATCGCTCTCATAGGTATTGTCGGTGGCGTGCTGAGCGGTTTTCTTGGCTTAGGCGGCGCCGTCATCATTATTCCCGCACTCGTCTTTATTCTCGGATATTCACAGCAAATGGCACAGGGTACCACCCTTCTGATGCTCGTAATGCCCGTGGGGTCTCTTGCTGCCTATCAGTATTATAAAGCCGGGAATGCCGATATCAAAACGGCGCTGATACTTGGTGCGGCATTTTTCATCAGTGCTTATGTAAGTGCTAAGTATGTAACACACATACCACAGGAAATGCTAAGAAAAATCTTTGCTGTGGTGCTTGTTGTGATTGCTGTAAAAATGTTCTTCCAAAAGTAAGTCGCTTGAATAATCAATTGTAAACGCAGCAAAAACAAAGCGAATACCGACTTCCACACTGAATATCAGATTTCATCGAATCAAGAATATCAATCCAACATCCATTCTACTACAATTAAGGATCTATCAATCATGAATATCAAACAAATCTACACGGGTTGCCTCGCGCAAGGTGCGTATTATATCGAAAGTAATGGCGAAGCGGCTATTATCGATCCATTGCGTGAAATCAAGCCCTATCTCGAGCTTGCCGAAAAACGGAATTCCGTCATCAAGTATATATTTGAAACTCACTTCCATGCAGACTTTGTGTCGGGTCATGTTGATCTTGCCAAAGCGACCGGCGCGACCATCGTCTATGGACCGACTGCAATGAAGACGGGTTTTGACGCACTGATTGCGACCGATGGTCAGGAATTCAAGCTCGGAAATGCGACCATCCGCCTCATTCATACTCCCGGTCACACGATGGAAAGCAGTTGTTACTTGATGATCGACGAAGACGGCAAAGAACAGGCAATTTTCACGGGTGATACTTTATTTATTGGAGATGTAGGTCGTCCGGACCTAGCGCAACATGTTATCGCGGATATGACCCAAGAGAAATTAGCCGCTCATCTTTATGATTCACTCCACAACAAAATAATGCCTCTGAGCGATGACCTTATCGTCTATCCGGCACATGGCGCAGGCAGTGCGTGCGGCAAAAACATGAGTAAAGAAACCTCCGATACTCTTGGCAATCAGAAAAAAACTAATTACGCACTGCGTCCGGGACTCAGCAAAGAAGATTTTATCAGTGAAATACTTACCGGGCTTACTCCCCCACCCGGGCTATTTCCCAAAAAATGTCGTAATGAATATCTCCGGTTATGATAGTATCAACGACGTGATGGCACGCGGATTACGCTTTCTTAATGCATTGGAATTTGAAGCTGTTATGTCCACTGGAAGACCAGTTGTAATCGATACACGATCAGCAGAAATATTCAGCAAGGGTTTTATTCCCGGTTCGATAAATATCGGTATCGACGGTAGCTTTGCCGTGTGGGTCGGCACACTTATCAAGGACATTACACAGGATATTCTCCTCATCGCCGAACCCGGCCGTGAAGAAGAAATTATCACCCGACTTGCCAGAGTGGGCTATGATCATGCAATCGGATTTTTAGAAGATGGGATCGCTTCCTGGGTGTTTGAAGGGTTCCGACTTGATACGATTCCTACGGTGAATGTCAAAGAATTTGCCACAGCACATGCTTCGGGAGTACTCAACATTCTCGATGTGAGGAAGGCGAGTGAATTCGACTCCGAACATATCATCGGTGCAGTCAATGCCCCACTCGATTATATCGAAGAAAGCATGAGCAAGATAAACACGGACAAAATCTACTACGTACATTGTGCTGGTGGCTACCGGTCGATGATATTCATCTCGATACTCAAAGCACGTGGATACAACAACTTAATCGATGTAAACGGCGGATTCGCCGCTATTAAAAGTTCCGGTGAATTTGAAATTTCCAACTATGTGTGCCCATCCACTTTACTCTAACTGCAATGAAAAATTTCTTATTAACCTATAAACTGACAATTATAGGTGTGATACTTGGGTCTGTTGGTGGATATGCTTATTATTCCTTTGTCGGTTGTGAAAGCGGCAGTTGTGCGATCACTTCTAGTCCTCTCAACAGCACCGTCTATGGCGCACTTATGGGTGGACTACTTCTAAATATGTTTCAGAAGAAGAAGCCCAAAACTACAAGAGCATGAAATTTACCGATATGGTACATGCCTTTTTCAACAACAATTTACCAACTACGATGAAAACGTTATTTGTCATCATCTTTGCCTTCAGTGCCTTAGCACTGAGCTGTCAGAACGATAGTACACAGCCAAATTCAGATAGAACGAGTCAGATCAATGCTTTTCCCAAAGAATCAATAAGTGCCGACGAACTCAAAGGATTACTTTTTATGAGAGAAGAAGAAAAGCTCGCCCGAGATGTATATACAGCGCTTGATGCGAAGTGGAATATCAATGCATTTTCGAATATTGCATCGAGCGAACAGACGCATACAGAAGCTGTGCTAACTCTTTTAACTAAATACAATATCACCGATCCCGCTGCAAGTCGTGCAGCCGGTGTATATGCTGATACTACTCTTCAAGCGCTCTATACTCAATTAATAGTACAGGGCAGCAAAAGTTTACTCGATGCATATATAGTAGGTGCGACGATTGAAGATCTTGACATCTATGATCTGAAAAATTGGCTACTTAAGAATGACAATCAGGATATCCTTTTTGTCTATGATAATCTTACCAAAGGCAGCCGGAATCATTTGCGCTCATTTTATAGTCTCATTTTGTCATCCGGAGGTAGCTATACAGCTCAGTTTATTACTCCAACCGAACTCGAAGCAATCATAAACAGTACAAAAGAAACAGGTGGATGGTAATACTTTGTCATTATTCCGATTCATCCGGTATTGACAAACAGAAATACCCTAAAAGTAGAATTGTAAACTTTGACAATAAACTGGATATTCGTAAACTGTCAACCAACAGAATTCAGTTCTGACTACGTATCCCGGTATGACAGGTATATAGATGATTTTCAATTTACTTACCATGCTTAGCTAACTTGCTATAGAGAAGAAAGTTGGTAACAGTACAAGAAGATCTATGAATCTCACACACAGAATTAACGTCAAATATTTATGTAGTAACTAGTTAAACAAACAATCATTTAAAACAATTATTAAAACAAACTATCATGAATCTCGAACAAATAATCAAAGACCATCAAGGTACAATCCTAGATGTTCGCTCCTTTAGCGAATTTACAGGTGGGAATGCCAAGGGTTCGATCAATATCCCACTTTCAGAAGTACCGCAACGTATCGACGAAATCAAACAACTACCATCTCCGTTAATTCTTTGCTGCGCTTCAGGTGGACGGAGTGGACAAGCACAGCGCTTTCTTGCTCAGCAAGGAATCGAATGCTATAATGCAGGCTCATGGCTCGATGTAAATTTCCTTCAAACTAAATAACATATCACAATGATTCAACTAATCAAAAATTTATTCGGTTTTGGAGGACCACAAGTGGACCTCAATGAACTCGCAAAGCAAGGCGCTGTCATCCTCGATGTACGGTCTAAGGGTGAATATGCAAGTGGTCATATCAAGAATTCAATTAATATTCCTGTCGATCAATTAAGCAATAACCTCAGCAAATTCAAGGACAAAGACGCGCCGATCATTACTTGCTGCGCCTCAGGTATGCGCAGCGCATCTGCCAAAGGAATCCTCAAATCTAACGGCTATACCAATGTCCATAATGGCGGCAGCTGGCAGAGTGTGCAGGGGAAAATATCATGACCATTCAAACAGTAATGACAGGTTGGCATTTTATGCGGTGGCTGCGCCTCGGACTTGGTATCTTTATTGGCGTGCAGGCAATTCAAATGCAGGATACTTTCTCGGGATTTATTGCAGTATTCTTTTTATTTCAAGCAGTTACTAATACCGGATGCTGCGGCTCAGCGGGCTGCACAGTGCCAATATCGCCTTTGAAAACTATTGAGAGCGACATAACTGAATATGTAGAAGTGCAGCAAAAACAAACGACAACCAATTAATTATTATAATACTTAAAACTATGGAAGCACATTATTATTCAATCGATGTCGAATGGAATCAAGAACGCAAGGGCATGATGTGTTCGCCCGAGCTCAAGCTCTCGACAGGCGACACAAGCAGTTGTATCGAAGTAGCCACTCCGCCTGAATTCCCGAAAGGTATTCCCGGGATTTGGTCACCCGAGCATCTCTTTACCGCCTCGGTGAGCAGTTGCCTCATGACTACATTTCTCGCCATTGCAGAGAATTTCAAATTAGAATTTCTCCGTTTTAGCTGCAAGTCGAAAGGCAAGCTCGATCAAGTAGACGGAAAATTTCTCATGACGGAAATTATCCTCGAGCCCACGGTGGTCATCATGCATGAAAAGGATCGCGAGCGAGCAGAACGGGTACTTCAGAAATCGGAAGCTGCGTGTTTAATTTCAAATTCTATTAAATCAAAAGTATCTATGTATCCTACAATTTTACTATCCAATGAAAACCAAATTCTCTGAACTAATTCAAAGTGACAAGCCGACACTCGTCGATTTTTCGGCTGAATGGTGTGGTCCCTGTAAAATGATGGCGCCAATTTTGGACGACGTGAAATCAAGCATTGGTGACAGGGCTACGATCATCAAAATTGACGTCGACAACAATGAAAAAGTAGCTCAAAGCTATCAAATACGAGGAGTTCCTACACTCATACTCTTCAAAAACGGCGAAATTAAATGGCGACAATCAGGTGTAGTCCAAGCAAAAACAGTTGAGGAAATTATTAACAAATATTCAACCGTAACTCCATGAAAACATACAGTCTTTTATTAGTTCTTTTACTGACCATCTTCGCAACTAGCTGTTCGGGCGAACAATCTAAAACCTCTCGAACAACTCTTGCACCGACTGAATTTGCCGAGAAAATTCGCTCACTTCCTTCGGCAGATCTCATCGACGTACGCACGCCTGAAGAGTACTCCGGCGGACACTTGAAGAACGCCTTCAACATCGATTGGAACAGCGAATCATTTGACCAAAAAATCTCTTCTCTTGATAAGTCCAAGCCCATATTGGTCTATTGTCGCAGCGGTTCCCGCAGCTCTGCAGCAGCTAGCAGAATGCGTTCATCTGGATTCAAGGAAGTCTATGAATTACTTGGAGGTATCATGAAATGGACTACATCCGGACTACCGGTGACGACAGCACCTCCCGCTGCTCGTCCGCAAAGCAAAGCCAAGTAATCAATCACGGAAAAGAGTCTTAGGATATTTCAGGTAAGATATTCAATTGAGGTGAGGTGGAATACAGCTTCGTATCGTTGAACGGACGAATAGAAACATTATTCGTAACTCTAATAATTATAAAGAAGTACACAACGTACGCATTGATGGATTTTTCGTTGCGCACGTTGCACGTATTTCACCCGGTAAATGTTGTGGTGTAACTCTGTCGATAGATTCTTGGTTAGGAAAACAAATGCCATGAAGTTCAATCTTATTTGTATAATTTAGCACTTGAATCTTGCTGTTACTCATGGAATTAACTGTATGAAACCTCTATTACTTGTTTGTCTATCCCTTGCATTGTTAAGTAGTTCCTGCAAAAAAAACAATGAATCCCTCACCGTCACCCGCAGCGACATCACCGAATCCGTCTATGCATCCGGCAAAGTCAAGGCAATTGATCAGTATAATGTCTATTCCACGGTCAATGGCGTCGTTTTGGAGATTCCCATCAAAGTCGGTGACCGAGTGGCTGTAGGACAGACAATTCTCGCACTCGACAATATCACTTCCGGGCTCAATACTGAAAATGCAAAAGCGGCTTTAGAGCTGAGCGCTGAAAATAGTCGAAAAGGTTCGGATAAGCTTCGGGAAATTGAGCTAAGCGTTACGATCGCTCTCGAACGCCTTCGTTTAGATTCAATTCAATTTGGGAGGCAGAAGAATTTATGGGAACAAAAAGCGAGCACCCAATTCGAATTCGACCAGAAAAAATTAGTGTACGATAATTCCCTTCTCAATTACCAATCCACCAAAGCGCGCCTTGCGCAGCTCAAAACTCAACTACAAAATGACCTCAAGCGAGCGAGTATTAATTATGATCTCAATAAAAAGCTCTACAGCGATTATTCGATTAAAAGCGCGTTTGACGGGAAAGTGTATGACATTCTCAAAGAGCGTGGCGAGCTTGTCAATCCGCAGACAGTGCTTGCGGTCATTGGGAGAGCCGACACCTTCATGCTCGAGCTCGAAGTCGATGAAAATGATATAATTAACGTGAGTCAAGGTCAGAAAACTTTAGTAACAATGGACAGTTACAAAGGTCATGTAATCGAGGCAGTCATTAGCAAAATTAATCCAATTATGAATGAACGAAGCAGAACATTCACCGTTGAGGCGCAATTTACTACTCCACCAATGAAGCTGTACCCGAATCTCACGGCAGAAGCAAACATTATATTACAATCGAAGCACAATACCATCACCATTCCCAATTCGTACATTGTTGATAAAAAATACGTTATCATGGCAAATGATGAAAAACGTGCCATCAAAATCGGACTCAAAGACTATCAAAAGTCCGAAGTACTCGAAGGATTAAACGCCAAAGACATTATCTACAAGCCGCAATGAACATCTCACTTATCCTCAACATTGCCCTGAACTTAATACGAGCGCGAATGAAGCAATCTGCTATTGCTGCTATCGGAGTGACGTTTGGAATCGCGATGTTTATAGCTTTGGTGAGCTTCATGAACGGACTCAATAATCTACTTGACGGCTTGATGCTCAATCGAACCCCACATGTGAGAATGTATAATGAGATTAAGCCCAGTGCGCAGCAACCGATTACTTTATCAGATAATTACACCAAAAGCAACAACTTCATATCGTCCATCAAGCCTAAAGATCGAGGCAAAGAAATCTACAACAGCAAGTCAATTATTGCTGTTCTCAAAAAAGATCCGCGTATAGTGGATGTAGCACCGAAAGTCACGGCGCCGGTATTTTTTAATTCGGGTACGATTGAGATTACGGGTGTGGTCAATGGCATCGACGTGCCGGCGGAAGAACATCTCTTCAGCGTGAGCAGTTATATTATTGACGGTAATGTCTTTGATTTGGCTAGCGTTCCGAACACGATTATCATCGGGAAGGGATTGTCTGAAAAAATGCTCGTGAAAATCGGTGATGTGATTCAAATTACAACACTTAGAGGTGGACTTGTCAGTTTAAAAATTGTCGGTATCAGTCAGATTGGCATAGCCGAAGTCGATAACACGATGAGCTACACTTCGCTTGAAACTGCACAAATGATTCTCGGCGAATCGGCAGGATATATTACTGATATACAGGTCAAGCTCACCAATGTTGCCCTCGCGCCTGCAGCAGCTAAAGAGTACAGATCTCGATTTTCGATTGACGCGATCGATGCACAGACGGCTAATTCACAATTTGAAACAGGAAGCAAGGTACGTTCAATTATCTCGTATGCCGTTGGTATTACTCTACTTATAGTTGCAGGATTCGGGATATACAATATCCTCAACATGATGATTTATGAGAAAATGGACTCAATTGCTATTCTCAAAGCGACAGGCTTTTCCGGGAGTGATGTGAAGTGGATATTTATTTCTTTATCACTCATTATTGGTATTACAGGCGGACTCTTCGGATTGTTAGTTGGTTTCATTTTAACTAAAATTATCGGTGTAATTCCTTTTGAAACAGCGTCATTACCAACGATAAAAACGTATCCTGTTGACTATAAATTGGCTTATTATCTCATAGGAATTTCATTTGCTGTGTTTACAACTACCATCGCAGGGCTGTTACCGGCGAGGAAAGCAAGTAGAATAGATCCAGTTGAAATTATACGTGGAAAATAACATGACTTTACGCAATGTATTGGAAACAAAGAAGATAAACAAGTACTTTTTTGATCCTGTTAAATTTCAAGTGTTATCGGATATTACTTTCAGTGTCAAGCAAGGCGAATTCGTGTCAGTCGTTGGCAAGTCAGGATGTGGGAAATCAACCCTTCTTTATATTCTCTCGACGATGGATACTGACTTCGAGGGTGAACTCTTCATCAATGGTGAACCTCTAACCAATAACTCCGATAAAGATTTAGCTAGAATTAGGAATGAGTATATCGGTTTTGTTTTTCAATTTCACTACCTCCTAAATGAGTATAATGTTCTGAAAAATGTGATGATACCCGGCATCAAACTCGCCAAGTATTCTTATGAGGAAATTGAGCACAGAGCGATGGAACATCTCCGCACACTCGATATGCACTCTCAGGCACTGAAGTCTCCCAATCAACTGAGCGGTGGTCAAAAGCAACGAGTGGCAATAGCTCGTGCACTGATAAATGACCCTTTGATCGTTATGGGAGATGAGCCGACCGGAAACTTGGATAAAAAGAATAGTGATATGGTGTTTGATATATTCAATGCTATCGTTCAGGAAAAAAAACAAACAATGCTCATCGTGACTCATGATGCGGATTTTGCACAACGTACGCACCGTATTATCGAGATGGCGGATGGCAAGATTATCAGTGAAACCAACACACTTCACCGAAGGAGTGCACCCACAGATATTACGACTTGACAGGACAAAAACATTTACCGTTTTTCATACAATCCTGCGGGCATGGAGTGGCATAAATGCGGAAAATCGAGGTAGGAAATTTCTCTAAAACGCGGTCTTTGATTTTATTTTCGAGCACGAAATTTTGTTCGAGAGTATAATCGAACGGCATCACCAAATCAATTTCAATAAACAAATCCTTGCCCGACTGACGAGTATGTACGCTCTTAAACTCACAAAAAGAGTCAATATTTTCGACAATAACGGTCAGTAAATCCATTTGAATATCTTCGGCAACTGTCTTATCAAGTAACTGATTGAGAGCTTCCCGACCGTAGAGTACCGGTATCCTCATCGCTGTAATCACCAGCAGAATAGCAGTTATTGAATCAATAAGTCGGGCTATATTTAAAGCCCCGTAATAATGAAGTGCTGCTCCCATCAAAATATTTATAAGCACACCTACTTCAATCCAAATGTCAGACTTCAGGACGGCAGTATCATATTGCAGCATCGGCAAATGGAATTTCTTTACAAATGTCACTTGTACTCGATGTAAAAACAGCATCGCAATGAGCGAAAACGCTGAAAAAGAAGCGAGGATGGTGTAATTATCAACACTTGATGGCTGTCCGAGTGTGTGAATCGCTTCAAAAAGCACGTTAATTGATACAATGAGTAGCAGTAAAGCACTCGAAAGAATCGCCAGGCTTTCGTACTTTCCGTATCCATAGTTAAAATTAAAATCTGCTTGCTTGACACTACGATCTACGGCAGCGATCATCAACAATGCATTCACCACATCTGTAGCAGATATAAATCCATTTGTAGCAACCGTTAACGATTTTTCTGCGACTCCTATGTAGATTCCTAAACTCGCAGTAACAATTGCAAATATGAACGATAATCTTGGCACAAAAACTGGAGATGATGTGTCAAGCCAGCGTTTTAATTCGCGGATTATTGCTTCGGCATTAAATTTATACATTTTATAAATTGAAGATTTACATTGAAAAGTCGCCAAAATTAAGTCTTTTAATATAATCGACGAGTCGTTACGGCTAACAAGTTGAGTATTTTAATTTTTATTCAACACGACATAGACCTCAACCATCTTGTATTCTGAATGAAACCCACCGGTATGAAACAACAAAAGGCATTCTTACGAATGCCTTTTAAATAAAGATATTAAAATCTATTTCCTTAGAACCACAAATTGAGTCCGTCTGTTCAATGCTCGATTTTCATCTGAATCATTTGGCACAAGAGGCGATGAATAACCAAACCCGTGGGTCCGAAGGCGTTTGGGTTCGATACCTCGCTTCAAAAGCTCATCCATTACGCTTGTAGCTCGGGCTTCGGAAAGCTTTTGATTGAATTCTTCGGTTCCAATGTTGTCAGTATGCCCTTGTATTTCAAGCCATAAGCGTGGATATCTCTGCATAAGTTCGGTCAGCTCATCAAACGTCTGCATCGACTCAGGCTTGAGTACAGAAGAGTTATAGTCAAAAATAATTCTAGCACCGGTAAAAATATCACCAACATCTACTCCGGGACCTAAGAGTGCTGAATCGTATTCACCTTTTGCAATCAATGAAGTAGAGCGATTAGGGATCGTGAGTTCTGACGTAATATAGTGCATTCCGTAATATTCAGGCGGCTTATAGGATATCAGATAGTAATTTCTCAAGCTCCGATAAATATCAAGAAAGACATTGATTAGTTCTTGTTTTGAATATGCTTTGTAGAACTTCCCCCCCGAATAATCCGACAAAATCCGTAAAGGAGCTTCGTTTACATATCCAAATCCGACGGTGAAAATATGGATATTGTTTTTCTTAGCAGAGTCAAGGATCGCCTTTGTGCGAACAGTCGAAAAATTATCTTCGCCATCAGAAAAAAGCACAATTACTTTCGGAGAGGTTTCAGGGACATCCACGAATTGCTTCATCGACTTCATCACGGCATCATTCATCGCCGAATACATCCCGAACCCTTTGCTTGCTGACGAACGGAACGTAGAGAGAATCATGGACTTATCGTCCCAGAGCGGCACTTTGAGGGTATATTCTTTATTAAATGTTGCTATTCCGATGCGATCTTGCGGCTGCTTGAGGGAGATGAAGAGTTCGGTGCCTTCGGTAATCGCATCGAGCACGCCGCTCATCGAGCCGGAGTAGTCGATGGTAAGCATCACATTATAGGGAATTGAGTCTTTATCGCCAAATTCACGTACTGTAAACTTATCAATACCAACGGTTTGCTTCCCGAGTTTTTCTTTAATTGCCCCCCAATATCTCAAGTCTTCGCAGTATGGCGGAGCGAGATTGGTGATAATATTACCGGTGGAGTCATAGACGCGAGCAATGGCGCGGATTTCTTTGGGATAATTATTGGTTTCGATGCGTTGAATTTCAAAATTGAGGATATTCGGGTCGGCTTCGGTGATGGGCTTTGTGCTTGAGAGGACAAGTGTTTTCCGTTCATTCAGAGGACGTGTATCTTTTGATAAATCAAAGTCTTTCGCGCGGGGAGCAGTAGAGCTGCACGATGTCAGCACAAAAACGGTGAGAAAAATTGCAAACAGTTGAAAGCTGAGTTTTCGGCAAAACGCGGCAGAATGTATGGGCATAAAGTACAGAAAATAATGGGCAGTTAAGTTAAGCGGCAAGTTTCGATAAATAAAGAAAGCTAATGTTTTCAGGAAGAACGACCGGCGTATCACCGAGAGGCATCGGCGTATTCTTTGCTTACCGTTTCGGATTCATTTTGACATGTATCGCCACCGCAGCAACGGGCAATTTTTTCGCGAAGAATTTCTTTTTCTGCGGCTGAGAGCTGTTCGGCATGGCGGGGCACTTTACAAGTGGGGTCAGCTGATGTTTGGGTTACTTTTTGAGGTGGTTCTTTTTGAGTGAAGGCGCTATGCCAGGCATTTGAACTCGTGGAGGGGATTTCGCAGGCAAAATTAATGGCTGAATAGCCAACATATCCGATGGCGACGACGCCGATTGCTTCTAAATAGGATATTTCGGTGAGGTTATAATGATTGTGGAAGTAATTCCAGCAGTACCAGACAAGGATGGATATAAAACTAAGCAGTCCGCCAATCGAGAATATGTATAAGATTGAGCGGACTGCGATGGTTGCCAGTTGTTTCGACATAGTCGGAGATGTTAGTTCACATACAGGGAATTATATAATTCCTTGAGATGCTTTCGCAGATGTAATACTGCGTAGCGTTTTCGGGCTAAAAGCGTGTTGATATTTACGCCCGTCTCTTCGGACATCTCTCTAAACGAAACACCTTCAAATTCATTTTTAATAAAAACTTCGCGTTGCTCGGCAGGAAGCTCCGATAATCCATCTAACACTGACTCCCATATAGTCTTACTGATAAGTTCTGTTTCAGGATTATGTGTTAAATCACCAATAAAATTTTCAAACGAATCCATACCGTCGTCGATTTGACTTTGGGTCTGCATGTCTGAAAAGCTCTCAGCACGTTTTTTTCGGTAAGAGTCAATAATTCTGTTACGTACAGAAGTAAAGACCCATGAAGCGAGATTTTCGATTGGCTTTTGGACGGTCGATGAAGCTGCGAGCACATTTGTGAAAACATCTTGCAAGATATCTTCTGCTTCTTCATTACTACGCACACGTTGGCGGATAAAACCTAAAAACTTCTTGCGGTCAGTCCGAAAGAGATGCTCAATTTGCATTGCTAATTCCATACTATACTCCTTGTAGAAAGGTAATTGACCAAAATTATTAATACTGGAGTGTTTGCGACTGCTCGTTTGCATGTGAATCCTATAAAAGTTGATACAAAAAACCAAAGTTTCTGCTCGTTCACAGCAAATGACAAAGAATTTCTCCTAAAGTACATTAAACTGATTAAGCAAAGTATCAAACAATCATGAATTTTTATGCGAGTTGGGGGATTTGCGATTCACTAACTTTAGCAGAAGACACACACGGTATTTAATTGGTTACATACACTTCCTCATATATTTTTTCTGACATCTCATCTTCAGTGACAGTAAAATTAAGCAATTCGTCCTGCCATCGATGACACCCTGTCATTTATTTAACAATCGTTAACGGTTACTTTTTGTAAGTGGTATTTTTATGCCAAATTTCTCTGCATTGTCCTGCGCTCGTTCGTATCCAGCATCTGCATGTCGTAAAATTCCCATCATTGGGTCGTAAGTGAGTACTCTACCCAGTCGTGCTTCTGCATCGGATGTACCATCTGCTACGACTACCATGCCTGCATGTAGAGACAGCCCCATACCGACACCTCCACCATGATGAAGCGACACCCAACTTGCTCCACCAATTGCATTTAATGCGAAATTTAGATACACCCAGTCGGCAATTGCGTCCGAGCCATCCTTCATTGCTTCGGTTTCACGGAAGGGAGAGGCAACTGAACCGCAATCGAGGTGATCGCGCCCGATGACAATCGGTGCCGATACTTTCCCATCACGTACTAAATCATTAAACATCTTCCCTGCTTTGGCGCGTTCGCCGTATTTGAGCCAGCAGATACGCGCAGGAAGACCTTGCCAACCGACATGTTTTTGTGCTTTTGTAATCCAACGGTGCAGATTTTCATTATCAGGGAATAGTTCCATGATTGCACGATCTGTCACATGAATATCATTAGGGTCGCCGGAGAGTGCCACCCAGCGGAAAGGTCCACTGCCGTCGCAAAAAAGCGGACGAATATATGCTGGTACAAATCCTTGAAAATCAAAAGCATTAGCCACGCCGCCTGAATCTCGGGCTACACCACGTAGATTATTCCCATAATCAAACACAACTGCCCCACGCTTTTGGAATTCGAGCATCGCCCGTACATGGTCGGCTATCGAGCGATAGGTTCGCTCCAAATATTCAGCTGGATTTTCGATTCGTAATACATCAGCTGCTGCTTTGGTCATACCGTTTGGAAAATACCCGTTTAACGGGTCATGTGCTGCTGTTTGGTCGGTGACGACATCAGGAAGGATATTTCTACGGACGAGCTCAGGTAATACTTCTGCAGCATTTCCGATAAGCCCAATGGATATTGGCGTTTTATTCGTACAATGCTCAGTAATGAGTGCGAGCGCTTCGTCTAAATTTGAGCATTTGATATCACAATATCCGTCATGAATTCGCTTATCTATCCTTGTTTCGTCAATTTCAACACATAAGCAAGCTGCACCGCAGAAAGTAGCTGCCAGTGGCTGTGCGCCGCCCATACCGCCCAAACCTGCTGTGAGCACAAAACGTCCGTTCAATGTGCCTCCAAAATGCTGACGTGCGCATTCGGCAAAGGTCTCGTAAGTACCCTGGAGTATTCCTTGCGTTCCAATATAGATCCAACTTCCGGCAGTCATTTGTCCGTACATCATGAGTCCGAGAGCATCTAAGCGTCTGAATTCTTCCCAGGTTGCCCACTTACCTACTAAGTTTGAATTCGCAATAATTACCCGTGGAGCGTGCTCATGTGTGCGCACAATTCCCACCGGCTTTCCCGATTGCACGAGCAGGGTCTCGGTTTCATCCATCGAACGCAGTGAATCGAGAATTGCCTCAAAACATTCCCAATTACGAGCAGCTTTCCCTAGACCACCATAGACAATAAGCTGATCGGGTTTTTCAGCATTATCTGGGTCTAAGTTGTTTTGAATCATTCGATACGCGGCTTCAATTTGCCAGTTTTTACAAGTCAGGGTAGTGCCTCTCGGCGAACGTACTGTGCGCATAAGTTATCTTCAATTATGGGTAAGAAACAGAAGTATTGAGTGTATTATTCTGCAAAAATACAGATATTTTTTTGTGTTCAGGTTCTGCTCTCTCAACACGATTATAAAGTCACCGATCGTTGAGAGTTTGGTGTTGTGAATGAAATCTCTCGAAAGATTGGACGTGGATTTGGCCGCTATAAATTGCAGGTAGTTTAGTCAAAATCACGCGAATAATTCATTCAGATAGTATTTGGTCGAATACATCTGTAATTCCTTGAAATGCGCTTTGTGATACACGATCGCGAATATTAGATGAAAAATCGATAGAAGTGTGGAGGGAATAAAAACGTACAACAGCTTTCGCAAGTTCTTCGGGAGATTCAGGTGCTGAGACAATACCGGTGACTCCGTCGGTGACATATTCCTCCAGACCGCCGACGCGGGTGACAACTGCCGGCACACCGAAGCTGTATGCAACATTGAGAATTCCGCTTTGTGTAGCACTCCGGTAAGGCTGTACCATTACGTCAGCTGCGGCGAAGTATTTACCTACTTCTTCGTTTGGAACGAATTGATTAACAAACTTCACGAGGTCGGCCGTGCCATTTTGCTTCACGATATTGGTATAGATTTCAGGGTTGTCGTAGAATTCACCAACGACAAGCAGTTTGGCGTTCGGAAGTGATTCGAGGATACGAGGAAAAGCGTGAAGAAGTATATCAAGTCCTTTGTATTTACGAACATACCCAAAAAACATCAGTACATTATCTTCCTTTGTAAATCCCAATTCCAACCTTTCTTTTTCAGAATCAAACGGTGTAAGTGAATAATCGAACATGGGAAGTTCGGATCTGTAAATGGGACGTCCGTGTGCAATACCCTTTAGGTCTTGTTCTACTTTAGCAGATAGTGCGAGGAATTTATTGGCATATCGAAGTCCTAATTTTGTGAGAAATGAATCTACAAATCGGGCTTCGTGGGATATAAAATTCTCGGTAATAAAGAGGATTTTACCATGATATTTCTTTTGCAGTAGCTTAGATATTGCCCAATGACACGCTCCAAAGAAGGGATTCCACCAGTCAAAAACGACCAAATCGGCATTCTCGCGTTTGATCATCCGAGCGGTGTTTAACCAAGAGATTGGATTTATGGAATTTATTAGACGTTGATTTGGGAAGCCCTGAATAACTTTTTCACTTTGGTCAAATTGCGATGTGCCGGGAAAAAGAAACGAAGGATACAGTAAGGAATAATTAATGAGACGTACGTCAAATTTGGCAGAGAGTGCATTGCATAAGTATTGTATAAACATAGCATTACCGCCTCGGTAGGGATGAGCCGGACCGATGATAACGATTTTTTTACGGGGAGAATCTAGCATAGAAAACGTTGGCGTGGATTGAGAGGATTTAAAATTCCATTACTAGTGAGAGGTGATGTCCTACTTGTCCATTGGCAAGATTATCAGCTGCAACGGCATAATCGACTTGGAATCTAAAAGGGAGAGAGGAAACGAGAGGCTTTACGGTTAATCCCGCACCCCATTGTGTCATTGGCATAAATTTATTGACATTGAATTCCTCTCCATATACAGACATTCCACCTCGCACTGCCAACAATTCGAAAGGAGAATACTCTGCACCAAGGATAATATTAGGTACTTTATCATATTGGTTATAGACAGCATCGATAGCAATAAGTAGATACTGAGTCGCAGGTAATTCGACGGTTTCCGGCTCACCTCGTACTGTAGAGCGCACTACATATTCTTCTTGATTAATACCAATTTCTGTAGCAACGCCTGCTCGGATTGTAAAAGGAATAAGATCTTTTCCATTGACTGAATTCCAATCTATTCTTCCACCAATATTCTGAATAGATGCACCAAAAGTAAAAAGATCGATAAAATTCACTTTAGCTCCAAAATCAAAAGCAAAGGTCTTGCCACTTGCACCCGATCCGGAGAGAGCGTTGATGAGGTATTTTGCACTTGCACCAAGTGAGAAAATGTCATTTCTCCACGAACCACCAATAGAGAGATCATATTGTTCGTTCGAGAAATCTCCTAAATAGTCGCCATTTAGATTTGTAGCTGCAAATTTCGCAGATTGCATGGAGTTTACGGAGGCGGAAACACCCCAACTTTGAATTGACTGTCCATAGCTAAGTGCATATTGATTTCGTCCGAACTGCATCGGGGAAACCATGAGTGAGAATTGAGGTCTTGATGAAAGGAAGGCAGAGGAGGCAGGATTAAAAAACATACCATTAGGTTCGTTGGAAACAGCCGTATAAGCCCCACCGAATCCTATTGCTCTTGCTCCGACGGGACGTTGAAGGTAAGATTCAGCCAAGCCGGAGCTTGTTGCTTGTGAAATTGCACTATTAACATTCCCCAAAAGTAAAAATGCAAACATCCAAAAATGACGCAAACATTTCATAAGCTTTTATTATTTATTTTGATACAAAGAATTTTTCAGCAAGTCTAAAATTATCACCTTGGACGACACAAATATAAATTCCACTTGGGATTGAATTAGTATTTATAGGGAACTCCCTCGTTCCGGCTTTTTCACCGCCATTATAAACATCAAGCACTTTTTACCAAGTAAATTATATGCTGAGATCATAAGTACTTGCTGATCATCTGCAAGCTCTACGGTCAACAACAAGCCATCTTTTGTTTCTTTCACAGATTTAATTCGAGTGATAGACGAATCTGATGCTTGCTTTCTGGAAATGGAAGCTACGGTATCTAATCGTTGAAGGGTTGTTTGTGATGAAATTGATTTTTTTGAAAAAGCAAATAGCGAAGTGGTCTGCGCTGCAAATGATCGTGCAGAAAGGAGTGTACAAAGGATTGTCAGGAAAAGTACATACTTGATAATAGATTTACTCATATTGCCTCACTTATTGCTGGTGTAGTTGAATAATAATATAAACACAGATTAAAAAATTGAATATTGATTTATTGTTCCTGAAAATTACAATATAAAAAGCAGTAAATTGCTTAAAAAAAGCAAGCAATGTAATCCTTTTGCAAATTCACAGAGCAAATATCGTGGTTTTCTTGGCAATAATTATGCCTTTTGATTTTTTATTCAAAAATTTCACAAACTTTAACGATAAAGCATCCTATTAATTACATCAATAAGTTATAATACAAAATGACACAGAGAGAAATATACAAATTAGTTGAGAAGTTGTTTTCCGTTCAATTTACAAGTGAACTTGATTTGTTAAATGCACTTGTTCGATACTTCGTTGATCGAAAAGAACTGAATATTATCGGTGGCAGGGTCTGGGCTCTCTCGCAGACAGATGATTTTTATGGACTTGAATTCCAATATGGTGAAATGGATGAGATACCCGATAATTATTCTGTTAAGATATCAGAGCAACCTGTTTTTGCTTTATTATCTGCTCGTCGAACTGTTATAAATTATGAAACAGATTCTCTCCTCCGAGAGAAAGGAATCCACCAATATTCAGCGACAGGTGTTGGTGAAATCGTTAAACGCGCAAGCGGGAAATATTACAGTTACGCTTTGGCATTCAACGGCTTACAACTTGATCAAGATTTTTTTGATATTTTAAGTGTCATAGGCAGTGCCGCAACGACGGCTTTACGTAATCTATCAAGACATGCTGAGCAAGAAAAATTAATGCGAGACTTGGATAAAGCTTCTGAAATACAAAGAGGTTTGCTTCCTGATCATCTACTTAACTTCTACGATTACAGTATCTTTGGTATCTCTATACCGGATAATATTGTCGGTGGGGATTATTTTGATTATTTGAAATCACCGGAAGATAACGAACGAGTGAGTATTGTTATCAGTGATGCTGCCAGCAAAGGTCTTCCCGCAGCAATTCAAGCTCTATTTGTATCCGGTGCTATTAGGATGGGTGTAGGATATCACACAAAAATTTCGTCATTAATTTCACATCTGAACAAGTTATTGTATGAAACCTTCCCCTTTGAGAGATTCGTTACTTTGTTTTATTGCGAACTGACCAGCTCAAAAAATGGGCTTGTATTATTTGCAAATGCAGGTCATTGCTCACCACTTCATTATTCAGCACAAAATGGTGAATCAAGATTGTTGAATCCCACCGGTGGAATTCTTGGAATTATTCCAGAGCAAAAATTTAGTGTTGAAAATATAAACATGAATTTTGGTGATATTTTACTTCTCTTTACCGATGGAATTTTGGAAGCACAGGATGCCTCCGGGAATTTATTTGGGTATCAACGATTAGCAGATATATTGAAACTGCACTTTGCTGATGATGCTAAGACATTGGCTTATAAAATACTTGAAGAAGTTCAAAGATTCAGCGTCGATGCAATGTATAGCGATGATTCAACAGTCGTTGTCATTAAACGTGAAAAAGTTGATTCTTTACAAAAAACTGAATACACACGACCCACCGATAGTATTGAACAATCGGGTTATTAAAAAAATCTAAAGTTTAGATACAAGCATGCCGACAATTGTTCACGGAATAAAAATACACGGCAGGATGCCCAAAGTTTAGGATAAATTACATGGAGGTTTATTATGCCCTCAGCAGTTTCAGGCGGAAGTAGAATCCGCACAAATACCCCAGCCGAAAATGCGTACAACGCACTACAGGCATCTAGTACAAACATTGCACTTCGTCAACTTCGTTTATCTACCGGTAAGCGTATTAACTCGGCTGCAGATGACGTGGCAGGTTATATCACCTCCCGTTCGCTTTTAGCACGGAACGGTGCACTCAAAGCTGCACTTGGAGCAGTCGGTGAAGCCGAAAGCGTTACCAATATAGCTCAAGATGCTTTTGACAACATCAACAATCTTCTTACAAGTATTAAAGATGCAGCAGCTACAGCATCTTCTGGAGCTCTTGGTACGAACGAAAAAGTAGCGCTTGCACAATCTGCATATCGGTTTGCTCAGCAAATTCAAACAATTGTTGACTCAACAGTTTTTGGTGGACGTCAATTGTTAGACGGTGGATTCTCAGGCGATTTCGTGATTGGATTCAATGCAAGCAACTCATTGCTTACACTCGCTGTCGATTTGACTACACAAGTAAGTTCTACAAATTTCAATATTGACGGCGTATTCCTAACTGCTGTCACTAACAACAGCAACTTTGCAGGCGTCACAGGATTGGATTTGAATTCGTTAAGTTCTATAAGTAGCAGCAGTTTGGGCATTTTTGACATATCAAATATCCCAACAACACTTACAAGTTTGGCCGCTGCTTTGGACAATGTAAACAAGGTCGCCTCTTATCTTGGTGGTGTTACTAATAGACTTGCTTCTCAAACAGATTCTTTGAAATCACAGATCACAAATTACAATGCTGCTATTTCTCGTATACAAGATGCGGATGTGGCTACAGAACAGTTAGAACTTGTGAAGGCGCAATTCTTACAACAAACATCGATAATCACTCTTACTCAAGCTAATCAAAGCCCACAGGAGTATTTACAATTGTTCCGTTAATTATTAATTAAATAATAAACGAATCTGAAAATTAGCATTTCAGTTTAAGAGAATTCTAGAAAGGCGGAGCGAGCAATTCGTCCGCCTTTCTGGATTATTAAAACGATAAACTACAGCCTGCAAATCGCCGGCTTTTTTCAGGTGGCACGGTATTTGAGATTATGCTTCAAGTAAATAGATTTCCTCAAAAACAGAGTAAATTTTAATTGTATTTTTCTTTAAAATTAAACGTATATTTAAGACATGCCCACACCGGCGCAACAACTAGCAGCGAGGAAGCTTTATGGTGGTGATAGAAATGTTCCGGCATATCTTGACCAAGAAGTTTTAACATGGAGCCCTGAAAAAATCACACTCAAAACATACGATTTATTTATTGTCAGTTGTAAGCAAAATAATATGCCTCGAATGAATCGAGTATTAGTAGAATTGATGGGTGCTTTAAATTTCGACTATCCAGAGCCTGCAAATCGGCTTTATGAACTCTACGACTATTGTCAAAGATGCATTGCACAAAATAAAAATCTTGAAGCATTGAATATAATTCAAGGTCTACGAGATACTTGGGCTAAAGCATTTAATTTAGAATAAATCTTAGGAAAATCTAATACACAGATTTATAGTTTTTGCGAATTGAAAGAAAATCATGTCAGATCTTTTAGGAACAGCATTATCTGTCGGTAACGGTCTCTCGAATGGCAGTCAGTCCTCGAGTGATTTGCTCATTGAGTCGTTTCGGCGTACGAAACAACCGGATATTGATGCTCTAAAAAACAAACAATCTACACTCGAGAACCGACAAGTTTTTCTCAATAAATTACGTACTCAGTTAGAAATACTCACTGCAAAAGCAGACACCCTTTTTACCGTCGAAGCTCCTGCAAGCTTTAATACCAAGAAAGTTACCGTTTCCGATACTTCTGTTTTGACAGCCACTGCTGAAGGCACAGCCCTTATAGGTATTGGTACAGCAAAGGTAGATCGCTTAGCTACAAATGACATACTCATAAGTAGCCGTAAAAATTTATCGGATGCATACACTTACGCTGGTTTAACCAAAACCATAACGATAAATTCTGTTTCTTCAGACGTTACTTTCGACATCGCCGACACCTATGAAACAGCTCTATCAAAAATTGCAACATCTGTAAATGCAAATTCATCCTCAACTGTATCTGCATCTGTTATTAAAGATACATCTTCGACTGCTCGCCTTACTTTTACATCAAAATCAACCGGTGCTGTCAATCAAGTCAATTTTACAGATGGTGAAGTTTTGGGTGATTTAGGCATTACAGCAGTTTCTCTCAATCCTAATTCTGCCACCCGACTTCAATCTACAACTACCGGAGCCGGATATAGATTAGTTAATTACAATGATTTAGATTCTCAAATTTTGATAAATGGCGTACAAGTCACACGTGACAAAAATTCATTCAGCGATGTATTACAAGGGGTAACGATTAACCTCCAGAAATCTCAAGCTGCTGATGATGCACCTATCAATCTGACTACGACTGTTGATACTGATAAATTGGCGAGTACTATAATACAGCCCTTTTTAGATACTTACAATAATGTTGTTAAGTATTTAAAACAAGATCCATCTATTTTACGCAGCGATCCAAGCATTCGAAATATCTATTCTAAGCTCCGTAATCTAGTTGCTGAGCCTATAACAACTTCTGGAGATGGTAATCCCAAATATCTTACCGATATCGGGATTAAGATCGCAAATGATGGTACATTAAGTGTATCAGACAAAGATACACTACAAGAGTTTCTCGAATCTAATCCTCAGAAAATATCAAATTTATTTACGACATCTGATGGATTTGCTGCCAAAGCAAAAAATGCTATAACAGCTTTACTTGGTAGTGATGGCTTAATCAGTACTCGGAACTCATCTCTTCAAAGTCAGATAACTTCAGTAAGTAATCGTACTTTATTATTACAAAAAAGAGTAGATACGCAAGCAAACAGCTTACGAAAAGAATATGAGAATCTTCAGAAAGTTTATTTAAAAGCTCAAAATCAATTTAGTTTACTGAACGGATTCCCATCCGCATCTTAACAGTAATTCTAATAAATTTATTTATTACATAAGTGTATTTTTATCAGAGAATACATGTTTAAATGTTAATTTTTCGGGAGTAAAGTTATGACAATAGCTCCAATTCAGAATACAATTTCTTCTCCGGTGATACAAACTGTGGAAATTCGTTCTGAGCTTACAAGCTCTAAAGAAAGAAATGATGATGTAGTTGTACAATCACCGCAACGTGTAAAATTAATATCAGAATCTAATACCAAAAAACTAAATACTGATTTTAACAAGCTGTCCGAAAGTTTACAAGATATTTTCAATACGCCGGATACTGCACTTCGATTTTCAATAGACAACGACACCAATAAAATCATACTGAAAATAGTAAATTCTGCTACGAATGAAGTGGTGCAACAAATTCCCTCTGAATTAGCACTTCAACTTTCAAAATTTATTGCAAGTACTCTTGAGCAGCAAGGCCATGTAACCGACTCTACTATATAATAGTTATGGATAGCACCGTCCAAGATATATTACAAACAATTGAGTTTATAACCATTCAAATTGCAGATATCATTAAAGCATCTGACAATGTAGCTGAATCAGACAATGTAGCTGAATCAGATAATATCATGATAAGTGATTCAATCAATTTGTTGTATGATTTACGTCAAGTTCAGTTAGATAAGTTAGTTATATGGTATCACAGCAACTCAGGACAAAGTGAGATTCGGAAAAACAGTGAACCATGGAATTCTCGAATTCAAAATTTAATTCAAGCTGACAGTATTTTGGTAGAAAATCTCAAAAGAAAAATGAACGAATCTCAAATTCGCTTACGAACATTTAATCAACAAAAATCTTTATTGATTTATTCCAATAGGTAATCTTATGGCTATCAATTCTTTAGATTCAGTTCGCCGTCCCTCGCAAAACTTTCAAATTGAACAGATTCAGCAAAAAAAATCTGATCTGGAGCAAACAGAAACAGAACATTTGCAACGCCGCGAAGATACACTAGAACTATCCACTACTTCTCGTACCATCGTCGGTTCACAGCTTACTGAACGCTTACAGCAAGTACAGCTTCAAGCAAATGCAGGCTTTTATAACAACCCTGAAGTACTACGACAGACAGCAGTTCGAATCGCCCAAACATTCAAAAATTCGAATGATGAACAAGTAGAGTCAACTTCCGCTTCGTAAAAAGTATCTTCCAAAATGAAGATCGATTTATGTACTCTCACAATTCAACTTGTGTTTTCATACAATTACCAAGTCGAATTTAAATTTTTAGTAGCTTTTTGCAAAATATTTTCTATTTTGCAAAAAGCTATTCTACTTTTTTAGGATAACCTAATTATTTATCTATATTTTTATTGTACAATTTAGTGAGGTACGATAATGTCGAGATCACTTAATAAAGTAATGCTTATCGGTAATGTAGGGAAAGACCCTGAAATGAATTTCACTCCAAGCGGGGTTCCTGTTGCTACGTTACGACTTGCAACTACCGAAACGTGGAAAGATAAAGACGGTAATATCCAAGAGCATACAGATTGGCATACTGTCATAGCATGGCGAGGACTTGCTGATATTATGCACCGTCATGTACATCGAGGCTCACGGATTTATGTTGAAGGTAAAATTCAGAATCGAGTATTTGATGATACTTCCGGTACCCGAAGATATTATACAGAAATCATGGCAGACAATCTCCTCCTCCTCGATGGAAGACAAGTCGGTAGTTCACAACAGTCAACAGAAGATCATCAATCAGCAGAGCCTCAACATCCAAATGATGACATTCCATTCTAAATAAATTACGGGTCGCGTTATACGAACCAAAAGCCCTTTTGCGAAGGGCTTTTTTTATACTTCGGTTCAATTCTTAAATATAATATACACTATGACTTCCAAGCGTTCAACAGAAATTAAAGTCGGTATCGTTTCTCTGCTTTCATTGATTATTCTCATCATCGGAATTTCACTAGGGCGCGGCTGGATTGTCTCCGGTACGCAACAGATTATTAGTATGAAGTTTCCATCTTCAGGTGGAATCGATGTTTCGTCCTCTGTGATGGTCAATGGAGTAAAACGTGGCACCGTGCTATCAGTCAAAAATGATAAATCAGGCGTGCTTGTTCAAGCTGCTATCGATGATATTTCTGACTTTCATTCTGATATTTCAGCACGTATCTCTATGCTCGAAATAACAGGAGGGAAAAAAATCGATCTTGCGCCCGGTATCGCTGGTACATTTAACCCACAATCAGAAATCAAAGGCACCATAGCAACGGATGCTACAGAACTAATTGCTATGGTAGGAGATCTCGGCACGGATGCAAGAATCCTTATTAAACGTCTCGATACAATCACTGCCGCTGCAACCAACCTACTCGCAGATGGGAAAGTCGTCGCCCAGATGAGGGAAGCTATTGATAATACCAATCAACTCGTTATCGGATTGAACACATTCATTCAACAAAACAAACCCGAGCTTCAAGCCACTTTGAATAACTTAAAAGCACTATCTGTTGATCTAAGACAAGCAGTACAAGTCAACGAACCGAAAGTACGCGAGCTGCTAGGGAAATTAGATGCTACCACCATATCAGTGCAAAATCTAATCACCAAAACTGACGGCACTCTCAATAATGCCGATGGACTTATTACAGATGTTCGCAAGACGGTCAACGATCTCAAGACAGGAAGCGGGGTTGTAACTAAGCTACTCTACGATAAAGAATTTTCTGTGAAATTAGACTCAACAATTATCAAGCTTCATGATTTCATTGATAAAGCATACGAACATGGAGTAAATGTCAATCTTCGCCTCGGCACTCGTCCGTAATTATTCCCACTTGTGGAATGCAAAGAATACTGCTGCACCGACTAAGCCAAGTGATACCAGCATATTCCATCGAAGAGGTTCTTTTAAATAGAGCACGGCAAAGCCGACAAAAATCACAAGCGTAATCGCCTCCTGCATGATCTTTAATTGCGACGCACTCGCTACCTGATAGCCGAGACGATTGGCAGGAATCATCAATAAATACTCAAAAAATGCGATACCCCAGCTCATAAGAACTGCTTTCCAAAGAGGCAGTTCTTTGTTTTTTAAATGCCCGTACCAGGCAAACGTCATAAAAATATTACTGCCCACTAGCAGAATCAGCGTATTCCAGAGTCCATTCATTTTTATTTTCTTTCTTTAAGCAACTAAATTCTACAAGCTGTCGTTATAGCGCGCACTCGTTTATGAGCTTCTACCATAATGTCATTTTTAATCAAACAGGATGCAATTTAATGAAATCTCTAGTCCATAGTTTTGTCATCACAGTATTATATCTGATTACTTACTCCCTCTCCCTCAACGCAGAAGAAAACTTCACCATCCAAGGCACAATAATAGATACAGATACCAAAAAACCAATCATAGGTGCATCTATTCGAGTCCTTGATACGAGGCGTGGAAGCTATTCCGGCAGTAATGGTTTTTTTCGGATCCCAATGCCTAAGGGAAATTATACAATTGAAGTTAAATCATTAGGTTATGTCAATCAAAAATTTTCAGTTCAAGAGTCGTCCACCCAACTCACCATTTCCCTCAAGCCCTCTCCCGTCGGTATGAAATCCGTCCAAATCACCGGCGAAATATCCGCCGAGAATGTCATCCGACGCGCTATCGAACGGAAAGGAGCAAACCTCAAACGAATCAGTTCGTTCACCGGAGTGCTGTATTCTAAATTCAATCTCGAACTCGAAGGAAAAGGCGTCGGTACCGGCGGTCAACAAGTACCCAATAATCGGCAAGGCGGGCAGAATCGCGTTCAATTCGGTATAGGGGGCGAGCTTGATGAAAAAAACTCACTCTATATCATGGAGACCTACTCAAAAATTTCACGCGATAATGTGAACAAACGATACCACGCAGAAATTCTCCAACGCAGGCAAACGGCGAATTTAGCCAAACAGCAAAATCTCCTCACCATCGCAAATTTTATCAGTTTTTATGACGAGACGATCAAAATCGTGAGCGCTGATATTCTTTCTCCACTCTCATCGGATCCTTTTTCACGCTATACATTTTCACTGCAAGAGCGCACTACGTATGGAGATAAATACGTCTACGTCATTTCGGTCGAACCCAACAGCACCCTCCTTCCTGCCTTCCGTGGTACTCTCAAAATCATCGAAGGGACGTATAATCTCGTTGAAGCTGACCTTTCTCCAAGCGAAGCAACGGCAATTAGCTTTGTCAAGAACATGCGCTATGTGCAAAAGTATGAGGAAATTCAAAAAGATATGTGGCAGCCAACCTATTTGCAGGTGACAGCCAAGGCAAAGGTAGAAATTGTGAAAAATTTTGTGGAATTCGGCGCAGATGTCATCGCGACTAGTATTTATAGTGACATTAAGCTCAATGAACCAATCCCCGATTCTGTCTTTGGCGATGAACGTCGCCGCATCACTGTCGCACCACAGGCAGATTCCACCAAAAGTGAATTCTGGGAGAAAAATTCCCTCCAGGAGCTCACCGATCGTGAAAAAGACATTTATCACCGCATCGACAGCTTGGTCGCCGCCACACCACCCGACTCAGTGCTTAACTCCCTTGTCAAATTCAGCTATGGACCTGTTATTGAGTTCAATAGAGTCGGCAGTATCATCCTCGGTGCCGAACAAACCTCCTCGCTCAAACAATTCTCCTTCTCCACCAAAGGCGCTTATAGCTTGGGCATTCACCGGTACATGGGCGAAGCGGGACTCACGGCTTATCTCGATTCGATGAAACGCTACTCAGTCTCCGGCAAGATCTTTTCATGGCAAGGTACCAATAGCAGTGATCGCTCGTATATTACATCACTTAATACACTTAGCTCAGCACTCGAACATGAAGATTATTACGATTATTTCCGCTCAGACGGTTTTTCGGTGAATGCCAAGGGCACAATTTGGGGTATTAATCTCGAAGCAGAAGCAGAATTCTCCCGTCAATTCTCCACCACCAATCTTACCAAACGTTCGATATTTACCGAAGGCGGCTGGCGCTCGAACCCTGCAATCGTCGAGGGCTCCTATCGCACACTCGGTATCAGCGCAAAATGGGGTAATGTCTTCAGCATCGCCTTCAATGGCAGACCAATGTACTCGCTTGGTATTGCAGGACTCTACGGCGATGAATACACACTGAGCAAACCCTTCCGTTCGCTCGAAGTAGCGGGCGAAGCAATGTTCTCGCTTATCCCCACCGGCTACTCACCTATTTCACTCCATGCACTTGTAGAAGCAGGAATTGCAACCGGTGACATTCCCATCCAATATCAATTCCGCCAAAAAGCGCAATTAGCACAAGCTACTATCTTCGGGAATTTCGGTTCGGCGCCCATCGGCCTCTACGGCGGCACCGAATACACCGCTCTCACCGCCGAAATCAACTTCACCGATATCTGGTGGCGCGCTATTGGCTTACCGCTCTACGAAGGCCGCGGCATCGACCTCATCGGCGCAGCAGCAAGCGGTCGCTGGCGTTCGCGCGTAACAGGATACCTCCCCACCGGCGATGACTGGTATTCCGAAGTCGGCTTCGGTCTCGCCCGCATCCCCACCTTCATCAGCAATGTGATTTTCCTCCGCTTCGATGCCCGCTTCGGCGTCGGCAATCTCGGCGCAGGCAATTTCAAATGGGGACTCGGCGTGTCGCTTCCGTTTTAATTGATTGGGTTCCCCTCAGTTATATTCCAATCCTCGCCTGCGGACACCCGTTGCCGTCCAGGCGTAGGGAAGAATGATGTATTGGTTACCAACAGGTCGCCCCGATGGGGCTACATTTCATTGGGAAATTCGCCTTAATACAAACAGGTCGCCCCAATGGGGCTAAATATATCATGGGGATACGCTTTGCTACAAACAGGTCGCCCCGATGGGGCTACATCTGATATTTAGCCCCTTCGGGGCGACCTGTTTGTAGCAAAAGCACCACAATAATGTCCATTTAGCCCCTTCGGGGCGACCTGTTTGTAGCAAAAACCGTTATTTCCCAAATCCTCTGTAATTTCGCCCTTAAAATGTTGCACTATTCAATTCAAACCTATGAACATCTTTAAACAATCGTACTTCAAAGACATACCCACCGACAAACAATGGTTCGAACGCTGGGTGCATTCCCTCGAAACAGCTAATGGACGCACGTATCAGCGGTTCACCGTCAACACTAGCTTAGGCAAGACGCATGTGTGGGGACTCCATACCGATAGCAACACCAAAGACACCCTCGTTATCTTTCCCGGAGCGCGCACTACTTCTCTCTTTTGGGACTTGGACCGCGCATTGGATAGCTTTGGCACGACGCACAAGATCTATCTCGTCGAAACGAATGGTTTGCCGAATCTCAGCGATGGCAACACGCCCGATATCCATTCGCTCGGCTTTGGAGAATGGGCGCTCGAACTCTTCAATGCCCTCTCGATTGACAAAGCATGTATCGCGGGCGCATCCTTCGGCGGGCTTATCTGCATGAAAGCATGCCTTGTCTTTCCTGGACGTATCAAAGCCGCTTTTTTACTCAATCCGGGGTGTGTGCAGCCGTTTTCTATGTCACTCAAGAATTTATATTACAACCTCTTACCCATTATTTCTCCCAAAGAGAAGAATGTGCGGGCATTTCTCGATAATGCTATCTTCTGTAAGCCGCACCAAAAGCTTTCCCCTACCGCAGAACAGCTCCTCATCGACTATGAAGTGTTCGCCCTCACCCGCTACAAAGACAACACCCAAAAACCCTACAACATGGCCGTCGAACTTCAAGGCGTCACCGTCCCGACCTATCTCATCGAAGGCGACAAAGACCTGCTCTTTCCCTACGAAACATCCATAAAAAACGCCCGACTCCACATCAAAAGTCTGAAAGACGTGAAAGTATTCGAGAATGTAGCACATGGAATTGAAACGTACGCGCCGGCATTGGGGTATGTGGCAAGTAAGATGGGGGAATATGTCTAACTATTAGTCCGGTAGGATGTTATAATCGATGGTGAGTAGCTTTTCTTTGGAGAAGGAGAAAATTTTCTTCCGCGAATAGCTGAAAATTCCCCTCTTCAATCCCAGAGGGATTCAATGTTTGTAGCAAGATGTACACAGAACAGAACGTACGACCCCAATAGGGGTCGAAGAGGATTCCGGTGGGGGTGTTTTTCTACAAACGTGCCATCACTCTGTGATGGAAGAATATGGCGAGTAAGTAATGTCAGTTATAATTACTATTTTGATAGAAAATTCTCAATTCTTATTAATCTAACTAGCATGTTATACAGATACATAGTAATTTCATTCTGTCTTTGCTTTATCTCGTCTTTCATTAGCACGTCTATCGTTAGACCAGGTTCATCCGTATTTGCTGCTGCTTTTGTTTTTCAAGTTGCTGCATATTTTCTTATGGTTTGTATAGCTTTTGTAGTATCAAAAGTATTTAAATGGTCCGACACCATTGCTTTATTACTATCCTTCTTGCTATCATATTTTGGACTATTACTTGTATTATGGAGAATACAAGATAATGACTTTCTTAGCTCTGTGATTAGGTGTCATCAAGGGAAAGAGTTTATAGGATTCCTGCTTCCATTTATTTTATCAAACATAGTCCTCATTCTTTGGTCAAGTATCAAGAAGGGCAAGAAGTAAATTTCCCGTCCGGTCGGTCGATACAATAGACCAAAAACACCTAAATATGAAACGTACTGCTAGTCCGTACTTCGAATAAGTCGTTACTTCCTATTACAACTACAAGTTACAAAATCTCAGCAGTATGCGATAGCTTTACTGTATCTAACGTTCGATGTGGCTATCCTTCAGTACGTTTCAGCGGCAAGTATTGACGGGCGGTTGTAACAACCGCCCGGACGGGAATGTATGGTCAAGCAGTCAGTTGCATTTTCTGGCAATCTGATATTATATAAGTTCTTGATTCTACAATTTTCTTAAATCTGGCTTCTTGTTGTTTTCACCATCAATACTTACAACCAGACAAAAGACTTTACCATTTTCATTTGCTCATTTTTCAATTCCATAATGTACACACCTGTTAATAAGCTGGTTGTTGGAATTATTGTAGTAGTTCCATTGGTAGTGTAGATTCCCATCACCTGACCGAGTGTATTGTAGATAGTAATGGTGAGTGGCTTCTGACTAGAATTCAAACTTCGAATCTCAATTTCATTACTTGATGGATGTGATAGTAGTTCAAAAGAATTGTCACTATTAGCTTCGTCCACTCCGGTAATGGTCTTAATATCAAATACTGAAAAGCTACCGAAAGAAGATACACTCTTTCTTGTTAGACTGTAAATTGTATCTGAAATATCGACCGCTTCATCCACCGGGCTGGAATCCCACAGCCCGTTCCCAAATTGTGAAATGTATGCTGTTTTACGGTTAAATCCATTCATTTCCATCAAGGAAGTCCACTGTAGTTGAATCTTTGCATTGAGATTTCCCTGACTCTGCGAACTAATATTCCATGTAGCACCAACTAAGGGTTGGGAGCTTGAAATATCTTCGCCTAATATCCCTCTGGATTTGACAGAATTCACCACGCCTACTTGAATATTTCGATTTGATGACCCAGGGTTTATGGTGATTTTTGCAGGCGAATAGTGTTTTGAAGTTCCGAGAGGGAAAAGTACCGGATTAATACCATTCGGTACATTTATTTCCACTGCTCCATCCGACTCGGTGTTGATGTATGAAGTGCTACCACCGCCAAGAATTACCCCGGATTCACCCATACGAAGTACCGATTGGCCGATATCTAATGATCCTTTGATAAACATAAGCGTATCTTTTATACTCACCAGAGACCCAACACGCATAAATCCACCATTAGCAATGTTTATTTTCATTGTTTTCAATGAATTTTGTTCAGGAGCGAATGGTACTTCTCGTTGTGGCGGAGCCGGAGTGAGTATCGAGAGAGACGACGTAGAATCTGAGTAGAAAAGTCCAGATCCGTTAGCAGCTATATCTCCCCTAATAGTTAGTTCATTACCATACCATGACAATCCTCCATGTTTTAAAGATAGTACTCCGGCTATCGTAAGAGGTGTAGCAAGTTGTACGACTTTATCGTTACAATCTATCGTTAGATTACCTAATGTACCCACCGTTTGCAGCGAGCCAATACCACCCGAAGAAAGAATCGTCATGTTTGAAGCAGGATTGACCAGTATTTTACCATTACCAGATACAACGCTTCCGGTATCGAGAACTAAAGTATTTCCATTGAGATTAAAACTTCCACTTGTATTCATGAACAGAACGCCACCTATCGTAAGCGAGGAAGCTGGAGTAACTCTAATTCCCTCACCGAGAATGGTAAGATCATGGATGCTTTGTCCACTATAGGGCAAAGAAATCGGTGCACTGCTTTTTGAATCAAGAATGAGATTGGTTGTTCTATTTCCCTGCAATGCGCCATTACCAGTGAAGATATTTTTGATAATGAGCGATGCATCGTTAATTGTGAGTGTACCATTTTTGAGAACAAGACTATCATCTACTGAGAGGGAACCGCGTATTGATGCTTTTTTATTATTTCCTACATTTATACTTAGATTTTTAAGGTGGGATATTGTTGAGCCGAAGTCCAATGCTCCCAAGGTTCCATTAGCAGAATTTATCGTTATCCTCGCATGTTCACCGGAAGCAATATGTCCTTTACCTGCTGTATCAATACTTCCATTAATTGTCAATAGAGTCGAATCAAGTACCAATGTCCCTTTTTTCAAGGCGAGAGTGCCGGCAATCATAACGTCCGAGAGCAAAGTAACGGTATTATTCGTATCGACATCTATTGTAACATTATTTAACCCTGACCCGGAGAGTTCTATTCCTGTCGATGATGAATTACCTTGGTAGATAACGTTGTACGTTTCTTTTGAATAAAGACTACTCTTATTCTCAGTATGGATTGATCCGCCATCGAGGATAATAGTTGCAGACTTTTTTAACCACAAATAACTACCCTTCGTGAACGTAAGAGTGGAAGACGTGATGGTAAGAGTCTGATTTGCTTGTAGAGTAGCATTCAATCTACAACTATCTGTTATATAAATATGTTCTGCTGTAATTTGTCCTGTAAAATAAACGAAAGAGTTTGTATTTATACGAAATTCATTAACGATGATTCTACCTAATCCACTTAAACGAGCTTTGTTGAGCGTTATCGAGATGTTTTTCGTAGAAGTGATGTATCCATCTATCACTAAAGCAGCAGATACCCCTTCATAGACAAGATTACTATCAAGGTTAATAGTAATTAAAGCAGGTATATACACAACATTTGAATCATTTGTAAAGGGCGGGGCAATCCCTAAATCCCAAATAGCTGGATTGCTGTAATTTCCTGATTTTATTGCAGTAAATTTAATACCATAGCTATTAGTTGTAGTGAAAATGAAGAGCAGGATTAGACAGAAGAATTTTAATAAAGTGGGTAGTAGCTTTTTCATGTTGAACTAGTAAATGAGTGGAAATACATTAGAGTTGCTCAAATTTAAGAAATTAATGTGAATTTTATTTATTCCCGTACGGACAGTTGATACAACTGACCATCAACACTTACCTATGAAACGTACTGCACATCCGTACTTCGGATAAGTCGTTACTTTCTATTCCAGCTACAAGTTACAAAATCTCGGTAAAATGAGATAGATTTACGCTATCTAACGTTGGATGTGGCTTTCCTGCAGTACTGAATCTACGGTAAGTGTTGACGGACGGTTATGTCAACCGCTCGGACGGGAAATTAATTAATCAGCAATCTGTTAAGCTGAGTCTTTATTGTCCTTTCAGTCCTTTGTACACAAACTCGCCCTCCGCTCAACGCTCTACCAAACCGAAGTGCAACATTAGACCCCGCTGGGGTCGTTTCTTATGAGATGTGCACCTTGCTACAAACATTCAATCCCGCTGGGATTGGTTCTGCGTATTCCGATATTTGGGCGATTTTTTATTCGGCGTGCTACAAACATTCGACCCCGCTGGGGTCGTTTCTTTTTTATGTGCATCTTGCTACAAACATTCAATCCCGCTGGGATTGGGTCTGTGTATTCCCATATTTGGGCGATTTTTTATTGGGCGAGCTACAAACATTCGACCCCGCTGGGGTCGTTTCTTAGAGATGTGCACCTTTCTACAAACGTTCAATCCCGCTAGGATTGGTTCTTCGCAATGCAGCGTTCGGATGATTGTTTATTCGGCAAGGACAGAAATACCCCACTCCCCTCTCACCACGCCACCTGAATCTTATACTTCTTCCCTTTCATTTTTTCATTGTTAATGGCGTGCAGGAGCGCGGATGTTTTCGTTTTTTTTACGGCGGCGAAGGCCATGAAGTCCATTACTTCGATGAGACCTATGTCGTCTTTGTCGAGCTTTCCTATTTTTGTGAAAAAACCTACGATATCCATTTTGCTTACTTTATCTTTCTTGCCGCCGCTGATGTAGATGGTGTTCCACTCGCTTAGCGGAGGAAGCGGGCAGCCCTTCGGAACGTCACATTCCTCCGGTAATTTCCACAAATACTGCGGACGCTCTTCATCGGGGTGAAGGAGAATGTACGCCGTGCCGGTCGCATTCATTCGCGCGGTACGACCATTGCGATGAATGAAATTTTCTTCCTGATACGGGAGTTCATAATGAATCACATTTCGAACGGACGGGATGTCGAGTCCACGGGCTGCAAGGTCGGACGCGACTAAGAAGGTAACGCTGCCATTCCGGAAATTAACGAGCGTTTTTTCACGGTCAATTTGCTCCATTTTCCCATGAAAATACGCTGATTCGATGCCGGAATGCCGCAGATAGTCCGAGATTTGTTCGGCTGTATCACGTTGATTACAAAAGATAAGCGTTGGCTCAGTACCAAGAAAACAAATCAGTTCGAACAATTTCCCGCGTTTGTCGTGTGCGTCCGAGAATACTGTTCTCACGGCAAGTGCTTCATCACCACTCTTCACAGGTTCGGAATAATCTACGAGCAGCGGCTGCGCAATTTCCATATACGGCGGAATGCGAACGGTGCGTGTGGCAGAAACGAGCACGCGCCTTGTGCAATGCGATAATTCACCGGCAATAAAGGACATATCCTCTTCAAAACCCATCGTGAGCGACTTGTCGTATTCGTCGAGAACGAGCATTGGGGTCGTGCGGAGGTCAATACTTTCACGGCGAATATGGTCGGCTATACGTCCGGGCGTGCCGATGAGTAGCGCGGGAGGTTCGGAGAGATTGGAGAGTTCGACCTTGACGGAATGTCCACCATAGCACGTATTCACCTTAAATCCGGTGCCCATAGCGCGCCATACCTGTTCGATTTGCAACGCCAATTCCCGTGACGGCGTGAGGATAAGGCATTGGATACCGGGAGTTTCCGGCGTCATCATCGTATAGACCGGCAGCAGGAACGCCAGTGTCTTCCCCGAACCTGTCGGTGCGATCAGCAGGGTTGCGGGATTGGTTTGGAGTGCATCGAAAGCAGCGATTTGCATATCATTCAAGCGTTCGATGCCAAGCTTTTGAAGAATATGAGGAGGAAGTGAGCGTAGATTCATGCGACAAAGATACTGTTTTTTCCTATCTTTGCTAGAGAATCCAGTTGCCGGTATCGAATTAATCTCAACATCAATTAACAACACAATCATGCAAGAACAAAAAGACCCCTTACATGGCAAAACCCTCCAGATGATCCTCGAACATTTGGTAAACTACTATGGTTGGAAGGAATTAGGTACAAAGATCAATATCAAGTGTTTTCAGGAGAATCCTACTATCACGTCAAGTCTTCGCTTCTTACGTAAGACCTCATGGGCGCGAGCAAAAGTCGAGAGTTTGTATCTCTATTCCCTCCGCAAAATCGAATGGGCGAATGAGAAGAAAAGGGAGAGGAGTGAGGAGGAGGATGTGGATATGGGGAATGAAATTTCATCTCTTGTTCTACATAAAAATGAATTTGATGAGAGTGATAATACACAGTGAAAGAATTAGTGATTATAGTCGAGTCGATGGTTACAATCATTTGTAGTCACCAACTTAAAAAAGTCTTCAGGATGGTAAAGTTAATTGTACAGATGAAAACTGCTGGTAGGTAAGAAAACACATTACAAGCTATATGGGTCAAGCACCGTGAGACCTTGAATATTATTAAAATCTCTATCGCTTGTAATCAGGGTAAGTTGGTGAATGATTGCCGTAGCTGCTATAATTGCATCGGGAGTTTTGATTTTTCGACTTCGTCTAATTGCCACGCTTTGAGCAACAACAGCCGGAGTAAGTGCCAAAATATGAGCATCGTGTACAAATGATTGGACGACCTGTTCTTTAGTTTTATCTCTAGAAATCCAGGACAATGCTTCAATCTCGGTAATTACTGAGATAATTGGCGTTTGGTCAATTACTTCGGCCATGAATTCCATACCAATCACCGTAAAATTTCCGGCGAAGAAATTTGAAATAGCATTGTTATCTATCAGGTATTGTCCCATTCTTTGCGCATTTGTTTAGTGTGGGTATCAAAACTCTTGGCGTCTTCTTTGGTAAATGCGCCTTTGTATTTATCGGAGAGTTTGGTGGTCTGAGATTTCTTTTCGGCAATCAGCCCTTCTTCCTTCTTGAACACAATAAGTTCTAATTCTTCCCCCAAATACTCATCCGGGAATTCTAATGCTACGGTGAAGTTGCTTTGCATCGGCGTAATGAATGTGCGTATCATTGTTTTGTTTGTTAGAAATGGAGCGTCAAGCATTCAGAAGAATGCGCAACATATAACTGAGATTATCATTCACTGCAAAATTATCGAAAAGATAGTATATCGGACAGCATTATTTCATAGGGTTAGTGCTTCAAGATGGAGGACAATTGCTCCTTCGTGAATAGCTTCTCTACAAACATGCCATCACGCTGTGATGGAAGATAGTCAACGTGCACTTTTCTACAAACATGCCATCACTCTGTGATGGAAGAGTTCCGCACCTTTACAAATTGAGAATCCATTCACCATTCTAAATTTCCATGTTTTCATATCCCGAGCGGCAATCTTTCGCTATTTTTGCGCGAATCTCTCCCGTATTACAATCTATTTTATCCACTTTCAATTGGAAGATTATGAATTTAAATCAAATGCTTTGGGCTGAAGTAAAGTCTGAAGCTGAAAATACCCGTAAGTTGCTCTCATTAGTACCCTTTGACCACTCAGACTTCAAGCCGCATGAGAGGTCGATGTCTCTTAAACGGTTAGCGATTCACGTCGCCGAAATCACCGGTTGGTGGAAAGAATGTCTTACGCAAGACGAACTCGACTTTGCCAAGGGTGATTTTACACCAAAAAAAATTACGACCACCGAAGAACTCCTCGCTTTTTATGATGATCTTCTAGCTAAAACTGAGATTATTCTTCGAGATACACCAGAATCCGAATTTCAAAAACCGTGGACAATGCGCAATGGTGAGCAAATATATTTTACAATGCCCAAATTCGATGTTGTGCGTTCATGGTGTATGAATCACTTATATCATCATCGTGCGCAGCTTGGCGTGTATTTACGGATTCTGAATGTTCCCATTCCCGGTATGTACGGTCCGTCGGCAGATGATGCTCAGCTTTACTAACAATCAATTAAATGATAGGGGATTAAATACGAAATTTAATCCCTTATTTCTTGAAAGATATAGTCTATAAGTTATTTATTTTGAATGAGTACAGGATATTTATATCAAGTAATTGTAAAAGTGTTTTTATTTGAAATTGTCAATCTATTGCTATTGTATTTCTCTATCTTACATTCAAACGCCAGAGAGTATGTTTCGAACCTATCCACTATCATTATGCTTCAATTTTGTACTGCAACTTCATTAACAGCATCAAAAGATTTTTCTAACTATTATTTTTTTAAAAAACTTATGAGAATTTTTATACTCTTTACACTCTTCTTTTCTCTCTTTTACTCTCCCTCATATTCTCAATGGTTAGACGGTGGTCGTCAGCAAGTAAATGTGCTTGACGGCAACGGATCTCTCATTGTCTCTGAAGATGTTATGTACCTATGGAATGGGCAAAATCATTTTCAAACTTCAAATAATAATGGTCTTACATGGAATGACCCATCGGACTCAATAGGTGGTGCGAATCCACATGTACGCAAGATGTCGGCCTCGAATGGCAGGGTCTATGCCGGACTGAATTTTGGCACGGGTAATGGAGTCCCAATTTATTCAACTGACAAAGGTATTACTTGGATTGCTGACACTCTCGGAGCTCCGGGTCATGCTTTAGGTTGGGCTGGAATGCCGGTGGTGTCGGATATTTATACTTGGGGACATTGGTTGTATGTAAAATGGGATCAGCCGAGACCTTATTCTATTAAGTCTTTTGGGGAAACATTTAAATTTGACTCTTTAATGAATGAAGGAATAAACCACCCCACATCTGTTATATCAAAGGGAGATACATTGTTTTTGGCGGGTAATAAAATATATTTCACAACGGATGGCGGAGCTACTTGGATTTTCCCAAAGAATAATGGTTACACGGGCATAAGCGGAAAACTATTTGTTGAAGGCATAAGACTCTATATGATTGCCTATAAAGCATTTGCTCAGCCATGTACATTATTTTACAGCGATGATAATGCCGAAAACTGGACAGAAGTCGATATTTCTTCCCTAGCCAAAAATAAGGATCTTGCCGGTAATTATTTTTATCCATCAGATTATTTTATAAAAGGAAAAAACATTTGGTTTGCGGCTGGTTCTGTAAAATTCAATACCAAACCAAATATCTATAAGTCAACCGACTTCGGCGTAACCTGGACGAATGATACGCTAGGCTTAGAGACGAGCTTTGTCAATGGTGTCAATTGTTTTGCCTATACCAATGACGGATATTTATGGGTATCACCTTCTTATCATAATATTTTCAAACAAAAGATTAGCGATCCTTCTGGTGTAACTCAAGTTACCGAGCCACGACACGAAATTGATATTTCGCCGAATCCTTGTCAGGAACAAGTTTCTGTTTGTTTGCCTATCGGTGTATATGATGCATTCGAAGTACATGACATTCTCGGAACAATTATCATACAAGGCATTAATATATCACACCTTACAAGTCTTCAAATTAACATGGAAAAGGTTACTTCCGGCTCATATCTTATTCGATTTCGTAGTAAAAGTGGCAAAGTGAGTACTAGTGTCATCGTCAAAGAGTAAATATAGATATAGATATAGTTTATATACCCAATACAAAAAGAGCCGCTTAATATAAGCGGCTCTTTTTGTATATCTTATATTGTATGGAGTTACTTCAGGAGTTCAATAGTAATTGTCGTCGTCAGCTGCTGCTTAGCTCGCTGATTTTGCTTTGCTTTCACATCGACTAACGTTGCATCAATGCTCGTAACTACTTTATTTCTTTTATAAATTGTCATTCCATTTTCTAGGTCGATAAGCGTCTCACCGTCACCCGAAATTGAAGATTCATTGAGCGTGAATTTTGAAGTACCTTGATCTACAGATGGATTCATAATTTCAGCAGAAAGAGTAGCTACAATAGCCGCAGCTTTGCGTCCCCGAATACTTTTTACGGATTTGATACTGTACTTCACGGAATTTTTTACTTTAAATACACCTGACAAAGCAGATACATCATTATGAATCCATGATTGGGTCGAATCGACTTTATTATTATCAGGGAAAGTCTGGTATTCATTTTGGAGAGGTATTTGGAACAGTTGAAAACGGATTTGTTCCACTAATTGATCTTTAGTTTTCTGAGGTACTGAGTCTTTTTGGTCACCGAGAATTTTATTCAAAATTGGAGTAAGTCCACTAATTTCTTCAATCTTACCCTTTGCATTGACGAGCATTCTCACGTCTTCACCCACAATTCCGTTGTATTGTCGATATTGAGGATTGAGTTTTGAGAGTGAGTCTTGAGAATTATAGACATTTTCGGATGTTGCTCCCGGAGCTGCAGGATTCGGATACACACTTTTCATACGAATTGAATCAATATGTACATTCATATCCACGATACCGTCCTTCTTGATTTCTTTAATAGTCTTGGTGTAATAAACTGAAGTGGTCATCGTGGCTTTTTGACCGTCCTGGTCTATGTTGTCAATTTGCATGAGTTTGTAGCTCATTTTTGGCCTACAGTTCCGGAGTATTGGAGTTCGTGTACCATTCGCTCCCCGTTGCACTCACGTCCGTTGCTTGAGTTGTATCAGCTGGTAATATTGCCTGTGACCCAGCTTGATCTCCTTTAGGATTTTTCGAATCGGAATTACCACCACAACTAATGAGAATAGTTGTTACTATTATTAGTAAAATTTGAAATTTCTTTACCACTTGTATTGACCTATGAGAGTACATAAAACTGTTGTTTGAATATTTTCACTAAATTTCTCGAGCTTATATTTTGCTTCTATATCTGCAGAATAATTAATTTCAGCCTTTTTTACTGTCCCGCCGGATGTCATATCTAATCGTACTGTACCGGTTCCCTTTCCTGAGATTACATCGGCAAGTCCGGGAATGCCAAACATGCGTACAGATTGTAAAGCAACAGGTTGTAATGCTTTAGAAACAGAAGAGATTACAAAATTACTTTTTGCAAACGATACTACTTCTGACTTAAGTGTATCCACAAAATTTACGCCGTCTAATCTCATTCCTACCGTTCGTGTCCAAATTGAATCTGCTTTAATCTGCATTTTCCCTGCTATTATACCTTTAGGGATATCAGCAATCATTTTGAGATTTTCGGGGGAAATACAACTCAGCCACAGTGTTTTTTGGAGAGTATCCATTGGAGATTCCGGGTCATTGATATAATCCTTGAGCCAGTCGATATCGCCATTTTCGCCAACTCCTGATACAGAAGCAACTTCACCGGTCGGAGCAATTTTAAACTCAAACTGATGCGACATACAAGCAAACGTCGCTGTTAAATCGGGAAACTCACCCTTGATATTAGTTTTCTTTTCGTCGTACGAATCATAAATAAGTACTGTATTTCCTTCAGTAAACTTATACGTAAGTGAGTCGATGACACATCGAAGCTTTGTAAAACCCTTATCCATACCAGTTGAGGACATACTCAAATAATAGACAGTTTCACGTTCGTAATTTTTCTCCAACTTGTCTCGGTATATCCGCTTGACTTTTGTCTTTTCAGTTACAGAATACGTATGGACGACTCCGTCTTTCCAATCGACGCGGAGGGAATATTTTTTAACCGGTGCCGTATTTTGAGGTGCAGAAGTCGGTAGCTTTCCAGTCTCTTGGGTAGAGCATAGCACTGGCATAAGTATAAGTATTGTTACTATTTGAACATATTTAACGAGATTCAAGGTGCATCTTTTGACAGATACAGAGTCCAAGCGGCTAACGTCATACCATCCCATATTTCACCTTTTTGAATAGTTTGGTTAATTTGATGTGTTGTAAGGTAGAGAATGTCGAATTCTTCCGAGTCGTCGGGCGATGCTTGCTGCTCTATAAGTTCATTTGAGAAATAGACCATAACACATTTCATCGCAAATGCCGTTGCATGGAGCAAACGTGCTTATAGGTCACAGTTTATTTGCCTTGAATATCCTGTTTCTTCGAGTAACTCCTTATGCGCATTTTCTAATGGTTCAGCCCATTGTGGATTGATACCGCCGCAGGGGAATTCCAGACTCTCGCGCTGTAATAGATAGCGAAACTGTCTGACGAGAATAAAAGTTCCATCCGGCAACTGTGGAATGATCAGCGTCGCGCCACGAGAATGGACGTAATGATATTCACCTACCGTACCGGATTTCGTCATCCGATAGAAATCGAAGTCGATATTCCCAATAAGGGTTTACAGAATCTTGTTTCCGTAGATACTGTTGGTAAGTTTGTGAGCATTGACGAATGAAACTCTACCCTCGGAGGTACAGAAAAAAAGGACGAAGGATAACATCGAGATTCATCCTTCATCCTTTTCTATTTACATTCATTGTTGATTATGCACGATTAGCGACTATTTCACTTTCGCTGAAGAAGAACGCAATTTCATTGCGGCCGTTTTCGACAGAGTCCGAACCGTGAACAGCGTTTTCGCCTTTAGAAGAAGCAAACATCTTACGAATCGTGCCTTCGGCTGCTTCGGCTGGATCTGTTGCACCAATTAATGTGCGATAGTCTGCGATTGCATTTTCCTTTTCGAGTGCGATTGGTACAATTGCACCACTACTCATAAAATCAACTAATTCTCCATAAAATCCACGCTCTTTGTGCACAGCATAGAATTCTCCGGCTTGCTCTTTTGAAATTTTGGTTAATTTCATAGCAAGCACTTTAAATCCTGATTGGGTTAATTTTGCGATGATTTCGCCGACCACATTTTTACGAACTGCATCGGGCTTGATAATAGCTAACGTACGCTCTGTCATTGTATTCCTTTAATTAAAATATTGGTTGTAAAATAGTTAGATTGTTAATTTTTTTTTTTTTGACTTTGTTTGCCGGAGTTTTAGCAGTTGTTTCTTTTGTTTTCGAAACGGTTTTTTTGACTTTTCTTTACTTTTTTCGCTTTTGCAGGTTTGCCTGTACTGACTTTGAAACGGTCGCTTTTGGCTTTTCTTTTTTGTCGTTTTACTTTTACTGCTTCAGCAGCTTGTGCAATTGCCGGTTGAGGTTTTGGCATTTCAACGACAGCTGCCTGTTTTAGGGTGGGTGGTGCGCAACTGCTTTTGGAATATCTTTCGCTTTTACTGCAGGAGCATCTACCTTTGAAGGTGTTGATTTGGATGAATTTACCTGGAGTGAAGCAATTTTCGCCGATGCTTTAGCGGCAGGAGTAGTTTTGGGTAAATCAAGCTTCATAGCTTTGGCAACCGTAATTCCAAGATCTGCAGGTGAATCTGCGATCAATATACCGGCTTCGCGCATTGCAGCTACTTTTTCTGCAGCAGTACCTTTCCCACCGGAAATAATCGCTCCTGCGTGTCCCATTCTTCGTCCTGGAGGCGCAGTACGACCGGCGATAAACCCAATAACCGGTTTCTTGACATGATCTCGGACGTAAGCTGCAGCTTCTTCTTCTGCAGAGCCGCCAATTTCACCAATCATTATAATTGCTTTGGTTGCAGGATCTTCGTTGAATAATTTAATAGCGTCAATAAATCGCGTTCCGATAATTGGATCTCCCCCGATACCAATACAAGTAGATTGACCAAGACCGACGTCGGTCAATTGTTTGACAGCTTCGTACGTAAGAGTGCCACTGCGCGATACGAGTCCGACCGTACCTTTGGCATGAATGAATCCGGGCATGATACCTAATTTACATTCACCTGGCGTGATAATACCCGGGCAGTTCGGTCCGATCATCCGTGAATTTGATGCCTCAAGTGCGGCATTGACGGTGATCATGTCTTTGATTGGAATTCCTTCTGTGATACAGACGATAAGCGGGATTTCAGCAGCAATTGCTTCGAGCACTGCATCGGCAGCCATCGGAGCCGGCACGAAAATAATAGTTGCATTGGCATTTGTCGATGCTTTTGCTTCGCCGACAGTATTAAATACGGGTACGGGTCGGGTAAATTGATCCTCGCCTTTGCCGGAATACATCATTCCGGATTTGCCGGGTGTGACACCGCCGACGACGTTAGTACCGTAGGCAAGCATCTGCGATGTGTGATACGTTCCTTCCGAACCGGTAATACCTTGTACGATTACCTTCGTATCTTTATTAACTAATACACTCACTGTTCATTCCTTAAAAATAAAAAAATAGAATTTCATTCGTGACTGATGCAATGCCGGCGCAAAATTCTTCCCTTTTTCCGTCATGAATTCATGTAATTTTGCAGGCATTTCTTTTGGCGAATTGCAAATTTACGAAAATTTTTTCAGAGGAAACGTAAAAAACTCGAAACGTGGAATGGACTTGCAATACAATCTTATTTGAAAATATTTATTACAAATAACAAGGTCGATGCACAATGGTTTATTTTTTTTCAGATGTACATCTCGGTCTCGGAAGTCGTGAAAGCGACCGGGCGCGTGAGCAGGTACTCCTTCGTTTTTTCGAATTCATCCGTCCTGATTGCACGCATTTGGTGATAGTCGGCGATTTGTTTGACTATTGGTTTGAGTACAAAACCGTTGTGCCGAAGTATTTTTTCCGCACTCTCACCGCGCTCGATGCGATGCGCAAGCGCGGCGTGAGAATTGATTATGTCATGGGCAATCACGACTTCGGTCATCAGCATTTTTTGCCGACGAATTAGACATTACCATCCATCATGATGATTTTACCCTAACTCTCGGATCGAAGAAATTCTATATTTCACATGGCGACGGAAAGGCGTACAACGACACTGGTTATCTGATTCTCAAGAAAATCCTCCGTAATAAACTCGCAATCAAGCTCTTTCAATATCTTCACCCGGATTTCGGGATATGGCTTGCATCACGATCATCACATGCTAGCAGAGTCTATACAGACGACAAGGACTTCTCTCGCCGCGACGGACTCCGTGATTTTGCAAAGAGCAAGATTGAGCAGGGATTTGACTACGTGATCATGGGACACAAGCACGAGTCAATGGTTGAGGAATTAGGCACCGGTACGTATATTAATCTCGGTCATTGGCTAAAATTGCCGGCGACGTATGCGAGGTTTGATGGGGAGAAAGTGGAACTTTTGACGTTTGAAGGTGAATGAGCTAGCTTGGAAAATGAATTGATATCTAAAGAGTTTCACAATCTCTCGGATTAAATGCTGCTATTGTATAGGATTACCGCATCTATGTATCAGAAGATTGATTAGCTCCAAGGAGCGACCTGTTTGTAGAAATGAAGGACAAAAATTTGCTTTATCTCCATAGATGCGAAACAGTTACACAAAATAGTTCACATTCTCAATTCTACCGTGTAACATAAAACACTATAGCACTCCTCACATCCCCCTGCCGGGCTACCAACGTGTACATTCCGATTGCGAATGAATTAATAGGTATCGTGAATTCTGACTCTGTGTGGTCAAATTGCATGACTTTCATTCCTAAAAGATTGCTGATGATGTAGGTCACCGGTAGTGATGGAGTGAAAGACTGATAAGGGATGTTAACAGAAAGTGAGGAGGATGCGGGATTAGGGTAACAAGTTATATGAGCAGCGGTTGGGTATTCTTGGATTGGTGTGTTAATACTTGATGGGTTCTCGTACTTCCATATACCTTCATTAAATGTTCCGGCATAGAGAGCAGTCCCGTTTATAGAAAGTGAGGTGACAATAGATCGCGTTAAGCCCGTATCGAGCTGTGACCATGTCTCCCCGTTATTTATAGTGCGAAATACTCCACCTTTAAACGTACCGGCATAAAGCGTTGTTCCACTTATAGTTAGAGCACGAATTGGTACTATTGGCAAACCTGTAGAAACCTGAGTCCAGGTATCCCCATCATCTATTGAACGAAATACGCCACTACTTTCTGTCCCTGCAAAAATGGACGTACTGTTTGACGTAAGAGTATACACCCTTTTATCCTTTAATCCATTACTCACTTGTATCCAATTATTGCCATTATCTGTAGAACGAAATATTCCGTTGTATGTACCTGCAAAGATAGCTGTTCCTCTGACAGTAAGAGCAAATGCATGCATATCTGTCAATCCAATATTAACTGACCCCCATTTATTCCCGTTATCATTGCTACGTAAAATACCGACCATATCCGTACCTGCAAAAACAGAAGTATTATACTCTGTAATGGCCATAACATTCATATCCATCGCATACTTTACCTGCGTCCAAATATTACCACTATCCTTTGATCGATATATACCAGATATTGCACCTGCAAAAATGGTTGTTCCAATCTTTGATAAAGATAATATTGGAACTTCCTGCAAACCTGTGTTAGTCTGTCTCCATGAATTACCTTGGTCAGAAGTATAATAGACACCACCTTCAGTCCCAGCAAAAATGGTTGAACCAGTATTCAACAGCGCATAGACACGTATATCAGCCAATCCAGTATTGATATGTTTCCATGTTGTTCCATTATCCGTTGAACGATATAAGCCTCCAACACTTGTCCCTGCAAAGAGAGTCGTTCCTTTTACTGCTACTGCGCTAACTGAAAGATTAATCACTCCCATATTAACCGGCTTCCATGTATCTCCATTATTTGTAGAGCGAAACAAGCCATCACCACTTATCGCAGCATAAACTTCGTTACCGCTAATGGCAAGAGCTATAACCCCCAATGATACACTCTGAGTCGTCAGCCCTGAATTGGACTGTGACCATGAATTTCCGTTATCTAATGAAAAGAATAGTCCATTGTTAGTCCCTGCAAAGATGGTCGTGCCATTCGCCGCAAGTGCATTAATATTTACTGCCGTCAACCCATTGTTGGCCTTCTTCCATGTATTTCCGTTATCCGTTGAGCGATACACACCATCGTTCCAAGTGCCGGCAAATATGGAGGTGCCTTTCACTGTAAGTACTTCAACACCTAAACTTGTGGTGACTTTCTTCCATGTATCTCCATTATCTGTTGAACGATAAACACCATTTTCATAATTTCCTGCAAAGATTGTCGAACCACTAACCGTTAGTGCATCTACAGATCTTGGCGGTAAGCCTGCAGTATCCAGAGACCAAATATTTCCGTTATCATTTGAACGATAGAGTCCAGCTGAAGTACCAGCAAAGATTGTTGTACCATTTACAGTAAGAGACTTAACATTCAAATTTTTCAAACCTGAATTTATCTGCGTCCAAGTATCTCCATTATCCATAGATCGAAATACTCCATTAATATAAGTCCCGGCAAAAAGGTAATCGCCACTGACGACATACGATGCAACATTCCCTCCATACGGTCCATTAGTCTTCACCCATTGAGCACGAGATGTAGCGATAGTAAACAAGAAAAAGACAAACATCCAAAGCGTTTTGAATGATGATGAGAGAATGTACCATTTTGTCATGATCGTAACTAATATAAGTATTACAAAATAATATGTGAATTCATGTGTGTTTTCTTATGTTCTGACCGACTATGTTGATATTCTAACCTATAAAAATCAACGCCTTACCTCTTCCTCAAGCTGAAGCTGGAGTCTAGTCAAGTTTACAACTTCCGTCCAACAAATCGTATCACCGACCCTACACCTTGGTGAAATGCACCTTCGCGGAGCTCGATTGCACGTTCTTCGAGCATGAGCACTTCATATCCCGCGAAGTCCGCCTCGATCTCTTCGACAGAGAAAAGCATGGCGAGTTCTTTCGGACCTCCTACTGATGGATTCGTCGCCTGATACTCCGGATGCTTCTTGCTGAATGCTTCAAATATCACCACCCCACCCGAACGCAGCAGCGCGCTCAATTCTTTGTGATACTGCGACTTAATATCTGCTGGGAAGTGAGCATAGATGAGTGCTATCACATCGAATTGCCCGTGCTTGTAATCCAACGTATCTAAAGTACCAACCTGATAATCTATGGTCACGTTTTTGGATGCAGCCAAACGCATGGCTTTCTTCCTGCCTTCGGTGCTGATATCGAATGCAGATACTTTCCAACCAAGCGAAGCTGCATAGACTGCATTGCGTCCCTCACCTTCGGCGGGAAAGAGTATCGAGCCGGGTAGTAGTGTTTGTAAGTGCTCTTCCAGAAATTGATTCGGCGTTTCTCCGTATACGAATTCATTGGCGCTGAAGCGCTCGTTCCATCGGTCAGTCCAGGTATCGTTCATAAGCTGTAATGGTTGTATTATTGTTTGAGAAAAATATATTCGATATCATTTTTAAATTACATTCTTTAGAGTTATATAGTCGATTGTGATAATAATTCAATTCGACCTTTTAATTATCCAAGATACTTCGAGTTTATATAATGAATAATATTTCGTATCTCTATTATAATCAAATCAATTACCCAACATTCCTCGCCTCACCAGCGGTATCACCTTTTCCCCAATCAGCTCAATCGCCTTGAGAAGTTTCTCATGCGGCACACCTGCATCCATCTGAAACGTAAAGCGTGAAATACCGCCAAGCGACTCGCTATGACGGAGAATCTTCATGGCGACTTCTTCCGGATTACCCACTAGCAATGCTCCCGTCGGACCATTCTGCGCGTCGAATCGTGCGCGCGACACAGGCGGAAAACCACGTTCTCGACCGATCTTCGTGAACATCTCCGCATATCCTGGATAATACTCGGCAATCGCCTCTTCGCTCGTCTCGGCCACAAAACCGAGTGAGTGAAGCCCCACTTTTAATTGTTCCGGCGGATGTCCTGCTCTCTCCCCTGCTTGACGGTATAAGTCTATGAGTGGTCTGAACCTATACGTCTCTCCACCAATTACCGCCACCATGAGTGGAAGTCCTAATTCACCTGCTCGTACAAATGACGCAGGCGTGCCACCCACTCCCACCCATATTGGAAGATTGGCTTGGAATGGTCGAGGATAAATCGCTTGCTGATGCAGAGCAGGACGGAACTCGCCCGACCAATTTACCACTTCATTATCACGAATCGCAAGGAGCAGCTTCAGCTTTTCTGTAAAGAGCGCGTCGTAGTCATCAAGATCGAGACCAAAGAGCGGGAATGCTTCGATAAATGAACCTCTCCCGGCAACGATTTCGGCTCTCCCGCCCGAGACTAAGTCGAGCGTCGCAAAATTCTGAAATACCCTTACAGGATCGGCTGCACTGAGCACCGTCACCGCGCTTGTGAGTCGTATGCGTTTGGTGCGCGCTGCAGCGGCGGCAAGGATCATCGTCGGAGCTGAGTCGAGAAATTCCTTCCTGTGGTGTTCGCCTATGCCAAAGACGTCCAATCCTGCCTTATCAGCCGCTTCGATTCTGTCGAGTAATTCACTGAGCGCCTGTGCATTGGTCATGCTCTCACGGGTTGGAACTGCGGCAAAACTGTCTATACCTATTTCCATGATATTACTAACGTTAAGTGAATACTCGTAGTCCTTATTGGATATGCGATTCCAGTACTACAATTCTTTTTCAAAATAAATCTTGTAGAATTTCCTGCCGTCTTTCTCGACTCCTTGTTCGATAAGTTCTGCATTACCATGGATATAGATATGAAAATTCTTATCTAATTTCAAGATACTTTTATACACGCGGGCTTGCTTTTTGACGGCTTGAGGTGAGATTTCAAAGGACTCGGGCAGTGGGATCGTTTTCTCGTCTCTGTTACTCTCCTCAAACTTACGATACGACTCTACGGTCTCGGTATCGATAAGCACTTTTTCTTCGAATTCTTTCTTGCTGTAAGTGTCATTGTCACGGAAATAGTCGAGCGTTCTATTGAGCAAATCGATCTGATCGACCTTACTTACTTCAGTGTCATCCTTAGGCTGATTCACAACAAAATCACGAGCAATTTTCATGATTTCTTTCGTGTAATGATATTTATCGGCGCATGGCTTGATGAGAAGAAAGGAATCCTTCCAATACTGCGCATCTTTAGACTTACCTGCGTTGTCGATCACACACACTTTATACCCTATCTCTTTGTAAGTATTAATTATCAAACATCCTTTATCGAGCTTGTCGATATTTATTCCTTCTCTTGTTTCAAGTGAAAATTCATCATTCGACTTATCCACTTTTAAAAATGGTTGTATGTTTTCTGACTTGAAAATTCCAATAACATCCGTTATCTCATCTTCAATGATCACACCTGTAAAGTACACTACAAAAAGATCACCCGCTTTGATATTCGGATGAATGGAGAGATCGTAAAGATGAAGAGCTATATTAGTAGCATTTTTCTGGAAAGAACCAGGATTATCAAACACTTCCGTAGCAATTGTATAAAGTGGATTGAGCGTGAAATCATCATCCGTAAAGGTAAAATTGTAGAATTCGGGCTTCGTAAAGGAATTTAAGAAATATTTGAACAGCGAATCCCGAACCGAAGTGCTTGATATATCGAGTAATGATGTGGATAGTTGTAGATCTTCGCCATTGTTTTTATTACCCACCCCGTGGACAGCGACTTTCTCTATGGTACAATTTGTATAATCAATCATTAGTAGTTGTTTTCTATGGATTATGTGAGGTAATGGAAGTATAATTATAGTTGTCCGGCACGCAATTCTTCTCAATACGCATACAACGTATCAAGCGACAAATCGGCTGACACACCAATTGCAAAATTAGAACATTCGGCTGGAATACGGGGAATTGGATGTTTGTCCATTTCATCGAAGTCAGCAAGCGATGAAGCAAATAGCTCGGGCGGGTGAAACTACCTTCTCCGTTCTGTCACAACACCATGCGGTAGATCAAAGAACGTAGAGTCGATAGATTGTTTTTTGATTGAGACAGCGACTGAAGTAACCGTATAATTCTCCATCTCGTGAATGGTCTTGATCGGTATGGATTTGGTAATTGCATAGAGCTTATCGTAACTGCCAAAGTGGGAATTTTCGAACCACTCAGGATTGATTGCGATCGATTCATCAAAATAATACGTGGATTTTCTAAATTCTTTATCCAAGAGGTCATTCGCTTTGATTTGGAGGATACTACAATTCCTACCAAGTACAGATTCTTTATTATTGCTAGCCTCAGTGGATACGATTGACTCATTCGACTCTGTGCAATCCACATAAAACAACGTGTCGGTAATGCTGCTATGAATATAGGATCGGTTATAATTTTTGATGAAAAGCACAGACTTGAGAATGCTTCCATTATAGATTTGCTTATAGTTACCGTTTTTGATATAGAACTCAGATTTCGTTCCATATTGAATTTTAATTGCCTCTACATCCACGGCAGGATCGCTACTCGTGTACGTATCTTCGAAGGTTATAACTCCTTCAAAATAATCTGGCTGCTTCAATCTCACCGTTTGCTCGGTATGCTCTGTTACCTGCTCAGAATGTGAGAAAAAGATACCATACACGACGCCTATTGCGATTAGAATCAGTATTCCACTACTAAGTATTGATTTTTTCATTGTGTATTGGTAATGTTCATGAATCTAGCCTTTACGGATTGCTTCTTTCGAGTGAAAAATATAAAAAGGCGAGAGGAAAAAAAAAATCATCTTCCCTTGAATTTGATTATCATGTCCAAAAGCTCATTGAGATCTTCATCATTGGGCTGCTGGTTATTGAGGTCAAGATATGCTTCAATTATATTGCGCACTTCTTTTAATGGATTGCGTTCTAACGCCTTTAACGAGTTTTTAATACTCTTAATTGTTAGTTTCATCTCGATTGATATTTGCCTTAAAGTGAATTCATGCCAATCAAAAGGTGAAATATATTCCGGGAAAAATGATTTAAGCGGGTGATATCGTGGATGTCCTGTCATCATAAGCATGTCATCTTCGATTTCTTGTGCCTGTTCTTTGAGGATTTGGTTGTAAAGGCGCAGTTTTTCATTACTTAGTTGTTTGATATCACCTTCTTCATTTTTGATCCACTCCAACTCAAGACTGAGCAACGTATGCAAGTCATTGCTTTCATAGGCGACTGTCAGGCGCTTCATCAATTCTTCTTTTTCGGCTATTTTCTTAATATCCCGCTCAAGATCAGGGTGAAATGCCTTGGCTAAGCTCCTGTAAATTTTACCTATGCTTGTGTTGCGTAGTTCTTCTTTTTGTTCTTCTTGTTCTTCTTTTGCCAATTGTTTCTTGGTTTTGATTTTAAGGCTCTCTTGTGCCTCATTTTCCTCTGCTTTGTTCTTTATGTCATTCATCACTTCATGCATTTTCCTTGCTATCTCTTCCTCTCCCATTTCTGATGTTAAATTGTCGAGGTTGACATCCACTCCCATTGATTCAAACATTTCCTTCATTTCAACTCGCATCTCTTCAAATTCATCCTGACGCACTTGATCGAATGTGGCTCCGTGCGCCTCTTCAAACACTTCATTCAATACTTCATCTAATTCCATAAATGGTGTAATACTAGTGAATTGGTTTTTAAAAAACTCTTTGATAATCTTTTTTTCTCCTTTATTCAGAAGCTTTTTTTCGCAATAAATCGGATACACCCTCTTGGTTATATCGGCTCTCAGGTGAGCAATTTCCTTTTCCTTCGGATGCATTTCATCCGAATAATACTGCAAGCACCTATTGAGCCGCGCTGTGAGCTCAACGGTTTGCTCCCGAAGCTGTTCGATTTTCTTCACCAAACGATTGAATGTTTTTTGGTCTTTATTGAGTGATTCACCATTTGTTTCACGTATTGACAGTGCTTTGGAAGTGTTTTTCTGATTCAAGTTGTTTTTCTTTAAATTATTAATATATAATGTGTTACTGCATTTCATACCGAATATTTCGAGCTCAAATAAACTTTATATATGAGATGATTATAGTTTTTGGTATGCTTGACAGAGAATTACTTTTTGAATTTAAAACCCATCATTTTCCACTTCAGTACATGGATCAAGTGATGGGTTTTTAGGATTGAATTGTCCGGCTTTAATTTCTATCAATACTCCGGACTATGTAATTGTAAATACAAACGAAACACTGAAATCCTTAAAAGGATAGTACAAGTATTTACAAATGATATAGATACTCAATTATACAATACTAATTATACGTTAAAGGATCGTGAACTTATACCGAAATATAAAATGTGTGCAACTTGTAATATTCAATGTAAAATGACATCCGATAGTACTATTTGACTGTAAGATATTACCGTCACTGATTCATTTAAACAAACGTTCTACCTAACCGATGAAAGTACTATATATCTGATATAACTATCTGTTAATACGTTAAATTGAGAGCTTTCATCACTTCAAAAGCCGGTATTGAAAAAGAGACTCCCTCGGTTCCCATGCCACCTAGCTTGAATTCAACCACTCCGGTGAGTTCACCATTTTTTGCAAGAATAATGGGTCCACCGCTATTTCCTCGATTCACACTTAGATCAGTTTGTAAATAGCTTGATCCTTTATGCTTTCGATCACCCGAGACGATACCTTTTGATGCAGATTGACCTAATTGAACGGATTTTGGAGTGCCGATTGCGATTACTTCTTCGCCTATTTTATAGTTTTGATTGACGGGTAATGTGAACGCATTGTCAAATTTCCCTTCGACTTTCAGTAATGCCAAGTCGATAGCCATGTTTGATCGGATAATTTTTGCTTTGTAGGATGTTCCATCATTTGTAACCACGCTATATTCACCATTTTTCTTTGATACGACATGATAGTTCGTAATGATATAGCCGTCATTACTGATCAAAAATCCACTTCCATGTCCATCTTTGTCTTTAATCGTGACGGTGGACTTCATTCCATCATCAACATTAGTTGTTGATTTTATTGGCTTTGATAATACAATTTTATCTTTAAATTCAACAGTTGTCGGTTCATATTTGAGGAAGTTATTTTTTTCTAACGAATCCATAAATCTATGGAGAGATGATTCTACAGCATCTAAGGTAGATGTATAGTATTTTTTTGAAGTATTATTTCTAATTTCATAATAGTTTTTACTACTGTATGATACTGCGAATTGGTCAGAGATTACTGTTAATGTGTCGATTCTTAACGTATCGCCATATACATTCTTTAGTGCCCAAACGATAGAAACTTCATTTTCCAGTAATGTGGAGCTATAGGTAGCAAATGTACTGATTTTAATCCCTGTAATCGATGCAACTAATTGTAATGTATTTACATTATCAATAAATACCTGATTGGTCGTATCGATATAATTGAGTTTCTTCATCATCTCATTTACATCATTCTCAATCATAGTGCCATTCATATCTAAAGATTCAATTGTTGCAGACATAATTGGATTTTCGCGTTTTGGATATTCGTCGTACCAGTATGTCTTACTCGAATAGTTTTTTGCAATAGTCACTTCATCTACAAACAGTTTTTTGGTCATCGAATCACAATACTTAAACTTGTGAAACCGATCAAATGTATAGGATTCATCAAAATCTCTATACGTATACATAGTGAGGTATTTAGTTTTACAACCTTCGACTTCAATTCTAACTTGTTTAATTTCACCATCACTAATCAAAGTAGGCTTGAATTTATTACCAATACCACTATACGAACTGTCGATGGGAATAGTCACACTATCAATAATCAGTTTCGCATTTTTAAAGGGTATATATACTGACACCTCTTGAGGATTCCCTGAAAAAACAGTACCGCATCCATTGAAGTAAAGTGACAGTATAATCAGTAAACATGACAAACATAGAAGCTTAATCAATTTCATATACTTGGCTAAGAAAATGTCAATAAAATTGTATTTGAGTTTCAGATAATGTAATAAAATATCGTTCTACTACAGTCTCTCCAGAATTTGATCTCTATTAAATTATCTATTAATATTTAATCCCAAGACTTTGCATAACTTCATAAGCAGGAATAGAAAATGAAATCCCTTCTGTGCCTAGTCCGTAGAGCTTATATTCGACGACTGCGACCAGCTCTCCATTTTTCAACAGGATCGGGCCACCGCTATTACCTTTATTGACACTGATATCTGTTTGTAAGTAATTACTATTATTATGCTTTCTGCTGCCTGATACTATACCCTTCGCTACAGACTGACCTAATTGCACAGATTGAGGTGTACCAATAGTCCACACTTCGTCCCCAACTTTATAGTTTTGTGTTTCGGGTAAATTATAGGCAAGCTCAAAATTACCCTCGACCTTTACCAAAGCCAAGTCGATTGCCTTATTCGACCGAATGACTTTAGCTTTGTATTCTGTACCATCATTGAGAATGACCGTATAATCGGTATTTTTTTTGACAACGTGGTGATTAGTCAAAATATATCCATCATTACTTATCAAAAATCCACTCCCGTGCCCTTCTTTATCTTTAATTGTCACCGATGCTTTCATAGCTTCACTTACATTAGTTGGTGATTTGGCCGGCTTTCCGATACTAATGAATTCTTTGAAATTCGTGATTTGTTTCTCGGATTTCGCTAGACCAGTGCTAGTCAACGTGTCTATAAAGTCGAGCATAGAATATTCCATGGCATCTTCGACTGCAAGCTTTTCAGCACTAGTACTGACCAAGTTTTTGACGGCAAATTGTCCGGATAAAGATACAATGGTACTCTTATGAAGTGTGTCCCCGTATATATTTTTCGCTATCCACGATGTTGTAAGCTCAGCATCGACGAAACGATAATAGTTAAACATAGCAGCCATTGGATAAGTAACACCTTTAAATACAACCTTTGTAACATTTGCATGGAGATAGATGGAATTTACATTATCGATAAACACCGTATTCATTGTATCTATATAGCTCAGTTTTTTTAAAACATCAGTCAATTTTACATCCATATTCGTACTTTTCATACCAATGCTGTCGTACTTCATTACTCTCAACGAGTCACCTTTACTACTATAATCATCATAAGTATATGCTTTAAATAGATTATTTGAGTTACTAACTTCAAATGCAACGTTTCTCATAAAAAGCTGTTTCTTCGTTGAGTCCGAATTGACATATTTTCTCATGGATGAAAATGCATATTCATCTTTAAACACCCAGGTATTCAAAGATACCAAGTCTATAATAGGTGGTAAAAACAATACCGCTGCGAAAGGGAAATAGGAAAGATAAGTCCATTTTGATCGGTCACCGGGAACGATAGTATGATATGTAGTTTTATAGCCTTCTGCGTCAAACTTTAGTTGTTTGGCTACATAATCTTTTAAAATCAATGTCTTAAAGTTTGTTCCTGTCGATATAGTTAAGCTATCAATAGTGAGCTTAGCTCCTTGGGTAGGAATGGAGATATCAACGAGCTGATTTTTACCGGAGAAAACAGTAGCACAGCTAGAAAGAAGACATAGGAGAGAGCAATAAATCAATGTTTTAGAAATGTTCATAAATTCATAAAGTAAAGAGTTAAAGAATTAAAATTCAATCATATCCGGAATATCATCATAGTTACTTTGATGATGGATATATGTGTGACCAAAGGATATTAATATGTTAAATGGAGATTTTTCATAACATCATAGGAGGGAATCGAGAACGAGAGACCTTCTGCCCCCCAACCAACAATCTTCGACTGAACGACACCGGCTAATTCAGCAGATTTAGTCACAATCGGACCGCCGCTATTACCAAAATTAATTCCTATGTCAGTTTGTAGATAATTCAACCCCTTATTTTTCCTTGTACCGGATACTATTCCTTTTGATACTGACTGTCCTAATTGAATGGATTTCGGTGTTCCAATAGCCAATACTTCATCTCCAACTGAAAAATTCTGTGCTTCAGGTAACGAATAAGCAAATTCAAAATTCCCTTCGATCTTTAGTAATGCAAGGTCGATTGATTTATTTGATCGTATGACTTTCGCTTTATGCTCGGTACCGTCGTTCATGATTACGGTATAGTCAACCTTCCTCTTCACGACATGATGATTGGTAACTATATATCCATCATTGCTTATGAGAAATCCACTCCCGTGTGAGTCTTTGTTTTTGATACTAACCGATGCTTTCATTGCTTGCTCCACATCAGCAGGTGATTTGGTGGGTTTGGATATTTTGATTTGTTCTGAAAAAGTAACCGTTGGTGATTCTACCGGTATTAATTTATTAGTTTTTAACGTATCTATAAAATCGAGCATCGAAGATTCGAGAGCATCATCGATAGACTTTTTATTCTGCTCAACTCCTTTAAAATAACTACTGCTGTATTGTCCTGATGTAGATCTGATAGTGTCTTGCCTGAGAGTATCTCCATAACTGTTTTTAAGAGTCCATAACGTCGATATATCAACTTCTAAAAAAGAAGAAATTCCATCGGGACCTCCGACTCCGGTGTAACTTCTCATTACTCCTTTGTAGGTAAGCTTTACTACTTTCGCTTCTAACCCATACGTATTGACATTATCGATAAATACTTTGTTTACCGTATCGACATAGTTCAATTTTTTCAATACATTATCCAGCTCTTCATCAAAATATGTGCTCGCAATTCCCATGCTATCTAGATTTGTAATTTCCGTAGGATCACTGCGATCTAAATAATAATTGTACGGGTATGAATGAAAGGTGTAGTTTGATTTATTTAGCTCAAAAGAAACATTATTGACAAATAATTTTTTAATATTTGAATCTGCGTAGGTATATTTTTTTAAAGGACCAAAATCATATAAATCTTCATAACACCAAGTATTTGCAGCATTATCAAACATTGGTGGATAATATAAAACCATAAATGGTATCCAACTCAAGATATGATAATTAGATTTGTGGTCCTGTATGAGAACATTATATTTCGGCTTGCATCCTTCTGCTTCAAAGCGAAGCTGCTTGTTTTTTAAATCTTTCTTGAGAATCGTATTGAAATTCTTACCGGTAGCAATATAAGAACTATCAACATACAGTTTGGTGTTATCAGTTGCGACCGAAATGACGACTTCCTGCTTACTGCCGGAAAGTATGGAGGCGCAGCTATCCAAAAGAACAAGACATGAAATGAAAACCAAAACTTTAAAATTTTCATGGAGTACCCAATAAATAAAAGAAAAAATAAATTGAATGTATAGAGTAGATGTAGGAAAGGAGTAGTAAGAGGCAAATTAACTCTGTAGAAACTATAGAGTAATGTGAAAAACTACTTACAATAACGCAGAATATATGTATTTGACTACCAATATATTGAAATTAGATTTATTGTAATTTAACGAAAATTTACAAATTGAAACCAAATCTAACATTCAAAATTGCTTTTTTATTATTGAGTAATTTATCTCTCAAGCACTTTATTTTCAATAAAAAATTAAATTTCATCTCCGATTAAATCTATGGGTGTAATTCAAAAAAAATGTATTCTTTTATCTGTCCACAATCGACAGCACATAAGTACAGTAGAATTAAAACACATAGATAGGTGACAATCGTTATTATCATCGATGATCCAAACAACGTAAGTGCTGTACCCGATGAAGCTTTGGGTGATAGCTTTCCGCCGGAAATATCAACAAGAGAAAACATCTCATCGATAAGTAAATGCGTAACAAATCCGATGACAGCACTTGCAGAAGCTAAGTTCTGCACTAAAGGTGACGAGTGCCTGAACGCCAAAAACACCAAACATCCCCAAATTATGGCAGCAGGAATACTGTGTATTATCCCTCGATGAAAAGTAAACTTCTTAATTACCTGACGAAGTATAAAGCGAGCAGTAAGATATACACCTACAGCAATAAGGAAAATATGAGATGCATCAAGAGTTTGAAGATTAAGCATTTGCAGAATAAAAACTGGGGCGAGAGCCGCAGATAAACTCATGACAAACTCAGCGGGCTTGCTAACAGGACTATCTATATCGGGAATTAACCCACCTAATCCGCAAAGTGTAGCGCAAGCTAATGAGTCAAGCGGAGCCGCATTGAAAAGATAAAATGAACCTACACCACAGGCCGATCCTGCCACCACCGAACCGGTGAGATGTTGTGCAAAATTACCCACTTAGAGTACTTTCGGTACTTTAAAAAATGATTCGTTGTGTTTTGGTGCGTTTTTGAGTACTTCATCAAGTGGAAGCGACGGCACGACTACATCCTCACGAAAAACATTTGACATTTCCGTTATATTCGTGAGGGGCTCGACACCTTCAAGATCTAGCTCTTCAATAGTATGGATATAAGACAGAATCCCCTGAAACTGTTCGGCAAATGCCTCAATTTCAGTTTCCGAAAATTTAAGTCTCGCTAATTCTGCGACATATTCTACTGTTTCGATTGGAGTCATTATTCTTGTTTATTTGTTGAAATATAATTACGTTGCGCTCTCAGCGCCTTTGCGTTAAAATCTTTATTTTGCTACGACCTCTCTACAACAGTCCCCTGCTTCGCTAATTCATCTGCACGTTCATTCCAAAAATCACCTGTGTGTGCCGCTACTTTCTGCCACGATATCTTGATTCCCGACGAACGCACAAATGCAGTATAGCGTTGTGTAAGTGGCAGCTTTGCCTTCCATTTACCTGTTGCCCAGCATTCAATTCCGGTGTAATCGTAATAAATTGTAGCAGTTAATTCTCCATGGATCTTACACCATTGCAAAGCTTTCCCTACTGCATAAAGTTCACCGGCTACTTGACGTGCTTTCGTATAATCTTCATTCTCAACCGAACCTGAAAACTCCCCAACCAACTCACCATTTCGTATGATGACAAGACCGTAGCCGACGCGTCCGTCTATAAACGAACCATCGACATATATTTCAATGCCTTTTTTCCCAGCCGTTTGCGCTTGTTTATTGGTTGTTTTTTTAATCGGCATGAGGCAGCATCGTGGATATTTTTTCTAAAATTACAACAGCGCATGCATTTTTAGACTGCGAAGGAAATTCTTCAATATCACCACTTGCAGTAATAATCGTAATCGTATTATCATCTCCCCGAAATCCGCTGAGTGGCTTATTTGCCGAATTGAGGACAATCATATCACAATTTTTTGATGATAACTTGGCTTGAGCATTTTGAAGTTCATTTGTGGACTCAAGAGCAAATCCTACGACAATTTGTTGATTTGTTTTCATAGCGCCTATTGAACCCAAAATATCTTTCGTCGAGCGTAACTCAAGTTGCATTATATCACCCACATCCTTTTTCTTGATTTTCCCTGATATTGTTTTAACAGGTGAATAATCAGCAACTGCTGCTGAAAGAATTGCAACGTCTGACTTAACAATCTGATCCATAACGGCTTCGTACATTTCTTGAGCAGACTCAACATCTATTCTCAAGACTCCATTCGGAGTTGGAAGTGATACCGGTCCGGCTACGAGTAATACATTCGCGCCTAATTTCACTGCTTCCGATGCTAATGCGAATCCCATTTTACCGGAAGAATAATTCCCTACAAACCGTACATCATCAATTTTCTCATACGTTGGTCCTGCTGTAATGAGAATGGTTTTTCCCAGAAAAGTTGTATTCGATTGACTAACCTTGAGGCTTTGTAAATCCATTTCCACTATCCACTCATCTTTTTCGATTGCATCTTGAAAAGAATCACTCGATTTGTCGAGGAAATAATCGATGTCGGAATTAAAGGTGTGAGTATCAATCGGTTCATTTAATTTTTCTAATTGATTGGTTGAAGACTCACTCAATCCTTCTCTACGAATTTCTTTAGGGAATTCTCTTGTGAAACGTTCAAATGAATTTTCGGTAACTACATTATTTTCTTCTGGTTGGAAAGCTCCTGAATCTGAAGATCCATTGAGTCCGGCAGTCTCTGTCTTTGAAAATATTGCAAATTCAATACTCTTTATAAGCACGTTCATTTCGGGCAAGCGTCCCACACCATAGAGTCCGCTTGCGAGCTCACCTTCGGCGGGTGGAATTACGGTGATGCCGTCACGTTCGAGCTGTAACACATTACGTAGCACAGCGGGATGTTCCCACATATCAGTATCCATCGCCGGTGCGACCAATAGTGGAGATGTCCGGGGAAGCGCCGAAGCGACAACGGTGAGTGCAGAGTCGAAATACCCATTTGCAATACGTGCAAGCGTGGCAGCAGATGCCGGCGCAATTATCATTGCATCGCACCAACCTGCAAGGTGAATATGCCACGAGCCACCATGCTGAATAGTTGGATCAAACATTTCCATGATGACCGGATGTTTCGAAAGATTCGTAAGTACAAGAGGTGAAACGAATTCTGCGGCTGATGGTGTCATGATGACATGCACTTCGGCGCCGAGCTTGATGAGCTCACGCACTAAGAGTGGTGCTTTGTACGCAGAAATACTTCCGCTGACGCCGACGATGATTTTTTTTCCTTTGAGCATTTTTATGGTAATAAAAAAGCCATTAAGCGTGGCTCAATGGCTTTATTTGAATGCAATACAACGATTTATTCGCCTTTATGGTCAGGCAAACGGAAGGTCAACGTACCTTCGCTAATTTCTTTCATCGCTTGGAATGTCGGCTTGGCTAGTACATCAAACTCACGGCTGATTGCGAGCTTGTCGTAGTTAGGTCCTTCCGATTCATCAGCATCATTCTCCACGTGTTCCATACGGCGTGTGAGCTGATATTTGATCTGATCATTGATTTGACGCGAACGGAATCCCATCGCTACGATCGATTGATAAATACTGCCCTTAGCAGATTCAATCATCCGAACTTCAACCGGATTAACAATATACGTGCTACTCATAATTTATTTTCTCTCGGAAAATTGTAAAATTCTGTGCAAAAATACAGCATTCTAACGACATAATGAAAGAGAAAATGATGTTTTGATTTTGGAACATGATTACACCAAGTATTATGAGGAGTCTTTTTTTCAATATCTGTAGGTTTTGTTATAGATTCCCTCAATTCGAAGCTTCAAACTTCTTCCTCAGCTTCTCAGCTGCTTTTGCCGGTACAAACTCACTCACATCCTGACCATACCGTGCTAATTCTCTGATAATCGATGAGTTAAGATAAGTATATTTTTCATTTGGGAGCAGGAAAATGGTCGTGACTGACGGCTCAAGCTTGCGGTTCATGAGGGCGATTTGGAATTCATATTCAAAGTCCGATACAGCGCGCAAGCCGCGAATGATTGCGCGCGCACCGCATTTACGGGCATAGTCTATTATTAATCCGCTGAAAAGTTCTACTTCTACATTTTCAATATGATTTAGAGCATATTTTGCAATTTCCAACCGCTCATCCTTTGAAAAAAGTGGAGTTTTGGAACTGTTAATCGCAATAACGACAATAACCTTGTCAAACATCGCAGCCGCTCGTTCTATCACATCCAAGTGTCCGTTCGTAATCGGATCAAATGTGCCGGGGTAGATTGCTATTTTCATAAGATACTTGTAGTTACGTTAGTAAATTAATGTTAAATCCTTTTCAGTTACTATTATCATCCAACTAAGACTGTTCAGTAAGAATCCTCCTGATACGTTCTGCATCTTCGGGTGTATCAACAGCAACGAGCTCATGCGTGGTCTCGACACATTGAAAAGTTGCTCCATCGGCTAATAGCCTGAGCTGTTCTAAGCTTTCTGCTTGTTCAAGGAGTGATGTATCGAGCGCTGCGAATCGCCTAAGAGATTGCAGACGATAGGCATAAATGCCAATATGCTTCCAAAATTGATGAACATTAAGCCAATCTTCTTGTAAAATTCCTCTTATGAAAGGTATAATGTTTCTTGAAAAATAAAGAGCAGAACCGTCATTTTTAAGGGTCACTTTTGCAACGGTAGGATTGAGTAATTCTTCAAGGGATGTAATACGGATAGTCGGCGTTGCAACATCAGCTGTTGAGTTTGCGAGCGCTGTGATCAAATCATCGAGCAATTCCGGTCTGAGAAGTGGCTCATCCCCTTGAATATTCAGCACATAATCTGCATCTTGACCAACGAATCTGGCAGCATATTCTACTCTGTCGGTTCCGCTTGGGAGTTCGGAAGGGGTCAAAATCCAGGAAGCTCCAATACGAGTACATTCCTCAATAATTCTTGCATCATCAGTTGCAACATATACTTTTGAAAGATACTTGGATTGCACAGCCGCTTCCCATACACGTTGTATGAGCGTCTTGCCATTCAGGTAGCAGAGTGGCTTGCCGGGGAAACGTGTCGAACCGAATCTTGCAGGAATTATTCCAATTGCTTTATAATTCATAATGTTATTGAAATTGCATGCTTAACTATTCATCAAAGACAAAGACAGGTTCATGGTAAAATCTCACTTTTCGTTCGACAATTTTTGTAGTCAGCCATTGGTCAAGCCATTCATTCTTATCGGCAATTGATTGATTTTTTTGGAGGAGTTCGAGAGGAATATTCACATTCAGTGCGCGACCCGGGATAATATGTCGAGTAATACCGGCAGGGAGCTTACTATCACTAAGTGCTATATTTTTTATTTCTTTGGGAGTAAATTGAGGGAAAATCATAACGGAAGAATGTTCGTGTTGTGAGGAAATGAGATGTTCGAGGTCTGCTTGTGCTAACCTATAAATCTCACCATGTCTTTCGTACGTTTTGACCACTTTGCTTAATAACTCTACCTGAGAATAAAAATCTCCATCTGCGGAAACTGATAATATTTTGTCGGGAGATGAATAAATATAACCTGCTATCTCTCGCATCACTACAGCGCGACGGGCTTCGTCCAAGGTTGTCTCTGTTAATTTCAATCCTTTAATCGAACCAATCATTTCGAGTATGTTGAGATTCGTAACATCAGGCAAAACGTGATTCCATGCTTCGAGAGTAATCCCGCCTTCACCATATTCAACCACCTGAACGAGTATATCGGGTATGTTTAGTTCGCGGAGTGCAGTTGTGCGGGTAGCACCGTCGAGGACTATATAATGTATCTGGTTATTCGATATCATCTTACCGACGATAGGAGGATTTTGAGATATCCTTGGTCTGCAATATATTTTTTAAGTCGATTGACCCGATTAAAGTCTGTCTCTTCGTGCAACAGCGCAGATTGAGTCGGGATAATTTGTAAACGCAGATTATGTAATTCCATACCGAATGCAAGTAAAATTGAGAAGATTCTTGGAAAAGTCACCAAACGTGAATAGTTTTGCGCTTTATATTAATGCAAAGTTAGCAAAGACAAGTATTGTACCAATCTATTTTTTCATCGAAAGTGAGTATTTGACGATGGGTTTATTAACAAAAATGCGGCAATTTTCCCCTTATCTTTTAGGGTTATTTGCCTTTTTATTTATAGGGTTTATGGTTGCCTCTGATGCTAATCTCGGAGAGATTATGCGACGTGGTGATTCGTATTCAAGTTCTGTAGTCGGCTCAGTAAACGGTGTTGAAATTCTTCGCAAAGACTTCGATGATCGTGTCAAAGAAATTGTTGACCAGCAGCGAAATGGCAACCCGGATGCAGAAATAGATGAAGATCAGATTCGCCAGCAGGTGTGGGATCAGATGCTCGAAGAGACTCTCCTCAAGCAAGAAGCAGAAAAAGCTGGACTGAGAGTAACTTCAGAAGAAATTCAAGATATTATGATAGACAATCCTCCCGATTTTCTCCGTAAAGACTTCACTGACAGCACCGGTAAATTCAATAGAGAGCAGTATTTACGCGTTGTAACCAACCCAGAAAGCATAGGTGATAATATTCGGGCACTTATTCAAGAAGGTCGTATTCAGCCCAATCAAGTCGATCCTGACTCAGAAGTAGCCAAGATCAAACGTGGTCTCTTGAAAATTGAAGACTTCCTCCAAAAATCGCAATTGACTGAGTCCATGCGCTCCCTCCTCAACATACAGGCCTCAATGACCTCCCCACTCTATCTCAAGCGTAAATACATAGTGGACAACAGCACTGCAGATGTTAATTTTATAGCTTTCGATGCAATGAAAATTGCTGACAAAGAAGTGAATGTTACCGACGCTGAAATAAGCGCCTATTACGAAAAATTCAAAAGTTCGTATAAGCAAAAGCCGATGCGCAAGATGAAGTATGTGACCTTTCCATTGGTACCTTCTACTATAGATACGAACAACTTAGCTAAGAAAGTAAAACGAATCGAAGAAGAAATAGCCAAAGCGCCAACTGCACAACAAAAAGATTCTGTTTTCGAATTGAATTTTGCAAGCTACAGTGGCAAAACAAATGAATTTGTACCTACAAAAACTATGGATCCCGACCGTCGTGCATTATTTTTAAATGCTCAACAGCGTGATGTCATTGGACCCGTCCGGCTCATGGACGGTACATATTTTTTTAGAGTTGATAGTGTGAGAACCGGTACCAACGAGCAAGTACGAGCAAGTCATATTCTTATAAATTTTGGTTCGAACAAAGACAGCGCAAAGGCATTTGCCGATAAGCTTTACAAACGCGCTAAATCCGGTGAAGATTTTGCACAGATGGCAGCTCAATTTTCATCAGATAAAGGTAGTGGTTCTAAAGGAGGAGATGTCGATTATTTTGGTAAGGGACGAATGGTAAAGCCTTTTGAAGATGCAGCTTTTGCAGCATCAATTGGTACAATTACACCACCTGTCGAGTCACAATTTGGATATCATATTATTAAAGTGGTTGATAAAGCAAGTGACGAAATTAAATTCTCTGAGATCAAATTTGACGTGATTCTTAGTAATTCTACACGCAATATGATTAAACGTGATGCGATTAGTTTTAAAGAACAAGTTACATCGGGCAAACAAATTGATACTCTTGCAAAACAACTTAAAAAAGTAGGGACAGAGACTGTATTTTTCGATAAAAATACACCAATAATCGGTTCTAGAATTCTTACGGAATATGCTTTTGAGAATCCCGTTGGTTCTGTTTCTAACCCAATAGAAGTTAAAAGATTTGGAATTGTCGTCGTCCAAGTATCCGATACTCGCGAAGCTGGTGTAAAGCCACTGATTGACGTTAAAGAAGAAATCAAAGAACGTTTAAAAAGAATTAAAAAATTAGACATTATCAAAGCAAAAGCACAGGATGTTTATAACAAATTAAAAGATAAGGACCTTATTGCCAGAGCAAGTGAAATTGATCCATCATTAGAAATACGAAGTGCTGCGAAGATTCATGACAATGGTCAGGTAATGGGATTAGGAAACGAACCGGTCTTTACTTCAAAAGTATTTGAATCTCAAGTTGGAAAAATTGTCGGACCTATTCGTGGTGAACGTGGCTACTATATTATTCAGGTCACCGACAAGCAAATGGCTGATGAATCGAAATTTGCTGCAGAGTCTGAGAATTTGGCAAAAACACTCGCCCAGCAGGCAAAAAGTTCTGCTTATTATCAATGGGTAGCTTCCCAAAAAGAAAATGCTATAATTGAAGATAATCGAAGCAAGTTCTATCGCGACTAAGTTCAATTTGTGTCTATAATCGTAAAGCCCGTACAAAATGTGCGGGCTTTTTTATTAGAAATTTATGAAATTTAACACAGAAGAATTACTTGAGCTCACGACAGAGAGTGGAGGACGTTTTTCAGTAATTTCATTAGAAGCGGCACAAGAATTCTGCAAGAAAATTGCTACGTCACATTATGAAAATTTTCCTGTCGGATCTATACTGATTCCTAAGAAATTCCGCAATGATTTTTTTAGTGTCTATGCTTTTAGTAGAGTGGCTGATGATATTGCTGATGAATTAGCTTCTCAAGGGCAGCTTCGGCAACTACATGCATTGAATAGATTTGAGAAACTGCTGGCGGATATGTCTGTTTCTAAAGTACAAGAAGGCAATCCAATTTTCATAGCGCTTAAGCATACGAGAGAGATACGTAAAATTCCAATCGAACCTTTTCAAAATCTACTTACTGCGTTCAAGCAGGATGTACGATTCCAACAACCGGTAACGATGCACGATAATATATCTTATTGTCAATACTCAGCTAATCCAATCGGCGAACTTGTGTTACGAATATTCGGTTTGTGGAATACCAAGACAGCCCCTCTTTCAAACTCAATATGCACAGGACTACAGCTTGCTAATTTTTGGCAGGATATTTCACGCGATAAACATAACGGGAGAATTTATATACCACAACGTATTCTTTCCGATTATGAGTTTGATTTAAAAGATAATTTGGTCAATGGAAGAAATAACACTAATTTCACAAATGTTTTGAAAATTGCTCAATCAAACAGAATCTTTTGCAGTTGGATCTGACTTAATCACATATTTACCGTATTTTAGACTGAGACTTGAAATTGCACTAACCATTGAAGGCGGCAGAATAATTCTCAAAAAGTGTAAACGACTCGGTATAGATATTTTAACACAAAGACCATCAATTAGTATTTTAGATATTTTTTGGATACTTTTACAAACAGTATTGCGACACAAGATTTTTACTTATCGGAGTTAGGTGTATGTCAAATATAGCAATTACCAACTACGAATCTATCGAATCCCAGCCTGCCCAATCGAAGACAAGCTTTTACTATTCGTTTAGCTTCCTACCCAAAGAAGAGCGTGATGCGATCAACACGGTTTATTCATTTTGTCGTCAAATTGATGATATTGTCGATGAAACACCATCGAGAAATTCTGAAATTATACTCCCGAAAGCGTGAGCGCCTAGCATGGTGGCGATGTGAAATTGATAAATGCTACGATAATATGGTGGTCAATCTCTTCTTCTCCTTTAGCCGGCGTCATTCGTCGGTTTCCTATTCCAAAACAATATTTCTTAATGCTTATTGATGGTTGCGAACGCGACCTCATGCACTATCGCTATGAATCCTTTGATGATTTAAAAGACTATTGTTATAGCGTTGCAAGTGTCGTAGGACTAATTTGCATAGAAATTTTTGGATATAAATACGAAGAAACGAAGGAATATGCAGTTAATCTCGGGTATGCACTGCAACTGACAAATATACTGCGGGATGTGAAGACAGATAAAGATCGTGGGTTTATTTACTTGCCGAAGGAAGATTTAGAGCGCTTTCGCTACACTGAAGAAGACTTAATGAATGAAAATTACAATGAGAATTTCATTGAACTCATGAGATTCGAAGCACGAAGAGTTCGTGAATATTACCACAAAGCACGAACAGCGCTCCGTCCGGATGAACGTGTCACTATGTTCGCAGCAGAAATTATGGATGCAATCTATTACCGTTTACTTGAAAAAATTGAACTCACTGATTTTAATGTATTTAGAAAAAAAATCAAAGTATCGACATCTCATAAATTTATGATTGCCATCAAGCATTGGCTCTCGACACGGATTTTTGTCGGTAGAATTAAAAAGTAACCATCCTCAAGTATATACCCTCGGTACACGTGCTGAAATCGCTGTAAGAATTTCATAAGGAATCGTATCACATTTTTCAGCAATTTGTCCGACAGTAATACATTCATCGCCTTGCTTTCCAATGAGAATCACCTCATCACCGCAGCTAATCTCATCATCTCCAATATCAACCATACATTCATCCATACAAATTGTCCCGACTATCGGATACCTTTTGCCTTGGATTAAGCACTCTGCCTTGCCCGTCAAGGCACGCATATACCCATCTCCATAGCCAATCGGTATCGTCACTATTGTCGATATCCTGTCGGTATAATACCTTCGACCGTAGCTGACAGATGTTCCGGTCGGCAGTCGCCGAAGCGACAGAACAGCTGTTTTGAGGGTGAGAATTGGTTCAAGCGTGAGCATAGCCTCCAATTCATAAGTCGGCGCACATCCATACATCGATATTCCCGGTCGGACGAGCGAGAATTTTGCTTCTGGCAGATGAGCAATTCCTGCAGTATTTGCAGCATGAATAAATTCAAATTCATACCCGGAATGTTTTAATCTATTAATAACTTGGTTAAATGACTTCAGCTGCGTTTCAGAGAACGTAGTGTCCGATTCATCTGATGTTGCAAAATGCGTGCAAATACCGATTGCCTCGCAATTAGTGAATGTAGAGGCGGCATTCATGAAGTCCAATGCTTCATCAGGTAATATACCGTCGCGACTGAGACCGGTATCAATATATAGATGATATTGTAGTGTTTTATTTTGTGCAACAGCTTCATTTGAAAGGAGTTTCATGCTTTCAAGCGAACATGCCACCGCCTGCAGATTATATTCACAAAAGTCACTTGCTTCGTTTTGCTCGGGGGGAGTCATGACTACAATTGGTACCGAAATTCCATTTTCCCTGAGCAGCACACCTTCTGACGCAAATGCTACACCAAGAAATTCAGCACCTTCAGCTGATAGGATTCGAGAACACTCTACTATCCCATGCCCATAAGCATTTGCCTTTACCATTGGCATAATTGCATCACCGGGAGCGAGAGAGCGGATGTGGTGAAAATTATGGCGCAGTTTTACAGTATCAATTTCGGCAATCGTAGAGCGCATTCAGGAGTCAGATAGATAAATAATTAAATAAGTATTTGTTAGTTATAAAGTTATAGATGATGTTCATCTCCACGTCTGCGTATTTCCGCCACTGCCTGACGTACGTTCTGAGCCATGTTTTTGGGGCAAATCAAAATCGCATCATCTGTCGCAACGACCACAAAATCTTCGAGTCCGATAGCGGCCACGACTTGAGAAGTGGTCATATTCACGAGAATCGAATTTCTTGTATCGAGCAGCACATTTTTCCCCGTATTGACATTACGGATGTATCTTGCGGTCTCATTCTATCGAGTGAATCCCAAGAACCAACGTCATCCCAAAGAAAAAGTGCACGAGCTACGGCTACATTGCCGGCTTTTTCCATTATTCCATAATCTATTGATATATCAGGAAATTGCTTGTAAAGTGACCTAATTTCCGGGATGCTCCCGTCAATGATTAGTGATGTTCTGGTTTTTAACAGATCTCCGAGCTCAGCTAATGAACTACCAATTTCCGGTAAATTCGACCGGAAGCTGTCAAGGAGAGTATCCAAGCGCCAGAAGAACATCCCGGAGTTCCACAGAAAGTTGCCTGATTTCAAGAATGACAGCGCTGTTTCATACGTTGGCTTTTCACGGAAAGATACTGCTGACGTGATAATCCCATCATTGCCCGTATTATTGATTTCGATGTAGCCGTAGCCTGTTTCTGGTCTTGTTGGTGGGATTCCAATGGTGACGAGTGCATTATTACTTTCAGCATAATGAAGTGCATTTTCAACTGTTTCTACAAATTGATCTACTGTTGATATATAATGATCCGCTGTCAGTACAGCCATGGATAATTCACTTGTCGGTACCTTATATTTTTCGGTTAAAAACACCGCAGCAAATGCCAAGCATGGAGCAGTATTGCGTTTGCTCGGCTCAGCGACGACATTCTCGGGTGGCAATGCTGGGAGTTCTTCACGTATTGGTGTTTGGAGAATTTCGCTTGTAAAAATATAGATATGTTCAATGGGGATTAAAGTTTGGATTCGTTCAATAGCTTCCTCAATCATCATTTTTTCGGAAGTCAATGCTAATAATTGTTTTGGACGATTCTTTCGGCTGAGAGGCCAGAAACGTTCACCGGAGCCACCTGCCATTATAACTGCAGTACGTATCATATTAATTGTTTGGTTTGGGTGGAATTGTGAGATATTCACTTGATTTACCACGTGGAATTGAGAGAGTTTTCCAGTTCTCGCCTGCTAAATGCTTGGCAAGTAAAATTATTTGTCCGACATGCGCTCCATAGTGTGTCGTCTGTCGCTCGAGCGCTTGTATGAGAGTATGAGGTTCCTGGCGGATGGTAATTTCTCGGAGCAAATCTTCCGCTGTCAGAGAGTCCAATGTCTCAAAAAATCGTCCCCAGCCTCGCTCCCAATACTCTATAATCTTTTCTCGACTTACATACTCGCCAGTAAATTCACTATCTCGGTTACGTGTAAGCTTTTCGCCGTCAGCCGTGTAAATATCTGTCCACCTTGAGACCATATTTCCTGCGAGATGCTTCATAATTATCGCAATGGAATTAGATTCTTTATCGAGAATATAATTCAAATCATCTCCACTCAATTGTGCAATTGATTTATCGGCTAACGATTTGAGCTTATGAAATTCCTTTTTAACGGTTTCCAAATAATGCTCGGCTAGAGAAAATTCTGTATTCATAAGTTCACCATGTTAACAATTTAGAATATCCTAGACAATCCATTTCAAGTAGTTTCCGTGCGATTTGGACTGCATTGGTAGCAGCACCTTTTCGTAAATTATCGGCAACTACCCAGAGATACGCTCCATTCTCTACTGTGTCATCGAGGCGCAAGCGCCCGACGAATACTTCATCACGGTCTTCAGCTTTATGGGGAGTTGGATAGTAATCTTCTTTCGGTTCATCCTGTAGGATTATACCTTCAGCATTTTCAATAACTTGACGTAATTCATCCATAGTAAATGGACGAATTGTTTCGATATTCACCGACTCGCCGTGACCGCCTAAAATTGGGACTCTAACGCAAGTAACAGCTATAGGTAAGTCAGGTAAATTCATAATTCTGCGTGTTTCGCGGCGAACTTTTTGTTCTTCTTCCGATATTCCTGAATCATCCGTAAATGAGTGGAAAACGGTATTAAAAGCGATGCGATGGGAGGAAATCCGAGCTTCAGGTTCGCGTCCTTCGATTTCAGCGGTCAAATGATCTACACCTTTCTGACCAGCACCGCTCACTGATTGATACGTCGATACAATTACTCTCTTGAGTTCGAAAGCTTCATGAATTGGCTTGAGTGCTACGACTAATTGGATTGTCGAGCAATTAGGATTCGCAATAATACCATGATGATTCCACAGGTCACCGGCATTTACTTCGGGTACGACGAGTGGTACGTCGGAATGCATCCTCCAAGCGCTTGAATTATCTACAACTACACATCCTGCTGCTGCTGCAATCGGTGAGTATTTTTTACTTGCAGCGCCACCGGCAGAGAAAAGTGCAATATCGATTCCTTCGAATGAATTTTCGGTAAGCTCTTCTACTTCATAGCGTTCGCCACAGAACTCCATGCTACTCCCAGCACTTCGAGCTGAAGCGAGCAAGCGCAGCTTTCCAATTGGAAATTCATGTTCATCAAGTACTTGAAGCATCGTACGACCGACTAAACCGGTAGCCCCAACGACAGCAATGGTTGGTAAATTTGACTGCATGGATGTATCTGTTTAGGATTTGTGAGGAGGAGGAGTTTCGAGATGAATGGAGGCAGAATTGACACAATATCGCTGTCCTGTAGGCATCGGACCATCTTCGAAAACATGTCCGAGATGTGCGTTGCAATTAGAACATACAATTTCAGTACGGACCATACCAAAACTTTTATCGATGGTAGTTGCTACATTTGATTCATTTACCGGAGCATAAAACGACGGCCAGCCACAGCCTGAGTCGAATTTTTCGTGTGAAGTAAATAGCTCTTCCCCGCAGCACGTACATTTGTAAATCCCTTCGGTTTTAGTATCCCAGTACTCACCGGTAAATGCACGCTCCGTTCCTTTTTCACGCGTGATTCTGTACTGTTCGGGTGTGAGCTGCTGGCGCCATTCCTCGTTTGTTTTTTGAATATTCGGCATAACTGTACAATTATTTAACAACTTGTGAAGCATGGAAATACGGCGTCGCACCACCATGTACATGACCATAAACCTGCACTGATTGTCCATTTTTCAACTCTCCTATAGGATCCTTACCTGTATAACTTACGGGAAAAATGGAACTTTCAGGATCGACCACATAGAATTCTTCAGGTTTGTAGGGATGCTGTTCATCTATTACAACACCTGCAGCAATTTTTACTTTTGTCGCTTGCTCACTATCTGCTTTTTGACCACTTTCAGAGAGAGCTTTTTTGAATGAAACTGTTTGCACCTGACCATGTTGCAGGGCTATATAGATAACTATAGGCAGGCCGATAATGAGAGATATAATAATAATTTTCCGCAACATAGATTCCTCTTTGATATGATATTACTTTCCGGTGTTTTTAAGCTGTTCTACATTGCCTTCGTACTTAGAAGGGCATTTGGTAAGGATGTCAGAAGCATGAAACTCACCTCCTTCGTAACGACCTTTAACGACAATACTTTCAGCAATATCAAAATTATTCGGTCGTGCACCTTCAAATATCACTTTCACTTCCTGTTTATTTTCATCATGCATGGTAAAAGTAAACTGATTTGTAGCACTGTTGTATTCAGCACCTTTTTCTTTAACCCATACCCCCTTGACTTGAACTTTCCTACCGTTTGTTTTAGCAACTTCGAGATTAGTATATTCAATTTTAGAGTCGTTGAGCGCATAGATACCAATCACAGCAAATATGACCACGAGGGCAATTCCAATTATATAACGTAGTTTCATTCAATAATTCCTTTATAAATCATGGTTGGTAGTATCGAGAGCAGATAGTTTTTGTTTGATCTCGAGTGCAGTTAGCTTTTTCTCGATGGCATTCAAGTACAATGCGATACCAAGCCAAACTGTAAGTGTAATCATCAAAACGATATAGAGCGCATTTAGGGTAAAGAATTCGTACATAATTTTGATTAAATAGAGTCGTGTTTTATAGACCGTAGTTGAAGAATTTTACTGCGTATTTGCAGGCTCAGCATCCAGAAAAACAGTAATGTAAAACCTGCAAAAGAAAGACTTAAGATAACTTGTTTGATTGGATTGAGCGCTTCAGCTTGAGGGCTAATTACAGGGCCGATATTTACATCCCCTTTGGAACCGGGATGAAGACCTTCGTTAATCCTCGGAATAATAAATATAAAGAATGGTACCGTCACCGCCGCCAGAATAGCATATACAGCGCTTAAACGTGCACGGCGTTCTTCATTGTCAATTGCAGATCGAAGGGCAAAATAAGCTGCATAAATTAATAATAGAACGAAAATAGACGTTTCTCGTGGGTCCCAATTCCAAAAACTACCCCAGTTAAATTTTGCCCAAATTGAGCCTGTAACGGTTGCGAGCAAACAGAAAAGCGTTCCTAATGCAGCAGCTGAAGCAGACGTAATATCATCGCGTATATTCTTACGAGCAAGGTACTTGGCTGCAAACACCATGGCTATAATATACGCCAAGACAGCGATCCAGCTCATTGGTACATGGAAATAGAGAATTCTCGCACGCTCTTCGAGACCAATAATATATGGGAGTGTCAGTATTGGATTAATTGATTTGATTTCTTCAGCGCGGAAAACATTATCAACACCCTCTCTTTTCAGATTGACGATAAATGAATTGGCAGATTCAAGCTTCTCGGCGGGATAATTTTTCTCATTGAAAATCAGGGTACAAGTCTGTTCTCGTCCGGAGTAATCTTTGGCTTGGATGGTAGTTTCGTGTGTTGTAGGATCGAAGGTCTTGGTAGCTGGCAGCACAGTAACTCGAACTGGTACAGAGTGTTGCACTCCCATTCTATATGTAATCGTTGCATCTGCGAAAGTGCCTCCTGTTTGTGGAAAGAGAGCAAGTATCACCATTATGGTGAGGATACTGATGGTCATTACGCGCCAGTATAATGGACGAGGCTTATAGAGAGAGGGGAAAAAACCGAAGACTAAACCTATTGTAAAGGCAAGAGTAAATAAAACTGCTTTCATTGAATCCGTATTAGAGAGAAAGTTAGAAATTCTCACATTCTGAGGGCGAAATTACGGATAATATTCCAAAAGGAAATCTGGGCAGAAATGTTTGTGTGAAAAACAAACCAAATACATCAGATAAAATGTTTGGTTAACGTAAGAATATTCGGAGAGTTTGTATTTAATGCCGGTTGATAACTAATTTCTGTCATTACTTTTCGCATCAGAAATACACCGAGCCCGCCGTGCTTGAACTTCTTAAAATATTCATTCATATTTGGTTCGGGTACTGAAAGTGGATCAAACGCAACACCATTGTCCATGATTTTTATTATTAATTGCTGATTAGCAACTTCAACCGTTACAACGAATTCGCGCGTTTCGTCGTTGTTGTACGAATGTCGAATGAGATTCGAGCATGCTTCATCGACAGCAAGGGCAATTTGAAAAGCATCGGTTTCACCGAATCCGGCTGAATTTGACTGAGATTTTACAAATTCTCGAATATGCTCCAAATCAGCAGTATTGCCACGGGCACTGATTTGATTCGTCTGGGGTTTTATTGTAGCTACCATAATTTTGTATGGGATAGTCTATGAAAATTAAGCAGTGAATTTAGACAGTGCGATTTGGTCATGTTCGACAATTTCAAAAAGCATTGGAAAACCGAGTAAGTCAAATACAGTAAACACCTTGGGTTTCATTTCAGACAATTTTATATCTCCTCCAGTCATTCTGACATCTTCGATATAGACCATAAACACACCTAACCCTGCACTCGAAATGTAGTCAAGTTCTTTAAAATTAACAACTATTTTGTGATTACCATCTTGTATCAGGTCACCGAGTGCTGATTCTAAGTGAGGGGCAGTATGAGCATCAAGATAGCCCTGAAGTTTCAATAATTTTACATCACCGAAGCTTTGATGATCTATAGTAAATTTCACATCGTTCATTGAGTATTCCTTTGGTTGCTGTGGATAGTTTATTTGTAAATTAATAATATTATAATAACTGGTGCCTACTAAAGTGGAATTGAATCGTATTCAGAAAGAATTTTATTTGTACCCTTGAAGATAAATGCGAGTGCTGTCATATCATCGTGTTGTGGATGTCCCTGAGCATGACTGTCAGCAGATTTCATCACTTCGCTAATAATAGATTGGGCAGAAAGTGAGGCCGGGGAACGAAGAACATCGAGCATCGGTTCGTATCCAAAGTCTTGAGATTGAGGGTTTTGCAATTCTGACAGTCCGTCAGTAAAAAGAAAACAAGAATCACCGACTGATAATTCCAGTGAGAATTCTTCTAGATTTGCATCGAATATTTTCGCTGATGCGAGACCTATCCCAAGACCGCGGGGCGTGACTACGGAGACGCCTCCGTGTTGTTTCACTAAAAAAGGCATGTGACCGGCTCGAGCCAGTGATATTTTTGGAGAATTGGGCTCCAGGATCACACAAGATAGTGTGATATATGTATGTCGGTCGATATTTCCAAACATCGTTGAATTAATTTTCGAAAGAAAATCTCTGGCTCCGGATACATCTCGAGCGAGAGCAAGTACTACTCCTTTTAGCTTTGCCATATAGAATGCAGCAGGTACACCTTTCCCTGAGACATCCCCCCATAAATACTGCAACCCTTCCATCTTGTAAAGTAATGACATCATAATAATCGCCACCTACTTCATTGGCAGGCAAAGAAAATGGAGCTATATCATATCCGCAAACAGAAGGGATTTTCTGAGGTAATAGTTTTGTTTGAATTTGTCGTGCTACTTGAATTTCATGCTGAATTCGCTCGTTTTTTATTGATTCTCGTATTAGACGAGCATTCCGGAGTGCTATCGAGATGTTATCTCCGAATGATGAAAGTACAGTCATGTCATCAATTTCAAATCCAAAATTTTGAACGTGGAGAACAATTAATGCTCCAATTTTTGTAGTACCTTCATACAAAGGAACGACAACCATAGAGCGGGCAATTGGCTTGGGAAATGAGGAAATAGGAGCTAATTCTTTAATCTCGTCAAAAGATTCAATCATCAAAGGGGACAAACAATCCTGTATAAGAATTTCAAATGCGTTAAAATTATAAAGCCATTCAATTTGAACTTTACTTATAAATTTCATCGATGCAACTGTGCGTTCACCGGATGGAGAATATAATTCGCACCAGGAAGCAGAGGCGCGTGATACATCCATTGCTCTTTGGGTTAGATTATCAATAAGTGTATCAAAATCAATAGTCTCTGCAATAATTCTGTTTAAATGTGTGAGGGAGGAGACTTCTGAATTCCTTCTATCGACAGCAGTAGCCGTTGGCAAAGACATGAGAGCCGGAACAAATAATCTTGCAGCATACATAGCACCAAAAAGCATAGCTATTCCGACCAAGCCGGATGAAGCGGCTAAAAAATATTCCAAAGATTGGTGTAGCCCCTCCGATTCGTTAAATGCAATGAGAGTACCAACTAATGCGAAGGCAAAAAATCCTAATGCCGATAGCCAAGCAAGTCTTTTTTTCTCTTTTTTGGTAAGTAAAGCCACCCATTGTGTTCTGCCTATGGTAAGTATAAAAATAATCGATAGGAAGAAAACTCCTATACCCGCGAGTGGATTATCAGACTCTGAAGAAGTACGGATTAATGCCATCACCGCATAGAGTATAATTGTACCAATTGAAAGTATTTTGGTGAATTTTTTTGTTTTTTCGTTTCGTCTGATATGGAGAGCATAATATATAAACAAATATATTTCAACTCCCACAATCAAGTAAATTGCACCGACCAAATTCATGGCTATACCTTCAATCACATCATTCGGACCATTCTCATTGGTAAAAAGAAGAAGTAGGATGCCGCTAGAAAGGAAAGCAATCAGCAGTTGAATTAGTATTTTGTTAAAACCTTTAAGAATTATTTTGCCGACATTTGCTGATGAGTGACGGACAATTTTGGATGAAATCTGTCCATGTCGAGCGAGGAGGATTCCGCTTACAAATGAAATTGCGAGCATTGAGCTGCTGATTAAACCAAAGGAGACAGGAAGGCGTCCGGTTGCTAAAAAAACTGAATCTAAAATAATTTTTAGTGTGAATGCAATGATGGCAATACTGAAGTAAAGAGGAGAATTGTTTTTTATTTCAACGTCATGTTGTATTTCAGTTTTCATAATTCAGAGATTGAGAATATTGTTGAAATTAAAGCGGTAGCACCTACGAGTATATTTCCTGATAGTTTCTTAGCAATCATATATTCGTTAAAATATCTATTTCATGCAACATTGTCAAATATGAATCGTTCAAATTGTGACTCAATTATATATGAATAGTTCAATTTATAAATCAATCAATTATCTTTTGCAAACTACGAATTATTTTTTCTTTTCTAATATCCGGAGGGATAAAAACATGAGAACTCTCTTAATAATCCTCACGCTATCATCCTTATTAACAATCAGTTGCGCCTCTCAAAAGGGTACAAAAGATGATTATTTCGGTTATAACAACAGCCCTACAATACAAGAGAATAAAGAAACTCCTTCCAAACCAACTAGACCCAAGCGCTCACTCCCACCTATCGATTCGACAGTTACTGTTACTGAATCACCTAAATCAGAATGGGTTAATCCTATGACTGACGATGATGATCCTCAAGATGATTATGTAGATGATGCTTCACAGCAAAGTACGGTCGCAGGGTATCAACCATATTCAAATCCACAATATGTACCTGTAGTCGTTCCATGGTGGGATAGTTATTCCGGCTGGATGGGCGGATACTACAGCAGACCGGTCATCGTTGTGCGGTATCGCAATTGGTACTGGGGATGGAATTCTTATTGTGATTGGTATTCTCCTTATTATGACTTTCACCCTTGGTACGGTGGTAGTTTTTCATATTTCAGACCGCGATATTATGGGTGGAATCGAAGTTATTGGCGCCCTTGGCACCATTATCCGATTTACACGTATGGACATACCAATTCTACACCTCGTAAGCCGAACTCAGTACGTACATGGGGTCCGACAAGAGGTGGGACTACTCCGATCAATGGAGGTGTCCGCAGTACAGTTGTTTCACCTAATGCAACATCAAATTCACCTTCAATTCGTAATGAAAGAGGTCAATCATCATCTTCAACACCAACAAAATCGACAGATACAAAGCCATCAAGCGGCACCATTACTCCATCAGTTCGAAATGAAAGAGGAAATTCAGAAACCATTACTCCTCAAACTGAAACGCAACATCCATTAAAGCGCAACGAAACGACTCCTTCAAATGTTACCCCTACTACAAGTACCACTCCAAATGCATCTTCAAATCCTGTCAGGAAAGAACGCTCGACCAAAGAAGCAACACCTTCGCAGCGATCTGAATCCAACAAACCGTCATCCGGTACTTCGAGTCCACGCCAGGAGCGCTCATCAGCACCTGCAAGATCATCAGCCCCTGCACGAACAAATGTAACTCCTGCTCCTAGAAGTACATCTCCTACTCCTTCTACATCAAAACCAACAAACAATTCACCAAGAGGCACAAGAAAACCATGAAATCAACCTTTTTATTGCTACTTATTGTACTACTTCAAGGTACATCTATTTCTGCTCAAACAATTGAAGATGCTGTACGATATTCGACTACCACTGGTTATAGCACTGCAAGAGCAGGTGCTATGGGACTCTCTTACTCCGGAATTTCAGATGATTACGCCGCACTTTATTACAATCCTGCCGGACTTTCACTGCTTACTACGTCAGAATTTTCCGTTGGTTTAGAATTTATGAAAATGAACACTTCTACAAATTACCTACAAACAAGTACTCCTTTGAGCTCGAGCTTTGTATCGCCTACGAATTGTGGGTTTGTGTTTCCATTCAAAATTAATAATGGCATAGCTGCTATTGCACTTGGATATAATCATGAGGGTAGTTTTGATAATACTATGGAATTCACCGGGTTTAACACCATTTCTTCTATCGTTCCCAGTTTAATGAACGAAACTTCCGATTTATTTCAAAACCTAGCCTATCAAGTATTTCTTGCCGATACTATTGGAGGTACGGGCAAATTACATAGTCCGATTACAGGAAATATTCAACAATCAGGATTCATTACGGAACGTGGTGGTATTCATTCATTTACGGCCGGTGTGGGTATCAGCTTATCCAAATCAGTTTCCGTTGGCATCAATTTCTCCGGGAAATCGGGCTCATATACATACTCAAGCGAATACCAGGAATTCGATAAGTTGAATACGTATAATTTTAACGATAAAATTAATTTTTCATCTGTTGATTTCAAATCACTTATACTTAATAGTGATATCGACCAGCAGTTTTCAGGCGTAAATGGGACAGTAGGAATTCAAGGCAGATTTGACAACTCAATTCGCTTTGGAGTAACTATCAAATCACCGACTTTTTATCGAATTGAAGAAGTTTTTTCTCGTACAATATCAGCAACGTTTGACAATGGAGATATCGCGACACCAAAATATCCGGAAAATGAATCTTCATATAACGGTCGTAATACGTATGATATAATCACCCCTTTCGTTTTCGGTGCATCACTATCCTATCATTATCAATGGATTACATTGAGCGCAGCTGCAGAATATAATGATCTGACTCAAATTCAATTCGATGATGCTTTACCAGAACTTTTAAAGTTAAACAACCAAATTCTGAAGACACTCAACGGCTCTTTTACCTATAGTATAGGCACAGAAGTTGAAATACCGACGACTGCTTTTATTCTCAGAGCAGGTTATTCCGGTGTGTCTGCCTCGTATCAAAATGATATAGTAGGAGCTGAACAAAGTATCATAGGTTTGGGAGCTGGAGTATATTTGGCACCAAACATTAGGCTCGATTTGCTTTCACGTTTCAGTACGTATTCTCAGCCTCGAGCTAACTATGGCAACGGTGATGAAGCTCGTTATATTTATACCGTATCACCCACTCAAATATCAGTTCAATTTGTTTATCGTTATTGAGTTATTTAGCCCAACGACTGATTAGTTAATGTCTCTACACCATTCAAGTCTATTGAATTTTAGGGACGTCCCACCAACAAACTTCCTATTCTTTGGTCTAATTTTCGTAAATTGCTGCTGAAAGTAATCGAAAACGCTCTCTTTTCTCTATGGAACAACCCTCAATTCCTCCTAATCAATCTCTCATAAACTCTTCCAATATGCAGCGCCCGCTCTCGGGAATTGAGTTCTTTGCATTATTGCTCAAACACAAATTATTTTTACTTATCACAACTTTTGCAGGTGGCATTATTGCGTTAGGTATTACGATGACATTTCCTAATTGGTACGAAGCAACAGTGAATTTTGTACCTCCGAATAATCCACAATCCGGAATGAGCTCTATGCTCGGCAATGTATCATCAGCACTCAAAGACTTCGGCCTCGGTAAGATTGGTAGCAAAGGTGAAGCATATTCATATATTGTTATTTTACAATCCCGCACTTTTCAGGATTCACTCATTACACGCTTTGACCTAGCCAAAGAATACGAGTTACCTGACTCTATGAAAGATGAAGTGAGAGCCGGGTTAAAAAAAAACATGGAAATTAGCTATTTGCCCGATGGAAATTACACCATTACTTTCGCATCTACGAATCCTCAAAAAGCAGCCGATATGGCCAATTATTCAGTAGAAATTGCTAACACAATCGCGCTAAATCTACAAAAACAAGAAGCGTCTGTCAATAGAATCTACATGGAGCAACGCCTTAAGAATGCTGATTCAACTCTTTCTAGAATCGGTGATTCTCTGAAAGCATTTGCTAAGATTAATCAAGTGTTTTCTCCGCTAGATCAAGCAAAAGCGCTCACAACTGCACTCGCAGAAATGAAAGCGGGTGTAATCAAACAAGAAATTTTGGTACATACCTACAAAAATGCCTACGGTGAAGATGACCCTTCGACAAAATTACAAAAGCAAAATCTGGATGAACTTCGATCACAAGTCTATAAAGCAGAACACGAATCAGGATTCGGTGGCAATTTTGCAATGACAGACGCCATGGATGTCGGAGTGCCTTATATGCGCTTATTTACTGATTTTGAAGCTATGTCAAAAGTCAAAGCTTTTTTATTGCCTATGCTAGAGCAGGCAAGATTGGACGAATTCAGAAAATCTCCTACCATGTATGTGCTCGATGCAGCTGTACCGGCTACAAAAAAAGCACGTCCCAAGCGAAGCTTAATAGCAGGCGGAGCCGCCCTTGGTGTCTTTATCCTTGGCTCAATATTCATACTTGTGCGTTATCGCCTGAGTACTCTTTCTAACTGATATCATTTAAAATGTACGATTATCTAATTGTCGGTGCCGGTTTTTCCGGTTGTGTCCTCGCTGAGAGAATTGCCAATGAATCAGGCAAAAAATGTTTATTAATCGATAAACGCGATCATATTGGAGGTAATGCGTATGATTATCAAAATGAAGACGGTCTTTTAATTCATAAATATGGTCCACATATATTTCATACTAATTCTCAGAAAGTAGTTGATTATCTTTCTCGCTTTACAAAGTGGAATGAATATGAACATAAAGTACTTGCACTCGTTGATGGTAAATATATTCCTGTCCCGTTTAATCTCAATTCGTTACATCAGATATTCAGATATGAAAAAGCAATTCACTATGAAAAGCTACTCCTCAGCAATTTTGGATATGGATCTAAAATCCCTATTCTACAGTTACGAAATTCACCAAATCCTGAAATTATAGAGCTCGCCGATTTTATCTATCAAAAAATATTTTTAAATTATACACTCAAGCAATGGGAGCTGGAGCCGGAAGACCTCGATTCTGCCGTTACAGCTCGCGTTCCAGTCATTGTAAGTCATGATGACAGATACTTTCAGGATAGCTTCCAGTCCATGCCTCGATACGGATACTCTGCTATGTTTGAGAATATGATTGGTAACAATCCAAATATCGAACTCGCCCTCAATACTGATTATAAATCCATTATTAAATCTGTCCAGTACAAAAAACTCATTTTTACGGGACCCATCGATGAATATTTCGATTATTCCTATGGACCTCTTCCATATCGTAGCTTACGCTTCGAACATGAAATATATGATTATGAATTTTTCCAACCTACCGGAACCGTAAATTTTCCAAATAACTTCGAATACACACGACGAACAGAAATGAAATATTTGACGTTCGAACGAAGCTCAAAATCAGTATGTATGGTGGAATATCCATTGCCATATATAATTGGTGAAAATGAACCGTTTTATCCTATTCCTCAAGTAGTTAACAATGATTTATATAATAAATATGCTCGTGCTGCCGAAAAAATTTCAGACGATGTGATCTTTTGCGGTCGTCTTGCTGATTATAAGTACTATAATATGGATCAAGTTGTAGCGCGAGCACTCCATGTATTCGAATCGAAAATCATTGATAAATAACAGTATCATTTTAAACTGGAATACTTCTTCATTTCGTGAATTCTCATGAAAAAAATTACAATTACAGGTGCTGGTCTCGTGGGATCACTTGTTGGTGTTTATTTAGCAAAAAAGGGACATACCGTACATATAGTCGAGCGTCGTCCCGACATGCGGCGAGAGGCAGTTGTTGCAGGACGCTCTATTAATCTTGCCTTATCAGACAGAGGCTTACGTGGATTACAAGGCGCCGGAATAGATAAAGATATACTCAATGTAGCTATCCCTATGCAGGGAAGGATGATGCATTCAATTTCCGGCGAACAAACTTTTCAGCCGTATGGACTCGAGCATCAAGCGATTAATTCTGTTTCCCGAGGGGGAATAAATATCGCTCTTATGAATTGTGCCGAACAAATGCCGAATCTCTCGATTAGTTTTAATCAACGATGTTTGGATGTCGAGCTCGACTCTGCGACACTCGTTGTGCAAGATACAACAACTAATAAACGGAGCTTCATAGAGTCAGACTGTATTATAGGTGCTGATGGCGCTTATTCGGCTGTTCGTGAGAAAATGCAGAAGACAGACCGTTTTAATTATTCTCAATCCTATATAGAGCATGGTTATAAAGAGCTTACAATCCCGGCAGGCTTAAATGGTGAATTCTTACTCAATAAAAATGCACTGCACATCTGGCCTCGTAAACAATTCATGCTCATTGGCTTGCCAAATTTGGACGGTTCTTTCACCTGTACTTTATTCTTCCCCTTCAAAGGCAATCCATCTTTTGATTCTGTCAAAAGCGATAGTGAAATCAAATCATTATTCGAAGAAAATTTCTCTGATGTCATTCCTTTAATGCCTAATTATATAAATGACTTTAAGGTCAATCCTGTTTCAACTTTGATGACAGTCCGTTGCTTCCCTTGGTCACATAAAGATAAAGTACTTTTAATTGGAGATGCTGCTCATGCAATTGTACCATTTTTTGGTCAAGGAATGAATTGTGGTTTTGAAGATTGCACTGTATTAAGTGAAATACTCGATAACTATTCTGAAAATGATTGGGAAAATGCTTTTAAAGAATTTGAATTGCTGAGGAAGCAAAACTCAGATGCTATCGCACATCTTGCTTTAGAAAATTTCATTGAAATGCGTGATAAAGTAGCAGATGCAGAATTTTTAAGAAGGAAAAAAATTGAACGACTCCTTCACAATCAATTTTCTGAAATATTTACTCCGCTATATTCCATGGTTACTTTTAGTCATATCCCTTATTCCGATGCTCTTACATTAGGAGAAAAACAAGATTATATCATCAATCAAATTTTATCAATTCCTCACATCGAATCTGATTGGAACTCTGCCGATAATCAAACTTTTATTCGTTCAGTCATGACTCCAAAATAAACACATAATGGTGACTATTCTCCAATTTATTGGTGATAAAGTTAATATTCTCAATTTGAAAAGCCCCTTAAATGACTCATGCATTTTTGGGGCTTTTTCTATTTTCAGAAATTGTGTTAATTCACAATTTTTAAAATTATATTCTTATATTAAAGATACTTACATGATATCCTTTGAAATTGATTTTCATTTCAATACTTCAAATTCTCTCAAATTGCACCCCTAATCACTTTACACATATTCACAATTAAATCCTAGAATTCCTTAAATATGGCATTGGCACATTGGTTGTACTTGTCTGCTCAGGAAGCAAGTAAAATTACTTTGTTAAATTTCTGAAATTTAGGGAGAAACTTATGCCTTCAGCAGTTTCCGGTTCTGGAAGAATTCGCACAAATACACCGTCTGAAAATGCATATAATGCACTTCAATCGGCAAGCAACAATATAGCATTACGCCAACTACGTCTCTCTACCGGTAAGAGAATTAACTCCGCCGCCGATGATGTCGCAGGATATATTACTTCACGGTCGTTAATTGCACGCAATGGTGCACTCAAAGCAGCACTTCGAGCATCAGGCGACGCGATCAACGTTACGAACATAGCCCAAGACAGCTTTGACAACATCAACGATCTATTAACAAAAATCAAAGATTCTACAGCATCTGCATCTTCCGGCGCGATGGGAACTGATGAGAAAGTTGCTTTAGCTAAAACTGCTTATAGATTCGCCCAACAGATCCAGACAATTGTTGAATCTACCGTATTCGGTGGTCGTCAATTAATTGACGGCAATTTTTCCGGTGATTTTGTTATTGGATTTAATGCTGCGAATACACTACTCACTCTTGCACTAGACCTAACTACCTCAGTTAGCGCAAGTAATTTTGATATTACGGATGGGTCATTCTTAGTATCTGTGACCGGAAATGGAAATTTTGCAGGTGTGACCGGTTTAGACTTGAATAGTCTTAACTCTGTAACGACGAGCAGCTTAGGCATGTTTAGCACTACTAATATAAGTGCAACACTCTCAAGCTTAGCTAAAGCTCTCAATAATGTCAATAAAGTTGCATCTTATCTTGGAGGTATTACCAATCGTTTATTCTCTCAAGAGGAAGCACTCAAATCTCAAATAACAAACTATAATGCAGCCATATCAAGAATTGAAGACGCAGATGTAGCTCTCGAACAGCTCGAATTGGTCAAAGCACAATTCTTGCAACAAACTTCAATTACAACCCTAGCGCAAGCGAATCAAAGCCCTCAGTCATTCCTACAATTGATTACAGGAAGATAGTTCAATACACATGGATGTGCAAAGAGAAACCCCGAAAGCAAGGATGTTTTCGGGGTTTCATATTTTATGGATTCAATTTCCCTAAGTTATCTATTAATCACTGTGGTAGATGCTTGGTCAGTAGGCATAATAAGTATATCTTGAATTGTGATATGTTTTGGTCTTGTCATACAGTAAAAGACTGCATCTGCTACATCGTCCGGCGACAATGGAGTATAGCCTTGATATACCTTTTCAGCTCTCTCCGAATCACCTCTGAATCGTATGAGCGAGAATTCAGTTTCAACAAGACCTGGGTCTATATTACACACCCGAACTCCTGTTCCATTCAGATCCAACTGCATGGATTTAGATATTGCTCGTGTAGCATGCTTTGAAGCACAATAGACATTCCCAGAAGTATAGACTTCCCTACCTGCTATCGATGAGATATTTACAATCATACCATCTCTGCGTTGAATCATTCCTGGCAGAACAGTACGTGTAACATATAATAAACCCTTAACATTAGTATCAATCATTTCATCCCAATTTTCAATATTCCCATCTTGAATTTTATCGAGACCCCGAGATAATCCTGCATTATTTATCAAATAATCAATTCTCGACCATTCTTCTGATAGGGTAGAAAACACATTTTCTACTCTATCATTGTATCTCACATCACATTCAAAATACACGATGTTTGTAGAATATTTTTCTATCAGTTCTCTAGCTAGAATTTCGAGACGGCTAGACCTTCGTGCGATTAAAATTAAGTTTGCTCCTTCGGCAGCACACCTGTAGGCGCATGCTTTGCCTATCCCACTCGACGCACCGGTAATAACAACAGTTTTATTGTCTAATCTCATATTACTATATTATACATACAACGAAAAAAGGACGAATCGTGTTATTCACGCTTCGTCCTTTTAATAGATATTTTTCAAGGTAGTTCCGCTACTATTTAACGAACATCTTGTGTCACAAATGGCAGTAACGCTAAATGACGCGCATACTTAATTGCTTTACAAATCTGTCGTTGCTGATATGCATTGACGCCGGTAATACGTCGAGGCAAAATTTTTCCTTGGTCATTAATGAATCTCAATAAAGACTTTGGATCGAGATAATCGATTGTTCGATTTTCTCCCATTGGGTTGTTTTTCTTCTTGAGAGGTGTGCGTTGTTTATTTCGACCTGCAGGTGCGAACGGATTGTTTACTCCATTTCTCCCACCGGCATTATTAGGGCTAAATCCTTGTTGTCTCATTTCGTTGTTTCCTTTGAATCTTTAATAGCTTTTGTTTTTTCAAAGCGTTTGTTAAATCGCTCTACCCGTCCGGCAGTATCAATTAACATTTGTTTACCCGTAAAAAACGGATGACTTTTTGAGTCAATTTCGAGAACCATTTTTTCACCTTTATAGCAAGACCGTGTGTGAAACACCGAACCGTCTGTCATGACTACTTCTACTTGCTGATAATAGGGATGAATACCTTTTTTCATTATAACTGTTCCTTTACGATACCTTATTTGGAAATATCAATTTTATCTACTTCAGCTAAATCATTCACTTTTACAAAACGCTCTACAAATTTTATAGAACCTTTATCTGAACGGAAGCCCTTAATTATCTTAACATTAATACGAGAATCGACAGCTTTTTTCTTCAGCTTGTCACCGAAGGTTTGTTGCTTTGCCATGAGAAAAACTCCTGAATTTGAGGGGGGTTGAACGATTAAGAACTGCAAAAATACGCCTTAAACCGCTCATAGCCAAACACTATTTTTTTTAGTGGATTATTACATCAGTCGGTATAACGATGGATATCCGATAGGACAACACTTGTGACAATAGTCAATGATGCTATATAATAAAAACAATACTGCTATTAATAATAACAATACTGCTTTTATCATCACCTAATTACGTATTTATAGAATTAATTTCAGTAAGTAGAATTGGAGTATAAGTTGTTTTTAAATATTCTCAATTTCAACAATTCTACTATATCAGCACGACGCAAACATCAAATAGTTATATTGGATTGTCTTCGAAGTCGTTGAACCATATACAGCATACAAATTGTTCGCCGGTAGCCAACAAAAACGGGAAATTAAAAATCAGAACTCTTCGAGAATGTACAGAATCGCGTGTTTTGGGCATGAAATCAACATCTGCATGATAATCAAATTGCTTGAGCAGGTCAACAAAAATCGACGATATTGCGGTCAAAACACTTTGGAAAATCTGATGTTTTCTATGATGTTCAAAATATCGAGTATCTCCTCCAAGAACGGCAAGCTTTCCAAAATTTTCTCTATTACCCTCAATGGTAACTGATATATCAATTTTTCCCTTTGTAGCTTTTATTGAAATTTCTTCGGCATGCTCATTGGCAATAGTCGGTGATACTTGTCCATCCAAAAACGCTATATTTTCTTTGATGAAAGAGGGTAATTCAGAAATTAATGCTGCTTGTATTTTGTCGTTAAATCGATTAGCAACTGCATGTCTGAATGCACCTTCTCTTGAATCATCTTCAAAAACTATTTTCAATAATGACTCGAGAAATTGCTTTTGTACATACGTTCTTTTGATAATTCCGTCGAAATACTTTTTCTCATCTTCGTTCAATCCATCTCGCTCCGCACAAAGATGCACACGGACAGTAGGAGAACGCTTGATATCCTTGAGTTTTTGGCTAAAAAATGTAAATTTTGGAGTCCGACTTTTTGATTTTGAGGTATTCTCCCCCCATCAACTAACTTATCAGAAATACATACATCAGTGATCATACCGTCTCTGAGTATATGCTTGTATGCACTGTCTCCATTGTCACAGAGGACTACCTCACATCTGTTTCCAATCATCGATGAAAAAAACATCTGAAAAGATAGATCATCATCAATAAGCAAAATTTTGTGGATTAATTCCTTTTGTAATACATTATCAATACTATTATAACTATTAGCTACACTTTCTTTGCTTTCCTTTGTTTCACGAATTGTTTTAAACATTTTACTAATTCGCGCAAATACCGAGGCCACATCAAACGGCTTGAGTAAATACTCCATAACACCAAGCTGATTAAGGCGTAAAACGATTGATTTTTCTTGTACGGCTGAAGTAATTACAACTGGAATAGTCAATCGTGTCGGAATTTTTCGCATCACCTCCAACATCTCAACCCCATTCATAATTGGCATGCGGAGATCAAGAAACACCACATCAGGAGATTCTTGATTGATGAGTTGCAGACCATCGAGACCGTTTTCAGCTTCGAGTACTTTACAAAAAGGGAATTTTTTGGTTACAAAACGAGACAGAACAGTCCTACTGACTCGTTCGTCATCGACGATCAATACTTTAAAAGTCGAAGTGGAAGTACTTTTATCCATATAAGATATAATTGACGTATTTTTTTAAAACGTAAAATTACATTGAAATTAGCTTACAATTTTCATATTATTTTCTAATTAAACTCACATCTGGCTGAGTGTTAAATTCATCGGATTGTTTTTTCAATTAGATTTTGTCAGTAAGTACTAATATTCTATACCTATATAACCGCCATATTACTTTTTGATTTTTTCACTAATCGACTTGGCTTGCAAAAACAACAATAAGTAATCTCTTCCCCCAGCTTTGGAGTCTGTACCGCTCATGTTGAATCCTCCAAATGGATTTCCACCCACTAAAGCACCGGTACATTTACGATTTAAATAGAGATTTCCTACGAAAAAATCACGTCTAGCACGCTCAAGTTTTTCTTTATTATCTGTATAAACTGCCCCGGTTAAGCCATAAATTGTGTTGTTGGCAATCGCAAGTCCGTCTTCAAAATTTTCAGACTTAATTACAGCGAGCACCGGTCCAAATATTTCCTCCTGCGCTAATCGAGCCGTTGGTGCAATATCAGCAAAAACGGTTGGCTCGATATAATATCCGTTTCTACCTTCTATTTTATTGCCACCATTAAGAAGCTTTCCTTCTTGTTTGCCAATTTCAATATAATTCAAAATTGATTTCTCAGCTTTTGCAGAAACTACGGGTCCACAGAATGAATCCGTTATTGGATTATCCACCTGAAGCTGCGACACTGCTTTTGCAAGTTTCTTCGTAAATTTATCGTAAATTGACTTATCGACAATTACTCTAGAACAAGCCGAGCATTTCTGCCCTTGGAACCCAAATGCAGCTGCTACTACACCTTTTACTGCAATTTCAATGTCTGTTTCTGAATCAACGACGATAGAATCTTTGCCGCCCATTTCAGCCACGACACGCTTAATCCAAATTTGTCCGGGCATTGCTTTTGCCGCAAGTTCGTTAATTCTCAGTCCTACTTCCATTGAACCTGTAAATGATATAAAACGTGTTTTGGGATGCTGTACCAAGTAGTCTCCAGCTTCTGCACCGCTGGCCACTAAGAAATTCAACACGCCGTCCGGCAAACCGATTTCTCGCATTATTTCCGAGAAAATCCAGCCCATCATTGAGAGTCAGATGATGGTTTTAACACTACAGTATTACCACATACAATTGCTGCCGCGCTCATACCGACTAATATCGCAAATGGGAAATTCCATGGAGGAATCACGACGCCCACTCCAAGAGGCAAGTAAATCATTTCATTTTTTTCGCCTATTATCGGAATAATAGGCTGCTTCCCTCCGTAACGTAAAGCTTCACGTGCATAAAAATCAAGAAAATCAATAGCTTCACAAGTATCAGCATCAGCTTCTAGATAATTTTTTCCAACTTCTGAAATCATCCAAGCATTAATTTCAAGTCTTCGTTTACGGATGACATTTGCAGCCTTAAATAAATAATCAGCACGCTTTTTCATCGGTATATTTTTCCACGATTCAAAAGCAGCTAGGGCAGCTTGCATTGCGAGCTCAGCATCATCTTTTCCGGATTTTTGAAATACACCAATAGTTTCATCTATATTAGCCGGATTGATTGAATTTGTTTTACCAATAGTTACAACTTTTTGTCCGTTAATTATGTTGGGGTATTCTTTGCCAAATGCTTCACGAACTCTATCGAGTGCTTTGCGTTGCTTTGTTGCGATTTCAGGTTGAGTGAAATCTAAATATATCTCGTTTGTGAAATCTTTCATGTAAATCCTAAATTATGAACAATATGATCTTATACTGTAGATCAATTCTATTTTATCAGTTATGCTAATACATTACAACTATTTAATCATCCAAATAGTTGTCATCATTTTATTTAATTAATTTAAACTCTACTCGTCTGTTTTGTGCTCGTCCTTCGTCGGTATCATTTGATGCCTTTGGCTTTGTTTCTCCATATCCAATAGCAACCATTCTACTGATTTCAATTGTTGAAGCGAGTGAGTTCATCACAGATTGAGCACGTTTTTCCGATAGAATTCGATTTGCTTCATCCTTTCCAATTGCATCTGTATGTGCTCCGATTTCAACACGAACAGATTTATTTTCAAGCATGAATTTTCGTAATTTTTCAATTTCCGGCTCACTCTCCGGACGTAAATCCCATTTGCCTGAATCGAAAAATATATTCTTGAGTGTGAAGGTCATGCCTTGTTCGATTGCTACCGTAATTGCTGTCACCATAAGATCTTTCTTAATATTATCGCCGCGCTTGGACGATCGTAAATCTGCCTCGACAGTCGTCGCCACATAATCAGGCAAAGCAGCAGTTAAGCGATATTCTTTCCCTTCTTTGATGGGTAACGAATAATTACCGGATGTATCAGTTTTAATTTTTTTAACAATTTCAAGGGTAACGGCATCTTCAATCGTAATAGTACCGACTTTCGGCATTCCGGCCTGGTCAGTCAGCTTGCCGTATAGAGTAGTAACAGGGAATTTAAGGACAAAATCCTTGACGACTGTGTCCCCTTTTCGGGTAGCGACTAAATTTACAATATCTGTAGCCGTAATAAAACCTGTACTTGAAACACTAGCATCATAGATTTTTCCTTCTGTAATCTGTGTTTCATATTCACCATTGAATTTATCAGAATGAATAGTTAAAGGGTTCGACTTATCTTTGGACAAAAAAGTAAGTGTTCCATCAAGCTTTGTACCATCCTCACCTGTCACTGTTCCACGTAAAAAAGTAATTTTTGGCGGTGCAACATATACCTTTTCTTTAGGTCTTGAGACCAACTGATAGGTTGTCGTGATATCTCCGCTTATATCATCGAGAATTGTTGTAAACGGCTTTAATATATTGTAGTCACGACCGAGTGACAGGCGCGTCATTATCGCTCCGTTATGATTATTGGGATTACTGACCGAATACAGCTTTGCTCCCACATTCCACATTTCACGTGTGAGAGATGGTTCGGAAAAGTCGCCATTATCTTGTATCGAGCAGTCATCAGTAATCAATATAAATATACGCTGTGCATTTGGGCGGAAATTCATAGTCGTTGCTTCATGAATCGCGGTTGAAGTCACTTCATCTCGTCCTCTGGCTGATGCATCCAAGAAGAATTTTGAGAATTCATCAACGGAAGTTGTTGGTTCGAGCGTAGAATAAATTTCCTCCCCATAAAGAATACCTCCAATTCGATAGTCAATTCCTCGGAGTGATAATGATTTGACAAAATTATCTACATTGGTTCGTATTGATTGTATTTCATCGCTCATACTTCCAGAACAGTCCATTAGCAGCACTATATCTGCCTGAACTAAAGTTTTCGCTGTAGTTTGGGAAAGTGAAACAATTGTTCTGTTAGTGTCGGTTAATGAAAAATTCTTTTTGGTGAGTCCTGAAACGTTACGACCGAATTGATCCTTCACTTGCACTGTTGAAGTGGTAATCGTTTGTGTGGTTTGTTCATCTAAAAGTAACACTTTTTCGACTTCACGAGTAATAATCGCATTCTGTATTTTACCGGCAACAGTTGACTTAGGAGTATATTTCGAGTAATATTTTTGCTGAATAGAATCGAAAATCGTATTCGGGGTCGGTGATAGAGATAAAATTTCATTCACTAAATCAGTATATTCGCTATTACTTGACATACGCATTGTGGATATGACGAGTTCAGGTGAATCTTTCGAAGTAGCCGGCCATTTAATAGCTCTAGGATTACAATCAGCATCACTGCCACGCCCTCCTCCGGAGAGACTACCACGTCCTCGACCTACAGCACCGCTGAGATTTTGATCTTCATCAGAACCGAATCGTACCAATAATGTACCGCCATTATAATTAGACGAAAGGTTATTGAGAGTACCGATAGTAATCGAGCCCAATTTTAATTCGAGTCCGATGCGTGAGAATTGCTGCTCGGGCTGATAATTATAGCTCACTATCAAGTCATTATCAAGGAGACCGATATCACCTCCAACAGATGAATTCGTTGATTGACCGGCGAAAATAGAATTCGGTGAATATGTAGTAGCAGCACGAAAAGTAAGCCAAAAGAGTGGAGCATAGCTGGTGCTTACGTCAAATGTTGGCTTATTGGTCGGGTCTTCGTTCACCGTACCCAAGCCTGCTGATACTAATAAGTTAGGACGTATACTGTATATTCCTGAGAGTGCATAACGCATTGAATTAAAGGAGAATTCAGTGTTTCGTACCGATGCACCAAGCCATAAATAATCTTCAATTATTGGAACTCCAAATCCAAAATAAATATTTTGTGGTAGATTATCCTTTTCAGGTATATATCCAATTCCTAATTTCCATATCTTCATAAAAGCACTATAGTTACCGCTAAGTTTGCCCGATGGAAGTAACGTTGCGCCGATGACAGCATCAAAGTTATCATTGATTCCAAGTAATGCAGGATTCCATCCGACTGCACTTGCATCATTAAGCAGACCAAGTTTACGATTCGTAAACTCTACAGGATTAAATATAGACTGGGCTTGCGCTGTACCGACGAAGAGTATAATTATCAACATTACGACAGAAGAGTACCTAATTTTCATATTTATCCCTTAAAAATATTGAGAATGATTTCAACCCTTTTGTTTGGCTGGAATACCAACTGCCACAACTCCAGCCGGTATAGATTTCACTGCGACAGCGCCCGCACCAAGTACACATCCGACACCGAGTGTACAGTATGGAAGTACCGAGGAATTCGTTCCGCATTCGACATTATTTTCAACCACTACATTTCCCGATAAATGGACGCCGGGGCTGAATGTACAAAAGTCTCCAATTTTTGTATCATGCCCTACCGTACAATGAAGATTCAGCATCGTACCATAACCAATTGTAATATCTACAGTTAGACTAGCACCTTCACAGAGTACTACATTTTCAGAAAGCTGGATTGATGGATGAAGCTTCACGTCAGGATGTACCAATGCCGGACAGGGTACCAATCCATAGGCGCGTGCTTCGTAATCCATCGACTCCTTAACTTTCGGAGATCCGGCACCTAAGCAAAAATATATATCAGCATAATTTGGGTAATCTTTCGTAAAAAATCCAATTGTCGGATAATTGCGATAGCCATGAAGTTCTGTTATTTCCCCTTGAGATTCTGATCTGATGAACCCCAATATTTTCCAATTTCCGATTGATTCAATCAACCACATGAGTTCTCGTGCAAACCCTCCGGCACCAAGAATTACAATTGATTTCATAGTGATTTGTAATGTTGGACTGTCTGTTTAATTCCAGCTCGAAGATCAATGCTTGGCTTCCAGCCTAACTTTTGGATTCGCGAAGTGTTGAGTAATTTACGTGGAGAACCGTCGGGCATTTCAATGTCAAATTTCAACTTTCCTTTATATCCAACTATTTTTTTGACAAGAAGTGCGAGCTCTTTGATAGAAATGTCCTCACCTGTACCGACATTGACAAACTCACCAATTTGCTTTGCATTACAGGATTCCATCAAAAAAACACAAGCACTCGCTATGTCATCAGCATGGAGAAATTCTCGACGAACATTCCCGCTCCCCCAAAATGTTACTTCTGTTGGACTTATACCAACTGCGCCAAGAGTCTCGAAAATAGAATGAATATTTTTTGGTTCTATCGAGTTTTCTAACCTACTACTCAATGGATTTCGGAGTACATCAGACTCAATAAAATCAAAGTCATTATCTTTTAATGCCTTAGCTAGGATCATTTTTCGCAAAAGTGCCGGTAGTACATGAGAAGTCTCTAAGTTGTAATTGTCATTCAACCCATATAAATTCGTTGGCATTGCTGAGATATAGTTTGTGCCGTATTGTTCATTATAATATCTGCATAGCTTAATTGCTGCTATCTTTGCAATTGCATACGGTTCGTTAGTCGGCTCTAATATTCCCGTAAGTAGGGCTGATTCGTCCATGGGCTGAGGCGCGAACTTCGGGTAAATACATGATGAGCCTAAATTAAGCAACTTTTTGACCCTAAAGCGATAAGCTGAGAGAATCACATTCATTGCGATCGCCATGTTATCGTAAATAAACTCGGCTTTATACGTGTTATTTGCTACAATTCCACCTACCTTCGCAGCAGCGAGAAATACATATTCTGGGCGTTCCTGTTCAAAAAATTGTTCGACCTCGGCTTGTCTTCTCAAGTCTAATTCTTTGCTTGATTTACAGATGAAATTATTATATCCTCTACTTCGTAAAGCACGCATAATTGCCGAACCAACCATCCCGGAATGACCGGCAATATAGATTTTCGAGTTCAAATGGTGTAAATTTTCAGTATCATCCAATATCATTTTTGAGTGCCTCAACAAGTGAAAATTCATGATTCGTCCACCCAAACCCTTTGGACTTGACAGCTTCTATGCCTTTTTTAGGAGGCACGATTCCGACTTGTAATAAATCATAATCAATCATCACACGAACTAAATCTTCGAAGGTAACTCGAGGTTCCCAGCCCAGTTGCCTACGTGCTTTCGAAATATCGGCTTTCAGATAATCGACTTCAGTAGGTCTGAAATACCGTGGGTCAATTTCAACGACTACATCTCCAATTGCTATGAAATTTTTCCATCGGGAATCACAGCTTTTGACTAAGCCTTTCGTTTCAATTCCTGCACCTGTCCATTCAATTTCTACTCCTGTATATGCAAATGCAACATTGATAAATTCGCGTACAGAGTAGCTTTCACCTGTTCCGACGACATAATCATCGGGTGATTCTTGCTGCAACATCAAGTGCATCATTTCCACATATTCCGGTGCAAATCCCCAATCACGTTTTGAATCGAGATTCCCCAAGAATATTTTATGCTGTTTTCCGGAGAGGATAAATGCTATCGCTCTAGTTATTTTACGAGTTACAAATATCTCACCGCGGCGAGGACTTTCATGATTGAATAAAATTCCATTGCAAGCATACATAGAATATGCATGTCGGTAATTGACGGTAAGCCAGTATGCATACAGCTTCGCAGCGGCGTAAGGACTTTGAGGTTGGAAAATAGTAGATTCAGATTGGGGTGGCAATGCCGAGCCGAACATTTCGGATGAGGAAGCTTGATAAAATCTTGATTTAGAACCGCTTCTTCTCATCGCTTCCAAAATTCTGGTCGTACCAAGACCGGTAATATCTCCTGTATATTCGGGCATGTCAAATGATACTCGTACATGACTCTGTGCAGCTAAATGATAGATTTCATCAGGCGTGATAGTGTACATGAGTTCAGTTATAATTCCAGGGTCGGAAAGGTCTCCGTAATGGAGCAAAAGTCTAGCATCGGATTCGTGAGGATCAATGTAAATATGGTCAATACGGTGGGTGTTGAAAGTACTTGCTCTTCGAATAATACCATGAACTTCATAACCCTTTGCAAGTAGATATTCAGCTAGATACGAGCCATCTTGTCCTGTAATTCCAGTAATTAACGCACGAGGCATGAGTATTCCTTTTTGAAAAATATTAGCTAACTGTCTTGCTAAATTATAATATATAGCTATCTACCAAATTTAAACCTCAAATCTTATTTAAATGCTAATTTTTTAATATTGAATGTCAACCAAACTTTAGATATACCAATTCAATCATTAAAAACTATAGTTTTTTCGAGTCTAACATTCAATTTTTGAAAGCAATATACGCGCTTATACTTAATTTCCAAAAGAACGACGTACATGAAATTAGACAGTCTCTAAATTTCAATTTATTGTCTGACGACTGCTATTTTTGATACTGAAGAAGTGTTATCCAGCATCGAGCTGACTCGCACGAGATAGACACCCGTCTGAGTCAGTTCTCCACTTTCATTTCGTCCATCCCAGATAGTTTTACGGCTTTTAGTTTCTATTGCTCGGACAAGTAAGCCATCAAGAGTTAGGATACGAATCGAACTCTCAGCCGCGAGTCCTTCGATAACCATTTCTCCGTCTTTTAAAGGATTAAACGGTTGTGGGAAACACTCTATAGCATATTCATCTCTTGGTCTGACAGATAGTGTTCTTACTTCGGTAAGTCCATCAGAAGTACCTAAATAAGCAATTCCGGAGGCATCGTCAATTGCAACAGATTTCACTTGATCACTTACGAGAGGGCTGTTTTTCATATTAATTGTGCCGAGAGCAGATATTCCATCTTCGTTGAGGATATAAACACCAGTATTTGTCGCTACCCATTTTTGATTTAAAGCATCTACAGTAATATCATTTATTACTTCTGTTGAAAGTGATGACAGCTTTTGTATCGACGGATTTATACCCCGCTGCGCTCCGCTTGGAGCAAAAATCACACAAATGCCTTCGGATGTAGCGATCCACAAAGCGCCATTTTTATCAATAGCGAGAGCATTGATAATATTACTGCTGAGTGAGGAATTCGAAGATGTAAGGCGTCCCCAGATGTCATCACTCTGATCCGTTAAAGTTGCTTTTTCGTAGAAAAATGCCAGTCCGTCGCCGTCCGGACTTCCCAGCCATTTTGTATTTGAATTATCCACGACAAGTGATGTAAAACTATGCTTATCAATTGCGCTGCCTGTGTAGCCGTACCATTCATCTTCGATTGATTTGACAACGATTACAGGACCGGGATTTGTATTCTTATAATTTGTGATCCAAATATTACCTTTGCGGTCAGCAGCCGCTTCTCCTGAAAGTACGAAATTAGTATCAGCTGAAATACCTGTAAGTGCTGAATTAAAGGTATTATAGACGGTAACAAAAGTATCAATCTCAATTTTTGCGATTCCTGTACCCCAATTCCCTGCCCAAGTCGTACCATCCGGCATAGAACTAATTTTAAAGTAACCGTTTGATTTTATATTTGGATACGTTGTCGTAGTGAAATTATTAAATTTACCCTTTGAATAATGTGTAAATCCTCCACCGTACAGATAGCTCGTCGCACACCATAAACCACCACGTGTGTCTATCGATAAACTTAAAAACAAATTTGAGTATGGTGTGTTCGGCCGTATCGTTGTAATTTTTTCTTTAGTTACTACTCCCATACCGTTTAATTCGTAAAATGGGAACACTGTGTTTTTTGAAGTGGATACACCTGTAAGTTTATTGGAAAAATTCACTTCTATGCCTGTTCGAGATCCATTTTCGTCCATGGAGAACAGAGTAAAATCATCAACATAATACAACGAGTCTTCCGTAGCTTGCATAGAAACTATAGTGCTGATAGAAGTTAGTCCAGATAAAATTGATGTAAAAGTACCATTTTCATACCGAACGACCCCACTTTGGTGAGCTATGTAGAGTTTCCCTTTGAGTACACATAATCCAACACAAGAATTCTCCAATAAACCATCGACAACAGTGAAATTTCTCCAAACCTGCGAATTTCTAAGAGATGGAGCAGAAAGTGGTGCACATGCCAATCCGAGAGGTGTAATTGCCCAGAGAGTGTCGTTTAATGTAGCCAACTTTAATACCGGTGTATTTTGTTGGAAAGTACCGAGTTGTCTAATATCATCACCGGGAGCATCATCAAAATTATAATCAATTATTCCAAAATCACCCGCTACATAAATCTTATCTTCTAGAAAGAGGAAGTCGTTAATTCTCCTCCGAGATAATGTAGTTTGGTTGCGAATATCGGTAATATGACGGAATTGCAACTGCGAATCTATCACCTCAATCACACCGTCATCTGCACCAACATAGATTGATTTATTCACAGGATTATAGTTGATTACTGTAGTATTTAAGCTCAACAGTGCATCTATATTTCTGTATTGAATAGTTTCTTTTGTCGAATCATTATATCGAAAAACTCCACCGGAAGTAGCAGCCCAAACATTACCTTTACCATCTAGTGTAGCTGAACGAACTGTGTACATTGATGTATGAGTTTTCCAGTTGTCGAGTCGTATTTGTGCAGATGAAATTACAGCAGACAATGTAACCAATAAAACGAAAATGATGACTTTCATAATTAATTGTGAGAATTTGAGTGAATCGTTTGAACAACAGTACAATTTTATATCAATCAAGCTCAGATAATGAGGGAAATAGTTCTATCAAATGGTAAAGAGTCCACCAAAAAAGTCTATTGCAACGCGATGACAGAGCTTCAACTAATCGAGCGCAAACATAAATAATTATATTCAATAATTAATATTCCATGAGTGGAGAAGTGTTCGAAAACTAACGGCAAAAATTCAATTTTAGGGAGAAGAATTCTCGATATAATTGATTAAATTGGGTAAGTTTGTTTGGGAATTTTCTATGCTTGATTCAATTATTTAACTTAATTGTTTTTATTATTTATAAGTATCACTTTGTCTTTCACAAGGTAGCTGTACATTTAAATTATAAAAAATACTGGGTACATTTTGACATTTAGGGCTACGTATGAGGTTAATCTCTATAATAATACGCAAATCACAAGTTATAATTCGACTTATTCATCGATTTGGCTTCGCAGGATTACGATTTGCTCTGCACAGACTCACAGTCAGGGATATAATGTCATTCAAACACAAAGAATTCAAGCACCCAATATTTTTAAGAAATAACTCATCAGACATCCCTACTTTCGGACAAATTTTGATAGATCGTGATTATGATTTTGAAATCGACTTTACTCCTAATATAATTATAGATTTAGGTGCGAATATTGGCTTAGCGGCATTGTATTTTAAGAATAAGTTTCCTACTGCTAATATTGTCTGTGTCGAACCAGAACAATCGAATTTCAAATTATTGCAGATGAATACTAGTCAGTACGATAACGTAGTATGTTTAAATAATGGAATTTGGAATAAAAACACCAATTTAATTATCGAAGATTCTAAAAGCGGATTTTGGGGATTTATGGTTCGGGAAACTACAGAGATCACAGCTAATTCCATTCAGGCTATCTCTATTAACGAAATCATGTCACAATTGAATATTGAATTCATAGATATTTTAAAAATTGACATTGAAGGGTCAGAAAAAGAGCTTTTTGAGACAAACTATGAAGAATGGATGCCAAAAGTCAAAATAATTATAATTGAGTTGCACGATCGGATGAGGGCAGGCTCAGCGAAATCTTTCTTTAAGGCCTTGGTTCAGTATAATTTTTCTTTAACGATGCGAGGAGAAAACATAATTTGTATCATGAATTAACCGGATTTATTTATTTGCTTGAACCAATTTAGTTACATGTATGAAACTCATTTTTTCACCAAATTCTCGAATATTTTCATCATAATAATACCGGCTGTCTCCCAGTTAAGTCGGTTTTTGTATTCTAAAAATGAAGATTGAGCAAGTGATCGATATACACGCTCGTCTTTACTTTTCTCTTGAATATAATCTGCATATTTTTCTGCTGATGCATCCAAATCAAAAGCATATCCATTGATATTATTTTTAATTACAGAGGTGATTCCACCTACATCCGTACTTATACACGGCACTCCAAACGAATTTGCCTCAGAAAAGACAATAGGAGTACAATCTGCAGAGGAAGGTAAGATTAAAAAATGAGATTGCTCAAAAAGTGATGTTATTTTTTTAGCTTCGATAGGATCTGTTTTTTTCAGAAAGCCGTGCAGATGTACATACGTGGGTAATCTATCAATAGGTGGTGAAGAGCCTACAATGTGAAGCTCGGTTTCAATGCCTCTTTCATTTAGTATCGTCGTTACTTCCAATGCCTTCGCTCCACCCTTACGGAGCCAATCTACACCTACAAATAGTAATTTCAGTGGGTTATTACGATTACTAATCAGTGTATCAATATCTTCCTGTGTTCTGGCTGTATCAATATTAGCACCGAACGAAACAACATGCACTTTATTCGAAGGGTACCATAGTCATGAATTGCGCTTTGTGCTGCCCATTGAGAACTATACAATACTGCTGCACAATTTTCTAACGCAGCACGCTCCATTGCAAAAGAATTTTGGATGGTTTTTGTACTCAGATTGGTATAATCTTGGTAAAAATCTTTAATAATTGGAAAAGTTGCGTCTGCAATAAAAGCTATAGGGGCGGTACATTTGAGGTGAGATATAGGATACGACCATATTCCAAGGACTATGTCTGGTTTGAAATTTTGTATTTGTTTTGAAATCTGCTCAGCATTATACTTCAAAATCGCAGGTTCTGCCTGCCTTATATGCCTCTTTTTGAGAATTTCTCTGTAAAAAAGTTGTTTTGCTTTGTAATACAATGCATTTTTTTCGGCTAATGGACCGACATAACATATCTCAGCACCTTGATTTTCTAATGCTTTCGCTATATGATACCCTGTACCGGACCAGCTGTTTTCAAATCGTGCATCGAAAGTAGATACGTAAGCAATTTTCATAAAAATATAAAGCGGCGCACTGCAACCGGATGAGAATGTATCCTATTCCGTAAAGATAAAAGAGTTCGGTACAAAACAATTAGGTCCGAAATGAATAAGTGAAGATTCAATTTTTGCAAGTAGAGAGAATGTTTTGGATCACTTATTCTGCTCAATTCTTATCGTAGAAATACACACCATTCTAAGTTGCCGTACGCCGCCAATTGTAGATTATATTTGTAAATATTAATTATATACGATAGTTGAAGAATATCAAATAGATTGTTTTCCCATCTCTTCGTAAAATGCTGCAGTGGCTACAATCCCTTTTTCAAAATTATCTAAAAGAAAATGTTCGTCGGGAGAATGCGCATTCTCTGTCGAAAGTCCGAATCCCATCAAAACAGTAGGTGCATGGAGAATTGTATCAAATAATAAGCATACAGGTATCGAGCCACCTTCGCGAGTAAGCACGGCTTTTTTTCCATACGCAAATTCAAGTGCTGCTCGTGCTGCATTCATACCCATTGAATCGCGTGGAGTAAGTACAGGATTAGCACCATGATGATGTACGACTTCTACTTTGACACTCGGTGGCGCTATAAAACGAAAATAGCTTTCAAATTTCAAGGCTATATCTTCTGATTGTTGATTCGGAACTAACCGCATGGAAATTTTAGCTTTAGCCACAGAAGGCAATACAGTCTTGGCACCTACTCCGGTGAATCCTCCAATAATACCATTGACATCTAGCGTCGGCCTACCAGATACACGCTCGAGTGTCGAGTAGCCAACTTCACCAAATGTGACAGGAATATCGAGTTCTTTTCGATACGCATCTTCATCAAACGGAAGTTCAGAATAATCCCTTCGTTCTTCTACCGTTAAATCAATCACATCATCATAAAATCCTGAAATCAATATTCTCCCATCTCTATCTTTCAGTTTAGAAATCATATCGCAAAGCACATTTACTGGATTGGCAACTGCCCCACCGAAGCTACCAGAATGTAAGTCACGATTAGGACCTGTCACCGTCACTTCCATATAGCAAAGCCCACGTAATCCATAGACTAACGACGGAACACCCGGTGCATAAATCGGTGTGTCGGATATCAGAACAGTATCACATTTCAGCAATTCTTGATGAGAACGTATAAACTCTTCTAAGTGAATACTTCCTATTTCTTCTTCGCCTTCAAGTAGTAATTTTACATTCACCGGTAATTCACCTCGAACTTTTAGCAAGGACTCAAGTGCCTTAATATGGAGGAAAATCTGGCCTTTATCATCAGTCGCTCCACGTGCAAATACTTTACCTTCACGGAAAGTAGGCTCAAAGGGTGGATTCGTCCATAAATTGAGCGGATCCACAGGCTGAACGTCGTAATGTCCATAGAATAATACAGTTGGAGCGTTCACACGGCTTGATTTATATTCCGCAAAGACAATAGGATGCCCGTCTGTCTGGAATACGGTTACGTCTTTTATACCAACTGCACGAATATGCTGTGCAATATATTCTGCACACGTGGCGACATCACTTTTATGCTCCGGTGCAGTGGAAACAGATGGAATTCGGAGGAGGTCAGCAAGTTCGTCGATAAATCTTTGGAGGTTTCGGGTACTATATTCTTGTATGTCGTTCATGTTTCTAGTAGTAATGTTTATAATCAAAGTAAGAGCTTACAAATTTAAAATATCAGAATCGAAAAAACTTTAGGACGAACTTTTTGCATAGGATTTTTTAAAATTCATACTGGGGAATCAACAAAATATTTATTTCTTATTCAATTAATATTAAAAGGTTATAGCAATAAATCAATTCTGATTCTAAGTAAAATGACTTTTTACTCGATTACCCATGTTGTCAAAAATCATACTATTCTCTGTAGCGAAAGTGATACGAATACTATCTCCTGCCTTTACTGGTGAATCTGCAGTTGTTCTGCAGCATTTGAGGTCTTGTGCTGTTTCAAAATAGACCAAAGATTCGTGCCCGATGAACTCCACTGAGCGAACAGTAGCCTGAAATCCAAGTAAAGATTGTGATTCATGGGATGATGATAACTCATTGGTAATAATGAGATGTTCAGACCTGACACCAATTGTGAATTCTGACATTGATTGAAGTAGATTTATAAAAGGGTCAGATCCTACAAATGATATTATACAACCATTATTATTTTCAATAAATTGAGATCTGTTATTAGAGTCCATTCTACCTTTAAAAAGATTAATTTGAGGGCTTCCAATAAATGCAGCGACAAATTCATTCTCGGGTGAAGAGTATATTTCGGTTGGGGTAGCAATTTGTTGAATTATTCCATTTTTCAATACGGCAATTCTATCCCCCATTGTCATTGCTTCGGTCTGGTCATGAGTCACATAGACAGCAGTAACACCTAATTTTCTTTGGAGGGCAATTATTTCTGTTCGCATTTGTACTCTAAGCTGAGCATCGAGATTAGAAAGTGGTTCATCAAAAAGGAAAAACTTAGGTCGTCTTATTATAGCTCGTCCAAGAGCTACTCTCTGTCGTTGTCCACCTGAAAGTTCTTTGGGCTTCCGACTTAAGAGATGACTGAGACCTATCATTTCAGCAGTTTCTGTCACCAATCGTTTTATCTCTTGCTTGGCCTGGCGGCGAATCGAAAGTGGAAATCCAATATTCTCTTCAACAGTCAAATGAGGGTATAATGCATAATTTTGAAAAACCATTCCTACATCACGATCGGCAGGCTGAATATCGTTCATTCTTTTGCCGTTAAAAAATAAGTCGCCGCTTGTAATTGTTTCGAGCCCGGCTATCATTCTCAGCAAGGTACTTTTTCCACACCCTGAAGGACCGACAAGTACCAAAAATTCTCCTTCATCTACTTCGAGAGTCACATTATGAACTGCACGATATTTGTTGTCGTATTCTTTAGTAATAGAAACAAGTTGCAGAGAATTCATTAGTTATACGATACTTGTTATTTATACAATATTGACGATTAATAATACGCTTAGACCCCAAACCCGGACTAATTTTTACTTCAAAAATAGGAAAAATTTAATGCTGAATCGCAAGTGTTTTTGCACAGAGATTTATAGTGAAAATATATTAAATAAGAAAGTTTTTTCTTCTTTGAAATTTAAGGAAATAAAAAATTTTGCTTAAAGTAAAATTTTGTTTGTCTTTTAGCTTATATCGTTTTAGTTTTGCACAGAAATTTTTGAGCAGCATCAAAAATATCAACACTTCCCTCTAGTTTCGCTCTCGGATTCTGATTTGGATCGTACAGTTTTTTGCACGAGCTATCGCACATGCCTGATAATAATGGTGGCAGTTGCATTGTATCGAAGGCTAAACTTGTAATTCGTACTTTGAAACTATTGAGAACGACAAGTAAATGGCATACAAGCAGTTACGACTCCACAATATTGAAAAAAACAACAAATATTCTCTTTATAGCCAGCTTCTGACTATTTTGATTATTGTTGGTGGAGTATTTGTTCTCGCAATTATGTGGAAATCCAAACAGAGATTACAGTTTGTTCAGATTAAAAACACTAACGCTCTTACTCAAAAAGAAATACTTAACATTTCAGGACTTGATACTTCAAGTCATATATATTTAAAAGACATAGTTCTCGCTGACATTAGGCAAAACATACTCAAGCATCCGTTCATAAAGTCTGTAAATGTTACTCATGAAGATAATGGAACAATTTCGATTTCGGTACAGGAAAGAGTACCAATTGCAGCCATTAAATCGGTAGAAGGAGTTTTGCAATATATAGACAATGAAGGAAAAATTTTACCGTATCGATTATTTTCAATTATTTCAGATGTACCTATTGTAGATGGAGTTGAGACAACGGTCTCAGCCGACAGTATAGGACTTACTGGGCTAGTCGAACTTTTAAAAGAACTACAATTCACAAAAAGCGGTGAATTATATCATCAAATTTCGGAGATATTATATGATAAACATTCGTCATCTTTTACTCTCCATTCAGCAGATGCTGGATTTTCGGTAAGTGTCGGTAAAGCAGACAAATTGAACGATAAATTCCTCTCTCTTTATGTATTTCTGTTTCGAGAATTACCGCGATTACGAAAAAATTCAATTGTAAACATAGATCTCAGATGGTCAGGGCAAGTCGTTGTAACGAAAAAACAATAGCAAGTATTAGCAGGTAATTACAGAAAATTATGAATCAAGATTTGAGCAAAAGCACGGATGATATTATTGTTGGATTAGATATTGGCACATCGAAAGTATGTGTACTTGTTGTAGCAACTGATTCATCTCGACAAACCTTGAACATTTTGGGTATTGGTCTCGCCGACAGCGAAGGACTCAGGCGTGGTGTCGTTGTTCATATCGAAAAACGGTGAATTCCATTAAGCAGGCAGTCGAGCAGGCGGAGCAACAAGCAGGTATTAAAATTAAAGATGTCGTTGTTGGAATTGCTGGTGACCATATTCAATCACTCCCAACCAGAAGTATTATATCGATTTCCAATCCCACCAAAGAAATTTCACATGCCGATGTTCAGCGTTTATTAGATGAAGCACGGAAGATTGCAATTCCTTCTGATAGACGAATTCTGCATGTCATTCCTCAAGATTATATCATTGACGGTCAGGATGGAATCACAGACCCAATTGGGATGAGCGGTATCAGAATGGAAGCCAATGTACATATCGTTACTTCACTAGTGACAGCAATGCAGAATATTTATAGATGTGTGGAGAGGGCAGGACTTACCGTGAGTGATATTGTACTCGAGCCGCTTGCTAGCAGCAATGCTGTACTCGATAATGACGAAAAAGAAGTCGGTGTCGCATTGATAGATATAGGTGGTGGGACGACAGATGTAGCTGTATTTGTAGAAGGAATTATCCGCCATACCGCAGTTTTTGCTATTGCGGGGCATCAAGTAACTGATGATATTTGTAAAGTATTAGGAATACTTCAGAATCAGGCTGAGCGAATAAAACGCGAGTATGGTCACGCACATCAAGAAAGTATAATGCGCGATGAAGTATTTATGATACCGGGAATAGGCGGACGCAAACCATTAGAAGTGACCAAGAGTTTGCTTTGTCAGATTATTGAGCCTCGTATGGAGGAAATTTTTGAATTCGCCCACGCTGAAATTCGGAAATCCGGCTATGCCGATAGGCTTTCAGCAGGTGTAATTGTTACCGGTTTCAGAGGATGATAAAGAAGATGTAGCTGTAAAAAAACCGTCACTTTTCGGCAAAGTAAAGTCCTTTTTTGAGGATTTATAAAATTTATCAAAAAGTAATTTTTTTTTGGTGGAATTAATGGTATTTTAATTCGAATAATAATTTAATTTTTTATACATAATGAACTTATCGGTTTCATTTTTTTAGGTGGGGGGAAACGTGCCTATAGAAGTTGATACAATACATCAGGGCGCAAAAATTCGCGTCATAGGCGTTGGCGGCGGAGGCGGCAACGCTATTAACAGCATGATTCAACGAGGGTTAAGTGGTGTCGATTTTGTTGCAGCCAATACAGATGCCCAAGACCTTGCCCGTAATCAAGCACCTTATAAAATCCAACTCGGCAAGGAAACAACACGTGGTCTTGGTGCAGGTGCAAGGCCTGAAATTGGACAACGCTCTGCCGAAGAAGATATGGAAGAAATTCGTGAAGCGCTTCAAGGTAGTGATATGGTGTTTGTCACAGCAGGAATGGGTGGCGGCACAGGTACAGGTGGCGCTCCGGTCGTAGCAAGAGTAGCTCGTGAGCTTGGAGCATTAGTTATAGGAATTGTTACCAAACCCTTTGATTGGGAAGCCCGGAAACGTTCAACCGAGGCAGAAGGCGGTATCAATGAGCTCCGCAAGCATGTCGATGCGCTCATTACCATACCGAATCAAAAGCTTATGAATATTATCAGCCGACAAACGACATTTAAGGATGCGTTTCAGAGGGTAGATGATGTGCTTTATAATGCTACTCGCGGTATTGCGGATTTGATTTCGCATACCGGTGATGTGAACGTTGACTTTGCAGATGTGCGTACCATTATGAAAGATATGGGTGATGCACTTATGGGAATTGGTGTAGCTACCGGTGATCATCGTGCAATTGAAGCAGCACAAAATGCTCTTAATTCACCGTTACTCGAAGGAATTTCCATTGCCGGTGCTCAAGGAGTACTTGTGAATGTATGCGGAAGCTCAGATCTTGCGATGTTTGAAGTACAAGACGCTGTTAAAATTATTGAAGAAGCAGCCGGTGAAGATGTTAATTTGATTTTTGGAATCGTGACTGATGAGTCAATGGGTGATAAACTTATGTTGACTGTTGTCGCTACAGGATTCAGATATCAGGAAGTTACCAAAACTCAAGAAAAAACAGCAGCTGTCCCAACTACCCCGCCGACAACTCAACCTCAACTTCAGCCCAATATCCGTTCGGTGAATCCTACCAATGGCAATGGAATGAGTCGTCCAGCGATACCGGTCAATAGCCGTGAAAGACAATACGCAATCCCCAATTCAAGTCCAAGCGGAGTCCGTGAATTGCAAGAGCTTGATACTCCTGCAGCATTCAGACGGTCGAACACACCGGGATCAATTCGAATAAATTCTTTAAATGATATGTCAGTAGGATCTTCAGGATATACAAATCAACCGGGTATTATCTCTTTAGGACGAGATAATACGAAAGATGCAGTTATCGAAAAGCCGGCTTTCCTCAGGAAAATCATGGACTAATTTATTACTTGAAAATAACAAGTAAAGAAGAACTAAAGAAAAGATAAGTAAGTGTATATATAAAGCGGCTTTCGAGTCGCTTTTTATTTTTGTTTATTTCTTACTTCCCTCTTATTCCTTAAATTATTGTTACCCGACGGTTACTCATTAAAAAATTTGTTACTGATATTTGTTACTCTCGTAAATACATGGTATGTTTGCGAGTAGAAAATAACATTATATTGTTACTGATTGTTCACTAAAAAGCAAAGGGGCAAATCATGAGTATCAAAGTTCGCGAAAAGTCAAATAAGAGCGGTTCAATCTCACTGTACTTAGATGTGTATCATAAAGGTAAACGACACTATGAGTTTCTTGACCTCAAGCTGATCGGAGATAGAAAACAAGATAAGGAAATACTCTTGCTTGCTAATTCCATTAGAGCTAAAAGAGAACTGGAACTTAAAAATGGTGAGTTTGGATTCAAGACCCAAAACAATGGTGAAGCTAACTTTTTACTTTACTTCGAGAAGGTTCGTGAGCGTAAGAGCCAAAGCTTGGGTACATGGCGAACGACCTTATATCATCTCAAAAACTTCATTCGTGGCGATGGGCTTAAATTTCAAGATATTACTCCTTCTTGGTTAGAAGAATTTAAAGCATACTTAGTAGCCGATCTCTCGCCTAACACTGCACGTAACTTCTTAGCTTGCGTTTCACATGTATTGAAGCAAGCCGTTAAAGATGATATTATTACGACGAACCCCGCCGATAAAGTCGATAGTATAAAGGCTAAAGATGCAAAACGTGACTTCCTCACCTTTGAAGAAATGCAACGGTTTTCACAAGCTGACTGCCTCGACCCGGAAGTCAAACGTGCCTTTCTGTTTAGTTGCTATTGTGGCTTGAGACTTGGTGATATTCGCTCCCTTTTGTGGAGAAATATTAAAGATGATAATAGTATTGAACTGGTACAAGGCAAAACAAAAGAAGCTCTTTATATTCCCTTGCACCAAGAAGCGATTACGCTTCTTGGTGCACGTGGCAAGCCAGATGATTTGGTCTTTACAATGCCGTCGGATAGTCAATTATCTCTGGTAATGAAAGTATGGACGGCTAACGCAAGAATCAATAAAACAATTACCTTCCACTGTGCAAGGCACACATTCGCTACATTAGCACTTACGAGTAATGTACCGATATATACAGTGAGTAAATTACTCGGACACTCACGGCTGGAAACAACCCAAGTATATGCAAATATGCTCGCAAGCACTAAAAAATCAGCAGTGGACAGTTTGCCGTCGCTTTCAGGAAAGTCTTAATTCCCTTCTCCTCTTCCCTATCATTTAGCATTTTTTGAACTTACTAATTAGAATATATGGACGGCAAAAGTACAGATATAACAGCCGAAAAGATCAGCCAACTCCGACAACTATTCCCTGAAGTGTTTTCAGAGGATAAGATTGACTTCCAACGTTTGAAACAATCATTGGGTGAAGATTTATTTGCCAAAGGTGAACATTATGAACTGTCGTGGGCAGGTAAAAGTGAAGCACGGAAGGCAGTACAAATGCAGACAACCGCTACTCTTGTAGCGGATCGAAAAAGCAGTATTGACTTTGACAATTCCCCTAATATCTTCATAGAAGGTGAGAACTTAGAAGTATTACGTGTGTTGCAAAAATCGCTCTTCGGGAAAGTGAAAATGATATATATTGACCCCCCGTACAACACCGGAAACGATAGCTTTGTTTATCCCGATGATTTTGCCGAGAGGCAAGATGAGTACAAAAGGCGCACAGGAATAACAGACGAAAACGGATACCTGAACAAACAAGACCTCTGGAAAAAGAATACCAAAGAGAACGGACAATTTCACTCCGTGTGGCTCTCGATGATGTTTCCCCGCCTCTACCTAAGTCGTAATCTTTTAAGTGAAGATGGCGTTATTTTCATTTCAATTGATGATAATGAAGCTAGTAATTTGAAATTGCTCTGTGATGAGGTGTTCGGACAGGAGAATTTTGTGGCTGTATTTCCTTGGAAAAAACGAACTGCAAAAAGTGATGTTCCTTATAGTGTTTCTCAAGATTTCGAATGGATTTATTGCTACACTAAGTCTTTGTTTAATGCTGGGTTAGAATCTGACAGGAAATACTTTCAAAGTGATGATTATCCTAATGATCGATGGAGACTATCTGACATGACTAAGCAGACAAGTGCAGATGAACGCCCAAATTCTGCTTTTAATATGATTGATCCTAAAACCCAAAAATCGTATTCTTATAATCCTAAACGAGTATGGGCAGTTACTAAGGATACTTTTCAAGACTATTATGACAAAGGAAAAATCGTATTTCCTGATGATTATCAGTTTTTAAATATTTCAATTCCCTCTTATCGTGTTTTTGAAAGTGAAGATAAACAAAAAGCACTGAAAAAATATGGAATCGAGGACGCTATGAAAACTGCTTCTACCCAACTACCAAAAAGTGTTGGTATGAGTGAAAATGGCAATAAAGATATTGTTGAATTATTTGGCGGTAAGATATTTTCATTTCCCAAGCCAACTACTTTAGTAAAACATTTCCTAAATATCATTAATGATAAAGAAGCTCTCATCCTGGACTTCTTCTCTGGAAGCGGTACTACAGCGCAAGCTGTATTGGAACTCAACGAAGAAGACGGCGGCAACCGGCGATTTATCTGTGTTCAAATGCCGGAACCGACAGACGAGAATAGTGAAGCGTTCAAAGCGGGCTATACGACTATTTCCGCAATAACCAAGGCTCGTATTACCAAAGTCATTGGTAAGATAACCAAAGCGCGAGCAGAAAAAGCCGAGAAGCAAGCTGGAGAATTATACACAGAAGATACTACCGCCCAGCAACCATTATCCTTTGCCGCATATTCCCTTACAGAGAGTAATTTCAAGATTTGGCGTTCGGATGTGCAAGGCAAGGAAGCAATAGCCAATCAATTAAATGCCTTTCAACAATCCGAAATCGAAGGCGCTGAGCATGAGAGAATGTTCACTGAACTCTGCCTCAAAAGCGGCTTAGGACTCAATATAGGCTATACAGAAGAAAACGGCTTTTTCAAAACGCAGAAAGCTTTATGGTTCTGTTTTGAGCCGTACCAATCCACGATGAAAGAAGAGATCGTGCAGTCGAAGCCGGATAGAGTAGTTTTTCTCAATTCATGCTTTCAGAGTGACATGGAATTGACGAATGTTCAATTGGAGCTTAAAGAGCATGGAATAGATTTGGTGATTATCTAACTTATCTACAATACAATGTATTATCGCAGAAAAATTGAATTAGCCCTTCTTCAACAGTTTGGTGGAAATTTATCAAAAATGGATTTTCAAAGCTGTTATTTTTATTTAGTCAGAAGCAAGCTGAACCGACGTATCATTTTGTTCCGTATAAATTTGGATGTTTTTCATGGCAAGCAAATCAAGATATGTCCACTTTAACCAAGTACGGCAAGGTGATGCAGAATAATAATCATTGGGAAATTATTGATGATGTTAAATATTGCAAGCAACTTACTACTAAAGACAATTCAATACTTGTTTGGTTATATAAGGAGTTTAAACATCTAAGTGGTGATGGTTTAGTTCGTTATGTATATGAACAATATCCATACTATGCGATTAATAGTGAGATAGCCAGTCGAATTCTCGATACTGAACAATATGACAAAGTTCAACAAAACAAGCCCTTAAATAATGATTGCACACTTTTTACGATAGGGTACGAAGGAAAATCCGTTGAACAGTATGTTAATCTTTTGATTAAGCAGGATGTTAAATTGCTTTGTGATGTTAGGAAAAACCCTATCAGTATGAAATATGGTTTCTCTAAGAATCAACTGAAGATGATCGTGGAAGGTGTAGGAATTCGCTATAAGCATTTTCCTGAGCTTGGTATTGAGTCAAGCAGCAGAGTTAAACACTTTTGTGAACGATTACGTATTGTTTTGAAGACTACAGACATAATACATTACCTTATAAGAAAAAAGAAGTTAAAGCCGTATTTGAGGAATTCCAAAATTCAAAACGTATTGCCTTAACTTGTTTTGAAAAAGAAGCTGAATGTTGCCATAGATATTCACTTGCCAATACCTTAAAAAAATCATTTAAAGAGTCAAATATTTTTATCAGTCATCTTTAAAATATTTATGAATACAGCAGTAAGGATGAAAATTCTCATCACAGTAAAAGCATACCCTGCTATCTCAAAAAAACATGGAGAAACAGTTTGTACGGCAGGAATCACTGAAGATGGGCAATGGATTAGAATTTATCCTATCCCCTTTCGGCTACTTGACTATAAAAATCGCTTTCATAAATATGATTGGGTAGAGCTTGATTTGATAAGGAATTCTAAAGACTTTAGACCGGAATCATATCGCCCTACTAATTTACAAGAAATTGTTACAGTCGGACATATTGAAACTGACGGCAATACTTGGCTTCATAGAAGAGAGGCAATAATTGATAAAGCAAAGGTTTATACTAATTTAGCTGCTTTAAAAGCAGAAGCTAAAGATAAGAATATCTGTACTTCACTTGCAATTTTTAAACCCTCTAAAATAATTGATTTTATCTATAAACCTGTTAGTTCTGTTTGGGATAAAAACAAGTTGCAAGCACTTCAATCCTCACAAATGCAGTGTAATTTATTTGATAACGATGATGAGTACGATATTCAGGAATTTGAAGTAGTTGACAAAGTGCCATATAAATTTTCATTTAGATTTCAGGATGATTCTGGAATAGTAAGTACCTTAATGATAGAGGATTGGGAAACAGGAAGCTTATACTGGAATGTATTGAAAAAACATGAAGGTGATGAAATATTGGCTTGTGAAGATGTGAAGAAGCGATATTTCAATGACTTCGCAGAAACGAAAGATTATTACTTTTTCCTCGGTACTACGATGAAGCACCACTATAAATCATTAAACCCTTTTGTAATTGTAGGAGATTTCAGACCAAAGTATATTACCCAAGAAGGGCTATTTTGAAATGAAACTACAATTTTCATCAGATCAAGATTACCAACTGAAAGCGGTACGCTCGGTGGTCAATATTTTTGAGGGTCAACCCTTAGCCAAGGGAGATTTTGAAGCTTGGTTTGTGGAGGGCGGTGATGCTCAAAGCCAAACCTCCACAGAATAGTACAACCCAAGGTGTAGGTAATAACTTGGTTTTGAAATGAAGAGCAAATTTTAAAGAATGTCCAGACCATACAGGAGCAAAACGGTATACTTCAATCGAGGAATTTAGTCCCTTCCTGTCTGATGATAGAAAAACCGTTCATTGTCCCTTGAATTTCACAACGGAGATGGAAACCGGTACCGGAAAGACTTATACCTTTCTGAGAACTATCTATGAACTCAATAAGACCTATGGATTTAAGAAGTTCGTAATCGTTGTACCAAGTGTTGCAATTCGTGAAGGTACAATTAAGAACTTGCAAATTACACACGATCATTTTCAGAGCTTGTACGGGAATCAGCAAAGCAATTTCGTAGTCTATGACAGGAACAATATAACCGCTCTGCGAAACTTCGCCACATCGAATGCAATTCAAATATTAGTGATAAACATTGATAGTTTCACCAAAGACAGCAATGTTATTAATATAATCCACGAAAGAGGAGTAAAACCTCTTGAATATATACAAGTTACGAAACCTATAGTTATCATTGACGAACCCCAAAATTTTGAAACGGATATTCGACGGCAAGCGATTGCAAACCTCAATCCTCTGTACCCTGCGGTATAGTGCGACTCACCGTAATTTATACAACTTGGTCTATTCACTCAATCCCGTGGAAGCGTATGACTTAGGCTTGTGAAGCATATAGAAGTTGATGGTATTACGAGTGATAGTAATTATAATGCAGCTTTCATCCAGTTCAAAAGCATTGTTTCGGGAAAGAGAACATTGAAAGCAAAGCTTGCTATTAATGTAAATGAAAGTGGCGGTATTAAACAAAAAGATTTTACTGTTGATTTGGGTGATGATTTATTCGAACTATCAAATAAAAGAGATATTTACAGTGCTGGATATATTCTCAATAATATTGATGAAGAACTTGGACAGATTGAATTTTCAAACGGAACAATCTTACAAAAGGGTGAAACTTGTGGTGGTCTAAATGATGAGGTAATGAAGTATCAAATTGAGCGTACGGTCAAATGGCATTTTGAAAAGCTAAAGAAACTGAAATCAAAAGGAATAAAGGTTTTGTCACTATTTTTTATTGACCGTGTATCAAATTACAGAGAATATGACTCTGAAGGCAATATTTCAAAAGGTAAGTTTGCCCAATGGTTTGAGGAAGAATTCGAAGTACAACTAAAGAAAAACCCTGACCTTATTCCCTTTCCGACCGAACAGGTTCACAACGGATATTTTTCGAGTGATAAGACTGGGAGAGGCAGGGATAAGAAAGAAGTATGGACAGATACGAAAGGGACAACTGCGAAAGATGACGATACTTACTCATTGATAATGAAAGAGAAAGAACGATTATTGAGTACAGAAGAACCCCCTACAATTCATTTTTTCTCATAGCGCGTTACGTGAGGGATGGGACAATCCCGAATGTGTTTCAGATTTGCACATTGAACGAGAGCAAATCAGACTTAAAGAAACGCCAAGAAATTGGTCGTGGTTTGCGATTACCCGTTGACAGTGAAGGTCAAAGAGTTTCAGATAAAAACATCAACATCTTGACAGTAATAGCAAATGAAACGTACGAAGACTTTAGTAAAGCCCTTCAAGCAGAAATACAAGCTGATACAAGTGTTGAATTCAAAGATAGAATAAAGAATGCACGAGATAAAGCTACGATTAAACTATCCAAAGAGTTAACGTTGGAAAATTATCCCTTATTATTTGATATATGGGAGCGTATCAGTCGGCAAACACGCTATTCGGTACTGTACGACACAGAGGATCTGATTGAACGAGCTGTACATCTAATAAAAGAGATGCCGACTACCAAGCGCCCAATATTAGAAAGTAAAAAGGCACATCTCAAAATCACCGAAGAAGGAATTGATACTCATTTAAGTGTTACACACCACAAACAGGTAGAGGCAGTTCGGTATTTACTACCGGATGTCTATGGTTATATTCAAAATAAAGTCGATATAACCCGTAAAACGATCTATCAAATATTGATAGGTTCTGATAGGTATGAAGAGTTGGAAATCAATCCTCAGATGTTTTTGGATAGTGTAATAGCATGTATAAGAAGTGTTCTAACCACATTGCTTGTAGATGGAGTACTATATGAGGAAATCAATGGTAATAGATATGAAATGACTTTGTTTAAATTTGAAGAAATCGAAACGTATCTTTCGAACCTCTTCCCGGTAACTCAGCAAGAAAAGACACTTTTTAATTATGTACCTATTGACAGTAAAATTGAAAGTGATTTTGCGAGAGACTGTGAAGCTGATGAGAGTATTAAGTTCTATTTCAAATTACCGAGAGGGTTCAAAATCCGGACTCCGATCGGGAACTATGTACCTGATTGGGCAGTGGTAATGGAGAATGATAAGCGTGTTTACTTTGTCGCAGAAACCAAAGGATCGTTGGATAAGCAAGTATTACGGGAAATTGAAAAGATGAAAATTGAATGTGGTGAGAAGCATTTTGCTATCTTCAAAAGCCTGGGTGTGGAGTATAAGCTTGTGAAGGAATCGAGGGATTTGCATGCTTAGCTTATAGAAATTTCCTTTAAAAGAGTTTTATCTAATTGTAAAAGTGAAAATTATAACTTTATCTTGTAAAAAAGGAAAACTCCCTCATAAATTGATTTTAAGGCATGAATATGAGTAGAGGCATGACAAAGACTTAGAAAATGAATTTACACAGCCTAAAGGGTAGATGGCGTGAATGGAGTAAGTTTGAAAATAATTTACGAGCCTAGCAATAGTTAATAAGAGCTAAATATTTGATAATAATATGAGTTGTAGCTATGGCAAAAAACACCTAATAAGTTACTCAAAAGTAAATTCATTGAAATCTATATATTATGCAATATTGGTGTGAAAATATTTAGTAGATTGCATCTATTCCGTCAGGTGTAGCAATACAAATGGATGGGATTATTTATATAACAAAAACTATATCAAAAATAAAAAAAGGAAAAAGTGCTAAACTTGCCGGTTGCACACTTTTTCCTTTAACCTTGGATATAGAATCACACTCATCTTTAGGAGGGCGAGGCAATTCTTTATGTGGGAGATTCAACTTTTTTATTCAAAAGTTGAATTATGGGGGCTTTTTAAAGCCCTCATAAATGCAATTTACAAAAGTAATTTATACAAAATTCGAGTATTTTTTATTTTTTTTGACATGAATATGCTAAAAAGTCTCTTCATTTCTCTGACAAAATTGATGTTATTTATTTTATTTTAAAGAATTTACATCAATAATTTTAGAGAATAATTGCTGATTTAGCAGTACAAGAAAATTAATAAAAAACTTC
>JADJXV010000025.1 GCA_016720145.1 Ignavibacteria bacterium | reverse complement strand
TCAGTACTCGTTAATCTGCCGGATCCAACATAGAAATGTACTCCTATTCATAACTATCAGAATTGAATAGGTAAATACTACTTTTTCTCCACAAAATACATTTTCAATTTCCCTTTATTTTTCGCATCAATTTCTCCACGATATTCACATGTAACCTCATCTTTCACAAGCGCATACGTCGATTCAGAAATGTTGATTTTTCCGGCTTCCGAGTTCTGCTCCATACGCGCAGCCGTATTGACCGTATCACCCCAAATATCATACGCGAATTTCTTCACGCCAACGATGCCGGCGACCACACTTCCCGAGTTAATTCCAATTCTAATTTCGAAGGTTTTTGCGCCGAGTTCTTTGCTGCGATTCGCCATGAATTCTCTAATTTCCAGCGCTGCCTTGACCACATTTTCGGCATGTTTTTCATTTGCTTGCGGCAGCCCACACACGGCGAGATAGGCATCGCCAATCGTCTTGATTTTCTCGATCGAATACGTCGTGCAAATTTCGTCAAATGCTTTGAAACAGGTGTGGAGTTCATTGACTAATTCTTGCGGCGAGAGCTGCTCGCTGACGGTGGTAAAGGAGATAAAATCAGTAAATAAGACCGTCACATTATCAAAATGCTTGGCATCGGCTGTGCCTTTTGCTTTGAGTTCTTCGGCGACTTCGGCGGGGAGGATATTGAGGAGGAGATTGTCCGAGCGCTGCTTTTCGGCGCTGATGATTTGGTTTTTTTCTTCGAGGGTAATATTCGCGTTCTTCTTGATTCTAAAACGGTTATAGAGAATAAGTGCGATGATTAGTACAAGAATAAAACCCACAAAAAACACTTGTTTCATTTGTGTTTGACGCTTGATGGCTTCATGGCTCATCACATCTTTTTTGTCCTGCTCGGCTTTAGCATCAGCTTCTTTTTTGGTGAATTCATAGCGAAGCTGCTGCTGAGTTGCTTTTTTATTGGTTTCACTGTTGACCAAGCTGTCGCGAAGAGAATAGTAAAGCTTGAGATGTTCTATTGCACCGGCATTATCACCAGTTGCGCTATCTAATTCATAGAGAAGCTTATAGCAATTTTTAATTCCTTCTAAGAAGCTGATTCCCTTGAATACTGTAAAGCCGCTGTCTAAATATTTTGCGGCTTCTCTATATTTTTTTTGAAGCGTATAGCATGCGCCAAGTGTATTGTAGGAGCGCGCTATGCCGATTTTGCTGTCAAGCTCTTTAAAGATTGCCAACCCTTCAAGGAATTTTTCAATCGCTTCCGGGTAATTTTTCTTGGTAGAATACGAATTCCCAATATCAATAATAGAGTAGGCAATGCCCGGTTTGTTGCCAATCTCCTTATAGATTGCAAACGCATCTTGCTTACATTTCATGGCTTCATCCGTTTTACCCTGTCCGGAGTAGATGCTTGCAATATTGGAAAGATTGATTGCTTTCCAGTGTTTGTTGCCCACTTCTTCGTTGATTTTTAGTGCTTTCAAATAATACTTCAGTGCATCACTAGTATTACCCAACCCGTTGTAAAGTGAGCCGATATTGTTGTATGTACCGCTTTCTTTGTTGCCAAGCTCTTCATCAATCCTAAGTGATTCGAAATTATACCGTAGTGCTTCATTGATATCGCCGAGATGCATAAACACTATTGCTATATTTCCCAATGAAGCTGACATGCCGGATGTATCGTTTACTTCCCGCCGAAATTGCAGAGCTTTTTTATGCAACTCCAGCGCTTTCATGTAATTTCCTCTGTCATCGGCAATTCCACCGAGTATATTGTAAGCGCCGCCGAGCCCTTTCTTATAGCCGATGCGTTCTGAAACAGTAATCGCCTGACGGGCATATTCTCCTGCTTTGTCGGGGTTGCTATCCCAGTACTCGCGCCCGAGTTGAATCATAAGATTAGCCCGAGTGGTGTCGTGAAGAGTAGTCGTCAGAAGCCGTTGGAGCGAATCTACCTTATTTTGATCTTGCGCATATACCTTGGCCGATAACAAAAGTAGCATGAGGAATAGTAGAATATTTTTCATATAATTAGCTATTGGATTCCACAAAATACATCTTCAATTTCCCCTTATTCTTCGCATCAATTTCCCCGCGATAGTCACACGTAAATTTATCCTTGACAAGCTCATACGTCGTCTCGGAAATATTAATTTTCCCGGCCTCCGAATGCTGTTCCATTCTCGCCGCCGTATTGACTGTATCACCCCAAATATCATACGCGAATTTTTTAACGCCAACGATCCCTGCAACGACACTTCCCGAATTAATTCCAATGCGAATTTCAAAGGTTTTTGCGCCGAGTTCTTTGCTTCGATTCGCCATGAATTCTCGAATTTCCAGCGCTGCCTTGACCACATTTTCGGCATGTTCTTCATTTGCTTGCGGCAGCCCGCACACGGCGAGATATGCGTCGCCGATAGTCTTGATTTTTTCGATGGAATACTTCCCGCAGATTTCATCAAACACCTTGAAACATGCGTGAAGTTCATTCACTAGTTCTTGTGGAGTAAGAGCTTCGCTGACAGTGGTAAATGATTTGAAATCGGTAAATAACCGTCACATTATCGAAATGTTTAGCATCGGCTGTGCCTTTGGTTTTGAGTTCTTCGGCTACTTCGGCGGGTAGGATATTGAGGAGGAGGTTATCGCTGAGTATCTTCCCTTTTTTTATCTTATTCCGTTGGAACAGGAAAAATCCTGCAAAAACAATCATAATACTGAAACCCCCGATAAACCCATTTCGCATAAGCTTTTGTTTTTGAAGCTCATTTTCAGCTACTGCATCGCGTTTGAATTGCTCTGCTTTGGTTGAATCCTGAATCTTGTTAAACTCATTCTGCAGGTGAACCTTATTAACTGCTTCAAGATTGACGTTTTTGGCAACGGAATCCCTCAAGGTATCGGCCTTGGTATGATATTCAAAAGCGTTTTTGTAGTTACCCATCTTGCGGTAAATCTTGGCAAATTCCTCATAAACTTCTGCCCTTCTTGTCTGATTGGCTCTCATCGCATGAGGAAGTGCAAGCTTTTGAAATTTCAGTGCTTCTTGAAGGTTGCCTAACCTTTCATTACTCACTCCAATTAGCATTGTTAGCCACGAAATCATATCTGCAACATCCGTTTGAAGATAATCAGAATGCTCCGATTTGTATAGCTGTAATGCTGATGTAAAAATCTCTATTGCTTTTCGATTATCACCATGCTCCCGATAAGCGACCCCGAGATTTCCCATTAAGCTGACAGTATTATAGTTGGATCCTTCTTTCTGAGATAAGATTATTGCTTTCCGGAAGTAGTCTATCGCTTCCTGAGTTTTAGATTTCATTCCCATATATATATAAGCTATACCTCCATATGCATCCACAATCCTTAGATTTGCTAACTCTTTGTCTTTGCAGTTTTCTAAAATCTTCGCTGACTTTAGATAATACTTCAAAGCGACGGTATTCTTATTCTGAAGTTGATATATTCCGGCTATAAGACTAAAAGATCTAGCTATACCTATAGAATCCCCCGCCTGTTCAGCTAACTTCAACGCTTCAAAATAGCATGATAATGCTTCTGCATGATTACCCAGATCAATGAGAGCAACACCCATTTGTTGTAGTGAATATGCAATTCCTTTATTATCCCCTAACTCCCGACGCAATGCCAATGCTTTTTGGTGGGATTCAAGGCAGCGCGGGTAATCAAGCATTACGTTATAGTAAAATCCCATGGCTGTTAAGCCATTGGCCATTCCCTTTTTATAGCCGATTTTTTGCGAAATCTCGAGGCATGGCAAAGCAAAAGTTGGTAAAGTATCTGCCATAGAGTTTCTATATTCCCAAATAATAGCAAAGAGAATATCCGCTTTTGTTGTGTCAATTAATGCAGTTGCCTTTGTGCCGAGGGCAAGCTTGTGAGCCTCAAAGGCGCGCATTGCATTTTCTAAGGAGTCAAGCTTCTTTTGATTTTGAGAGTAAGTATTGCTTGAAGCAAGAAGCATCAAGATTGTGACAATCATGGATTTCATAGTCAATTTTTCTCCGCATCCACAAAATACATCTTCAATTTCCCCTTATTCTTCGCATCAATTTCCCCGCGATAGTCACACGTAAATTGATTTTTTACAAGCGCGTACGTCGTTTCCGATATATTAATTTTCCCGGGTTCGGAATTCTGTTCCATTCGTGCTGCGGTATTGACTGTATCACCCCAAATATCATACGCGAATTTTTTCACTCCCACGATCCCTGCAACGACACTTCCCGAGTTAATTCCAATTCTAATTTCAAAGGTTTTTGCGCCTAATTCCTTGCCTCGCTGAGCCATGAATTCCCTTATTTCCAGCGCTGCCTTGACCACATTCTCCGCATGCTTTTCATCCGCAAGCGGGAGCCCGCACACGGCGAGATACGCGTCGCCGATGGTCTTGATTTTCTCGATGGAATACTTGGTGCAAATTTCGTCGAATGCTTTAAAACAAGTGTGTAATTCTCCGACAAGTTCTTGTGGTGTAAGAGTTTCGCTAATTGTGGTAAATGACTTAAAATCGGTAAATAGCACTGTCACATTATCAAAATGTTTAGCGTCGGCTGTGCCTTTTGCTTTGAGTTCTTCGGCTACTTCGGCGGGGAGGATATTGAGGAGTAAACTATCAGATTTTTCCTTTTCTTCACTGATAATTTGATTCTTTTCTTCGAGGGCGATATTCGCATTTTTCTTGATTCGGAAGCGGTTGTAGAGAATAAGGGCAAGCAATAGCGTGAACACAAGCCCCGCGATGGTGAGTTTCTTTTCATTGGATACTTTTTCGATTTCAAGCGAGGAGATTTGCTCTTGTTTTCGGAGGTTTTCTTCCGATTGGCGCATTTCTAACAGAGAGATGGAATTGTTATTCTCTGCACTGTAGGTTGAGTCCTTTAAGTTCACGTACTTACCGTAATAGAGCACCGCGCTTTTGTAATCGCCCAATAGTGTTGTCGTTGTTATGAGTCCTGGATAGCACTCTTCCATCACATCATTAAGTGCATAAGTGCTATTCTCCGCAATACCAAGAGATTGCTCGAGAATGTCTTGCGCCAAACGCAGTTGGGCTGTCGTTCCGCGTGGCACAAAAGCGTCGAAGACTGCCCTGTGCGCGGCAGAGTCCGTGTGGCGGGTTGATTGAACCTTCGTGCCAGTCGAGTCGAGGGCAAGCGCCAGAAGGCATAATCCAAGTTCCTTTTGGGAATAGGATATTTCCGTTTTTTCATCAATCTGCCGAGCCATATCAAATGCTTTTTTCCCGTAGAAGATGGCCGATACATACTGTTTCTGCCTTCGATATACATCAGCAAAAACGCGATAGACTAATACTTCTTCCCATGGTGTTTGGCTTCTGTTCATGGCGGCTATAAACCTAAGCGTTTTGTTGCAATAGTCGAGCGTTCGGGTATCATCGGGCATCATTTTGTAGATCTCGCATATCGTTGACATGATAGAGAGAACACTCGCAGTGTCTTTCATTTCCTTGCGTACCACAAGAGCCCGCTCGTGATATTCGAGCGCCTTGGCATATTGCTTCAGGTAGAAATAGATAAGTCCGGTGTTTGTCAGAGTTAGCGCTGTACGAGACCGAAATACCGAGGCAGTATCCCCATACTTTGCTGCAAGGTCAACTATCTTAAAATAGCATTGTAATGATTTGGCGTAGGCCTGCTGTCTCATATAGATTAAGCCCATTATTTCGTATCGCATTATTGCGGTTATGGTTTCTTCCGAAGACGTTATAAAGGAGAGAGCATATTCTCCATGCATTCGCGCAGTCGAAAGATCATTCATTCTCAAAAAATAGTATGTCACAATGCTATGTCTTGCGCGTGAAATACTATTTGAGTCGCCCAACTCTTCCGCATATTTCAGAGATTGAAAGGCGTAGTTACGGGCGTCCGCGGTATCAAGGGTTTGGCTCGACAAATTCGAATATATGAGTGCCATATTGCGCTTGTCGCCTAGTTCCTGCCATAGTTGCAATGCCTTGGAAGAAAACAAATACGCCGAATCTCTATTCTGCCCGGTGTAAGAATAAGAATTTCCGATTCGATTGTATGACATCGCTATGCCGGGTTTCCAGCGAAGCGTAGTAGATAATTTCAATGCCTGTGCGGCATAACCTCTTGCAATACTTAGCTGACCAGTCATCACCGTTGCGCGGGCAAGGGTATTGAGAATATTCACCTTCGCAGTGTCTGACGGCATAGTTACGACTATGCGATCCAACGAATCAATCATGCGCTGACTGTAATACATTCGCTGTGCAGAAAGCACCGCCGGAACAAGTATAAAGAGTAATAGCAGCAACGCTTTTTTCATACATTTTTCTCCACAAAATACATCTTCAGTTTCCCCTTATTCTTTGCATCAATTTCGCCGCGATATTCGCACGTAAATTGATCTTTTACAAGCTCATACGTCGATTCAGAAATATTGATTTTCCCTGCTTCTGAGTTCTGTTCCATACGCGCTGCGGTATTGACCGTATCACCCCAAATATCATACGCGAATTTCTTGACGCCGACGATACCTGCGACGACACTTCCCGAGTTAATTCCAATGCGAATTTCAAAGGTTTTTGCGCCTAAATTCTCGCGACGTTGTTTCATAAATTCTCGAATTTCCAGTGCTGCTTTCACGACATTTTCTGCATGATTTTCATCAGCTTGCGGCAGTCCGCTTACGGCAAGATAGGCGTCACCGATAGTCTTGATTTTCTCAATCGAATACTTCGTACAAATCTCGTCAAAACCTTTAAAACATGCATGTAATTCATCGACTAATTCTTGCGGGGAAAGCTGCTCGCTGACAGTGGTGAAGTTTTTAAAATCGGTGAAGAGTACTGTTACATTATCGAAGTGTTTGGCGCTTGCTGTTCCTTTGGCTTTGAGTTCGTCGGCTACTTCGGTGGGGAGGATATTGAGGAGGAGATTGTCGGATTTTGTTTTTTCTGTTTTGATTCGATTACGTTGACGATAGACGACGAATAAGAATATCAGAGATCCGGCAAGACCTATCGTGATAGAATTTTGAATAGTTGCCTGCTGAATATCCTTTTTTTCCTGCTCGGCTTTTGTGGCGGCGTCTTTTTTATCAACGTCATATTTCAATATAGTGCCGGTGATTCGATTAAGGTTTTCGACGGCAGCGCTTGAATCTTTGAGTGATGTGTACAATTCAAGGTACTCATACGCAGTTTTGTGATTGCCCAATAATTTTTCAATCTCGCTTTTTTGTTTGTACAATTCAATTATCTCATTCTCTATCTTTATGAATATCTTTTTGAATTTAACAATAGAACTATCTGTATAGGACTTGGCTTTTTGTAAGGCGATAGTTTTACTTCCCTTACATAATTTTTGCAACTGTTCCGGAGCAGTTCCTTTGGCAAATGCTAAATACGAACCTCCCAGTCCGAAATAGTCCCAACCCCATATATAATCATTGTTCAATTTCCGGTTCAGCGCAATTGACTTTGAAAAATAAGCCATTGCATTCGGGAAATCCGAAAGCTTGTAATACGTAAGAGCTATGTTATCATATTGAGTGAGGATTGTGATATCATCATGTATTTCTTCAGCAAGTTGTAATGACTGAAAATGAAGTTCGAGCGCTTTGGTGTATTGTTTTGCTAAATAGTATGCAAATCCTACATTTAAATACATTGTTTCAAGGCCTTCTTTTGTCCCTGATTCTTTAAAGAGTTGTAATGCCTTCGCACCGTATTCCAGAGCTGTATCGTAATCTAACAATCTACTATAAATACCCCCTATACTCCCAAGAATCGAAGATTGCAATACTTTGTCATCAATCTCCTCAGCATATTGTAGTTCTTTTAAATTGTATTCCAACGCTTTAGAATAATTTTTTGCCTGAAAGTAAATATCGTTTACCAGTGATACACACTGCCTGATAATAAGGTTATCTTTCACTTCTTTTGCTGTCTGAACAGCTTGATTGAAATATTGTTCAGCAGTTTTTGTATCCGGCGCATTAAGCCCCAAACTCCTCAGTGTACCTGCAATAGATTTATTGTCATGTAGCTCCCTGAATAGTTGTAATGCTTGCTTAAAGTGCTTCGTGGCATTGACCTTATCGGCTGCTCCATGGTAGCTGCAGGCGACCGCATAATGTGCTTTGGCAATACCGTATTTCCATGAGAGTTTTGTAGATAGCACCATCGCCTGCCAGGCATATATACGACTACTATCAAGATAGCTTGGGGTGATGAGACGGTTTCTGTAATACGTATAGGAAAGCAGTTGCAATAGAAATGCTTTGTTGGTATCCGGCTTTGACCTCACAAGCTCCAATCGCAGTGAATCAATCACTTCACGATTCGATTTTTGAGCGGAAAGTTGCATCACAGAGTAGACCGTAACTATCAATAGTATCAAGATTTTTTTCATAGTACACTTCTGTTATTTTCCACAAAATACATCTTCAATTTCCCCTTATTCTTCGCATCAATTTCACCACGATAGTCACATGCAAATTTATCCTTCACGAGCGCAAATGTTGTTTCCGAAATATTGATTTTCCCAGCTTCAGAATTCTGCTCCATACGTGCTGCCGTATTGACCGTATCACCCCAAATATCGTACGCGAATTTCTTGACGCCGACGATACCTGCGACTACGCTTCCTGAGTTAATTCCAATGCGAATTTCAAAGGTTTTTGCGCCTAAATTCTCGCGACGTTGTTTCATAAATTCTCGAATTTCCAGTGCTGCTTTCACGACATTTTCTGCATGATTTTCATCGGCTTGCGGCAGTCCGCTTACGGCTAGATAGGCATCACCGATAGTCTTGATTTTTTCAATCGAATACTTCGTACAAATCTCGTCAAAACCTTTAAAACATGCATGTAATTCATCGACTAACTCCTGCGGGGAGAGCTGTTCGCTGATAGAGGTAAATGACTTAAAATCCGTAAACAGCACCGTCACATTATCGTAGTGGCGAGCACTTGCCGTGCCTTTGGATTTCAGTTCTTCGGCTACTTCGGCGGGGAGGATATTGAGGAGTAATCCGTCGCTGCGGTTTTTTTCTTTGGAGATTTTGTTGCGTTGAAATAAAAACAATCCGGCGAAGAGAATCATCACGCCAAAGCCGGCGACAAAACCATTGCGAACAAGTTTTTGCTTGTCGAGTTCTTTGGTCTGTAATTCATTATCTTTATTGAGGAGGGTGATTTGCTGTTCTTTTTTTTCGGTCTCGTATTGGATTTGGAGATTGGCGACCGACTGCGCGCTTTCTTTATTGAGGATACTGTCTTTGATAATAGTATAATGCTTATAGCTATCGTACGATGCTTTTGTATTGCCTGATTTTTCATAGAGTTCGCTTAAGAGGAGCAGTGCTTCGCTTTGGTAGTTCAGTTCCCCGGATACTTTAAGAATTGCCAAACATTTATTGAGGTTTTCAATTGCGGCTTCATACCGTTTTTCGGGACGAATACCCATTTTTTGCAAGAGAGCATTGGGTGCATTTTTTAGGAGAGCTGCCATGCGGATATAGATCTGCACATCTAATAGTGTGCTCTTGACACTCGTATTTAACGTAATAGCTTTCTTGATATAGAAATATGCAGAATCATAGTTGGATAGTTGTATATAAGCATTTGCAAGACCTGTATAGTTTTCGCATACACCGATTTCAATATTGGATTCAATTCCATGTTGAAGTGAAGCATGGTATTGTATAATCGCTTCAGGGTATCGCTTCTGAATTGCATAGATTTCTGCGAGTAATCCATAATTATACTGAAGTCCGGGACTATCATTCTGCACTTTACACCAAGTGATTCCCTTCTCCACGTACTCAATTGCCTGGTTATATTTTTTTAGTTGAATTAATGAGTTTGCCAAATTTGAAATAATGGCTGACTGATATTGAATATTACCTTCTTTCTCAGCCATTTTCAATGCGTTAAAATAGCACTGTTGCGCTTGAGTGTGATTACCCGTTGTATTATATACATTTGCAAGTGAAATATATGCACCGTCAATTATTCCGCTGGTTCTCGTAGCCAATCCAATTTTTAGAGCTATTTCAGCAGTTTCAATTGCTTTTACATATTCAGCATTGATATAAAATGCAGCACTTTCTGTTATATAACATTCTGCGATGGATACCGAATCTCCTGTTTGAATATAAAGCGTACGTGCCTTCTCTACGTTTTCAAACGACTGTTGTACATTACTTCCTAAATAGTAATACATTGCGAAGAGAATCATCACTTGACCTTGCCCCCAGAGATTATTTGTTTGCTTGTATAAATCCAACGCTTTATTGAGAAGCATTACCTTTTCATCGCCGGATTTGAATTTCGAAAGATTCAGGTAACAAGTAGCTATTCCACTGCTGTTACCTGCTGCACGTTGCACGGTCAGAGCTTTTTGAAGTAATTGCTCAACTTGACTATATTGAACACCTTTACAAAATTGCAAGCGTGCTTTATTCGTATAGCTGTCTCCGAGTGCACGCTGATTGTGGAGTTTTTCTGCAAGGACAATCGCCCGGTCAGCGCACAATAATGTACCGCTATCGAGCTGCATATAAAAATATACATCTGCTAATTTATTGAGAATATCGAGCTTGGTGTTGTCCTCTTTGGTATAGTTGGCATTCAGCCGCAGCAAACTGTCGAGCTTCGCTTGTTGAGCATGGCAGATGCATGTTCCCAAACCCATAATTAAAATGCAGATTAGAATTTTCATAAATTTTCCACAAAATACATTGCTAATTTCCCCTTATTCTTCGCATCAATTTCACCGCGAAATTCAATAGTTGTAGATAGTTCAGACCAATAAGTTCAAGCGCCAGAGGCACGATATATTGGTAGATAATTTATACCAAATAGGTCAAGTGCCAGAGGCACGATATATTCTATAGGTATTTGCCATGATAATATTACATCGCTACGCGATTGTTGTTGAATGTGTTTACTCTGCTACCAATATTTCATCGCTACGCGATTGTTAAATTACACTTTCTCCACAAAATACATCTTCAGTTTCCCCTTATTCTTCGCATCAATTTCCCCGCGATACTCGCATGTAAATCTATCCTTCACAAGCGTATACGTCGGCTCGGAAATATTAATTTTCCCTGCCTCAGAATTCTGTTCCATACGCGCAGCCGTATTGACCGTATCACCCCAAATATCATACGCGAATTTCTTGACGCCAACTATACCGGCGACCACACTTCCCGAGTTAATTCCAATTCTAATTTCAAAGGTTTTTGCTCCCAAATTATCACGGCGTTTGTGCATGAATTCCCGAATTTCGAGCGCGGCATTAACGACATTTTCTGCATGATTTTCATCAGCTAGCGGCAGACCACTCACGGCAAGATAGGCGTCGCCGATGGTCTTGATTTTTTCAATCGAATACTTCGTACAAATCTCGTCAAAACCTTTGAAACATGCATGTAATTCATCAACTAATTCTTGCGGGGAAAGCTGCTGGCTGACGGAGGTGAAGTTTTTAAAATCGGTGAATAAGACTGTGACATTATCGAAATGTTTGGCGCTTGCCGTACCGGTGGATTTCAGTTCTTCGGCTACTTCGGCCGGGAGGATATTAAGGAGTAAATTCTCACTGCGGTCTTTTTCGTAGGTAATAATTTCATTTGCTTTTTTCTTCAGGCGGAAGCGGTTGTAGAGGACAAAAGCAAGCATTGCTACCAGCGCGAGTCCGGCAATGAGCGCGTTGCGGGTGGTGGTCTGCACGGCTTCCTTTTTATCTTGTTCGGCTTTGGCTTGCTCTTCTTTTTTGGAATATTCGAAGCGTAAAAATTGATTCGATACTTTTGCTACATTTTCGGAATTTTTCATACTGTCCCGTGCAGCAATATATTGATAATAATGAAGATACGCTTGTGATAAATTTCCGGATGCTGTATCAAGCTGATACAGACGCTGATAAATATTCCTCATCGCCTCTGTGGTGTTGAGTTCCTTACAAAGCCGAAAGCAACTATCCAAGTAAACGGCAGCTTCCTTAAATTTTCGCTGCTGCGTGTAGCTCGCGCCGAGATTATTAAATGACCAGGCGACACCGTTTTTGTCCTTGATTTCACGGAAGATAGACAATGCACGATGCAAGGTGTCAATGGCCTGCGCGTACATTCCTTTACGCGACATCTGTGCCCCCACACCAACGAGGGTATAAGCGTAAGTACCTCGTATACCTAGTGCTAGAAATGTCTCCCGTGCACCTTCATAACATTTCAACGCTTCGTCAATATTATTAATTTCCGAGTAGTAACCTGCAAGCATTAAGTAATTCCTGCCCAGCCAATCTTTTTTGCCGGTTGTAAGGTTGATTTCAAGAGCTTTCTTATAATAGTTCACGGCTTCCTCTTTCTTGCCCGCATCTTGATAACAAATGGCGATATTATGGTAAACACCCGCTGCATGAGCCCTATCGCCAATTCGCTCGTAGTAGGCCAAACATTCAAAATTATACTTGAGTGACTGCACATAATCACCAAGACCTTGATAAGAATTAGCCATGGAAAACAGCGAGTTGTTGATTCCATCTTCATCATTGATTTCCTGCCGATACTTCAGAGCTTTCTTTTCGAGTTCAATCGCTGCAATGTTGTTAGTATCAAGAACACTCATTACATGGTAGGCATTACCCATACCTCTCTTGTAATCTATTTTCTCTGCGATAGCAAGGGCTTGGCGAGCATATTCCATAGACCTATCAGGTGTATAATCCCAGTATTCTCTCGCTATGAGACACAACATGTTCACTTTGACCGTGTCATGCGTCGAAGTTTTCAGAATTGCCTGTAGCGAGTCAATTGCATGCTGATTCTGAGCATAAGAAATACTCGAAATACAAACACTTGCCATACAAGTTAAAAATACTGCAACGATCTTCTTCATATTATACTTCCACAAAATACATTGCTAATTTCCCCTTATTCTTCGCATCAATTTCACCGCGAAATTCATTAGTTGTAGATAGTTCAGACCAATAAGTTCAAGTGCCAGAGGCACGATATATTGGTAGATAATTTATACCAAATAGGTCAAGTGCCAGAGGCACGATATATTCTATAGGTATTTGCCATGATAATATTACATCGCTACGCGATTGTTGTTGAATGTGTTTACTATGCTACCAATATTTCATCGCTACGCGATTGTTAAATTACACTTTCTCCACAAAATACATCTTCAATTTCCCCTTATTCTTCGCATCAATTTCACCGCGATATTCACACGTAAATCGATCCTTCACGAGCGCAAATGTCGTTTCCGAAATATTGATTTTTCCGGGTTCCGAATTCTGTTCCATCCGAGCTGCCGTATTCACAGTATCACCCCAAATATCATAGGCGAATTTCTTCACACCGACGATACCGGCGACCACACTTCCCGAGTTAATTCCAATGCGAATTTCAAAGGTTTTGGCTCCTAAATTTTCGCGTCTTTGTTTCATAAATTCGCGAATTTCCAGCGCTGCATTTACCACATTTTCTGCATGATTTTCATCAGCTAGCGGCAGACCACTCACGGCAAGATAGGCGTCGCCGATGGTCTTGATTTTTTCAATGGAATATCTGGTGCAAATTTCATCAAAACCTTTAAAACATGCATGTAATTCATCGACTAATTCTTGCGGGGAAAGCTGCTCACTGACGGTGGTGAAGTTTTTAAAATCGGTGAAGAGTACCGTGACATTATCGAAGTGTTTAGCGCTAGCTGTGCCCGTCGATTTGAGTTCGTCGGCTACTTCAGCGGGGAGAATATTGAGGAGGAGATTGTCCGAACGTTCCTTCTCTAGAGTAATTAACTCATTGGCTTTTTTCTTAATACGGAAACGATTGTAGAGAATGAGGGCGAGAATCAGTACAAGGACAAATCCTGCAATGAGGGCATTGCGGGTGATATTCTGAACAGCATCACGTTTTGATTGTTCGGCTTTTGTTGAGTCTTGTTGTTTCTCAAAAGCAGTACTTGACAACAGTTGCGTCAAAGAACTCACCTTGTTTTTGGCGTTTTCTACATTATCAGCTGTATCTTTGAGTGCCTCGTACGTATCGTAGCTTTCCCAGGCGGCTTTGAAGTTCTTTAGCTTTTTATAAACAATGGCAAGTTCCTTATGGAGAGGCAGCATTTTGGATTTATCTTTTTTATCAACGATAGAAAGTGCATGTTCTAAATAGTGTATTGCTTTTGAAAGTTTACCTTGTCTTTCATACGCTGTTCCGATATGTATATTCGCAAGTACTGTCCAACCATTGGCTTTCGCTTTCTCGGCTAAAGAAAGCATTAATGAATAATAGTGTATGGCAGATTGATAGTCTGTTGAATCCATATAACAATTACCAATTGCCTGATATGATTGTATGAAAGAATTACTTGTAAGCTGAAGTTCTTGTACAAGTGATAACCCCTCAAAATTATACTCCAGCGCTTCTTTATATTTTTTTTGTTTGAGAAATAATGCGCCTATCATCGTTACATTAGCTCGTAAATACATTTTATTCCCTGTTTCCCGATTAATCTTTTGAGCTTTCGTATAATTCTCGAACGCTTCCTTATAATTTCCCATTTCTCCATATACCATCCCAATATTATGGAGTACGGCTGCTTCGGTTTTTCTAAATCTACCTTGCTGGGCATACTTCAACGACATCAAATAATTCCGTAATTGTTCATGAGAATTCCCTTCGTCACCATAATCTAATCCAATATTATTGTACGAACCGCAAATGCCTTCTTTATCATCTATTTCTAACCTGATCTTCAATGATTTGAAATGGTATTCTTTCGCTTTTTCCAAAGGATATTCTTCGTAATAATACGACCCGATATTATTATAGGCGTTCCCAATTCCCTTTTTATAGCCGATTTTTTCGGACAATGCCAGACATTCTTTGGCCAAGGAAAACTGTTTTTCCCAATCAACTTGCCTGTATTCATTGCTCAGCAGAAATAAAATGTCCGCTTTTGTGGTGTCTATCATTGATGTAGCCGTAGCACCTAGTGCTTTTTTTCTTGCTTCGTGCTTTTGCAGCGCAGATTTCAATGAATCAACTTTATGATTATCTTGTGCGTAACTACTTGATGAAACATAAATTATCGCTATTACCAGCAGTATGATTTTCATATTTTACACTCGGAATTATTGTCGATCCTCCACAAAATACATCTTCAATTTCCCCTTATTCTTCGCATCAATCTTTCAGCGATAGATGCATGGAATTTCTTCCTTCACAAGCTCATACGTTATTCATTGCATGTGAATCTACCCATCCTTACCGCACCAAAAAATTCAAGTGCCTTCGGTAAGAATATAGGTAAACAAAACGAACCAAAAAAAATCAAGTGCCATCGGCACGAAATATTGGTAGATAATTCAAACACGAAATGTTCGAGTGCCAGCGGCACGATATATTATCAACTTTTTATTCTGGAACTTTGAATATAACCTGCTCATTGTATTCTACTTGAAAGTTATCAAGGAAAAGTTTGTATTCTTCCAAGAATGTTCGTTTCCTATGATGTTCCTTTTGCCTTTGAATGTATGCGATAACATCAGCCACCTGTGATTTAGAATAGGAAAATGCGCCATAGCCGGATTGCCATTCAAATCTGAGTTTCGTCAATTTGTTTTCATTAATCCATTTTGAAGAACTCGCCTTCACATCTTGCATTTAATCACCAATTGATTGTGTCGTATGAAAGCCAATAAGTAAATGAATATGGTCAGGCATACCATTTATACAAAGCATTTTATGATGATGGTGTTGCACGATTCCGGTGATGTATTTGTATAATTCATTTTCCCATTCAGAATGAATAAGCGACGCACGGAATTTTGGCGCAAATATGAATTGTAAGTATATTTAAGTATAGGTATTTGCCATGATAATTTTTCATCGCTACGCGATTTTGAAAGAATATGTTTATTATGCTACCAATATTACATCGCTACGCGATTTTGATTAAAGTGTCTCCACAAAATACATCTTCAATTTCCCCTTATTCTTCGCATCAATTTCCCCGCGATATTCACAGCTAAATCTATCTTTGACAATCGCATACGTTGATTCCGAAATATTGATTTTTCCGGCTTCCGAATTCTGCTCCATTCTCGCTGCGGTATTCACTGTATCACCCCAAATATCATACGCGAATTTCTTCACGCCCACGATTCCCGCCACGACACTTCCCGAGTTAATTCCAATACGAATTTCAAAGGTTTTTGCGCCTAATTCTTTGCTTCTGTTAGCCATGAATTCTCTAATTTCCAAAGCGGCTTTGACCACATTTTCCGCGTGTTTTTCATCAGGAAGCGGGAGACCGCACACGGCGAGGTATGCGTCGCCAATCGTCTTGATTTTTTCGATGGAATACTTCGTGCAAATTTCATCAAAACCTTTAAAACATGCGTGGAGTTCATCGACTAATTCTTGCGGAGAAAGCTGCTGGCTGACGGTGGTAAATGCTTTAAAATCGGTAAATAACACCGTGACATTATCGAAATGTTTTGCGCTTGCAGTGCCTTTTATTTTTAATTCTTCGGCTACTTCATGTGGGAGGATATTGAGCAGGAGAGCGTCGGACTGTTCTTTTCCTTTTTTAATGTTATTGCGCTGCCTTAAAAAGACTACTGTGAAGAAAACCATCACCGAAAAGCCTGCGATAAAGCCGTTGCGCATGAGTGTCTGACGCTGCAAATCTTCTCGTGCTATGGTTGCATTTTTGAGCTGTTGAAGGCTGTCAGCTTCCTGCTTTTTGGAGAATTCATAGCGCATTTGCGTCTGCATCACCGCTTCTGCGTTCCTTGTTTTATCGTTGACTGCCCGGTGATAATCTCGAAGTGAACGATGTGCAAAAGCCGATTTCCAATTGCCGCGGATGCTGTCAATGATAGTGAGTTCGTTATATAAATCTTCAAGATAAGTGGACGCTGATGATTGTTGATAAAATGATATGGCAAGATTGAAATATCGAATCGCTTCATCATACTTACGCAAGCTGCGAAGAGTACCTCCAATATTATGATTACTCGATGCTTCAAAGCTCCGATCACCGATTTTTCGGGATAAATCCCGTGCAAAATGAAGGTAGTGCAGTGATAATGGATATTCTTTTTCATTAAAATACCCGTTACCAATATTTATCATGCATACTGCAAGATTAGCTGTATCGTGAAGTATGGTGAAATACCGAGCTGCCGTGAGACAATAATTAATTTGAACTTTGTTGAGATGCTGCGTTGATGCAACTCCCGACATATCTATATAAGATGAAGCAAGTACTTCAATTTTCCTTCTATTGTCGGCAGTGAGTGGTATAGTTGAGAGGTGCTGCACGGCTTTGCTGGTATCGGTAATACCCAGATCTTTGAAAAATATCTGCTGCGCCGATTGCAATAATTCAGCTGCTTTTTTGAAATTCCCCTGCACATGATAATATCCGGCGATTGATGACTGCGCCCTGCCGATACCGGTCGAAAAGCCACAACGTTGAAACCGGTCGAGAGCCTTGTAATAGCATTCCAATGCGCCGGGATTATCACCGACTTGTTCGCGAATAAAAGCCCTGAACATCCATGCGCGACCTATCCCTTGCTCGTACCGGCACTTGGCAGAAAGATCTGCGCCGTCATCCGCAATTTTCAAAGCATCACCATAGTTTCCCTGAGTAATATACTCATTGCTGAGCGTATAAATAGCTGCTATTTTGTTTGAGTCATCCTCCATCTGCTGAATTCTCTTGCTCAACGAATCAATCCGCTCTTGTCCGCGTTTTTGGGCAACAACAGGCAAGTAAAATAGTGCTACTATACTAATAGATAAAAGTATAATTTTTAGCATTCCTTCTCCACAAAATACATCTTCAGTTTCCCCTTATTCTTTGCATCAATTTCACCACGATATTCACACTCAAATTGATTCATTACAAGTGCATACGTCGTCTCAGAAATATTGATTTTCCCGGCTTCCGAATTCTGCTCCATACGCGCCGCCGTATTGACTGTATCGCCCCAAATATCATACGCGAATTTCTTCACGCCGACAATTCCTGCCACCACACTTCCCGAATTAATTCCAATGCGAATTTCAAAGGTTTTTGCGCCTAATTCTTTGCTTCTGTTTTTCATAAATTCACGAATTTCCAGCGCAGCATTCACGACATTTTTCGCATGTTTTTCATCAGCTAAGGGTAAGCCGCAAACAGCTAAGTACGCATCGCCGATGGTTTTGATTTTTTCGATGGAATACTTCGTGCAAATTTCATCAAAACCTTTAAAACATGCGTGGAGTTCATCGACTAATTCTTGCGGTGAGAGTTGCTCACTGACTTTGGTAAATGATTTAAAATCAGTAAATAATACCGTTACATTGTCGAAGTGTTTGGCGTCGGCTGTACCTTTGGACTTGAGCTCTTCGGCTACTTCGGAGGGGAGGATATTCAGGAGGAGAGAGTCGGAACGTTCTTTTTCGAACTCTACATTTAACTTTTCGCGTTCAACATTTAGTTTTTCTCGTTTCACCTTATTTCGCTGACGCATAATAAGAATTGAGAACAGCAGCACCACCCCAAATCCACCGATAAATCCATTACGTACAAGCTTTTGGCGTTGTAATTCTTTGTTTGCAACTGCTTCTTTTTTCAGTTGCTCGGCTTGAGTAGAATCCTGCGATTTGTCGAAAGTAAATTTCATGCGTAGGTCTGAAATATGCTTTTCATTTTCCTTTTGAGCAAGCGAGTCGTCATATTGTTTTTTGAGTAACTCGTTCTTCAACTGTTGTTTTTCAATCTCAGCAATTGCCAAGGCATCTTTTTTTGTTTGTTCTGCTTGTGTCGAATCCTGCTTCTTATCAAAGGTTGTTTGCATCAGGAGTTCGGTAAGTTTTTTGGCAGTCTCTCTGTTGTTTTCAGCGGTAATTACCGGATCATCATACTCTAGTGCCTTGATATTGCTGTGCCACGCCTCTTCAAAGCGGTTCAGTTTTGCATAGACTGAAGTAAGTTGCTTATATGCATTGTTGATATGAGCACGACTTTGAGATTGCAATGCAAACACCAATCCATTTTTAGCGCTATCAAGCGCCCAATCCAGCTTACCCTGCGCCTCATATATTTTCGACATATTGGTAAGTGTTCCTGCCAGGATATCTTTATTATTATTTTCTTCTGCCATAACACGAGACTCGCCAAAATACTTGAGTGCTTCAGGATAATTTTCCTGCATACGTAAAATGTTTGCAAAGCGATGTGTCATCAGGATTCGCGCTCCTTTCATTTTCAACTCAGTAAATAATTGGCGTGCCTGATTCGTGCTTGCAAGTGCCTCGGGGTATTGTTTCATTGCTATATAGGTAGTACCCAATCCCATATAGTTATTAGCGAGAAACCTCTTGTTATCCGTTTCTTTATTGATTTGCTCAGCTTTCCTGTAATTTTCGATAGCCAGCTTATAGTTTCCCATATTATGATAAATGCCGCCTACGTTATGCAGAGTAGCTGCTATCATAAGTTTGTATCCCACCATTTCATTATACTTCATCGACAGAATGAAATACCGTAGCGCCTCCGGGTATTCTTCTTTGGCCACATACACCAAACCGATATTATTGTATATACCTCCAAGACCCATCAGGTCTTTAATTGCTAATCGAATTTTTAGACACGAATCATAGTAATACATAGCAGTCTTGAAATCACGAAGAACATAGTAATAATTCCCAATATCGTTGTATCCATTGCTAATTCCACGTTTGTATCCAATAGACTCCGATAGTTTTAAGCCCTGATTGGCATAGGATAACTCCTTGACGGTATCGATTTGTCGATATACCCAACTTAGTTCGTGGAAGATATCCGCCTTCGTCGTGTCCATCATCGCTGTCGCTTTCGAGCCAAGCGCTTTCTTTTTTGCTTCAAACTTTTGGAGTTCGTTGTTCAGCGAATCCACTTTAGATTGGTCTTGAGCATGCGAAATTGTCGTTGCAAGAAGTACAGATACAATGAGTAGGAGTGTTTTCATAAAATTAGTTATGAGTTTCTACAAAATACATCTTCAGTTTCCCCTTATTCTTCGCATCAAGTTCACCGCGATATTCACAGCTAAATCTGTCTTTCACAAGCGCGTACGTCGTCTCCGAAATATTAATTTTCCCGGCTTCCGAATTCTGTTCCATCCGCGCCGCGGTATTGACTGTATCACCCCAAATATCATAGGCGAATTTCTTGACACCGACAATTCCCGCGACCACGCTTCCTGAATTAATTCCTATTCGGATTTCAAAGGTTTTTGCGCCTAATTCTTTACGTCTATTTTTCATAAATTCACTAATTTCCAGCGCAGCATTCACGACATTTTCCGCATGTTTTTCATCAGCTAAGGGCAAGCCGCAAACAGCTAAGTACACATCGCCGATGGTTTTGATTTTTTCGATATTGTACTTCCCGCAGATTTCATCAAAACCTTTAAAACATGCGTGGAGTTCATTCACTAATTCCTGTGGGGAGAGTTGCTCGCTGATCGTGGTAAATGATTTGAAATCTGTGAATAACACCGTGACGTTGTCGTAATGTCTGGCATCGGCTGTGCCTTTGGACTTGAGCTCTTCAGCTACTTCGACTGGGAGGATATTGAGGAGTAAATTATCGCTTCGTTCTTTTTCCTGCGTAATTATTACATTCGCCTTCCTTACTTTATTGCGCTGACGATAGACCACAAACAAAAACACAAAAGAACCAACTAACCCCATCAAAATAGAGTTGCGGATAATCGCTTGTAATGCTTCTTTCTTTTCCTGTTCGGCTTTTTCCCGCTCTTCTTTTTGGAATACTCGGAGCGGAGTTGATGCTTTGCAAGTGCTTGTAAACTTTCAGTGTTGTTTATGCTGTCGCGAAGATTTATATACAATCTATAGTGTGTATAAGCGCTTGCAGTATTTCCCGAAGTTGAGTCCAATTGATACAAACGCTGATAAACATTTCTCATCGCTATGGGTCCGAGCTCCTTGCAAAGCTGGAGGCAACTATCCAAACTCACTGCTGCCTCTCTATACTTTTTCTGTCTAGTATAACACAAACCAAGGCAATTATATGTCCATGCAATGCCGTTTTTATTCTGGATTTCACGAAAGACAGCCAACGCCTTGTGCATGGTATCAACTCCTTCGCGGTGTTTTCCTGAATGTGACAACATAATTCCGAGCCCCACTAAAGCCATCCCAAATTGTTCTTTGTAACCAAGCGAAAGAAAAATCTCACGACCACGATCAAAGTATTTCAATGCCTCATCATTATATATTTCAACATTATTGGACAAGTAATGTCCAAGCATCAGGCAGTTTATTCCGAGCCAATTTTTGTTGCCGCCGGGTTTCTCGTTTATGATCAGGGCTTTTTTTGTATAGGTGATTGCTTCTTTTCTTTTTCCGGCGGCGTCGTAAATCATGCCGACATTATGGTAGATTCCAGCCGCTTCGACTCCGCCCAGACGTTCTTCCCTGATCAAACCGTCGAAGTAGTACTGTAACTGCTGTTCTGTGTCTCTAAGATTACCGCAGATTATTCCCAAGTGAAACAGAACTTTGATGACTTTTTTTTCGTCGCCGGATTCGATGCGATACTGCAGCGCTTTTTTTCCCCATTCAAGCGCTTCAATATGTTTGCCTCTATCGTCATGCACGCCCGATATTATGTAATATGCATCGCCTACCCCCTGTCTGTAATTGCACTTTTCCGAGAGTGTGATGCATTGGTTCGCATACTGCATTGCTCTGGTAAAGTTGGCTTCCTGTCTTGCTTTATCCTCAATGACATTCCAGTATTCGTCAGCAATCTGAAAATATGCATCCGCTCGTACGGAGTCAGGAACGTCGTTTTTCAGCACGTTTTGCAACGAGTCAATTTTCCGTAGATTTGGCTCGGCGGCTTGAGCTTGAACAGCAAGCGCTATTAGCAGTACGAATATTGTTTTCATACATTCCCCTCCACAAAATACATCTTCAATTTCCCCTTATTCTTCGCATCAATTTCACCGCGAAATTTACTTGTAAATTTATCTTTGACAAGAGCATACGTCGTTTCCGAAATATTAATTTTTCCTGCCTCCGAATTCTGTTCCATCCGCGCCGCGGTATTGACCGTATCACCCCAAATATCATACGCGAATTTCTTTTTGCCGACAATTCCTGCAACGACAGGTCCTGTATGAATTCCGATGCGTATTTCGAATGTTGGCTCATCCATAATGAGCTTTAATTGCATGCGCTTGAGCATAAAGTCACGCATTTCGAAGGCAGCTTTCACCGCATTCGAAGCATGATGATGTGAGGCACTCGGAAGACCTGCCACACATAAATATGCATCACCGACAGTTTTAATTTTTTCGATGTCATAGCGTTCAATAATCTCATCAAAAGCAGTAAAACATTCATCAATTTCCTGCACGAGGAGCTCCGGACTCAGCCGTTCGCTGATTTTACTAAAATCTTTAAAATCAGAAAGTAATACGGTAACCATTCCGTACGTTTTTGTCTGGGCAAAGCCATGTTCTTTCAGCTCGAGCGCAGTTTCTTTCGGCAAAATATTGAAGAGAAGTTCGTCCGTTTTTTGCTGGGCTATCTCGAGTTCTTGCGTCCTTTCTCTCACTTTCTGCTCCAGCATAGTATTTTGGCTCACAATCAAGCTCTCATTCTCGTATGCACTTTGAAGGGCAGCATTTTTAGCTGCAACTTTTTCTTTTTGGAGCGTGAAAATTTTAGAAGCCAGTGCCACGCTAAAGAGTATCATTTCAATAGAAGTACCGAGCATCAGCGAGTGGTTGGCAAAGAAAGAATAGGGCAATACCCCCTGCACTTGAGCGATATAAATAAATCCCGATATGATACTACTGCCAAAGGCAAAAATATAATACAGCGCCGGTTCAAATCCTTTGGCAAGCATCCTAAAACCGCCCACGAGTGCAAGCACAGAAGCCACGACAATCAAAGGATCTATTATTGCCGTTGCTAAATACTTCTCCCCGGTAAGGTCTAAAATTATGGTGATTATAAATGGAATAAACATAAACCGCATCAGTTTATCGAGCCGCGGGAATTCCTTACGCAAGCGTAGAAAACTCCGCATAAACGCTATACCAAATAAAACGGTCGTAGCAATTGCGGTGACTGAGTAATTACACAACCAAAACAGCGAGTCGGGCAGGAGACTGCTCAGGAATCCTTTTGTAGCTAACTGATAGAAACATATTGAGATAATCCATCCGCCGTAGTAGAAATAATCGATTTCTTTTATAAAAGAATAAATCAGAGCGTTGTATGCCAAAATCATAAAGACCATGCCGCAATAGAACCAATACATCCAATCATTATGATGGCTGAATTCAAACATATTCTCCACTCTTCCAATACTTACCGGAGCAAAGACAAAACGTCCTTTGAGCTTGAGATAGAATGTTCGGGTACTGTCTTTCGGCACATCAAGCTGCACGATAAAATTAGTAGCACCATATTCTCTGTGTGAATATGGGTATGCAGAACCGCTATACTTTGCTGACAGTACGTTTTGGGAAGTCGAGTAGAGAATCACACTGTCGAGAATTGGATTCGCAACTTCGAGCATTAGATTACTGTTACTCAAATTTTTCACTTTGAATTTCAGCCAAAGAGCCGACCTGCTCAGCCCAATCGTCGGCACATCGGTACCGCTGAGAGCAAAGAGCGAATCCTGTTTACTCTTCAGTATTGAGGTAATTGAATAAGTGGAGTATTTATCCTCAAATACACCAACGCTATATCCAATTCGATGGATGTGAGTAGAATCAGTAATCGTGATTGTATCCTGAGCAAAGGATGTCACGGTAAAAGAAGTCACGGCAAAGGATGTTACCACAAAAGTGACAACAAAATAAATGAAGTACATGTATGTTTTCATTTTGCCCCTTATATAATGAATGGATATACACCAAAGCCACTACCCATTATACTTGTCGTAGTAGCTCTATTTTCTCCACAAAATACATCGCGAGTTTCCCCTTATTCTTCGCATCAAGTTCACCGCGATATTCACAGCTAAATCTGTCTTTCACAAGCGCGTACGTCGTCTCCGAAATATTAATTTTCCCGGCTTCCGAATTCTGTTCCATCCGCGCCGCGGTATTGACTGTATCACCCCAAATATCATACGCGAATTTCTTGACACCAACAATCCCCGCGACCACGCTTCCCGAGTTAATTCCTATTCGGATTTCAAATGTTTTTGCGCCGAAATTTTCGCGTCTTTGTTTCATAAATTCTCGAATTTCAAGTGCCGCACGCACGACATTTTCAGCATGTTTTTCATCAGCAAGCGGCAGACCGCAGACGGCAAGATACGCATCACCAATGGTCTTGATTTTTTCGATGTTGTATTTCGTAATTATTTCATCAAAACCCTTAAAACATGCATGTAATTCATCGACTAATTCCTGAGCGCCGAGCTGCTGGCTGACGGTGGTAAACGAAATAAAATCAGTAAATAAGACCGTTACGTGGTCAAAGTGCTTGGCACTTGCCGTGCCGGTAGATTTGAGTTCTTCGGCAACATTTGCAGGTAGGATATTCAGAAGGAGTTCGTCGCTGCGCTGCTTCTCACGTTCGACATTTGTTTTTTCTTTTTTTACTTTATTGCGCTGCCGATAGACGATACTTGAAAAGAGCAGCAGTACCACAAATCCCCGATGAAGCCATTGCGCATGGTTTTTTGTTTGTCTAGCTCCAACTGCGATGCTGCATCTTTCTGCTCTTGCTGCTTCGCCAGATCTCCTTGTACTTTTTGGATATCATTATGAAATTGTACCCGCTTGAAATCCATATCATTTTTCTCAAGGTTCAAGCTGTCCTGATAATTCATGGTAAGCCGCAGATAGAAAAATGCTTCCTTCAAATTGCCGAGTGACGAGTCGCAAGAGGCGAGTCGGTAGTAGCATTCCCAGATTTTCTGTTTGTTGGCTTGCTTTGAGAATGTTTTCAATGCTTGCAGGAGATGCTGCTTTTGTACAGCATACATTTTTCGGTGCTCATAAATTTTGGACAGCATTATATGTTCCTGTGCAACGCTCGATTCATTGCGAATCTGCGAGTATTCATGAAGTGCTTTCCGTACATAGACTTCGGCACTGTCGAAATACTGCGGTTTCTCTGATCCCATTTCCAAATATATTATAGCGATATCATCATAGGAGTCGGCGATTCCCTTGATATCACCAATTTCGATAGCTAATTGCAATCCCCGCAGTTGCAATCGCAGTGCTGTGGGATAATTTTTCAATGAAAGATAAACAAATCCCTGACGCTCACATATCGTTGAGATAGCCCAAATATCATTTCCAATCTCAGCCAGAAGCATGGCACGATTAAAATAAGTGAGAGCACTATCGTAGTTTTTTTTTGAATAATAAATATCTCCTACATCGAGAATAGTGCTGAATAATCTGGCTGAATCACGGACCTCTGCGTGAATTGTCATCGATTGCTGAGTATAATCTAGTGCTTTGTCATAATCCTCTACATTGCGATACATATCGCAGATAGCATTGTATATATCAGTCTTTTGGCGTTTGTTTTCAACGACCAGACTGTCATTCCGTTTGGCGAGTGCTTGAGTGATTGCTTCCCCACGAAGTTGTAGGGCTTGTTCAAAATATTGCAGCGCTGCTCCATTGCGTGCCTGCGCTTTACTGAGTTCGCCTAATCTCTGATACGCCACCGCGCTTTGATTCGCGTTCTTACACAGCCGACTGATCCTGAGTGCCTCGGTAAAGTGTTGATTTGCTTCATCATAACTGCCAATAGATGTCAAGGCAGTACCTACATTATTGTGAGCTCGGGCTATGAAAACACTATCACCTAATCGCTGATACAAAACGAGTGCTTTCCGGCAATATTCAACCCTAGAGGCATTATCTCCACGCTGACGGTAAATCCAAGCATGTAAGTAATATGCTTCAGCCAAAGATTGATTTCCTTTCCTGGACAACTCTACATTTGGGCTTTGTGAAAGCTTCGTCGATAGCTCTTCGGCTTGTAGGACATACTTCTCACGGTCATTGAATTTACCGGTTTTTTCACATAAAATGAGGAGAAGATTCACCTTTGAAGTATCTTCTTTTTGGAAGCGTAGGATATTTTCAAGTGAGTCAATTACCGATGCATGAGCGCCGTAATTTTGCAAAAGAAATCCCAATAAACAAAGTACGATAGTATAAATATGTTTCATAAGCGCTCCACAAAATACATTTTCAGTTTCCCCTTATTCTTCGCATCAATTTCACCGCGGTAGTCAATAGTGGTTGATAATTCATACCAATAAGTTCAAGTGCCAGAGGCACGATATATTGGTAGATAATGCAGACCGAATAGGTCAAGTGCCAGAGGCACGATATATTGGTAGATAATTCAGACCAAATAGGTCAAGTGCCAGAGGCACGATATATTTTATCAATTTTTTATTCTGGAACTTTGAATATAAACTGTTCATTATAATCTACTTGAAAGTTTTCAAGGAACAGTTTATATTCATCCAGAAATGTTCGTTTCTTATGATGTTCTTTTTGCCTTTGAATGTAAGCGATAACATCTGCCACACGAGATTTAGAATACGAAAACGCGCCATAGCCGGATTGCCATTCAAATCTGAGTTTCGTCAATTTGTTTTCGTTAATCCATTTTGAAGAACTCGCTTTAACATCTTGCATTAAATCACCAATTGATTGTGTCGTATGAAAGCCAACCAGCAAATGAATATGGTCTGGCATTCCATTGATGCAAAGCATTTTATGGTTATGGTGTTGTACAATTCCGGTGATATATTTATACAAATCATTTTCCCAATCATGATGAATAAGCGAAGCACGAAATTTGGGTGCAAAAATGAATTGCAAGTATATTTGAGTATAGGTATTTGCCATGATAATATTACATCGCTACGCGATTGTTGTTGAATGTGTTTTCTATGCTACCAATATTTCATCGCTACGCGATTGTTGTTGAATGTGTTTTCTATGCTACCAATATTTCATCGCTATGCGATTGTTAAATTAGGCTTTCTCCACAAAATACATCTTCAACATCCCTTTATTCTTCGCATCAATTTCACCGCGATATTCACATGTAAATCTATCCTTGACAAGCTCATACGTCGATTCTGAAATATTGATTTTCCCGGCTTCGGAGTGTTGTTCCATTCGCGCCGCGGTATTGACCGTATCACCCCAAATATCATACGCGAATTTCTTTACACCTACGATTCCGGCAACGACGCTGCCTGAATTAATTCCAATTCTAATTTGAAACGTTTTGGCGCCGAGAATTTCATATCTTTTTTTCATGAATGCTTGAATTTCGAGTGCGGCACGCACTACATTTTCAGCATGATTTTCATTTGAAATGGGTAAGCCGCAGACGGCAAGATAGGCGTCGCCGATTGTTTTGATTTTCTCGATGTTGTATTGAGTAATAATTCTGTCAAATTCCATGAAACATGTATGGAGTTCTTCTACTAACTGCTGCGACTCCATTGTTTCTGAAGCCGACGTAAAGTCAACAAAATCAGTAAATAACACCGAAACAGAATCATAGTTCTTTGCAGTAGTGGCACCACGCTCTTTGAGCTCATGGGTGATTTCAGCGGGGAGGATATTGAGCAGCAGTTTATCCGATTTATCACGTTCACGTTCAGATTTGCGACGTTCACGAAAAATAAAAACCATTGCACCTAAAAGCAGAATAATCCCTGAAATATAGAATATACTTTCGTTGCGTTTTTTCTCGAGTGCAAGCTGTGTGATTTCAAGTGCTTTGTCTTTTAATTCCAAGGCACGTTTATTCTCAATTTTGGAAATTGTTTCCGTGCTATGCATAGCAGTCATCGAGTCTTTTGCTGCCGTATAGAGCAGATATGTTTCTAAAGCATTTTTATAGTCTCCGGAGAGCTGATACACAGCGGAAAGAGTTTCATAATGTGATTGTAAGAAATTAATATTTTTGAATTCTTTCGCAATTGTAATTGCATGTAAAGAGAATTCTATGGATTTACGCAAGTGATCTTTTTTCTTCGAGGCGGTGGAATTAGCTGTATCTTTTGCAAGCATATAGTAATACCATGCGATATTCCCGAGGCTGCTTGACATCGTTTCTTTGTTATCCAAAGCAAGGGAGATTTTATAGGATTTGAGTGTAATTTCAATAGCTTTGTTGATATTTCCTTGCTCGGAATAGACAATTCCGGTGTTGATCAACGTACGTGCAATTCCATATTGATCGCCAAACTCTTCAAATATCACCGAAGATTTTTCATAAAATTCTAATGCCTGCCGGTATTTTTTTTGTAAACGATATACTTCTCCAATATTCCCAAGATTAATCCCAACATCTAATTTAGAATTCATTTCTATGTTTATTTGAAGCGCTTTTTCATAATATTTCAATGATTCAGAATAATCTCCTTTTGAATGATACAGCCCACCAAGATTGGTATAGCACATACTCATACCCGCTTTTTCACCAATCTTTTCATTAATTTTTAGAGCTTTGAAATAATAGCTAATAGCTTGAATTACATCAGACTTATTGAGGTAATTAACACCTATGTTGAGATTCGCATGGGCAGTGCCTGCCTCCCATTTCATTTTTTCGGTGAGTGCTAATGCTTGCCTGCCATATTTAATTCCTTCATCCGGATTAATGGTGTGATAAAAGAATGCAATATTGAGGAGGAGACGCACTCGCGCCGTATCATTCTTGGTTGCTTCGATTGATGAAATAAGCGAATCAACCTTTGCTTGCCCTTGCTTTTGCGCAGAGAGCTGCCGGACTCCTACACATACCATAAGTAATAATAATACATAACACATTCGAAATATTCCACTCATACTGTTCCTTTATTTAATAGAGATTACAAAATACATCTTCAACATTCCCTTATTTTTAGCATCGATTTCTCCGCGATAGTAAATAGTGGTTGATAATTGATACCAAATAGTTCAAGTGCCAGAGGCACGATATATTGGTAGATAATGCATACCAAATAGGTCAAGTGCCAGAGGCACGATATATTCTACATGCTTTTTTTATTCCGGAATTTTAAATATAAACTGTTCATTATAATCTACTTGAAAGTTTTCAAGGAACAGTTTATATTCGTCCAGAAATGTTCGTTTTCTATGATGTTCCTTTTGTCTTTTAATATAAGAAATAACATCTGCCACCTGAGATTTTGAATACGAAAACGCGCCATAGCCGGATTGCCATTCAAATCTGAGTTTTGTTAATTTATTTTCGTTAATCCATTTTGAAGAACTCGCTTTTACATCTTGCATTAAGTCACCAATTGATTGTGTTGTATGAAAGCCAACAAGCAAATGAATGTGGTCGGACATTCCATTGATGCAAAGCATTTTATGGTTATGGTGTTGTACAATTCCTGTGATATATTTATACAAATCATTTTCCCAATCATGATGAATAAGCGAAGCACGAAATTTGGGTGCAAAAATGAATTGCAAGTATATTTGAGTATAGGTATTTGCCATGATAATATTACATCGCTACGCGATTGTTGTTGAATGTGTTATCTATGCTACCAATATTTCATCGCTATGCGATTGTTAAATTAGGCTTTCTCCACAAAATACATCTTCAACATCCCTTTATTCTTCGCATCAATTTCACCGCGATATTCACACGTAAATTGATCCTTCACAAGCGAGTATGTCGTCTCCGAAATGTTTATTTTCCCGGCTTCGGAATTTTGTTCCATCCTCGCCGCTGTATTCACAGTATCTCCCCAAATGTCATACGCGAATTTCTTGACACCAACGATGCCGGCGACCACGCTGCCGCTATTAATTCCTATGCGGATTTCAAAGGTTTTTTCACCTAATTCTTTTCGCCTATTTTTCATATATTCCCGAATTTCGAGCGCTGCATTCACGACATTTTCTGCGTGTTTTTCATCCGAAAGAGGCAGCCCACAGACTGCAAGATAAGCATCGCCGATGGTCTTGATTTTCTCTATAGTATATTTTGTAATTATCTCGTCAAATGCTTTGAAACAGGCGTGTAATTCATCGACTAATTCCTGCGGAGAAAGCTGCTCGCTGACAGTCGTAAATGATTTGAAATCAGTGAATAGCACGGTGACATTGTCGAAGTGTTTGGCTTTTGCCGTTCCTTTGGTTTTGAGTTCTTCGGCTACATCGGTGGGGAGAATATTGAGGAGTAAATTGTCGGAACGTTCCCGTTCTTTTTCGCTTATTTTTTTTTCTTTGTTGATGTTATTCCGTTGGCGGAACACAAGAATCAGGAAGAAAGCGACCACAGTAAAGCTACCGATGAGAAGGGTTTGTATGCGCTTTTGCATGTCCATTTCTTTCATGGTGAGAGCATCTTTGCGAGCTTGCTCGGCTTTGATAGAGTCTTGGGTTTTTTCAAAACCATAATTGAGTAAAGTTGTGGTTAGCTTTCTGTCATTGCCTTGGCTCGTCAATGAATCTTTGAACTGTATAAAGAGCTTATGATACTCGTATGCTTCCTTATACTTACCGAGCATCATAGCAATATCCGAGAGCTCATTATATCCTGTAACTATCCTTTCCAAATCCCCGATTTCCTTTGCAACTGCAAGTCCCTTATTGACATAGACTATTGCTTCCGCGTATCGTTTAAGTTTCTCAAAGGAAATCCCAATATTTAGTAATACCTGTCCTTCAGTAAATTTATCCCCGATTTCTTCGGCAATTGGTAATGCTTTTTGAAGGTAGGGCAAGGCATCATTAAATTGATCTTGCATGGCATAATGTGACCCAATAGCTAGATATGCTGAACACATCCCTTGCTTAGAGTTGATTTTCTCGGCAATAGTCAGCGACATTGTAAAGCTTGCCAATGCTTCCGGCCACCTGCGAAGCACTTGATAGGTAAGTCCTATATTATAATTTAAATACATCAGATTATTATAGTCGCCAATTTCTTTACTGATTGCCATTGCCTCATGGTAGGTGGTGAGGGCTTCTTGGGGATTTTCCAGCGCGTTATAAAATCCTGCGATAAAGGTAAGATTGCGGGCGAGCCAGTTTTTATTTCCGGATGCAAGATTTATCTTTTTTGCTTGTAATGCATACCTGAGCGCTTCGGAACGATTCCCTAGAGAATTGTAAACGAGCCCGATATTATGCAGCGGTCCGGCAGTAAAATTATGGTCACCGATTTCATCGGCAATTGCAATCGATTTTTGAAAATATTCGAGTGCTTTTAGATTATTGGACAACTTCCTTTGAGCATTCCCTGCCGTCTTATACGCAAGGGCGGCACCACGCTTGAAACCAATCTTTTCGGAAAGACTAATCGCTTGCTCTGCATAGTGGAGAGCAAGCTGATACTCTGAGGTACTTTCACTTATCTTATTGAAAATATTGACTTTATTTGTGTCATCTTTTGTCGTCGCAAGCACACTCAGAAGCGAGTCAATTTTATGTTGATGCTGTCCATACCCGGATAAAGTTGACAGTAATAGAACGATAAGTAGAAGCAATTTTTTCATACGCAACGTATTAAATAGTAGGCGGTTCCACAAAATACATCTTCAATTTCCCCTTGTTTTTCGCATCAATTTCACCACGATACTCAATTTTGGTAGATAGTACACACCAGAAATGTTTAAGTGCCAGCGGCACGATATATTGGTAGAAAATACATACCAAATTGTTCAAGTGCCAGAGGCACGATATATTGTAAGTGCTTTTCATTCAGGAGTTTTGAATATAAACTGTTCATTATAATCTACTTGAAAGTTTTCAAGGAATAGTTTGTATTCATCTAAAAATGTTCGTTTCCTATGGTGTTCCTTTTGACTTTGAATATAAGCAATAACATCAGCAACATGAGATTTAGAATAGGAAAATGATCCATATCCGGATTGCCATTCAAATCTAATTTTCGTCAATTTGTTTTCATTAATCCATTTTGAAGAACTCGCCTTTACATCTTGCATTAAATCACCAATTGATTGTGTCGTATGAAAGCCAATAAGCAAATGAATATGGTCAGGCATGCCATTTATACAAAGCATTTTATGATGATGGTGTTGCACTATTCCAGTGATGTATTTGTATAATTCATTTTCCCATTCAGGATGAATAAGCGATGCACGGAATTTTGGTGCAAAGATGAATTGTAAGTATATTTGAGTATATGTATTTGCCATGATAATATTACATCGCTACGCGATTTTAAAAGAATGTGTTTATTTTGCTACCAATATTACATCGCTACGCGATTTTAAAAGAATGTGTTTATTTTGCTACCAATATTACATCGATACGCGATTTTGATTAAAGTGTCTCCACAAAATACATTTTAGTTTCCCCTTGTTCTTAGCATCGATTTCCCCGCGATATTTACACGTAAATTGATCCTTCACAAGCGAGTATGTCGTCTCAGAAATATTAATCTTTCCGGCTTCCGAATTTTGTTCCATCCGCGCTGCAGTATTGACCGTATCACCCCAAATATCATAGGCGAATTTTTTCACACCCACGATTCCGGCCACGACACTTTTGGAGTTAATTCCTATTCTAATTTCAAAGGTTTTGGCGCCTAATTCTACGCTTCGATTCACCATGAATTCACGAATTTCCAGCGCGGCGTTTACCACATTTTCTGCGTGCTTTTCATTCGAAAGCGGAAGACCACACACGGCGAGATAGGCGTCGCCGATGGTCTTGATTTTTTCGATGGAATACTTCCCACAGATTTCGTCAAATGCTTTAAAACAGGTGTGTAATTCGCCGACAAGTTCTTGTGGTGTAAGAGTTTCGCTAATTGTCGTAAATGATATAAAATCAGTAAATAACACTGTTACATTGTCAAAGTGTTTGGCGTCTGCTGTGCCTTTGGTTTTGAGTTCTTCGGCTACTTCGGCGGGGAGGATATTGAGGAGGAGGGCGTCGGAGCGGTCTTTTTCTAATTCTACATTGAGCTTCTGGTGCTCTACATTCTTCTTTTCACGTTTTACCTTATTTCTTTGGATGACTATGAGTATTGAGAAAAGAAGAACCAATCCAAAACCACCAACAAAACCGTTGCGAATAAACTTTTGTTTCTGTAATTCTTTTTCAGTCTCAACTTTTGTAAGAGACTCCTTTTTATCGAAATCATACTTCATTTGCATCTGCGTTATTTTCTTATTCTTCTCAATGTTGTATAAGGAATCCATTATTTGCATATATAATTTATGATTCTCAAAAGATCCTTTATAATTATTCAATGCAGAGTCAATTTCAAAAAGATTCCGATAGGACTCTTTCATCAATTCCAACGAACCAATTTCTTTGGCTATAGTTAAGCCACTTGTTTCATAGTTTAATGCTTCTCTGAAATTGCCCATCTTTTTATAAACTTCTCCTATGATTATGTATGAAGTTCCTATGCCATACTTGTCTCCAAGTTCTTGAAAGATTTTTAATCCAATAAACTGGTTTTTCAACGACTCGGAATAGTCTTTTTGGTAGAAATATTCTATTGCTAACATAGATAAGTTATTAGCGAGATATTGCTTATTGCCCGATTCCAAATTTATTTTTTTGGCTTTTAGATAATATTCAATACTCAACAGATTCTTACCCATGTAGCTATACGTCATACCTATATTATGAATTGCCGCGGCAGTTCCATACTTTTCTCCCATTTCTTCTTTTAGCTTTATGCAAGCAAAGAAATTTTTCAATGCTTCAGGGTTGTTATTCTGATAAAGATAAACTAGCCCTAACTCGTTATAAATATTTGCCATTCCAGTCTTGTCTCCTATATCTTCACTTAGCTTTAAAGCGAAGAGCTGTTTTTTCATCGCTTCGGGATAATTGCCTTGGTACAAATAAACAATTCCTATAAAGCAAGATGCTGAACTTATTCCTTTTTTGTCTTTTATATCCTCACTAATCTTTAATGATTTTTGAAAGTCGGATAGAGCTGATTCGTAGTTCCCTTCTCCTTTTTTAATATTTCCAAAACAGTTAAGCGCATTACAAATTCCTTTTTTAAAACCTATTTGCTCCGATAGAGACAAGCATTGCCGTGCATACTCTTTTCCTTTTTCGGGGTTACTTCTCAAATATGACTTACTTAACTCAAACAATATATCTGCCTTAGTAGTATCTATCATAGCCGTTGCCAAAGAGCCGAGTGATTTCTTCCGCGCCTCGTGCTTTTGCAATTCAGCATTCAGCGAATCCACTTTATGCAAGTCTTGTGCAAAGCCACTACCAATTGACAATAATAGCATTGCTATCCAAAGTACTTTTTTCATTGTTTCTCTTGTTGATATAGTGGGAATCTCTCCACAAAATACATCTTCAACATCCCCTTATTCTTCGCATCAATTTCACCACGATATTCACACGTAAATTTGTCCTTCACAAGCGAATACGTCGTTTCCGAAATATTGATTTTTCCTGCTTCGCTGTTCTGCTCCATACGCGCTGCGGTATTGACCGTATCACCCCAAATATCATAAGCGAATTTCTTGACACCGACGATGCCCGCGACCACACTTCCTGAGTTAATTCCAATTCTAATTTCAAAGGTTTTCGCACCAAGATTCTCACGTCTTTTTTTCATAAATTCTCTGATTTCGAGCGCAGCATGCACCACATTTTCTGCGTGTTTTTCATCAGAAAGAGGCAGTCCACACACTGCAAGATAGGCATCACCGATGGTCTTGATTTTTTCGATAGAATATTTCCCGCAAATCTCATCAAATGCTTTAAAACATGTGTGTAATTCATCGACTAATTCCTGCGGAGAAAGCTGCTCGCTGACAGTCGTAAATGATTTGAAATCAGTGAATAGCACTGATACATTATCGAAGTGTTTGGCGCTTGCCGTTCCTTTGGTTTTGAGTTCTTCGGCTACTTCGGTCGGGAGGATATTGAGGAGTAAATTATCGGACTTTTCCTTTTCGTTGCTAATAATCTGATTCTTTTCTTCCAGTAGTATATTCGCTCTCTTCTTTATTCTAAAACGGTTGTAGAGTATTACGGCAAGTAGGAAAACTAGAACTATTCCTGCCATAAGTGATTTTAGGGTAACAGCTTGAACGGCATCACGCTTTGATTGCTCTGTTTTCTCTTGTTCTTCTTTTTTAGAATACTCAAAACGCATTTGTTGTTTCTCTATAGTTTCGGTGTTTGCGTTTTTGGTGATGCTATCGCGAAGACCGATATAGAGTTGAAAGTTTGTAAAAGCTCGCCTAATATTTCCAGCTGCAGAGTCCAATTGATACAAACGCTGATAGACATTTTTCATCACACCTATACCGCCAAGTTCCTTGCATAGCCGCAGGCAACTGTCCAAGCATACTGCGGCTTCCTTAAATTTTTTCTGTTCTGTGTAGCTTGTGCCAAGGTTGTTGTATGACCATGCAATTCCATTTTTATCTTGAAGTACGCGGAATATAGAAAGAGCTTTTTCCAAACTATCAATCGCTTGGGCGTATTTTTCCTTTCGGGATAAATTTGAGCCAACTCCAATCAAACTCATTGCATAGTTGTCTTTCCTACCAAGCGTTTGAAATATCGAACGTGCCTCTTCGAAACATTTCAAGGATTCTTCTATATTACCTTCGTCATAATAATAAGCCCCCATCATCACGAGGTTTCCTCCTTGCGCTTCTTTGTTTCCAATCTCTTGATTTATCTTCAAAGCTTTCTTTAGATACTTAAGTGCTTCTTTGTTATTGCCTGAAGCTGCGTACGTCCTTGAAATATTGTGATAGATCCCTGCTGCTTCCGCTTTATCGCCTCGTCGCTCATCCATGGACAGGCATTCGAAATGGTACTTGAGTGCTTGCTGGTGATCACCAATCGCCAGATAATTGTCCCCCAAAGCAAAAAGTGAAGCGGATATTCTCACGTCATCACCTGCTTCGCGGCGATAGTTCAGTGCTCTCTTATTCCATTCTATCGCTTCAATATGCTTTCCTCTGTCGAAATTCACACTTGCAATTACACGGCAGGCATCACCCATTCCACGTTTGTAGCCACATCGTTCCGAGATTGTAAGGCATTGATTAGCATAGTCTATTGCTTTATTTAGATTGGTCTCTAAAACTGCTTTGTCAGGGAAATATTCCCAGAATTCTCGGGCTAACTGATTGTACGCTTCTGCACGAACGGAGTCCGGGACTGATGTTTTTAGCACCACATGAAGCGAATCCACTGTGCGTTGGTTTTGCGCGTGAATACTTGTCGTCGCTAGAAATGTAGCTAGTATATACAAGATTATTTTCATCGTTGTTTTTCGATTTCGTTATTTGCTGTCTCCACAAAATACATCGCGAGTTTCCCCTTATTCTTCGCATCAATTTCACCACGATACTCACACGTAAATTGATCCTTCACAAGCGAATACGTCGTTTCAGAAATATTGATTTTTCCTGCTTCGCTGTTCTGCTCCATACGCGCTGCCGTATTGACAGTATCACCCCAAATATCATACGCGAATTTCTTGACACCAACTATCCCCGCGACGACACTTCCTGAGTTAATTCCAATTCTAATTTCAAAGGTTTTTGCGCCTAAATCTTCACGCCTATTTTTCATAAATTCACGAATTTCCAATGCTGCATTCACTACATTTTCTGCGTGAATTTCATCGGCAAGTGGCAGACCGCACACGGCGAGATAAGCATCACCAATGGTCTTGATTTTTTCGATGGAATATTTCCCGCAAATCTCATCAAATGCTTTGAAACATGTGTGTAACTCATCGACTAATTCCTGTGGGGAAAGCTGCTCGCTGACTTTGGTAAATGATTTAAAATCAGTAAATAACACCGATACATTATCAAAGTGTTTAGCGCTTGCCGTGCCTTTGGATTTGAGTTCTTCGGCTACTTCGGCGGGGAGGATATTGAGGAGAAGGCCGTCACTGCGCGTTTTTCTTTGGATATTTTGTTGCGTTGTACGAGAAAAAGTCCGGCAAAGAGGATCATTACACCGAAGCCGGCGATGAAGCCGTTGCGAACAAACTTTTGCTTGTCGAGTTCTTTGGTTTGCAACTCATTATCTTTATTGAGGAGGGTGATTTGCTGTTCTTTCTTTTCCGTTTCGTATTGGATTTGGAGGTTGGCTACTGATTTAGCATTGTCGGTATTCATGATACTGTCTTTGATACTTATGTAGAGCTTATAATAGTGGAAGGATTGTGGAAGATTGTTCTGAATTCCATAGGAGTTCGCTCAAAAGCTTCAAGGCGTCACGTTGCATGCCGAGCATTCCTGCTTTTTTTAGTAAGTGTTAATGCTTGATTAGCATAATCTATTGCCTGTTTGAATTTATCAGTTGGTGAAATTGTCTTGAGCAATTCACCTCTCATTCGAATCATTCGGAATCTTTTTTAGAATACGGGCAATAGCTATGTAAAACTTAGGGTAACCAGCAAGATAATTATATTTTACGTCTTCGTTAAGTGTTTTATGATAGTATAAATACGCAGAATCATGCTACCAAGCCCTTCATACGCTGCACCTTGTAAAATAAACTGCGTACGCATACATACTATCACCCACTTCTCTGTCAAGCTTTTTAGATTCAAGGAGCTTATCTAATGCATCGTTGTATTTCTTTTGATTGACATACACTTCTGCATAATCAATATAACAGCCCCTGAGTGCGTTTTTGTTATCTGTTTTTTGAGCGCTTACTAATTGTTTCTGTAAATAATACAAAGCTTTGTCATATTCTCCAATATCACAATACATACTTGTAATATTACTTAATATAAATCGGGCATTGACATGATCACCCATTTCATCAGCGTACCTTAATCCTTGTAAGTAATTTTAAGTTGCCCTAGGATAATTGCCATCCTATTGATACTGTCCACCTAAATCAGTATACATACCTATAGATATCCTCGATGATTGAGTTTTTAATAAGATTCATAACGATTCTAATCGATAAGCCAGCGCACTGTCATAGCAAGGATCGTCCAAACGTATAAGCCAAAAACTGTAAAGTAAATGCATAATTATCTTCATCACCAATGCTTCTAAAACCGCTAGTGCTTTTTGGTGATTCGCTTTCACTTTTGAACTGTCATTTCCATTGAGGTAATACGTACCAAGCCACAAATATGAATTTGAAATACCATGGACATCTTTGATTTTGGTAAATACTTCTAATGCTTTTAAAGTGTACGATTTATATGTTTCAAAATCTCCATTAGATTTATAGACCGTAGCTATCCCCAGATACGACCAAGCCAATCCTTTGAAATTGTTACAACTTTTATTTATTTCAATTGCTTGAATAATGGTTTGCTTAGATTCCTTATTCTTATCAATCATAAATTGCAAATATCCTTTATTATTCAGGGCATCCCCTAATCCCTTTTTATTACTCAGTCGTCTTGCTAAATCAATTGATTTTTCAACATACAATGACATACTATCTAATTGCATAAAACCATAGACTTTAGTAAGTTCATTTAATAATTCGAGCTTGTGTTCATCTGATTTCGAATATCTTGCATTGAGGCGATCAAGCTGTCGAGCTTCGCCTGTTGAGCAGTGGCTAGTGGAGAGGAGCACAGGAGGATAAAGGCAAGAATAAACAAGGCTAATAGGTAAAAAATTTTCATGCTTATGGAATGAGTAGTGTAAAAGGATAGACAGGTATATTTCGCACCAACCAGAATACAATCGTAAATGCAGCAAGGAGTTGCACAACAATCGGCTTGAAGATAATGGGAGGTAAATTTTTGGAAAGTATATTCAGGAATAAATAGCTGATAAAGCTATACAGAATATAGGGAACTGTTACTATCATCAAAATATTAGCATGAAGAGCGCCTATGAAATCACCATGGAGCAATCGGTGGAGTCCGCGTGTAGTACCGCACCCCGGGCAGTAGTATCCTGTAGCCCAAAAGAACGGACATCGCGGCAAAAAATGCATCGTTTTGGAGTTGTATATAAATAAAAAAGCGGCAAAAAACACTACTCCGATCAGGAGTATCCATGCTTTTTGCCGCTCTGATAATCGACGTCCGATTCTCATAGTGGTACGATTTAATTTCCTGAAGCCATTCCCAAAATTGCTGCACCGTAAATCGCAAAGATAATACCGTAAATGAGTACGATGGCTCCACCGACTCCGAAGCTCACCCAACACCACAATTTTGCCTTTTTAGAGGAGTCCGTCGCGCCTTCAAAGTCACCAACTGCAAGCTTTGAATTCACTTGTGAAGAGAAGATTATCGCGGCTATACCGGTTGGCATACAGCAAAATATTGTCACTAAAATCGACTGAACTAAATAGTTCGGAACATTTGGTCCGGCAGTATCCATAAGTATCTTTCAGGAAATGAATAATAAGAGGAATTGTAACCGCGAATTAGCATTTTTTTTTGAAAGTAACAAAGAAAAAATATTATTCTCAGTTATTTATCTGAATTCACTTTACGACACCTTTGTATTACTTGACCATAGACCGCCAAAATTCCCGTAACTTTGCCATATAATTTTTGGAATTTCTGTGATAAATCCTCCCTTCTATGCGCATATTAGTTACCAATGACGACGGCATCGACTCTCCCGGAATTTACGCACTTGTTCACGCTCTCAAGCCCCTCGGCGAAGTAATAGTTGTAGCACCAGACAGACAGCAAAGCGCTGTAGGACATGCACTTACTGTGAGCAGTCCTTTGCGCTGCACACTTTTCACCGCAATGGTGAGATGTTTGGGTATGCTATCGATGGCACACCTTCCGACTGTGTCAAATTTGCAATCTCCACTCTCCTTCCCGAAAAACCCGACATCATAGTCTCCGGCATCAATCACGGTGCAAACACTTCAATTAATGTCCTCTACTCCGGTACAGTTTCCGCCGCCACCGAAGGCATGCTCATGGGTATCAAATCTATGGCTGTGTCACTCCTTTCCTTTAGTCACGAAGCAGATATGAGCGTCGCAGCTCACTACGCACAAATCGTCGCCTCCAAGCTCCCGACACTCGACCTTCCGAACGATACAATCCTCAACGTAAATGTGCCGACGATCCCAATGGAAGAAATCAAAGGCATAAAAATCACCCGCCAGTCCACCTCCGAATGGCACGACCACTATGAACGCCGCATCGACCCAATGGGTCATGATTATTTCTGGATCAAAGGCACGTATATCACCAGCGATGACCGACTCGATGCCGATGACGTAGCCCTCAAAAATGGCTATGTGTCTATCACACCAATTCATTATGATCTTACTAATCGTAGGGTGATGAAGGAGTTGGAAGAGGTGAAGTGGTGAGGAAGTCGTAAGTCTGTAAGTCGTAAGTCTGTAAGTCTAAAAGTCGTAAGTTTGTAAGTCTGTAAGTCTGTAAGTCTGTAAGTCTGTAAGTTGTAAGTCTGTAAGTCTGTAAGTTGTAAGTCTGTAAGTCTGTAAGTCTTTAAGTTGTAAGTCTATAAGTCGTAAGTCTAAAAGTCGTAAGTCTATAAGTCGTAAGTCTAAAAGTCGTAAGTCTAAAAGTCGTAAGTCTAAAAGTCGTAAGTCTAAAAGTCTATTAGTCGTACATCCCAAAAACCGAGGGCATCGCGAAGACGCGATACTCTCGGTGGGACAAAAAAAACGACCTGACAGGTTTTCTTGAACCTGTCAGGTCTAACGTGCTTATTTTTCTTGAGTAACAGCTCTCCTACCGCACAATCACCACCGTCTTCACATCCGTAAACACACCCGTCTGCATCTTCACTGCGTAGAATCCTGCCGATAGATCATCCGGTAGTACGATGCGATTGATACCTTCATTAGTCGCTTGATCAAGTAATGGTCTCACGAGTTCACCGAGTGAATTATACAAATCTAATTTTACTCTGCCGGAAAGTCCTACGCCAAAATCGACGGTCGCCGTGTATCCGTTTGTAGTCACAGCAAGAGAATACCCATTCGAACCGAACCTCACCAAGCGTGCAGGAGCAAAACATCCGTCAAGGGTCACCGGCTGGATGTATCCCTCGAGTTCGATGCAGTCAAGTCTATCAGGCAGACTCATCGTAAAGCGCGGGGAAAACGATAAAGAATCTGCCAACATAACTCCTATTGACATATCAATGAGCGTACCATCTGCGCGTAGAGGAGTCGTCCCTTCGCCTGTGATCCTGAGAATACGTTCATCGCGATATCCAGGTAATTCAACAGCTTGCAGTGTCCATGTATTATCGAGCGCAGCACCTACTTTTGGGAAATTTATCACTGAATCATACGACAGAAACCGATTGCCGAACACCAAATCAGCCGAAAAACGGTAGATTTTTGCATTAATCCAATTATCGCATTTGGCAGTAAGTTGCAATGGGAAAGTGAGATTCCCGGCTACCGTCATCGAATCATGAAGGAGAGAATAAAACACTTTTGCAAAGTCACCACCACCGCTGAGCTCAATTGTCTGCAACGAATCATTCGACGTAAACACACGATATTTACTCACATACATACGTTGCTGCAGTGGTTTGAAATGCGACGTCAGCATTACAGAATCATACGCCGGAATGGTAAAAGGCAGCGGAGGTGTTACAATTCTAAAAGCATTATCAATAATAGTATTGTCCAAAGGGAATACACCAAGGAGCTGAATCGGAACATCCTCAAGATTCCGAACCCAAATTGGCGTTTTCGAAGAGTCGCAAAGCAACATCGATCCATACGATATCGTATTCGGCCTGCAATCGCGAATACGTACTCTCACAGAATCAGTGGCTTCGCAACCTATAGCATTCGTTGTAGTTAGGTAATAATTCGTTGTAAAGCCCGGCATCGCTGTCGGATTCGGACAATCATAGCAACTCAGTCCGGCAGCAGGTGTCCATTTGTATATCACACCACCGGAACCCGTTAACTGGGCTTTACTTCCGACGCACATCACTGTATCACCACTTGCAATTGCCGTCGGCATGCTGACCGTCACCGTCACAGAATCACCACCAAAACATCCTCCACCTCGTGCAATTAGATGGTACGTTGTTGTTTTCTGAGGCGTTGCTTTTGGGTCAGGACAGTCTGTACAGCTTAGTCCTTCCGCAGGTACCCAACTGTAGGCAATTCCACCTGTTGCATGGAGTTCGGCGACTGAACCTGCGCATATTGTCGTGTCGTTTCCGGCGTTCGGTTGTATTTCAATTACCCTCACCTGTACAGAATCAATAGCATAGCACGAAGGTGAAAGCGAAGAAACGACAGTATAGGTCGTTGTTTGTAAAGGAGTTGCAATTGGAGAGGCACAATTAGTACAGCTCAGCCCATTCGGTGGCGACCATTGATAATAATTCCCGCCCGTTGCTGTTAGCTGCACCGAACCACCCTTGCACGTGGCAGTGTCATTACCGGCGTTTGCCATTGGTAAATTCACATTCACTCTCACGGAGTCGGTGGACATACAACCGAGAGAGTCCACACCGATTGCGTAATATGTAGTGGAAACGAGCGGCTTTGCTTGCGGCTGAGAACAAGCAACGCAGCTCAGTCCTTCAACAGGCGACCATATATAACTGGCTCCTCCGGATGGAGTTAGTTGCACAGAATCTCCTGCACAAACAGTTTTATCGGCACCTGCATCAATAGTAGCTGTACTTATTCTCACCGTAATAGAATCGGTGATATCACATCCGCCGTCATTGAGAGAATAGACTGTATAGGTCGTTGTTTTGGTTGGGGTTGCAATCGGATTGATACAATTCAGACAGCTTAATCCATCGGGAGGTGACCATCGGTATGTATTATCACCACCGGTTGCTGTGAGCTGAATAGAGCTCCCGCTACAAATTGTGGTGTCATTTCCCGTGAGGACAACTACCGCCGTCGTTCGTAGGTCATTATTAAGTGCCATACCACCTACGTACCCATAGGAATTTGCGTAGCCATATCCATAGACCAGCAGTCCAAATGGAGCATCTGCTTCCACGGAATGAACACCGTCGGACACTTCAATCCACGCATAAGTATAAGCAATACATAAATTTAAATCAGGGAAAGCAGGAATATCCTCTGTACGAAGCGCAACAATTGGCATTCCATCTATACGTACCGAAGGATAGTGCTCTTTGGGAATAATGACCGTTATGTATTGTTTAAAATAGATTGGATCCGATTTTGTGGGATCCATAAGGTTGGGTTCATACGCTTGTGCATTGGTACATCTGTAGGATTTTAAATACTGTTCACGTGGTGGAATTATCATCATAAATGGATCACTGAGTTCTGAGCTGACAATGTTATCTTGGGAAGTCTTCTTAAACTGAGCAACGAGAATTGGTTCTGAAGCCGATAAAAAACCCGCAGAAGTGAGTGTAAATTCATGATATTGACCGGCATTGAACTGCCTGATGACAATTCCATTCAAGGTGAGGATTGTATTATTCTTAGACGCAATCACTCTCACGATGTCAGTACCAAAATCTGTAATACCATTCGGCTGTGGATATGGAGTAATAAAGTAATTTTTTCCTAAGGTATTGACCGGAGGCATTTGTTCACACAAAAAATCCCGAGATACGAGTATATTTCCAAAAGCCAATGGAATTTTTGCCCGTTGATGACCACCAAAGACTGCTACCGGCTTGGTCGATTTTATATTTGTTCCCGTCAAATCACCTCGTAAGTAATTGGTTGCTATAGCTGCTTGCACTAGATACACTTCACCTTTCATGAGTGTAATGTCGATAGGATTGCTACCTGATCTATAAGTTGGAGCTGTGGGAATGATTTGAATGTCGGTATTGTCTTCGGTAGCTATAATGCTGAATTGGGAAGGCGTTGATCCACGATCAAGCATTTGTCCATTGTTAATAACTCCGTCACTATTGTAACTCATTATGAAGTAATCCAAGCCCAAAGCATCTGTTGGTAGTACTAAAAATGCATCACTCGTTGTCTTGGCTTGACTGAGTGCATAGACGCTCACTTCATTATCTGAAGTGATATGGAAAGATTGCCTTGCATTGACCTGTACTTGATTATTAGGAAGCATCACATTGGTTTGCATGAATCCGGTCAATTCAAAATTATTCCACTGGAGCTTCAGGGTATAGATTTGAGTAGAGTCGGTAATAACAAAAGGGTGTTGAAAACTAGTACCTTGTCTGTCGGAATAAGTAATCATTCCACTGGTTGAGGTCGATGCGGCGATGAAGATATAAAGGGTGTCACGGCTGTTGTTGTTGTGGTAATTCGGCATGAAGGTCAGCCAAAAGTCTTTGCCTCGGCTGTCAATTGCACCTTGGGCTGATGCAGTTTGAGCCAATGTTGAAATGAAAAAAATGCAACAAAAGAAAGTGAGGTATAAAAAGCGCATATATGTACCTCCGCGCTGTATGTATTAAGTATTATATAGGCTTAGCCTAATGGCAGCTTGACAGTAAATGTCGTCCCCTTGTCTTTACCTTCGCTATAGATTGAAATCCCACCATGATGTAATTCAGTAATTTTTTTCGCGATAAACAGACCGAGTCCTGTGCTCGACTCCCCACCGGTCGGGCGTGCCGATAATCTTCTAAACTCTTGAAAAGCATGACTTATATCTTCGGGTGTCATGCCAAGACCTGAATCTTTGACTTCAATGAGCATGCTGTTGCCATCTGTCCTTGCCGAGAATACTACTTCTCCTCCATTCGGCGTGTATTTTACAGCATTACTGACCAAATTATCTATCACATGCTGAAGTTGCTGATGGTCTGCCTTAATGAATGGTAAATCATCAGGAATACTAACTTTAAGTGTGATGGATTTATTAAGGGCAGCCTGTGTAAACCCGGAAGCAATTGCTGTTAAAATTGGCTTCAGCTCCACATCATCAAGATGGAGCTGATATTGCGGCTGGCTCAGCACTGCTACGGTCAGCATATCCTCGACGAGTCCGCGCATAATCTTCGCCGATTGCTTGGCAATATCGACCAAATCTTGAAAGTCCTCTGTTGAAATCCCGCCTCGTTTGAATTCCGAGAGAACAAGATCTATATTTCCGAGAGGATTCTTGAGGTCATGAACAGCCATTCGCACCATTTGCTCACGCGTCGTCTGAATTTGTTGGAGTAAATTATACGCATTCTGCAGCTCAGCACTGCGCTCGGCAATTTTATGTTCCAAGTCTGCATTCGACTCTTGTAATTCCTTAATTAATTCATCATTTTCATGGCGTAGGTGATTTGCCTCGGTGAGCTGCTCGATGGCGAGCTTTAATTGGTGGAAATCGACAGGTTTGGTGAGGTAATAGGATATTCTTGCGCGGTTAATTCCTTGGACTACATTTGAGATATCCGTGTAGGCGGTCATGAGGATACGTTCACTGTCCGGACTAATTGCAATACTTTTTTGAAGGAAATCAATACCGCTCAATACTCCCATTCGCTGATCGCTGACGATGATATCCGGCTTGAATTCTGCGAGTATCTCCAATGCAGTCTCAGCATTGTCGGCCGTTCGAACATGAGCAAATTGAGAAAAAAAATCACGGAGAGTTTCTAAAAATTCAATCTCATCATCTACAAATAACAGCCTGATAGAATCTTGGGAAGAAAGATGCACAAATGCTCCGGAATAATCAATCGAATGAATCAATCGAATTAATAGTTGATAAGTAACAGTTTATTAATCCGCAAAAATACACTTTACTTACTTTTCGAACCATAGAAAAAAAACATATCATTGTAAACTTGTGGAATTTAGGTTCATTTTAATCATTATATTTTAAGGATTCTAAGCGCTCAGGATAGTTTTTACGCTGATTGTCAAACTCACGAGCTCTCTCTGTATCCGAAAGGAGAAGTGAAGATTGTAATAAACTACTGTCGGTGAGTAACTTTCTATTCTTTTGAAGGAGTGTATAAATCTCAGATTCCTTACAATCACTCTCATAATTCACCATAGGTATATCAAAAACCGAATAGACCGGCGTACAATGAGAAAATGCAGAATATGCTTCTGCCATCATACGAGCACCGTTGATTTTTGCATTCAATGAATACCCTGCAATGTGAGGTGTAGCAAGCACTGCACTTTTGGCAAGTTGTTTATAGATAAGAGGTTCACCACACCATACATCTATCGCTGCCCGGCAATCGGTCGTTCCCAAAATTCTAACCAATTCGGTCTCATCTACCACACCACCACGAGAAGTATGAATAAGTACTGCATCGTGCTTCATCGCGTTCAGTTCATTATATCCAAGGAGTCCGCGAGTCGGGTATGGACCCACATCATTCAGCGGAACATGATTGGTGATACAATCTGCTTCACCGCATAATTGCATAATTGATACATATTCAGCCCAATCCGGAAATAAATAGCCACGTGCTTTGAGGGGAGGATCATGAAGGAGTATTCGCGCGCCGTAACGCCTGCAATACTCTGCCACACGACGTCCTATATTACCGTAACCTATTACCCCAACTGTCTTTTCGCGGATTGAACCAAAACATTCGAGCATTGCAAATAGTACATATTCAGCTACAGAATTTGCATTTGAACCGGTAGCAGAGGCAAATTGTATCCCTGATCGTTGTAAAAATTCAATATCAATATGTTCTGTGCCGGCAGTAGCAGTGCCTACAAACCGTACATTTGTTCCGGTGAGAAGTTCTGAATGTACTTTGGTAATTGATCGCACAAAAGAGTGCTTCGCAGTTCTCATTTTCAAGTCTGAATTTGTGATGTTGCGACCGGAAAAGCGTATAATTCGCCCGCACAAAGAGAGTGATTCTGCAAGGAATGGGATATTCTCATCAATAAAAATCGTCGGGGAGTGCATCTGAATGGAGGAGAAGGAAGGGTTTATAGACAAAGATTGATACGTCATTGAATTTTGATGAATTCTATCTCAGGCTTGTTATAGTGAACTATATTCAGCATCTCCGCTAGCTGAAGGGAATTGGCATAATTACACAGCTTCGGGGATTCTGAAACAAGTTCAGAAAGTCAACTCTATATCAAAATGAGATGAGTATAATTACCCTATCACTTCTCGATTAGTCCGCGTCCGGTCTTTTGTATTAAATTTTGTGTTTGCAATTCTGTATAAATCCCGTCGAGCATACCATTTATAAACGCCGGGCTATTATCGGTTGAGAAGCGTTTAGCGAGGTCAAGGGCGACATTAATCGACACTTTGGGCGGAATTTCGGGAAAGGAGATGAGTTCGGCAATCGTCATGCGGAGGAGGATACTATCGAGCAGCGTTATACGCTCGGAGTCCCAATTCTGCGAAAATCGTTCGATGAGTCCTTCGCTGAAAACCCTGCATTTTGGTTCGTCGCTTCGATTAATTCACTGATAAATTCCACATCTTCCATATCCCAACGAATCGTCGTATCGGATTCCATTTCAGCGATTTCGTCCGGTGTGAGGAGCCGATTTTCATCGGGTGCTTCATCTCCAAAAGCAAATTCGCGGAAAATTATATGCTGAAATACATCCTGCCAGCGTATGCCGGAATTCTCGCAAGCGCAAAGAATTTGCAGCGCTTTTCGCGGGCGAGGTGGCGTGAACCGTTCAGATGACGATCTTTGCTCAGAGGAAAATCCGGAATGTTGGGTTTCATAAAGTACATTGTGAAAGAATAGAAAAAAATGGCGAACCTTGATGAAGTAATTAAATTACCCAAAGGTTCGCCTTACAATTTATACCTCACGGATGTAGTACTTACCGGCGAATATCCGGCTTGCCGATGTAATTTCCATGGATATGACCGATGCGCGCGATGCGTTCTTCGGCGATAGCATTCGATGCCTCGATGGTCAGGATATTTCGCTTCACTTGCGGTGTTGTAAATCGTAGAGAGGATATCATAGATACCTTCGGCTTGTGCGAGTACGCGATCTTTGCGATAGCCGTCGATTTCGGAGGCGACATTCATGAGTCCACCGGCGTTAATCACATAATCAGGTGCATAGAGAATACCACGTTCACGAAGCATTTCAGCATGTACTTTCTCAACGGCGAGTTGATTATTGGCACCACCGGCTACGACAGCACATTTCAGCTTTGGAATTGATTCATCATTTAGTATTGCACCTAACGCATTTGGTGAGAAGATATCACACTCAATGGTTATAATTGCATCAGACTGTACATATTCTGCGCCTGTTTCAGCGGCTACTTTCAAAGCTTTATCTGCGTAAATATCTGTGACATATACCTTTGCACCTTCTCGCACTAGATGTTCAATCAAATAAGTTGCTACATTGCCGGCACCCTGTACTGCTATTTTCTTGCCTGAAAGTGAGTCGCTTCCAAATTGTGCCTTGGCAGTCGCTTTGATACCATGATACACACCAAAAGCGGTAAATGGAGATGGGTCACCGCTTCCGCCTTGCCCGCCGACCCCGGTGACGAACTTCGTTTCCATGCCGATCCATTCCATATCTTTGACCGAAGTACCGACATCTTCTGCAGTTATGTAGCGTCCACCAACGGCTTCGACGGCTCTACCATACGCTCGAAATAAAGCTTCTGTTTTTTGAGTACGAGAATCACCGATAATCACCGCTTTTCCACCGCCAAGATTCAATCCTGCGACGGCCGCTTTGTATGTCATTCCCCGTGACAGGCGTAATACATCGGTTAATGCATCAGAATCACTGGCGTATTGCCACATTCGGGTACCGCCGAGGGCAGGACCAAGAACGGTATTATGAATTCCGATAATCGCTTGCAATCCCGATTTTTTATCCGAACAAAAAATGATTTGTTCGTGTCCATAGCTTTCGATGCTATTAAATAATTCCATGAAAAACCCTTTGAAGTGATAGCCAAAAACTGTTCTAACATTACATTCTGTGCAAAAATAGCAAAATCCCGCCGAATTGACGGGTGGAGACTTCGCGCATCATCTCTTTTGAGGCTCGACATCATCCATACTAAATACAACATTACCATTTTTAAAAATTAAATTATTCAACAGTTATTAATCAAAACGAATTCTAATAATTTGAATATTATAGCAGTTGTGATGATTTGGACAGAATCTTAAAATCATGTAACTTGCACTATTATTTCCGACAAACATTCCTAACTAATACTCATCAAAGGAGTTATGATTAATGCGCTCTTGCATATTCATTTAAAACTTAGAAACACGCTGCAGTACTTTGTGAGTATTTTATTAATTCAAACTTTCCTCAATCGTACCCTATGAACATCTCCATTCAAGAATACAACGACTCGCAAGCACCATCCGTTAAAGATATTTGCGATGTACTTGCCAAGACAATTTGTGAAAGTCATCCTCAAGCCGAGAATAAAATATGGCATGCCCATCCTGTGTGGTTCTTAGATGGTAATCCTATCGTCGGATATAGTAAATTGAAAGATAGTGTTCGCTTGCTTTTTTGGAGTGGACAATCTTTCGACGAACCTCTCCTCCATAACGAAGGGAGTTTTAAAGCTGCAGAAGCACGATATACTTCACTAGAGGAAATTGATATACCTCTTCTAAAACAATGGCTTGCAAAAGCTGCGACCATTCAATGGGACTACAAAAACATCGTCAAACGAAAAGGAAAATTAGAGCGATTGAAATGAGAATGAACTTCTTGTTGAATTGTTTGCATTTCATAATGAATTGATACATAAATCAGTTAACACAAGTGGATGCCAGATACCACACTAAAAAACGGGGCGTATCCGAAAAGCCATACGAGTAGGAAATTATACATCTCATTACTTTGAATAAAATAAGTACTCCTTCTCCTGCTTTATTTTTCTTCTGTGCTTTACTCCTTGTTTCTACAATTGCCACTGCTCAAGATGGCATGTTGGACAGTACCTTCGGGAAAAATGGAATCGTGATCTCTTCCCTAGGAACAGGTAATGATTTTGGGAATACAGTGGTACTTCAGCCGGACGGGAAAATTGTCGTTGCGGGTAATAGCGGGAATAATTTAGCTCTCATTCGTTACTTGATTAATGGTTCGATCGATCCTACATTTGGTAGCACAGGCACCGTATCGACGAACATAGGATGTGCAAATGCGATCGGAAGCTCCTGCATACTCCAACTTGATGGTAAAATAATAGTAGGCGGCTATTGTGGTATTTTTTCAAATTATGACTTCACCGTAACACGTTACAATTCAAATGGCTTAATTGACAATATGTTTGGCAGTAGCGGCACAGTCCGTACTCCAATATTGAGTGGTGGCGATCAAGGTACATCGATAGCATTACAGCCAAATGGGAAAATTCTCGTCGGTGGATTTACGGATAATGGTTCGAATAGTGATCTCGCGCTCGTGCGCTATAATTCTGATGGTACCCTCGATACATCTTTTGATTCTGATGGGATTGTCACGACCTCGGTCGGACCTGCCGGTGATATGATTCGCAGCATTGTAGTGCAATCTGATGGAAAAATTGTCGTAGCCGGATTTAGCTATACTTCGGCAAGTTTTTCGTATGATTTTGTAGTCTTGCGGTATAATACGAACGGAAGTCTGGATAATACATTCGGTTCGGGAGGAATACTAACCACGGCAATTGTCAGTAACAACAACGACTACGGCGAATCGATAGCCATTCAGCCGGATGGGAAAATTCTCGTTGGCGGATATAGTTATACAGGGTTTTTGTTACTCTCGCGATACGAAACTGATGGGTCTTTAGACAAAACATTCGGCACTGGCGGGAAAGTTTCTACTCCATACGGCTGTGTGTATCAAAATGATTATTCCCTCGCATTACAGAAAGATGGGAAAATTTTGCTTGGTGGATTCAGCACTCTTCGAAATACAAATTCCGATTTTGCCGTTGCACGATACAACGCTAACGGCATTATAGATCTAACCTTTGGTGACCAAGGAATAGCAACGACTCCCATCGGAATTGGCGATGATATTGCGACTTCAATAGCCATTGCAAGTGACGGGAAAATTGTGGTTGCAGGCAGAACCCACAATGGTTCAAACTTTGATATAGCAGTAGTACGATATAATTCTACCAATCCCTCAAGTATAAGCTCACCTATCGATCCAAAAGGAATTGAGATTCACCACAATCCATTATCCAATCAAATTGAAGTAAGTTCCGATACTTATTTCAACGAAGCAACTATCATTTTCTATAATTACTTAGGGCAGTCAGTCTATGAAATGAACAATGTCAACGGACAATTAGTGACCATCAGCTCAGACAATGTACCTCATGGGTTGAATTTCGTGCGTTTGACAGAAAATGGAGTACCGCTAATATTTGATAAAATAGTAGTAGTACACTAAAATTACTTGAAAGTAAATTGTGTAGATATTGTAATCTGAAATACGCTAGATTCCATAAAAATTGGAAGTGAATTCATCACCTTTCAATTTAAATTTAATCTACAACATATTATTTATCAACTATTTAATACTATCATGAATCCAACAGTTAGAAACATTCTCGCCGTCTTCGCCGGTATATTCATCGGAAGCATTGTGAATATGAGTATTATCATGATGAGCGGTTCGATTATACCACCGCCTGTCGGTGCTGATGTGACAACGTCGGAGGGTTTGAAGGCGAGTATGCATTTGTTCGAACCCAAACATTTTATACTCCCGTTTTTGGCTCACGCACTTGGTACCTTTGCCGGTGCAATTGTCGCAGCATTCATTGCAGTGTCCCACAAGATGAAATTCGCGCTTTCTATAGGTGGATTTTTTATGGTTGGTGGTATTGCGAGTGTGTTTATGTTACCTTCGCCGTTATGGTTCAGCATAATTGATATTGTAGGTGCCTATATACCAATGGGTTATTTAGCTGGTTCATTAGTAGTGAAGAAACAGCAAATATCGTAGATAGAGATGCTTTCATCAAAAAAAAAAGCTTGACCCGGGCGAATACAATTTACCCCTACATTTGAAATCACTGTATTCACAAAACGGCAAAATCAATTTTGTACATTATTACATCTAATTATATGAAATTTGAGATGAGTACCAATATAGCGGTCTCAACGACTGAGCCTGAAAAAGCGATAGAATTTTACTCTAATGTTCTTGGCTTTGCGAATAGAATTACTGAACCTTTATTTGAGGGAATCGATGCCAATCCGATACGTATTTTTGTCCAAAAGGATGAACAACTTACGGGTGTGGTCATGGAATTATTTGTCGATGATTTGGAGGAAGCCAAGTCAATTTTGATCAAGAATGGTTGCAAGATACTACGCTGGGAAGGAGTCGGGAAAGATTGCTATATCGAGGACCCGTTCGGTCTGCGATTTAATATTTGGCAAAAGGTGAAGGAAAAATGAAAAGGACTTAAAGGACTTGAAGGACTTGAAGGACTTAAAGGACTGGAGAGAGCATTATGGTAGAATTACTGATATGTTCTTAGTGTCCTTTGAGTCCTTTAAGTCCTTAGTCTCCTTAAAAATTACAAAATCATCCAAAATTCCACAAAATTTACTAGCTTTGCGGCATCGACATCATGCAATTTTCAGTTTGACGTTGTGAATTCACTCATACTACCACCAATCATATTACCACTATGCCACACAATTCAAACAGTGGGGGTTTTCTCCCTCTCCATGGAGGTTATCGTAATTTGCTATCGTATCAAAAGTCGGAAATTATTTACGATGGCACGATATATTTCACGAAAAGATTTTTCAAAAAATTCGACCGCACGATTGATCAAATGGTACAAGCAGCCCGGAGTGGCAAGCAAAATATCGTCGAAGCAAGTATGGCATCGGGTACGAGCAAAGAGATGGAAATTAAATTGACCAATGTAGCCCGCGCGAGTTTGGAGGAATTGAGAATTGATTACGAAGATTTTTTGCGCACTAATAGATTGGAGATTTGGGATATACATCATCGCTATGTAGCGAGGATGCGAGAACTCAATAGAATTCGCAACGGCAACTATGACACCTTCAAAAAAGCCATCGAGAATGAAAATCCCGAAATATGCGCCAATGCAATGATAGGCTTAATCAAGGTAGCCTCGTACCTACTCTCGCAACAAATCACGCAATTGGAGAGAGCATTTATGAATGAGGGCGGTATGCGCGAGAGGATGACAAAAGCGAGAATTGATCAAAGGAATAGAAATAAGTGATTTTTTTGGGGGACTTGGGGGACTTGGGTATGAGAGTCACCAACGTCCCCCAAGTCCCCAATGTCCCCCAAAAAACCTTCAATAATCCTGAAATATTGCAATCGGCTTAATCAAGGTAGCCTCGTACCTACTCTCGCAACAAATCACGCAATTGGAGAGAACATTTATGAATGAGGGCGGCTTGCGTGAAAGAATGACAGCAGCGAGAATAATGAGCAAGAGTAACAAACAGGATCAGGCGAAGCGCCGATGAGGTATAGTTGGGATTCTTGGGACTTGAAGGACTTGAAGGACTTGAAGGACTTGAAGGACTTGAAGGACTTGAAGGACTTGAAGCCATAGGATGAAGAATTCCAGTCGACCTTTGGGAGTGTACTTTTTTGTCCTTTGTGTCCTTTAAGTCCTTTGTGTCCTTTAGCCGGCCACTCAAAGCACTTCAAAATAATAGCATAGACTGCCTGAGGTGGTACTATGGGTCGGTACTAGAAATCTAACGATAGAAATGTATATTTGCGATGAAAATTCACCTCATCGAACAATTGTACAACAGTATCTGTCGGCACAGTGCCTTACAATCGCGAATCCATAATAACTCAATCAATCACAATCCCGAAAGCCCCCCATGAATCCCAAAGTCGATTTCTACTTCGCAAAAGCAAAACAGTGGCAGGATGAACTCATGAAATTGCGAACAATTATTCTTGGTTGCGGATTAACCGAAGAATTGAAGTGGGGCGTGCCGACTTATACGTTGGATGGTAAAAACGTCCTGCTAATCCACACATTTAAGACCTATTGCGCAATTCTGTTTTTTAAAGGGGCAATCTTGCCTGACAGGAGCAGAGTACTCGTCGAACAAACTAAAAACGTGCAGGCATCACGCCATCTCCGCTTTACAAGTCTCGAACAAATCATCGAGATGACACCCATCATACAAGCCACGATTCAGGAAGCAATTGACGTTGAAAAAGCAGGACTCAAAGTAGAGCTCAAAAAAACAAAAGATTTTACTGTTCCGATAGAATTTCAAACAAAATTAGATGACTTTCCCGCCCTCCGTACGGCATTTGAAGCGCTTACTCCCGGACGCCAACGAGCGTATCTTTTGTATTTCAATGCCGCCAAGCAGTCCAAAACCAGGACAGATCGTGTCGAAAAATGGACACCTCACATTCTCAACGGCAAGGGCTTGGATGATTAATAATTGAAGTAAATTATGAACATTGTTACTATGATGAATCCGGATGTAGATCCTTATTTTATAGAAGGTTGCGGTCGGTGTCCGCTTGGTGGCACCCCACAATGCAAAGTCAATTCATGGCAAGTTGAATTGCAAGCACTCAGAAAAATCACCCTCGAATGTGGGCTGACGGAAGAATTGAAATGGAGCGTTCCTTGCTATACGTTTCAAGAAAAAAACATCCTCATACTCGCAGCATTTAAAGAATACTGCGCATTGTGTTTTTTTAATGGAGCACTACTCGATGATTCTAATCAACTTCTCATTCAACCAACAGAAAATGTACAAGCGGGACGTCAGATTAGGTTCACTAATCTTGACGATATTATTGAACGTACATCTATAGTAAAGTCTTATATTTATGATTCAATTGCTGTAGAAGAAGCCGGGGAAAAAGTATAATATAAGTAGATTTTTGACTTTCCAATTCCACTCGAATTTCAAGCAATATTAGACGACTTACCCGCCCTCCGCACCGCCTTTGACGCTCTCACTCCCGGACGCCAACGTGGCTATCAGCTCCACTTTTCTGCTCCCAAACAATCCAAAACGCGCACAGCAAGAGTCGAGAAATGGATCGGTCATATTCTCGATGGTAAGGGTTTACATGATTAATTACTCACATTGAAAATACTTCAATCAGAGAGATTTTTGTAGTTTTGGTTGATGGATTAAGTTCTCTAAACGAACCAGATGAAGCATTTGGGCCTAAAATGATATATTTCAATACCTTGTAACTAGTATCCTTGGTTTCAACACAATTCAACGAAGCAATTTTCACTTTTTAAATAAATTATTGCACTGGACAGGAATGGATAACAGTGTTAAATTATCATCTATCTCAATGAAAACAATGAAATTAGCGAGCTACTCGCTCTTGTTAGGAATTTTGATTTGCTCGCTGAGTTGTCAAAAAATTGAGCAGAAAACCGTAGTGAAAACTGAACAGAAATTCCCCTTTATTTGAACATACCTCCATGCATAAAATACTTCTTGTCTTATACCTCAGCTTACTTCTTCTCGGTAGCTGTGATAAAGTACAGCCGGAGACTACACAAATCACGCAAAAAAAAATCAACCAACCCGACACGGCACCTTTTAATGGACTTCGCGGTACTTGGGTGAGACATGATGACAATCATTTTATAATCCTTGAAATTCAAGATACGTCTCATGTATCTTATTACGAACTACTGGATCGTAAATCGGATACTGAGTCCGGTGGCAGATACTGGTATTACAAATCAGCCGCACGTATGGGCTATTGGGACAAAACAAGGTTAATTCCGGACATGGATATTTGGGTTTCAACCGATAAATTCCGTTTTGATTATAAAATCAAAGGCGATACCTTGATTGAAATAGACAAGATGGGAGAACAAGGAAAATTAATCCGTGTTTATAGCGACAATTAACACTCTATTTTTGTTATTTTGGTGGTATTTCAACGACCGTATTTAGTGAATAATCATTCTATAATAATTACCTAACATTCTATTATAACAATTACTTAAAAAATCCTATGACTACCAACGACCTCAGCAACAAGCAAGCGCCCCTGCGCATTCTCGTTTTCTCGGCTTCTTTACGGACTGGTTCGCTTAATACTACGCTTGCGCGGCTTGCTGCGCAGGTGATTGAACAGCGCGGCGGCATCGTCGATTTTGCCTCGATGAGTGAATTCGACTGTCCATCGCTCAATCAGGATTTGGAAACGAATGATTTTCATCCTGCAGGCGCAATTGAGATGCGCAATCGTATCCTGAACACCGACGCATTTATCATCGCATCGCCTGAATACAACGGTTCGATGCCCGGCCTGCTGAAAAACTCCATCGATTGGGTTTCCCGCTTTCGTCCGCAGCCCTTCAACGAACGCCACGCCATGCTCATGTCGGCGTCGCCGTCGATGGGAGGCGGCAATCAAGCACTTTGGTCATTGAGAATTCCCCTTGAAAAACTCGGCACCAATATCTATTCGGCAATGTTTTCCCTCGCTTCGGCGCATAAAGCATTCACGCCCGAGGGCAGAATCGCCGATGAAACACTCGCAGCACGTTTTGAAGATACAATTACCTCATTTTTGAATTCCGTCGAAGCTTCCAAGAATTATCCGTGTATTAAGAAAGCATGGGTGGAGTTTTTGGGACAGCATCCTGACCCTGCGACCGAACGTGTGGAGTGAGAGGTAAGATACCTTCATCGTGTCATTCTGAGCGAAGCGAAGAATCGTCACGTGCTTATCCGTACTGCATTTCCTTACTATATTTCCGTACTGCAAGAGACGATTCTTCGGTCGAAGACTCCCTCAGAATGACAGGCAAAGAATACCTTATATATAATGATGTAAAATTTTACTAACAATATTCTATTCAACACGTTATCCAACAATTCTCATGATCAAGAACATTCTCAATCCCGGTAATTACCCTACCACCATTCATCTGATTCTCCTCCTGCTTCGCGTGACGAGCGGCGTTTTTATGCTCACTCATGGAACCGGAAAGTTCATGAAATTCTTTGGCCATGAACCTCTGAAATTTGCCGATCCGATTGGTATCGGCGTCACAGCTTCTCTCGTGCTTGCAGTTTTTGCAGAATTTTTTTGTTCGGTGTTTTTGATTCTAGGTTTTACCACCCGTCTCGCAGCAATTCCCCTACTTATCACCATGCTCGTAGCCGCGATAATTGTGCATGCCAATGATGGCTTCGGCAAGCAGGAATTGCCTCTCATGTATTGTGCAATGTATATAGCGATTGCGCTATCCGGCGCCGGTAAATATTCGCTGGATAATTGGATTTATCATCGTATCAATCGTTCATAACTTCTTGCAATGGCAACAGCTTTTATTCTAAGTCTATGAAGAATCAAAACACTAAATTCCTTTTGACTCCTAGTTTTACTGTTCTCTTTGTATTCATCCTATTGTTGGTAAGTACACAAGCCGTCTTGAGTCAAACAGGAGTATATGTCCCTGAACTAAAACTGTTTGATGACAAAATGAATGCAATACTTGCAAAATACAATGTGGTCGGTGGACAAATGGCAATTACGTATCAGGGAAGATTGGTCTATAATCGTGGATATGGAATTACTGATACTTTGGACAAAAGGAAAGTTCAGCCAAACAGTATTTTTCGCTTGGCGAGTGTATCAAAGGCCATTACAAGTATAGCTGTTATGAAACTATTCGAGGCAGGAACAATTGATTTGGACAGGACAGTGTTAGGGAGCTCAGGAATACTGAATGACACCATCTATCAAAATGCTCTGGATCCGCGAATGTACAAGTTTACCGTGCGACAATTACTCAATCATAGCGCAGGCTTTACATTCAACTTTACCACCGAACCGCTCTGGAAAACGTATGAAATAGCTCTGGCAACCGGCGAAAACCCGCCCACAAACTCCTTCGAGAATGTTCTGAAATGGACACTGAAGCACGACACTCTTGGGTTTTCACCCGGTACTTCAGTCTTTTATTCTAATTTTGGATATACACTTTTAGGTTTGGTCATTGAACGTGTTACCGGTAAAAAATATGAAGATTATGTTCGGGACTCTATTCTCACGCCGCTTGGTATAGTCGATATGCACGAAGGCAGAACATTACAGCACGATAAATATCCTAACGAAGTTAGCTATTACACGTATCCCGGCGCTCCCCTTTCTACTTCCATTTTTACCGGAATTCCCAAGAGTGTACCCGCGCAGTATGGAGGATACAATTGGGAAATAATGACTCCTGCCGGCGGATGGGTGGCCTCTGCGCAGGACTTATGCAAACTCTTGACAGCAGTTGATGGTATATCCAACAGACAAGATATTCTGACTTCCGCTACCCAAGATACGATGACCCAAAAATCTAAGAATTGGCCTGAGTATGGATTAGGTTGGTTCGTCAATGCTGATGAAAAATACCATACAGGAGGAATTGAAGGCACTGCAACCATTATCCGAACAAATAAAAAACATCAAACGAGTTATGCTATTTTATTCAATACATTACCCGAGGTTTACACTCCATTCTATTTAGAATTTATGAGTATGGTGAGCGATGAATTCCCGAATATTCCAACCTGGCCGACGCTTGATTTGTTTGATAATGTCAATGTACTAAATGACTTCCAAGACAATTCAACCATTACCATCTACTCTAATCATCAGGATTCAAAACTATCAATTGACAACTTTCCGAGCAGTTTTCAAGGAACGCTTACCGTTTATTCAGTCATTGGTCAAAAATTACTACAAAAGGAAATTACAGGAGCGCGAAGTTCAATTTCAGTAGATATGCTCCCCACAGGTATGTATCTGCTGGTAATAGAGAATAAAGATAGAACGGTAATGACGAGAACTGTATTTATACATTAATACTTACAGGTGGAATTGACGCCTGAAACCAACCATTTCCCTTCCGGTCGGTTGTTTCAACCGACCGGAAACACATTCCGCTGAAACGTCAACACGGAGTACATGTGTGCCGGATAGTATGAAATTAACGAGGTAGAAGCAATACTCAGCATGTGTTTATTTGTCAGATAATTGACGTCAGATGTAACACATAGCGGGACGGAATCTATTAACTCTTTCAACATCCGAGCTATTCTCATTCTTATATTACTTAAAATGGACTTATTAAAAACCCAAATCGGCAGACTTCGAGTACTCGCATTTGTGGAAGGAGTATCTTTTTTGGTGTTACTTTTTGTAACAATGCCCCTCAAATATGCTTTCGAAATGCCTTTGCCAAATAAGATATTTGGACTGATTCATGGATTACTTTTTGTATTGTATGTCTATACAGTATTTCAAATTACATTCGAACAAAAATGGAAATTCAAAATAATGTCTTTGGCATTGTTGGCTTCCATTATACCGTTTGGTACATTTTGGGCAGATAAAAAACTCTTCAAACCGATACAAGATACGTTTAATGAATAATGATGACCTCTTAATTTACGCTACATTCCCGTCCGTTCGGGATCTACAACCGACCATAAACACATACCGCTGAAACGTCTTCACGGAGTAGATTGGTGACGGGTGATTTGAAATTTTGGAGGTAGAAATAATCCTCAGCAAGTGTTTATTTAGCAAGTAATTGACGTCAAGTTTGGCACCTGACAGGACGGAAATAAAGTATAGGGTTTCCGCATCAAAATATCAGATAGCTCCATCGGAGCGATATCGTAATAGAAAATGAACGAAACGTAGAAATAAAGCTCCGGAGGAGCGACATAAATACGATCAATCCACCAACTATTTCGCTCCGATGGAGCTTTTATGAATTAGTGGGCGTACTTTCTATTACTATTTCGCCCTTATAGGGCTAAAGAAAGGGATTATTACCCCTCGAAAAATTTGATGCGGAAACCTAAATAACGTACGCTCAACATCCACACAACTCTCAACTATTTATCCATTATCCTCAACAACATCATGACATTTCTACCATTTCTCGTTATCATCGTTCTGATACTCTTATCCGGACTCCGCATCGCTCAAGAATATCAACGTGCTATTGTCTTCCGGCTCGGAAGATTCATCGGTGTAAAGGGTCCCGGATTATTCTGGCTTATACCGTTTATTGACCGCATGCAGCGGGTAGATATCCGCACCAAGACAGTCGATCTCGAACAACAGGAAACCATAACCAAGGACAGCGTGACGATCAAAGTCAATGCTGTACTTTGGTTTAAGATTACCAACCCCGAAGACGCCATCATCAAAGTCGCCGATTACAACAAAGCCGTCTATCAATTCTCCGTCACCGCCCTCCGCAATATCATCGGTCAGCATTCACTCGATGAAGTACTCCGTGAACGTGAACAAATCAATGGTACGCTTCAGAAAATAGTAGATGTAGCCACAGAACCCTGGGGCATTAAAATCGAAATGGTCGAGATGAAAGATGTGGAAATCCCGGAAGCGATGCAACGCGCAATGGCACGCGAAGCCGAAGCCATCCGCGAAAAACGCGCGCGGATCGTAAAAGCCGAAGCCGAACTCGAAGCATCGATCAAGCTCACCCAAGGCGCAAAAGAAATGGAAGGAAGTCCAATAGCACTTGAACTTAGGCGCATGCAAATGCTCTCGGAAATCGGTATTGACAACAACACGACCACCATCGTGCTCGTACCGTCAGAATTCACCAACGCTGCCAAAAGCTTCACGGAGATGGTGAATCTGAAGAAGAATGAAGGGTGAGTAATGGGATAGACTAGCAATTCAACTTTAATACAATAAGAAACTTACTGTCATGCTGAGCTTGTCGAAGTATTAAAACCTATTTCTTCTTTGGATTTGGCATTGGATCCTCTGGTCTTCTTGTGCCCAGTCAAAGGGACAACCGTCAGTCGGTTGTTGAAACCGTAAACCTACCGCTGAAACATCTGCACGGAGTACATAGATACCTGATGATGCTAAATTGAGAGATATGAAATACGGACGTAATACTCAGCAAGTGTTTATTCATCAAGTAATTGACGTCAGATGTAGCACCTGAAGGGAAGGAAAATTTAAAATTTCTTCATTGTGATGTCCTATTCATAAAATCTCGTTCGTCATTGCTGTGATATCAAAATATTTTTTTTACTTTTATAAATTTTATGAGAACATCTATCTATCAATCCGAAATCATGTTAAACATGAACAGTCGCCTTTTTATCAACGCCTTAGATGGTGTGACGGACGCTCAGGCGAATGAAAGAATCAGCGATCACAACAATCCATTAATTTGGATGGCTACCCATACAGTATGGGCACGATTTAATATTTGTGCAATGCTCGGAAAGCCGGCTGATAATCCGTATGATGGGAAATTTGAGAACTTTAAAGCATATGATGCAAACGATAATTACCCAACAATAGCAAATGTGAAAGCTGAATGGAATAAAGCTTCTGTTTTACTAAAAGAAGCTTTATCATCTGTAAGTGAAGAACATCTCGCTGCAGAATGTCCGTTAAAAAGTCCGATCGGTGATTTTACTTTTGGAGGTACAATTGCATTCCTGACTCAACACGAAAGCTACGATATTGGTCAAATTGCGTTTCTCAAAAAATTCCATACTAAAGAAGCTATGAAATATTGAAATTCTACCTGTTAGTTAATAATATCAACATGGTCGAAATAATAACAGTTAATTTTATAACTTTATAAATAACAACAACATGAAAGAGTATTTATTTTTATTTAGAGGCGGCAATAGTTCGCTTGCTGCTCAATCAGCAGAAGAGAAACAATGTCACATGCAAAATTGGATGGACTGGATGAGCGGACTTGCAAAAGATGGTTTATTGATAGGTGCGCAACCTTTGAATGGGACAGGCAAGCAAATTTCCGGAAGGTCAAAAATCGTTTCTGATGGACCATTTATTGAAGGGAAGGAAATGGTTGGTGGATACTTGATTTGTAAAGCAGAATCGTATGATCGAGCAGTGGAAATCTCGAAAGATTGTCCAATACTTGAATTTGAAGATGGTAAAGTCGAAGTGAGAGAGATTCAGGAATTAAAGATGTAATTCCAACTAATGTAATTCCTTCTCCTGCTTAATCAATTTAAAGAACTGTTGTTATTTTTGTAGCAACAGTTTTTTTATGTAATGATTGATGACAATTCAGCACACACTGACAAAAACTCATACAATAAGGACTCAATATTTTGACTTCGTCCGATAATACAATTAACACTTTAACAGACCATCTTTTCCGTCACGAAGCGGGAAAGATGGTTTCTGTTTTGACGAAAATATTCGGAACCCAAAACCTTGAAACGGCCGAAGATGTTGTACAGCAGACATTTATCGATGCAATAAGTGTTTGGAAACTCAAAGGCATACCGGATAATCCGTCAGCGTGGCTCTTTCGAGTGGCAAAGAATAAAACGATCGATATTATCCGCAGAAATAAACATTCAGTTCAGTACGATTTCAGTGATAATGAACGTGTATTGCTCACTTCTGAATATACCTTAGCATCGACAATCGATATATTATGGAATGAAGATGCTCTCCAAGATGATATGCTGAGGATGATGTTTGCCTGTTGTAATCCCATTATTTCCGTGGAAAACCAGATAACACTTATTCTCAAAACTCTTTGCGGTTTCAGTACTTCAGAAATTGCCAAAGCATTTCTCACAACGGAAGAAACGATTTCAAAACGATTATTCCGAACCAAAGAACTATTCCGTCAGCATAAAATCAAGGTAGAATTTCCGTCTGATTCTGAACTAAAAAAGCGGACAAATGCTGTGTTGAATTCAATTTATCTCTTATTCAACGAAGGATATAATTCATCAAATTCTGAGGAATTAATACGAAAAGATTTAATTGCGGAAGCAATGTTGTTGTGCAAATTATTAACGGAAAACAAAATCACTCAAATACCGGAAACATTTGCATTAATGGCACTTATGTGTTTTCATTCTTCAAGAATCGACAGTAGATTAACCCATGATGGCGATATTATACTCCTCAATCAGCAAGATCGAAGTACATGGAATTACAAATTAATTGCCGAAGGAAATGAGTATTTGAACAAAGCCGCCTTTGGCACAACAATCAGCACCTATCATCTCGAAGCGGCTATTGCCTTTGAGCATTGTGTGGCAGCAAAATTTGAAGATACAAATTGGAAAAGAATTTTGGAACTCTACGATTGGCTCTGCAAATTACAACCATCGGAAGTAACTGAATTAAATAGAATTGTAGTTATATTGAGACTGAAAGGTTCAGCCGCCGCGCTTGCTGCCTTACAAAACCTGAACTCCAAAAATAAACTTGATAATTATTATCTCTACCACAGCTTACTTGGTGTAGTTTATACTTCAATCAAAGACAAAACAACGGCTAAGTATCATTTTGAAAAAGCTATCCGCTTAACCAAATCTGACAAAGAAAAGAAATTGTTACAGGATAAAATTGGTAGTTTGATGATTGAAAACTGAGGAATTTACATTATAATTGTTGAGAAGTCAAATGGAGAGAAATTATTAGACTTTTAATAAAGTAATTGATACGCAATTATACAACTCACACACATGCACACATCCCCCATATTCTTCAACAACCAAGCCGCCTTCCGAACATGGCTTGAGGCGAATCATCTGATAGAAACCGAACTCATCGTCGGATTCTATAAAGCGAGTAGCGGCAAGGAATCGATGACGTGGTCGCAATCGGTCGATGAAGCATTGTGTTTTGGTTGGATCGACGCCGTGCGTACCTCCATCGACCACGAACGCTATCAAATTAGGTTTACTCGGCGTAAATCCGATAGTATTTGGAGCGTGGTGAATTGCAAGAAAGTCGAAGACCTGACCGAGCGCGGACTCATGTTCCCCGCCGGTCTGGCGAGCTTCGCACTCCGCAAGGCGCATAAGTCGGGAATCTATTCCCACGAAATCGCGGAAGTCCATTTCAGCGAAGACTTTGAACAGCAATTCAAAGCACACCCGCAAGCGTGGGTGTACTTCCAAACACTCGCGCCATCGTATAAAAAGCCGTCCATCAATTGGGTCATAAGCGCTAAACAAGAAGCCACAAAACTCAAGCGCCTCCAAGCACTTATCGAAGACAGCGCTCGCTGGACCAATCAATGGAAAGATAATAAGTATGCGAACCGTCCGGTCGGTTGCTACAACCGAGCGTAAACATATTCCGCCAAAACGTCTGCACGGAGTACATCGGTGCAGGATGATGCTTTGTGAGAGATATGAAATGCGGGCGTAATACTCAGCAAGTGTTTATTTCAAGTAATTGACGTCAGGTGTAACACCTGATGGGACAGGAATGAATTGCAGAGTTATATATTTTTACGAAGTTATAAGGAGAAAACATGATTTTTACAGTTGGTGAAATAAACATAATGGCTACAGATTTACAGAGATCGCTAGGTTTTTATACGAATGTATTAGGGTTCAAAATTAAAGAGCGTGGTGATGGCTATGTCCACCTCGACTGTAATGGTCAACCCTTTACATTATTTGAATTTGCGAAGGAAGGTTTTAAAAATTATACTTACGGTGATCTACCTGCAATTTCTCTTGACCTAACGGTAGATGATCTTGAAGAAATAGTGAAGCATTTTATAAAATTTAATGTAGCATTTGTACAAGATTGGAAACCGGGTGATACTCATACTTATATATATGACCCTGATAGACTTGTGTTTGAAATTATACAAAAGGAACATTGACTTATAATGCTACTTCTGCATATCTAACTTTTTCCCCGTCCGTTCGGTTGCTACAACCGAACGTAAACACATTCCGCTGAAACGTCTGTACGGAGCACTTCGCTGCCGGAAATTTGAGAAATATGATAATCGAAAGTAATACTCAGCAAGTATTTATTTGGCAAGTAGTTGACGTCAGGGGTAACACCTGACGGGACGGGAATATTATTTATACTACACTATCGATGAAAGAATCATTACAGTAACAATGCTACGTAATATCATAATTTTTCAATCCTTTACGACTTCTGGCAATAAACCAAATTAACGGAATCACTCCACCGACAGTAAATATACTGCCACCAATAATTCTCATCCAAGTAAGAGTTTGGAATCCATCACTTTCGATGAAATTTGCACTACGGGCGTACCATAGTCCACGCTCTACTACGGTCTTAAATTGCCAAATTCCAGCTGGAAATAAATCAAGAAAAACCATAAGTATCAAACCAATATTTATTGACCAGAAAATGGTTTTAATTACTCGTGGTCTCCACAATTCTGATTTAAGTAATAATTGACTACAAAATAGAACAGCTGCAATTGCGAGATTCCCATAAACGCCCATGAGCGCTGCATGTCCATGATTGACAGTTAAGTATGTACCATGTTCATAATAATTTGCGATGGGAAGATTGATAATAAAGCCAAGAACTCCTGCCCCAAAGAAATTCCAAAAATTGACAGCAACTAAAAAAAGAAAGACTTCAGAAAAACCAAACTGCTTACCGGATTCAAGATGTACATTATGAGTAGATTCTAATATTTTAGGAAGTTTACTGAAACGCCAAGCTTCTAAGGTTAGTAAAACTAAAGGAATTACTTGCAACGTTGAAAATACCGAACCAAGCGCCATCGTTCCGACGGGCTTTGCATTCCAGTAAAAATTATGAGAAATTCCGAGGAGTCCCGAGCCGAGGAATAGTAAAGTTGCAAGGTAAATTACTCGAATTGTAGCTTGGCGGCTGACAAGTCCCATTAGAACCATAAAGTACCCGATGAGAACGGTTGTAAATACCTCAAAAAATGCCTCAGCCCACATGTGCACTACCATCCAACGCCAGAAATCTGCTATTACAAAATTGGTTTTAGGAGTGGCTATAAATCCTGAAATCAACAAGAGAATGATACTAAAAGTAGAATACACCAACCAATTAGGCAAAGCCCACGGTTGCTTGAAGCTCATGACAGATTTTAATCCACGATAAATTGTCATCGCCCAAAAGATAAATATAACACCAAGCAAAATTTGCCATAGTTTACCAATCTCGACATATTCCCATCCTTGATGACCTAACCAAAACCAATTTTTACCAAGAAAACCATGAGGACCTAAAAATATTCCGGTAAATGCGCCGGCGACTAAGGTAATAATGAGCCAGAAAATAGTATTTATCAATTCAACTTGACTGTGTGGTTGCTTTGGTGAAACAAGTGACATCATAAAAAATGAAGAACCAATCCAACAGGCAGAAATCCACAAAATAGATAATTGAACGTGCCAACTGCGAGTGATAGTAATGGGTAGCGAAACAGACAAATCATAGCCGAAAAATTTGACGAAACCAACAAAATCATGGACGGTAAGAATGCCCGCTATTATCTGTACACCAAATAGTAACATTGCTACATAGAAAAATTTATAGGTTGAATGCTGCACAGCATCCGGACGGAAATTATGTATTTCATCTCTTGACATAAATTTTTGAGCATTGGAAGTATAGGTACTATCATCTAATTTGTGCAATTTCCCATGATAATACAATACAATTCCTAATCCTAACATCAAACCTAAAGAACCGATGATACTCCAGATAATTACTGCAGAACTTGGCGTGTTGCCGGCTTGCGGGTCAAACGGCCAGTTATGGGTGTAGCTATAATCTTCACCCGGCCTTTCTACACCGCATACCCACGCACCCCAAAAGAAAAATGCTGTCAATGATTTTAACTCTTCACGATCAGAAATATATCCTGTAGGTTTGAATGCTCCTGCTGATGTAGGGTCTGTGAATATAAGTGTATAATATTGAATGAGGTTATGAGCTGCGAATGATTGAGCATCTGTTAGAAGTACATTGTTATCTTTCGCATTATAGCGATTCGCCTTTATTTCCGACCTTACTTGCTCGGATATTCCCTTTCTTAGTAATTCGGAATTGATATCAACCTTCAATTCAGAATTGTAATACGTATTCATATACTCCGAAAGATTGTGCAAAGCTTCTGCAGTATAATCAGGACCTCGGTAAGCACCATCGCCAAACATCGTCCCATACTCCATTAAAGCATATTTTTGGAATACTTCCTGACCATTCAATACATCTTCCTGCGAGAATATTATTTCTTTAGAAGTAGAGTAGAACGTTGGAATTGGCGGTGCTTCAGTATATGTATGAATGCCTATTATTGTAACACCTGATACTCCAAGAGTAAGTACAATCAGCAATGGAAGCCACCAGTTTTTGGGGTTGAGCAGGTAATTGATCATAGTAAATTGAAGTTTGAAGAATGAACTGTTGTTTATATGCAGAATAAAGGATAAATTTGTCTTTATTTACAAATATACTAAATAAAGGATAATTGTATCTTTTTATATAGAAAAATATGAAATACAATTCACTCGATAGGGCTGCTGAATCACATAAGGTAATTATTATGATTGTCTTACTTTTTGGATTTATTAGTTTTTCTCTCAATCTCTACACTTCACTACCCGTGAAGAATTACTCACTGAATAGAGAATCGGTTGACGGAAAACTAGTATGGCAAAAGTATAATTGTAATGCATGTCATCAGATTTACGGCCTGGGGGGCTATCTCGGACCTGACCTAACGAATGTTTACTCAAAAAGAGACACCAGCTTTATCACCGCGTATCTTAAGAATGGGACTACAACAATGCCTGATTTCAATTTAAGTAGTAATGAAATATACTCATTACTCGCTTACTTTAAAAGTACTGATAATTCTGGCAGTTCTGATCCTCGAACATTTATTATACTACAAAATGGAACAATCAAGTAATAATCAATATTCATACTCAGTTCGATTTATCTTAGTAGGACTACTACTGCTGGTAGTGGGTATGGTATTCGGCATGATAGGTGCATTCCAATATGTGATACCGGGAGCACTGAAAGAATTCCTATCATTTGAGAAAATCAGACCGATGCATGTATCTTCAGTCGTGTTTTGGATAATTAGCGGATCTATTGGATGTGTATTGACTTATCTTCAGGAACACTCAGAAAAAAAGCTCTATTCTCAAATGCTTATTCGGATTCAATGGTATATTTTAACATCATCAATTCTGATAATATTAATCTCCTATTGTTTTGGAATCTTTGGAGGGCGCGAATATTGGGAATTTCATCCATTTCTTGCAATACCAATTGTTTTGGGTTGGATTTTGTTTTTAGTGAATGTTATTAAGTCCATAGGAAGTATTCGCAATCAACCGGTGTATGTATGGATGTGGCTTACCGGAGTAGTATTTTTTCTTTTCACTTTTTGTGAATCATACCTTTGGATATTTCCATACTTCAGGAATAATGTAGTGAATGACATGACCGTGCAGTGGAAATCGTACGGATCGATGGTCGGTTCGTGGAATATGCTGATCTATGGTAGTAGTATTTTTCTTATACAGAAAATCAGCAAAGATAAGAACTATGCACACTCTAGGATTGCGTTTTTGTTGTACTTTACCGGACTCTTTAATTTGATGTTTAACTGGGGTCATCATATTTATACTCTCCCTACGCATGGCTATGTAAAACATATAAGTTACGCTGTGAGTATGACCGAACTTTTCATAATTGGAAGAATACTCTTCCAATGGAAAAATACAGTATCATCAGCCCAAAAGTTTTTCAATTCTACAGCGTATCGACTTATATTAGCTGCGGATGGTTGGATTTTCCTAACGCTACTACTTGCGATAGCAATGTCTATTCCTGCTATAAATATTTATACTCATGGTACTCATGTAACAGTCGCTCACACCATGGGCGCAACAATCGGTATTAATAGCTTTCTTTTATTGGCAATTGCTTTTGATATTCTCAAAGGTACAGATGAAAAGGTACAATCACAAAAAAAGAGTTTTATGATTGGCTATTGGATGGCAAATTGCGCACTATTTATCTTTTGGCTGACCCTGATACTTGCAGGAGCGATGAAAGCTCAATGGCAATTGAGTATCAATCCGATTCTCTATAAAGATATGATGCTTCAATTACATCCTTATTTCGTAGTATTTCTACTTTCGGGGGTTTGTTTATTTGTCGGTATCTCAATTATGATACTTCCCTTGGTGAAAACCAGCGCATATCGCAGCTTTTATCAGAAGCAAAGATCTAAGTAAAACTCAATTGTCCTACTAGTAGATCTGTTTAATAATTAATGAAATCAAATCTGACAACCAGTTCTAATATTAATATGTTGTAAAATATTATAGTTACCAGAATGTTCTCAAAAACTACAGAATACGCCCTACGAGCTACAATCTATATCGCCCAAAAAAGTTCTATCGAACATAAAATCGGTATCGATGAAATATCAACTGCTATCGATTCACCACCTTCATTCACAGCAAAAATGTTGCAAATCCTCACTCGTGGGAATGTTATTAGTTCAATACGCGGTCCCAATGGTGGATTCTATATCACAGAAGAAGCGAAGCAGCAACCGGTGAGGTCAGTATTAATTGCAATGAATGAAGAAGAAGTATTGAATAAATGTGTGCTTGGCTTAGTGAAATGCTCTGAATCTTATCCTTGTCCTATGCATGCTGAGTATAAAGTAATTAAAAAACTACTAATTAAAATGTTTGAATCAAAATCAATTCAGTACTTAGCAGAAGAATCAAAAGCTGGCCTCACCTTTATCAATAATGAAATGTAGGTTGTTGGTAATTATGGGTATAGAAGATGTTAGGATGCTTTCTTGTAAAACAAATATGCTATCTGAATTGAAAATATATAAGTTGTAATGAATATTCCAATTAATACACAGTTGCACTAATGAAATCGTACTAGTTTTTTTGAAGCATTCATTAATTCCTCTATTTCCCCGCCCGGTCGGTTGCTATAACCGAACGTAAACACATTCCGCTGAAACGTCTGCATGGAGTACATCGGTGCAGGATGATGCTATAGTGAGAGATATTAAAAGCGAGCGTAATACTCAGCAAGTGTTTATTCGGCAAGTAATTGACGTCAGGTGTATCACCTGACGGGACGGAATATCTCATTAATTTGAATAGGTTATATCAATAAATATATATTAGAAATTGATTTTTTTAAAATTTCTTGCATGAGTAACAATTTTTATTATTATTTTTGTGAGCGAACATTCACTTACCTGTTATCTACAGACCTACGTGAACGAAAACAAAATATTTATAGGATTTGTATTCATTTTACTTTTTATAGCTTCTAACATCAATTAATATAATTTGATGCCCTTGTTAACAGAATTCTGGAAACATCAACGTGCTACTTTTTAAAAACTTATGACAACAATTTCTGACAGGCAATTCGAAATTATCGAGGCAGCAGGTAAAATACTTACCGTTTCTGGTGTAAGTGGCTTAACAATTAAAAACCTTGCTAAAGAAATGAAATTTTCCGAAAGCGCTATCTACAGACACTTTACGAGTAAAGAGGAGATAATTATTGCTTTGCTCGATTATCTTGCAAAGAATATGGATGAACGATATACCGTATCAATTTCACATGAACAAACCCCCGAAGAAAAATTCACAACACTTTTCCAAAACCAGTTTTCATTCTTTAAGGCAAACCCACACTTTGTCGTTGCTGTTTTTTCTGATGGTCTCATGGAGGAAAGTCAACGTATAAACGAAACTATATTGAAAATTATGAGTGTAAAAATGAAACATTTGATGCCTATAATTTTAGAAGGACAACACAAGAAAGTATTTACAAACTCAATAACTTCCGATGAATTAATACACATTGTAATGGGAGCTTTTCGATTGCAAATGTACAAATGGAGAGTAGCAAATTTTCAATTTGATATAAGCAGGAACGGTGACAATATGATACAATCGGTCTTAACTTTGATAAAAAACAAATGATACTCAAAACTATATATGTGATATTGTTAGTTGTAGTCAGTGCAGCAGTTAGCACCGCGCAAACAGCACCTTTTCAAATTACCATTGAACCAATGTCAATATCAGGTCTTGGCGGACTTCAATCGTATGCAATAGGCGAGCACAACGGTAAATGGTTAATCGTTGGGGGACGATTAGATGGGCTTCACGGTAGACAACCTTTTGCAGCTTTCGATGAAGCAGGTCACAACAAGCATTTAGTGGTCGTCGATCCGGTAGCTCAGCAAAAATGGTCAGCTCCGTTATCATCACTTCCTGCGGCACTTCAGGAACAGTTAAGCTCGACCAATATGGAATTTTACCAAGAAGGCGCCTATTTATATATCGTTGGTGGTTATGGATTTAGCAGAACTTCATCTAACCATACGACGTATCCAAATTTAAGTGCAGTGAAAGTTCCTGATGTGATCGATGCAATTATCAGCGGAACGTCTTTTACGTCTCATTTCAGACAGATTACAGATACAATGTTTGCCGTTACAGGTGGATATCTCAATAAAATCAACAACACTTTTTATCTGACAGGTGGTCAAAAATTTATTGGAAGATATAATCCTATGGGACCGACTCATGGTCCCGGTTTTATTCAAGTATATACCAATGCTATCAGAAAATTTAAAATTATTGATAATGGAGTGACACTTACTGTTGCTCATCTACCATCAATAATCGATGCCACTAATCTGCATAGAAGAGATTATAATGTAGTGCCTCAAATTATGCCAACCGGACAAGAAGGTTTAACTGCATTTTCGGGGGTGTTTCAAATAGATGCAGATTTACCGTATTTAAATTGTGTGAATATAGACAGCACCGGACACACGGTCAACAATGCATTTTCACAATATTACAATCATTACCATTGTGCTCATGTTCCTTTGTTCAGTGCCGCTAAGAATGAAATGCATACTGTGTTTTTTGGTGGTATTGCTCAATATTATGATAGTTTGGGAATAGTAGTTCAAGATAACAATGTCCCGTTTGTCAAGACGATAGCGCGTGTAACTCGATATGCAGGTAGTACTATGGCAGAGTATAAATTACCTGTCGAAATGCCATCTTTGCTTGGTGCAGGTTCTGAATTTATTCCGATTGGAAATTTACCGAAATACAAAAATGGAGTCTTTAAATTAGATGAATTTACAGCTGACACCACTTTAATTGGCTATATCTATGGAGGCATTGGCAGTACTGCAGCCAATATATTCTTTACTAATTCAGGTACACAAAGCACTGCAAGTAGTCAAATGTTTAAAGTTCATGTAGTTAAAAATTCAATTGTAGGCTTACATGAATTGAACTCTCAAAGCACCGGCTCGTTGCGTTTGCAAGTATATCCTAGTCCAAATGATGGAGATATAGTTGTGAAGTTTAATCTCAAAAGTAGTTCGGATGTAACGATTACAATTCATGATGTAGTCGCTAATCGTTTAGATATCAAATCACTTGTCAATTTACAGTCTGGTGATAATACTTATTCAATGAAAGTGAACAACAGTTTCAATCGCGGTGTGTATTTTATCACTATTGAAACAAGAGATGAAAAAGTAACACAAAAAATAATTATTCAACCATAATCACGATGAAAAAAAATGCCCTTGCATACACATTAGCAATAATCTTGGTCGTATTTGGATTGATTACTTTATTCCTAAGTACTTCAGTAATATTTGATTTGTTTGATATCAGAGCAAAAGAAGGCAACTATGTATTATTTGTTGTTTGGACGAATTTTATAAGTAGCATTCTTTACCTTTTTGCTGCATTTGGGTTTGTGACTACTAAAAAATGGCCTGTAGTGCCTTTGGGTATTTCAACTGCCCTTTTATGTATTGCTCTTGGAGGATTATATATTCATATCAATTCAGGTGGGATATTTGAAACCAAAACCATCGGCGCAATGATTTTTAGAATCTCAGTAACTTTTGTACTGACAGTTATTGCTTATTTCACGATTCCAAAAAGCAAAACAGGAGATCTAACGTAGTTTATCTTATAACAATTAGTTTATTTATTATCAATGGTATCTCCATTATCAATATTTCAAAATTTATAATTAGTACTTCAATTTACTATTCATCCTTTAATCAAAACTTCCAATGAACATCAAAGAGCTCCATTCACAAGACAAGCCTGTATCTGTAATATCTTTATTTAAAACAGAAATGGGACATGCAACTGCTATACAAATATTGAAAGGTGAAAAACTTAAGGAACATACTACTGCTACACCCGCTTTATTACTATGCTTAGAAGGAGAAGTTATCTTCGAAAATCAAAAAGGAATAAAGGAAGCTTTGAAACCGGGAGATTATATAAATATTGAACCGATGATAAAGCACTGGGTTGAAGGAAAAGAGAAAAGTCAATTGATACTTATTAAGTAAAAAAATTTGCATTATGAAGTTAGTAAACGTTCACAAACTCAACATTTTTCTCGTACTTTTTGTAGTGGGATTACAATCTGCCCAAGCTCAGGTGTGGACCTTGCAGCAGTGCATTGACACAGCCTTGATTCATAATAGGAATTTACGAATGAGCAGAAATACCATTTCAATCGGTGAGCAGAAAGTGCAAGAAGCAGAAGCTAATTTAATTCCTAAAGTTTTTGCCAACGTAGATTATAAATATTATACAAACTTGCCTTACCAACTGATGCCATTATCTACGTTTAATCCGGCAGCAGCAGAAGGTCAATTTAAGGAAGCTCAGTTTGGTGTACCGCACAACATGAATGCTACCCTACAATTGTCAATGCCGCTGTACAATCCTCAGATATATGGAGCTATTGATATAGCTAAGATTGGGTCGGAAGTAACTACATTACAATACCTTAAAACCGAGGAGCAGCTATTTTATGAAATCTCCAATCTGTATTACAATGCTCAAATTTTACATCAACAATTGTCATTCATAGATAGTAATCTTACCAATGCTACCAGACTGTTAAGAAACACACAACTGCTCAAAGAACAACAACTTGCCAAAGGTACAGATGTGATCAAGGTACAATTACAGATAGTACTTTTAACTACTCAACAAGAAAGTATTGAAAGTAAATACAAGCAAATTTTACGAGCGGTGAATTTCACCATGGGCAAGGCAATTGAACTTCCAATCGAAATTGACCCTACTATTCACTATCATGATCCTGAAGATTACAGAAGATTATCAACTTTGGATATTCGAATAGCGAAGGCTCAGAATCTTTTAATAACGAGTGAAATTAATACGTTAAATAATTCAAAGTATTTGCCTTCGGTCAATCTAATCGGAATGTTTGGAACGACAGGATTGGGTTATGACAAACAACCAAATGATTTTTTAAAGTTCTACCCTATCGGGTTTGCAGGTATTCAATTCTCGCTTCCATTGTTTAACGGAACAGTTACACAACGAAAAATAAATCAGAAAGAATTTGAACTGCAAAACAATGAGATTCAAATAGAATTACTTTCCGAACAAAATTCTATGTATGTTCAAAACGCAACAATGCAAAGAATGATTGCTCTCAAACTATTCTCTACATCATCAGAACAAATCAAACTTGCACAAGTAGTTTATGACCAAGCTACTCTCCAGCTATCTCAAGGGACTGCAAGCTTAACTGATGTTTTGTTAGCTGATAATTCATTACGTGAAGCCCAGCAAACCTATCTTACTGCTTTGGTTGACTATTTGAAAGCTGATTTAGAATTAAAAAAATTGACAGGAAACATTTCGATTAAAAATTGAGAACATAAATTCACGAATTGAAAGTGATGAATATGAATTGGAAAAAAACAATTGGAATTCTTGGCGGTGTTGCAATCATTGTATTTGTTGTATTCAAGCTGAAAACCAACAAAGAAACGACACAGCAAAAAGTATATCAATTTGATAAAGGACAAGCAGTTAATGTGCAGGCTGATACACTTGAATTTGAAAATGTAAGCACTGATTTATCCTTTTCAGGTACATTTGAACCCTACAAAGAAACCAAAATTAGTGCCGAAATTCAAGGTAAAATCAATGATATTCTGGTAGATGTGGGAAGTCCAGTCTATAAAGGACAATCATTAGTTCAATTAGACAACTCATTGCTAAAATTGCAATTGCAAAGTATTGAAGTGCAAATTGAAGGATTGGAATCGGATGTGGCTCGTTATAAAATTTTAGCAAATGCAGATGCAGTTCAAGGTATTCAATTAGAGAAATCTTTATTGGGCTTAAAATCTGCGAAAGTTCAAGTGGCCACTTTACGTGAACAGATAAATAAAACGACAATCAAAGCACCATTTAATGGAGTGGTAACAGCGAAGCTAAGCGAAGAAGGCGCTTTTGCAGCCCTTGGGATTCCATTGCTTCAAATCACAGATATTGCTCATCTGAAATTCACTGTAAATGTTCCCGAAACCGATTTGAGAAAGTTTCAATTACTCCAACTCTATACTATAAATTCAGATGCCTATTCAGAAATTTCTTTCAAAGGAAAAGCTATTTTGATTGGCAGCAAGTCCAACATAGGAAGTAGTTTTCCAATTCAATTTGAAGTACTAAATACAAAGGATTTAAAAGTAAAATCAGGAATGTTTGGCACAGTTTCATCGAATGCTTTAGAGGGGGAAAAAGCCCCGCAAGAAAAGGGAATAATTATTCCTGCATCTGCAATTGTTGGCACAGATAATCAACGACAAGTATATCTAATCAAGAACGGCAAAGCCGTATTGCAGAATATTTCTATCTCAAAACAAATCCGGAATGAAGCAGTTGTGTCAAGTGGCTTGAATGCGAATGATGTAATTGTTACGAAAGGATTTATAAATCTATTTGACGGAGCGAATGTTTCAATTAAGAATTAAACAAAATGAACATTACAGAAATTTCAATCAAACGCCCTTCACTGATAATTGTACTCTTTAGCGTGTTTACGTTAGTAGGTTTTATCGGCTACCAAAATCTGAGCTACGAATTAATGCCTGATTTTAATCAACCGGTTGTTGTCATTAAAACCGGCTATCCGGGTGCTGAGCCGGGTGAAGTTGAGACTTCAGTTTCTCGTAAAATAGAAGATGCATTGTCCAATCTTGAAGGTGTAGATTATGTAGTCACGAAATCTTTGCCGAACGCCTCCATAATAATCGCCAACTTAAAGTATGGTACAGATTTAGACAAAACAATGCAAGATGCCCAGCGCTACATTGATAATATCCGTAAAGATTTACCGGCTGATATCTTAAGTCCGTTAATGAGTAAAGTCTCTCCGAATGATTTGCCAATCATGTCAATTAGTGCTACCAGTACTCTATCACCAACTGAATTCTTTCAAAAAATGAAAGACGATTATCTGCCACAACTTCAACAGATAAAAGGTGTAGCAGAAATTACAATTTTGGGTGGAGAAGAAAGGGAAATCCAAGTAAAAGTAAATCAAGACAAACTGAAGCTTTACAAAATTTCACTCACTCAAGTAGTAGAATCCATTAATCGTTCGGGAGTAGACCTACCTGCCGGGAAAGTACAGACTGATAAAGAGAAGAATTCCGTACGACTAATAGGAAAATTTACATCGTTAGATGATATTAAAAACGTTCAAATCGCCATGCCTATAATAGGAAGTCCTATCTATGTAAAAGATGTTGCAAATGTAATCGATGGAATCAAAGAAACAACATCTATTAGTCGCTATAATGGTCAAAATGGTATTGGATTATTACTGAAAAAACAAGGTGATGCAAATGCTGTAGAAGTTTCAAAATTAGTTCGTGAAAAGTTTAAATCTATCGAACAGCAAAATGCAAATTCAGGTGTAAAATTTATACTCGCTGATGACAGCACCGACAACACAATCGCAGCGGTTAATTCAGTCGTCTTTGATTTGATTTTAGCCGTAATCTTGGTTTCGTTGGTAATGCTTTTGTTCCTTCGAAGCTTTAGAAACTCATTCATTGTTATAATTGCGATTCCAACTTCGCTCATTACTGCATTCGCAGTTATGTGGCTTTTGGGCTATACACTCAACTTAATGACCTTGCTCGCAATGTCTTTAATTATTGGTATCTTAGTCGATGATGCAGTGGTTGTGCTGGAAAACATTCAAAAGCATCTTGACAAAGGAAAAGATAAACGAATAGCATCGATGGACGGTCGGATGGAGATTGGTTTTGCTGCATTATCCATCACTTTGGTAGATGTGGTTGTGTTTTTACCGATTCTTTTTTTACAAGTGTTTGTAGCTGATATGCTCAAACAGTTTTCGGTAGTTATTGTCACATCAACACTTACGAGTCTCTTGGTTGGCTTCACTCTCACACCGTGGCTGGCTTCACGTATTGGTAAGAAAGAAAACTTACAACCAACTAATTTATTCAGTCGCTTCTTGCTTTGGTTTGAGCAAATGCTTGATAATTTTACTAATTGGTATGGCAGACAGTTGGATTGGGTGCTAAATCATAAACTAATTTTTACCGTAATAGTACTTTTACTTTTTGCGATGACTTTAGGAATTATGCAGCAAGGGATTATTGGAAAAGAACTTATCTCAACAGGTGACCAAGGAAAATTTAGGATGGCTTTAGAATTTGACAAGTCAACTTCTATTCAACAGAATAATCTGATAGCTCAAAAAATTGAAACCTACATTATTCAACAACCCGAGGTATCAACGGTTTTCAGCAACATTGGCGGTCCAAGTACCGGTATTGGAAGTTTGGGTGTAGGCTCTGCTAACAAAACAGAATTTACCATTCAATTAAAAATTAAAAATGAAGAATTAAAAATTGCAAACTTGAAGAAAATACCTACCGAACTATTTATGATGCAACTTCGGGAAAAGCTAAGAACAAGATTCCCGAGCATAAATTATTCGATGGCTGCCTTGGGTTTAATTCCACGTTCAGCTCCAATTGAAATTACATTAAGTGGAAATAATTTGGATCTGGTGATGCAAAGCGGCGATTCCTTAAAAGCAGTTATTGAAAAAATTCCCGGTGCTGATAATGTTCGTCTATCTGTTGAAACAGGCAGTCCCGAGTACAGAATAGTTCCTAACAAAGACAAAATGCAACGACTTGGCTTGACGACTGCTTATGTAGGACAGAATCTTCGTGCAGCATTTACTGGAAATGATGATGCTACATTAACAGAGTCCGGAACTGAATATCCTGTAAGAGTTTGGCTCGATAAATTTAGCCGACAAAACTATCAAGATGTTCAACAATTTTCCATTATTAGCCCAATGGGATTGCCGGTTGAAGTATCACAGTTTGCGACCGTGGTACAAGATAATTCTCCATCCTTATTAGAAAGAAAAGACCGGCAGCCGTCTGTCACTCTTACTTCTGATGCATTGGGAAGACCATCTGGGACCGTAGCAGATGACGTAGTAGCTTATCTCAAAGAACATCCGCTATCTCAAGGTATACAAATGACTTGGGGAAGTGATATTAAAAGGCAGAATGATAGTTTTGGCGCTTTAGGATCTGTATTGGCAATTTCTTTCTTACTCATATATCTGATTATGGTCGCACTGTATGATAGCTTTATCTATCCTTTTGTTGTGTTATTTTCAATTCCGGTAGCTGCTATTGGTGCGTTCTTAGCTTTAAATTTATCATTAAACAATTTAAGTTTATTTGCTCTGCTTGGTCTCATAATGTTAATGGGTTTGGTAGTGAAAAACGCTATTCTGATTGTTGATTACACCAATCTATTAAAAGCTGAAGGCTTACATTATAGACAAGCTTTAATCAATGCAGGAAAGGCTCGTATGAGACCAATCTTAATGACAACTTTGTCAATGGTTGTCGGTATGCTACCTATCGCAATGGCAACAGGTACAGCAGCAGAATGGAAAAACGGGCTCGCTTGGGTGATAGTTGGAGGACTACTTTCTTCGTTAATCTTGACCGTGTTTTTAGTACCCATGGTCTATTATATAGTTGACTCGATTAAACAAAAATTAAGTGTTGAGAGATAGTTGTCCAAGTTAGTACTCTCTTGTACAGCAAATGTAGGATATCAACACTACCATTCATCAACAAACCATCCCACCTCTCTTTAACCAACACATTATTAGCAATACTTACCATCTATTGCTCAGTCACCAGTATTGTAATTGAAGCAATAAACCTAGCAAAAATTCCAGTAGAGTATATGTACTTTTCACTACTATATTAGAATACTGCTTGTTGCATTGACAGGAAACTCCTCTAACCATAACACTTCAAAAACAGCCTATGCTCGCTGAATATTGTATCAATATCCCTGTCGTTACAACCGACCATAGGCACATTCCTCCAAAACGTCTGCACGGAATACTTCGGTGCAGGATGATGCTATAGTGAGAGATATGAAATGGGGCGCAATACTCAGCAAGTGTTTATTTGGCAAGTAATTGACGTCAGGTGTAACACCTGACGGGACGGAAATAAACACAAGAGGCGGTTCGCAAAGCGAACCGCCTCTTTCAGTAAGCACTGATTTCTCAGCTTGTTATTACGCCAAATCGAACCTATCAAGGTTCATCACTTTATTCCATGCTGCCACAAAATCGCGGAGGAAATGTTCGCCTGAATCTTCACATCCATAGACTTCGGCGAGAGCGCGGAGTTCGGAGTTCGAACCGAAAATCAAATCCACCCGAGTGGCTGTCCACTTGAGTTCGCCGGTGGCGCGGTCGCGTCCTTCGAACACATCCTGCGCTTCCGTCGTTGCCGACCATGTCGTTCCAAAATCGAGGAGATTGACGAAACAATCATTCGTCAGCGCGCCCGGACGACTTGTCAATACTCCGTGCTGCGTGTGATTGAAATTCGTATTCATAGCGCGCATACCACCAATCAACACCGTCATTTCCGGTGCGGTGAGCGTCAGAAGCTGCGCTTTGTCCACGAGCATTTCTTCGGCTGAAACGGCATGTTTCGGCTTGAAGTAATTACGGAAACCATCGGCAGCAGGCTCGAGCACGGCGAATGATTCGACATCGGTCTGCTCTTGCGAGGCATCGGCTCTGCCGGGAGTAAACGGCACGCTCACAGTGTGACCTGCATTCTTCGCAGCAAGTTCCACACCTGCACATCCGCCCAAAACGATGAGATCGGCGAGTGAGACGCGTTTATCACCGGCTTTAGAATTAAATTCTGCTTGAATTCCTTCCAATACTCCTAGCACTTTCGCAAGCTCAGCAGGATGATTGACTTCCCAATCTTTTTGCGGCGCCAGACGAATGCGCGCGCCATTGGCACCACCGCGCTTGTCCGACCCGCGGAAGGACGATGCCGACGCCCAAGCTGTTGCGACGAGTTCGGTTGCTGTAAGACCAGATGCAAGAATCGACGATTTCAATGCTGCACTATCCGCTTCATCAATCAGTGCGTGCGTGACTGCCGGGATAGGATCTTGCCAGATGAGTACTTCTGACGGTACTTCCGCACCGAGATAGCGCACAATCGGTCCCATATCGCGGTGCGTGAGCTTGTACCACGCACGAGCGAATGCATCAGCGAATTGATCGGGATTTTCAAAAAAGCGGCGGGAAATTTTCTCGTAATCGGGATCCATTCTCAGGGCAAGATCGGTTGTAAGCATAATAGGAGTATGGCGCTTGGACGGGTCATGAGCATCAGGCACAGTACCGGCTCCCATGCCGTGCTTTGGGTTTCCATTGTTGTGCGCCGGCAGGACTTTTGGTCAATTCCCACTCATAACCAAAAAGATTCCAGAAGAAATTGTTGCTCCATTTGGTAGGTGTCGTCGTCCATGTTCCTTCCAGTCCGCTGGTAATCGTGTCGCCGGCATTCCCTGTTCCGAAAGTATTTTTCCAGCCCAAACCTTGTTCTTCGATGCTTGCTGCAGCAGGTTCTGCGCTGACGTACTTGTTCGGATCGGCTGCACCATGCGTTTTTCCGAAGGTGTGTCCACCGGCGATGAGCGCAACGGTTTCTTCGTCATTCATCGCCATACGACCGAAAGTTTCACGAATATCACGGGCTGATGCTAGCGGGTCAGGATTGCCGTTCGGTCCTTCAGGATTCACATAAATGAGTCCCATTTGCACGGCGGCAAGGGGATTTTCTAATTCACGGTCGCCGGTATATCTATTATCATCCAACCACTTACCTTCTGACCCCCAATAGACGTCTTCGTCGGGTTCCCACACGTCTGCACGTCCACCGCCGAACCCAAAAGTCTTGAATCCCATCGACTCCAGCGCGCAGTTACCGGTGAGGATCATCAGATCCGCCCAGGAGAGTTTTTACCGTATTTCTTTTTAATTGGCCACAGGAGCAGGCGGGCTTTATCGAGGTTGGTATTATCAGGCCAGCTATTGAGGGGAGCGAAGCGTTGCATGCCGGAACCTCCCCCGCCGCGTCCGTCCGAGATGCGATAGGTGCCGGCGCTGTGCCATGCCATGCGGATGAAGAACGGACCATAATGACCAAAGTCGGCAGGCCACCAGGATTGAGAGGTTGTCATCAGGTCGATGATATCTTTCTTGACGGCTGCGAGGTCGAGAGTTTTGAATTCATCAGCATAATTAAACGACTCACCCATCGGGTCGGAGAGGTTTGAATGTTGCCGAAGTATGTTTAATTTCAACTGATTAGGCCACCAGTCACGATTGCGGGTGCCATTGCCGGCTGTTTGCTTGAGAGTGCCACCGTGAAACGGGCATTTGCCGCCGTTTGAGTCGTTTGCGCTCGAAGAGGAGGATGTAGTATGTTCCATCTTGTATAAAATTATTGTGAGTAATAGAGAGTAATTTGTGCAGGAAATAAGACAAAAACATGGCGGCTAAACTATGAAATTATTGTATATCCGAGGGGTAATTTCCTGTCAAAAAATGGTAATTTCGGGGTAGTTTTACGGCATTTTCACGCAAGCAGTTCTGCTAACTTGACGTCTAAAAAAGTACGTAGGTGAGGTGGTGATGTCTTCTTATTTTGATATAATTTTGCAGAATGAAGTGCGAGCAGTCGCTTCGTGAATTCAATTCCAATTTTATCGTTTTCAAATGCTCAAACATAGTCTTACTCATTTCCTACTATCCCTTGCTTGTATTTCCTTGCTCACAGGATGTATTTCTTCCGGAATCAAGCAGACAGTTTCGCTTCAGACAATCACGCCGGTCATACTCAAGAAAAATGGTAATGAAATCTTTCACTATTGGCAACTTCCGAACAAACCCTCTTTATGGGGAACGAAGCTAGGAACGGTGCCGGAACTAGAGCTTTTCCGGGATTCTTTGAAAAATATACTTGGGAATGAACGCTTTACGGAAATGCTTCACCGGCAGTCGAGTCAGGATGTTCCCGAAGATACAGCCGCAGCACATAATGGCGATGCGTATAATTCCAATCGTATTCATACAGGAAAATCGGGCACCATCAGGGCGATCAATTTTTTAGAAGCAGCACTCCTCAATTACCAACTTTCCCGTTACCCTTTCCTAAGCCATCCTACGGAATTTCATGGATTTATCGTTTTCAACCAATCCAAAGACAGTGTGCGCGTTTATTTTGCGGCGAGCGACCAACCGTGGCCGCCAAAAGCAACGATTCTTTTACAATCGATAGCGGATGACATACAACACGGGTGGAAACTCGCCTATCACCTGCATAATCATTACGAACCGAAGGCGAAGAACTATCTCGGTATTCTAGCGCCGAGTATGGCAGATGCTCAGTTTTATACGTTTTTACAGGCAGAGTATGGATTACGTAAAGCGTTAATTACTAATGGATTCCACACAGTGGAGATTGACAGTTCGGAATTTTTAAAATTCAAGGCGCATGGGCATTGATTCTCTTCTGAACTTGACAGTACTATCGTAAAAATTCAAGTGAAATTATCGTATTATTCCCCCATTGCGCCTCTCGCGCCTCTTGCGTTACAACACGGCCTGGACGGCCAAGGGTGACCGCAGACGACGCTTGGAATATAGCCAACCGAACCCTAAAAATCACCAATAGTTATTGCCTAATTATTTTCCGCGTGCATGACTTATAAAATTCCTAATTTTGCTGAAGATTACTATAGTCGTTTCATGTACTTGGAGAATATTTATGAATCGTCGTTCCTTCTTGAAATTACGTCCTACCGAGGAGCCCCGGCAGCTCACATCGGCCGAACGCCTTGCTAACGCATTGAATCCTCAGCCGTTACAGATTACTGCCGGACTCGAAGAATATACTACCCCACTGACGGCGCGAACTGCCGAACACCTACTGCGGCGAACAGGATTCCAGTATAATCGTGCAGAAGTGCAGAAAATCATCGGCAAGACGGCAGCTGAAGTCGTCGATGCGATGTTGACAATCACTCCCTCTACGCTTCCCTCTGAACCCACATGGGCGAAAAGCATGCCTTCAAATAATCTGCAACTCAATTATTCTCAAAATGATGAGTTGCGGTCGCTGTGGTTCACACAAATGCTGAACGGCACCAATCCTCTTCTCGAAAAAATGACTTTTTTCTGGCATAATCTCTTTGCAAACGAAGAGAAAAAAGTCTATTATTCACAATATATGTACTGGCAGAATGATGCCTTTCGGCGTAATCCAACGAAAGTTGTCTTTCCATATCAGCCGACTCAGGACACGAATCGGACGTTTTTCGGGAATATCCGCACGCTGACGAAAGCCATGGTACGCGACATGGCGATGCTCATTTATCTCGATGGTAATCAAAGCATGTCCGGCAATCCGAACGAAAATTTTGCACGAGAAATTCTCGAATTATTCACTCTTGGAATCGGTAATTATACTGAACAAGATATAGTCGAAGCGGCACGGGCATTTACCGGATGGAGGGTCGAGGGTCTGTCATCGAATTTTAAAGGGTTGAATTTTGATGCAACGAGCAAGACATTCATGGGCAAAACCGGTTTTTTTGGTGCCGACAATATCGTGGATATCATTTTCGAAAGTCCTGCCTGCGCAACATTTTTTGCGAAAAGATTTTACACTTTTTTTGTGTATGAACTGCCGGGAAATGAAATACTTACGCAGCTTGCTGGCGAATTAACTGCCTCCAACTACGAACTCAAACCATTCCTCAAAAAGCTCCTCACCTCCTCGCATTTCTTTGATGATCAATTATTTGGAGCAGTGATCAAGTCGCCTCTTGATACGATCATCGGTACAGCTCGGCTCTTAGATTTGAAATTTAAAGATACACTCATAGCTGTTCGCGCGCTCGGAGCGCTTTCGCTCGAACTCCTCAATCCACCAGATGTTTCCGGTTGGAAGGGGTATCATCAATGGATTAATACTTCCACGCTGCCGATGCGCCAAAAATTCACCGACGGAATGATTGACGGGAGTTCACTCGTTAATACTCCTGTTCCCGAGACCAAAATCGACGCAATCACTTTTGTAAAGTCTTTTGGCGTAAGCAGTGCAGCGGAAGTTGTAACGGCGATGGCGGGGTATTTTCTGGCATTTGAGCTATCAGCCGAACAAAAAACTGCTCTCGTCAACGACGCATTCGGCGGGTATGATTGGACGGTGGACGCACCGAACGCGAAGGCAGGCATAGAGCGATTATTAAAGGCGCTGATGAGAATGCCGGAATTTCAATTGATGTAAAGCTGTAGCAGTAATTCAATCAAAAAAAATAATCGAGGTACAAATTATGAAACGTAGAAATTTCTTACAAACATCTGCTACAGCAGGACTTGCACTCGCTTCTCTCCCCAAGCTTAGTGGTATGAATATTAGCGCTCTCACGAATTCTCCGATGCTGAATGCGATGCAGGGTCTCGCTGCAGGTGATGACAGAATAATGGTGCTCGTACAGCTTCAAGGCGGAAATGATGGGCTCAATACAGTCATACCAATTGACGATCCGCTCTATTTTGCCGCACGACCAAATATTCAGATAGCGAAAAATAAGACGCTTTCACTGGCGAACGGCACTGCATTGCATCCTGCTCTTGCGGGTTTCAAACAAATGTACGACGAAGGTCATCTTGCTGTCATTCAAGGTGTTACGTATCCCAATCCCGACCGCTCGCACTTTCGCGGGACGGATATCTGGCTCACAGCTACGGACTATAATGTTTTCAAAACGACAGGTTGGGTGGGGCGGTACTTAGAGTCATTCCTTCCACCAAATTACCCAACCTCAATTCCTGATGACCCACTTGCAATTCAAATCGGTGCATCTCTATCCCTTGGATTTCAGAGTGATATGGGCGCGCTCGGTATTACGTTCCGCGATCCGGATGAATTCTACCGTTTGGTCGGTTCGGGCGGTGGAAATACTGGCGGTGGCAGTACAAGTACCACACCTGCAGGCAATGAACTTGAATTTATCCGTTCAGTTCAGGAGGCAGCGCAGGCATATTCCAAAGTCGTAAAAAAAGCAGGAGATACGGGTAAAAACATGGCGACGTATCCCTCGACGGATCTTTCTGAAAAGCTGAAAGTTGTAGCGCGATTGATATCAGGCGGACTCAAAACAAAGGTATATTTGGTGTCGATTGGTGGGTATGATACTCACATTTCTCAAGGCAATGACACGGGTTTTCATGCTGCATTACTGTCACAGCTTTCGGGAGCGATTACGGCTTTATGGATGATATCAAACAACTTGGCTATGCAGATCGCGTTGCAGGGATGACGTTTTCGGAGTTCGGTCGGCGTGTGAAAGAGAACGGCAGCCTCGGTACGGACCACGGCACTGCTGCTCCGATGTTTGTGTTTGGAGCGAAGGCATTAGGCGGTAAAATTATTGGTACTAATCCAAAGCTCGACACTGCGAATTTAGATGTGCGTGGTGATGTTTTGATGCAATACGACTACCGTGCGGTCTATGCCTCTGCGCTCGCTCAGTGGTTCGGCGCGCCGAAGAGTCAAGTGGAGGGGATAATGTTCTCCAAGGAATTTGCATCTATGCCATTATTCGAGCCGCCGGTAGGAGTTGAGGAGTATTCTAATGTTGATGGCTCATTGTATTTAGAACAAAATATTCCAAACCCTGCTAATTCAACGACTACTATTCGTTACACTCTCCCCGCTGCGTCGAATGTTCGGCTCTCGGTCTTCACACCACAGGGTAAAAAAGTAGCAACAATTTTTACAGGTTATCAGGAACAGGGTTCGTACAGCATTCCTTTCCCTACCGGGAATTTACCGATTGGCTCATACTATTATCAGCTTGAGACAGAGCATTTTAAGGCTGTGAAGTCGATGTTTATTGCGCGCTGATTTGTTATAATTAGAGAGACAAAGCCACTTTCAAAAAAGAAGGTGGCTTTTTAATTTCCTGAAGTTGCATGATATATAAACACTTACACAAAGTATAGACAAAGGAGTACTTTTCTTAGGTAAATGTTGGAGGGCAGCTGTTACAAATCTCCAGAATGGAATCCCAAACAATGGGTGATTGGAGCTTGGGTGGGTGTCGGCACTTCCGGTGTTGGATATACATCCACTTATGGCTATGACCCGAATGGAAATATTACGAACTTAACCCGGAAGGATCGAGCTGGTGTGAGCTTCGATAATTTAAGCTATACCTATACTGATCCAACTGCAACTGAGACAGCGATTACCAACCGTTTAGATCATATTACCGATGGCGTTTCTAATAATACGCAAACGTATGATTTAAAAACACAATCAGCGGTAAATTATACGTATGACCAGATAGGGTATTTGACAGCGGACAACACCGAAGGGATTTCAAGTATAACGTGGAATGCATCCGGTAAAGTAACCAAAGTAGTAAAACCAACAGTAGAAACATCCTTCCTCTATGACGGTTTGGGTAATAGAGTACGTAAATTTGTCGATAAAACCGGTACAACCAATGATGTAAATACTTATTATGTCCGGGATGCAAGCGGTAATGTGATGTCCACTTATGAAAAAATAGGAGCAAATGGAGATTTAAAACAAATAGAAGCTCCCATCTATGGTTCGGACAGGTTGGGAATGGAAAAACCAAATAACCTAATACGGTATAATGATATTAATAATGATTTGGTATCGACAACGGAAACGATGTTCAAACGAACGTTGGGCTTGAAGCAATATGAGCTCAAAGACCACCTTGGCAATGTGCGAGTCGTCTTAGGTGATAAAAAAATCCGCACAGGAACAGGGCTTACCTATCCATTTAAGCCGGAAGTTGTAAGCTATAGCAATTACTATCCGTTTGGTATGCAGATGCAGGAGAATAATCAGATGGCGCCAGGCGGAGATACTTGGCAGAATGCTATTACTGGATATAGATACGGGTACAATGGTCAAGAAATGGATAAGGATATAAATAGTACAGGAAATATTACTACTGCGGAGTTTTGGGAGTATGATAGTAGGGCAGCGAGACGGTGGAATAGGGACCCGAGACCGATAACAGGTATTAGTGAATACACTGTTTTTAATGATAATCCAATTGCTATGTCAGACCCATACGGAGATAGACCAACTCCTAGGCAAGCTGCAAGAATGGCAAGACATACCTATAAAGATTTGAAAGATACTCGAATTCTACAAAATTTCTCGAATTCTTGGAAAGTGTCAAAAAGAGTTTTTGATGATGTGGTGCTAGATCATGAAAATGGTTTAAAGTCTACCGTATATGAACGAACAAATGACGGCAAGACAGAATATGTATACGCTATGGCAGGTACTGATTTAACTTCTCTTATAGATTGGCTTAACGACGCCTCTCAATTAGTTGGTTTGTCTGCTCAATATGAGTTGGCAATAAAAAACGCATCTAAGATAAGCGAACAGTTGGGTTCATCAGAGCTAACGTTGGTAGGTCATTCTTTAGGTGGTGGCGAAGCATCCGCATCTGCTCACATAACTGGTAGATCTGCCATTACATTTAATGCGGCAGGACTTAGTGGTTTCACGGTTAAGAAAAACGCTGAAGCAAAAATTGATGCGTATATTTTAACAACTGATCCGTTAAATTTAGTCCAAAATGGCTCTCTGCTACCCGACGTTAACGGTACAAGGATTAAACTCTATCCAACCGATTTGCCTTCTATATTTAATGGTCATAGTATGGATAACATGTTGAAATCGCTTGATATAGACATCTCAAAATATTACTACCCAGAAAAAAAACCGGATGTTCAGAGTACGATTATAAAAGCATTTATTCCACACCATATACCGATGTCGTTTTAATGAGAATGACTCCAAAAACCATTGAATTTAAGTTCATTTAAGTAAGTTTACACAATTAGCTATATATTTGAAAATATTTCAAAATCTAATTGAAGTTAAAAACTTATTTATATTCAACATGTTAGTAAATTTACACTCACAGGAAAAAGTAATTATTTGAGCTTACCTATTTATAATTTTATCGAAACAATGAATTATCAATTTATTATGAGATGTTTGCTTTGTTTGCTTTGTTTGCTTTGCTTATCGTGTACAGATAGAGACTCAGTTGTCGATAAAAGCAAATTATTAGGAAATGATTACCGCTTATTTCAGGGCACACCGGTATGGAATTTGGCGAAAGCTGTACAAGATGAAAATACCAGTGAAATTATTCGCTTGGTTCGAGATGAGAAAGTAAATATTAATTTTCAGGAATCAAAATATGGGCAAACTCTCCTCATGTTGTCAATTGTGAATTTACAGTATTCCTCGTGTAAAACATTATTAGAGGTTGGTGCAGATGTCAATATCCATGATACTTATAGTGGTAAATCTGCAATAATTATTGCAGCAGCTGTGTTTAATGATATAGATGATAACACTAGGTTTGTCAAACTATTACTATCTCACGGTGCAGACCCTAGTGATGCAGAGGTAGGTGACAGAAAACACGGCCACTGGACTCGATTTACCCCATTAACATATAGTACTTCTATTTCTAAAACACGGCTTCCCATTGTAAAGGTGTTAGTAGAAGCCGGTGCTAACATTAATTATAGGGATGAAAATAATTTTTCTGCACTTTCTTCGGCATTATTAGCTTCAGATTATGAAGTAGTATTATTTTTACTACAAAAGGGAGCAGATTATAAATCGGTTATTGTTGACAGGGCAAAATATTCTGAAACTGGGTCGAAGGTATATATCCAAGATTTATTACGTGAACATTGTTTGCCTTTGAATTCAAAAGAGTACCTTCAGAAAATGGCAGTAGTAGAATTTCTAAAGGCGAAAGGTATTGATTATAGTAAAGTACCAATACCAGATTTTGTCGTTAAAAAAGCTAAGACTATGTATCCAAAAGACTGGCAACAATACTTGGAAAAAAATTAATGAGCTTATTTTTTCGTCCAACCAGTTGTTTCATCTGGTCTTAAACACTTACCTATGAAACGATTGCAACATAAGTTGTCCGACTAATTATTCCTTTATATATCTCCCAGAATTTCCTTCCTCTGTGACGGTTTAGGCAATAGATTTCAAAATTTGTTTTGATACGATCGTTCTCATGAAAGATATTGTTGTGTGAAATACTCAACCCTTTTATTCTTGAAGTGCTAAAAAAGCCAACTCAAATATATTTATAACCTAATTATTTATCAATCTGTTATATGAAAAAACAACTTATACCCTTGTTATTAATTGTTCTTGTTATTATAATTAATAGTTGCGGCAAGGATGATCCATCGGTCGTCGAGCCGACTGTAGATCCCGGAACTATTCTCTTTACGTTAAGTAGCCATACTGCAGATGTGCGTCTGGCTTTGTGGAGTCCTGACGGGACAAAAATAGCGACCTCAAGTGAAGATACCACTGTAATTATTTGGTCGTCCAAAAACGGAGCGAAGCTCTTTACTTTAAAAGGCAGTCAAGCTTATATTACAGCAATGCAGTGGAATCCTGACGGCACTAAGATTGCTGCAACGGGTGTTGATGGCATTATTGATATCTGGTCAACTAATAATGGAGCTAAACTATTAACTATACCTTCCGATAATTCAGGATTCATTTGGTCGATGAAATGGAGTCCCGATGGAACAAAATTAGCCACAACAGGTACAAGTCGTAAGATAATTATCTGGTCATCAGAAAGTGTCTCAAAGTTACATACCTTAAGTGGGCATTCACAGAATGTGATCGAACTTAATTGGAGTCCTGATGGTTCGAAAATAGCATCGGCCAGTAATGATAATACGGCAAAAATTTGGTCAGCAATAGATGGATCCATTATCTACACGTTATCGGGTCATACAGATTTTCTTACTTGTGTACAATGGAGTCCTGATGGATCGAAAATCGCAACGGCAGGAAAAGATAATATGGCATATATATGGTCAGCTACAACGGGCGCAAAACTGAATACATTGAAAGGGCATTCAGGTGACATTTATTCATTAGACTGGAATCCTGATGGGACGAAATTAGCTACAGCAGGCGGAGATTATAGTGCAATTATATGGTCAACTTCAGATGGTAACAAGATATTTACGTTAATGGGTCATTCAAGTCATATCATGTCAGTCAAATGGAGTCCGGATGGAACGAAGTTAGGTACTGCAGCTTTTGACACAAAAGCAAAAATTTGGTCAGCTAATGACGGAACTAACCTATTTACTTTAGAAGGTCATACTGCATATGTCAATTCTATTAAATGGAGTCCGGACGGTACAAAAGTAGTTACAGCAAGTTTGGATAAAACAGCGAAAATTTGGTATATAGGGAAATAAAATTCAGTTTGTGTCTATCTCAAAAATCCCGACCTATTGACGTTATCGCATTTGGTCGGGATTTTCTATTTATTCAATTTCCCCATAATTTATGGAGTAAAGTACTCAACAAACCACTTTTTCCGGTTTGTAATACTTCATGAACGACCGTTCGTGAAATAGTACAAGCTTTATATAAACTATGTAACATATAAATAAATCTATATACTATCTATGATTTACTTCGTTGCTTACGACCCGAGTCATTTTGCAAAAACTAATAACGCTACGCTTGTGATCGCCAAGCTCGACCGGCTGTCTCGGAATGCAAGCTTGGTATTTTTTGATACACTCCCCCCAAACTACATCAGCCCATCCAGAATCTGGATGGGCTGATGTTTATAAAAACCCCGGCAACGACTTACTCTCCCACGCACCTACGCACGCAGTACCATCAGCTCAGCAGGTCTTAACTACTCTGTTCGGAATGGGAAGAGGTGTGACCCCTGCGATAGAGTCGCCGAGATTATAGTTTTTATATAGTTGACACGAGTGGATTAGGAGAGCATGTTGCTCACACATCCACAATTTCGTAGTATTCCTGAGTCATAAAGAGGCGCGTAGATGAGTTTTACATCTGTCATTGTTGGTGTAAACCAATCAAACAAGACGAACATTCTCATTAAATAATAAAAATATCGATAAGCCCTCGGACTATTAGTACTGTTCCGCTCCACGTGTCGCCACGCTTCTACGTCGAGCCTATCGACCAGATCATCTCTCTGGGTCCTTACCAGCTTAACGCTGTGAGATACCTCATCTTGGGGCAGGTTTCGGGCTTGAGATGCGTTCAGCACTTATCCTATCTGGACGTGGCTGCTCTGCAATGCCTTTGGCAAAACAACAGACACACCGTCGGTCCGATCATTCCGGTCCTCTCGTACTAAGAACGAGTCCCCTCAAGTATCTTTCGCCCGCATAGGATAGGACCGAACTGTCTCACGACGTTCTGAACCCAGCTCGTACCGCTTTAATTGGCGAACAGCCAAACCCTTGGGACCTTCTCCAGCCCCAGGATGTGATGAGCCGACATCGAGGTGCCAAACGAGTTCGTCGATATGACCTCTTAGAACTCATCAGCCTGTTATCCCTAGCGTACCTTTTATCCTTTGAGCGACGGCCCTTCCACTCGGTGCCGCGGATCACTAAAACTCATTTCGTACCTGCTCGACCTGCTCGGTCTCACAGTCAAGCTCCCTTCTGCTTTTGCGCTCTTGGCACGATTACCAACCGTGCTGAGGGAACCCTTTGTAAGCCTCCGTTGCAATTTGGGAGGCGACCGCCCAGTCAAACTACCCGCTTCACGACTGTCCCCGCGGCTACACGCCGCCGGGTTAGAATCAACTGCATCAAGGGTGGTATTTCACCGTTGTTCCACAATGCCCAGAGCACTGCTTCGCGACCCACCTATCCTACGCATGATGCAACCAGAGCCAATAGTAAGTTATAGTAAAGGTGCATAGGGTCTTTCCGTCCATATGCGGGTAACCGGCGTCTTCACCGGGTACCACAATTTCGCCGAGCCCTGTGGTTGAGATAGTGCCCAAATCGTTACACCATTCGTGCAGGTTTGAACTTACCCGATAAGGAATTTCGCTACCTTAGGACCGTTATAGTTACGGCCGCCGTTTACCGGGGCTTCGATTCAATGCTTCGACTTACGTCTGACATCTCCTCTTAACCTTCCGGCACCGGGCAGGTGTCACACCTACATCCACTTTACGTTTAGCAGAGTGATGTGTTTTTGTTAAACAGTCGCTTGGGCCATTTCTCTGCGGCTGGATTGCTCCAGCACCCTTCTCCCGAAGTTGCGGGGTTAATTTGCCGAGTTCTTAACCACGGCTCACTCGCGCGCCTGAGTATATTCAACCCGTCTACCTGTGTCGGTTTGCGGTACGGTCGCCATAGCTCGCTTTTCTCGGCAACTCTAAGCCATACCTGCATAGCCATTTGGCTGGTATGACCGTTTCATTGCGTCACTTTTATTAACTATAGCGGTACAGGAATATTATAATGCCTGCTTCCCATCAATTACGCCTCCTCGGCCTCACCTTGGGGGCCGACTAACCCTGAGTCGACGAACGGAGCTCAGGAAACCTTAGACTTTCGGCGCGAAAGATTCTCACTTTCGTTCTCGCTACTTATGCCAACATTTGCTCTTCTACGCGCTCCAGCATGACTCACATCACACCTTCGACGCCCGTAGAATGCTCCCTACCACTCAGCTGTAAAAAGCTGAATCCGCGATTTCGGTGGTATGTTGCAGTCCCGATAATTGTCGGCGCCGCGTCGCTCGACCAGTGAGCTATTACGCACTCTTTCAATGAGTGGCTGCTTCTAAGCCAACATCCTGGCTGTCTCAGCAACGCAACATCCTTTATCTGTTAGCATACACTTGGGGACCTTAATCGGCGGTCTGGGTTCTTTCCCTCTTGGTAACGAAGCTTATCCTCGCCGCCTTACTCCCGAGCATCATGTTTCCGGTATTTGAAGTTTATCTGGGTTCGGTACCGTTGTGACAGCCCTAGCCCAATCAGGGCCCTACCTCTGGAACACTAACTCGAGGCTGCACCTAAACATTTCGGGGAGTACGAGCTATCACCGAGTTTGATTGGCCTTTCACCCCATCCACAGTTCATCCGAGCAGTTTTCAACCCGCACCAGTTCCGGACCCATATCGTGTTACCGATACTTCATCCTGACCGCGGATAGATCACACGGTTTCGCGTCTGCCGCCACGCACTAATCGCCCTTTTCAGACTTGCTTTCGCTACGGGTGCGATTCTTAAAAATCTTACCCTTGCACGTGACGAGCAACTCGTTGGCTCATTAAGCAAGGGCACGCCGTCACGGAATAAATCCGCTCCGACCGTTTGTAAGCAATTGGTTTCAGATTCTTTTCACTCCCTTCTTAAGGGTTCTTTTCACCTTTCCCTCACGGTACTGGTTCACTATCGGTCACACAGGAGTATTTAGTCTTACCGGATGGTTCCGGCTTGTTCCCGCATAATTCCACCTGCTCTGCGGTACTCAGGCACGCTCTCATGCCAACTTCCGATTTCGCTTACAGGGCTTTCACCTTCTATGGCCGACTTTCCAGGTCAATTCTGCTATCAGTTATCATACACTTTGTTGAGCGCCCTACAACCCCTGATGCCCATTGACACTGGTTTGGACTCTTCCTGTTTCGCTCGCCACTACTAAGGGAATCACGTTTGTTTTCTCTTCCTCCGGGTACCGAGATGTTTCACTCCCCCGGGTTTGCCCTCCTTGCGGAGTAACGGGACTACTCGTTGGGTTGCTTTATTCGGATATCTACGGATCAATGGCTTGCTTCCAACTCCCCGTAGCGTTTCGCCGGTTGCTGCGTCTTTCATCGCCTCTGTGTGCCAAGGCATCCTCCAATTGCTCTTTCTATCTTACCGAAGTCTTCTTTGATTTTTTTACACTTGCAGACAGCTGCTTTCTCGCACGCTGCTTCTTCATGACTTGACAATATTTTACTTGCTTTGTGTGTTTAGTGTGTCGTGGATGTACTCTGCGGAAACTCGTAGAACTTAATACTTTGTACGTACCACTTACGACTACAATCAACAGCAAAGCGCTTGTTATTACTCGTGTTAATGTCTTCTTCTCAACTACTCTTCCCTCTGCGACACTTGTCAGCATTTGAGAATTTCGATGCATCTTAATTGTCAATGTACATGTAATCTTTCGTTCACATTTTTGTTTTTACGTTTCGTTGCAAGATTCTTACGTCGATTGGTAATGTTCTATGTGGATCCATACGGATCGAACCGTAGACCTTCTGAATGCAAATCAGACGCTCTCCAGCTGAGCTATGGACCCGATACGCGCTTGTGGTTTTCAATTAATAAGCAACTGGATGATAATTTCTTTCTCTCAGTTACCTTGTCTTACTGGCCCTTGTAAGCGGACTTGAACCGCTGACCTCACGCTTATCAGGCGTGTGCTCTAACCAGCTGAGCTACAGGCCGGGTCTGTGTTGATGTCAGCCTTTTCTACGGTCTTCCAGGGCTCTGTTGACGCTGAAAACAGGGCAATTGTATACGCTTACGCTGGTGCGTATGTTGAAAACATGGAGCTGAGCATATCGCCCAAGCGATACTTGTGAAGCAAAAAACTTTGAGTTATTTGTCTCAAAACCAAATAAACTGTGATTTTTGGGAATTTCTCCTTAGAAAGGAGAGTGATCCAGCCGCACCTTCCGATACGGCTACCTTGTTACGACTTAGCCCCAGTCACCGATTTCGCCTTCGACGCTTGTTCAGCGGCTTCGGGCGCCCCCGGCTTCCATGGCTTGACGGGCGGTGTGTACAAGGCCCGGGAACGTATTCACCGTGGCGTGCTGATCCACGATTACGCGATTCCAGCTTCATGGAGTCGGGTTGCAGACTCAATCCGAACTGAGACCGGTTTTGGGGATTTCCTTGGCTTCGCAGCCTCGCCCTTTGTACCGGCCATTGTATCACGTGTAGCCCCGGGACGGCGGCCATGATGACTTGACGTCATCCCCACCTTCCTCTCTACTTCGCGTAGGCAGTCTCTTTAGAGTGCCCGACATTACTCGGTGGCAACTAAAGATAGGGGTTGCGCTCGTTGCGGGACTTAACCCAACACCTCACGGCACGAGCTGACGACAGCCATGCAGCACCTCTGCAGGCAACCGGCTTAACGGTTCATTTGACTTTCATCTCTTTACTACCTGCACTTCGAGCCTGGGTAAGGTTCTTCGCGTTGCATCGAATTAAACCACATGATCCACCGCTTGTGCAGGCTCCGTCAATTCCTTTGAGTTTCAACCTTGCGATCGTACTCCCCAGGTGGTATGCTTAATAGGTTTCTCCGGCACTGAAACTTTCGTTCCAACACCAAGCATACATCGTTTAAGGCGTGGACTACCAGGTATCTAATCCTGTTTGATCCCCACGCTTTCGTGCCTCAGCGTCAGTTGCGAGCCGGCGGGCTGCCTTCGCCATCGGTGTTCCTCCTGATATCTACGCATTTCACTGCTCTCCAGGAATTCCACCGACCTCTCTCGCACTCAAGACTTGCCGTATCAAAGGCACCCCACGGGTTGACTCGTGGATTTCACCTGACGCACAAGTCCGCCTACGCACCCTTTACACCCAGTAACTCCGGACAACGCTCGGATCCTACGTATTACCGCGGCTGCTGGCACGTAGTTAGCCGATCCTTCCTTTGAGGGTACCGTCTCAGCATCTAACCTACCATTTCGTCCCCTCCGACAGTGGTTTACGAGGCTAAGCTCCTTCTTCCCACACGCGGCGTCGCTGCATCAGGTTTGCTCCCATTGTGCAATATTCCTCACTGCTGCCTCCCGTAGGAGTCTGGACCGTGTCTCAGTTCCAGTGTGACTGTTCGTCCTCTCAGACCAGTTACTGATCGTCGGCTTGGTGAGCCGTTACCTCACCAACTACCTAATCAGACGCAGACTCATCCCTAACCGGTCGAAACTTTGATAATTGTCACCACATCTGATATTAGCAGTCCGTTAGAACTGTTATGTCAGTGTTAGGGCAGATGATCTACGCGTTACTCACCCGTGCGCCAGTGTTCTTCCGAAGCTAACCCTCGACTTGCATGTGTTAGGCACGCCGCCAGCGTTCGTCCTGAGCCAGGATCAAACTCTCGTTGTATTTTATACTTTAATTAGTTTGATTGCTCTTTACTGTTTTTGCAAAGTATCTCTTACAATAGCTGGGTTTGATTGTTTGTTGCATCATAATAAATTATAATGCCTTCCGCTCAAAATTAATTGTTGCTCGAAGCTTCTTGCTTCTTTGCTTGCCTCGTTTTCAATGTACGTTCTTTATCCCTTTATTCAGTGCCAGCCTCAGGCGCTACCTCGTTTTTAGGGAACGCAAAAATACGCCAATCATTACCTCTTTTCCAAATATTATTTTTTGAAAAATACTTTAGAATTGATGATTACTAAATTGAATATTTATCCAACTATTTGATTTATTATAAATGTTACAGTGATTACAATATGATAATTTGCTTGAAAAAAAATCTTCATGTTCAATATTAGGTTTAGTCCCAGATTTCGCATAAAGATATTAACTAAAATTTGACTCCTACCTTAACTCTAATGTTATCATCAAGTATCAAATGAAATAATTTCATTGTTTTCAATTGATACGAATTCAAAAAAATCTAATCTATCTAATTGAATAACTATCAGTTAGAACAATAAGCATTCTCTAATTTACAATCCGAGTAGAATGTAAGAGCCAAACCTGGCTTTTATGTTTTTTTGTAACTAGCTTAAGTTGAATATTGACTATTTACTCGATATTTATATCTTCTGCAATACCATTTATAAATAGATTTACTTTTCATTAGTTGCTGTGGATCTTTATAACATCGAATAACAACAGTTTTTCAATCAGAATATTAACCATCGACATCTGGAATCAGATATATACAAATGTTCTCTATTTACGAATTTGGAGTCTGGCAATATATTTGTGTAATCTTTTGCAGAGAATTGATTATTTTGGTGTAGTATTTTTAATTTGGAAACTTGAAACGAAATGACCTCTAAAAAA
>JADJXV010000024.1 GCA_016720145.1 Ignavibacteria bacterium | reverse complement strand
TTTATAAAAACCCGGCAACGATTACTCTCCTATGCACCTACGCACGTGGTACCACTGTAGCCCAGCAGGTCTTAACTACTTGTTCGGAATGGGAAGAGGTGGGCCCCCTGCGATAGAGTCGCTGAGATTATAATTTTTATATGGTTAACACGAGTGGATTTTGGAACTTTTGTCTCATTAACCCAATTTCGTAGTATTCCTGAGTCATAAGAGGCGCGTACAGGAGTATTACATCTGTCGTTATTGGTGTAAACCAATCAAACAAGACGAACATTCTCATTTAATAATAAAATATCGATAAGCCCTCGGACTATTAGTACTCTTCCGCTCCACGTGTCGCCACGCTTCTTACGTCGAGCCTATATCGAACAGATCATCTCTCTGTCCTTACCAGCTTAACGCTGAGATAACCTTATCTTGGGGCAGGTTTCGTGCTTGAGATGCGTTCAGCACTTATCCTTACTGGACGTGGCTATCGCAATGCCTTTGGCAAAACAACAGACACACCGTCAATAGTCATTCCGGTCCTCTCGTACTAAGAACGAGTCCCCTAAGTATCTTCGCCCGCATAGGATAGGGACCGAACCGTCTCACGACGTTCTGAACCCAGCCTCACGTACCGCTTTAATTGGCGAAAAGCCAAACCCTTGGGACTCTTCTCCAGCCCCGGGATGCGATGAGCCGACATCGAGGTGCCAAACCTTCCCGGTCGATGAACTTTGGGGAAGATCAGCCTGTTATCCCTAGCGGGCCTTTTATCCTTTGAGCGACGGCCCTTCCACTCGGTGCCGCCGGATCACTAAAACTCATTTGACTTGCTCGACCTGTCGGTCTCACAGTCAAGCCCTTCTGCTTTTGCGCTCTTGGCACGATTACCAACCGTGCTGAGGGACCCTTGCAAGCCTCCGTTACAATTAGGAGGCGACCGCCCAGTCAAACTACCCGCTCCCCACTGTCCTCGTGGCTACACGTCGCCGGGTTAGAATCCAACTGCATCAAGGGTGGTATCTCACTGTTGCCTCCACAATGCCCAAGAGCACTGCTTCGCTGACTCCCACCTATCCTACGCATGATGCAACCAGAGCCAATAGTAAGTTATAGTAAAGGTGCATAGGGTCTTCCGTCCATAATGGCGGGTAACCGGCGTCTTCACCGGTACCACCTTGCCGAGCCCGTGGTTGAGACAGTGCCCAAATCGTTACACCATTCGCAGGTCGGAACTTACCTGACAAGGAATTTCCGCTACCTTAGGACCGTTATAGTTACGGCCGCCGTTTACCGGGGCTTGATTCAATGCTTCCTGACTTGCGTCTGACATCTCCTCTTAACCTTCCGGCACCGGGCAGGTGTCACACCCTATACATCCACTTTACGTGTTAGCAGAGTGATGTGTTTTGTTAAAACAGTCGTTAGGGTCATTTTCTCTGCGGCTGGATTGCTCCAGCACCCTTCTCCCGAGTTACGGGGTTGTTTGCCGAGTTCCTTAACCACGGCTCACTCGCGCGCCTGAGTATATTCAACCCGTCTACCTGTGTCGGTTTGCGGTACGGTCGCTATAGCTCGTTTTCTCGGCAGCTCCAAAGCCATACCTGCATAGCCATTTGGCTGGTATGACCGTTTCATTGCGTCACTTTATTGCTAGTAGCGGTACAGGAATATTATAATGTGCCTGTTTCCCATCAATTACGCCTCTCTGGCCTCACCTTAGGGGCCGACTAACCCTGAGTCGACGAACGGAGCTCAGGAAACCTGAGACTTTCGGCGCGAAAGATTCTACTTTCGTTCTCGCTACTTATGCCAACATTTGCTCTTCTACGCGCTCCAGCATGACTCACATCACACCTTCGACGCCCGTAGAATGCCCCTACTACTCAGCGTAAGGCTGAATCCGCGATTTCGGTCGCAGGCTTGCAGTCCCGATAATTATCGGCGCTGCGTCGCTCGACCAGTGAGCTATTACGCACCTCTTTCAATGAGTGGCTGCTTCTAAGCCAACATCCTGGCTGTCTCAGCAACGCAACATCCTTTATCTGTTAGCATACACTTGGGGACCTTTAATCGGCGGTCTGGGTTCTTTCCCTCTCGGCAACGAAGCTTATCCTCGCCGCCTTACTCCCGAGCATCATGTTTCCGGTATTTGCAGTTTATCTGGCTTCGGTACCGTTGGACAGCCCTAGCCAATCACGAGCTACCTCTGACAAACTTGAGGCTGCACCTAAATAAATTTCGGGAGTTGCACCTCCGAGTTTGATTAGCCTTGACCCCATCCAGTTCATCCGAACAGTTTTCAACCGCAAGTTCGGACCTCCATACTCGTACCGATACGCCATCCTGACCATGGATAGATCACACGGTTTCGCGTCTGCCGCCAAACTAATCGCCCTTTTCAGACTTGCTTTCGCTACAGGTGCGATTCTTAAAAATCACCCTTGCATGACGAGTAACTCGTTGGCTCGGTAAGCAAAGCACGCCGTCACGGAATAAATCCACTCCGACCGTTTGTAAGCAATTGGTTCAGATTCTTTTCACTCCTTCTTAAGGGTTCTTTTCACCTTTCCCTCCGGTACTGGTTCACTATCGGTCACACAGGGGTATTTAGTCTTACGGATGGTTCCGGCTGGTTCCTGGGAATTCCACCTGCTCCAAGGTACTCAGGTACACTCCATGCCAACTTCCGATTTCGCTTACAGGGCTTTCACCTTCTACGGCTTGACTTTCCAGGTCAATTCGCTATCAGTTATCATACACTTTGTTGAGCGCCCTACAACCCGATGCCCATTGGACACGGGTTGGACTCTTTCCGTTTCGCTCGCCACTACTAAGGGAATCACGTTTGTTTTCTCTTCCTCCGGGTACTGAGATGTTTCACTTCCCCGGGTTTGCCCTCCTTGCGGAGTAACGGGACATGACTCCCGTTGGGTTGCCCCATTCAGATATCTACGGATCAATGCTTGCTTCCAACTCCCCGTAGCGTTTCGCCGGTTGCTGCGTCTTTCATCGCCTCTGTGTGCCAAGGCATCCTCCAATTGCTCTTTCTATCTTACCGAGTCTTCTTTGATTTTTTTACAATTTGTAGACAGCTGCTTTCTCATGCACGCTGCTTCTTCATGACTTGACAATACTTTACTTGCTTTGTGTGCTTATAGTGTGTCGTGGATGTACTACTGTAGCAACTAGAACTTACTACTTTGTACGTACCTTACGACTACAATCAACAGCAAAGCGCTTGTTAATACTCGTGTTAATGTCTTCTTCTCATTTACTCTTCCTCTGCGACACTTGTCAGCAATTGAGAATTTCGATGCATCTTAATTGTCAATGTACGTTTTGTAATCTTCATGCAGTTCAAAGTTTTTTTGTTTTTACGTTTCGTTGCAAGATTCTTACGTCGATTGGTAAATGTTCTATGAGAGTGGATCCATACGGGATCGAACCGTAGACCTTCTGAATGCAAATCAGACGCTCTCCCAGCTGAGCTATGGACCCGTCTGCGCTTGTGGTTTTCAATTTCAGCAATGGATGATATTTTCTTCTCTCCGTACCTTGTGGGCCAAGCGGACTTGAACCGTGACCTCACGCTTATCAGGCGTGTGTCTCTAACCAGCTGAGCTACAGGCCCGGTCTGTGTCGATGTAGCTTTTTTCTATGGTCTTCCACTCTGTTGACGCTTGGAGTAATCGCTTTCGATTACGCCGATGCGTACGTTGAAAACAGGAGCTGAGCATATCGCTTAAGCGATACTTGTGTGAAGCAAAAGTTCGAGCTATTTGTCTCAAAAGCCACATAAATGTGTTTTTGGGAATTTCTCCTTAGAAAGGAGGTGATCCAGCCGCACCTTCCGATACGGCTACCTTTGTTACGACTTAGCCCCAGTCACCGATTTCGCCTTCGACGCTTGTTCAGCGGCTTCGGGCGCCCCCGGCTTCCATGGCTTGACGGGCGGTGTGTACAAGGCCCGGGAACGTATTCACCGTGGCGTGCTGATCCACGATTACTAGCGATTCCAGCTTCATGGAGTCGAGTTGCAGACTCCAATCCGAACTGAGACCGGTTTTGGGGATTTCCTTGAACTCGCGTTCTTGCCCTTTGTACCGGCCATTGTATCACGTGTGTAGCCCCGGACGTAAGGGCCATGATGACTTGACGTCATCCCCACCTTCCTCTCTACTTGCGTAGGCAGTCTCTTTAGAGTGCCCGACATTACTCGGTGGCAACTAAAGATAGGGGTTGCGCTCGTTGCGGGACTTAACCCAACACCTCACGGCACGAGCTGACGACAGCCATGCAGCACCTCTGCAGGCAACCGGCTTAACGGTTCATTTGACTTTCATCTCTTTACTACCTGCACTTCGAGCCCGGGTAAGGTTCTTCGCGTTGCATCGAATTAAACCACATGATCCACCGCTTGTGCGGGCCCCCGTCAATTCCTTTGAGTTTCAACCTTGCGATCGTACTCCCCAGGTGGTATGCTTAATAGGTTTCCTCCGGCACTGAAACTTTCGTTCCAACACCAAGCATACATCGTTTAAGGCGTGGACTACCAGGGTATCTAATCCTGTTTGATCCCCACGCTTTCGTGCCTCAGCGTCAGTTGCGAGCCGGTGGGCTGCCTTCGCCATCGGTGTTCCTCCTGATATCTACGCATTTCACTGCTACACCAGGAATTCCACCCACCTCTCTCGCACTCAAGACTTGCCGTATCAAAGGCACCCCACGGGTTAAGCCCGTGGATTTCACCTCTGACGCACAAGTCCGCCTACGCACCCTTTACACCCAGTAATTCCGGACAACGCTCGGATCCTACGTATTACCGCGGCTGCTGGCACGTAGTTAGCCGATCCTTCCTTTGAGGGTACCGTCTCAGTACATCAAATGTACCATTCGTCCCCTCCGACAGCGGTTTACGAGGCTAAGCCCCTTCATCCCGCACGCGGCGTCGCTGCATCAGGATTGCTCCCATTGTGCAATATTCCTCACTGCTGCCTCCCGTAGGAGTCTGGACCGTGTCTCAGTTCCAGTGTGACTGTTCGTCCTCTCAGACCAGTTACTGATCGTCGGCTTGGTGAGCCGTTACCTCACCAACTACCTAATCAGACGCAGACTCATCCCTATCCGTCGAAACTTTGATGACTCTCGTCACCTCATCTGATATTAGCAGTCCGTTAGAACTGTTATGTCAGTGATAAGGCAGATGATCTACGCGTTACTCACCCGTGCGCCACTGGGTGCCCGAAAGCACCCCTCGACTTGCATGTGTTAGGCACGCCGCCAGCGTTCGTCCTGAGCCAGGATCAAACTCTTCGTTGTATTAAAACGTAAATTTTGATTGCTCTTTTACTGTTTTTGCTAAAGTATCTCTACAATAGCTGGGTTTGATTGCTTGTTGCATCATAATAAATTATAATGCCTTCCGCTCAAATTAATTGTTGCTCGAAGCTTCTTGCTTCTTTGCTTGCTCCTGTTTTCAATGTACGTTCTTTATCCCCTTTATTCAGTGCCTTAGGCGCTACCTCGTTTTTAGGGAACAAAAATACGCCAATCATTACCTCTTTTCCAAATATTATTTTTAAAAATCTTAGATTGATGATTGCTAAATTGAATATTTATCCAACTATTTGATTTATTATAAATGTTACAGTGATTAAAGTATTTGCTTAAAAAAAATCTTCATTTCAAATAGGTTTAGCCCAGATTTCGCATAAAGATATTAACTAAAATTTGACTCTACCTTGGCTCTAATGTTGTATAGGTATCGAAGGAAATAATTTCATTGTTTTCAATTCTACGAATTCAAAATTCTAATCTATCTAATTGAATAACTATCAGTTAGAACAATAAGCATTCTCTAATTTTAGCAGAATTAGAGTCAAATCGACTTTTATGTTTTTTGCAACTAGCTTAAGTTGAATATTGACTATTTACTCGATATTTATATCTTCTGAACCAATGGTAAATGATTTACTTTTCATTAGTGATGTGGATCTTTATAACATCGAATAACAACAGTTTTTCAATCAAATATTAACCATCGACATCTGGAATCAGTATATGAAAATGTTCTCTATTTACGAATTTGGAGCTGGCAATATATTTGTGTACTCTTTTGCAGAGAATTGATTATTTTGGTGTAGTATTTTTAATTTGGAAACTTGAAACGAAATGACCTCTAAAAAACTGACAAATCATGTGCTTTTCATACTATATAGTATAGTATGTTTTTTATCAATGAATATCGAAGTAAATGCACAAGCCGGAAGCCCTGCTAACTGGCTATATCCAAATGGTAACATGGAGGCAACTCACTCCCAGTCAGTACCTTCTCTCAAACAATCAGTGGATTCCATTGTACTTAAATGGTCCACCGTTGAGATTTCTGGGGATGTGCAGCCTTTGATAGGTAATATAAAAGAAAATCCGAAGATTCTTTCAAGCTTTTTGTGGTCGCCCAATGAAATAGCTGCAGTGATTAAAGATCATATTGTCGTTATTGACGGAACAGGCAAGCTCTTAACCCGTACTCCGTTGCCAGGTTATGTAAAGCATATACGTGGCATCTCTGTTCTCTATGATTCGAATGCCGTCGAACCTATAACAAACACTTCTGCTCCGGTAGTGATGGGACTCGAAACAATAGAATCTGAGAGTAACGCAGATAGCTTAATTTATTCTTATATAGCAGGATTTTCAACATTAAAAGACAGTGTGATTTTAATAAAAGGAATGAGTATCAATGTCGGGAAATACGACCCAAATCTTTTCGGAAGTGTGACCCCTGTACTTGGAAGAAATTTTAATGGTCAAGGCGTGGTCTATGCAACTGTGAATATGAGTTCTCCGGTCATACCGAGCGTAATTACTGGTGACGTACCATATTTCAGAGGATTAACACAATTCAATACTAATAGTATATATACTACATTCCCATTGCCCGATGTGAAGGATTTGGAATTTAGAAGACTTACCCTAGGTCCCGAAATATCATTATATCCTCCTTCAATTGCCACACTTGGTGGCGGAAGGTTGGGCATGGCACTACCGGTATTACCAAGCAGAACAATATCCGAACTCCTTTCAAATCCAATCACAAGCTCCACTTATGGGAACCGTCCTTATTTAATGTCGTTTGAAGTACAGGGGTCGCAAGTCAATGAAGGAATAGCAGCAAGAGAATTGACCTCTTTTCTGGATACTACTCGCAATCGACCGCTCATACGTCCGTACTATGTGAAGCTCTCAGATGGAGGTGCATCTAATACTGAAAATTGGTATGTGTTAGTCTCTGAAGAATATAAGGGTATAGATTCTTCTCTAGGTGGCGCACGTTTACATCTTTATAATACCTTAGGAGATCCGATTACGACTCCTAATGATTTGTTCGCACCACCTTTTAATGGTGGAAAGAATCACTACTGGTCGGTAGGCGTGGGTGATGTAGATGGTAGTAGTAATAATGAGTTATTGCCTTACTTCCCAAATAATCCCGGGAGTGAAATTGTCGTCACTCAAAGTTCAAAAGAGTTTGCTTATCCAGGTAGTAAACTTTTTATTTTACGTTGGAGGACAGGGCTACAAATTGAAAAAATCACCAAGCCTGGAACGTTTCTTTTTCAGTTTGATACTATAGCATCATCACCAATGAATGGTTGGGTGGCTGCAGTAAATGATATTGATGGGGGGGTAGATAAAAAAGAAGAAATTTTCGTGGTGGATCGGTCTAATGTCTCTATACTACGGTTGAGAGATTACAGCGCACCAGAGCTACGACTAGGTAATCCTTTTGACACAATTCGTGTATTTAATTTCCCAAATGAAACTATTACATCTCTAGAAATTGCTGATTTAGAAGGTGACGGTGCTAACGATATAATCATTACTACGATGAACAGAACTTATGTTTATGGAAAAATGATACCGGGTTCATTGCATTTATTTACTCCAAAAATCCAGCTCACACCATCTCAGGAATACTGTATTGGTGATTCTGTAAATGTTCGTTGGACAAATTTAATGAAAGGTCAAGATAAAGTTCATATTTTCTTTGAAAGATATCAAGATACCTTGAGACTAAATCAAAGAGACACATTTCTACTAAATTTATTAAATACCGCAGATTCACTCAACTATAATTTTCGTGTAGATTCATCTCATATCGGTACTGAAGGAAGGATTATTATTCAAAGTGCAAATAGTGTCGATTTGAAAGATTCATCAGCAATTATCCGATTTCCGCAACCTAAAGTGATTATTACATCACCTAGAACCGATAGTATGGTGACATTCGGTAGTACCTTAGCATTTCAAGGTGTTGCTGCCTGTCTTGATTCTCTATGGTTACAGTATCGAAACGATAGCACATGGATAGTACTCCAATCCATGGTTACTCAAATACCTGCGTTTTCGTTTATAACTACTGTACCTTGTTTACCTATAATTCCGTGTGATTCAACGAGAAAAGATAGTACAATGGGATTTCGAGTAATTGGTAAAAGCTTAAAAACACAACACATAGATACTTCTGCTATATTTTTATTGAAGGTCATACCTGCTTCCATTTCAATTACAGTCGATCCACCACCTGCCATCGCATGTCCTTCAAGAAATATTACTTGGGACGCTCTTTCTATTCCAACGAATATTTTTTGTGATACTATAAATGTTTATGTTTCAATAGATTCCGGTAAAACATTCCGAGAGATAGATCACATCCCAATCACCCAAAATGGTTTTGAATGGGATGTTCCAGTCAATCTCCGAGATTCTTCAGCTATACTTCGATTATGTTGTGCAAATGGCTGCATCCGAACAGATACATTAGTCAAAAACATTAAAGTTCGTTATATTTCACTTGTTTCACCTAATCCTTTTGCACCTCCTGATGAGCTTGCACAAATAATCTATACTGTACCTAATCAAACCAATGTAACTGTCAGAATTTATGATCAAGCGAATCGACTCGTTGCCGAGCCTGTAACCAACGAACCTCGACTCTCTGGAATTGCATACTGTGATCATTGGGATGGTATTACGCGAAAGGGTATTGTCGCTAATGGTATGTACTACGTAAGCATTGAATTATCTGATGGTACAAGAGAGGTTTATCCGCTATTCGTTAAAAAGAAATAACAATTGAATAATCGTATTTTCCTCATTTTTCAGATTTCTTATGAGAATTTTAGTTATTGAAGACGAGCGAAAAGTCGCAAGTTTTATTAAAAACGGACTAGAAGAAGAACGTTACATAGTCGAATCCGCCCCAGACGGTGAATCAGGACTCGATATCGCACTCAATAATCACTTTGACGCCATTGTTCTCGATGTGATGCTACCAAAAAAAGATGGTTTTTCTGTTTTGAAAGAACTTAGATCAGCCGGTAAAGTCACTCCTGTATTAATGCTGACTGCCCGAGGGACTACCGAAGATAGAGTCACCGGACTTGATCTGGGGGCGGATGATTATTTGCCAAAACCATTTCATTTTGAGGAGCTTGCCGCTCGACTTCGATCAATTATGCGACGATCTTCAACGGAAAAATCAACAAAACTGACATGCGCAGATCTCGTATTGGACACCGTTAGTCACGTTGCTTTTCGTTGGGGTAAAGAGATAGAGCTAACGACGAAAGAATACGCACTCCTAGAGTATTTGATTCGCAATAAGAGTAGAATTGTCTCCAGAAGTATGATTACTCAACATGTTTGGAAGCATAATTTCGACACAGAGTCCAATATTATAGACGTGTATATCAAACGCCTTCGCTCCAAGATTGAAAAAGTCGGACATCCCAAAATTCTGCAATCAATCCGTGGCGTAGGCTATCGTATGCGCGAAGTTTCACCGGATGATACTGAGCAAATAGAAGATTATTCAGAAGATGATAGTTAAATTCCAATCGTTTATATTTAAAGAAGGGCAGATTGTAAATCTGCCCTTCTTTATTTTAACTATATCACTTTGCAATTTTTTGTATTATATATGTTTTATAGCAGCATCTCTCTGATTCTTTTCAGCTTCACCATTTGCTCAACATTGTGAACCCGGATAATATTAGCCGCCATCACAGGTATTAAGGCATGCACAATTAGGGTAGCCACATCCTTTTCGGCATTATGTTCATCACCTAATAACTTACTTAGAAAAGATTTTCGAGACAAACCAAGAACAATGGGCACACCTAAATTGTGAAAATATTCGAGATTTTTCAATAGTGACCAATTATGTTCAGCAGTTTTTCCGAAACCAATCCCAACGTCTGCCATCAAATATCGTGCTCCAAGAGATTGTGCTAAAGCTATTTTCTGCTGTAATACTTTAAATACATCCTGAACAACATTGTCATAGTGAGGATTATCTTGCATTGTACGTGGAGTGCCCTGCATGTGCATAACAATCAACTCTGCCCCATGCTTACCTGCGAGAATTGCAAGTCTTTTATCGTTATCAAGCCCAGATATGTCATTGATAATACTAGCGCCTGCACACAATGCTGCCTCGGCTACTTCATATTTTACTGTATCAATCGATACTTTCACTGAAGAATTGATAGCACGAATACCTTCAATGACAGGAATGACTCGGAGAAGCTCCTCATCTATCGGTATTTCCTTTGCACCGGGCCGTGAACTCTCGCCACCGATGTCAATGATGTCCGCTCCGTCTTCAAGTAATTTGTGTGCATGTTCTATTGCTAAGGATGTATCCATGAACATACCACCATCAGAAAAAGAATCTGGAGTCACATTTACAATTCCCATTATAGAAGGGAATTTGCTTGCATTTATCATACTTTGTCCTACAAAATATTATGAGTTGTCCTACAAAACAACAGAATTGGCATCGAACTTGAATAATTTTTTGGGTATCTCAAAAATTTAGCTTGGATACATCATTTAAAATACAGAATTTTGATTAAGGTGATGCTCAATAATAGAATGACAAAATTAATTTTACAAAAATCTAGAAAAGTATCATTAAAGAAGTATTCTTTTAATCATTAGAAATATCTAAGCTTTTAGATTTACATCTTTCGCACATATCATAATCCATAAAATTAATTTTGAATACAATACTGCCTTATTTTAAATAAAATCGTCATTATTTGAATTTTATAGAATATTTTTTCGAAAGAATTTTATTTAATAATTATATTTTTGAATTTAATATCATTGATTTCGATTTAATAAATTAAATAACTGCATTTAACATTTGTAATTTTAAATCCATTTTTAACGTTATTGAATACGTTTTTCATGATTTTGCAATCAATATCAATGACTGTCAATTTTATATCATGAGCAATGAATACATTGTTCACGATATTTTATTCAATTAATATTAAAATGCATTCAATCTTCTATTATTATGATTCACTTCGTTCAATAGTTATATCAACATTATAAAATATTACTTGCATTCCAATAAAAAATTGTATAATATTGTAATAGATAAATTCACTGCTTATTATTTCAACGGCTAAAAAATAAATTATTTTTCAATTATTAAAAAAAGTACTTGCATCGTATTTAAAATGTTTGTAATTTTGCAACAAGTAAATTTAAACATAACATAAACACCAAATAAAGTCGATACTCAAATGGCAAAAGTGCGATTAGATATAAATTCTATCTCAGTACAAGGAATAATTACAACTGCGCAAACGATTGCGAACGGGCTGACGAACAACCCAAGTTTTCCAACTCCTTCGCCGGCTCCAAGTGTGTTAAATGCGAAAGCTCATGAAGTGGACGCCGCAAGTCAGGAAGTTGAAAGTTTGAAGCAGTTATTAAAAATAAAGCAGTCGACTTTAGATGCTAAGCGCCAGGAATTGAGAGGATTAGTTAAACAAGCTCGTAATTATGTGGAGCTAGCAAGTTCGGGAGATGAGACAGCTATTTTAAGTGCAGGTATGCAGGTTCGAGCGGAAAGTACTCCTGTTGGATTGCTCCTTGCTCCTCAAAACTTCTCAGTAATGGAAGGCACAAATCCTGGCATGGTAGAGATGAAGTGGAAATCTGTAAAGGGTTCTAATAGCTATATCATAGAACGCAGCACAGATCCACCGACATCAGCAAGTTGGTCAGCTGCATCAGTAAGTACTAAATCTAAATTCTTATTAGGTGGGTTGAATAGCGGAGAAAGGCTTTGGTTTCGTGTGGCAGCGGTAAATTCAGCGGGGACTGGGGCGTGGTGTTCACCTATTTTAAAGATAATTCCATAAACTTGGCATGGAAATTACATTAGAAAATACAATTCATACAGAAATTAAATACTTATAATTTTTATTTATCTTTTTAGGGGCTTTTATGAAATACGCATCTATACTAGAATTAGTTAACGTTGATGAACTTTCAACCATGGATTTAAACAACGTTCTAGGTGGTGATACAGATCCAATTGTGGTTGATAATGGAAGTACCGGTATTATCTCTTTGTGGATGGATACAGGCATTAGAAATTAATATTTCACAATAAATTAAATAAATTTTAAAAATTAAAAATTACAAAAGGAAACTACTATGAAATACGCATCTATACTTGAATTAGTTAATGTTGATGAACTATCTTCTATTGATTTAAATAATGTACTTGGTGGCGATACAGATCCGATTATTATCGATAATGGGAGTACCGGAATCATCTCATTATGGATGGATACCGGAATAAGAAACTAATTAGTATGTTTTCTATTTTTTTACAAAGACTTTAAATTTAAGGATTATACTATGAAAAACTCATCTATACTTGATCTCGTAAATTTTGATGAACTCTCTGTCTTGGAAATAAATACTTTAACTGGTGGCGATACAGAACCAATTGTTGTAGATAACGGTACTACCTCTATAATCTCCTTGTGGATGGATACAGGAATTCGCAATTAACTTATATTTCGTCTAAAAGTATTAACGAATAAAAGCTATTCATCTGAATAGCTTTTTTTTGTTAAATCAATTACTGATACTAAGTAATTTATATTTGTGGGCATTCTATACTAAAAGTTGCTCCTTGACCAAGAATACTCTCACAGTGGATTGTACCATTCATTCCCTCAATTAGTTTCTTCGCATTTGCTAGACCAAGACCGGTAGAATGTTCTCCTCCTGTTGGCTTAGCCGATAAACGATGGAATCGTTTATAGAGATTTTGTTGATCTTCTATACTTAGTCCAGGGCCTTGGTCGCATACTTCACATCTAATCATACCACAAGTTTCAAATATACTTACATGGACAATGCTATCGCTCGATGAATATTTTATAGCGTTAGAAATTAGATTGTCAAAGACTTGAAGTATTCTCTCTTTATCGACAAATGCGAATAGATTCGTTTCTTTGTAATCGAATTCTATTTTAATATTTTTCTTATTGGTTTGAATACAATAGGCATCGATGACTGACTGTACTATATTTGGGAGAAACACTTTCTCCGGTTCAAATGAAATTCTGCCGCTTTCAAGCACATTCGCATCAAGGAGACCACGAATTAGACCCATCATTTGTTGAGCAACAATTTCTATACGCTCACCAATCCTAAACATTTCCTCTCGTGAAAGTTTATCAAAATACCGACGAATACTTTCACCTGAAATCACCATACTTGTAATAAAATTTTTTAAATCATGAGCCACAATACCTAATAATTCATTTTTTTCTTTGTTGAGTTCTACTAAGTTACGATTGGCTACTTCAAGATCGACATTAACTTTAATACTTTGTACCTGCTGTAATTCAATCTCATGGTATGCGGCAGCAAGTGAATGCCTTTTTTCTTCTAATTCATCTAAAGCTTGCGTTAGCTCTACATTTCTAAGTCTAAATATTTCCTTCTCCTTAATTGCCTTTTCGATCGAAAGTCTGGTTTCCATAACGGCGACGAGTTTTTGCTTATCAGCCCCAAGTATTTTGTCGCGAGTCTTAGACCAATCTACATACCAACGCAAAGAAGCACGATAGTCACCCATTGCTTCATAAACTTTCGAGAAGCTAAATTGTACTTCTACAAGCATGTCGAGTGATTCTATTTTTTCTGCCAACTCTAATGCTTTTTCAAGATATTCTAAGCATTTAGGGTGATTATTTAGTGCAAGGTAGCAATCACCAATATTTTTCAGTACTTCTACTTGAATTTGTTTGGCGCCAATCTGAAGGGCGAGCTTGAGTGCTGTGACATGGTATGAGAGGGCTGTGCTACAATCATCTATTTTTTGATATGCTACTCCCATATTAGATAGTGCTACTGCATAGCCTTGCTGATCACCTAATTCTTTAGTATAGATGATCGCCTCAGCTTGATATTCTATTGCAGTATGGTAATCACCTTTTTGTTCATACACTTGACCTATATTCCTTAGTGCCTTACTCATACCGAATTTTTTACCCAAACGTCTAGATATTTCTATTGATTGCTCAAGATACTTCAGAGCAGTTTCTAAATGCCCTATTCGGATAAACATTCCGCCAATATTATTTGCAGTAACTGCTACACCAAACTCATCTCCTAATTCTTCCTGAATAGCCATCGCACGCAAAGAATGACTAAGCGCTTCATCATACTGACCGACAGTTTGATAAATATTACCAATATTTCCAAGGCATGAAGCCATCGAACTTTTATTTCCTAAATCCTCATGTATCATCAAGGCATGGCTTTGAGACTCGAGTGCAGAATCGTATTGACCAACACAGAAATATACTATACCTACTATATTATAACACGATGCTTGACCATGCTTATCTTCTAATTCACCATAGAGCTTGAGTCCGTTTTGAAGATATGTTATTGCTTCAGTATAGCGTGAAAGTACAAAGCATCCGCCCCACAATTACGATAGCTAAACGCCTCGCCGGCAATATATTGATCGATAAATGAAAGTTCACGCGCTTTTTCGGAAAGCTCTATTGCATACAGAGGCTGACTGTCATAAAACTGTTCGGCGATTTTATTATAGACATCTACTCGCATTCGATCTGACTCTGCTGAAGCCAGATTTTTCGAAACTAGAAGTTCAATTGTGGGTATGTCGGTCACTTTGTTCATTAAGACTAACTATTTATTTAACTAACTGATTAATATAAAAATACCTGTAGATCATGGTATAAACATACGGATACCTATAATCTCAATTATCATGCCATTAGGAACACATTGTAAATTATGACAGCCAATCATCAAAAAGCATGTAACTTACTTTGATTACAGTCTTTTCAAGCATATTTTACGGCTATTATTGATTGATGTCAAAGGCAAATTAAAAAATAAAATCATAAAACTATAATAAAACTTGATTTGTCAGTGTAATGAACTCTACTTAGGATTGTCATATAATAACAATTAATCAGCCGGCGTGTGACACTACAAGAGATTCGAAGAATAATCGTTTTTAGCTTTCATTAAAGTTTGGTAATTTTGCACAAATAATTTTATTTACGGAGAAATATATGTCTCAGCCTTTGCATATCACTGATAACTCGTTCCAGTCGGATGTATTAGATTCATCAAATCCTGTTTTAGTCGATTTTTGGGCTACTTGGTGTGGACCATGCCGGATGATTGCACCAATTATAGAAGATCTTGCCGGTGAATATGAGGGTAAAGCAACAATTGGTAAAGTAGATGTTGACAACAACCCTCAGACTGCAATGCAGGTACGGGTTCGCTCAATACCAACCCTACTTATTTTCAAGGGTGGAAAGTTAGTTGATACAGTCATAGGTGCTGTTTCTAAATCGTATATTGTTGACCGCTTGGATGCACACCTCAGCTAACCTTAAAGCACGTTACTATGGCACGTCCTTCGCTCTTATCTCAAGATATTATTAATGATTACCTCAAGATCCATCCACTATGGGCACAGCCTGTAGATGAGCCAACCGTCATTGTAAGAGAAATTGGGTCAGCAAGTTTTATTGCTGCTGTAGGAATATTCAATTCTATAGCACTTTTAGCAGAAAAAGCAGACCATCATCCCGACATATTGCTTTACGGATGGAATAAACTCAGAATTACCCTATCAACTCATGATCAGGGTGGGTTAACAGAACTCGATTTTAAAGTTGCAGGCCAAATAGATGGTCTCAATTTTTAAACATAATGTTGCATGAAAGCTATTTTCGTAAGGGCGCACGACTAACTGTTGCGCCCTTTCATGTTCTACGATTCATTGAAAGGTATTTATGTCTCCTATTATTTCAGATATATTTGCTCGTGAGATTTTAGATTCTCGCGGGAACCCAACTCTCGAAGCTGATGTAACACTTGAAGATGGCTCATTCGGTCGAGCCGCTGTTCCCTCAGGAGCAAGTACCGGCGAACATGAAGCAGTTGAACTACGTGACGGTGATTCATCTCGCTACGGTGGTAAAGGTACTTTAAAAGCTGTAGCTAATGTCAATGAAGTAATTGCTGACGCACTCATCGGTATAAGTGCAGATGAACAAACGCAAATTGACCGACTACTCATCGAACTCGATGGAACTGAAAATAAATCCAAACTCGGTGCAAATGCAACACTCGGCGTATCACTCGCCATCGCTAAAGCCGCCGCGGATTACCTCGGAATGCCCCTCTACCGCTACATCGGCGGTATCAATGCCCACCTGCTCCCCACCCCAATGATGAATATTCTCAACGGTGGTCGCCACGCAGATAATAATGTCGATATCCAAGAATTTATGGTGATACCAATTGGTGCTGAGTCTTTTGCCGATGCCTTACGCATGGGAACAGATGTATTTCATGCCCTCAAATCAGTGCTAAAATCCAAAGGAATGATTACCTCTGTCGGCGACGAAGGCGGATTCGCACCTTCCCTCAGCTCGAATGAAGCCGCGTTTGATGTTATTTTGGAAGCCATTGAAAAAGCAGGATATACAGTAGGCGAAGACATCGTACTAGCTATTGATGTAGCAGCAAGTGAAATGGTCAAAGATGGTCAGTACGTGTTCTATAAATCTTCGCAACAAACTTTCACACCCGAAGAAATGGTCGCTTGGTACGTGTCCCTCTGTGAAAAATACCCCATCGTTTCTATCGAAGACGGTATGGGAGAAAACGACTGGGATGGATGGAAATTACTCACCGATGCACTCGGAGACCATATACAGCTTGTCGGTGATGATTTGTTTGTGACTAATCCTACTTTCCTCGAGCGCGGAATCTCCGAAGGGATTGCAAATGCAATACTAATCAAAGTTAATCAAATTGGTACCTTAACAGAGACTCTCGAAACTATTCGCCTTGCTCAGAGATATGGCTATAGAACGATTATATCACATCGTTCCGGTGAAACTGAAGACGTCACAATCGCTGATATAGCGGTCGCGACGAATGCAGGTCAAATCAAAACCGGAGCTCCAAGCCGCACAGATCGTGTTGCTAAGTACAATCAATTGTTACGGATAGAAGAAATGCTTGGTTCTGCCGCTGTCTATGGTGGCGGTGAATCTCTCGGCTAACTTTTAAGTCACGAATTATTATATTACATATTCGGTTTCATAATTTTCCCACTAATTCAACGGGATTCACATGATCGTTTTTGGTACTGATGGCTGGCGTGGAATAATCGCACGTGACTTTACTTTTGACAACTTACAGCTTGTCGCTGTAGCAACCGGTAATTATATTCGACGCATCGAAGATAAAAACCCTGCCGTAGTAATAGGATATGATACTCGGTTCATGTCCAAAGATTTCGCAGTTGAGACAGCTCGAATTCTCGCCTCAAAAGGAATAGTTGTTCATTTAACGGATGATATTTCCTCTACACCTCAAGTGTCCTTTCATACCAAGCAAAAAGGAGCAACACTTGGGATAGTTATTACAGCAAGCCATAACCCTCCTATATATAATGGCTTTAAAGTGAAAGGAAGCTTCGGTGGTCCGGCCTATCCTGAGCAAATTACTGAAATCGAAAAAGAATTGGAAAAATTAGGTGGTAAACCTCAAAAACTGATTCTCAAAACAATGGATAGTTATATTTCAGGTCGCTTAATTCGTCCATTTGATGCTAAAGAATCTTATTTACGTTACATAAGGAAAAAAATCGACCTTGATGTCATTCAGAATTCAGGTATAAAATTCCTTTACGACCCAATGTACGGCGCAGGTATCAATACCATGCAACGCCTGTTGCCGGACGTATATGAAATACATGGAGAATTTAATCCATCTTTTGGTGAAATCGGACATCCCGAGCCTATACCACCCAATGTAATGCCATTGATGGACATTATGAAAACCGGAAAATACGATGTCGCAATCGCGACCGATGGCGACGCAGATCGCCTTGGTGCAGTCGATAATACCGGCACCTTCGTCGATTCACACCGCATATTTATGCTGCTCCTCAAGTATCTCTACGAAGATAAACGCAAGCGAGGTGCTGTCGTCAAAACTGTATCTCTCACCTCTATGGTTGAGAAATACTGTACTAAAAACGGTCTCAAGCTCTATGAAACACCGGTAGGATTCAAGCATACAGCCAAAATGATGAATGAAATGAAAGTACTGATAGGTGGCGAAGAATCAGGCGGACTAGGAACCATCATGCATATTCCGGAACGTGATGGAATTTTCAATGGACTGCTGCTCCTCGAAATGATGGCTACACGCAAGAAATCCCTGAAGCAGCTTTGTGATGAGCTTGATGTAGAATTCGGTACTCATAGATTCTTACGCAGAGACGTACACGTTACCGACATTCAAAAAAAAGCAATCCTCGCTGCGTGCAAGAAGAATCCTTCCCGACTCGGTAGATTCCCGATAATTGAGATGAATACTCGTGATGGCTATAAATTCATACTGGAAAACGCATGGCTGCTCATTCGAGCCTCGGGTACCGAACCTCTTATCCGCTTCTATTGCGAGGCAGAGTCGCTCTCGAAAGTCAATGAAATCCTCGATGAAGGCATGAAAATGCATTAATTGATGAATTCTCTTACTACAAGAAAAGCCCTTCTAGTTGAAGGGCTTTTTTTATGTGCATCTCGGTGGTGATTGTTTTAACGCGAAGACGCAAAGGAGTGTAGAGACGCAATATTTTGCGTCTCTACGTAGGTTTTCGTGTTCCCATCCGGTCGGGTGTTTCCAAACTACAAGGCGGAATATTGCGCACGGTGTAGAGACGCAATATTTTGCGTCTCTACGTAGGTTTTCGTGTTCTGGAAATTATCTTTCTACCCATCCGGTCGGGTGTTTCCAACCAATCACGACCTCAGCGAGGTCGAATGTTTGTTTGGTGGCGCTGTCACTCTGTATGGATGCGCAGTACGTTTCAGCGGTAAATGTTTGACGGTGGGTTGAAATTACCGACAGGACGGGAAATACTTCTACTAATCACAATCTTCTTTTAAACCATTGATGAATTCATTAAACCCATTTGCAATTAAATACAAATTTGAATAATCGCTATCGTCTTTAACACAGTAATCCACCTCATTTTCATGGTCCCAAAAATAAAGACATCCTTTATCATCTGTATCACATGAGATACAAATCAAATTACCTCCAGGATCATGTGCAATTGGCAACATATGAGCTGGGAGACGCTTCTCCTCTATCTTATATGTTTTGAAATACTTCTCCAAATTATCAAATTTACCGTCATATATGGCTAAAAACCAATCAACACAAGAACCAATCCAATTCCCATTTTCATTATATTTAAAAACATTTGGGAAACATCGACCTCCATTATATTGGAGTAAATGAGCTTTATATTCATTAGGAAATTTTAAATCTATGAATTTTTCCATTGCTTCTATTTCGTTGAGACTAACGTTTCCTTCCATTTGAGAAAAATTTACCATAATTACTAGAAATAATATTTTTGAAAATATTACAATCTCCGTCCGCGCTATTTTTCAACCAACTATCACCACTTACCTCTTAAACCTACCGCTCATCCGCACCGCTGATATGTGGTTAATTTCCTCTACCAATTACATGGCTACTTCATGCTTTATTTTTAAAAACTGATTGTGCAATTCGTCGAGCAGGTGACTTTTTTTGAAACACAAAAGTTACAAAGCTTGCACAAAGATCACTATAAATATATCTACTCGTATTGTGTACTTGATGGTTAAATTTGTGTCTTGGTGTTACAAACTGTTTTATTAACGCAAAGGCGCAAAGGTCGAAAAGATATCTCTTAGCCTTTGCGCCTTTGCGTCAAAATCTCATCTTGCAATCAACACCTTCCTAACACTCTCATACATCCCTGCTCGCATCCGACAATAATACACACCCACCGGCAAGTCGAGCATAGCGGAATATGCACCCGCATTAAGGTATCCGTCGGTGATGAGAAACACGGAATTGCCAACATAATCAAACACTTCGAGCCGTACATTCCCTGAGAGTCCTACGCCGAAGTCGATGCTTTTGTCTTTGACGGTCAGGTAATACCGTTCGCCCGTAGCACCAACAATACGCACAGATTTGCCGCAGTATTCACCAAGCATGAGTGCATTACCAATTCCGTTAACTCCTTCGCAGGGCTGCGTCACCGCAGTGTCCACCGTCAATTTCATCGGATAAATGGTATCAGTCGTATGCGGCAGAAATGCATCAAAATTCAAAGTCACATCCCCGTTTGCCCCCGTACCGGTGATGAGTAATCTATCTTTCAGATCGATCACAGAAGCTGTCATACCATTCGATAACCAGGTAATTGACTTATAATTCATCATTAAAGAATTGTAGGAGAGCACCAGCCGCCACGAGGAAACATTCTCTGGCGTATGGAGATTAACATGAAACGGTTCACCTGGTAGAATTATGACCATGTCCGGTTGCAAAGTGAATGAACGTTCAGTCAAGTTTTTACGACCGACATACACCGTATCGTAATTCACACACCCATCAGCACTATGTACAGTTAGGATATACGTTGTCGGCACGAATGGTGTAGCTAAGGTTTTGCTGGCGTTTGGACTCTTGAGATCATTCACCGGTGACCAAGAATAGGTATTACCTGAAATAGCCGTCGTGCCGATTTCTGCAATTTCACCTTTACAGATAGTTGTATCTTTTCCGGCATCGGCGATAGGCGGAGTGAGCAGAGTCACGCGCACCGACGCGGAGTCTGTGCAGTAACCACTTGATACGACAACAGTATAGATCATGTCATGTGTGGGAGAAGCTATTGGAGATGAAGAGGTTGAATTGTCCAATCCATCGCTAGGGAACCATTTGTAATTCGTTCCTCCTGATGCTGCGAGTCGCACGCTACCGCCAATGCAGACAGCAGTATCTGAAGATACAAGTGCAGTGACTTGATTGCCGATAGTAACGATGACTGTATCATAATCAACGCAACCGGCAGCACTCATCACTTGTAGAATATAAGTCGTTGTATTTGTTGGCGTTGCAATGGGATTCGAAAGTGAACGGTCGTTCAGTCCATCAGTTGGTGACCATAAGTAGGTGTATCCTGGAGCAGCGGATACTCCGAGCTGAGCACTTGAACCGAGGCATATTGTGTAGTCATCTCCAGCAATAGCAGTGGGAATAGATTGCACCTCGACGGTAACACGTGACGAATCGCTGCATCCACTTTGGGTAACGACTACGGTATAGGTCGTTGTTTTTTCAGGAGATGCAGTGGGATTGGCACTAGTCGGATTGTCGAGACCTATAGTAGGTGTCCATTGATAAGTAGTGAGGAATACGGGGCGTGAACCTATTTTAACACTGCCACCGGGACAGATTGTTTGGTTAGTACCGGCATCTGCTTTGGGTGGAAATTTAACTACAACATTCACCGTAGCAGAGTCGATACAATTTCCGCTTGAAACAAGTACTTTGTAGCGTGTAGAAGTATTTGGAGCAGCGATAGGATTCGAAATAGTCGGATTACTCAGTCCCGTAGCCGGCGTCCACAGGTATTCGCTTCCGCCTGAAGCGCTGAGCTGCACAGCCGACCCACGGCATAAAATGGTGTCCGTCGAGACAACGGCTTTAATTGGACCAACGGTGACCGTGACGGCATCGGTGTCCCAGCAGTCGAGAGTATTGGCAACAGATAGTGTATATTCCACACTTTGAGTGGGTGTTGCGATAGGATTAGCAATTGTCGGGTCATTGAGTCCTGTCGTCGGATACCATGAATAGTAATATCCCGGTTGATGCGTAGTGCCAAGTTGTGTGCTGTTTCCGGTGCAAATGACTTTGTTTTCACCGGCATTTGCCTTCGGAATCGGCAAAACTTGTGCTGTAGTAAAAGATGTATCCATCACACCTTCTTCATTTTCAACGATGAGAATTACTTGATAATAGCCTGCCTGTGAATATTTCACTTTCACAATACTATCGGTCGAAAAGGATGGAATTCCTTTCTCAAATTCCCATCTTCGTGAGAGCGGCATTGTTTTACTGAAATCGGTAAAAGTGAGGCTGGACCCAACGCATCCTGTAGCCGACTTCGTTAGTCCGAATCCCGCACATCCACCGACATTGAGCCGGCCGGTATTGAAAATATAATCCATAAAATTCGGAAGACCTAGGAGAGATTTCCCATAGAGACCAATAGCATCCGCATGATAACCACACTCACTTCCTTTTTGATTTGGGAAATCAATTGCATCAAGATAAGGTCGAAGAAAGGATGCAATATAGAGCTTACCATCAGGAGCAAGTTGCATGGCGAGGAAGTCTTGTGTAGAAAGACCTAACCCAAGCTGTACTAATGAATTGCGAACTGTAGCGCTATCTGAATGCACTTCATATTGAAAGATATCGGCAAGATACGTAGAAGAATCGACAGGTGAATATGTGCTTGCATAAAGCTTTGTATTATCAGGTGAAAAAGACGCACCATAGTAAAGATTTTTACTGTCAAGTGGATTTGTTAGCAAGATTTGGTTAGTAATTCGCCCGTTTTGTGCATTGAAATTAAACAATGAAAAAAACGATCCGGCACGATAGGATGCAATTGCAAGCTTGCTTCGATTGGGTGATATTTTAATAAAACCTTGTGTATGATTACGGCGTTCACCAGGATAAGGCGACAAAATTGGAACCTGAGATACCCCTTGCGCAGACACATGAAAAGAATAAAAAACATTTTGGTATCGGTGATGAGATACCACCCAAAATCCATCTCCTGCACAATCGAGACTACCGGTTAACTTTTCAGCAGTGCTGTCGATGAGGAAGACATTTTTGGTGATTAACCGGCCATCGGAATTTTGGAGACTAAGTATTGAGTAATACATGCCTGTGACTGTTACATCGCCACCAGTCAAGTCGGGAACGGTAAATATGTAGTATTGCTTGTTATTACCAGGGTCAGGTACGATGAGAACATTCTGGGTGGATGATGATCCCCCGAGGAGACCGGTCGCAATCATTTGGTGATTTTTATTCCAAATACTCACTCCATCTGTATAGAAGAGCAATTCCCCGGTTCCACGGTCGGACATTGTCGCACACCCCTCACCGGAGATGAGCACTCCATCAGACAATGCTGTCGTCGTATCTCCTTGAAATGTAATACCTGACCTCTCACCAAAGTACCAGTTATTGGCATCTTTGGGGTGAATCTGTTGAGCAAGCAATGGTGAAATTACTATACAGATCAGAATAAAAACATGGAGTATAAATTGGATCATATATCGCTCAAGGTGCTAATAATCGTTTGGAAATATACTGTTGAACACGATTTTCATTTTTACAAACTGACAGCAAAAATAGCATTTTTTATACCATTCAATTTCGTCGTAATTTTCTCAAGGTTAGAGTTCAGTGCGTTATTGAATAATCAACACTCTCAACACATTACTGTACTACTACTATTTTCACAATTTCCTGATAACTACCGGCGCTCATTCTGCAAAAATACAAGCCGGATTTCACGTTAATCTCTGCTGAATACACACCATCTTTCAGAAACCCACTAACCGGTATGAGTATGGAATTTCCAAGATAATCAAACACCTCGAGACGTACATTCCCGGATAATCCAACTCCAAATTCTACTGTATTACTACGTATATTCATAAAATACTGTTTACCAGTTCCGGATACAATCCGTATATTTTTCCCGCAAAAGTCTTCAATAAGAATTGTATTTCCTTGAGTAGTAGTCAATTCACAGCGTTGATTTGCAGCCGAATCTAAGGTCAGATTTACAGGATACACCGATTGCTCGGTGGAAGGTAAAAACGTAGCGAATTTCAAATTCAGTTCACCACCTGCACCTGTCCCTTTAATTGATAGTATGCCGTTCATTTCTTTCAGTGTAGCAGTAATTCCGGCTGATTGCGACTCCACAGCATTAAACATCATTATTTGCGGATTATATTCAATTAGCAAATTCCATTTTTCAACATCTACCGGTATGTGTAATGTAGTCAGAAGTGGATCACCCGGCAAAAAATTAATAGTATCGGGGAGCAAAGTGAATGAACGTTCATTCGGCAGATTAACTTGCACAATCATTGAATCTGAATTTATACAACCTAATTCATTGGTAACATTCAGTCTATAAGAAGTAGTCAAAGACGGACTTGCCATTGTCAGAGCAGATGTAGGGTTCGTAAGTCCAGCCACAGGATACCAAGAATAGATATATCCTGCTTGCGCAGGAGTACCAATTTCAATACTATCTCCTTTACACACCTCTCTATCTACCCCAATATCGACAGTCGGATGAGGGACGACAGTCACAGTGACAAAGGCAGAATCTACACATGCACCACTTGATGCAATTACTTTGTAATTCGTCGTTACCAAAGGTGTTGCGATGGGATTTGGAATCGAGGTGTTACTAAGTCCTGCTTTTGGGTACCATTGATATTGCGTCCCGCCACTCGATATAAGTTGTACACTATTTCCGGCACATAGTACTGTATCATGCGAGACAGTAGCTTTGATATTACCTATAGTAACGATTGTCGTATCGTGTGCTTCACAACCCATTGAATTCGTTACAGTGAGTACATAGAGTGTGGTTACTTTTGGTGATGCGATAGGTTGGGAAGATGTGGGATCATTAAGTCCTGTAGTTGGTAGCCAATAGTAAGAATATCCTGTATGCGCTGATTCACCGAGAATTGCAGAACCATCTGCGCACACAAAAGCATCATCACCTGCAAATGCGTGTGGCGGTTGATGGACAGTCACTGTAACTTGAGCTGAGTCTTGGCAATTCCCACTCGATGTATGTACAGTATAAGTAGTTGTTGATTCGGGAGTTGCAACCGGATTAGGACTATTCGAATTATCAAGACCTGTTCCAGGAATCCACCGGTAATCACTACCACCGCTTGCAGAAAGTTGCACACTCTTTCCTACACAAATGTCAGTATCACTCGATACCTTGGCAATAATATTCCCTACATGGAGATGGACAGTATCGATTGCCGTACAGCCGACACTTGTCCTTACCGTAAGAATATAATCCATATCTACTTGTGGCGAGGCTACGGGGTTTGATTTGGTTGAATCATCCAGGTAAAGAGCGGGATACCATGAGTACGTATTGGCTACTTCGGGCTTATCACCCAACATTGTCGATTCTCCCGGACAGACGGTTCTGTCTAATCCTGTATAAGCAATCGGTAGTGGATAGACAGTCACCGTGACATAAGTTGTATCAATACAATTTCCATCAGAGACAATCACTGTATAGCGTGTGGTACTATCGGGTGATGCGATGGGAGTGGAGCTTGATGGGTCATCTAACCCTCTACTCGGCAGCCAGTTATACTTCATTCCTCCACTTGCCCAGAGCTGAATAGAGTCTCCGTGACATATTTCTACATTCGTGATAGCTTTTGCTGTAATTGTTCGCATTGCTACATGAATTGTATCAATGCCTATGCAACCATTAGGAGAAATGACTGTGAGAATATACGTCATTGGGTTTGTGCAGGTAACTCGAGGATTTGAAGTCAGTGGATAGCTTAAGTCGGTCGGCGGTGACCATGAATATCGATAATCGTCCAGCTGTTTTGTTCCTAAAATATGCGTCTCTCCTTTACAAAGCACAAGATCCGGACCTGCATTGGCTATCGGTGAATCTTTTACATTTACGTTCACATATCCGGTGTCTCTACACTCACCTCGCGCAACAATTACTTTGTAACGAGTTGTATTGGTTGGAGATGCGAATGGCATTGATGATGTCGAATCACTCAGTCCACTTGCAGGCGACCACGTATATTCTGTGCCGCCGGTAGCAGATAGTTGAGTAATAGACCCAATACAAATTGTAGTATCCGGCGAGCAAATCGCCCTGACCGTATCGATATGGACGTGAATACTATCCGTACTCTGGCAGCCGTAGGAATTAGTCACGGTTAGAATATAAGTTGTATTCTTCGAAGGTAATGCAATTGGATTGGAGATTGTCGAATTATTTAATCCTGTAGTTGGCGTCCATTGGTAGGTATTTTTTGCAACAGGCGGTACACCGAGTTGAGTTTTCTTACCAAAACACACCAAAACATTTTTTCCACCTGCATTTGCCAACGGGCGAGGATATACTATGGCTTGCCGGTATTCGGTTATAATGCCAGCAGATGTGCTATAGCTCAGCCGCACTTGATACCGACCGGAATCTGTGTAGCGTACACTAACTGCACTGTCTGTGGAGACTTCTGGGGTTCCTCTTTCAAAATACCATGACCGAGACGTGGCAGTAGTATTCTCAGCAAAAACAAATTCACTACCGGAACAACCGCTCACCTTTTCAAGGACTGGTTTTGAAACGCATCCACTTGGGATACTACCGGTATTAAATATGTAATCCATGAAATTGGGCAATCCTATGAGCGAGTGCCCGGACAAAGCGAACCCATCGGCTTCATAATTACAAGCATCCCCTTTGAGATTTGGGTCGTGAATTACATCCAAAAATGGTCTGTATGGAGAAGCAATGTATAATTTCCCGTTTGGTGCTAATTGCAAAGCAGACACCGCTCGTATCGTTTCCCGATTGCTGATCATTACCCGTGAATTCACAATCGAAGCTTCATCTCCAAGCTGACTTTCAAATTGAAATACTGCTGACTCATAAACGGTAGTGCCAATTTTGGTCTTTGCAACAGTATAAAGCTTTGTATTGTCCGGTGAGAACGACAAACCATAATATTTATCCTGTGTTCCCGCATTCCCAAGGTTCATTTTATTGAAAATCTCACCCGTTTTTACATCAAAATTGAATAGAAATAATGTTGAATTCCCAGTCTCAGATGCAAGTGCTATTTGCGATCTATTCGGTGATATTTTAATGTATCCAATCGAATGATTAATAGTGCCATCCGGATACGAAGATATAACAGGTGTAACGACAACCCCTGTATCGACAATATGATAGGAGTAAAATGTATTTTTATTTCGCAAGTGAGTCACTACCCAATATCCTTCACCCGAACAGTCGAGAGTACCCGTTAATTTCTCCGAAACATTATCGACGAGGACTCTATTTTTGAAAACAACTGTTCCGGCAGGGTCCTGCATGTTAATTTTAGAATAGAGTAGTTTGGTCGTTGGAGGTGTATGTCCTGAGGAGAGGTCCGGCACAGTAAAGAGATAATAATGATAGCTATTGCCCGGGTCCGGCACAATAAGCATTCCTTGTGTGGAGGAGGTGCCACTCATGAAACCTGTACCATTATTAATTATCTGATGCTTAGCATTATAGACATTATAGCCATCGGTATAGAAAAGCAGCTTTCCGGTGCGCTTATCCGACATGATCGCACTTCCCTCGTCAGTAAATATTCGTCCGTCATTGAGTGTGGTCATTGTATTACCGAGAAAACTAACCCCAACCACTTCACCAAAATACCAATTATCCGCTTCATGCTGTGCTGAAGCAGTCAATGAAGTCAGATAATAAGTCAATCCAATGAGTAGAAAAAATTTCACATTCACACCCCACAAAAAATGGTGATGGAGTACCCATTATTCAGGGAACAGAAATTCACCAAACAAAATAATTGTGCTTATGCGTAAGAGTAAATTATTTCGAATAGTTACAATCAATACTCCTACCGTACAACGCATGATGCTAAACTACGGAATTTGCCTATCCCAACCAAGTAAAAAAGAAGTGTTTTTGTAGAATGACGAAAAGTTGAGAATAGATCTCTATTCAATAGAAAACTACACACAAAGTCCGGATCACTACAACCTACTTTACTTCCTACCAACAAACAAGTTATGACGATTAACTTGTGATTGAATAATCTCTTCTTATTACATCATCAACACTCATCAATTACTCTGAATTTTCTCGATTAATACAGGTATTACCACCTTTTCACTTGACATTAATTTCAAAATAATTTAATTTTGTATTAAACATTAGCACTCTACAATAGTGAGTGCTACTGTACGTTAAAGCGGTTTCTCAATTCTACATCATTTCTTTTTTTATTCATTTATTTTATCTCAAAGGAATATATATATGACAGTTACCCCATTGCACGACCGCGTTTTAGTACGCCCTTCGCAACCGGAATCCGTTACTGCAGGCGGAATTATTATCCCAGACACAGCGCAAGAAAAATCAATGCGCGGTGAAATCGTAGCAGCAGGTCCGGGCAAAATCACCGAAGACGGGAAATTACTTCCCCTTCAAGTAAAAGTAGGTGACAATGTGCTCTACGGCAAATATGCCGGCTCTGAGCTCAACGTCAATGGCGAAGACCTTTTGCTAATGCGCGAAGCTGATATTCTCGCAACCGTAACACTCTAATTTAAAATAATAATTACTAACCCTTTTTAATTCAGGAGAATATACTCATGGCTTCAAAAATAATAACTTTTGATGTAGAAGCACGCACAGCTCTCAAACGCGGCGTCGATCAGCTTGCAAATACCGTAAAAGTCACGCTCGGCCCAAAAGGTCGTAACGTAATCATTGACAAGAAATTCGGTTCACCAACCATCACCAAAGACGGTGTGACGGTAGCCAAAGAAATTGACTTGGAAGATCCAATCGAAAACCTCGGCGCACAATTGGTAAAAGAAGTAGCTTCTAAAACCAGTGATGCAGCCGGCGATGGAACAACTACCGCAACCGTTCTCGCGCAGTCTATCGTTCACGAAGGACTCAAAAACGTCACCGCCGGCGCAAATCCAATGGATTTGAAACGCGGTATCGACATGGCTGTGAAAGCAATCACCGCAAAACTCAAAGAAATGAGCCGCGAAGTGACCAGTCAAAAAGAAATCGCTCAAGTCGGTACTATCTCAGCAAATAACGATGAAACAATCGGTAATTTGATCGCTGAAGCAATGGAAAAAGTCGGCAAAGACGGCGTTATTACCGTCGAAGAAGCACGCGGCACAGAGACTACAATGGATGTTGTCGAAGGTATGCAATTCGATCGCGGTTACCTCTCTCCATACTTCGTCACTGATGCCGAAACAATGGAAGTGGTTATGGAAAATCCATATATCCTCATCCACGACAAAAAAATCAATGCTATTAAAGACTTGCTCCCAATTCTCGAAAAATCAGCTCAATCAGGTCGCGGACTTATTATTGTAGCCGAAGATATCGAAGGCGAAGCTCTTGCAACCCTTGTTGTGAACAAACTTCGCGGTACACTCCGCATCGCAGCTGTGAAAGCACCGGGATTCGGCGATCGTCGCAAAGCAATGCTCGAAGATCTCGCAGTGCTCACCGGTGGAACAGTTATCAGCGAAGAAAAAGGCTTCAAACTCGAAAGTGCAACTCTAGCGTATCTTGGTACTGCTAAAAAAGTAACCATCGACAAAGACAACACAACCATCGTCGAAGGTGCCGGCAAATCAGAAGATATCAAAAAACGTATCAATGAAATCAAAGCGCAAGTTGATAAAACTAATAGCGATTACGACAAAGAAAAGCTTCAAGAACGTCTTGCAAAACTTGCCGGCGGCGTAGCAGTTCTAAAAATCGGCGCATCGACAGAAGTTGAAATGAAAGAAAAGAAAGCACGTGTAGAAGATGCACTTCACGCAACACGCGCTGCGGTTGAAGAAGGTATCGTTCCTGGTGGAGGCGTAGCATACTTACGCGCAGTCAGTGCCCTTGATAACCTCAAAGGTGCGAATCACGATCAACAAACAGGTATTGCAATCATCCGTCGTGCGATTGAAGAGCCGATCCGTCAAATTACTGCAAATGCAGGACTTGAGTCATCGGTTATCGTCAATAACATCAAAGCCGGAAGCGATGCTTATGGTTTCAATGCACGCACCGAAGTCTATGAAGATCTTATTGTTGCAGGCGTTATCGACCCAACGAAAGTTGCCCGAGTAGCCCTCGAAAATGCTGCCTCAGTAGCAAGCTTGCTCTTAACTACAGAAGCAACTATCGTAGAACGTCCGGAAGAAAATAAAGGCGGAGGCGCAATGCCACACGCTCACGGTGGAATGGATTATTAATTCTCTCCCCTACTCATATAAAATCCCGCTCCGAATTACCTCGAAGCGGGATTTTTTTTGGTTCTGTTGGTTATACTCCAATCCTCGCCTTCGGTCACCCATTGCCGTCCAAGCATCATATAAGAAAGACACTTATCTGTTGAATCCTCATTCAATTATCACAGCCACTTGCTCATGATTACTATTGTATGTCAGATAGCGATAGGACAACCCGCGTTCTTGAATAAACTCCTGAAACGCTTTGAATTCACCCTGCTGCCACATCGGATAGTTGAAGTATTCGTCAAAAACAATCACCGTTCCCTTTATAATTCTATCACCCAATAACGTAAATATCGTTTTGGTCGAAGAATACAAATCACAATCAACATGCAGGAGAGCGATGCGCTCGGGGTGATCATTGATAAACTGTGGTAACGTATTGTCAAACCATCCTTTATGGAGCATTACATTTGTATGTACTTTGGGTAAGGCATCTACTTCAAACGCTCCTTTATCAAACCCATCACGCCAGAATTCAGGCAATCCCTCAAACGAATCAAAGCCGTGGACTGTTTGAGGTGTTTTTGAGGCAATATAATTGATACTTTTACCGGAAAACACGTTAAATTCCAAGTACAACCCACTCAATTGTATATGCTCAAAAGCAACATCCATCACCGCTTCGACGCTTTTTTGCGGCTTGATAGTACTCATCTCCCGCTCAATATATTCACAAGTACTGTCCAAAGCACGCTCGTCTAATCGGCTCGCGATGTTTTGTTTTTGTTTCTCTTGTAGGTATCTCGATGTTTTGTCAATGAACTTCTGAGTGATTATTTTAATCATATTTATTCTTTTAATTTATTATTATTACTTGATATTATGTAATATTTTGGGTCATACAAGAACAGCAATTATCATCTCCGCCACCTCAATTCCATTACTTTCATGCGGAATAGTCGAGCAGGTAATGACCCGTTCGGCACCGGAGGCAAGCAACTCACGGTACGCATCCCCGGCGAAAACTGCGTGTACTCCTATGCATATTGGCGGCTTCATTCCGGCTTTGAGAATATGCCCGACGGTCTCGATCATCGTGCGCGCTGTCGAGATGATATCGTCCACGAGAACCGGCGTATAGTCCTTATATTTCTCGACATCCGGCACCGAGACTTCGACATCGCGGTCACCGTGGCGGATTTTTTCGAGGACAATATACGGCACTCCGGCATTCCGCGCCACCTCCGACACCCACTGTTCGCTCTCGCTGTCGGGTCCTATCAGCAGTGCCTGTGGAATATTCTCCCGAATCCACGTCGAAATCACGCCAGCAGCATGCAGCACATCGCAGGGAACGCTGTAAATCTCCTGCATGGAATTCCGCCGGTGCAGATGCGGGTCGATGGTAATTAACCGATCGATAGCGCACGAGAGCAAACTCGCGAAGTACTCGGACGTCACCGCCTCGCCCGGGTTGAAGCGTGTATCCTGCCGCATATACGCCAGATACGGCGCCACAAGGCAAACTGAAGCAGCGCCCATATCTCTGAGTAATTGACATAAAAATAATAGTGGCAAGAGTTTATCATCCGGCCTGTGGAGCGTACACACGACCACCGCTTCCCGTCCGCGCACATCGCTTTCGATGCGCAGGTACGTCTCGCCATCAGGGAATTGACGGTGGATACAGATGCCGGTCTCGGCATGAATTCCGACGGCAATTTTTTCAGCAAGCGCTTCGTTGCCGGGGAGGGAGAAGATGATTTTCATTTTACTGGATTGTATAATTGATACTTACGCGCTATTTAACCGCAAAGGTCGCGAAGGTTTCGCAAAGGGCGCGGAGAAGATTTTTGTGACCTAATACACTACTAATGGTCGAATGGAGGAATTGAATTGAACATGGTACATTCCCGCCGATAAGCCCTCAACGTGAACCGGCCATTCCATGACACCAGCCGGAATATCATACGTTGCGACCGACTGTCCGAGAATATTACCAATACGAAGCGTAGCAGGAACAATCGTTTCCTTTTCAAATTTTACAGTGAACGTATTATCGGTGGGATTGGGGTAGAGAGAGAAATTGGGTTGTGGTTGGGGGGATTCTTCTGAAACACCGTCTGCATCGGTAGCGAACCAGATTTTTGCAGTTCCATCATAACTTGCAGTCGCTATTTTCGAGCCATCAGGACTCCATTGGAGGGCATCGACATAATCAGTATGCCCGATTAGTATAAAAAGTTTTATGCCGTTCTTCACTGACCAGATTATAGCTGTATTATCATTACTCGCAGTTGCAACTTTAGTACCGTCAGGACTCCATTGGACATCCCTGACATAAGAAATATGCTCATTTAATATAAAGAATTGTGTGCCGCTCGTTGCAGACCAAATTATTGCATTATTATCTTCCCTACTCGCAGTCACAACTTTCGAGCCATCAGGACTCCATTGAACTGCTGTAACTATATCAGTATGACCACTTAAGGCAATGAGTTTTGTACCGTTCGTCGTTGACCAAATTATAGCTCTATTATCTCCAGCTGTTACTACTTTCGAGCCATCAGGACTCCATTGTACGGCTATAACAAGATTAGTATGCCCACTTAATGTCAGGAGTTTTGAGCCGCTCGTGGCTGACCAGATTATAGCGGTTTTATCATCACTTGCTGTCGCTACTTTCGCGCCATCAGGACTCCATTGGATGGTTCTGACAAACGCGGTATGTCCTCTTAAGGTAAAGAGTTTTGTGCCGCTCGTGGCTGACCAAATTATGGCAGTTTTATCATAACTCGCAGTTGCTACTTTCGTGCCATCAGGACTCCATTGTACCTCTTCAATAAAAACTGTATGCCCTCTTAATGTAAAGAGTTGTGTGCCACTTATTGCTGACCAGATTATTGCAGTGTTATCATAACTCGCAGTTGCTAATTTCGAACCATCTGGACTCCAATGGATGTCAGTTACAACGCCTGTATGTCCATTTAATGTAAAGAGCTTTGTGCCATTCGAGGTCGACCAAATTATAGTAGTACCATCCCAACTGGCTGTTGCTACTTTCATGCCATCAGGGCTCCACTTAACAGCACTGACAATACCCGTATGCCCGCCAAGGTTGAATTGCACCGTCCCAGGCACACCGCTTTTCAACGTACTCACCGTAAATACCAATCCCAAAAGAAAAATAAGTGTGAAAAATCTATTCATAAAAGCTCCGAAAAATTAAAGGATTAAATAGAAAATATGATGCTAAAATAAGGATTTGCTTTGCATCCGAAATTGTGTTTTTTTGTTTCATCGAACGCTGAGGAGTATGCCAGCGTTGATGGAGCTATTTGTTGATAGGGAAATTAGATATAGTAAAGCGGAGTTTTTCGCACCTAAATATCAGAATACCTTTTGGCGCCAGAGGAGCGACATGTTTGCGCAATAAACAGGTCGCACCGATGGTGCTACGATTGTTCTTGTGGACATCTTAGCTACAAACAGGTCGCCCCTACAGGGCTAAGTTTTCTTGCTAAAGTTTTATAAACTATTCAATTATCTACCATTACAAAGTAAATTTTCACCCAATTTCCACCAAACCCTCAATCGTCGCCACATACTCTTTTGCATACTCGAGTTCGCCGTGGGACTCTGCGTAAATTCTTACGAGCACGTCGCCTTTTTGAACGCATTTGCCGAGAGGCGCAAGGAACATCACACCTGCCGTCGGTGACTTCGGCGCGCCCGCCATTTTGGCTATCCGTGCGAGCTTGCGATTGTCGATTGCGGTGATGCATCCGTCTTTTTCGGCGAGAATTTCGTAGGAATATGGGGCTACTTCCGGTTCGGTAAATCCACCTTGCGCCATGCAGATTGCCATGAATTTTTCGTATGCTTTGCCGCTTTCGAGGATTGTCTGCGCAGCGGTGCGTTCGGTGCCAAGTGTATAGTTTCCGGAGAGTTTGAGTAATTCAGCGGCGAGCGCGAGTGAACGCTGCCGTAGGTCATTCGGCGCATCAGTTTCATTCCGCAGAACGGCGAGCACATCCTGAGCTTCGAGCGCCGGTCCGATGCCGCGTCCCACCGGCTGCGTGCCGTCGGTGATCACAATTTCCGTATGAAAACCAATCGCATCGCTCACAGCTTTGAAGTAATATTGCAGGCGCAGAGCTTCCTCTTGCGAACGTACTTTCGCCGTCGGTCCGACGGGTATGTCGATGAGAATATGCGTCGAACCGGCCGCCGCTTTTTTGGACAGCACCGACGCCACCATCTGACCTTCGCTGTCGATATCGAGCGCTTTTTCGACGGCAATGAGCAGGTCATCGGCGGGACTCAATTTCACGGCGCCGCCCCAGGCAAAGCATCCGCCTTCAAGATCGACGACGCGCTTAATTTCATCAATGGAGAGATTCACCGGCGTCATCGTTTCCATCGTATCGGCTGTGCCGGCGGGCGAGGTAATTGCCCGTGATGATGTTTTCGGAATCGTCAAACCTGCTGCTGCAATTATACTTACCACAATCGGTGTTGTACGGTTACCGGGCAGTCCGCCCACACAATGCTTATCAAGTACCATCGGCTGATGCCAGTCGAGGCGCTGCCCGACAGCAATCATCGCTTTGGTGAGCGAGATAATTTCCTGCACCGATAAATTATTCCCCGCACAAGCAGAGACAAAGGCAGCGATTTCGATGTTGGAATAATGTCCGGCCACGACATCCTTGATGATTTCGGAATAACCAATGTCGTCGAGTTCTTTTTTATATATCTTCGCGCGAACGTATTTGAGCGAATCTATCGGGTGTAAGTGTGAGATTTCAATTATAGTTCCATCCGTCACACCCAAACGCTTCAATGCCTCTTGCGACAAGCCCGCCTCGCCATCTTGTAATAAATTGGAAGTGACCACATTCAGAGTCGCCACGATCTCGGCGCCGTTTTTATGCACCACCACCCGCGTAAGCGCCGTGAACCCTTCTGAACGGCACACATGACTGTCTGCGCGGATAAAAATAATATTCTCACGATAGGTATCGATCCCTAAGTCTTTGACTAGTAACTTATGAAAGTGGTTTTTATGCATAATTTTCTTGTAGTAGTTTGCCGGAGTATGTGCGCAAAAATAGAGAAAATAGGGTTCGGTGGGGCTACTCAACCATACAGCCCACGGTTATACACCGTGGGCTGTATGGTAAATACCGCTCGGCATTCCCCGGTATTCCTCACTCCTCCTCTTCCTTATTTTTCATTTTCATGAGTAAAGTATAGGCGCCTTTCGTCACGAAGCGCTTGCCTACTATGCTGCTTGTATCGGTTGGCGTAATTTGCGTGGCGCCGTTTTCGCTGTTGCCGGTGGTGACTTCGAGCATGGCGTAGGTATTCTTGCCGGTTTCGGTGAAAACATATTGCTTGCCTTCGAAGCGAACGAGCCCGTCATTGTCGATGACGTACGCGCTGTTCGTGGCTACTTCTACTTCTGCGTTCATGTACATGCCGGGGATGAGCGATTTGTCGTACTTTTCGAAGTGGCATTGCACCTGCACCGTGCGTTCGGGCGAGACATCTTTGCCGATGAGAATTATTTCGCAGGCGAATTTTTTAGATGGCTCGGTATTGGTATAAGCAATCAATTTCTGCCCAACGGACAACGAATGCAAGTCTTTTTCAAATATGGTCAGTGTGAGATGTATATCGGCGGGATTGACGAGTTCGAAGAGCACATCCGTCGGCGCTACATACTTCCCGATATTTTGCTTGACCTGCGAGACGAAACCGTCGATCGGGGATGCGATAGTAATACTTCTCGACATCGTTTTTTCGCTGAGTTCACTGGGATTAATACCAATTAATCGGAGCTTTTCTTCGAGCGCTTTGAGGAGAATTTTCTGCGAAAGGTATTCAGTTTGCGCTGCTTGAAATACTTTATCGCTCCCGGCCTTAGTATGATTTAATTCTTTTTGCCGGTTGAATTCCGCCTCGTATGACACAGCATGAACCTTCGCAACAAGATAATCCTGCTGGAGTTGAATGTATTGTTGGTCTTCCATTACCGCAATTGACTCGCCCCTGCCGATATGCATTCCGGCGAGCGGCTTTGTAGATTTCAAGTATCCGCCCATCGGCACGCTGACGGACACCATATTCTGCGGCGGCACTTCGATTTTCCGTTTACTTTCAGGAGCGAGGAGATATTTTGCTGATGAATTGTGCCAACCCGAACCTCCGAATTCTTGAGTTGCGCCTCGGTGAGGGTGACGGTCGTTTCGTCGGCGGGCTCGGGAGCGGGCGTATTCTCTGTTTTTGGGGAATTGCTACATCCTCCCAGAAGTATGCAAAGCATTGCTATTGTTATAGTTGTTTTCATAGTTTTTGTATGATGTAGTTATACTAAAATAGATTAAAAAGTATGTCATTCTGAGGGAGTCGTAGAGGCCGAAGAATCGAAACTTGGTGATGTCTGCAAGTTTCGATTCTTCACCCTAAGAAGGGTTCAGAATGACAGCATTGTTGTAAATACGTTACTATTAAATTGATTGCGGTATTATAGAATTTATTGGTTAGTATTTTTTGGAGAATAAGCCCCAAGGCGCAAACTCAGCAGTATCACCACGAGTGTCACTCCGACATCGGCGGCGATCGCGAGTACTAAATTGCTGTAACCGGCGATCGCGAGCGCAATAAATATCACTTTCACGGCAATTGCGCCGATGGTATTGGTTTGTATCGTTCGTACTGTTTTTCTGCTCAGGCGCACGAGGTGTGGAATCAGCGAAAGATTATCATTCATAAGGGCAATATTTGCCGTTTCAATTGCCGTATCGCTTCCTGCTGCGCCCATTGCGATTCCCACTGTACTTTGAGCCAGGGCAGGCGCGTCATTGATGCCATCACCGACCATTGCCACTGCTTGATAGCGACTCAGAAGTTCTTTGATTTTCCCTACTTTTTCTTCCGGTAATAATCCACCGAATATCGTCGTAATTCCAACCTGACGAGCCACATACTGCGCGGCTGCTTCATTATCGCCGGTGAGCATGACGGGTTCGATACCAAGCGCTCTGAGTTCCTTCACCGCCGCCGCACTATCCGGCTTAATTTCATCCATTAATCCGATAACTCCCGCAATGGCGCCGCCACAACTCACGACCACACTCGTAGCACCATCAGCAGAAAGCCGGGCAACAATATTTTCGGCTTCACTGTCGAAGGGTGTATGCTCCCGGATAAATTCAAGCTTGCCGACATAGGTCGTTTCGTCCTTACATACCAGGCAGGTAGCCGTTGCTCCTTTGCCAATAATACTTTTGAATTTTTGGGCTTCATGCGGCGTGAATCCTTCTGCAACACTCGCATCCACAATAGCTTGCGCGAGAGGATGTTCCGAGAAAATTTCTGTGCCCGCGCCACATGCTAAGAGTTCTTCCCTGCTATTTCCATTGAGTGGAAATACATCCGACACCACCGGCTTGCCGAAGGTAATCGTGCGTGTTTTGTCGAGCGCTATCGCCGTAATTGATGCCAATGCCTCGATGTATTTCCCGCCTTTTACGAGCGCGCCCCTTGCCGACGCGTTACCGATTGCCGCGTAAATTGCCACCGGAGTCGAGATGACAAGCGCGCACGGACAGGCAATGACCAGAAGCGTTATCGCCTGCTTCAACCAGTGATGCAGATCCAAATGCAGGATAAAGACCGGCACCGTAACTACCAGTATTGCCAAGCTAATAATAATCGGAGTGTATATTTTGGAGAATTTCTGAATGAATCTCTGCGTGTCACTTTTATTGGCAGATGCCTCGAATGTGAGGCGGATGATTTTTGAAAACGTCGTATCGGCGGCAAGCTTGGTGGTTTCGATTTCGACAAAACCGTTTTTGTTGAGCGTACCGGCGAACACCGTATCGCCCACATGTTTGTCCTGCGGGATAGGTTCACCGGTGATCGTTGCTTCATCGATGCTCGTTTCGCCGGTGAGTATTTTCCCGTCGAGGGGTATCATTTCACCTGCTTTGACGTGAATAATCGTGCCGACTGGGATGTTCTCAATCGCGATAGCTTGATTCTGTGAGGGCACAAACGCTACTTTCGGAGCACTGCGTACGAGGTTGTTCAGTGCTGCTTTGGAATTTGCAACACCAATACTTTCAAGACGTTCGCCCAATACATAGAGCACAATCACCACCGCCGCTTCAGGATATTCACCCAGATAGAATGCACCGATTGCAGCAATAGTCATCAGTAAATTTATACTGCTGAATTTCAGCTTTACAATAGCTTTTACGCCGCTCCACAGCACACGCCAGCCGATACCGAGAATAAACGCCGCGAACACTATCGGCGAATACGGCATCGGAATATGCACATCCAGCAGCGATAACACTTCCAACGCAACCACAATCGAGATTGCGAAAAGCAAAAACAGGAATTTTTTATCGTTTATGGGCAGTTTCATTCGTTCAATTATTAGTTAAAAATTCAAGGTGGATACTTGTTTCATTAAGGTCTTTGACAGCGTCGAGATAGCCGCTCTCAACAGCCACGGCATTATTTATGAGCTGTGCCCATTCGAGATAATTAATCTCACCCAAGGCAAGCTGTTGACCCGCAGTGCGGGTAATATCCGTTGCATTCCTAAGAGCAGTATTTTCATAATATTCAACGATTTGCTTCTGTGCCTTGTATCGCCGGAGCGCAGATTCTACGTCCGCAAAAACGCTCTGCCTGCCAATCTTATATGAATTTTCTGCCATTGCTTCCATTGTGCGGGCAGCGTCAATTCTGCTTGATTGCGCCATAAAAAGGAGCGGCACACTCACGCCAATTTGGAGAGAATTGAACCGCGTCGAGGTCGAATACCGAACATCGTCAGCACCCATGCCCTGTATCGTCTGCGTGCTGAATCCCACCGTCAAGTCCGGCCACAACTTCGACTGCTCGACTTCGGTCGTAAGTAGCGCGGCGCTTTTCTCCTGAAGTAATACTCTCAACTGTGGATGATATTCAAGTACAGAACTATCAAGCGGTTGCGGCGGGTCCAACTTTAATTTCTCAGAACTCGGCATCACCGGCAAACGTGAATTAATCACCAGTTGAAATTGAATACGCAGGATGTCAATCTCACTCAGCAATCCGAGCAATTGCATGTTGATCTGCCCGCGCTGAATCTCCGCCGTTGTTCTTTCGAGAAGCGCGCTCTCACCACTCGCAAGCCGCGCGTTTGCTTTCTCAACCAATGCGGCATACATGCTGTCCGCACGCTGCAGCAATTGTTGCTTGTGCTGCAAATACAGCAACCCGTAAAACACCTGACGCACCTGCTTTTTGAGTTCGGCTTGCTTCGCCGCGAGCGCCAGCATACCGCTTTTATACTTCTCTTCGCCAAGCGCCTTGGCTTTCGTATAAACAGTTGGGAAATTTATCGTTTGCGAAAGAGTAAATTTTGTATCGTTGAAGGCGGAATTGATCTGTCCGTACTCACCGGCGAGAGAAAGTGGCGGAATATCAATCGCCGCACCCTGAAGTTTTTTTAGGTATTCTGCCTGCAATGCTTCATTTTTAATGGACAAATTATTACGAAGTGCGCTGTCGATTGCTGCTTGGAGGGTAATTGGCTGTTGCGCGGTGGAAGGAAGCGCGGTAAGCATGCTCATTACAAAGAAAATCGATGCGGTAATTGACCGTGGCGTGGCGCGGAATCCTTTTTCAAAAATGATATAGAGCACCGGTAACACGAACAACGTCAAGAAGGTAGCGATGAGCAAGCCGCCAATCACCACCGTCGCGAGCGGACGCTGCACTTCGGCTCCCGCGCCATGACTGAGCGCCATCGGCAGAAAACCAAGCGATGCGACAAATGCCGTCATGAGGACAGGACGCAGACGTTGCTTCGTGCCTTCGATGACGATGCGCGTAGGGTCGGTCTCGCCGGTGGATTTAATACGATTAAACTCCGCAAGCAAGACTATGCCATTCAAGACAGATACGCCAAAAAGGGCGATAAATCCCACGCCGGCACTGATACTAAAGGGCATTCCCCGCAGTGCCAGAAAAAATACACCACCGACGGCAGAAAGCGGTATCGCCGAGAAAATGAGCAAGCCCTGCTTCACCGAACCGAATGCAAAGTAGAGAAACAGGAAAATCAGGAGCAATGCAAGTGGCACAACGAGTGATAATCGCGCTTGAGCGGCTACCAGATTTTCAAATGCGCCTCCGTAAGTAATATAATAGCCGCTCGGGAGCTTGATGCGTTTATCTACCTTTTCTTGCAAGTCTTTAACGATACTTTGCACATCTCTTCCATGGACATTAAATCCCACAATTATCCGCCGTTTGGCATCATCACGCTGTATTTGATTGACACTTTCGGTAATTGCCACATCAGCCACGTGAGAAAGTGGTATCTGCTCACTTTGAGGTGTAGGAATCAGCAGATTCTGTACATCTTCGATGCTTTGCCGACGTTCACCGGCGAGGCGCACTACCATATCAAAACGCTTTTCATCCTCGAAGACTTGTCCTGTACTTTGCCCTGCAAATGCGGTATTGACGACGCGGTTGATGTCGGCGATATTCATGCCGTATTGGGCTATGATGTTGCGTTTATAGGTAATTATGAGTTGCGGGAGTCCGGCGATTGATTCGATATAGATATTTTCGGCACCCTCGACACCTGCGGCAAGCTCGCCGAGCAGCTTTGAATATTTTGACAGGGAGTCTAAATTTTCACCGAAAATTTTACACACCACATCTTGTTTGGCGCCGGTCATGAGTTCATTAAATCGCATCGCGACGGGATATTGAAAACTAAACGTCACGCCCGGCACGTCGAGCAGGGCTTCACTCATTTTCTCGGAAAGCTCCTCCCAGGTTTTGGCTGATGTCCACTGACTTTTATCTTTGAGAATAATCATCAAATCGGCTGCTTCCATGGGCATAGGATCGGTTGGAATTTCACCGCTGCCGACTTTGCCGATGACTTTCTCGACTTCCGGGAATTTCATTTTCAGAATATGCGCCGACTTGAGACATGCATCGACCGTCGTGGGAATACTACTGCCGGTCAGCACACGCGTTTCCACGGCAAAGTCACCTTCGGGTAATTCCGGGATAAATTCCCCACCCATGTTCGTAAAGACTATTCCCGCTGCTGCTACAAGACAGAGCGCGCCGCCCAAAACCACCACCGGAAATTTCACCATTTTCGACAGAAAATGTAGATGACTTTTCACGAAAAAATCCATCATCCGGTCGGAAATATTCTTCGCCGGATTTACCTTTTTACTCAGGAAAAGCGCGCTCATCATCGGGATATAGGTCAGCGAAAGTAAAAACGCTCCAAGAAGAGCAAAAGCAACGGTTTGCGCCATCGGCTTGAACATTTTACCTTCAATTCCCTGCAACGTAAAAATTGGTAAATACACGACCAATATGATAATTTGTCCGAAGACCGCACTATTCATCATCCTGCTCGCCGAATTATTAACCATATCATCCATTTCGCTTTGGTGCAGCTTGGTAATTGATTGGTTAGAATGGCGGTTATGCGTTACACCATGGAGCACTGCTTCGACGATAATCACCGCGCCATCGACGATTAATCCAAAATCGAGCGCTCCCAAACTCATCAGATTCCCGCTGACGCCAAAAATATTCATCATAATAATCGCAAAGAGCATCGAGAGTGGAATAACGGACGCGACAAGCAGCCCTGCCCCTGAAATTCCCAAGGAAAAGCACGAGTACGAATATGACAATTAATGCGCCTTCCATGAGATTCGTCGTCAGAGTGCCGACTGCGTTATTAACCATCTTCGTGCGATCGAGGAACGGCTCGATTATCACACCTTCGGGCAAGGTTTTTTCGATTTGCCGGATACGCTCTTTCACGTTTTGGATAACCCGACTGCTGTTGCCGCCTTTGAGCATGAGTACCACCGCGCCGGCTGCCTCGCCTTCGTCGTTGTAGGTCATGCCGCCATAGCGCACTGCACTTCCGATGCGAACATCGGCGACATCTTTGATGAGGAGCGGCGTGCCGTTTGCGGTGTTTTTGACGACAATTTGCCGTATGTCTTCAATGCTGCCAATTAACCCTTCACTGCGGATATACAGCACGGTGGATTTTTTCTCGATATAAGCACCGCCTGTATTTTCATTATTATTTTGAAGAGCGGTGAATACATCGTTCATCGTGATAGAATAAGACTTGAGCGTGCCGACATTGATGGCGATTTCATATTGCTTGAGTTTGCCACCAAAACTACTTACGTCGGCAACTCCCTTCACACCAAGCAATTGCCTGCGTACTACCCAATCTTGAATCGTGCGGAGTTCGGTAGCGTCATACTTCGTCTCATAGCCATGCTTTGCGCGGAGTACATACTGATAAATCTCCCCGAGCCCGGTTGTGACCGGCGCAAGCTCGGGCGTGCCCATACCTGCCGGTATCTGCTCCTGCGCGCTTTTGAGGTGTTCTGATATCTGTTGCCGCGCCCAGTAAATATCCACATTATTATCAAAAACGATGGTAATAAGCGAGAGCCCGAAGCGGGAAAAACTGCGAATCTCATGGAGTCCGGGGATATTGCTCGTGGCTTGTTCGATTGGGAATGTAATGAGCCGCTCGACGTCCGGCGCGCCGAGAGAGGGAACGGATGTAATAACCTGTACTTGATTGTCCGTGATGTCGGGCACGGCATCGATCGGGAGCCGGGTGCATTCGTAGGCGCCATAGCCGACAAGCAGGAGCACGAAGAGCCCGATGATGAGTTTGTTCTTGACAGAGAACCTAATGATAGTATTTAGCATAATAATATTATAGAGATGGTAGTTATGAAAACAAAATACGTAGTAAGTCTTTAGTATCCGACAGCAGGAACCCACACCCTGCCCTCTCCCGAGAGAGGGTAAATACAACAAAATTTACCAAAAAGTCCCCTCTCGGGAGGGGATTTAGGGGTGGGTTAAGCGGCTGAATAGGTAATCAATCTTCTTCTAATATTGATACGTATTTATAAATGTGACTTTGACTTCTTGCTTGTTGTGAACAAACAGATGCCAAATTCTCACATACCAATTACAGAGAGGTGTGTACCTCTGCAAGAGGTTACACCACTCCACGAAATGCGCGTCAGATTAAAGAAAATTAGATGCAGAAATTCAAGCGTGCACGATAATCCCGCTCGGACTTATCCAAGATGATTGATACTGTTCACGGATTAACTGCCTTGTATCAGCAGTATTTGGGAGGTTGCCAAATGGCGGAGGTGTATTCGGATTGAGGGAACGGAGCAGCGAGTAGTATTTTGGGCGGCGATACTCGCATAAGAGGTTGCATTATAATACTATTACTACGCCAATTCGTAATTTGTCCGCAGCAAATGCAGCTACAGAAGGGCGAACATAGTTCGATATCCTTATCGTGATGCGTGTGATTGGTAACGTCTGGCGCGGCAGTGGCATGTGATTCAGTTCTCCCCGTCGCAACCTCGCTGCAATCCTTCATGTCGCCGCAGGGCAGGCATGAAAGCAGCAGAATATAGAGGGCAAGAAGGAGGACGTGTATTCTCATAGAATTGCAAGTATCACGATTGAACCATTACATTAACCGCGAAACTACGGAGGAATGGTGAGGTAGCCAAATGGAGATGTCAACGTAAGTGTCCGACAATATGGCTGAGACTCCTATGCAATCTCTTTTTGACTAATGGTTTATCGTCACCCTTAGCTTGTCGAAGGGTTCAATTACCTACCTATTTCCACCGTAATTTGACTGTATATTGAACTTTGACAGGTTACTTTTAGCAAATAAAAGTGCGTTCAATGAATATGAGCGAAAACCTTAGTAGCACACACGATATCCACTTGAAGGACAACCTTATGTGTATAAAAAGCAGGCATCTTCCTTGGTAGGAATAGACACCATAAGGTAATAAGGTTTAATTCTTTGTCCGACATATTTCTACTAAGGTTTATCGTAATTACCGATTAATCGTAAACTACCAATGTAGAATAATCTATCATCAAAGAATATCAGGCATTTTTTTCACTATTATATCCGGCTTTTATTTTTGCTTGTAGGGTTTGGTAGAGAAGCGCACCTACACACACACCGCTTAGGAGTCCTCCTATATGAGCAGCATTGTCGATTCCTCCTCTAAATCCCATAAATAGTGAATAACCGATATAGAAAACTATACTTGATGCAAATTTCTTGTCTAATTCCGGTGGGAATGCTTTTCTGAGTGCTAAGACCAGAAATATACCGTAGAGTCCAAAAATTGCACCGGAAGCGCCAACACTAATCGTTGCATCATACCACCATAAACTCGCACAACTCGCTATTATTCCGATAAATAAATAGATACCGAGAAATTTTATCTTGCCAAGAAGCGGCTCTAGTATCATGCCGATAATCAAAAGTCCGTACATATTTGCCACTACATGCAGCAGTCCACTATGGATAAACGTGCTGGTGAGCAAACGCCACCATTCACCGTGCGTTGTGAGCGGACTATAATTTGCACCCCAAGACAGTAAATTTTGTCCATTGAATGACATAACACCAAGACCACTCAGCACCATCGCAGCATAGAGCAGCAAATTTATATAGAGGAGAATAGGCGTAATGAAATATCCATCTTGGGGTATTAAATACGTCAGGAATTCCTGAATATCTTTGTAGGCAGAAGTGTTTCCGGCTTCGAATTCTTGAAGTTCTGCTGTCTTGAACTCAAACGCAAATACCATAACCAACCATAATGCACATGCGAATCCAAGTGTGCCCAGCATCCATTGTAAGGTGTCACCATTTCTTGCTTCAAATGGCTCGTTTACCGGTAGAAGAAATAGTGGATTCGTCGAAGTATATTTTACACATTTTGTACTTGCTTCTTTGAATCCATCGGCTTTTGTTGAATTCCGAATATTGTCGAGATAGACAAAATTATTCCTGACTTTAATGAAAAAATCACGTTCGCTTTCACCGGCAAATAGTTTAAACTGCTGATCTTTTTCATTGTCATTGAGGTCATTGCTGATTCGGTGTGAAAATTCAAATCCAACAAAAGCCGAACATCTTGAATTCACCGTATCTTGCTCTCTAGCCAAAAGCGGCACAGCGATATAAATGTGCATGTTGTAATATTCATTGAGTTTACCGCTTATATCGGATGCTATATGAATACCAATATTTGTATTGTCGAGATAATGTTCGTTGAGTTTGTAATATTTCGTTGGTTCATGCTTTTCAATTTGGGTAATTGTATCCAACGCCGTGAGCGTGCCGGTCGCTGTTTCGGTATAATTCACCGCAAGAATGGTAGGAATCGCCATTGCAAGAGATGCAACAATCTGATATATAAAGGGGGTATAATCGCTGCGACCGGTAAAATCCAAGAGTTTAATGCGTGACCGTAGCAATAGTAGAATAGGAATCCAAGAGAGCGCATAAGGTAGCGCGTACTCTACAATATCATCTTGCACGGGAAATACGCCAAGGTTTACAAATAACGCCCAATATACCAATGTATATCCTGCAACAAAGCAAAGTGTCATTGCAAGAAACGGCAAATATATGTATTTGATTTTTTTGGGGTTACTTGGCATACTCCATTATTCGATTAGTTCGAAAGATACATTTTCAAAGCAAATATCATCCTCTCATACAGCAGAAGAATATCACCATCGTTTATCAGTGAATAGATAGCATTCTTACTACCCTTCCAGCTCCTCCGGCCTGACATGCACAATCTCCTCACCCTTCATCACAACAAGCACGGAATTTTTGGCGCGCTTGTACTCGATGAGCCGCTTGTAGGCAAGGTCGAGACCGGCGAGGATTTTTTGCTTTAGCTCTTCATCTTCATTTTTCTTTGAATTCATGGTATTGTTCAATGAGGGTATTGTACTTCCGTTGATCGACGATATGCATACCGGATTCTTCGGTTTTTTCAGCGATTAATTCAGGACTTCCATTGGTATTATCAAAAATGTAGAGCTTATCCGGTTCATTCCAGTACAACTCAAACAGATTTTTAATACCACTCTTGTAGCGCCTCTCGATGACATCTGCTTCTATAGAATGCCCGCCTTCTATCACTCTGATGCGCACTCGTTCCTTTGCTAACTCTATTGACTTCAACCAAAAAAACAAGAGTACTGTTGTATATCCATTTGCTTTCGCCTCACGGATTTTGGCTCTGTGTGCCTTGGAAGCAAGTGTCGTTTCAAAGGCAAAGGTATGATTGCCATGGAAGAGTTCGTTGATTCGATTGAGCATGATTTTTTCCGGCTTCAATCGCTACTTTTTCGGGCTGGAATGGGGATAATCCTTTGGCAATTTCGTCGGCATTGACAAATTCCATGCACTCTAACAGTCCGGGAAGAATCGTGAAGGAAGCCGTCGTTTTACCGGCTCCGTTACAACCTGCAATTATATAGAGTTTTTTTTCAGGCGCGTCAGGAGCATTTGTTTTCATGCTTGCAAAGTTAGTCAAATTGTTTGTAATTATTGCACTTGTCGGCTGCTTGTTCTTGCGGTATTGTTCTGACGGTTGGAAGGCCACCCTTCGGCTTCGCTCAGGGCTGGTTGGTGTCCGCAGGCGCAATGCTGTAAAAATACAATCGGCATTTGCTTGATGCTTCGACAAGCTCAGCATGACGAACGAGTTACGTCACACTGAGCTTGTCGAAGTATTCAATTATATACCAATATCTTCCATACATTTAGCATCGCTTGGACGGCAACGGGTGACCGCAGACGAGGTGTGGAATATGCACAACCGAACCCAAATATTTTCAATCTATTACACCACTTCCACCTGATTGAGCTTGGGGATAATTGCATCCCAGCCATAGACTTCTTTGATTTTTGCTTGCAGTGCTTCCGAGGCGGAGAGTTCGCCGTGGATGATATAGACTTTGGGGTTTTTGAGTTTCGAGAGCCAGCTGATGAGTCCGGATTGGTCGGCGTGGGAGGAGAGCCCTTCGATATTTTCAACACTTGCGCGCACTTGGAAGTACTTTCCGTAGAGCTTTACTTCGCTTGCGCCTTCGAGCAGCGCGCGGCCGCGGGTGCCTTCTGCCTGAAAGCCGACGAGGAGAACGGTGGCCGTGGAATTGCCGAGATAATGCGCAAAATACGAGAGCACGCGCCCGCCGGATGCCATGCCGCTGCCGGCGATGACGATTTTGGGTTCGTCGGACTTAATGAGCCGATTCGTATCCTGAATCGTGCGTATTTGGCGAATGTCTTTGAGCATTTCCTTGCATTCATTCGGGGGTAGTTTGTGCCATTTGGCGTGACGTTCGAACACGCCTAACACGTTGGTACCCATAGGACTATCCATATACACCGGGATATTAGGAATGTCACCGTTTTCGCGTAATTTCCAGAGCAGATACATCAGCATTTGCGTGCGCTCAACGGCAAAACTCGGAATGATAATCGTGCCGTGTTTTTTGTAGGCAGAATTGATGACTTCCATCAATCGTTTTTCGGGATGCTGCGGGTGGAGGCGGTCGCCATACGTGGACTCAATGAGCACCACATCTGCCTGTTCGGGGTGTTTCGGCGGGTACATCAGGAGGTCATTATCGCGCCCGATATCACCCGAAAACACGATAGTTTTCTCACCGATTTTGAGTTCGATAAAGCATGCTCCGATGATATGACTATTATAACGGAATCGACAGTGGATATTCTCATCAATGCGTATCCAATGGTCAATATCCTGCGGCACAAAGAGTGGAATTGTATTCTCAACATCTTCCGAACCATACAGCGGCTTGGCAGGATGATGCCGCGTAAATCCTTCATTATTAGCACGTTCGGCGTCTTCTTCCTGGATGCGTGCACTGTCTTCGAGGATAATTTGCGCTACTTCGAGCGTTGGCATTGTGCCCCAGATTTCACCGGAGAATCCTTCGTTGACGAGCCGTGGCAGGTAACCGCAGTGGTCGAGATGCCCGTGCGTGAGAAGCACGAGGTCGATGGTGGATGCATCGATGGGGAGATTATTCCAGTTTAATTGCCGTAACTATTTCAATCCCTGGAATAAACCGCAGTCCACCAATATTTTTTTGGTTGGTGTATTGATATAATACTTCGACCCGGTCACCGTGCCGGATGCGCCGAGGAATTGGATGCTGATGTTGGATGTATGTGTCATAGTTTTAAAGTAATAATGTGGATGTACTACTGTTATTTTGGGAATGAGTTTTTTATTTATATTAGAATAATGACCGTAGGGGCGAATCGCATTCGCCCCAGTCGTGCTTGGGTTTGGGCGAATGCAATTCGCCCCTACGGTATTAAAAAATCCTCTCACCTCGCCACCACCTTCTCGCTCAATTCGCGGGCTTCTTTCATCACGGTATCGAGGCGCAATGGAGTGAGCGATAGCATCTGCCGGAGCAATTTTTCATTTTCAACAATTTCACGGCAAAGTACTATTTTTTTGTTCAATAATTGTTCTTTTTCTGCTTTCGTGAGCGCCGTCAAACAGGTAATCGGGTAGAGTCCGAGGGTTTCGATTTGGTCTTTTAAGCTCCATTTGCCGGGATAATCCCAGCCGAGGAGTTTGAGTCCGACGCAGGTGCCGTATTGCACCGCCGAACTCGAAAATCGGGTATTGGTCACCACCCATCCCTCGAATATTTTTTTGCCGCTTCTGTCGGATTTCATCCATTCTGCTTCCACATCTTTGAAGCGTGACTGTATGTAGAGCGGCACTTTCACATCACACACAACGCCCGGTTGATTATGATACTTACATTCGATCATGAGTTGGAGATTATCCTTCATTGCGACCACATCGACTTCATGTTCGACGCAATGACCTTGCACAATTTGCCCGACCTGCACACTAAATCCCTGCAAGCGGAGAATCTCACCGATGAATTTTTCGAAGGGATAGCCGGACGGACCGAGTTCCATAATTGCACGCTTTAAATGATACTTCGCCGCGATGTGGCGGGAGGTCTCTTTCAGGAGGCGAAAGGCGATATGATAGATTTTTTTGGTTGTAATTCCCGAGTATAGCTTCTTCGTGAGTTCGTCGATGACGCGCTCTGCCTGCTCATCCGTCGCGCCCGAGCGGTGAAGAGAAATACGTAATTTTTCAGCAGAAAACGGCGCTTTTTCGCCGGATGCTTTTGTGATTAGGATTTGATTTTGAGGCATAATTTTGTTGTGATTTTTTAACGCAAAGGCGCAAAGGGCGCAAAGACTTAGGGATTGTTATTCTTTACTGAACTCATCTGTTTTTCTAAAAATTGTCCGATTGTTTCGTAGAATTTTTCACCGGCTACTGATTTGAGATTATCGTGTCCTGCGCCGCGCACGATGTAGAATTCTTTCTCTTTCGAACCAAGAGCCGCGAAATTATCCTGCCCAAAAGCAATCGGTATTCTCGTGTCAGCATCGCCGTGAATCATGAGCATCGGGCAGGTGATTTTCCGTGCCGACTCAACCGGGCGCACCTCTTCGGGAGGAAACTTCGCAATCACGCCGGACTTTGTATTAATATGATGCGCAAGCCATGGGCTACGAAAACCAAAAAACCTCTTCCCATACTCGACACTCACTTTTTCGAATTCATTAAACGTGCTTTCGATGATACCGAATTTCAGGCGCGGGTCGATGCCGAGGGTTTGCAAGGCAACAGCGCCGCCGAGCGAAACTCCATAGATTCCAATCGGATGCACGCTGTCACGCTTCCCTATCTCGGTGATGAGGCGCTGCATGTCATCCTTCTCGTAATACCCAAACGTACAATACTTCCCTCCGCTTTTGCCATGCGCGCGCAAATCGACGAGCGCGACATTGCATCCCATTGCCACAAGCCGCTTCGCCATCGGGTAAAAATGCTCCTTGCAATCGGCAATTCCATGGAGCACAAGGATCGTAGCACGCGGCGAAGGAGCCGTAATATAATACGACGTGATGGTCACACTATCCTGCGTACGGATATTCACCGTCTCATACGTCATACCATAACCACTTGGCAAATAACCGTTTGAAATCCCTCGGGGTGATGTTCGACCACATACCGCGAGGGACAAATCCCCGAATACGGGAGGACGTGTTCGACCGCCACATACGCTCCACCGGCGAGGACAAGCGCCGCCACCGCAAGGAGAAGCAGCCAGATTTTGTAACGTTTCATAGGTAAAGGGAAAGTCGAAAGTCGAAAGTCGAAAGTTGAAAGTTGAAAGTCGAAGTCGAAAGTCACTAACCGAAAGTCACTTGGGAAAAGGAATAAATACAAAGTAAAATATGGGAATAATTGACGCCATATCAGGCATCTCGCGGCTACGCTCTCTCCTGTGTTTTGTGGCGAAACTACGTAAAAAAAGCGAAAAAAGGGCGAGTGAATTTCATGGATGCATTGTCGGTTATCTTTTAGTGAAATATCGTCGGATTAAATACTTGTGATTTTAAAAAACAGTTAAAGAAGGAAACTATGGTGTACAAGTATTTGTTCATTCAACACCTTCAAATATTTTGGAAGTAAAGGTAAATCGACAAAAATTCTCATAAAAAGCCACATTCTACTGCCCCAAATGAATAATTTGAGGTAAATTTGCCGGACACAAAAGTTACATTTATTTCTTATAAATCGAGCATATCCCCTCACTCAATTTTCAGATAAAAACCTACTATGAAAATACATACAGTTGAGATTTTGGAAGAAGTACTAGAGCCCAAAATTTACTATGTTCAAAAATTAGAAGAACGAGTAAATATTCTTTCAGAATACCCATACTCTATAATTGCAGAAGGCTTATATAATGAGTTTGACAGTCTAGACAGCTGGATAGCACATCATTATGAAGCAGACACAATCAAGAATATTTTTTATCGAAAGACAGGGTATGATTACGGTTTTGCAGAGTATTTTACGAAAGAGAAATCGATTGAAGAAAAATTGAGATTTATTTTTACGAACAGCTATTTTGAAAGGCGAGATTTTGATTGGGAGTCGAAAAGACACTAAAAGACAAACAAACTTAAGCATGATATCATTAGAAAACTGATGAAAGCCCCCGGCATAAGATGCTATAATCTACGATGAAGAAACATGTACTTAGATATTTCGGAAGTGAACAAAAGTACTTTCCCGACCCAGTTTTTCAACGCTGAAGACCACTAACCATCATACCTGACAGTAATCGTTATTCCTCTGCTTATACTCTCTGCTATATCTCGTGCCGGACATTTGGTTACGAAGAGACTATGCAAATGAAGTCTGGCAGGTTTCCATGGATAAGTGTTTGATTTCCGTTGGAACGGCCTTTCCTTCATCCGATCTTTTATTCTGAGTCTTTGGATAGATACTTTATTTTACGCTTTCTTACTACGATTGTTGTTGTATTTATTTAGGAAAACCGATGATACGGATATGAATTTAAAAGCATAGAATTTACAAGGAACAAAAGCTCTGTCATTTCGAGTCTGCCCTCCGGGTAAAGAATCATAACATGCTGTATTGCGATACTATTAATTCACCAGCATGGGTCGATTCTTCAGTCGAAGACTCCTTCAGAATGACATACTTTTTCATCTCTTATGGTGTGTGCAATTCAACGAATTGGATAGCCAAACCTACCTAACGCTCCCCAAAAAAAAAGCGGGAAAATCTCTCAAGATTTTCCCGCTTTACATATCATCTCATCCATCAATCACACAAACGGTATCTTCACCACTTCTGCCGGAAATTCGGTATTCCGCGCAAAGATTGAAATTTGGCTTCCTGGTGTGGCATATTCCATTGCTACATAACCAAGTCCAATGCCGATATTGAGTTGCGGAGAGATATTGCCGCTTGTCACTTCACCGATTTCGACGCCGTTTGCCATGATTTTGTAGTGTTGGCGCGGGATAATTTTCTCGGCTTTCATGACGAATCCTACGAGCTTGCGGGTGAGTCCTGCTGCTTTGGCGGCTTCCATTACCGATTTACCATTGAAGTCACCTTTGGCGAGCTTGGTAATCCATCCGAGACCTGCTTCGAGCGGGTGGGTTGTGTTGTCGATGTCATTACCGTAGAGGCAGTAGCCCTTTTCTAAGCGAAGCGTGTCGCGCGCGCCAAGACCGATGGCTTCGATGCCGAATTCTGCGCCTGCTTCAAAAATTGCATTCCATACATTTGTCGCTACATCCACACCGCCACGGAAGTAAATTTCACAGCCGATTTCACCCGTGTATCCGGTGCGGGAGATAATCATGTCGAGACCGGCGAAGGTGCCGAACGAGAAACTGTAATAAGGTATATCCGTGAGATTTACATCGGTTAATTTTTGGAGGGTGTCGAGCGCTTTTGGACCCTGAATCGCGAGGAGATTCACATCATCACTTACATTGATAAGGTCAAGATTTTCAAATCCTTGTGCTACTCCTTGCGCCCATGCGAAATCTTTATCGACATTCGCGCCATTGACGACGAGCATGTAATAATCGCCGCAGTGATAGACGAGCAAGTCATCGACGATGCCACCGTTTTCGTAACACATTGCAGAATATTGCGCTTTGCCGGGTGTGAGCTTGGAGGCGTCATTGACCGTCAGCTTTTGGATAAAAGCGAGCGCATCAGCGCCGCGCACTTCGAATTCACCCATGTGGGAGACGTCGAAAACACCGACTCCTGTGCGAACAATGTGGTGTTCGTGCAGGATGCCTTTGGGATATTGAACCGGCATTTCAAATCCTGCAAAAGGCACGATCTTGCCGCCGAGATTTTTGTGTATGTCGTAAAAGTTTGTGCGTTTCATGATTTTCCTAAATGTATTATAAAATTTATTAGTTGTCTATTTTTTCAGCATGGGTTGATGGCACGCTGATTTTTTATGATTGTTTATGATTTGTTATGATTTTTTTTATGCTTACTCTGATGGCACGCTGATTTTTTATGATTGATTATGATTTGTTATGATTTTTTATTGGAGAATACTTTGCGTTTTATTTCTGGTTTTTTGCCGAAATTGAGGAGTAATCCTACTTCTATGTCTGTTGCTTTGAGATAATTAATTAATTGGAATTCGTGTGCTTCACAGAGAGATTCCGTTGCTTTAAGCTCGATGACAACCACATTATTAACAAATATATCGGCATAGTAGGTGCCTACATCGTGTCCATGATAGTGGACTGTGATTTGTTTTTGTTTTTCTACATGTAGTCCGGCTGACTGTAATTCTATACACAAGGCATTTTCATAGACTTTTTCCAAGAACCCAAACCCTAATGTATTAAACACCTTATAGAAGGATTTGATAACAATATCCGTAATCTCGGAATATCTGTAATTATCAGCGTTCATCATAAAAATCAGCGGTATCAGCGTGCCATTGAAGGTGCAGCACGTCGTGAAAAGAACAAAAGAATTCCACAAAAATACCACTTTGCCGCTGAAGCCTCCACAAGCGCCTACCTCTTCAGTGAACGCAACTTGACCATTCCGACATAACCGATGAAGAATAAACCAATTGAATTGGCGCCGATTATCACCTGATCTGCGCGGATAATGCCATAGACAAGCCACAAAACAGCACCCATAAACATCACAGTGACCATACCCACCGGCAATTGACTCACTTCACCCGTTCGCCATACCCTGAGCGCAAGTGGGAAAAGCCCAAAGGTCGAACAAAATGCCGCCACATATCCAATACTAAGCGTGATAACTTCCATTATAATCTTTAAAATAATACAAAACCATTGCTAACTTTTGCGTTTAAAAAAACAGTTTTAACACGAAGGCACAAAGGTAACCACAAAGTTCACAATACGATTGGTGTATCAATAGTGACCTTTGTGCAACCTTGGTGTACTTTGTGTTAATACTGATTTTGAAGTTGAAACAAGAGAAATCTTTTCTCCTTTTCCGTTAAAATTTTCACCCGCGCGCCCGTATCTCCTCCAGAATCCTTGCCGGGAAATTCGTTGCAATTGCCTTCGCCTTCCGACTAAGGGCGAAGTCTAAATCTTCACGCGAATTGACCGTATAAACGCCGAGGTAAATACCATGCGCAATTGCATCTTTGGAGCGTTTATGCGTCAGCTCACGCATCGAACATATAAACCCTTCACAACCGATTTCCGCAGCGATTTCTGATGGCAAACGCGTGTCATTCGGGAGGTTAATGGCAGCAGTGTGGAGTAATGGATTGTTCCGTTTTAATTCACCCAAAGCACCGTGATGGAACGACCCGAAAAGCGTAAATTCTTCCATCTTTTCCTCAAATATGCAAGCGAGAATTTTTTCTAATCGAATATGATAATCTTCCCCCGGGCTGCGGCGGCTTGATCTCAATATTCAAATACGCTTTCCCCTTAATCAGCGCAATTGCCTGCCGGAGCGACGGCACCGTTTCACCGGTAAATTCCTTTGAGAACCAAGCACCTGCATCTAGTGCATGCATTGTATTTGAATGCGTCGTAATGACTTTCCCTTTCCCCGGAGTGGTACGCCCGAGTACCGCGTCGTGAAAGACTACGATCTCATGGTCTGCCGTTAGTTGTACGTCGAGCTCGACCATATCCGCGCCGGCTGAAAGCGCCTCACGTACCGATGCTAGAGTATTTTCCGGTGCGGTACCCGATGAACCGCGATGACCGACAACGAACTGATTGACGGTAGGCACAAATTCCCGAAGTGGAAGCATAAGTACTTGAAATTAAAAGCGAAACATAAATGTAGTGTAGAGTCCGAACCCACTATAATCTCCGTCCCCAGTAACGAAATTATAGCGAAGATCACCTCCGAAAAGTAGATCGTGACTGATGGGAAATTGAACTAAAATTCCGGGGCAAATGAGAATATTTGGATCGTTTTGATTTTCTGAAAAATTTACCGGCAATGATCCGGTCGAATCAGGTATAGAGCCAACAATACTGGAACTTCCCTTAAAATTACTCATTCCAACACCTACAAATGGACGTAGAATTGCCTTTTTTTCCAGCAAAACATCATATCCGATTTCACCGGCAACCGAATATCCGAAGAGTTCGGTAGTTGTAATCAATGAACCTGTTTTTACCGTCAATGACCGCCCAAAATGATACGTAAAAATACCGCCAAGATATAGCCGACTCGCTGAATATCCAGCCCTGATACCTGCACCAAAATCATACCCTGATTTGAAACCGTAACCGAATATAATTCCTACACTTACACCCTTGTGAAGTGTAGCTTCGACAAAATTGGTTGATTTAGAAATTGAGCCGGAGTCAGTCGTTGGAGTGGATGCTGATGGTGCAGATATTGGAGGAGATCCCGAGATTTGAGCAGGAAGTGTATAAACAATTGACAAGAAAATCAAGCAAACATAAGAAGCAATTTTCATGAAATTATCCTTACAATGATAATAAAATTATGAGGTTGTAGATTTGAAGCAAACATTAGATTAGAACGTAACAACGGCAATTTACTGATTTTTCCCGTTTGCCCGAATCTCAAGACAAACTTTCCGTATTTTTGCCGTTCAATTACTCTCCTGTCAACGATTCTGTTGCTATGAAAAATGTATTAATCATTGCCTATTATTTTCCTCCGTCCGGCGGACCTGGCGTGCAACGGGTACTCAAACACGTCCAATATTTACCCGAATTTGGGTGGAATCCCATTGTCCTCACGGTGTCGAATGGTGAATTCCCTGCACGTGATGAATCCCTGCTTGACAAGATCCCTACAGGTACAATTGTAGAACGCACACACATCTATGAACCGTATGACATTTACCGCATGCTCACCGGTAAGAAAAAAGGCACACCGATTGACGTTAATAACCTCAAAAAAGAAGGACAGAAACGTACCTTTAAAGAAAATATCGCTGAATTCATCCGTGCCACCCTCTTCATTCCCGATGCCCGTATCGGCTGGATGCTTACCGCCGTCAAAGCCGGAATGAAAATCATCGAAGATTATAATATTGAAGCAATGTACAGTTCTTCGCCTCCTTATACATGTTCACTCATAGCCCGCAATCTCAAGCGCAAAACAGGTTTGCCGTGGGTGGCAGGATTCCGCGACCCTTGGACCGATTTCCTCACGACGCCCAAACGTTGGTTTCTACCTAAATTGATTGACCGCCGGATGGAACGTTCCGTCTTTACTGAAGCTGATGCAGTCGAAAGCGCGTGGGAAGGTATCACCGAAGACGCAATCGCCAAATACCCCGAGCTCGACCGTAAAAAATTCCATTATGTACCCAATGGTTTCGACTCGGCAGACTTCCCGCACACCGAACCTGTTGATAATAAAAAGTTTACCGTGACATATACCGGCTCGATGTATGGCCGCCGAACTCCCGCAAGCTTCTTTGCTGCTATCGATATGCTCCTGAAACGCGGTGTATTCACCGCTGATTCGATTCTCCTACGCTTTGTCGGTCGCTTCGGCGCTGAGATTGAGGAGATGTTCGCCAAGGCGTCTTTCCGCGATTCAATTGAAGTGATCAAATACGTCACCCACGAAGAAAGCATTCGTTACTTGCAGCGATCGGACGCTTTGCTGATGGTGGTCGATGAAGCAAAAGAAAGCGAGTATATTGTTCCGGGTAAGGTATTTGAATATATGGGTATTGGCAAGCCAATCATAGCGCTCGCCCCTACAACCGGCGCAGTAGCCGAACATCTCCGCGAAACAAATTCCGGTAAAACAGCCAATCAGAATGACATCGAGACCTGCGCAAGAATCATCGAAGAATTCTACTTGCAATGGCGCGAAAATAAATGGACATTTACCCAAAATCTTGATGCTGTCAAAAAGTACGAACGCCGCGAAGGAGCAAAAAAGCTGGCAGGATTACTATCGGGGAAATTGGAGGAATAAGTAAATTTGATATGTCTTTGTACTGAGATAAATTTTACATTTCAGTTCTACTTCCAATACGCGGACTTATTATACTCCACACCAATATTATCACCACAAAATGCCCAATCTTAATTTTTCCATTTGCTACTATTTTAGTAAATTGCCTAGAGGTTTTGAATTTTACTAATTATCAACTATTTCAATATATTTAAGAGGTTTCTATGCGATGTATTGTACATTTATTTCGGTGTGTTGCTCTTCCAATTACTTTTTTCATTTTGCTAACAATTACAGTCTTTGCTCAAAGCGAAGGTGGTCGTGTTGGTTTTGGGTTCAGTGGAGGAGGTGTGAAGTATTGGGGCACGTTTACAGACAATCAATTATGGTTCGGCGGAGACTTGTTTGTTCGATGGAATATTATTAATCAAATTTCATTTCAAGCAGGTGCCGGCTGGGCTCAACTCCGTTATAAAAACTCCGCAGAACAAATCGCCAAATACCCTGATTTTTATAATCGCTTCGACAATGGCAACTTTGGAAAACCCTCCGAAAAGAGTTTCTCCCGTATCAGTACATACGAGGCATTCTTATCGTGGAATATTCTATCGAGGGAAAAATTTGTTCCTTATCTCTTTGGCGGTGTTGGAATTACCGACTGGAATCCCACGTATGACAATGGTAAAGCACTTCCACTAAATGACGGTGTTACGTATGAAAAACGTAAGCTGATGTTCCCGGTAGGCGTGGGTTTTGAACTATACTTAACCGATGATTTGGTCTTCAATGGCCGTGGCACCGCTCGAATCACCGGTACTCCCTGGCTCGACGGGTATGACCCTGTCATAGATAACAAACCAGCCGACGGAGATGATATTTTCTTGACTTTTGGGGCTGGTTTTACATATTATGTCTTTGGGAATGCTGACTATGACAATGATGGTGTGACCAATTCCCGAGAACGTGAAATAGGTACTGACATTAACAATCCGGATACAGACGGCGACGGTCTCAAAGACGGTGAGGAAGTATTTACGTATTTTACCGATCCGCTCAAGGCAGATACAGATGGTGATAATCTAACCGATTATGATGAGATTTTAAAACATAAGACACAGCCGACAAGAGCAGATACTGACTCCGACGGTCTCAATGACGGCGAAGAAATCATCCGCAAAACTACTCCGATTAATCCTGACACTGATGGCGACGGACTGCTTGATGGCGAAGAGATAAACACCTATAAAACTGATGCACTTAAGACAGATACTGACGGTGATAGTCTCGCAGATGGAGATGAAGTAAAAAAACATTCCACGAATCCGATTGCAACCGACAGTGACAATGACGGACTGAGTGATAGTGATGAGATTACTACCGTTAAGACGAACCCGACCATCGCTGATACTGACAATGACGGTCTGCGTGACGGCGATGAAATGAAACAATACAAGACCGACCCACTCAAAAATGACAGCGATTCGGACGGACTCACCGACGGTGATGAAGTAAAGCAATATTCGACTAAGCCGGACAAGGCAGATTCTGATGGGGATGGCTTGGGTGATGGTGACGAACTCCGCAAATACAAATCTAATCCTCTCTCCGAAGATACAGACCAGGATGGACTCAAGGACGGTGAAGAAATAAACCGGTATAAAACGGATCTCCTTAAAAACGACACAGATACTGATGGTCTCAAAGATGGAGAGGAAGTAGCAACATACAAATCAGACCCTGCCAAATCTGACACCGACACCGACGGACTCAAAGACGGAGAGGAAGTGAATCAATACAAAACAGACCCTATAAAACTGGATACGGACGGCGATACAATTGCAGACGGCGAAGAAGTAAACCGCAAAAGTAAAAAAGACGGTGTGAGTGCTGAGCCGACTAATCCCTTAAAAGCCGATACAGATGAAGATGGAGTACGCGATGATGTGGATTATTGCGCGCTTATTACAGGTAAGCCAAGCACCGATCCGAAACAAAACGGATGCCCCGAACCTCCCAAAATTGGTACCAAAACTGATTTCCCCGAAATTTTATTCAAAGTGGGAACGAATGGATTTAACTTTGAGGAGCCTGCTACTGCCGGCGCACTTGCGAAGCTACTTGCGTATGTCCAGCAATGTGATAATCTTCAGGTCATGATCGAAGGTCATACATCCAGCGAAGGTAGTGCTAAAGTAAATCAAACACTTTCTCAAAAACGCGCCGAAGCGGTTCGTGATTGGCTCATAGCTCAGGGTGTGAAACCGACCAAAATTGCAGGATCAATCGGCTATGCAGCCACCCGACCAACCGTCAAAGAGCCGACCGGTAAAGAACTCAAGAAAATGACTAAAAAGCAAATTGAAGAAATACGTTCGAAAAACAGACGTATTACCGTGGCAGTCCAAAAGGGATGTGATTAGAATTTACAGCTTTATTATAAAAACGGGACGAACTCATTGGAGTTCGTCCCGTTTTTGTTTGGCGCTTTGTCTATAATTGTTCTTGATTAACGCATTCTTTCATTCCTCTCGCCTACGATGAATGTAATTTAACCCAACAACTTATCTATCGTATGCAGCTTCTTCATTTTTTTAGTTGGATGTGTGAATCGTACAACTCTTTTCAGGAGTTATGTAACACACACTGATACGAACATGCGTAATTTTGCATCGTAAGTAAAAGATGTAATTATTAATAGATAATAACAGTTGCGTAAATTGCTTTGGGAATACTCTACACAGTAATTTATTCATGAAACGCAAATCTGGAATTGCTATTGAACCTCATTTTTACCTACTTGCCGGCAATTTACAAACGTGGAAATTCAAGAACTGATGTGTTCCTTGGTACTTCCACCCTATTTAAAGGGAGCTTTATGCGCTTTTTTTCAAAGATAAAACGTGGCGGAATGATAGCCGCAGCGTTAATATTCGTTCTATCGACTTCACTGTATGCCCAAAGTGAAGGAAGTCGTGTGGGCTTTGGCTTCACGGGTGGTGGTGCAAAATACTGGGGAACTTTTACAGATAATCAAATTTGGTTCGGTGGCGATTTATTCGTACGCTGGAATATTATCAATCAGTTATCGCTACAAGCGGGTGCCGGATGGGCACAACTCCGCTACAAAAACACAGCAGAAAATCAGGTGAAATATCCTGAATTTTATGCTCGATTCGGTCAGGGTGGATTCGGTGCAGTCCCTGAAAAGAGTTTTTCTCGGATAAGTACTTATGAAACATTTCTTTCGTGGAACTTATTGCCAAGAGAAAAATTCGTACCATTTATATTTGGTGGTGTGGGTCTTACCAATTGGAATCCCACGTATGACGACGGCAAGGCATTACCACTTAATGATGTAATTCCTGATAACAAACAAAAAATCATGTTTCCGTTTGGAGCAGGATTTGAAATGTACTTGTCCGACGATATTGTATTCAATGGTCGTGCAACTGCTCGTATCACAGGCACAAATTGGTTGGATGGATATGATCCTGTTATTGACGGCAAAGCATCCGATGGCGATGATATTTTCATGACTTTCGGCGCAGGATTCACCTATTATGTTTTTGGTGACTCAGACTATGATAATGATGGACTTACCAATTCCCGTGAACGTGAAATCGGCACCGATCCGAACAATCCCGACACCGATGGTGATGGACTCAAAGACGGCGAAGAGGTATTCACTTACCATACAGACCCACTCAAGCCGGATACCGACAGCGATAATCTCACCGATTATGATGAAGTATTCAAGTATAATACTCAGCCAACGGTCGCTGACACTGATACTGACGGACTCAATGACGGTGAAGAAATCGTTCGTAAGACCAATCCACTCTTAGCAGATACCGATACCGACGGTTTGCTCGACGGTGATGAAATTTCCAAATATAAAACCAATCCTCTCAAGACAGACAGTGATGATGATGGTCTCAATGATGGCGATGAAATTACCAAGTACAATACCAATCCTGCAGTCGCTGATACTGATAATGATGCGCTCACCGATGGTAATGAAGCAAACAACACAAAGACCAATCCAACTATTGCAGATACAGATGTGGATGGATTACGTGATGGTGATGAAATCAAACAATTTAAAACCAATCCACTCAAAGCTGACAGCGATGACGATGGTCTCAATGACGGCGATGAAGTGAAGGTACACAATACTAATCCTGCTCTAGCAGACACAGACAGTGACGCTCTCAAAGATGGTGAAGAAATTCGTAAATATAAGACTAATCCGCTCTCAGACGATACCGATACTGACGGTCTCAAAGATGGCGATGAAGTCAATAAATACAAAACCGACCCTTTCAAAGCTGATACTGATGCAGATGGCGCAAAAGATGGCGACGAAGTAAACAAATACAGAACTGACCCGCTCAAAGCTGACACCGATGGTGATAATCTCAGCGATGGCGAAGAAGTGAATAAATACAAAACCGACCCGCTTAAAGCAGATACTGACGGCGATACATTAAGCGATGGCGAAGAAGTAAATCGCAAGAGCAAAAGAGATGGCGTGAGCGTGGAGCCAACCAATCCACTCAAAGCTGATACCGATGGTGACGCAGTACGTGATGACACAGATTATTGTCCACTTATAGCCGGCAAAGCAAATAGTGATGCAGCGAAAAATGGATGTCCTGAGTCTCCTAAAGTGGGTACAAAAACTGACTTCCCGGAAATACTCTTTATCGTCGGCACGGCGAACTTCAACTTCGAAGAGCCCGGCACAGCCGGAGCGCTTGCTAAATTACTTGCCTACGTCAAGCAATGCGATAATCTCCGCGTGATGATCGAAGGTCATACCTCAAGCGAAGGTGGCAATAAAATCAATCAACCGCTATCAACTCATCGTGCCGAAGCTGTACGTACATGGTTGATTCAGCAAGGTGTGACACCAACAAAAGTGTTTGGTACAATTGGATATGCATCAACCAGACCAAACCTCCGCGAGCCAACCGGCAAAGCCCTCAAAGCAATGTCTGCGAAAGAATTAGACGACCTCCGCGGTAAGAACCGCAGAATCACGGTAGCAGTACAACATGGCTGTGAATAGATAATTCGGCCGAAAAACAAAGGGGACAAACTGAATAAGTTTGTCCCCTTTTTTTGTGAAGAGTCTATGTTTACAGTGTCATCATTTATCAACGTATTTGAAACACCGTACCACCGCGATAATTCTTTGATTTGACAAGAGCTAGATATGTACCTGACGATAAGTTTGAGGTAGGAATCAGCGTCCCTTCGCTACTTCTTTCCCGTCCGGTCAGTTCTTAGAACTGACCGTCAATACGTACCTATGAAACGTATTGTTTGTCCGCTCTTTAAGGATATTTATACTGTTTCTTTTAACCAACGAGCTATCATGCAACCGTTTCAGAGGTATGTGGTTACGGTCAGTTCAAAGAACTGGCCGGACGAAATGGATTTCTTGCAACTTACTAAAAATAGCCCACAACCGCCAAATGAATTCTCTGCTACATATCTTTTTCTGTTCACTATGTTGCAACGCTTTCGAAGTGAAAGGTATTGCAGCAGCTTGAGCACATACAACAAAGGGGACAAACTATTGCAGTTTGTCCCCTTTGTTTGGGTGAATACCACCGAATACCTTATGGCTGATTCTTCAACACAAATACTTCCTGTGTGGCAATCGACGCTGATGCGAATACTCCCACTCCTCCTTTGACACTGCCGAGATTTGGGTCGTATTGATTGCCTGTCCAGCGGGACTTAAACCATTTAACAAAATTATAATCCGGTGCAATTGCTGTAAGTTGCGTGCGACCATACCAGCGAAATGCATTCCATACGAATGGTGCGTATGTCGCTTGTAAGAATCCGTATTGCGTCGTTTCTAAGTATTGCGGACTGTCTTCCTGGTCAAAGAATCGTTTCATCCGTCGATTTTTTTCATTCGTAGCCGGTGTGAGATATTTCCCGTATTCCAGCGTATCAAGGCATTCGAGACTGATTAAATACTCGCTCACTCCGGCTGCTGGCGTCCAATAAAAGCGAAGAGAGTCCGGCGAGGGTAATTTCAACGTATCGAGTGGATATTGATACACGGGCTTCGGACCTTTTCCGGGCAGCCAGTTAATGCGCTCGGGTGTAGTGGTCGAACCCGTGACAATTTTACCGTCTGCCGTCGTTACTTTGAGCGTGTAGAGTGTGCTCGGCTGGATTAGCTTGGTTGTATCAGGATTGAAATATTCACCACCGCCTTTGGGCTTTGCGCGGTATTGGAGGATGAATGTTTCGGTCGGCGACGAGATTTCGACAACGGCATCTATTACAACGCTGTTTTCCATTTTAAATGTATCGGTAATCGCGAGTGAACGTGAAAGTACGACACCAGTAATTGGTTTGTCAACAATAAGATACGACTCCACAACATACTCAGGAACATATCCGGTCGGAGGTGCATCCTCACAACTTGCAAGAAACATAGAAACGATAGCAATGATCGTAATTTGGGAGCGTGAGAATATTCTTTTCATGATTTTATCTTTTGATTTTGTTTGAATGTAGGGTGAATTAAAACTTCATTTCTAACGCTATGGTCGGGATAATCGGTAACAACAATACATCTGTTACGGTAGTGACATTTTTGTCGGTATTGTAGTAGCGGAACCATATATCGCGCCTAGAATACACATTATAAATATCAATGAGCAATCTGGTGGGCTGACCGAAAAGCGTTGTATTATAATTTGCTCCAATATTGAGCTGATGTGTAGGAGGCAGGCGATAACCGTAGCGTTCTTGTGCTATAACATACGGCGACGTGACAGTTTCTCCAGGGAATTGATTTCCAAAACGAGATGTAGCTGCCGAGTAGGACTGTCCTGACTGAAAGGTAAATGTCGCGCTGAGTTCCCAGCGATCATTGAGCTTGTACATTCCGACGAGCTTCACATCATGACGTCGGTCATACTTAGGCCTAAACTCCCGTCCACCATTGATACTGTCGAATTGTGCATAGACGAATCCCATCGCATAGCCGGCCCAGCCGGTAAAATCACCGATTTTTTTCTGGAGAAATACCTCTGCACCATACGCTCGGCCATTGCCGCTGTAGAATACATCCGAGACTTTTGTTCCCTTTGTCGCAGTTTGAATCAATTCGCTGATATTTGATAAGTCCTTGTAATAGAAGTCCACATTGAGTCCGTAATCCTCCCATGGCTTCGTCTCAAAACTCACAATATAATGCACTGCCTTGCTCGGCTGTACGGTATTATCGGTAGGGAGCCACGTATCAAAGAAACTAAAATCCTGTTGTGAAGCCAGACGTAAATACTGATGATAAATCCCAAAGGCAGCTTTCACGGCAAAATTTTCCTGAATTTGGTAGCGAACAGCTATGCGCGGGTCCCAGGTAGAAGTGCGGCTGGAATCCCGATAATTAAATCGCAGTCCTGCCTGAATGCTCAGTAAATCCGTTGCCTGATAATTAACCTGACTGAAGAGAGAATGCGTAAGATCTTTAATTTCTAAATTAGTAGCAGCATCTGCCGACGAGCCGAGTTGGGCAATTGTATCCTCTTTTCCTCTAAAATTTTGATTGTAATTGAATGTAAAGAGTGTGCCTTCGTAGCCGCCTTTGATGGTGAGTTCATTACTGGCGAACCATTCAAGGTCTGTCTTGAGGGTATAATCGAGAATGGAATTTTCTGCGGTGAAAGAAAATCCGCTGTTGTTTCCTGTAAATCCATTAATATATTGACTTCCACTCACGTTTACTACTCCGAAAAGATTATCACCAAAGACATGTGTCCAACGTAAGGATGCTGCTTTATTGCTGATACCGATGTCGAAGGATATTCCGGCGCCGTCGAGAGATAATTTATCCGAACTCAAGAATCCGCTCAAAAACACCTTATCACTTGGGCTGAAGGTTTGAGAAATTTTGGCATTAAGGTCATAAAATCCAAAATTTGGGAGAGGATTTTCCTTGTCTTCCGGTAAGACAGCTAGAATCAAATCAAGATAGGTGCGACGTCCACCTACGAAGAATGACCCATTACCCAAGGGACCTTGTGCTGAGCCACGCGAAGAGATAAGCCCAATAGAAGCAAGCCCTTCGTAATTTTCTTGGTTACCGTCTTTTTGGGTAATATTGAGAACTGCAGATAGACGACTACCATACTCAGCAGGATAGCCGCCTTTGATGAGTTCTACATCTTTGATAGCGTCTGAATTAAACGCAGATATAAAACCAAAAAGGTGGGAAGGATTATAAACGGTGGATCCGTCGAGGAGTACGAGATTTTGATCAGGTGAGCCACCGCGAATGTAGAGTCCACTTGATACTTGTGATGAAGTGAGAATTCCCGGCAATGACTGAAGCGCGCGAAATACGTCCGACTCGCCCCCAATACGGAGCTGTGTAAGCTGTTTGATTGGAATATCAACGCGGCTAACGGAGATTTGACGTTTTTCCACTTCACGTTCTGCGTCGATGACGACTTGCTGTGTTTGTACTGCCTGTGGAGTAAGGCTGATATCTAATTTTTTTGAATCGCCTTCTTGAAAGTCAATTTCCTTTTCGATTTTCTTGTATCCAAGATAAGAAACTATAATAGTTTGCTTGCCGGAAGGAATGCTTTTGAGAGAATAAAACCCATTTCTATTGGTTAATGCACCAATTTTCGTTCCTTTTACAGCAACCGTGGCAGATATTATTGTCTCTTTAGTAGCTGCATCACGGATAAAGCCATTAAGAGTAGAAGTAGTAATGGGATCGGATGTTGAAGTAATTTTGGCATGCGTTTCGGCGGAATGAAGCAACGGACTGGGTGCTGTTATTAAAAGTACAAAAAGTAGCTGTGCGAGTATTCGCATGAAGAATATCCTAAAAAATGACACATATAATTCCCTTCTGTTGGTATTGATTTGATAGTATCCAACGTCTCGGTTTGTTCGGGCGTCAACAACGGGATGCAGTAGAGATAGTTTCACAGAAGAACTGATTTTAATGCATCTATTATAATATCAAAACGTTACGGCATTTTATTTTTACCAAGTTTCGATACTTTAGAATAGAAGTCTTTTCCGAGAGATCAAAATCACTTACAAACTGAATTGCATTACCTTATCCTACTCATTGTTGGGGTAAGGGGTCGGAAGAGTTTGATAGATACATTCCAAACTGAATCATTGTCACCATGTTAGTCCTCCACGAAGGCGAATTATACCATGGATGACAAGAATCAGAGCCATAATGTAGAATAACAGTGAATTTCGAAATCGGAGTGTGTCGGGTAGTTTTTTCCAGCGAGCAGTCAAATGTGCAATAGCGACTGCGCAAAACATCGTGCCAATATGTTCAAGTTGCTTGACCTGCAATGTAGTACCTTCTACAAGTAGCATCACGAGCATAACAATTCCAATAAGTGCTTGCATGTCGAGAATTCCGACGAATACAGAGCCCATAATTCTGTCAAATTTAGAGAAGCTTCGTTTGCTAAGCCAACCGAAGAGATAAAGTAGTACTGTAACGACAGCGATTGTAAGAACTAGCCAACGAGTATGGGAGTGAGCATTGAGTATAATATCCATAATTGCTACAAAGAAAAATGATAGAATATTTATTGAACAAAGATAATGAATTACTACTGGTTACGGCGATTATTTGCGATACGATGAGCAAGAAGTATTGCACTGACAGTACTTTTGTGGTCTGCAATTCCTTTCCCGGCAATACTATATGCAGTTCCGTGATCTGGAGAAGTGCGTACAATTGGAAGTCCGGCCGTGAAATTAACACCACCGTCAGTTGCGAGTAATTTTAATGGTATAAGTCCTTGGTCATGATACATTGCGAGGATTCCGTCAAATAATTTATACTCACCATGTGCAAAAAAGCCATCAGCGGGGAATGAGCCTTTGGCGTTGATTCCATAATTTTTGGACTGCACAATTGCAGGATTTATGGACGTGATTTCTTCGGAACCTATCTCACCTTGTTCACCTGCATGAGGATTGAGTCCGAGAACTGCAATCGATGGTGTGGTAAGTGCAAAATCTAATTCAAGAGATTTATGAAAAGTCGCAATACGTTCTAATATATGAGCTTGGGTAATTGCGGCGGGAACGTTAGTTAACGGAGTATGAATTGTTGCTAATGCGACTCGGACGGTATCGGAGCAAAGTATCATCATGGGATTATCGACGTTACAGTGAGAAGCTATCATTTCCGTTTGACCGGGGAAATCCCAACCGATTTGTTTGAGAGATCCTTTGGATACCGGCAAAGTGATGAGAGCATCAAAGTCACCGGAACTTGTCAGTCTAATAGACTTTTCCAAAGATTCCACAGCTAATCGTGATGCTGAATCAGATGGCGAACCGAGTTTAACTTTTGAATATGTGGTACAGTTAACAAAAGGAATATTCATTGAACCGAAGGATATCTCTGTATTCGAACAATGCACTTCAAGTCCTACTATAGCAGCATAATCTGACACGGTCTGTGAATTTGCACAGAGTGAAATAGATATTCCTTGATTCAATATGCCTGTTAATTCTTGTGTTGCTTTAAAAAAAACTTCGAGGCTAATTCCATTGCAATCACCAATCGTACAAAGGAGTTTCATAGATGTTCGGAATAAATAATAAAAGGCAGCTTCTTTGTGAAGCTGCCTTTATAATATCATCGATTTTGAGCTGATTACGCAGCGTCTTCTTTAGATTCTTTAGAGTCAGTTGGCTCAGTAGGTTCTTCTGCAGTTGTTTCGTTGTTAGCATCATCAAATATTGGAGCTGTATCTGATGTCACTTCCTCAGGAACTACTTCTGCAATTACTTCTTCAGGAACTACTTCTGCAATTACTTCAGGAGCTGATTCAGCTACTATTTCTTCAGGTGTTGATTCAGGTTGTGTTTCTGATATCAATTCCGCAGGAGTAGTTTCTGTTTCAACTTCTTCAACAATTGGCACTACTTCTTCCATCATTGGAGTTACTGCTTCTAATTTTGCTTGTGCTGCTGGTGCAGCGTTTTCATTAGATATAGTAGGTTTAATTGTAGTTGACGGTTTCGAAGCAGCTTTTTTACGACGGAGACGAATAATGCCATCACGAGAAGCTGAGAAATCAACAAGCTCAATCATCGCAATACGACCTGCATCACCACGACGTGTCCCTAATTTAACAATCCTAGTATATCCACCCGGACGATTTAGTACTGCAGGTGCAATGGTATCAAATAACTCCTGAACAACTCCTTTATTACGAATCGAGCGATATACTTCGCGGCGATTGTGAATATCAATTGTTTGACCCTGTGGAAGGAGGCCCTGTTGTTCTCTTTGAAGTGCATGTTTTGCGCGAGTTATCAACTGTTCTGCAAAAGCACGAAGTTCTTTAGCCTTAGCCTCGGTTGTGGAGATTTTCTTATGTTGAAACAGCGAACTTGCCATATTGCACAAGAGTGCTTTTCTATGACTAGCTGTACGTTTTAGTTTTCTTCCTGCTCTATTGTGTATCATAGCACTTTCTTTTTGCCTAAAAAACTACAAGAAATAGATGTCTGTAAATTATATTTAATCAATTATAAACTGTATATTATGATGCAGTTTCTACGATTGCTTTAGGTTCGTCTTTGATGTATTTTTCAACATTCATTCCGAATACCAATCCGTTGTCTCTAACAACTTCAGAGAGTTCTGTTAGTGACTTTCTGCCGAAGTTTCGAAATTTAAGTAGATCTTGTTCATTAAGAGCTACAAGCTCAGCGAGATTTTTAATGTTAGCTGCTTTCAAGCAATTATGGGCACGTACGGATAGCTCGAGTTCATCAACCGGCGTGAGTAATATACGTCGTATTCTAGTTTTTTCAACTTCTTTAGCTTCTTCTTCTACTACTTCTACTTGTTGTTGTTCACGTTTGATTTCGTCGAAATTTATGAAAAGCAAGATATGTTCATGTAGTATCTGAGCAGCATCTTGAAGAGCTTCTTGTGAAGTCAACGTGCCATCTGTTGAAATATCTATAGTGAGCTTCTCATAATCTGTTTTTTGACCGACTCGATGAGGATCTACAGTATAAATTACATTTTTAATTGGTGTATAAATCGCGTCGATAGGTATCATTCCAATTGGATAATCAGTTGGATTTTGTTCTTCTGCGGGTACATAGCCTTTACCACGTCCTACTCGTAATTCAATATCAAAATCTGCATCATTGGCTAAAGTAGCTATATGATGATCCGGATCCATGACTTCAATCTGTGGATTTGAATTTTCAATATCTAATGCTGTCCAAGTACCTGGGCCTTTAAGGCGAAAATTAATGCGAGGTGGCTTTTTATCTAAAACGCGCATTCTCACTTCTTTAAGATTGAGAATAATTTCAGAAACATCTTCAAGAACACCCGGAATTGTTTGAAATTCATGAAGCACAGAACTTATTTTCATCCCAATAATAGCCCAACCCGGAGTTGAGGAAAGAAGTACACGACGCAGTGCATTACCAACTGTTACGCCATACCCTTCTTCGAGCGGTTGGAGGACAAATTTACCGTGATAAGGATTCGACGACTCATCAATGTGCACCCTTTCAGGCATTTGCATTGGAGTAGTACTCATAATTTACTTTCTATTTGTTAAACTTAGGGAGAGTTAATCAACATCGGAAATGAATCAAAACTTATATAGTTTATTGGTTAGTACCTGATATGCTATAGCGTTATGATTATACTCTTCGACGTTTTGGAGGACGACAACCATTATGTGGAAGTGGTGTTTGGTCCAAAATATTTAATATTTCGAGACCCGAATGTGCAAGCGCACGTATAGCAGCTTCACGTCCCGAACCCGGACCTTTTACAATAACCTCAACTTTACGTAATCCCATTTCATAAGCTTCTTTGCCCGATCTCTCTGCAGAGACCTGAGATGCATACGGAGTATTCTTTTTAGAACCACGAAACCCGTTTCTACCAGCAGAAGACCAGCTTAATGTATTACCATAACTATCTGTTATTGTAACAATCACGTTATTAAATGTAGCTTTTACGTATGCTTTGCCATGGACATCGGCAACTACTTTTTTCTTAACTCTTTTTTTAACGGAAGCCATTGAATATATTTTTTAGTATGAAAACTATGTTATGATATACTATAATAAAATAACTGTTGAGAGTATTATTTCTTAGATGCAGCTTTTTTCTTACCTGCTACTGTTTTTCTACGACCCTTACGAGTACGAGAATTAGTACGTGTACGTTGACCACGTGCAGGTAAGCCACGTCTGTGGCGAAGACCTCGATAGCATCCAATATCCATCAAGCGTTTTATATTAAGCTGGATCTCAGAACGTAGCTGACCTTCGACTTTATATTCAGCAATTACTAACCGAATACGAGCAATCTCTTCGTCTGTCCAAGTTTGGATACGTTTTGCAAAATCAATGCCTGCTTTTGTCAAAATGTTTGCAGATGTATTAGGTCCTACTCCATAGATATAGGTAAGTCCGATAATTCCGCGTTTGTTTCTTGGTAAATCTATTCCAGCTATACGTGCCACGATGTTTCTCCTTAATTATCCTTGACGTTGTTTGAAGCGTGGATTTTTCTTGTTAATAATATATACTCTACCCTTGCGACGAACAATTTTGTCGTGAGGATTTCTTTTTTTAACGGAAGCTTGTACTTTCATAGTTTTATCAATCGAAAATCAATAAATCGAAATCAATTTGCTAGTTTATTTACTTGTATCTATAAACAATACGACCCTTAGATAAATCATAAGGGGACAATTCTACTGTTACTTTATCGCCTTGTAAAATTTTAATAAAATTCATTCTCATCTTTCCTGAAATGTGAGCCAGAACTTTATGTCCGTTATCTAACTTTACGATAAACTGAGTATTGGGAAGAGTCTCATCAATAACACCATCAACACGAATTAGGTCTTGTTTTGCCATAATATTTATCAACCCAACAGTGTAAGTATAATAGGCTTACCTTTTTCTACAATTACCGTATGTTCAAAATGTGCAGATGGGCGATTATCCGTTGCATATACAGTCCACCCATCTTTTGCTGTGCTGACAGTATAACTTCCCATATTTACCATTGGCTCGATTGCTAATGTTTGACCTTTTCGTAATTTTTCATTTGGGAATCTGGATCTATGGAGCAAAGCAGGTATAAAATTGGGTATTGCAGGATCTTCATGTAATTGACGTCCGACTCCATGACCCACTAATTCTCTAACAACCGAAAACCCATTTTTCTCTACTATAGTTTGAACTGCTCTGGCAATATCGTACACCTTATTTCCAACTACCGCTTGATTAACACCTGCCATTAGAGATTCGTATGTCACTGTAAGGAGTTTTAATTTATCTTGTGATATTTCTCCAACTGCAAAAGTTGTAGCACTATCACCATAGTATCCCCCTTTTCGTACTCCACAATCAACAGAAACTATCTGTCCATCTTTAAGCTTTCTGTCAGAAGGTATACCATGAACAACTTCTTCATCTATTGATATACACAATGAACTTGGAAAAGATTTTCCGTCAACTATATATCCTTTGAATGCCGGCTCACCGTTATTTGACCTAATATAATCTTCTGCTATTTTATCTAATTCTATAGTTGATATTCCCGGTGATATATACTTCTTAACTTCATTAAGTGCACAAACAACAATACGACAAGATTCTTCAATTGCATGTAAAGCTGTGTTTGTCTTAATTGTAGGTGCTTCCATAATCAAATGATAAATGTTTAGAATCCACCTGCACCTACGTTTGCTCTGCCCTTAATTTTACCACTTTTCATAAAACCATCATAATGCCGCATTAATAAATATGATTCTATTTGTTGAAGAGTATCAAGAGCCACGCCAACTATAATTAATAAACTTGTACCGCCGAAAAATGAAGCAAATCCAGGAGGAACAGCTAGGACATTTTGAATGAAGGTAGGAAGTATTGCTATAAGTGCTAAAAATATAGACCCAGGCAGAGTAATCTTTGTTAGTATATTCTCTATATAATCCGCAGTAGGTTTACCAGGTCTAATTCCGGGTATAAAGCCACCTTGTTTTTTCATATTCTCAGCAACTTCTTTAGGATTAAAGACGATAGCAGTATAAAAATACGTAAAGAATACAATTACTATACCATACATAAAAGCATATACAAAGGATTGTTCACTGAATATTCGTGCTACACTTGCCAATCCAGGACTGTCTGGAAAGAAACTCAAAACAGTATTTGGAATAAACAAAACAGATTGAGCAAAAATTATGGGCATTACACCGGCTGTATTTACTCTAAGTGGAATATACTGTGTAGTTCCACCGTATGTTTTTTTGCCAACAACTCGTTTAGCGTATTGTACCGGAATTCTTCTAGCACCTTGTGTGGCAAGTATTACAGCAGCAATAATAAAGACTAGCATCCCAGCCATGATTACATCCACAATCCATAGTCTAGAGTTAGCCTGAATCAGTTGATATTCTTGTCCAATAGCAGATGGTAGTCTAGCAATAATACCTATAAATATAATTAAAGAAATACCATTACCAAGTCCACGATCGGTAATTTGCTCGCCTAACCACATCAAAAATATGGTACCTGATGTAAGAATAATTATTGATGTTATTGTAAACCCAATTCCGTCAAATGGAACGACACCTTGACCACCACTCGCAATTTTTATACTTATGCCCCATGCTTGTAATGCTGCAATTAATACTGTTAGATACCGAGTATATTGATTAATTTTTCTTCTACCGTCTTCACCATCACGTTGCATTTTTTGTATTTGAGGCATGACAATAGCAGCAAGTTGCAACACAATTGATGCTGAAATATAAGGCATTATACCTAATGCAAAAATCGCAGCATTTGATAATGCTCCACCAACAAACAAATCATATAATCCTAAGAGTGTATTAGCATCGCCATTTGTCGAAGACTGTAAAGCAACTACATCAACTCCAGGTAAAGATATATATGCTCCAATACGAACTACCACCAATATCCCGATGGTAAAGAGAATTCTTTGGCGAAGCTCTTCAATTTTGAAGATATTTTTAAATGTTTGTACTATATTAGCCATTAGTTATCGCTGTGCCCCCCGCAGATTCAATTTTTTGTTTTGCTGATTCAGAAAAACTGTCTGCTGATATATGAAGTTTTGCGGTAATTTCACCATTTGCTAATACTTTTATAGGAACATTTCTTTTACTTATAGCACCTATTTCATAGAGTATTTCCGGTGTAACAGTTAGTCCATTGAACTTGCCTGCATCAGATAATCCTTGTAATATTCCAAGATTAATTACCTGGTATTCTATTCTAAAGGGATTACTAAAACCAAATTTTGGTAATCGACGACTTAAAGGCATTTGTCCACCTTCGAATCCACGCTTGCTTTCGTATCCAGATGTTGCTTTGTGACCTTTATGTCCACGAGTTGAAGTACCGCCATGTCCTGAACCAGCACCACGGCCAATACGTTTTTTCTTACCAATAGACCCGGTTGCTGGGTTTAAATTTCCAATATGCTTCATAGTAAATTCCTAAAATTATGCAGTTATATCTTCGACACAAACAAGGTGATTTACAACTGCAATCATACCTAGTATTTGAATATTTTTTGGTTGTATTACTGAGTAATTTGGTCTGCCTAAGCCTAAAGCTTTAATAGTTCGTTTTTGCTTTTCAAGACATTTAATAATACTGCGAGTTTGTGTTATTTTAATTTTATCCATGGCTTTAAGAAGTAATAAATATTATCCGCGCATCACTTTTTCTACAGATATACCACGTCTTGAAGCAACGGATTGTGCATCTTCAAGCTGGGTTAATGCTTTAATTGTTGCTTTTACAGTATTATGTGGGTTTGATGATCCCATACTTTTTGTTAAAACATCCTGAACACCTGCTAATTCCAGAACAGCGCGTACTCCACCAGCAGCGATAACTCCTGTTCCCGGTGTTGCAGGCTTTATAAAAACTCTAGCTGCTCCAAATTTACCTACTACTTCGTGTGGTATAGTTGTTGCTTGTAAACGGACAGACACTACATTCTTCTTAGCTGCATCTGTAGCTTTTGTTACAGCATCAACCACTTCTCCAGCTTTCCCAAGTCCATATCCGATATGACCATTACCATCACCTACAACAACAATTGCAGAAAAATTAAAACGACGACCACCTTTTACAACTTTTGCTGTACGACCAACGTAAACAAGTTTGTCCTTTAGATCAATCTCTGATACTCTAATTTTTGCCATTATATTTCCTTTAATATTAAAATTGCAACCCTGCTTCACGAGCAGCATCTGCAAGTGCTTTTACTCGACCATGATATATATAGCCATTTCTGTCGAATGCTACAGAAGTGATGTTCTTTTCTAAAGCACGTTTCGCAATTAAAGCACCAACAACTTTACTACTTTCACTTTTTGTTCCTCCCTTTTCCAACGATGATAGTGCTTCTTTTTCAACTGTGCAAGCTGATACTAGAGTAGAATTTTGAGTGTCATCAATAATTTGTACATATATATGTTTCAAACTTCTATACACTGACATTCTGTAGCGTTCAGGTGAACCGGTAATTTTCTTACGAACTCTCATTTTTCTACGAGTTCGACGTTCTGTTTTAATATTTGTACTCATTATGCTAATTCCTCTGTCTTCATTTAAGATTCAATTTTTATTTACCAGCTGATTTACCAGCTTTACGTCGTATTTGTTCTCCTTCATACCTAATTCCTTTACCTTTATATGGTTCTGGTGGACGTAAACGACGTATTTTCGATGCTATCTCTCCTATTAAATGTTTATCTATCCCTTTTACTTGTATCTGTGTTGGAGCAGGTACATTAAATTCAATTCCACTAGGAGGAATAAACAATATTGGGTGCGAATAACCTAAAGAAAGAAATAATCTACCACTTCTCATCTCTGCCCTATATCCGACTCCCTCTATAATCAAGTTTCTTTGAAAACCATTTAACACACCTTCGATTGCATTAGCTGACAATGCGCGAGTCAATCCATGAAGTGCACGAATATCTTTTTGATCACTAGTACGTGCAAATGTCAACACATTGTTTTCATTTGAAAATGATATCTCTGGAGGAATTGTAACGAATAATTCGCCTTTTGGTCCCTTTGCTTTAAGTGTACCCTCAGTAATAGTAACTTGTACATTACTTGGTACAGATATTTGCTTTTTTCCTACACGTGACACTGTATTACTCCTTAATTATTACCAGACTGTGCAAAGAATTTCACCGCCTACATTATATAGTCTTGCTTGTTTATCTGTCATTACCCCTTTGGATGTCGAAACAATCGCAACTCCAAGCCCATTACGAACTCGTGGTAATTTATCAGCAGGTAAATAAACACGCCTTCCAGGTTTGCTTATACGCTTTACTTCTTGAATTGCGGGCATACCATTATGATAACGCAACGCAACTCTAAGAACGCCTTGTTTTTCGTCATCAATTTTCTCAAAAGAGGTAATAAAACCTTGTTCTTTGAGAATTGTAGCTACTGCTAGTTTGAGATTTGATGAAGGAGTGTCAACCGATTTGTGCTTAGCACTAGCGGCATTTCTCATTCTAGTCAAAAAATCTGATATTGTATCTGATACTGGCATAATATTCTTGCTAAACTAAAACATTTATAATTACCAACTTGCTTTTCTAATTCCTGGAATTTTACCTTCTAGGGCTAGTTGACGAAAAATATTCCGTCCTAAACCAAATTTTTTATATACTCCACGTGCACGTCCAGTCATAGAACATCTACTTTGTACACGTGTAGGTGAACTGTTTCTTGGTAATTTTTGAAGACCTTCCCAATCACCCATTTTTTTAAGTTCTTCGCGCTTGGCAGCATATTTTTCTACCAATCTTTTACGCTTTTCATTTCGAGCTGTCACGCTAGTTTTTGCCATATTTTTTTTTTAAATTACGCTTTGCGGAATGGAAAACCAAATTCTTGTAACAAAGCAGCAGCTTCTTCATCAGTATGTGCAGATGTTACGAATGTAATATCCATACCTGTAATTCTGCTAACTTTGTCGACATCTATTTCTGGAAATATAATCTGTTCTTTTATTCCGATTGTTAAAGCACCTCGACCATCAAATGATTTATCAGAGAAACCTCTAAAATCTCTAATTCGTGGTGATGTAATGTTAATAAATCTATCTAAAAATTCGAACATTCTTGCTCTTCGTAGTGTAACATGACAACCAATGGGTTGTCCAGCACGAAGCTTAAAATTTGCAATCGCCTTTTTAGAACGAGTTATTGCAGGACGTTGTCCACAAATAAGTTCCATTTCATTAACTGCATTTTGTAGAATTTTTTGATCTTGTGTTGCAGCACCGACACCCATATTTATACATATTTTTAATAATTTAGGTACTTGCATTATAGAAGTATACCCAAATTTTTTCATTAATGCAGGTACTACATTTTCACGATAAAAAGATATCAGACGTGCTTCTGGAATAAGCCCTTTATAGTCTTCAATGCGCTTACCTTCTGGCTTTAAATCGAATTTTTTTACTGTTGGTTGCTTTGCCATATTCTATATCAATACAATTAAATTTCTTTACCATTTGTTCGTGCAATACGAATAGTGGAAATTACTCCACCTTTTTCTTCTTTTTTTACACCGGTTCTAGTATTTTTACCATCAGAATCAACAAGTTGAATATTGGAGTAATGAATCGGCATTTCCTTAGATATGATACCACCCTGCTGATTTGATGCACTTGGTCTGGTATGTTTTTTTCGTATGTTTATACCTTCAACCAAGACTCTTAGTTTGACAGTATCAATTTCGAGTACACGACCAGAATTACCTTTATCGTTTCCAGTTCTAACTTGTACAGTATCACCTTTTTTAATTTTTAATTTCATTTTGCAATCCTTTACTTTAAAGTACTTCTGGTGCTAAAGATATTATTTTCATATAATTACGTTCGCGCAGCTCACGTGCAACTGGACCAAATATTCGAGTACCTCTTGGCTCACCTTGATTGTTGAGTATTACAGCTGCATTCTCATCAAACCTAATATAAGAACCATCTTTCCGTTGAATTTCTTTTTTTGTTCGTACTACAACAGCTTTACATACATCACCTTTTTTAACACCAGCATTAGGAAGTGCAGCTTTTACCGAAACAACGATTATATCGCCTACGCCTGCATATCGTCTACCATGCCCACCTAACACCCGAATACACCTGACTCTTCTGGCACCAGAGTTATCTGCAACGACGAGATTTGATTCTTCTTGTATCATATTTTTTCTCCTACGGTCTTATTTTGCATGTTCCACAATTTCAATAAGTGCCCATCTCTTTTTTGCACTTAAAGGTCTGCTTTCCATTACTCTAACAACATCACCTATACTACAGATGTTGTCTTCGTCATGAGCCATAACTTTTTTCGTTTGTTTATAATATTTTTTATACAATGGATGCACCACCTGACGCTCTATTGCTATTACAATCGATTTATTCATTTTGTTGCTCACTACTTTTCCAAGTCTAATTTTCTTTCTACCTGGAACATACGTCGTTACAGACTGTTCATTGGTCTTTTCCATATTTATACCCCTACTGTGGCTCTTTCGCCAATAATAGTTTTTAAACGAGCAATATCTTTACGAAGCGTGCGGATGTAAGCTGTATCTTGTAATTGGCTTAATGCTTTTTGGAATCTATGTCTTACTAAAGTTTCCTCTGATTCACGAAGTGTGCTGAACAACTCTTCAGTTGTTAATTCTTTTAAATCAGTTGCTTTTCTTGCTTTCATTGAACATCCGCGTCTATTCGTGTAACAAATTTGACTTTAATTGGTAGCTTATGTGATGCCAATCTAATTGCTTCTTCTGCTGCTTCTTTACTTACACCATCAATTTCAAACAAAACACGACCAGGCTTTACAACAGCTACCCAAAATTCTGGACTACCTTTACCCGATCCCATTCTTGTTTCAGCTGGTTTTTTTGTTACTGGTTTATCTGGAAATATTCTAATCCAAACTTTTCCATCTCTTTTAAGATAACGATTAATTGCTATACGTGCAGATTCGATTTGTCGGTTTGTTATCCAAGCTGGTTCTAAAGCTTTCATCCCATAAGTACCAAAAGATACAAGTGAACCCCTGTATGCTTTTCCCTTCATTCTTCCACGTTGGGTTTTACGGTGTTTTACTCTTTTAGGTAATAACATAATATTTATCTTTTATTCAAACGTTAAAGAATGTTTTTAATTCTTATAATTTAATTCAACTCAATTCAATTATTAGTCTTTAATTTGTTGTTTGCCAATAACTTCGCCACGGCATATCCATGTTTTAACTCCAATAGCACCATATATAGTTTGAGCTGTCGCAGTACCGTAATCAATATCTGCTCTGAGAGTGTGAAGTGGTACTCTTCCTTCTTTATATTGTTCTGTACGACTCATATCAGCACCACCTAAGCGACCTGAACACATAACCCGAATGCCTTCTGCTCCCATTCGCATTGCTAACCCAACAGATTGTTTCATTGCTTTTCTAAATGAAATTCTTCCTTCTAACTGTTGAGCTATATTTTCTGCGACTAATTGTGCATCTATTTCAGGACGTTTAATTTCATTAATCAAAATTTTAACATCTTTTTTGGTGAGTTTTTTTAACTCCTCTTCTAACAATGTAATATCTTTACCAGAACGTCCTATAATAACACCAGGCCGTGAGGTTTGAATAGATATTCTCACTTGTTTTGCAGTTCTTTCAATTATAACTCTAGCAACACCTGCTTTTTTGAGCCGGCTTTTTACATATTGCCTTACTAACAAATCTTCGGAAAGCTTTTCCGCAATATTTTTTTCATCAAACCAGTTTGCTTCCCACTGTTTGATTATACCTAAACGAAGTCCTGTTGGATGTGTTTTCTGACCCAAAATTTCTCTCCTTCAAATTGCTTATTAAGCAGATACAATAATTGTCAAATGATGAGAACGTTTTTTAATTCTATAAGCTCTACCCATAGGTGCAGGTGAAATTCGCTTCATTGAAGGACCTTGTCCAACATAAACTTCTCGTACAACTATAGAATCTGAATTTACACTTGTTTCTTTATTTTCAAGGTTTGAAATTGCCGATTTTAATACTAACTCAGCATCAGTAGCAGCATGTTTTGGGCAAAATTTTAAAATTGCCAACGCTTGTTGAGCTGATTTACCTCGTATTAAATCTATAACCAACCGCATTTTGCGGGGCGATGTCTTTACAAATCTTCTGATTGCTCTTGCTTCCATGTTTTCACTACCTTTAAACGTTATTTTTTACCAGTTTTTTGATCTTTACGATTTCCAGCATGGCCACGGAATGTTCTTGTAGGTGAAAATTCACCTAACTTATGACCTACCATGTTTTCAGAAACATAAACTGGAATAAATTTGTTCCCGTTATGTACTGCAAAAGTATGTCCTACAAATTCAGGCGCAATCATTGATGCACGTGACCAAGTTTTTACTACCTTTTTAACATTTGTTGCATTTAATGCATTAACTTTATCAAGTAGTTTGTAGCTAATAAAGGGACCTTTTTTAAGCGAACGTGCCATATATTTTTTACTTAGTTCTTCTACGAATAATCATACTATTAGATTTGTTCTTTTTCTTTCTAGTTTTTAAACCTTTAGAAAGCTGACCCCATGGTGATCTAGGATGTAATCGTCCACCACCAGATTTAGACTTACCTTCTCCTCCGCCCATAGGGTGATCAATTGGATTCATTGCCATACCTCTTGTTTGCGGTCGAATACCCATCCATATTTTACGTCCTGCTTTACCATGTAAAATATTCATATGATCTGAATTTCCTACTACACCAAGAGTAGCCATGCAATGAGCACTCACGGAGCGTATTTCGCCGGAAGGTAATTTAAGCTGTGCATAACCTTCTGAAACACTGACTAACTGAGCAGATGTACCTGCACTTCGAGCCATTTGTCCACCTTTTCCTGGTTTAAGCTCAATATTATGAACGAACATTCCAACAGGAACTTTACCAATTGGCAGTGCATTTCCATCTTGAAACTCAACATTTTTACCAGATATCAAAGTTTGACCAACTTTAATTTTATCTGGTGCAAGTATGTAGCGTTTTTCACCATCTTCATACTTGAGTAGTGCTATCCTACAAGAACGGTTTGGATCGTATTCAATACTTTCAACATTCGCAGGAATATCAAATTTATTTCTCTTGAAATCTATAATTCTATATTTTCGCTTATGGCCACCACCTCGATGACGAGATGTAATCCGCCCGGTATTATTTCTACCGCCTGATTTTTTCAAAGTTACCGTTAGTGATTTTTCTGGAGTACTTTTTGTAATCTCATCAAAAGTACTTACTGAGTAAAATCTTGTTCCCGGTGTAATTGGTTTTAATATCCTTAGTGCCATTAGTTTACAACTTCAAATATGGAGTAATTATTCTTCTGTGCCTTCGCCAGTTACAACATCTATTGTCTGCCCTTCTCTGAGGGTAACATAAGCCTTTTTAACTAAGTTCGTTTTACCACGCATAATGCCTTTTTTTGTCATACGAACTTTATTTTTTCCTTTAATTCTTACTGTGCGAACAGAATCTACATTAACAGTAAACATTAACTCAATTGCTTTTTTAATTTGTACCTTGTTTGAAGATGTTTCTACTTCGAACACGTACTGGCGCAAATGAGTTATTTTAGTTGCTTTTTCAGTAATTATAGGGTTTTTGAGTACAGTTATCATTGCTAATTTCCTTTGATATTTCTTAATTTAGAAATGTATTGACAATCTTCTCAACTGAACTTTTAGAAACTAGTAGTTTCTTGTGCTTAAGAATATCGTAGGTTGAAACTTTGTCTGCAACAGATGTAGTTAATTTAGGTAAATTTCTAGATGATAGCACTATATTCTTTTCACTTTCAGGTATTAGAAATAGTGTTTTATCATTTATAAGATTTAAAGATTTTACAATGTCAGACATTTGTTTCGTTTTTATTTCATGAAATGCTAGATCTTCCACAACAATTAAATTATTTTCTTGTAATCGAAGTGAAAAAGCAGATTTTCTTGCTAATCTTCGAACTTTTTTAGGTAAATCTAATTTATAAAGATGAGGTTTTGGACCATGAACTGTACCTCCCCCAACCCATACAGGTGATCGAGTAGAACCAGCACGAGCTGTTCCTCGACCTTTTTGTTTCCAAGGTTTTTTTCCACCACCAGAAACTTCTGTTCGAGTTTTTGTTTTGTGTGTTCCCTGACGTTGGTTAGACAGATAAACTCTCACAGCTAGATGCATCGCATGTTCATGCGGCTGGATGCCGAATACATCATCAGGTAACTCTATCTGACTGGTATTTTGACCCTTTATGTTCAGTACATTTACAAGCATTGTTTTCTTTATTAGTGCTTTACTATTTCAACTAATGAATTAATTGCTCCCGGAACATTACCCTTTACGAGTATAATGTTTGTATCAGGCATTATTTCTATAATTTCTAAATTTCTAACTGTAATTCTTTTGCCACCCATTCTTCCAGCCATTCTTAGCCCTTTAAATACTCTTGAAGGATAAGAAGATGAACCAATTGAACCTGGTGCTCGTGGTCTATCGGACTGACCATGAGTTGCCATACCAACACCACCAAAATGGTGCCGTTTAACTACCCCCTGAAAACCACGACCTTTACCAGTACCACTTACTACGACTTTATCACCCTTTTGAAATCCATCTACAGTTAATATTTCCCCTACTGATAGAGTAGTCGGTAAATGTCTAAATTCTTTTAAGTGACGAACCGGATCAATACCAGCTTTTTGGAAATGTCCAGTTTGTGGCTGGTTGATTTTCCTACTAGCTATTTCACCAAAACCTATTTGTACGGCTGTATAGCCATCCGTTTCGATAGTTTTAATTTGGACAACAGGACATGGACCCGCTTCTATAACCGTTACCGGTATATGGTCACCCTTATCATTAAAAATACTGGTCATCCCAAGCTTTTTTCCGAGCAATGCACTCATTGTTTAATTCTCCACTGAGGTCGGTTTATACTTTAACTTCAACATCTACGCCAGCAGGTAACTCTAATCGCATCAACGCATCGATGGTCCGCTGTGTAGAACTAAATATATCTATAAGTCTCTTATGTACTCGCGCTTCAAACTGTTCGCGGGATTTTTTATCTACGTGAGGTGATCTCAATACTGTATAAATTGTCTTCTGAGTTGGCAAAGGAATAGGTCCCGATACCGATGCACCAGTTTGTTTTACTGTTCGTACAATTCTCTCAGCAGATTTATCAATTAAGTTGTGGTCGTAAGACTTTAGCTTAATTCTTATTTTTTGTGAAGCCACGAGTTTACCTTTATCAATACGATAGTTATTGGATAGAAAAGGGGGATATTCTATTTCCCCCTTAATCTTACAAAAGCAATATTTTATTCAATAATTTTTGTAACAACACCTGCTCCGACTGTTCTCCCACCTTCACGGATAGCAAAGCGAAGACCTTCATCCATAGCAACCGGTGTAATAAGTTCAATAACTAGATTATCGAGGTTATCACCGGGCATCACCATTTCCACACCATCAGGAAGTGAAGCAATACCTGTTACATCTGTTGTTCTGAAGTAGAATTGAGGGCGATATCCGTTAAAGAACGGAGTATGACGACCACCTTCTTCTTTACTTAATACATAGACTTGTGCATTAAATTTATGGTGTGGTTTAATAGAACCTATTTTAGCAAGCACCATTCCACGCTCTAATTCTTCTTTATCTACACCACGAAGCAACAATCCAACATTATCACCCGCTCTACCTTCATCAAGAAGTTTACGGAACATTTCGATACCTGTTACCGTTGTTTTCTTTTGAAGACCAAATCCAATAATTTCAACTTCTTCGTTCAATTTAACAATACCGCGCTCAATACGACCTGTACCTACCGTACCACGACCCGTGATAGAGAATACGTCTTCAATCGGCATCAAGAATGGCTTGTCAACTTCACGTTGCGGGGTTGGGATATAATCATCAACTGCTTGCATCAACTCCATAATACAATCAAGACGCGAATCGTCTTTTGCTGCACTTGGGTCAGAGCCGGCTTCCAAAGCATGTAATGCCGAACCCTTAACAATCGGAATATCATCTCCAGGAAAATCGTACTTGGTAAGCAATTCTCTAACTTCAAGTTCAACAAGTTCCAAAAGTTCCGGATCTGCGATATCAACTTTATTAAGAAACACAACAATACGAGGCACACCAACTTGACGTGCTAACAGAATGTGTTCACGAGTCTGAGGCATAGGACCGTCTGTGCCTGCAACGACTAAAATCGCTCCGTCCATCTGAGCAGCGCCTGTAATCATATTTTTGATATAATCTGCGTGACCAGGACAATCAACGTGTGCATAATGACGATTCGCAGTTTCATACTCTACGTGAGCTGTTGCAATCGTTATACCACGAGCTCGCTCTTCAGGAGCATTATCAATTGAATCAAATGTCCGCGCTTGGGAGAATCCTCCCTTAGCAAGTGCCATTGTAATAGCAGCGGTCAATGTTGTTTTACCGTGATCTACGTGTCCTATAGTACCGACATTTACGTGCGGTTTGGAACGATCAAATTTCTCTTTTGCCATTTTCTCACCTTGAGATGAAAATTATGAAATAAATAATTGTAAGTTTCTTTTGATATTTTATGATGCCCAACCGGCGCTCATATACATATTATTGCTGTTTAACAATGCCGGTTCATAATGAGAAAACGTCATTGTATATACACCCCGACCTTGACTCATTGAACGTAATTGAGTTACGTAACCGAACATTTCCGATAAAGGCACACTTGCTTTCACTGTCTGTAGTATATTATCTTGTGTAATTCCTTCGATTTTTCCTTTGCGAGAGCTCAAATCTGCAATTACATCACCAATATACTGTTCGGGAGCTACGACCTCTACTTCAAATACCGGCTCTAAAACTACCGGCTGTGCTTTTCTTAAGCCATCTTTTAAAGCCATCGATGTTGCAATTTTATAGGCTAATTCGCTTGAGTTTGCTTCATCATAAGAGCCATCGAGCAATGTTACCTTCACATCAATCATTCCATATCCTGCTATTGGTCCAACGGAAACACTTTCTCTTGCTGCTTGCTCAATTGCATGTAAATATTGTTTTGGAATCTGTTTAACATCTGATTTATTTTCAAATGAAAAGCCTTTCCCACGCTCACTTGGCTCAATTTTCAGCACAACATGACCATACTGTCCTTTGTTCCCTTGCTGACGTTCAAATTTTCCTTCTTGTTCGACAATGGCCGTTATCGTCTCTCTGTATGCTACTTGCGGTTTTCCAACTCTAGAAGGAACGTTAAATTCGCGCTTTAACCTGTCGACTATAATTTCTAAATGAAGCTCTCCGACACCACTAATAATTGTCTGACCACTTTCTATATCTGTGTAATACTTAAATGTCGGATCTTCTTCTGATAGTTTTGAAAGTGCATCATTGAGTTTATCTTGATCCGCTGCAGTTTTCGCTTCAATCGACTGATTAATTACCGGCTCTGCAAATACAATTTTCTCAAATAAGACTGGATGACTTAACTCACAAAGTGTGTCACCGGTTCTCGCAAACTTTAATCCCGGTATTGCAACTATATCACCTGTAAACGCTTCTTCAATTTCTTCCCGTCTGTTAGCGAACATTCTCAATATTTTTGAAATACGTTCTTTCTTTTGAACTGCCGAGTTGTAAATTTGCGCTCCAACCTTCAGTGAACCTGTGTAAATTCTCACAAATGTGAGCTTGCCAACAAATTGATCGGTTAGAATTTTAAAGGCAAGTGAGGAGAATATTTCTGTATCTTTAATAGAAAGATGAATTTCTTTTGCACTATCTTCTACTTCAAATCCTACGACTTCTTTTTTATCAGAAGGAGACGGCAAATACCGTATAATCGAATCCAGAAGAAATTTAACACCTTTGTTTTTGAATGATGACCCACAAAAGACCGGAACAATTTTAGAATCTATCGTTCCTTTTCGAAGCACTTGTTGAAGTTTATCAATTTGCGGCTCTACCCCATTCAAATAATCTTCAAGCAAATCATCATCTAATTCAGCCACCGACTCAACTAATACATTCCTCATTTTCCGTACTTTGTCAGCTACTTCTTCCGGAATTTCTATCTCCTCATATCGAATTCCAAGTGATTCCTGATCAAACAGATACGCTTTATTTTCAAGCAAATCCACTACACCGCGAAAATCATCTTCAATTCCGATTGGCATTTGCATTATAATAGCATTTGCCCCCAACCTGTCTCGCATCGACTGAACCGCACGTTCAAAATTTGCGCCCACTCTGTCGAGTTTGTTGATGTATGCAATCCGTGGTACATTATACATATTTGCCTGATGCCACACCGTTTCCGACTGCGGCTGCACACCGGCAACCCCACAAAAAACAGCCACCGCCCCATCTAACACTCTTAATGATCTTTGAACTTCTGCCGTAAAATCCACATGTCCCGGTGTATCGATAATATTAATTTGGTGGTCTTTCCAGTAACAGGTTGTAGCAGCCGAGGTAATTGTAATCCCTCTTTCCCTCTCCTGCTCCATATAATCCATCACCGTAGTACCGTCGTCAACTTCACCAATTTTATGAACTACTCCAGTTAAAAACAAGATACGCTCTGTCGTCGTTGTCTTGCCAGCATCAATGTGCGCCATAATTCCGATATTCCGGACGTTGCTTACGTTGCGCGACATGGTGTAATTACCCAACAATATTACGGAATCAATCTAACTAACAATCTAATCACCACTTAAAGTGGGCGAATGCTTTGTTTGCATCAGCCATACGATGAATATCGTCACGTTTTTTTACCGCATTACCTTCACCGTTAGCAGCTGCAATAAACTCCGCAGCAAGCCTAAATGCCATAGTCTTATCGCGTCTGTCAGAAGCATATTGCTTTATCCAGCGCATTGCGAGTGACACCCTACGCTCTTCACGCACTTCAGTCGGCACTTGATAGGTTGCTCCACCGATTCTTCTTGAACGGACTTCGATTGCAGGCGCGGCATTTGACAAAGCTTTACGGAAAATTTCAATTGGCTCTTGTTTAGTTCGCTCAGCTACGATATCAAATGCGTGATATACTATCCCTTGCGCTATACTTTTTTTTCCATCAAGCATCATTTTACTGATGAATCTTGTAACCAATACATCGCCGAAGCGTGGGTCTGGATGATGATGTCGTTTTTCTGCTCTTTTTTTTCTCATTGCTTTTGAAATGTACTATTCAGGCAAAATCAAGTATTTATCAATTATTTTTTCTTACCTTTACCGGCTACTACTGGAGCAGCTCCCGGCTTAGGTCTCTTAGCACCATATTTAGAACGGCCTTGCTTTCTGTCTTTAACACCTTGAGTATCAGCTGCCCCTCTGATAATATGGTAACGAACACCCGGAAGATCTTTGACTCTGCCACCGCGGATCATTACAATAGAGTGCTCTTGCAAATTGTGACCCTCTCCTGGTATATATGCAGTAACCTCTATACCATTTGTCAAACGAACACGCGCTACTTTACGTAATGCTGAGTTTGGTTTTTTGGGTGTCGTTGTGTAAACTCGAGTACAAACTCCTCGTCTCTGCGGACATTCATCCAATGCAGGCGATTTACTTTTTACGATTACTTGATCGCGACCTTTACGTACTAATTGACTAATTGTTGGCACTTTGATTTCCTCGTGTTCACCAAAAAATTGCTTCGTGTTTTAGAGAGCTTGCAAAAATACGCCAAGTTCTGAAATTACGCAAATTATTTTTTGAATTATTATCAATTTATTTATTATTTCTTACCTTCAGCACGTTTTTGCTGGTAGTCTTTTACCATGTCATCTTGTACTAATTTTGGCACAGGTGCATATCTCAAAAACTCCATTGTAAACTCACCTTTGCCCTGTGTTACGCTTCGAATATCTGTCGAATAACCAAACATCTCACTTAAAGGAACTTCTGCTTCTACAACCACATAACCTGAATCTGTTGCCGTTCCTACAATTACACCCCGACGTTGATTAACTTGTCCAATCATCACACCTTGGAATTCTTCAGGTCCGTTGACTTCAAGCTTCATAATCGGCTCGAGTATGATTGGCTTAGCTTTAGAATAGAATTCACGAATAGCTGTCATGGAAGCGACTTTGAATGCTAATTCAGACGAGTCGACAGCATGGAATTGACCGTCGTTTAAAACCACACGAACACCTACCACAGGCTGACCAATAAGCTGACCTTCCTGTAATTGTTCTTTGAATCCTTTATCGCAGCCTGGAATATATTCTCGAGGGATTACTCCACCTACAATATCATCAACGAATTCGTAGTTCTCAACAGCATCAGATGGCAATGGCTCCATATATCCTGCAACACGAGCAAATTGACCAGAACCGCCTGTTTGTTTCTTGTGAGTATAATTAAAATCTGCGTGCTGAGTGATTGTTTCTCGAAATGCAACTTTCGGTCGTCCAACGATTACTTCACAATTAAATTCTCGCTTGATACGCTCAATATAAATTTCTAAATGAAGCTCTCCCATCCCTTTGATAATTGTCTCACCGCTTTCTTCATCACGATAAACACGAAGAGTCGGATCTTCTTTGGTAAATCTATTTAGTGCTTTCGAGAAGTTTACTTGTCCGGCTTTGTCCTTTGGACTAATAGCAAGCTCAATTACAGGCTCTGGAACAAACATAGAAGTCATCGTGACATTCATGGTACCATCTGTAAAAGTGTCTCCACTCGCGCAATCGACCCCAAACATTGCAACTATATCCCCTGCTGAAGTCTCATCTATTTCGTTCATTTCGTCAGAGTGCATCCGTACTAAACGAGGTACTTTCACTTTCTTATCTGTCACGTTATTGAAAATCGTATCACCCTTTTTAACAGTTCCCTGATATATTCTCATATATGTTAACTGACCGAAGCGTCCGTCTTCGAGCTTAAACGCTAACCCAACAAATGGTAAGGATGGGTCAGATTTTAATTCAATTTTGGCTTCTTGATTATTTTGGTCAAGTCCTTCATTTCTAATATCAGTAGGACACGGCAAGAAATCCAGAATTCCATCAAGCAATCTCTGAACTCCTTTGTTTTTCTTTGCAGAGCCAACAAAAACCGGTGTAATTTTAAGTGAAATTGTTTCTCGTCGAATGGCTGGTATTAACTCTTCAGCTGAAACCGGCTCATCTCCTAGAAACTTTTCAGCAATTGCATCATCAAAGTCAGCCACTGTTTCTATTAATGTATGCCGACGTGTTTTTGCTTCTTCTAATAAACTTGCAGGAATTTCCTCTTCACGAATAAATTCACCATTGTCACCATCATAATAAATTGCTTTCATGTAAAGTAAATCAATAATACCCTCATTCTTATCTTCTAAGCCAATAGGCATGGTAATTATTACAGGATTATGATTTAATTTTTCACGTAATTGACCTATCACACGGTCAGGATTCGACCCGGAACGGTCAATTTTATTAACGAAAGCAACACGTGGTACGCTGTAACGACGCATTTGGCGATCAACGGTAATAGACTGACTTTGTACGCCGGCAACAGCACACAGAACGAGAACAGCGCCGTCCAAAACACGTAAAGCCCTCTCAACTTCAACTGTAAAATCCACGTGTCCAGGTGTGTCAATAAGATTAATTTGGTAATCTTTCCATGCACAGTATGTGGCAGCCGATTGAATTGTAATTCCTTTTTCACGTTCAAGATCCATAGAATCCATCTTCGCTCCAACACCGGACTTGCCGCGTACTTCTTCGATTTTATGAATTTTACCCGTATAAAACAAAATACGCTCGCTTAGAGTGGTTTTGCCGGAATCAATGTGTGCCGAAATTCCGATATTGCGAACTTTTGTAATGTCTGCCATGGCGGTTTTAACCCTATTACTTATGAATTGATACTATTTATTATCTTTTGGGAGGCGTGATTAGACAAGCCTAAAATTAAAGACCGCAAAAATAGGTAAAATCGTTCATACAGCAAAAAATTGAGAAGGTATTTTTAAAGAGAAACATCTATTTGATGCGTAAATAAACATAAAAAAAGCGATACTGCTCTCACAGATCGCTAATATGACATTACAGAATTCTTCTATATTTATTTGAATAAATAGAGGAATTTTAATTTCCATACCAAGAAAACAGCCTCATACACAATGCTTCTGCTCATTTTTGATGTTCCACTGGTTCGGTCTATAAAAATTATGGGTATCTCTTTTATTTTTGCGCCAGCTTTCCAAAGTCTGTAATTTATCTCGATTTGGAATGCATACCCATTCGAATGGATTTCTGTAAAATCAATCTTACGAAGAGCTTCCGCTCGAAAACCTTTAAATCCACCAGTCGCATCTTTAATCGGCATACCCGTAATTATCCGAGTGTAAAGATTCGCTCCGTAGCTTAATATCAATCTCCTCATTGGCCAGTTAACCACATTTACTCCATTAGAATATCTCGAACCTATAACTACATCACTGGTCTTTAATTCTTCCAAAAACCGTGGAATGTCTTCAGGATTGTGCGAAAAATCAGCATCCATCTCCATTACAATATCATATCCCCATGCCAACGCTAAAGTAAAACCTTCACAATATGCAGTTCCAAGTCCCATTTTTCCTGATCGCTTGAGCAAATGCACACGATTATCATCGTGTATCATCTCTTCGACTAGGTAAGATGTACCATCAGGTGAATTATCATCAACTATCAAAACGTGAATACCCGGGGCACTCTTCAGTACTGCCGATATGATTTTCACAATGTTATCACTTTCGTTGTATGTTGGAATTACTACTATGGCTTTCACACTATTACATTCTAATTATTTATAAAACAACATATTATGTTTGCCCATGTCCTGTTACTACACAATAAACAGTCCTCACTAAAATCTCAATATCAAGCTTTAAGGATATATTTTCAATATAATAAAAATCGTCCCTTAATCTACTTTCTATTTCTTGAACTGATTCTGTATGCTGCTTGTATTTTACCTGCCACCAACCGGTAATACCTGGTCTGACTTTAAGTCTTCGAGGATAATACGGCAAAATTGCTGAATATTTCTCCACAAAAAATGGCTGCTCCGGTCTAGGGCCTACCAAACTCATTTCACCTTTGAGGACATTCAAGAACTGTGGCACCTCATCAAGATGAGACTTCCGTAAAAAACGTCCAAATTTCGTAACTCTCTTATCTCCTGGAAGTGTCCACTGTGCTTTACCTTTATCGGCATCTTGCACCATAGAGCGGTATTTATACATCTTAAAGAGATCGCCGTTTTTACCGACTCGTATTTGATTGAAGAATACACCACCGGTACTGTCTAATTTAATCGCAATTGCAGTTGCTAGCCAAATTGGGGAACCTAGAATAATTACCAGCATACTAATTACAATGTCAATCAACCTCTTAGCAGTCTCTTCCCATGGCTTCATTAGTTGCGGACTAATCTCAATAAGAGGCGCACCGTAAATGGCAAGAGTCCGTGCCTGACCGCTAAATACTTCATAAAGATCAGGTACAATCTTTACGCGTATGTTGTTGTCAGAGCAAAGAGAAGCAATATTTAGCAATGTTTCATGCTCCGGAGAATTCATAGATATAAGCAACGTTTGTGGTCTTATCCTTTGGATTACTTCACTTAGCTTATTCATCAATCCAAGTATAGGTATTGACTTCACTTCACTTTTACTTTCCCAAATATTCATTTCATCTGCATCAGTTAAAATTGTGCCTTGTATTGCATAGCCCCAAGAAGGATTCGTGGTAATCGAACTCCAGAGTTCTATTAATTTATTTGTGCTTCCCACTAAAACAACAGGCAATGTTATAATTCCTTTGCGACGTAAATATCTTTGAATAACGCGTACTACCAATCTCATCGCCATCACAACAATAATGAGTGTAATCCAATAAAATACAATTTTTAATCTGATATGAGGTAAATTCTGAGTGTCTATTATTATTAAAAAGAACAATAAAAAACATCCAATAAAAGTATAACGTACAATTGTAAAAAACTCCTCGAAAGGTGATCGGACAAGCCAATTTTTATATAAACCACCAAACCAAAAAAGCAAAACCCAATAGCTTGAAACTGCAGCTAATATCGGTAAAAATATCTCAATCTCCCAAAACACATTTTTGACCGAAATATCAAAAAGCCCTGTCGAGAATGTCAAGACAAAATACAAAAAGAAACTACCAACAAAACCAAGACAATCACTCAAAAATTGAAAAAGACTCGGTGACCATGAATATAAATTCGTGGCTAGTCCACTCATTGATTGATGAGTGGATTTAAATTCAGATATGGGAGCTCGCACTGCCTGTCCTCTACTCATTGCCTGAGTTTTCGCAAAAGTGAATAATATCCATACGTTATCAAATATAAATATTTCTTGTACCCTAATTTTTTACCGTTTACAATATACTCCGAGTATAAAATCGCATTTTTCTGAAACATAAAGTATTTTGATCGTGAAATGGATGTCGCTGCCAAACGGTAAAAAACAAGCTTTTCAAAAATCACCGGGCTTTTCAATACATGAAATTGATGTATCATCAACCAACAGTGGTAGTCTTCAATTGCTTTATATCTTATATCTTCAATAAAATCAACACGATCCATGAGCTGCTTTTCGAGCATCACACTCGAATTACAAATAGTATTCTTACGAATCAATCTATCATGGGTAATGCTCTCCTTCACTTGAACTTGAGAAAAATGTACTTTCTCCAGAAGTTCGACTTCTGCTCTATCATTAAATTTTACAATGTTTGTACTGCAGAATTTAGCTTTGTTATCTATCATAAATCCAAGCTGTAGCTCTAATTTTTGCTTATGCCACAAATCGTCTGCATCTAAAAAAGCGATATATGTACCTTCAGCTACCGAACACCCAATATTTCGAGGAATAGCTGGACGTCCGCTATTTTCACCTAATTCAATAAGACGTATACGCTTGTCATTCTCAAGATAAGATCTGATAATTCTCACAGAGGAATCTACAGAACAATCATCAATTACGATAAGCTCCCAATTTGTATAAGTTTGAGAAAGCACAGTGTCAATGGTGTCACAGATTGTATTCGCTCCATTATAACAAGGTAAGATTATGGAAATTAAATCGGTCATGAGCAAATATCTGTTCGATGGAGTAGATTAGAGTTTATGATGGAAGGAATTAAGGTTTAAAGTATCTACAAGCCGTTTTGTAATTAATCTTCAAAAATACAAATTAAATGCTTTTGCTTCAATTCTAAAGCAAAAATTCCGGAGACGTTCCAGGTCGATAAACCATATTGTCGATGAGTCGTGTTTTACCAAGTCGCACTGCAACTAAAAAAACAATTTCGCCTTCAGGTGCAAATAAAGGAGGTTCTTCCAAAGTCTCTGCACATGCTGCAGATGCATAATCGATATGAATATCTTCGAAAGATTTCAATTCATTTTTCATAATCTCATTCAGTGTATCTCTTCTTCGCTCACCCTGAAGTGCTGCTTTTATTGCTAAAGTAAGCGCTTTAGATAGAATAGTTGCTTTCTCGCGCTCAACTGTTGATAAATATACATTTCTTGAGCTTTTTGCTAATCCGTCAGTCTCGCGAACCGTATCCAGTACTCGAATAAATACATCAATTCTCAAGTCACGAATCAACTGCCTGAGTACTGTAACTTGTTGATAATCTTTTTGTCCAAAATACGCAGAGTGTGGCTTGGTCGCCATGAAAAGTTTCATTACCACAGTAGCCACACCATCAAAATGAGTTGGACGAAAAACACCTTCGAATTTCAGTGAAATATTGCCTGTTTTTATTGTCGTATCAAAACCCTCCGGATACATCTCTTCCACCGAAGGTGCGAAAACAATTGTACCACCCATGTCATTCACAACTTCTATATCTCTTTTAAAATTACGTGGATACGATGACAAATCTTCATTAGCTGCAAATTGCAACGGATTCACAAATATAGTCACAATTACAATATCATTTTCAAGTACAGCTGCCTTTATCAATCTTGCATGCCCCTCATGCAAATATCCCATCGTTGGTACTACACCAATACTTTTCCCGTTAAGACGCAATTTTTCACTGATACTCTGCATTTCAGAAATAGTACTAATTACCTGTACAGCCATGATTTTATATTATAATATCAAAATATATTCAACTGCCAAATCCATTTCTACCTACATTCTGAAATCCTAAAATATCAAATACCAAAAAGTATTTTAAGTATAATTAAACACAACAACTAATGACTAACTATTTACAACTAAACAACTAACGAATAAATAATTTAACGTCATACAGGCATACGACTTATAACTTATGACTTATAACTTATGGTTTATTGCTTACGAATATTGACTTACGACTGATTGACTTACGACTGATTGACTTACAACTGATTGACTTACGACTGATTGACTTACGACTGATTGACTTACGACTGATTGACTTACGACTTACAGCTAACTACTTATTGAATTACGACTTACGACTTACTACTTACTACTTACTACTTACAGACTTACAACTCAACTATACATCGACTCAATCACCTCAGCATATTTCGTCTCAACAAAAGATCTCTTAATACTTAGCTTGGGAGTGAGCTCTCCTGAGTCAACAGTAAACGGTTGGGGCAAGATTGTAAATCTTCTTACTTTTTCAAATTTAGCAAGGTCTTTTTGGAGTACGTTAAGTTCATTTTGAACAAAAGCTATTATATCCTGATTAGTCGGTAAAGTTTCTTCGTTAATTTCAATGCCCTTAGACTTTGCATACGTGTGTATCATCTCAAATTCAGGAATAATCAACGCGGTACAGAATTCTCGATCATTGCCTATTAGAAAACATCGCTCAATATACCGACTTTGGGAAATGAGACTTTCAATCGGTGCAGGTGCGATGTTTTTACCGCTACTGGTGACTATAATATGTTTTTTACGGTCGGTAATCTGAATGTTACCTTTTGCTGTAATTACTCCTATATCTCCTGTATGCAGCCACTTATCACTATCAATGGCTTCAGCCGTCGCTTTCGGGTCATTCCAATACCCCTTCATCACATTCGCTCCACGAGCCAGGATCTCTCCGTCCTCAGCAATTTTAACTTCTACATTATCTAGTTGCGTTCCTACTGTGCCTATTTCGATTTTCCCGACGCGATTAACGCTGATAACCGGCGAGGCCTCCGTCATACCGTAACCTTCAAGTATGGTAAATCCAACTATCAAGAAAAACTCTGCAGTCGCTTTGGGTAGTGCTGCACCACCGGATACAAAAAGTCGAATCCTACCGCCAAAGGGTTCTTGAATCTTTGAAAAAACGAGTTTTTTGGCAATCTGATATTGCACTGATACCGACAAAGTAGGTGATTTTCCATCTAACGTCGCATCGAGAAATTTTTTTCCCACACCTACAGCCCAATGAAATATTTTCTTTTTAGAATCACTCTCTTTATCCATTTTAGAAAGTATTTTGTTTTGTATTTTTTCAAACAGTTTCGGCACACTAGTCATGATCGTCGGGCGCACTTCACGAATATTTTCGGGTACTTTATCAATTGACTCGGCAAAGCAGACTGAGGCGCCGACTGCGAGTGGCAAATACAATCCTCCAATACGTTCGAATGAATGACACAGAGGCAGATAAGAGAGAAAAATATCGGTATCTCGCACATCAAATGCGCCAAGGCATCCTTCGAGATTGGCGATAATATTACTATTGGTGAGCTCCACGCCCCTAGGATTTCCTGTCGTTCCGCTGGTATAGACCAATGTCAGAGTATCGCCAGGTTCAACCCGTGCAGCATATCGTTCAAAGAGTTGCCTCCGTGAAGTGCTTGGCAGAGTCACACGCCCTACTTCCATCACATCATCCATCGACTTAACAAGCGGATGATCACCTTTGGCATCGTGATTCATCACAATAATCTGTCGAATAGATGGAATATCGTCGGATACTTTCAGGAATTTGTTAAGCTGGTAGGAGTTTGAAACAATCACACAAGTTGCTTCACAGTCGGTAAAGATATATTCCTGTTGTTTGGCAGTTAGTGTAGGAAAAATTGCCACGTTAATTGCACCAATTGAGGTAATGGCAAGGTCGGCTATGATCCATTCGAGACGATTTTCAGAGACAATACCTACTCTATCCTGCGGCTTTATTCCCAACTCCAAAAGTCCGACTGCGAAACATTCAACCTGAGAGCGTACATCGTCGAAGGTGATGCCGGTATAGACTCCGTTTATCTTTCGCGAGAACGCAAATTTCGTCGTATCATTGGCGTACCGTTCTGTCATCTGCAAAAACAACTGAGGAATGGTCGTTGCATCCATTTGATGTCCTTTCGGAGAATATGTCAACAGGAATAGTAACTACACTTCTACTTTTTGGCGAATTTACGTGAAAAAATCGTGGGACTCAAGGAATATTCAATTTTTACATTCTTGCTGATATAGCAAGTTCACGTGAAAGGTCTGAAGTTAATAACTTTGTTTCAAATAACGCAGCATACTTTGAGTCAGGTTTTGGGAGCTTACCTTCACTCCAAGCATTATACAAGGTCGAAATAGCACTTTCAATGGCTTTTATATCAGTAGGGGCAGTCGTGATTGCAGCTTTCGTATCTATTGCTGTTTTACATATTGACCCATCAGGTGCGCATACAAGCAGTGGCTTTTTTGCACCGATATACTCAAATAATTTTCCCGGCAAGCGTTCGGCGTTATTTGCTGTAAGCCATAATACATCAGACTCACAAAGATGTTTTATTGCCTCATTGTGTGGCACATAGCCGGTACAATGTACGACACCGTCAAGTCCATATTTTGCGATATACTTCGTGTGATTGGGTTGCATTGTACCCACAAAACGTGCTTCGATTTTGGATTTTATGGTAGGATTTTTAGAAATGAAATTAGACAGCGCTTTCAAGAAGTACTTCGGTGTGCAATCTTCTTGGAATACTCCGCAATGGGTGAGAATGAAATTTTCATGTGAAACTTTTGAAGCATTTTCAACTCTAAAATCATCTCCGTCATACCCATGTGGTAATATCATAACATCTTCGTGTCCAACGGCTTGATATCGTCTTATCAGATTTTCTTTTGCAAATCTTGTCGTCACAATTGTCTTAGCTGCTCGGGCAAGAATATTCGCTTCCAATTTGCGCATTTTTGATGTGCGGAACGGAACAGGAGATGAAGTATCGATCCACGAATCTCGATAATCGACAACGAAAGGTAATGAATGCTCTTCTGCAATTTCACTTGCTATCATGAAGTCAGAAAATGGAGGAGCAGTGGCGAGAATAATATTAACACGATGATTTCTCATAATTTCATTTGCCGTCATCATCGCTTGCTTACGCCAACGGATAGTAGGATCAGGCTGATATATAAGTTTAGAAACAGGACGTATAAAGTTTTTACGAAAAAAACCCGGCAGTTTTTTAATTCCTGTTCGGCGTGAGGTCAATATACCTTTTTTAGCAGGTGTACGGTAAATTTCAACATTACGTTCCTCAAGTTGAGTTAGAAGTGTTTCATCATATGCGTAGAAAGTGCGAGGTGTAGTCGTTAGCACAATCGGCTTCCAACCATAATCAGCTAAATGTTTGATAAGTTTAACGGTTCGCAATACTCCACTTAAGCCCATTGGCGGAAAATAATAAGCTATAACAAGCACGGTTCTATCGGTCATAATACGAGGGAAAAGTCATAAGGAGAGTTCAACAACGAATAAATTAGGGCGCAAAAATACCAAAACCGCAGGTCTTTTGAGGTAAAGAAAATGGAATGTGGTAGAAAATATGGTGAGTATGGATGGGAAATTCTATTCTTCAGAGCCCCTCGCATCTTGACGAGCGGCTCGGTTGGATCTTGCGTGTATACTCTGTTGGTCGAGCATGAACAATGAGATCATCACTTAAAAAGTGAAACCCTCAGAAAGAAACAGCACCATATACAACAGCCGCCTTTTTTATCAAAAGGCGGCTGTTGTTATTTGTCTGAGGATGAAGCGAATTATTTATCTTCCGACTCTGCTGCGGTAGCTACTTCTTTGAGTATTTCAGCTGCAAAATCTTCGGAACTGGCCTGCTTTTCTTCAAGTGTTTTCGGAACGATTAGATAATCAAACGTGAGTTCATTTTTAATACTATCAAATTCTACTCGTACCGTTGCATTTTCTTTGAATACATTCCGTAACATTTCTTCTGCGAGTGGATCTTCGAGGTAACGTTGGAGCGCTCTGCGAAGTGGCCGTGCACCGTACTTTTCATCGAATCCTTTTTCCACGAGATAATCTTTTGCCTCGTGAGTTAATTCAAGCTCTATTCCATTGATTTTTAATCTTTTAACAAGAGTTGCTAGCTGAATGTCGATAATCGAGTATATGTTTTCTTTGGTAAGAGGGCGGAACACAATATAATCATCAATTCGATTAATAAACTCCGGATTAAACATTCTCTTCATCGATTCTTCAACCGTACTTTTCATTTGTTCGTACTCGTTATCCGGTGTTTTTTCGGAGAAACCTATACGTCCTCCTGCTTTCACATCCCGTACTCCGACATTTGATGTCATGATAATAACGGTGTTCTTGAAGTCAATTTTTCTACCTAATCCATCAGTCAGCGTACCATCATCAAACACTTGCAAAAGAATATTAAACACATCCGGATGTGCTTTTTCGATTTCGTCTAAGAGAATGATACTATAAGGTTTGCGACGTACTTTTTCGGTTAATTGTCCGCCTTCTTCATAGCCGACATAGCCGGGAGGCGCTCCTACCAAACGTGACACGCTGAATTTCTCCATATATTCACTCATATCAATACGAATCAGCGCATCTTCACTATCAAACATATACCGCGCAAGTGCTTTAGCAAGCTCGGTCTTACCGACGCCGGTAGGACCTAAAAACATAAACGAACCAATCGGACGGGATGGATCTTTGAGTCCGGCACGAGCGCGGCGTATTGCGCGAGTAAGATGAGTAAGTGCATCATCTTGACCTACGATTTGTTTTTTAAGTTCTTCAGCCATTTTGAGGAGTTTTGATGACTCACCTTCAGCAATTTTATTCACCGGAATACCCGTTATCATCGCAACTACATCCGAAATATCCTCGTCGGTCACAGTATAAATCTTCGAAGATGAAGCTTGTTCCCATGCTTCTTTCGCTACTTCGAGCTCATTTTGAAGACGTTTTTCCAAGTCCCGAAGGCGTGCTGCTTCTTCGAAATTCTGTGATTTGACCACATTATTTTTTTCTGAACGTACCTCGTCGATTTTCTCTTCGAGTTCGACCATTTCCTTTGGAACATGAATATTAGACAAATGGACGCGCGCGCCTGATTCATCTAATACATCAATTGCTTTATCGGGTAAGTATCTATCAAAGTCGAACACATGCTGTAATTGCTTCATTTGTATAAAATACACCATGATGTGCTTCATAGCGATCTTTGATATTCATCAAAATCTGAATTGTCTCTTCACCTGTTGGTGGCTCAACAACGATTTTTTGGAATCGACGGTCTAATGCGCCATCTTTTTCGATGAATTGACGATATTCGTCGAGCGTTGTAGCGCCGATACATTGGATTTCACCGCGGGCGAGGGCGGGCTTGAACATATTTGAAGCATCGAGCGAACCGCTTGCGCCGCCTGCGCCGACGATGGTGTGTAATTCATCAATAAACAAGATCACATCGCGGGCTTTTTCGAGTTCGTTCATGACTGCTTTCATGCGTTCTTCGAATTGACCGCGGTATTTAGTACCGGCGACGAGCGAACCTAAGTCGAGCGTAACTATTCGTTTATCAAATAATGTCCGCGATACTTTTTTCTCGATAATTTTCAGCGCTAGGCCTTCGACAATAGCCGTCTTTCCTACGCCCGGCTCACCGATGAGCACCGGATTATTCTTTTTGCGGCGGGATAGAATCTGCGCGACACGTTCTATTTCTTTCTCTCGACCGACGACAGGGTCTAATTTACCTTCAATGGCAAGCTTGGTGAGGTCACGACCGAAATTATCGAGAACGGGAGTCTTCACACGGTCGGGAGCGCCTTTTCCTTTGCTGCCTTCTTTTTTGGACGAAGGGGCGCCTGGAGCTGAATTTGTAGGACGACCATGAATGATATTATCGAGTTCGGTGCGAACAGAGTCGTATTTAATCGAGAATTGCGAAAGAATCTGCGTGGAAATATTATCTTCGTCGCGGAGGAGCGACATCAGCAAATGCTCTGTACCAATGACTGTTGATTTGTAGAGTTTTGCTTCGAGATAGGTAATTTTAAGAACCTTTTCGGCGTTCTTGGTGAGAGGAATATTGCCAATTGTGAGAGTGCCGCTTGTGGAGCGAATCGTATCTTCGATGCTTTTTTTGAGTTTGAATAAATCCACACCGAGATTGCGAAGGATTTTAACGGCAATGCCTTCGCCTTCGCGAATTATACCGAGCAAAAGGTGCTCGGTGCCAATGTAGTCATGTCCAAGCCGTAATGCCTCCTCGCGGCTCAGGCGAATAACGTCTTGCACGCGATTTGAAAAGTTGCCTTCCATAGTTGTATAGATAAAGTAAAGAAAAAGAGTGGCTTTTAAGAGTGCCGATAGGACGACAAAATAACCGTGATTATTGTTTGACTTGCTTACCTGCTATAGCACTCGGGAATGGCGGAAAGTTACTAATATACTTATGCATGTAGTATATAAATTAAATGCTTTCAGTTTGTCACGAGTAAAACATAAACTCCTGTACTAATGCACTGACAAAATCATTCAAAGTAATCATACCATGCAATATAAGTGAAGAATTGAGAATACAGCTTTGATTTATGGATATAATGTGATTTGAATTGATCGGTGGTTTGTCGGTTTAGCTTTGAAACATTGTCTGTTAGTACGAACTTGAACTGTATGTACAATTGTTGTACTCGTTGATGTTTCAAGGTATTTATGCAGGTCAACTTATAATCTACTGTTTAAAACAAGACACGAAAAGTGACAGTTAGATATAACCAACGAAAATCCTACTATAATTGAGTATGAAACGCTTATTTTTGAGAAGAACATAAATGACCGCTAATATATTTTAGTTGAAATTACAACTTTGACGTATTAAAAAAGTACAAATCAGAAACCAAGCAATTATAATTACATACACTTACCACATTGAGTACACGAAAAAACAACTACAAACCCTATACCAATTAATAAACGATGAAAATGGCAAGCTCGGCACCATCAAGCGGGATATCTTTAAGAAAGGATACGAGCACTTCAAGCTTGGCTCTCTAATGCAGCAAGCACGACTCGAAAAAGGACTCACCCAAGAAGAACTCGCCAAAAATGCTGCACCAACAAAGGGTATATTTCCAAAATTGAGAATGAACTGAAAGAATTGTGCATTTCTACTCTACAAAAATAGTAGAGCTTGGGCTCGGCGGACACTTCGAAGTGTAGATTAAGTTGTGAATTTCCGTAACCAGATTACATAATACATCCCCTTGTAAATACTTACGACTAAAACACCTACTCGATACTCCGACTCAACACAACCTATACGAATGTATAGACACCAAATGTGGCGGGTCATAGCTTGACAGCACAACATAAATCCACAAGCAGAATAAAATATGACACTCGAACAGTTTCAAATTGAAAATTATACGCTATCGGACGGCGAGATTATGTCGATTGCTATCGACTATTGCAAACAATCAGAAGCACCGCATTTTGCGCCAACGAGTGCGCGAGTAGAGCTGTCAATTTCACAAGCTCTTGGGTATAGAAAGTATAGAAAATGTAAAGCAGTACTCACATTAACCGGAATCTCAGAGATACGAATATTCGATCAACAGGAATTGAATGGATTGTACTCGGACATCACGATTACTATGCTCGCAAGTAGAATGGTTTATCTTGCTTTTGATCCCTACGACAACTCAAATATTCCCAATGATGAGGATAATTACGTGTTCATCGCGCAGATAATTGACATACAAGTAATTACGCAGTAAATCAACATTCGATTCTTGACTATCTTTCTGATTAACTAACTATAAATAGTTTTAGATGGAACGCAAGCCCGATATTGCGTATGGCACAACACTTCAAATAGAACAGAAGGCATGAACAGTTTGTGGAACTATCACGAACTGACCCTACTCATGTCACACAGAACAACTGCTCCTTCATACCCCACAACCCACCAAATATCCGTATTTTCGCACCTCAGCTCATAATACTGAGCACTATATTTCATCCATTATCCTCTCTTTGAGCGCGTATGAATTCCTCCAAAACTCCTGTGCCCGTCGTCCAAAATCCAGCCCTTCTTGCCGATCATTTCCTTGCATTTGAACAGCTGGTGCGTATTCTCCGCGCCGAATGCCCGTGGGATAGGAAGCAAACACATGCCTCGATTTCGCATTTACTCATCGAAGAGTCGTATGAGACGTTAGAAGCGATTGAAAAGGGAGATGATGATGAATTCTCCAAAGAACTCGGAGACTTGCTGCTGCATGTCGTCATGCACTCGGTAATGGCCGAGGAGCGTGGCGCATTTTCGATGCGCACTGTGATTGAAAAAGTATTCGCGAAACTTGTGCATAGGCATCCGCATGTCTTTGGTGATACTTCTGTTAGCGGCGAGGAAGAAGTACTGCAAAATTGGGAAGAGCTCAAGATGAAAGAAGGTCGCACCTCGACCCTCGAAGGCGTTCCGAAACACCTTCCTGCCCTTCTCCGGGCGCAGCGAATTCAGGAAAAAGCAGCTAATGTGGGATTCGATTGGGACAAGAAAGAAGACGTCTGGGCAAAAGTCGAGGAAGAATTCACCGAACTCCGCGTCGAAATCGCCGCCAATAATCCTGAAAAGTCCAAGGAAGAATTCGGCGATTTTATGTTCGCCCTCGTCAATGCCGCCCGCTTTGAGAAGTTCATCGCCGAAGATGCCGTGCAGGCAACCAATCAAAAATTCACGAAACGCTTTCAATATATCGAGCAAAAAGCCAGCGAACAAGGCCGCCGCATGAACGACATGACCCTCGCCGAAATGGATGAAATTTGGAATGAAGCGAAGAAGTTGGAGCGGTGAGGTGGGTATGTAAACCGGAAAGCGCGGGATAATCATTTGTCACCCTGAACTTGTTTCAGGCTCCCGTCGCTATACGGTCATGCTTACGTCATGTTTAGGTGAGGTTGAAATACTCTCAGCTCAGGCAAGCAACCGATTGGCTCTCCGCTACGTTACTCACCTCGCCTACCCATCACCAATGTACTTCTACTTTACTAGGTTACGATGATAGGCACCTACGATAAACCTTAATAGAAATAGGTCACGCAAAGAATTAAACCTTATTACCTTCTTGTATCGATTGCTTTCATTGAGGACGGCAGCTTTTAATACAACTAAGGTTGTCCTTCAGGTTGGTATTGTATGCTACTAAGGTTTTCATGCATATTCGCATAGACTATGTCTATTGTTAAAATAAAGTGCTAGAGAAGAAATACAGACTATAATAAATTGGCAAGTAATTGAACACTTCGATAAGCTCAGTGTGACGAAACTGTATGCTTATGTTCCCCCCCCTACATTTCTTGCCACTTACTCCCGCCGCCCCCGCGACTTACCACTTGCCCTGTCCCGTGACCACCCCTCCTCCCATATAACGCATCCACATACACCCCCCATTTCATCACATGCTGACGGAGAATTCCCTCTAGTTTCATGCCCGCTTTTTCCATGATACGGCCGCTGGCAGGATTGCGAATCATGTGAGTGGCGAAGATTCTATTGAGCTTGCAGATTTCAAAACCAAAACGGAGAATTTCAGGAGCTGCTTCCGAACAAAACCCATTTCCCCAGAAGGGCTTACCGATCCAATAGCCGAGTTCGGCTCGGTTGTATTGTAGGTCAAAAGTGAGTCCAATACCACCAATAAGTGTCTGATGGTCACGGTGTGTAATCGCAAAAATTGCGGCCTTCCCCGTTGAGTAGATTTCGGGATGCGAATCTATCCAAATACGTGCATCATCAAGCGTATAGGGATGCGGAATGTGGAGTGTAGTGGAGGCAATGTCACGTTCGCCGCAGAGCTCGGCCACGGCAGGAATATCGCTTGGGTCAAATGGCCGGAGCGTAAGCCGGGCTGTATGCAGAGCAGGTTGAATATCAGGAAGTTGCATGGGAATTGTCTCGAATAATTACGTTTCTGAATGTGATGGGAAGCAGCCATTTATTTTGCTGTAGGGGCAATTGCATTCTTCCACGTCTTTATGCCATGGGCGAATGCAATTTGCCCCCTATTGCTATTTTCTTAAGGAACAAAAAAAACGCATGACAATTGTTTACAATCGCCATACGCTTCATCTAAACAACCAGAAAATTACCAGTTACGGATCATATCAACTAACAAACGTACTGCAACACCCGTACCACCTTTAGGATTGTAATCTGTTTCTTTGGACGCCATTCCTGTTCCTGCAATATCAAGATGCGCCCATGGGTAATCACCGATAAATTTTTTGAGGAATAATGCCGCTGTAATTGCGCCTGCGCCACGACCGCCGGAGTTTTTCACATCGGCGACATCGCTTTTGATAAGATCTTCATATTCCTCATATAAAGGGAGTTCGCACACATACTCACTTGTACGGATAGAGGCCGCTTTGAGGCGTGCTTTCAGTGCGTCATCTGTGCCCATCATACCGCTCGTTACATTACCGAGTGCGACGACACATGCACCTGTTAGAGTAGCAAGATCGACCACCGCTTGTGGCTTGTACTTGTCGGCGTAGGTTAATGCATCAGCGAGGATGAGGCGACCTTCAGCGTCGGTATTGTCAATTTCAGCTGTTTTACCGTTCATGAATGTGATGATATCACCCGGCAGGTACGCATTACCGCTGATGACATTTTCCGTTGAGGGGACGAGTCCGACGACATTCATCGGAAGTTTAGCTTTTGCAATGGCATACATTGCGCCGATGACCGATGCCGAACCGTGCATATCCATTTTCATTTGGTCCATTCCGGCGCCTGGTTTGATGGAAATTCCGCCGGTATCGAAGGTAACGCCTTTGCCGACCAAGACGACGGGTTTGTCGTGTTTTTTACCGCCATTATATTCCATTACGATAAAAACAGGTGGGCGAACACTTCCTTGATTGACGGCGAGTAAACCGCCCATTTTCAGAGATTCGATTTTCTTTTTGTTGAGAACATTGACATCAAAACCTGCTTCTTTGCCTGCTGCTTCGGCTCTTTTGGCGAGTGTTTCGGGGTAAATTTCATTATTTGGTGCATTCGCCAAGTCGCGGGTAAGATTCACACCTTCGCACAAAATATGCGCGAATTCAGCGCCTGCTTTTGCTCCGGCGATGAGTGTTTTGTCTTCGGTATAGAGGGTAATTTTCTCGATGCGTTTTTTCTCGGTTTTGCTTTCAGTCAAATATTTGTCGAATTTATACTGACTGAGAATCGCTCCCTCGATAGTTGCTTGTGCAATATCAGACGTGGATGATTCACTCAAGGATACGATCGGTAATGCAATTGATTCTGCTTTTACAGATGCAGCATTTTTAGCCGAGTATGCTGCTGCGCGGCGGAGATGCTCAAGGGTAAGATCGGCGTGCTTGCCAATTCCAACAAGCAATAATCGTGGCAATGCTTTACTGCCGGTATAGATAAAGGTGCCAGTCTTACGTTTTCCTTTGAAATCACCGCTTGAGAGGACAGCTTCTGCCGATGTAAATTCTGCAATAATAGCTTGCTTTTGAGTGGTGAATGCTTCTTCATCTTCATAAAAAAATACGACCGCTACATCAGCTTTGAGCGCCGAGAGCTTCGTATGGCTAGTTTGGATTTTCATCAATATTCCTTTAAATAATGCCTTAAAAATATCGTAATTACGAAATAATAATGTGCAAAAGTACGGCGTTTTGCGGAGGTAAAAAAATGAGAGCGTGATTCGTAGATGGTTTTTAACAAAAAAGTGGCTCATCGTTGAGTCGATGAGCCACACTTGCTTGGTCGCAGTTCGACCCTTATTTACGCAACAGTATTCAGTGTTTCCGGCGAATGTACTGCTTTGAATACGCCACTATTCCAACGCATCCATTACCGCACGATACTCAAAGGATACAAACGCCTCAGACTTCCGGTGCGGATGCTGCAATAATACATCCCCGCCGGGAGAGGACGTACATCGAGCATCGTAGGATGGGTCGTACGGAGAAGTTCGACGCCCAGTGAAGAATAGACGATGAGTTCGTCGATTGGAACAGCAGAACGCAGTGCCGCAAAATCGCCTGTAGGATTCGGGAATATCACCATCTCATCCGACTCCTCGCTTTCGACGGAGGTAAATCCTTTGGAGATGCGATAGACATTGCCGTCACCGACTCCGGCGAAAAAATATGTGGCATTTTCTCCGATTGACCATACCTCTTTACCGGCGAGACCAAAACGTTCCCAGGGTGATGAACGGGATGTTTTTTTCCGAAGTCCGTCATTGGTACATGCTATCAGCCAACCGTTCTGTGCGGTATAGAGGGAATTAATGGTCGTATCGGGCATCTCGGCAGACCATGCTTGACTATCGAAGTCGAAGCGTTGTAATCGTTTATTGGTATAGCAATACACGCTTCCCAGCGCTGCTTCGATCGCGCCGCCGGAGATTAGAGCACCGAGATTACCGGAAATTTCCTGCCACTCCGATTCTCCGTTTACCAGCTTGTATATTCCGCCATTGGTCGCCGCGTAGAGCGTGCCGTCTGCATCGAGTGTGAGCGTGCGCGTGAAGCTATTGCGGAGTCCTGCGGAGAATTTCACCCATTCGTCTCCGCGATTTACCGAACGGTAAATTCCATCACCAAAGGTAGCTGCATACAAATTCCCGGCACGATCCTCGAGCAGGTCATAGATGATAATCGGCAGCGGCAATCCGGTGTTTTTTTCTATCCACCCTGCACCTGCGTCCTGACGATACACACCGTAATTGGTACAACTATAGACATCATTCCGGCTGTCTGCCATGAGCTTAAAAATCAACGTCGTCTGCATCATATCGCGACCACTCCATGCGCCGCCGTTATTGATGGTGCGTAAGACACCTGCTTTCGTCGAACCGATCCATACTTCATTCGTGGACTTCGAAGTAATGGATATGATTTTTTTGTCGTTCGAGCCCACATATAATGCTCCGGTGCGTTCCCAATTATCACTTCCCGGGAATCGGTACTGCTTTGTAGAGTACTGCATAATCATACGCGTAGAGTTCGTTGGCTCCATTAAAACACATTCCCCGAAGTATAGTATTCTTAAACGGATAGGTCGTCGTTCCGTCAAAATACGGCGTGCAGCGTACGACACCATCGACATCATCAATAAAATACGGAATACCGGTGCGATTGGTCATCAGTGAATGTGTACTTGTGCGGAAAATACGCGTGAATTCCTGTGTAGTCCAGGTCACGCCGCTATCGGTGGATTGCAGCAACGTCTTCATATTCAGTGGAAAATTGGAAATAATCCCCGCATACAATGTTCCATCCTGCATCTCCAGCGGTTGAGAAATCCGTGCATCCTGCGGGGTAATTGCCGGTATTAGTGCTTCTGTCCACGACTGCCCCGCCGTTGCAGAAAGTAGATAGGAATTCATCGCTTCATTGTGGAGCACATATACTCCGTTTTTAAGCTTTGTAACGGAGGTAACTGCTTCCGGTTCATCGCTGTACGGATGTTGAATCCGCTCAGTAACCTTCCCGCCCGACAATTCAACAATACTCTCGCCAATGACAAATACACGCGTGCGGTCTTGAAGTAATCTCACCGCGTGCATGCCATTGACATCTATTATTTTCCATGTACTTCCCGCATCTGTACTCGTGAGAATTGTGGTATCGGCAAGCACATAGAGTACATCATCATCAGCCACAATCAGCCGGCTTGCCGTACCAATCTCTTCCGGCCGCTGCGGTAAATTCTCATCCAATGTACGCCACGACACACCTTCATCATCACTGCGGTAGAGCATACCGTTGCGGTATCGCATAAAAATTCTATTTCGTGTATCCGTAAAGACTTCGGCGAGCGCATCCCGGGTTGACAGTCCGCATATCTGCCACCTCGTGCGGTCAGGCGGAAGGCGCAGCACCCTGCTTGAAGCATTTTCGCCATCATTCGAAACGACATAGATTGTACCACTTTCATCGATGCAGCCGCCTGCTATTACGCCTCGGTTACGCAGACGCGTCAGCGGCGCTAGTACCCATTTTCCATCACGCTTTACAAGTTGAGTATCGATGGAATTATCTGAATGAAAATCAACAAGTATCGCAATACTCGTGTCACTCATGGGAATAATCGCATGCGCCGATCTCGGAATACGGTCAAGGAGAGTCCATGTGCTGCCGTTGTCTGCTGAGGAGTAGATGTTTTGGCTCACCGACGAACCTTGTGAGGCGACGATAAAACGTTCACCTGTCGGTAGTAACGCCACAAATTCAGGCAAAGGATAGCGACCATTGCCATCAAAGGAAGGAGTGAAAATTTTCGCCCATTGGCTTGTCTGCGGGTTGAATTCCCACAAGGGATATTGGTCAGTAAACGAAGGTTTTTTTTCAGTGGTCCGCCCAAAAAGTACTCCCCGACTCATCATCAGGTGAATACTCTGCGGTGCGTCAAGGAGCGAGAAATTGAGCGATTCCGGCGTGCCAACGACGACGCGGGTCGTGTCATGTCCATTCATCGGATAGGAAAATGTACCGTACAGTTTGCCCGATGCACCGCAGAAAAGTGCCGACATTTTCCCCCGTAAGCCGCCGACAGTAAAAGTCGTAGCCGTCCATGAAGCGCCGGAAGAAGTCGAGCGGAACACCACATTACTGTCCGATGCCGTGAGCACCGCCCAGAGTGTTCCGCTCGAGTCCTCGACGATCGTGGCGACCGGCGATCCATTCCGCTCGGGAAAACCCGCCGAATTCTCCCGCCACACCATACCACGATCCTCACTTCTGTAGAAAGAACGTTCATCAAAGACAAGCACCGTCCCATTCCGCGTAGCCACCAGCGTCTTTCCTGCTGAATTCGGCGAATGTATTTCTTTCCAATTCACCTGCCCGCTCAGCGCAAGAGACGACATCACGAAGCCGATAATGAGCCACCAGGCAGTAACGACACAACGATACATTATTCTACACCTACTTAATTAGAAATACAAGCACTTATGTTAGTTGTTGCTCCTACTTGCCCATTGTCGCTCTTACCCCAACTTCTCCAGCAAATACGCCTTCACTCTATCGATCGGTATCCGCTCCTGCTGCATCGTGTCGCGGTCACGAATCGTGGCTGCATTGTCGGTCAGGGAATCGTTGTCAATCGTGATACAAAACGGCGTTCCAATTTCATCTTGGTGACGGTAACGTTTTTCATTTAAATCACTTACTTCATAGTCTGTCAAATTCTTCCGGTTCTACATCTGGTGCATTTTGCAGAGCTTTGAGGAAGTCTTGCGCGCTGACATTCTTATTTAGCTTAATGTTTGGCGCATTTTCATTGTTATTTTCTTCCATAGTACCTCCTTGACAATATCAAGTATTATTCACTTACCCCAACTTCTCCAGCAAATACGCCTTCACTCTATCGATCGGTATCCGCTCCTGCTGCATTGTGTCACGGTCACGGATTGTCGCTGCACTATCAACTAATGAATCGTTGTCAATCGTGATACAAAATGGCGTACCAATTTCATCCTGACGACGATAACGTTTGCCGATTGAACCACTTACGTCATATTGTACGCGGATGCTGCTGAGCAAGTCCTGATAGAGTGGCTGCGCCAAATCCGGCAAACCGTCTTTATTTGTGAGCGGAAACACCGCTGCTTTAACAGGTGCAAGTTTCGGGTGGAAACGCAGCACAACGCGCTTTTCAGTTTTGCCGTCATCTCCCGTAACTTCTTCCTCATCGTATGCATTACATAAAAACGCCATGAACGAACGTGAGGCGCCGACCGCTGTTTCCACCACGTATGGCACAAAGCGTTCGCCATTGGCAGTATTGACATATTCCAATTTTTTACCCGAGAATTCCTGATGCTGCTTGAGGTCATAATCGGTGCGTGAGTGGATACCTTCAATCTCACCCCAGCCAAACGGGAAGAGATACTCGATATCAACGGCCGCAGCTGCGTAATGAGCTAATTTATCATGGGGTTTTAGGCGCAGTGACTCGGGCTTCATGCCGTACTGCAAGAACCAATTCCAGCGCTGCTGACGCCAGTATTCGAAATGCTCGCTTTCCGTACCCGGCGCCACAAAATACTGCATTTCCATTTTTTCACGAATATCCCTTGCGCGGTTTCCGGTCGGAGATAGACCACATTATTCACATCCTCGACCGGACCGAGGAATGTTTTTAGCATCATATTAAAATGCCGAACTTCTGTCCATTCTTTCGTACCTGACACCGGATCGGTAATTTCCTCATCGATGATAATTGCATAATAATCGGCGGGCACTTGGCATTGTTCAAGGCGTTTTTCAACATCATTCGCCTGGTCGGTTTTCCCCTTTTTGCGGAGCTTTTCGATATGTTCTTCGATTAATGTATCGGCGCGATACCGTGCCTTACTCGTCTTATTATCGATCATCAAGTCGGAGAATTGAGACACGTGGCCGCTCGCCTCCCATGTGCGCGGATGCATGAGAATTGCCGCGTCAATTCCTTCAATATCATCACGATAGGTCATTGCTTTCCACCATGCTTCTTTGACATTGCGGAGTAATTCCACGCCGAGCGGACCGTAATCCCAGCAGCCGTTGAGGCCGCCGTAAATTTCGGATGATTGAAAAACAAAACCGCGCCGTTTGGAGAGTGAAAGAAGTGCGTCGAGTGTAGTAGCCATGAGGTTGCTTTCGCTGATTAAATAGTAGAGAGGATAATTTTTCGCAAAAATAACGTTCTTTTGGTGATTTTCAGTCCTCCAGCTGAAGCTGTAGTCTAGTCAGGGGGATTTTCTCAATTCGTTTTTCCTTATCGTCCGAGTTCTATACATGAGGTTTTCTCAATTGCCTCAGCATTAGCTGATGGTACTAGGAGCTTTATTCTCCGCAATGATCGTTTCGAGCGCGCCGCCATCAAAACCCGACAGCCGCAGCAAGTGAATAATAAACGGTGTTTTATTTTCGATATAGCGGTCAATATCATGTGGATATTCCTCCGCCAGCCGGCGCTTGAGCGCACCATAGTCGGCAGCAGATTCGGGATGGAAGCGGAGATAATCACGAAATGTAAGATGATTGCGTAAGCTAATGCTATCGTGGGGACATACATAAAGATTATGCTTCATCCACCGACGTTCCGAGCCACCAACAAGCGGCACAAAATCGGAGATTCTCCCGAAGGCCTCGCGGTCGGTGATACCAAGATTCCCGCGGTGGATGTAGCCAAGCGAAGTTATACGGTTAATTACTTCATTCAATTGACTCTTTTCATCAATTACAATATCGATGTCGATAATCGGTTTGGCTGCAAGTCCAGGCACGGACGTACTGCCGACATGGTGAATCGCGCGGGCTAGCGACCCCAAACGTAAGGAGTAAATGGCTTGTAATTCAGCATATACTGCTGCCCATTCCGGCGCGTAATCTGCGATTGTGATGGGAGGAGGCGTCATTTCTATTATGTTGAAGTGGTAGGAGAATCAAAAACAAAAAAAGGGACAAAAAACCGGAAGAAAGGAAACAAAAAAAACAGAAAACCGCCCCAACAGGCAACGGCACAAAAAAAAGACAAAAGAGAAAAAACCGCGGAGCGGGGCCCCCCCGCGCGAAGGCGAAAAAAAAACCACAAAAAGGAGGGGAAAAACCAAAAAAACAAACAAAACAAAAACAACAAAAAAAAAGCGAACAAAACCCAAACAAAACAAGGACACAGGGAGCGGGGGACAACCCCCAAAACCGGAACAAACACCCAACACCAACCCCTCCAAAAAACCCCGCAAAAAAAAAACAAGGAGTTACAAAAATAAGTACTTAAATTAAGAAAAAAAAAAAAAAAAAGAACCCCACCAAACAAAAACCAAACGCCAAAAACCAAAAACCCAGGAAAAAAAACCACAAGAAAAAACCCCACCGGGATTTTTAACCAAAAACCAAAAAACAAAAAAAAAAAAAAAAAAGAACAAACTTTTCCTACAAAAAAAAACCCGCCAAACAAACCAAAAAAACGTGACAAGTAAACACCAAAGAAAAACAACCAAAAAAATTTGGAACAAAAAAAAAACCATAAAAACAATTTTGTCCCAAAACAATTACTAATACAAAAAAAAAAACTTAAAAAAAACCCACACAAGTTTCCAATTTAAATATTTCGTCCCAAAAAAACCCCCAAAAAAACTATTTAAAACCAAATTAAAAAAACCAAAAACCTTTTCCTTAAACCATTTTCCCCAAATTTTTAGCGCCCCCCAGGAGGCAATCAATTACATACCAAAAAGTCCTCTCTCGGGAGAGGATGTAGGAGTGGGTTAAAGGCCGTTTATGATAATTCCTTTTAATGGGAAATAGTATGTTCAGTACTCACATCGTCACATACCATCCCACTTTCACCGATGCTTCCGGCGAAAACAGCGGCACATGATACGTTTTATTTCCCACGACGACATCCGTTTCCCCGCCGATGCGTGTGTGGATTCCTGCCCACGGCGAGACATAAAAGTGCTTATAAAAGAAATACGAATACCCACCGCCGATACTCAAAAGTGTATTCGAGAACGCGCTCACGGCATGATCGGAGGAATTTTGAATCGTAGAATTCCAGCGTACAATTCCCGCATAACCCCACCATGATGAATAATCACTTGTGAACGGAAAGATATCGACGACGGCAGCATACGTATCAAGTGTATTTTTGGTAAATCCTTCCGGCACAATGAAATCCGGTTTGGTCGCGCCACCTGCTCCCAGCACCCGCAGTCGGAAATGTTCGCCGCCAATCGTCACCGCCCCAAAATATCCACCGAGCGCGTAGGGCAAGGGGTCGAGTTCTGCGCCGATGCGTATGCCGGTTGATTTATCGTTCTTTGTAATCGCTCCTTCGCTTTCCTGCGCTTGACATGGGATTGTCAGCAGAGCAAGCACGGCAAATAATGCGGCAATTCTTCTATTCATAGCATTTTCTATTCATAGCATTTTCCTTAAGTAACCGTTAATAATATACAGGAGTTCGGACTATGCCTTCCCTCCCCACATCTCTTTCCGAAGTTCATAAATTACATGCGCGTCATAAGCGCCTGCGTGGTCAGGCAATTCATCTTCCAGCGGCAAAAGCACCGCCCCGAGACGCTCGACCGCCGTTCGCGAACGGATATTCTTGACGCCTACCTGAAAGACGACACTGTCAAACGATTCAAACGCATGATTGATCATCAATTGCTTGAGCGAAGGATTGTATTTTCCACCCCAATGCGAACGTGCCAGAAAGGTATAACCGATGCTGATTGCATGCGCAATACTCGGAGATACTGCTTTGTATCTGTTTATTTCTTCAGGCGTTAAGTAATAATACCGTGACGAACCTATCACCTCGCCCGTCGCTTGATCGATAATGAGAAATGCCATTGGTGCCTCAAGTGCGCCGTCAAAAAAACGTCTGAATATTTCGGGTTTGTAGCGTTCTCGCTCGGGGTGCTGTTCCCATATCAGCGGGTCGGACGCCGCGGTATATAAACGTTCAAAATCGTCCGGCGCGAGCGCTTGCAGGCGGAGAAGATTATTTTCTAAGTAAGAATTGAAGGCGTATTGATTGTGTGCACGCATGATGGATTATTTTCAATTTCTACAACTGTAAATTATTATTATTGTTAAGGATTAACTCCGAATAAATTCCCGTATAGATAGCACCTGTTTACCCTCGTTGGGAGTGTTCGGTATGTAGTTGCCTTTCTTTGGTAGACATTTATTTGGAATACACCTAATTTGGGGCAACCGAAAGGAATTGCCCGTACGGATAACTTAACCTGCGTAGTAGTTTGCAGTTAATGCGCCCTGCCAAACAAAGAATTACATTAATATTTCTCCAAGTATTCTTTCCAGCTATCGGGATACAGTTCTTTTGCTTCTTTTACCCATATTTTCAGGTATTTTTTTTGGTAATCTATTCCTTTCTGCCTAAGAAATTCGACAACCTCCATTTTTTGTTTATACTCCTTAGTATCAAGAGGAAACATGTGAAACCGCAATAAATAGCATAAATTATAACTTCCAAAAGGGGTACGTATTGGGTCCTTATATTCTGCACCTTTTTGTAGTAAGTATAACATTACGTCATAATGGTCAAATGATAAAGCTGTTTTAAGAGGAGTTTCATCATATTCATTCTTATGGTTAATATCTGCGCCAGCTTCAACTAAAAGCTTAACTTTTTCAAGTGGTGATTGATTCAAATCACTACATGCAACTACCAAAGGTGTTTTACGAGTTCTATTGCCCTGTCCTCTCGCTCCTACCTCTTCATCATTTGGATTTGCACCGTGTTCTAATAATAATCGTAAGAATATTGAGTTTGTGTCTTTACTACTTTCAATTTCTGCTGCTTCCATTATAGCAGAACGCCCTGATGAAAAATTATATTTATGAACATTAGCACCAAGCTCTAACAGGGTTTTACAGGACATAAGTTGATGATTTTTAATGGATAACATTAACAATGTTATTCCAAATTTTTGTTCCTGAAAATCTATATCCACTTTTTCTTCTGCGACAATTCTTTTAATTTCTGTAGGATTTTCATCCGCGACGGCTTTTGCCATATTCCATAGAGGAGTTCCTTGAAAGAGGCGGTAATCATTTTCCTAATAGTTTACTTTTATCTACAGGAGCATCCCTATCACTGCATGAGAGAAGAAGCGCTAACAGATGCATGCATAGTAAGATTTTCATGTTGATATCTCAATTTTTAGTAATTGGTTACGGATTTGATGTTTTCAACTGAGTAGTTATTCTACGTAAAAAAGATGGTAAGCCTTTTTTTGAAATACACCTCTTTGGGGGCAACCGTAAAGGATTGCCCCTACGTTTTATTACACCCACCGTATTACAACTCCTCCACCTCACGCAGCCACAACCCTGCCTGTGCATCGCTCGGCATCCGCCAATCGGCGCGGGGCGAGAGCGCGACACTGCCGATTTTGACGCCGTCTGGCAAGCATGAGCGCTTGAACTGCTGTGTGAAGAATCGCTTGTAGAAAACCGCAAGCCATGATTTAATGGCAGCTTGTGTGAATTCACCTTCAAAAGCAGCACACGCAAACGCATAAATTTTCCGTGGTGGGAAAGTACACCGAATCGCATAATAGAGGAAAAAATCATGGAGAATATACGGACCAATCGTATCCTCGGTTTTTTGCGCAATCGTTCCATCCTCCGACGGTGGAAGGAGTTCGGGGGAAACAGGAGTGTCGAGAATATCGTAAAATTGTCGCCACTGTTTCCGTCGCCTCACCCGCCGCAAATTCCACAGATATCGCACGAGCGTTTTCGGAATACCGGAATTAATCCCATACATCGAAATATGATCGCCATTGTACGTGCACCAGCCAAGCGCGAGCTCGGACAGGTCGCCCGTGCCCACAACAATCGCGTTCGTCTGATGCGCCACATCCATCAAAATCTGCGTGCGCTCGCGTGCCTGCGCATTTTCGTACACCAAATCGTGTACCGTTTCATCATGTCCGATGTCGCGAAAATGCTGCCGCACGGACGCGTCAATCGGTATCAGACGGAGCGTTGTGCCGAGTTCGGTCGCGAGCACTTCTGCATTCGATTTTGTTCGACGTGTCGTACCAAAACCACTCATCGACACGGCTACAATTCCCGAACGGTCCAGTCCAAGCTTGTCGAATGTTTTCACGCAGGCAAGGAGCGCGAGCGTGGAGTCGAGTCCACCCGAAACGCCAAGCACAACCGACGTAACACCAATATGACGCAAACGCTTAGCAAGAGCAGTTGATTGAAGCGCAAATATTTCACGGCAGCGTTCCGTACGTTCGGAAGGGTTCTGCGGGACAAACGGCGACTGTGGAATAGCGCGGCGAAGAGCGAGAGTCGCCTGACGAAAATTGAAGGGTATAATCCGGAAATTCTCACTCTGCACTTTATCCTTAAACGAACTATTTCTCCGGCGTTCTGCGGCTAAGCGCGCGAGGTCGATATCGGCTGTTGCAATTTGGGTAGAGAATTCAAAACGCTGTGTTTCAGCAAGTAGTTGACCATTTTCAGCAATCATAGAATGTCCGCCAAACACCACATCGGTCGTCGATTCTCCCGCCCCGGCTCCTGCATAGAGATAGGCGGCGAGGCACCGCGCCGATTGCGAACTGACGAGCGCGCGCCGATAGTCGGATTTGCCCAAAAGTTCATCACTTGCCGAGGGATTAACGAGTATAGTTGCTCCGGCAATTGCGTGCCTGCTGCTCGGCGGTATCACGCTCCAGAGGTCTTCGCAGATTTCAATTCCAACTACACATTCCGGGAAATTCTCCGCTTGAAAAAGCAGCTTCGCACTTATCTCAACGGTGCGACCGGCAAAATGTATCTCTCTATCTGAACAAGCAGTTGCGGAGGAAAACCACCGTTTTTCATAAAATTCATTGGTATTGGGAATAAACGTCTTCGGCACCAAACCGCAGATTTTCCCACCCGAAATAAACGCTGCGCAATTGAAAATCCTCCCGTCAAGAGCGACCGGCAGTCCGACGACGACCGCGACATTGGAGGAGAACAGTTCATCGGCAATACGCTCAAGAGCGCGTTCGGCTGCCTGCAGCAAGGTTGGCTGATAAAACAAATCAGCGCACGAGTAACCGGTGATGCACAATTCGGGAAAGACAAGCAGTCCGACTTCATCAGCATCAGCGCGGCGAATGGCATCGATGATTTGTGCGGTGTTGAATTCAACATCAGCCACGCGGAGTTCGGGCGAGCACACACCAACGCGCATCATACCAAGAGAGAGAATATCCATAAGGTAGAGAGAAATTGAGAATCAAATGAATAGATTTGAGAAGTTCAAGTTATGCAAATATACATCATACCTCGCTAGGACAGGTTGCGAACCAACATTGTCATTTTCATATAATTAGGTATTTGCTTGATGCTTCGACAAGCTGTTAATGACACATTACTCCTGCACCCTTATAAGTTTGTATCCGAGTTTATCTGCTTTTTTCTCTAAATTTTTAAATCTCAACTTGTTATAACGGTCTTCATATTCTTGCGAACCAAACTCATGATATTCTTTTTTGAACTTTAAGAGGTTGTAAATTAGAACCGCCAACTTCCTCGCCGTTGCAGTAATTGCTGTTGGTGCATCTTTGATAGTGCTGATTCTTCTGTAAAATGATCCTAAAGCCGTTTTACTTCTGCCTATGTTTCGAACGGCTATTCGTAATATTGTTGAAGCATTTGTTCCTAAGCGTTTCGTACGGTTCTTACCCTTTTTCTTTCCACTACTATGTGAACCTGGGCTAAGACCTAACCAAGACGTAAAATGTTTCTCCGTCAGCCAACGGCTCATATCCGTGCCTATCTCAGCTAGTAACTGCAAACTATTGTAGGACGTCATCCCCGGTAAGACCGACAAGTTTACTCCGCCCGTCAGCTTCTCTAACTGCGCTTCCAGATTATAACCGGGATCTCGACGACGGATGCGCTTCAATGGACGTGATGAACTCAATGAACCAGATGAAGTTCCGCCGCTCGAATCTGGCGTTGGACTCTCGAGTTGGGAATTAAGCTCTTGAAGAAGCTTCTCTATCTCTCTATCACATTCTTCTACCTGTTGCATGTAAAATTCATAGCCGGCTATCGCTTGCTTTAACGCAAATATATGCTCCTGACGATAGTTCCCCTCTCCAATGACTGCAAGACCTCCGATTCCTTCTGATTCTTAATGCGGGTACTACACAACGATAATAACGCCGAAGCCGAACGCTCTCCTGCAACTATTGCCTTCATAACCTTCATACTGACCACCTGCTGTCTCTGATAGTACCTGATGAAACTTAATGTTCATCTGATCAAACGCTTTGTGCATGTGCTGGATATGAGAGCTTGCACGTCGGATATGATCTTCTTTTAGTCGAGTATAAGAACGTAAACGACGTATCGATTCTGTCGGAATAAATGAATCTCGCAAAAGACCCACGCTGTATATTTTCTGCAACCATTGGCAATCCTGTACATCGCTCTTTCTGCCCGGAGCATTTTTCACATGAGAGGCATTGACAAGTGCCACGCGGAAGCCATGGCTCTCCAATATCTCATAGACAGGTATCCAATAACTACCCGTCGATTCCATCACAACACCAACAATTCCTTCCACTCTTGAGCCATCTCGCCATATCGGTAATATCACGCGTAAAACATCCAAATGATCGAACATGATCTTTACCCTGACCGACTGCCACATAATGACGTTCTGAACCTATATCTGCCAGCCGTATTGGGGTAGACAAGTTCAAGCTTTGCATTTGAGGGTTTCATGTATTCCCTCCTAACTATATAATAAAATATATTGTTACATAGTTCTCAGGAAGCATTGTTATTCTACGATAGTCTGTTAAGCGGGTATTAATACACCAATTCTGCTATCTGAATGCTTCCTGCCCAAACTCAGCCACGGAATCAAAGTTACCAAGCATGTCTCCGGGCTACACCTAAAAACTACAGCAAAATTATTTTGTCATTACTTTTTGATAGGGGCGGGCCGCCTCTTAGGAACTCAGCATGACGAACGACTTATCGTCACACTGAGCTTGTCGAAGTGTTCAAATACATGCCGATTTCTTCCTTAAGTTGAAAGTATTTTCTGTTTCAAACCCTCCAACATCAGCGAACATCATAAAATTCAGCGCCATCAGCGTGCCATCAACGCAAGAATTACATCGCCACCGGCACCAAAAGCGAACCAAAATACCGCTGAATCTCGGGCTTCAGAATTTCCGATTTATCATGCGAAAGGAATCCCACTTGATACATTCGCGGCTTGCTAATCACATAGTCGAAGCGACCGAAAAAGTCTTTACCTTCTGATTTGGTAATGAAATAAAAGGAGATACCGCGTTTTTTGCCATCATTGAAAAAATTCGATGTCGTGAGCTTTGCATTCCACTGCTTGACGGCGGCGTCCCGTGCATTTTCGAGCATATCGTCGGGGTCTTGATTTTTGAAGGTAGTGAATGAATATTCATTCGACCCAAAAATACATACACCACGTACATGTTCCGAGATATAGGAATACATCGAAATACTATCGCCCGCAGGAGTTTCGATGCGCTGCGTGTCTGCTTCGGGAGTTGGGAAGTCGGGCGGCAGGTGTACGGTGAATTGTCCGCTTGAGGACTGCACTTCAGCCCCGGCTGCGGGAACAGATTCGGGCGAACGTGTCATGCCCTCCGGCTTGTTGCAGGAAATGAGAAGAAGGATTGTTGTTAGGAGTAGAAATTGCTTCATGTTGTTGGATTTGTTTGGGTTGCTGATTATATATTTGGGACTGGATTGAAATCCAGCCCAACAATTTGGTTCGAGCCGATGGCTCTCTTGCGGTTTGAAACGTCTGCGACGTTTTTTTTTAATGTTATTTGTAGTTCCGATAGGAACGGCTCATTTTCCATACACCGAGGGCATCGCTCTGAAGCGATACTCTCGGGAGGAGAGGTCAGATGCTATACGGAGTAATCATAATCACGTCTTCGTCATCAGCAGAAGGGCCATACGTATCAGGCACTTGAATGCCAAGAAGTCGCAAATAGATGCCCAATTGAGCGCGATGATGCACAAGATGATGCAGACAAAAATGGCGAAGCACTTGTTTTTTGGGTAACGTAAAGAGAATGTCTTCTCCATGCTTCATGGACCATAGGTTTTGGAAATCTTCATCCTGGGCATTGAGTAGTGCTGACTCTGCTTCACGCAGCAATTCGTCGAAATAGCGGAGAAGTTCATCCGACGAACGTATATCTTTCGGTTCGAAGTCGATGAAATCCAGACTGTTATTAACGATACATTCTCTCCACCACGCGATAATTTCAGCCACATGAATAGCGAGTCGTCCTAACGGTTCGGACAAAGCATGAGGACGGAAATCCGCCTGATCAAACGGTACCCGTTCTAGAAATCTGCGCGTCACCTGTGCTTCGAGGCGCAGTTCGTGGAGTAAATCTTGGGATAGTGTCATTGTTGTAGAGTAGGGGTATTTGTCGTTTTATTTGTTTGTTTTTTTTCGTGCTTGTTGATTTATCAGCCACTTTTATTGATTGTGCAGGATTATTACTTGATCATTGTTTCTCCTACACCGAAGGCATTGCTCTTAAGCGATACTCTCGGGCGAAGGGATATTTTCTGTCAGTGAAGTAATCATCAAATTCTATTCCATGCTTTGCAACCATCGAACTATAATTGCGCCGATTGATGCAGGGATGTTACTCTTGATAGTCTTCGGTATCGTTTTTGATTTGGAATGAATCAAGTTCTTTCCGTACTTCTGCCAAGAGCTGGTGTTCGCTTGGTAAATAGAGCTGATATTCACTCGCCACTATCGTTTGATTGTCAGATGGCAGAGAATATTTGACAACCGCGTCGTTCTTATCGGCACATAAGAGAATACCGATGGTTGGCTTTTCATGTGGTAGCTTTTCCTTTCTGTCATAATAATTTACATACATTTGCAACTGCCCCAAATGTTCATGGGTGAGTTTGATCGTTTTAATTTCAAACAGTACAAAGCATTGCAGTAAGCGATTGTAAAACACCAAATCCACAAAAAACTCATCGCCGTCCAAATGAACCCGCTTTTGTCTCGCGACGAATGAAAAGCCGTTGCCCAATTCCAGGAGAAAGTCCTGTAAATGTGTAATCACCGCACCTTCCAAATCCTTTTCATAGTATGCTGATTCGCGTTTTAAGCCCAGAAATTCCAACACCATCGGGTCTTTAATGATTTCTTGGGGGCTTGTCGGTAGTTTTTCATTGTGGGCGACTTCCAGAACGCTTTCTTTGTCATTGCTTAGCAAAAGCCGCTCATAGAGTTGGCTGTTAATCTGACGTTCAAGTTGGCGTACAGTCCAGTTGTTTTTGACTGCTTCGGCAATATAAAACGCTCGTTTGTGGTCGTCGTCAAAGCGCAACAGCAGTTTATATTGTGACCATGTTAATTGCGTCCACAGTGTGGACGCAATTGGAAACATTTGATAAAACTTGCGACAACGCTCCAATTGTCTTCTTCCAAACCCACTGCCATACTCAGGTTCCAGTTGTTAGGCAAGGTGTTTAATCAGGTACGTTCCATAGTCGGCGCGTTCTTTGCCTTGCTGCTCTTCTTCAAAAATACGCTTGCCGATATTCCAGTACATCAGCGTTCGCTCAAAATCTACGGATCGAACAGCACGTTCTCGCGCATTGGCGAGAATTGCTTTGATATCGCCGATAATGTGTAGATTGATTTCATTCATACGTATTAAGTTCTCCGGTATAATAGTAATCAAAACGTTGTGGTAAATGATGATGTTAGTGGGTATCACTTTAATCCGACTGCTTATCTTGTACGAGATTTTCAGAACTCATTTTCATTTCACTACATTGCCCACGAAGTGAAATTCAGCGTACTATTTACCTGCCTTCTTGCTTCGGTACTTCTGCACTACAAATATAAGCCATAGTATAAAAGCAACGCTACTTACCAAGAGAAGTAGGAATGCAACAATTGGATTTGCTTTAGCCCAGCCAACTGTTGTATTCATAAATTCTGCTTGCCATTGCAACGCCTCAAAGTGCTTTCGGCGTTTGTCGAGGAGTTCAGATGAGAATCCGTATTTTTCTGCTATTTCATATACTTGCAGAGCACTTTTCACATCAATGGTCATCGCGTTTATATTCCCCAAATCAAAAATCAGTTGAGCTACTATCGGATCTTTGGGCTCGACAAAACTCATGCGTTCACCAAGCTGTTCGTAGAGATTCGCGCGTACCGCAATGAGGTCAATATTGTGTATGTTTTGAGGAGTTTCACCTTCACCAAAGTCGAGCCCGAGGATACTATGCGTTTGAAAATACTGAGGATTTCCCTTGGAATTCAGCTTTGCTTCGAGAATCTTAACATGTATCCATTCTGAAGAGTGATGCGACTCCGGGTTGATGCCCACAGCTCGTGTTATCCAGTAAAACGCCGAGTCATTTTGACCTAATAGTTCATAGCATGTGCCTAGATTTGCAGCGGTGGTATAGCGCCCGGGGACTGCTGTTCTATTGCGACAAACACTTCTTTTGCCTGAAGATATTTGCCATTATAGGCAAGCATTGCGCCATAATCGGAGTAGTCTTCTATGCTACCAGTGGCTGCATACGTACTGTCTGCACGGTGAAGAGCATTATGCAGAATCTGTGTTTCTCGTTGTGAAAAACGTCCTCTTGGAGCTACGCCTTCAACATCTTTAACTACTATATTGCCATCGAGATACGCTCGATATTCATTGATGCAGGAATATCCCGATTGAGGGGTAAATGGAATAACAAGGAGAACAAATGCGAAGAATAGTGTAGTTGTGCGCATAGTGGAAATTGAATAGTAATAGTTGGGGATGTATGGATAGATGACAGCTGTAATACTTCATTAACCAGTAACCAGTTGGTTCTCTGAGGGGCAGAACTTCAAATTCCATTGTAGGAGCGAATTGTATTCATCCGCCCCTGGGTCGACTATGGCAAAAGAGATTCGCCCGTGCGACCTATATCCCTACTTCCACAATAACCACCAGAGAAACTTCTTATTTTCTAAATACCTTAGCCTCTTTTTTGACAACCGCTTTCCGCAGCCACCCGGTATCCGCTCGCTCCGAATATGCCATTTCCGTTGAAAGTTTCGAGGGTAATTTCTCGCGCGACGGACTGTACGGACCCCGGATTCTGCTGGATAATTTCTATCTCATTCTCTGTGACGCGGGCAATGATGGCGACGTGACCGTACGAGTTCAGCGCTGAACCACTGAAGATGAGCAGGTCATCCGGTGCCGGCATGGTCTTGCTTGAATTGCGATATTGAATGAGTCCGCGTTTTGGGTTGATTGTGCTGTCAGGTAGCGTAGCATCGAAGAAATCTTTTGCATTGCCGCTTGCGTCGGGCATTTTGTGGTGTAAGTGTTCGTAATAATATCGTTTTACGAACTCCACACATTGGTATTTCAGCCCCAGATTATAGTTGTCTTCCGTCAGATTACGTCCCGTCACATTGCTCATGCCATTGTAATAGACCTGCACGCCATTCAAACTATCTATTGCCTGACCCACCGTATAGCGCCGATTGAAGTTGAAATTCTTGAATGTCCATACTCCCACGAGAGCGACGACGATTATTCCGCAAGCAAGAAAGAGGAATGTGCGTGCCGATGATCTATTCTTGCTGTCAGACATGGGATATTGGATGGATGAAATGGTTGACTAAAGTTTGACTAAAGTTTGACTAAAGTTAGACTAATGTTTGACTAATGTTTGACTAATGTTTGACTAAAGTTAGACTAAAGTTTGACTAAAGTTTGACTAATCTCAGCTAGTATCGTTCGCTGATTTATCTTGGTATTTTATGAATAAGGATGTTACAGCTGTTGAAGTTTAAGAAAAAGTAATCCCTGGTCACAACCTTAAAACTCACTCCTCCCCAAACTTCTTCTCACCGGCTTTAATACTCACCTTCAGAATATTTTCAGCCGGCACGAGCGGACAGCTATAAGAATAGTTGTATGCGCAATATGGATTGTAAGCTGCATTAAAATCAAGAAGATACTCATCCGCGCCTGACTCTTCTTCTAAGTCGATATAGCGCCCTGCGCCGTAGGTCGATCGACCATTGGTCGCATCTCCAAAGGGTACAAAAAGTGCTGTGGTCGCCTGCCCAAGTGGCTTGAATGCCGTAAGCTTGTACGTCGAGTCGCCGAGGGTAAACGTTAAAAAACCATACCGTAGATAACGGCGTTTGTCGTTCGACTTGGAGGTAAGCATTATAATCGTATCCGGTTCTTCGGCTTGGTCAAATGCAGCATCGACAAAGAATGCCTCCGTCGGCGGGAAATACTTAAGTCCCTTGAATACTTTCTGTTGCTCCGGTATCAATGGCGACTTCGGGTCGGATTTGATAAATGCATCCTTCTCTTTGCGAGCGATTTGGATAGTTGTTGCATTGAATTCTTCTAGCTCTTCCTCGGCATGTTCATCATTCGTGCATGCAGCAAAAAACACAGGAAATCCTACACAAGTAAGTATTAAAAGTAAATATTTCATAATAGTAATTGTAAATATTGAATGGTTGTTCATTCATCAATTTTGAAATGTTTAAGTAATAATGTACGTATTCCTTCAAGTATAAGATTCGGAGCAGAGATACAGTGTTTGCTATCGAGACCTTGCATTAAGAGATTATGATCGCCGCCTGTCAACACGAGCGGGATTTCATCAAGTTTTGCATCACTCATCATCCTTTCACTAATTGTAGTAATTGCTCCGATCGCACCCCAATAATTCCCTATTTCCATGGCATCAACGGTGGTTTTCCCACTAATTTCAGATGTGATTTTTGGCATCAAGAAGGGAAGCTGTTCAGTGCGATGATGCAATACTTGAATTGCTGTGTAAAGACCGGGCAGGATTGCACCACCCTGAAAAACAGAATATTCATCGACATAATTTATCGTTATCGCCGTACCGCAATCGACAGTGATAAATGGAGGCTTGCAATGCCCGAGAGCGCCAATGAGCCCCATGATACGGTCATGCCCTGCACCCTGTACATGCGAAATATCTATTACTTGTTGAGAATCAATAAGTTCGACGCATGAAACGAGGGTTGAATCCCCAAGAATTTCAGGTAAAACATCATCACTTATCCACGGCACTACACTCGATACTCCCCATACATAGCCATTCAAGCCTCCATCAGCAGACAGACGCTCTACTGTTTTTCGGAGCATGTCAGTATTATTCTCACTGTATCCGGCGCTGAACACAGCACCGCTGTCAATCTGTATCTTCACCCGAGAATTCCCAACATCTATTGCGCCATATCTCATATTGTCTATGCTTTCTACAGTGCAACTATTCTTTTAATTACTTCAAATATAGGGAGAAAATTCTTGAATTGAACTGTGAGTCTGAATAGCTATTTAAAAATATAATTTGCATGATATGAAAAAAGGAGATAATTTTACGAATGAATGTTCATTCACTTACTTAAATACATACATGACAACCAAAAAAACAACTGACAGCAGCCGCGATCGCATCGTCGATGCAGCGCTCGAACTCTTTGCGGAGAATGGATATGACCGTACTCCCATTTCAGCAATTGCCAAGCGTGCCGACGTCGCACAAGGACTCCTCTATCGATATTATTCCGGTAAAGAAGCTCTCCTTCGTGAAATTATACAGACACGATTTGCAGATATGCAGCACACGGTGGACATCGATCCATACGCTGAGTTACCTGAAAAATTAGAGGTGTATTTGACGAATGTGGTGAAGAGTATCAAAGAGAATACGCGTTTTTGGTCGCTATTTTATGGTATGAGAGGTCAGCCTATTTTAGAACAAGTACTTGGGCAGGAATACAAAGAAATACAGAATCAAATCATAACTTCACTTGCCACATTTTTTGATCCTCGAGGCGCGCATTCTGATCACACCGAAGCGATTGTCTTATTCTCAATCGTCGATGGGATCTGTATGAATTATATAGTTTCAAATACAGATGACTATCCTATTGAAGAAATTATCGAATGTATTATTAGTAAATACCGATAATTACTTCTATTCTCAATAGTTATAAATTATGAAGATTAGTAATTCTACCACACGGATTATAGGTACGATCCTCCTTGTCATCATAGCTGTCTATGGTATTTGGCAATTTTTCGGGCGCAAAAGTTCGGATGAAAAAGCTGTCAAGTATATCGGATATGTAGGTCGATACATTAACCCTCAAAAGCCGGGAGCACCACCCAACAATTTTGATTTGATGCACGAGTCGAGCTTGAAAGAATATGTGAGTCGTATGTCATCGCCGTATCACCGCTTCGAACTCAAAACATTCGACTCCAAATCGGACAGTGCGACCATTGCATCTATCTATAATTCAATAGCTAAGGATTCTAATATAGTTGCAGTGATCGACAATACGTGGGGTGAGCATTTCAAGAACGCAGCTCCGATTATCAAGTCATCTTCCATCCCGGTAGTTTCGATAAATGCTGACCATAATTCACTCGATTTTGGGAAAAATGTACTCTTCACGGGTAATAATGACAATGTACCCGAAGATATCACTGCGTATCTTAGCAGCATTACAAAAGCGAGCCGGGTTCATTTTATTACAGAATATGATTATCCTGTTCATACACTTTTTGAAGAATCTTTCCGCAAACATAACATAACGGTATCTCATACATTTAAAGTGAAAGGGCGAGGATTTACACCCAAAGATTCACTTGAAATATGGACAGAAATAAAAGAATATATTCACCAACATCCGGAGTCACTCAATGAATTTTGGATAGTGAACGTTCATTCAACTATTGGCAACTTGCTCATACCATTCATGGATACGCATTATAATGCTATTAAAATAATGGGACATGCGTATATTATCAATCAAAGCTATCTCAATAATTTTGGTAAGAATAATAAAAATACGTTGATTCTCATTTCTAATCCGAGTGATGCTATCTCAAGGAATTTGCACCTTGATATCGAGAGTCTTAATACTACAACTCCTGATAAATTCAAGAGACCACCGAATCATTCGATGTTCGTCAAGCGATGCTATGATGCCGTCGAACTCCTCAAATTTAAATTTATATTCCGCCCGGACACTTCTTCAATCACCAAAGCTGACTTTACTCGTTATTTTCATAGCTTGCAGGGTAATACCATTAGCAATGATAATCAAATCTTTGATATTGATTCAACGATGACAGTGTTACCGGAGTTGTTTTTTGCTGAATATACAGCCGGCAAACTTCATTCGATGCCGCTCCAACTCAATAAATCTCGGCAGATTATTCCTAATTTGTTCTTTGGGATGGAGATCATTGATATATACAACATCAATATCAATGAAAATTCCTTTACGTCAGATTTTTATTATTGGGTGAAGTTAGACTCGAGCTTGAAATCATCCGAACAGTACATCATTTTCCAGAATATGAAGTCAAATCAAAGCACGAAAGAGTTGATTTTTGAGAAGTTAGATGGGCGAACAGTCTATAAGCTCTACAAAGTCTCCGGTATATTTTATGTGAATTATGACTTGACTCGCTATCCGTTTGACGAACAAGAAATTTACATTTCAGCAGAGATTTTAAATCCTTCGAGTCGTATCAAGATTTCATTTGACCAGCGGAGTTTTGAATTAGACAAGGATAAAATCGAACATTTCAAAATCACCGAATGGCAAAAAAAGAAGTTTTTTGTGTCGGTGGATACGCATGTTGGCTACAGTATGCACGGTGACCCGAATGTGAATGAAACAAAGAATGAATTCAAAAGCATTAATTTCAGGTTGTTTGTGAAGCGTAAGATACTATCTCCACTACTAGAAATTGTCTTGCCGTTGATTCTTTTTGGAATACTTTCAATTGCCTTGCTATTTATAAAAGACATTACGTTTGAGAACATGGGTGAGGTGAGTGTGGGTGTATTTATGGCGATTGTCGCTTTTTCAATTTCGTTCTCAGCATCGACGCCACATTCTGATAATCTCACCAAAGCAGATTTGCTCTTTTGGCTGACATTCACGGTGGTGTTTTTAAATTTCTTAATTGTCATTGTCATCAATGCTATTTACGAGCCGGATGTCGTGAAAAATATGAATATCCGGAAAATCAACATCTATTTTGGGATTGTTTATTTCTTGACTGTCGCGTATATATTATTAATGTAAACTGCTCGTTCCGTTTGGACGGTAATTCTAACTGTCCGTCAACTCCAGCTGAAGCTGGAGTCTAGTCAAGGAGATACGCGGAAAAACACACGAGAAGATCGAAAAACACATGAGAAGATTGAATGCCGGCAGGCGACAATCTTCCTGACTAGACTCCAGCTTCAGCTGGAGAAAATGTGATGGAATAAGGGCTTTAGCCAAATGTTGGTTTTGTTCGGTATGTGATTATGACTAATTGAAGCAACTAGTCGAACGGGAATTTAAATACATCGGAGTATTTTACAACCAGCAGTACTGCATTAAGCTCGACTGCGTCAGTAATTCGATCATACAAACAGCAAAGACCTCCTTACCAGAAGCGGCAAGTAATGTTACTAAAAGTTAAAATACATTACAGAGTTATTCGTGTCTAAGTCTGAGCTTTAATTCTGGGTGCCGCCCGGAAGGACGCAAGGCTTTTATAATATTGGGGGGCATCTGTGTGAACTGGCTTTTCTGCTCTTCGTAAAGAGGTTTGGCAAAGTGCGTCTGCGACCCCTGGTGTATTCGTCATAAGCAATATTTATTGTGATCATCAAATTATTGATGTATATATAGAATATAATGATAAGCAAACAGTTGATAAACGACTTATTATTTTAGGTTTTAAAGCAAGCAAAAGCACGGTTAAATCTGTGAAGAAAAACAATTAATTAAGCGCGCGTTGTACAACTGCCCGTCAACTACCCTGCTCAACAGTACTTGTTTACGCCGATTGGCTCAACTAGTCAGACAAGAATGCTATTCCGATTACTTTTCACTTTCCTGTAAATCAGCATTTTCATGTTGAGGGTTTTGTGAAATAAAGCTAACAACTGCTCGACCATCCATACGTTGCTGAAGCTGTAAATCAGCAACGATAGATTGAAGATTATTATCACATTTTTTAGCATGAGCTTCGCGGCTTTTACGCACTTCCTCTACTATCTCATCGTTCCACATGATATTCTCCTTCAATAAATTCAAAAGGTGTACAAATGACAGGCATTCTATAACCTGCTTTAGATATAATTGGTTCCAGTTTTCTTTGTATTGCAGGGTTCACAATATGTTTGCAATTCCAACTTAAGATATAATCCATACCATGTACCGATGCAATGGCAATATGAATGGCATCTTCCTGTACTTTGACCGGGATATGTCCCGAATCAACGAGCTTTTGAGCTAACAAAAGAATTGAATTATCCATATCAAGCAACGGTATTCCATCGATTAAAGTCAATCGTCGTGCCGCTGCATTTACATCACCCGAAGATATTTCATTCACAACTGATTGTGAGATAAATATACGTACATACGGTCGGTATTCCTCCCACCATTGATAAGTAATTTGTTGCTGTGCAGTGAGCAGGACATCTCTATTTGGACGAGATGTTTGATAACTAATAATGGTTGTTTCGCAATACACATTTTTCATTAAGGTAATCCCTCTTTAAAATTCCAGTTTTAAGTGGTTATTTTCTCTGCCCATTTACACTTTCCAATGGAACAACTCTATTCGTTCATAGCCCTGCGATAATACGTTTTTTCAAGTCAGTCATACAATGTTTTCAATAGCACTTACAATTTACAAAATCTAAGCTATATATGATGGATTCACGCAATCATGGGTGCCTTTTTGCGTGGCATAATGGCATATGATGCGTAATGTTTTTTCATGGATTTTCTATCATCTGTGCTTGAGCCAAAAGTGTTTACGACCTATCGGCGCAGACGGCTGAACGCAATTCCTCAAAACTATGGTAATTTAGCAGCATCAATTACATTCGCTTTCTACTCTCATATCAAGGAACATCAATGGCTCTCACACTTCATACTCCCGCTCCCGATTTCACGACTTTGACCGACGGCGGGCGAAAAATAACTCTCCATAAATATAAAGGGAAATACATTGTTTTGTATTTCTACCCCAAGGACAATACCGAGACATGCACAAAGCAAGCTTGCGCTTTTCGGGATAATATGAAGCGGATTACCAAGCTTGGGGCGGTGGTCATAGGTATTAGTCCGGATACTGTGAAAAAGCACGATAAATTCAAGTCAGATTATGGGCTTAATTTCATACTCGCCTGTGATGAAGACAAGTCAATCTGTGAGGCGTACGGTGTATGGGCAGAGAAATCGATGTATGGCCGTAAGTATATGGGGGTTTTGCGTACTACCTACATTATCGACCCCACAGGTACAATTTCTCATGTTTTTGAGAATGTGAAAGTAGCAGGTCATGTGGATGCTGTAATTGCCTCATTAGGAACACCTTAGACAAAACATTCCTTGAGTTTTTTGTCAGGTGGATGAATTGTCGTATTTTTGCAAGCTACTTTTGTACCAACCTCCCAAAACGTAGGTTTTGTGAGGTTAAATTTATCAACTTATTGCACAGAAGATTTCTTCTGATTAGCGAGGTACTTTTATGAATTATACCGGACCGAAGATCCGAATTTCCCGTAAATTGGGAATTGCGCTCACTCCAAAAGCGCGTAAGGTAATGGATAGAAAGCCGTCTCCTCCGGGACAGCACGGTGGAGCAAAAAAACGCGGTAAATTATCCGTGTACGGTCAGCAGCTTTTCGAAAAGCAAAAATTGCGCTTGCAGTATAATATTCACGAGCGCCAAATGTCGAACTACTTCAAAAAAGCGGCACATTCACCCGGAAATACCGGTGATATCCTCGTGCAGCTATTAGAATCCCGTCTCGATGCACTCGTATTTCGTGCAGGATTTGCACGTTCGATGCAGGCAGCTCGCCAATACGTCCGTCACGGACATATTTTTGTCAATGGAAAATTAGTTGATATTGCTTCTTACAGTGTAAAGCCAAACGATGCGATTTCTATCAAAGAATCAAGCCGCAAGCTTGAATGCTTCCAAGAATCAATTCGCACTGCCGGCGCTCCGCCGTACATCACACTATCGAAGGCAGATTTCTCGGCTAAATACTTGTATTTGCCTCCAAGAGAAGAAGTTCCTGTGGTATGCGAAGTACCACTCGTTATCGAGTTCTACTCACGATAATCGCCTTATAACTCAAGCTAAAAGCCGCTTTTTACTTTTTGAAAAGCGGTTTTTTTTTATATGAATTTTCAAAAACTACACGTAAGGTTTTACCTGTAAAGTTAGTCAACTATGAAACATATATACTCAATCTGATTAACGATACAACTATCCGATCGACACACTCTATGAATCAACTCCTACTCCTTATTGTCATTCTCCTTTTCATTCAACTCTCTCCTACTTACTCTCAATCCTCTCCCTCGACCTGGGCAAAAAGTATAGGCGGTGAATTATACGATGAAACGAGTTGTATCGCCACTGACCGACAAGGAAATGTATTTACAGCGGGTAATTTTCAGAGTATAAGCGTTGTAGCAGAACAAATACGGCTCACCAATACCGGTAAAAGCGGTTCTGATTTCTTTATTTCTAAATATTCATCAGCCGGCGAGCTTTTATGGACGAAAAGTTTTGGCGGCACTTTAGCTGACAACCTACACTCAATTGCAGTCGACTACATTGGAAATATCCTCGTTATCGGAGAATTTTACAGTCCGAAAATCATGCTTGGCACAATCGAACTCATCAATAGCGGAAAGTCAGGAAGCCCTGAAATATTTCTCGCCAAGCTCACCACCGACGGCACAATCCTCTGGGCGAAAAGCGCCAAAGGGAACGGATTTGATGAGGGGCGTGCAATTACCACTGACAGTATTGGTAATATTATTTGCACGGGATGGTATCAGAGCCCTACGCTTTCATTTGATAAAATTACATTGAAAAACAATGGCTTACGTGATGTTTATGTAGCAAAATATTCTCCATTGGGAGAAGTAATGTGGGCTCAGGGCTTGGGTGCGGAGAGTTCTGAATCCGGCTCTGCTATCGCTACTGACAGCGCCGGTAATATCGTAGTAGCCGGTGATTTCCGCAGTCCAAAACTTACCATTGGCATTGCAATTTTACCGAATTCGAGCAAGGACAATAGCGATGCCTTCGTCGCGAAATTAGACGCGAAAGGAAAATTTCTCTGGGCAAAAAGTATGGGTGGTAATTTGGGAGATGCTGCGACGTGTCTGACAATCGATCACCAGGGAAATGTAATAGTAGGCGGTTTTTTTGCAAGTTCGGTGCTCAGATTCAAATCCATAACCTTCGCCAATCAAGGTAATTACGATGTATTTATTGTAAAATACAACCCAAGTGGTACATTCCTTTGGGCGAAAAGCTATGGAGGAGACGAACTCGACAACATCAATTCTATCTCCTCCGATTCTGAAGGAAATATCTACTGTTTTGGTGGCTTCGGAAGCCACAAAATCACCTTCGGAGACATCTCCCTCATAGGCACTCAAGCAGCAAGCTATGTGCACAATGATATATATCTCGCAAAATACACCTCCACTGGAGGAGTAGAATTGGCGCGAAAATTAGGCGGGGGAATCTTCGATGATGCAAGTGGAATTACCCTCGATTTCACCAATTCCATCTGCATCAGCGGCAGATTCAATAGCCCGTTTGTGGAAATTGACGGTAATAAAGTCACCACCAAAGGCGAACACGACGGTTTTGTAGCGAAGATGCTCAATCAAGCGCCGAAGAAATAATAATATTCTCTGATGATGTAGCCGTAGGGGCGAATTGCATTCGCCCTGATCGTGCATGGGTTTGGGTAGGATGCAATTCTACAAAGGTATAATCAAACATTATAAATTTTCAGAATAAAAAAAGGGCGAATACAATTCGCCCTTGCCGTTTTGTAGGGGCGTATGCAATTCGACCCTACAAAACGGCAAGGGCGGGTGCAAGACCCGCACCTACAAAGAATCGACTTACGACTTACGGACTGGACTGAAGTCCAGCCCTAGTATTTGGGTCGAGCCGATGGCTCTTTCTTTTCTTTGACGTACCACTTACGACTTAACGACTTACGACTTAAAAACTTACCACTTACCACTTACGACTAAAAGACTTACCACTTACGACTAAAAGACATACCACTTACGACTTAAAAACTTACGACTAAAAGACTTACTTATCACATTTTCCCGGCACGGGATTGAGTTCGATTGGTTCACCGGTATCTAACTTGCGTCCTTTGAGTCCTTGGTAATTCGGCAGATAAAACACCGAACGAAACACATCATTCGCTGCGATGTTCTCTCCTTGCACCACGGGACCTGCCGCCGTCATCGGACTTTTGTATTTCCATATTGTTTTTTTCTTGGGTGTAATTTCAAACATCGTGCCGCCTACACCTGTGCAAATCATAATATTTCCATTCGGCAAAAAGTCAATACCGCCACCATTGGTGGAGAAAAATAGACTCGCAGGACGTATATCAGTATAGCTCCACAGTGACTTTGCCGGTGCAAATGCTTTTCCTGCCTTGATCGGATAATTCCCTTTCTTATCCATCGCCGGAGCGACTATTTCTATTGCAGAGAATTTCGTTCCGTCGTAGCGTCCGACTCCATTATTAAACACCGCAATTTTCCCGGCAAACTTTCCGGACTCAATCCACTGCACACTGTGCTGTTCAAAGAGAATTCTATCTGATTTGGTGCCTTGATTATACGCCATAGGATTACCCCACCGGTAGAGAATATCTCCGCCTTTGCCGTATTTTCCTCCGACATGTGTGGTTGCCAATGAATGCGCGGTATTATGGTCATTGTCTATTATCCATATCTCATCATTACTCGATGTGCTATGGTCAATCACCCAGAACTCACTGAATTGATGAGCGCTTACCACAATTTGGTCGAGTTTGGCATTATAGGCAATCGAGTTCATCTTGATCCACACGGGATTGTGCTTGTCTTTATTCGAGATATAATTGATATTCACGAGCTCTGGATGGTCCGCGACCGAACCATAATTCGCCTTCGTTCGGTCAAAATCCTGCACGAGATGATCCCATAATTTCCACTCCCATACGATGTCGCCGGATGCTCCATTGGGCTTAATCTCGACGATTTTCTCGCTCCATACTTCGGAGGAATTGAGCGATGTATCACGACCTGCAGCAATTGCCTCTGCTACCGACTTTTTCTCCCATACAATCGCCAGGATATTGCCATTTGGCAGTGGCACTACGTCGTGATGCTGACATTGGGTAGCGTCGGATAATTGATACGACCATTCGACCTTGCTGTCCCAATCATAGCGCTCGATAATTCCACCACATCCGGGTTCTTTATTGAATGCCGCACTCACGACATTCCCCGTCCGCAGCAGCGACCCCGACGGCAGTAAGTACATCGTTTGTCCAGGCTTATAGGTTGTATTCCACGAATGGACAGCTCGACCGCACTTGTCGATAAGATAGGTCATCGGGTGTGCGCGTGCAGCAAAAAGTACATATCCCTCTTGTTGACCGCGTTCATAGTCAAGTAATCCTACGGTAGTTTGTGCCATACAGTTTGCGCCGCAAAGGAGCGCCATGATTAGTACCATCCATATTTTCATACTATTCTCCAGATAAATATTTCCTTCAATTTAAGAAAATATTTTGGTTTGGGTATAACTCTCCCCGAGCCCCTCGCTTCTTGGTGAGTGGTTCGGTTGGTCAAGCGAGAACACTGAGAGCATCACTCGGAAGTGATACTCTCAGGAAGAACAAAAAAAAAGTCCTTACAGGTTTTCTTCAACCTGTCAGGTCATATTAAAAACCGAAGGCATCGCTCCGAAGCGATACTCTCGGGAGGAAAAAAAACCTGACAGGTTTTCTTCAACCTGTCAGGTCTATGTCTTAAATAAAAGTTTGGTTGGTTTGGCGGGTTGAGGAAAACCCGATTATTGGTAGTAGAATTAAATAATAAATCTCTTTAAATCAACAATTATCTAAATACAGAAATTTTCCGCACTTGCATCTGTGAGTTATGGATAATTCGGCAATAATAGATGCCTGGGGCAGATGATTGTGTATCCCACATGAAGGTATGGTTACCTTTATTTAAAAACTCACGAAGTACTTCCTTTACAAGGTTACCCTGTCCATCAATAATACTCACCTCAACAGTACCTGGTTGATTGATGGTAATTGGAAATGTTCAATAGTCCCGGTAGGATTTGGGAAATTATTTCCTACTATATACTTACTTGAAGTAGAATTTGAAACTTTATATTTGTTTTGATATTCAGACGTATCCCATACTGCAATAAACCTTGAACCTTTTTCGCCTGCATCCAAGAAAGAACCTCCTGCAAATATTCTGTGGTTATGGTGGAATAACGTATTGACAATACCCGAGATACCACTGCCAAGAGGATACCAAGTGTTTGATACTGTTGACCACTTAGCAATACTATTAATGGTGTCCTTCCCAATTAACCAAAAAGAACCTGCAGCATAAATATCATTCCCATCTACGGCCAAAGCCAAAATACTTCCATTCGGACCAGTACCAAGGGCAGACCAGTCTGATCCATTCCAAGAAGCTATATTGTGAATAACGGCCGTTCCTATAGTATCAAATTCTCCACCAACAATGATAGTATTATTATGTGAACAAATTGCATCAACAGAGCCCTTGATACCGCTACCAAGAGCTGACCATTTATATCCATCCCATCGTGCGATATGCATTGCAGGTACACCACCAACCGAATCAAATCCACCTATTATATACATCGAAGTGTCATCAAATAAAATATCCTTAACACCAGTATTGGGAGACCCAGAAATAGATGACCAATTGTTTCCATCCCATTTGGCTATATTTTTTGCTCTAACTGTACCTGCTGTGTCAAACCCACCACAAGCATAAATTAGACTTTTGTTAACCACCAACTTAGAAACTATGCCATTTATTCCTTTCCCGAGTGAACGCCAATTACTTCCATTCCACATAGCAATATTCGTTGCATTTATGTTACCGACAGAATCAAACCAACCACCTACATAAAGATTACCATCCTTTTTTGTCATTGTTAATGGCAGACCACGAATACCGATTTTTCCATTTTCTACAATAGGTTTCCACGAAGAATCAACCCATGTTCCTATTCCATTGAGAGTGTAAATTGGTTCTACACCTTTACAAAATCCGGCTATACAAATTGAATTATCATCTACATAAATAGCATTTATAGGACCACCTGGATCTATAAAACGTGAAAACATTGATGACCAATTTGAATCAGCCGGAACTTGTGCACGAATTGTGCAGAAGGAGAGTAAAATTAGGATGGAAACCAATGGTGATAATTTTAGATATTTCATTACAATTGCTTAGGTAGTAGTAGCTGGTAAGTTGATTAGGTAGTAGTAGAAGGTAAGTTGAGATATTCAAATCTATTTAGGAAACTGAGCAGATATAGTAGAAGTTGAACTGAAGTACACGTAAGTTGTTGTAACTTACAACAATTTAAGTTAATAATCTTAATTTTTTTCATCAAAAATGTATAAATTTTATAATGTTTTGGAGTAATAAAAGATGTGGTATCCGGTAAGACTTAAGCATGGCTGGTATGTGCTTCCCCGAGCCCATCGCTTCTTTAGCTATTGCGGCTCAGTCAGACCCAAAAACCGAGGGCATCGCTCCGAAGCGATACTCTCGGATGGACAAAAAAGACCTGACAGGTTTTCTTCAACCTGTCAGGTCTAGACAAAATTAACCATTAACCATTAACCATTATGATTAGTCTTCCATCTTGCGGAGTAAGCGGGCGTCGAATCTGCCGCGGAGGAGTTCGCCACCGGAGAAGTAGATAATATCGCAGAGCTTTACATCTTGATCAGTGGCGGTAATTTTAGCTTCTGAGACTGCTTCAACTGCCATACCGATTTGTTTGTTGCCTGCTAAATAGACTGCATCGCCTACTTTGATTTTGTGTGGATTTGTGCTGTTATCTGTAGAGGATTCTTTCATGGATCGCATACTATAAAAGTGTATAAAAATGAATAAAATGACAGTCAAAAATAAACAAATCAGAGCGCCCAAAAAAATATAATTTTTACCGTGGATATGTTGTAATCTCAGTGTCAGAAACTTGATTATACATTATCAAAACTTACATCTGAACACTTGGACGGCAAGGGTGACCGCAAGCTGTGGGTGGGAGTATAACTGAGGGGAACCAAATCACATCTTTTGAGTATCAAAATGCTTACTCTGTCTGACGATAGGTGCTGTTTTGCCGTGCTTTCGTATTTTTGCAGACAAATTCAATCTCATCATCACTATCAATATTATCCTCCAACGTATGAAATCAGTTATTTTATCCGCGGCTCGCACTCCCATCGGTGCTTTTATGGGTTCACTCTCCGAATTAACAGCTCCAAAACTTGGCTCAATTGCTATCAAAGCAGCAATCAGCCGCGCCGGGATTACCGGCGCTGATGTATCAGAAGTAATTATAGGTAATGTACTTACCGCAGGTGTTGGTCAAGCTCCTGCCCGTCAGGCGGCAATCGGAGCGGGACTTGGGAATCATGTGCCATGTATGACGATTAACAAAGTATGCGGCAGCGGACTCAAAGCCGTGATGCTCGCCGATCAGGCAATCCGTTGCGGCGATGCCGAAATCGTGGTCGCAGGCGGACAGGAATCGATGTCGAATGCGCCGTATATTCTCCCCAAAGCACGCACCGGCTATCGAATGGGCAATGGCGAACTCGTGGACTCGATGATCAGCGACGGGCTGTGGGATGTGTATAATAATTATCACATGGGAATAGCCGCCGAACTCTGCGCAAGTGAATGTCAGATCTCGCGGGAGTCGCAGGATGAATACACAATTACGAGCTATAAAAGAGCGCAAGAAGCACAGAAAAATGGTTGGTTTGCCGATGAAATCGCACCCGTCGTCATCGAAAACAAAAAAGGAAATGTGACAGTCGATACCGACGAAGAACCCTCCAAAGTGAAATTCGAAAAAATCCCGGAATTGCGTCCGGTGTTTAAAAAAGACGGTACCGTCACTGCAGCTAATGCAAGTACAATCGACGATGGCGCAGCGGCAATTGTCGTTGCATCTGAGGCAAAAGCAGCCGCACTTGGTATCAAGCCGATGGCACGCATAATTGCTCATGCATCATTTGCCCACCAACCTGAATGGTTCACCACTGCACCGATCGACGGCATCAAATTAGCACTCGCCAAAGCAAATCTTACCATTGACGACATTGATTTATTTGAAATTAACGAAGCATTTGCTGTGGTGGCGCTTGCGGCGAAAAACGAACTCGGTATTCCACTCGAAAAATTAAATGTTCATGGCGGCGCTATCGCTCTCGGACATCCTATCGGCGCAAGCGGCGCACGACTTTTAACGACATTATCATATTCCCTCAAACGCTACAACAAACGTTTTGGACTCGTCACTCTCTGCATCGGTGGCGGCGAAGCAAGCGCGATGATTATAGAGAATATCTAAAACTGATCTCTAACAACTAATTACACTAACCATCAACAAAGTCAATTATTTACCGCAAACAGTATGAGCAAAAGTGATTATTATGAAGTTCTCGGAATAGCCAAGTCCGCCAGCGGCGAAGAAGTCAAATCCGCCTACCGCAAGCTCGCGATGCAATATCACCCTGACCGTAATCCCGGCAATGATGAAGCCGTCGAAAAATTCAAGGAAGCGACCGAAGCGTATGAAGTATTGAGCGATACCAACAAACGTGCACGTTATGACCAATTTGGTCATCAGGGTATGCATGGTGGTCAGGATTTCCATCAGTATTCGAATGTCAACGATATTTTCAGCGCATTCGGAGATTTCTTTAGTGGCGGTGCCGGTGGTGGCGGTGGCAGTATTTTCGATCAATTTTTCGGTGGTCAGCAGCAGAGACGTAATCCTTCTATGGGTGAGCCGGGCAGTAATATTAAAATACGTATGCCACTTACACTTGAAGAAATTGCCGATGGTACGAAGAAAAAGATTACGTACAAACGCTTTGTGCCGTGCGAACCTTGCAGCGGGAAAGGTGCAAAACCGGGAAGTAGTGCCGCGCAATGTACATCGTGTAATGGCACCGGTGAACTTCGTCAAGTATCGCGGTCGGTTTTTGGGCAATTTGTCAATATCGCGCCGTGCGCTAATTGTGGTGGAACAGGGCAAATCATCAAAGATCCTTGCACGACTTGTAGCGGCGAAGGGCGTATCAAAAGTGATACGACCGAAGAGTTGCAAATACCGTCGGGTGTCAATACCGGTAATTATATTCCATTACGAGGCAAGGGAAATGCCGGTCGTAGAGGTGGTCCGGCAGGTGACGCGGAGATTGTATTCGAAGAAACACCCCATGAATTTTTCGTTCGACAAGATGATGATGTCATCTGTGAATTAGTTATAAGTTTTCCAGAAGCAGCTCTTGGTGCTGAGGTAGAAGTGCAGACTTTACATGGATTTGCAGCGATAGAAGTAAAGGCAGGCACACAACCCGGAACAGAAATTCGCATGCGGCATAAAGGCGTCCAACGGTTAAATTCTACCAAACGTGGTGACCAAATTGTACGAGTGAACATACATGTACCTACTTCTCTATCATCGAAAGAGAAGAGTTTGATAAAAGAACTCGCCGATAGCGATAATTTCAAAGAAGATCGTGACCCAAAGAAAGGCAAAGATTTTTTTGATAGAGTAAAAGAAGCGTTTACCTAACTGCAATTACTCACACTTTTCAACATTCTTTGACTATTCAGTTTTTTCCTGAATAGTCAATTTTTTCCCAATCATACACCATAATGTATGGGTAAAGATTCATTATTGAATCGATTTCAAGAGTTCGTCGGCGTCACCAAGAATGAAGCAACAGTTGCCCTAGTGATTGTTCTTGGATTGTCGATTGGGGTGGTGGTGCGGCAAGTAAATGGCGGGGCAGAACGTGACAACTATAATGCAGCTCTCTCAAAAACAGTGACTCATATACTTGATAGTATTGCACTTGCCGAGAGAAGAAGTTTCACGGGAATCGATGATTCAATCCTATATGGAAATACATCACCTGCATTGATTGACTCAGAGAATATTCAGACTCGATATAAAAATTCAACAAATGCAAAGAAAGCTTTACCGACTACTAAAGTAAAAATAAATTCAGCCACAAAGGCTGAACTAATACGGTTACCCGGTATAGGAGAGGCAATGGCGGAGAGAATTATCGAGCGTCGCAGAACAAAATACTTTATGACTTCATCAGATTTGATGAATGTAAAAGGAATTGGTAGGAAAAAACTTGAAAAACTGGAACCGTATATTGTTGTTGATACAAAATAATGCAAAGACTTACTTCAAAGCGCAATACATTTCAAGATTGAGCATAGTTAACTAGATTGACATGTACTCTACACATTCTCCCCTTTCTATACATTAACAGTATGCAACCAACTTTATCCGTTTTTTTCGGTTCGAATCGTACGTTTGTATCTGCCTTTACAGCATCCGACAAAGGTTTGGAATTATCGTTCGTAGATACTATACCTCAGGTTGTAAAAGAAGATGACGAACCTCAAGAAGACTTACACTCAGCACTTGCACAGCTTTCAACGCATATCCCTACTGATCTCACCTCCCTGCAAATATGTCTGCCAATAGAGAATGTATTTGTACATCAATTTCCTGCAGTAAACTCTAAATTAATTGATGATGTCAAGGAATTACTCGCATTTGAAATACGGCAAACGTATCCAATGTATGCACTTGAGGATTTTAATGCATTTGTCCTACCACTTACTCCATGCCTTGATGGTCGCGAAATGATGATAGCAGTACTTGTTGATAAAAAGTATCAGCTTTCATGTGAACGAGCTGCATCTGAACTCGGCATTCCGATTAAAAATATTGTCGTTAGTTTGTTTTCGGCACATGCAGCATTGATGTATAATTATCCTGAGCAGGCAGACAACACGGTCATTATCTTTCGTATTCAAGAGCACTTTGCCGATGTCAGTGTGCTGCGCAGCGGGTTACTTGCATATTATGGTCTTTTGCCGTTAAATGATCGATCTGCGATTCCTGAAATCTTTGAACAGGAATTAGAAAAACTGTTATCTGAATATATCCCTTTTGTCGATTCCGCATTTGTCTATGGTCGAGGCCTCACACCTACCTTGCTTCGTGATATCTCACAAACTCTATCGCTTCCCGTACAACGCCTCAACGCTTTCCGCATGATGTCCACTCCGCTTGACCCTCGTACTCGTGAATACTGCGCTAAAAATGCACATCTCTATCCACCGATTGTTGGTGCGGTATTACCGGAATTACAGGCGGCGGAGATTATACGATTTTGATTACGTAGGGGCACATTGCATGCGCCCGGGTCGTGCAGGACGTGGGCGCATGCAATGCGCCCCTACGGTTTTCTTTCCAACTGGTTGGACGGCAATGGGTGACCGCAGGCGACGGCTTGGAGTATGCAGAACGGGAACCCACAATTCCACTCAATTTTCGAAGATGACTATGTTGATTTACTTCGATCAAATACTTTTTGTGCATGCGCTGTATGTGGGTATGGTGTATAGTTGTCTGGCATTTGGGGCGACGTATTACCGTAAGTATGCCGATGAGTATGAGGTGCAGAAGTATCAATTGGGTGAGGAGATTTTCTCGGCGTACAATCCTTTTGCGATGCTGGGAATCGTGACGTTTGGTCTGCTTTTCTGTATTTTCGCGCTAGTGGCTCTCCTTCAAAGTCATGCTTCGATGATACTGTATGTCATTCCAATTGCTTGCGGTATAAATATCGTGCAGTTTTTGATACGTGCGCGGCATCAGCGGGTGAAGATTCAGTCACGCGGGGTGATAGTGCGGTATTTATTTAAAGAGGGTGGCATTGGACTTGGGTATAGTGAATTACGGCGAATCGAAGCGCGAAGATTTGGGTCGTGGTATATTGTTGATTTTATTGATAGATGGGGCTTACTGCGAGCGCAATGCCACTTGCGTTCGGTTATGGTCAAGCGTCTGCTTGCGATGGCGCGGCTTAATCCTGAATGTGAGGTACTTGTTGAGGAATAATATGCACTACCCAGTCGCACTTTTTGACTTAGACGGCACGATCATCGACTCTGCAGTCGGGATTACGCGGTCGGTGCAGTATGCGCTTGATTCGTTTGGAATTAAGGTCGATGACCCGCGAACGCTGGTGCATTTTGTAGGACCGCCATTGCATTTGTCTTTTCAGAAGTATTATCATTTTGATGAAGTTACTGCGCGCGAGGCAGTCGAAAAATACCGCGAGTATTACCGTGAAACAGGGATCTATGAGAGCAGGATGTATGATGGAATTGCTGCACTCATCGAAGACATTCATCATCAAGGGATTACGCTCGTACTTGCGACATCGAAGCCAACTTTTTTTGCGCGGAAAATACTCGAATCATGCGGCATTTTACCGTTTTTTGATGATGTTTTTGGGAGTAATTTAGACCTCACCCGTTCGGATAAAGCCGAGATAATCCGCGATGTGCGGGCGCAGTATCCGCAGTTTGAAAGTGCGGAATATGTGATGATTGGCGACAAGGAACACGACATCATAGGAGCACACAAGAATTCCATCGATGCCGCAGGAGTGCTCTGGGGTTTTGGTTCGCATGAGGAACTTGCGTTCCATCAGCCGCGGTATATCGTGAGTGAAATGGATGGCTTGCGGGCAGTGCTTGGGTGAGTGCAGGTGACTTTTTTAAACACAAAGGCACAAAGTGGCCACAAAGGACACTACCGGATTCGGATGGTGAACTTTGTGAAACCTTCGTGTACTTTGTGTTTAAAAATCAACAGCTTGACAGATTTTAACACAAAGGCACAAAGTGGCCACAAAGGACACTACCGGATTCGGATAGTGAACTTTGTGAAACCTTCGTGTACTTTGTGTTGAAAATTTCAGTAGCAGGACAGATTTTAACACAAAGGCACAAAGGTCACTATAGATACAGCTATCTTATGGTGCACTTTGTGGTCACTTGGTGCCTCTGTGTTAAAAATTCTCCTGTTTATTCAGATTTTAACGCAAAGGCGCAGAGGTCGCGGAGAGAAGTGAATTCATAAATTTATCCCACGAAATACTTATGAAGAAAATACTTACTGTGATTGTGTGCTTTGTGATGTTGTATTGTAGGGCTTATTCCCAAGAAGATATTGTCGAAATATTCCCTTCCATAGATTACAATTTTTCGTTAAGTAATAATCAATCTGGTCGGATTAATTTTTATGCGTCAAATTCAAAATACAACCTTTGGGATTTTGATTTTTTCTCGATAGCAACGCAGTATGACGGTAAAACTATGCGGGTATCATCGAATGCTATTCTATCCACGGTAAGTATAGGTGTTTCAGCTTTAACTAAAGATACTGGTGATATAGTAAGTGCATTTAATATAAGAAAATTATTTGTCAGGCTTCCCCTCATAATTCAAGTGCTTACAAACCCAACTTTCAAATATTCACTATACTCTGTGAAAAAAACAAGGTATGCGACATGCGCAACAGGTTACGATGAAGTGGACACAGTAAATTCTGAACTTCAAGAAAAACCATATAGGAATCCTCCTCGCAATCATAATATTGATATATGGTTGCTTGCATGCATAAAAACAGATTTCTACTTATTAAATGATGTGTCACGAATCTATTCAGAAGGTAAAATAGGATTGAGAGGCCGATTCGATAATACTGCAATCGAGGCGCAATTAGGTATTCCATTGACGAAAGGGTATTATGAGAATAAAAATCTATTTCTTGGATTGAGCGCTTATGTATATATATATCCATAATTTATTGGCATTTCATAACCTTAAAAAATTACCTTATAACAAAAACAACAACTTCTCTACACATAATCTATCAAAAAAAACTATGGCAAAAACTTCTATTCGTATTGCTTCCGGACAAGGATTCTGGGGCGACTTACTCACGGCTCCGCTTGCACAGGTGAGCAAAGGACAGGTGGACTATCTGATGCTCGATTATCTTGCGGAGGTCACGATGTCGATTCTCCAAAAACAGAAAAATAAAAACCCACTGCTCGGCTATGCCAAGGACTTAGTGCAGACCTGCGAGGAAGTGCTGCCGCATCTGATGGAGAAAAATATCAAGCTCATTACCAATGGCGGCGGGGTGAATCCTGAGGCAGCACGCGATGCGGTGTTTGCCGTGGCGCGGAAATTGGGGATAACCGGACTCAAAATCGGTATCGTGGTCGGGGATAATATCCTGCCGAGAATCGATGAATTGATTGCGGATAGACACACGATGAAGAACATGGAATCCGGCGAACCCATTGCAGATGTGAAAGATAAGCTCCTGAGCGCGAATGTATATTTGGGTGCGGGTCCTGTGGTGGAATGCCTACGTCAGGGCGCGAATATCATCATAACCGGTCGCACGACGGACACGGGTCTCACACTTGCGCCGATGATTCATGAATTCGGTTGGTCGATGGATGATTGGGATAAAATTTCAGCCGGCACTGTTGCGGGTCACATCAATGAATGCGGCGCGCAGGCGTCGGGCGGGAATTTCCTCGACGATTGGAAGTCGATGCCGGATATGGCAAATGTAGGCTTTCCGATTATCGAAGCGTATCCGGATGGTTCGTTTATCGTGACCAAGCACGAGGGTACAGGAGGCGCGGTGACGCGGGAGACGGTGAGCGAACAGTTACTCTATGAAATCGGCAATCCATCGGAGTATATTACTCCTGATTGTGTGGCGGACTTTACGTCGATTCACCTCGAAGACTTGGGTAATAACCGTGTGAAAGTATTCGGCATTACCGGCAAACCTGCTACACCATTTTTCAAAGTGTCGGCGAGCTATGCCGATGGCTATGTTGCGTTTAGCACGCTGACGTATGCCGCTCCTGAAGCATACGAAAAGGCGCAGGCGGCTGATAGAATCCTGAGAACGCGTTTGCAGAATCTCGGACTTGAATTCGATGAAATCCGCACGGAATTTATCGGGATGAACGCGTGTTATGGTCCGCTTGCCAAGCCCATTGACCCGAATGAAGTGATGATGCGCGTGGGAGTGCGCTCAAGAAATTACGCAGCTGTCGAACGTTTCGGCAAGGAAATCGCGCCGCTGATTCTGACCGGTCCGCCGAGTGTGACGGGTTTTTCCGGTGGTCGTCCGAAGCCGAGCGAGGTGGTGGCGTATTTCCCGGCGTTAATTAGCAAAAGTGTGGTGCAGCCAACGGTGATTGTGGAAGAAGTGTAGCGCATGGACTCACAGCGACTACCGCCACCGCTCATATCTGTCGTGATTCCTGTGCTCAATGAGGAGAAGCTTTTGCCGCAACTGCTCGCGATTCTCACGCCTGAATTGTGCGCAGCATACCAGATGGAAGTGATTATCAGCGATGGCGGTAGTACGGATTCATCCCTTGAAATTGCCGCGCAGCATCATGCGCTGCTCGTAAAAAATACCACCGGCAAACGTCAGACTATCGCTGAGGGACGTAATTGCGGCGCTGCACTAGCCCGCGGCGAAGTGATTTGTTTTATTAATGGCGATACCTTGCCCGAGCATCCAAGAGAATTTTTCAAGGGAATTTATCAGTGGGCGCGCGGGGAAGGAGCACATCACAAGGCGGCCGCTCTTGCCTGTCCGGTGTATATTGCAACTGATGAACGCCGATGGAGCGACGTAGCATTTCATACGTTTTTTAATGGTTATCTGCGCTTTTTGGTGAATGTGCTCAAGATTGGTATCGGCAGGGGTGAATGCCAGATTGTTCGCAGGGAAGCGTATGAATTAATTAACGGTTACAATCCCCTCCTTGCCGCCGGTGAAGACTTCGATTTATACCGCCGCATAGCACTTTCCCATCCTGTAAAATTCGCCCGTAATCTGCCTGTTCACGAGTCGCCACGTCGGTTCAGACGCTACGGCTATTTCAAAATTCTCGCAAGTTGGACGCTGAACGCTCTTTCGGTGATTGCTTTTGGGCGTTCGGCTAATAAGGAGTGGGAGGCGGTGAGGTGAGCGTTAGTCGTAAGTGGTAAGTGGTAAGTAGTAAGTGGTATGTCGTATGTCGGTAAGTTAGCCCCAGAGGGGCGACCTGTTTGTAGAAAATGATGTGCAAAAGATGGTTTTAGCTCCGTAGGTGAGACCTGTTTGTTTCCCTCTTAGCACAATAAACAGGTCGAACCTACGGCGCTACGGATGGGGTTTTAGGGGACTCGCAATTGCTACAAACTGGTCGCCCTCATAGGGCTACAAAAACCTAAATTTTCCTTATTTTCATCAAAGAATACATGTATAATCAACCGGGAGTAATTCTATGAAAAAATTGATTGTTACTATCCTGTTTGTGTGGTTGAGTGTTGGGGTGTTTTCGAAATCTTGGGCGCAGGGTTCGGAGATGGAGTATTATGCGCCAGCGTTTGCCCACCCGTACAAAAAACCACCACACGCTTATTTCGGTATTCTCTCATCTCTCAACTTCGGTCAACTATCGAGCTATACACCGGGTGACCTCAATGGCAATCCTCTCATCACGGGCGAACACAATATTCACATCGGCTATTCGCTCGGCGCTAGGATGGTGTATTTATTGGGATATGTGAAAAATTCCAAAAGTAGGATTTCGGCGGATGTACTGTTCGAACGGCAGGTATTTGATTACACTGCACACGGTTCGGTTACCTCACTTACTAATCAACCAGTTCCCGGGTCTTACATTTTACTTTCTACCTCGTCATCGCTCTCTCTACAATTAACGTATGATTTTACGATTCCGGGATTAAAAGTCGGAATTTTCGGCGGAATTTCAGGCGCGTACCGTGTTCGACATGAGCAGACGTATCGCGTGAGTGCGTCGGAGCCAATTGCACCATCTGCATCTGTCATCGACACCTCCGACAGCGGACGCACACTTACCTATTCCGCCCCTGCAATGAATACAGTACAGTTTGGAATACTTGGCGGCTTGAGGTATGATATCCTTATCAGAAAGTCTATACTCACCCCATTTGCACAATTTGATTATGGGGTAAATGGAATGCTTAGTGGCGAGAAGGTACTTCCGATGATATTTCGTGTGGGATGTGCATGGATATTCGGCTTGTAGTTGAGCGAAAATCATATACACTCTGAGTAGTAGAGTATATCACTACGCACGGTGTATCAAAATCACATCCCATTATGAACATTAACATCCACCATTGGCCTACAATGCTGCAAAGTAAGAATTCGGCATTTGCTTGAGACTTCGACAAGCTCAGCCTGACGAACAAGTTATCGTCACCCCGAGTTTGACGAAGATTCAATATTGTACTACAATTTTCTTCCGTTGACTCCTCACTTCTCCTTCCGAAACTGCACAGCCTTCCACTCAGCAAACACATGCTTGACTTTATTGCGCTGATATTTGCCGGTCGAAGTCACGGGCAAATGATCGGTAAATACTACTACTTTCGGTGACTTGTGATAGGGTAAATGCTGCGCGCAGTAGTCCAGAATATCCTTTTCATTTGCACTTTCATCCATCGGAATGACGAGCGCTCCCACTTCCTCACCGTAGAAATTATTCTCAAATCCTACACAAATTCCTGCTTTTACTCCCGGCGCGCGGGCGATGATTTCGTCGATTTCGAGAGGCGCGAGATTCACACCGCCGCGGATGATTAACTCCTTGATACGACCGGTGATGAAGAAGAATGGACGACCGCGTTCATCCAATTTATAAAACCCTTCATCCCCACTGCGGAACCACCCAAACGTAAACGCCGATTCATTCGCCGGCGGATTATTAAAATACTCTCGCATCACATTCGCGCCGCGCGTGCAGATCTCGCCGCGCTCCATCTCCGGCAAAGGATTGCCTTCCGGGTCGCAAATCGCCATTTCATTGCACGGCAAGGGCACTCCTATACTCGGGAACCCAAAATCTAAGAGCCAATGACGGCGCTCAACATCCGACAAATCAGCCGGCAAAAAACACGTGTAACATGTTGTTTCTGAAAGACCATAGCCATGGACGACCGGAAAATTAAAGTGTTCCTCGAAACCCCGCACGAGTTCACATGTCAGCGGTCCTGCACCACAGATTATATGGCGAAAACCTGCCTCGCGTGCGCCTGATGCATTGACCTTTTTGTCAAGCAAAAATGCCAGCAGGGTCGGCACAACCGACGCAACATTCACCCGTTCGCGGATAATTCGGTCGAAGAAAAGCTCGGTCTGAAATTTTCGGTTCAGTACGACGGACGCTCCCTGCAAAAATGGCGTTACATGCGTTACAATACAACCATTTACATGATGAATCGGGAGCACGCACATCATACGGGAGTTCGTGTCAATTCCATGCCATTCAGCGATATCAATTCCATCGGCAATAAGATTCCTCTGCATCAGCACGACGCCTTTCGGATTCCCGGTTGTACCGCTTGTATAAACGATGAGTGCGTCGTCGTGGAGAGCGTTTGTCGTGGGATAGTCCAGAGGCGGGAGTTCGGCGATGAGTGTGTGGAAACCGTTAGCAGTATTGGGGTTATCATAGACAGGGATAATTTCAGCTTGCGACTCGCCGAGGACACTCTCAATGCGCGTGCAATATTCCTGCCGACAAAAGACAATTTTCGACTCAGAATTTTCGAGAATATACTGCAACCGGCTGTCATCCTCGGTCATATTCAACGGCACGATGCAGGCACCAATTAACCATGCAGCGAAATACTGCACGATGGAATCGGGATGATTATGGGCGGCAGTCGCGATACGATCACCGCGAGTAATTCCTTTTTGATGAAGGTATTGCGCTGTTTTGCGGGCGGCTTCGGCAAAGTCCGCATAGCTCATTTCCGAGCGCGTATTCGTATCATTATAATAAATCAAAAACGGCTTATCGCCAAGCGCGGAATGCGTTTTTAGTGCGTCTGCAATGGACGTAAAAGGATACTCGCGTGCATCGGGCGCAATTCCGTGCGCGCTCTGAGCGGCAGTTATTTTTTGAGAAAGAGAAACCATGATGTTTTATAAGTATAAGTACTACGTGTTCACCATCGCCTTGAGGCGATTTATTCATCCTAATTTACCGGGTAATGTATTGATCTACATAATGTTATCTTCAGAATCAGTTTTAACACAAAGTCACCAAGTGACCACGAAGGTCACTACAAATACCGGTATATATAGTGAACTTTGTGCCTTAGTGTTTAAAAAACGAACACTGCCGGGCAATTCTTTGATATTCAACAAGTTATCTTCAGAATCAGTATTAACACAAAGCCACCAAGTGGCCAAGAAGGTCACTACAAATACCGGTATCTATAGTGAACTTTGTGGCCACTTTGTGCCTTCGTGTTAAAAAACGAATACTGCAGGAAATACATTGATCTCCATACTGTTATCTTCAGAATCAGTTTTAACACAAAGTCACCAAGTGGGCACAAAGGTCACTACAAATACTAGCATCTATAGTGAACTTTGTGGCTACTTTGTGCCTTCGTGTTAAAAAACGAAACTTGATAGATTCAACAACCTTATCTCGCAATTATCACAGTCCGCGTCACAAGTACATTATTTTGTTGGAGATAAAGATAGTACACACCATTCGGCAGGTCTTGAGCCGAGAAATGATAACGGTCACCGGTCAGCGTTCCACGTGCTACGTTTCGTCCGAGTGGGTCGATGAGATTGATACTTTCATACGACGTTCCGGCGGGTAATTGAACCGTAAAATCACCATTCGAAGGATTCGGGAAGACGGTCATTCCATTCTCACGTTGCAGCGCTTCTTCTACTCCGATTGCTCCGAGATATTCGTGCGCGCCGCAGTCGATGGAGTCCTGGAACTTCTTCTCAATAAAAGACTTCGGGTGCTTGTATTCTCTGCTTGGCGTGAGCGGAATATTATCGACAATTCCAATATCAGTGCCACGATTAATCGCCGGCGAAGTCGCAAGCAGTCCGTAATTATAATTACTTGCACTGATAAATCCGGCAGCCGCCACGCTTCCATTCCAATTGTGCGACGTATCGATGGTGGTCGCCGCGCCTACGATGACCGTGCCGATACCGGCAAAAATCGTATTGCGAACAAAGCATCGCGCCGTGCCATTGGCAAGATGGAGAAAGCTGCCGGCTGAACGGTCATTGACAATCGTATTATTAATGAGAAAGACCTCGTGCGGAACAGGATTGGAGAGTCCTTCGAGTCCGTAACCGATGATATTGGAGTTCTCGGTTTTGGTCCCCTGCTGAATTTCATTCCCCATAATCACGGCAAGTCCGCCATTGGGCAGGTCAATTTCCCTGCTTGCCGTGCCGTCAGATTCATTGCTTAACCGATTGTAGAGTATATAATTAGAATACGCGCGGCTTTTGAGTTCGTGCCCGACGACGGCATGATGGGAATAATTATACCGAAACGTCAGCGTTTGCACATGATTAATGTAAAGATTATGCGACTGCCCATCTCCGGCGCCATTGCGAGCGAATTCAGAATATTCAATCACGATATTGCTCTCGGGACTGTCACCAGCGAGAATTCCATTTTGATTATCATGAAAATAACAGTGTTGCACGGTGAGATCAGCCGCTTCGAGGCGAATGCCCGCGCCATTGGCATCGGGCACGGCGCATTCAGAGAATTCGATATACGCCACCGTAGTATTTTTCCCACCTATAACCCAGATTGCCTTGCTCCCCCAGCTTTTGCCGTTGGACTTGAGATGTGCCATGCCGCCGACACCCGTCAGCAGTAGGTCATTAGCAGTCCACCGTGCGACATCTTCGGGATAAATTCCGGCTTCGATTTGGACGGTATCGCCGTCACGAACGAGGGAGGATACTGCGCTTGGCTTGGTGTACTGACGCGCCTGTCCAACATTCCATATCGTTGCTGAACATGGAGTTAGGGAGAGGATTGTTGTGATAAGGAGGAGAAGTATTTTCATAATTTTACCTTTATATTGTAAACACTCGTGCCAGCGTTTCATATTCCTCGCGCACATTATAAATCTGCGCTGACACCCGTATCCAAAGCGTATCATTAAAAGGCATCACAGGCACTTCTATTCGATGAGTATCCCATAGATAATCATGGAGCTTAACGGATTCTTCCAATGTTCCGGATGAAAAAACCGGCGCTTCGATTGCTGCCATAAAGCCGAGCATATTGTCGGGTGACGGTGCGGGTTTATTCCATGCGGTTGAGAGGATATTCCGGGCTTCGATGGCGAGGGCGTGATTACGTTCGCGGAGTGCTTTCCCGCCATGAAGTTGATAAAATTCCAATGCATTCGGCACGGTGAGAAATGCGCTGAAATCCTGTGTTCCTGTCCAGTCGAATTCTTCGGTATAGCTGACCTTGTATTTATGCGAAATCACCGTTGGATGGGTCTCTGCCTGACGGCTCGGATGCGTCCATAAAAACGCGCAACCCTTTGGCGCAAAAAGCCATTTGTGACAATTGCCTGTGTACCAATCTGCGCCAAGCGCGTCGAGGTTTAATTCCACCATACCCGGAGCGTGCGCGCCGTCAATCAACACCGCGATACCGCGTTCTTTACAGGCGGCGATCATTTTTTCAATTGGGAATATTATACCCGTCGGTGAGGTAATATGGTCAATCACGGCGAGCGTTGTGCGCTCCGAAATACCGGCGACAAATGCCGCGACAATCTCATCTTCATGCGCGACAGGAAATGGCACATCGACTTCGACAAGTCGTGCACCTGTGCAGGCGGCAGCATAGAGTATCGTCTGCCGTACGGCACCATAGACTTGACTCGTGGTTAGAATTTCATCGCCATGCTTGAAGTGCGGGAAGAGCGAACGTATAACGGCATTAATACCGGTGGAAGCGTTTTCGACGAAGACGATATCCTCGCCGCGCGCGCCGATAAATTCACCAAGAGTAGCAGCAGTCGAACGGAGCAGTACCGGTAACTCGCGCATCGCGAAGCGGATAGGCTGGCGTTCATACTGCAGGCGGAACTCTTCCTGCGCCACTCGCACCGAGCGCGGCACAGCGCCAAACGAACCGTGATTGAGAAAAGTCATGCCGTCTTCGAGATAAAATTCCGAGCGAATTTGTGTGTGTTCTGTCATTGTTTACATTCTTAGTGTGAGTAATTGTTCCTGCAAATTACCGAAAATTACCACCATCGGAAAATTCGAAAGAGACGATGGGATTTTGTGGGGTGATTGAGGTGGGCTGAGGAGACTATCCTATAGGTACGATTTGGAGGTACTTACCGATCTATCGGCTAAGTGAAGATGTACTGAGAATTCTGTTCAGTTCATTTGTTCTAGAGAAGAATGATTTTCTTCCGGCTTGGACGGCAACGGGTGACCGCAAAATGTCGGTGTGGAGTGTAATGAAGGGGAACAAAAAAACAAACAGAGAGAATCTATTCTGAGAGAATAAACTTCTTGACAAGTGTAGTATTACCTGACGTCATCGCCGCAAAATAGACTCCTGTGGGGAGCATTTGTAGGTCAATTGTGTTTGTTGATTCGGCGGTGAGGAGCGTGCGACCGAGTACGTCGGTTATGTTGATTGTCGAAGGAATAGAAGATGTTGTAATGAATTGACGATTGCGTATCTCAAAGGAGATGTCGTTGGTGGCGGATTCCTCATACACGCCAGATGGTGCTAGCAGAGGAAAAAATAGACCTGATACCGTGATTCCTGTAGGAGTTTGCAGCATAGGAAGGGGGAAAGTACCAGGTCCTTGGGGGTCGAGTAATAAGTATGCAATCACACCTACGCCTGCGGGGGCAAGGCACGTGTGGCTGAGCGAACCTATCGCAAAGTCAGCATTTTGTTTGATTGAGTCGATGTTATAATAGAGCATCACATCGCCGCAGAATAACTCACCTGCTTCGATACCAACGACTTGTGCATTCTTGTACTCTTTCCACATATTCCATGCCACTTTTCCGGAGGCAGCGAGATATTGTCGGTCGGAGGTGCAAAGAATAGGAATTTTAACAAGATTTTCGGGCGAATATGGAGGATTATCTTTTACAGGCACGACGAGCGGAGTTTCGCCTTTTTGAGCAAAAGTAGTTTTACCAAAATTGAGCGGCACGACTAGCAAATCGGTAATTGTCACATCGCCGCTGCCGTCACAATCGGTATAGGTTGCTTGTGCCGAATCCCATGCAAGGGCAGTTTGGGATGACCAATAGATACTGCTAGGGCGGCGTTTGAAACCACGAAACATTGTCAACGAATCATTATTTCCAATAAAACGACCAATTTGCGACGCGTCACGGGTATCGACTAAGCCATTATTATCAGCATCACCCGGCCATACTTGCACGAAGCTGCGAATAGCAAATGTGAGTGGATTGCTTGTTAATTGAACTATCGTACCACTGTCTTTATTAATAATTCCTTGTGCATTGACGAATGTAAACACGCTGGACTGGTTGTGAAGTGCGTCCGGTGTGACTACAAAATCAAGGTGAATGATGATCGGATTGTCGATTCCTTTTGCGTATGCAGGATCACCCGAAAGAGCTCCAACGCTGATTTTACCAAAGCCGGTTGTGATGTCTGATTGGTCAACCTGAATTGTACCCCGCGAACCAAACGTACCTGCACTCCACCCAGAAAATCGCACCACCGATGCATTCGTATAGCGGAGTTCGAATGCTGCTCCCGTACATCCGGGCGCAGACTCAAGGGTAATATCCACCCCGAATCGAAATGTAGCCGTAATAAAATGTGCCCGAGTAGAATCCACATCCGAGCGGACGAGACGAATCGATTGAGAGCTTAGATTGCTTGACACAAGCAACCCTATAGCAATCAAGAGGATGGATAAGAATCGTTTCATGGGATTTATCTAAAAATTAACGTGCAATTCTATTTTTCTTTGGGAACTTTTGATGTAATAAAGGAGAATATTCACCATAATTACCACTTTCCAACTGAACCCTCAACTATTGTGCCAAGAGTGTTTTTTGGGTTAGGTTGTGCTAATTCCAGCCGTTGCTTGCGGGCACCCGTTGCCGTCCAAGCGTTTTTTTGGGGGGTGGTTATTCACAATTGAGTACCCACGGTTAAAACCATGGGCTATGTTTTAAGATAATATATATCGGTAACTCAAATATTATCTTAATGTTATCAGATGAAGTCATAAGCTATTTAAGTGTTTGTCATTTACAATGAGTTACCATAAAAGACAAAATCACATCCCGGATTAATCTTCACCCTTTTTTAATCTCACAAAATCCTCTTAATTTACACACAAAAACTACTCAAAAAAGGAAATATCTATGCCGCAAATTTCAACTTTTGATACAAACCCCGCTGCTCGCGCAGCCGAACTCCGTGAAGAAATCCGCAAGCATGACTATCTCTATTATGTAGAGGCTGCACCAACTATTTCTGATAGAGAGTATGATGCGCTGATGCAGGAGTTACTTGACATCGAGCGCTCCTATCCTGCACTTGTCACGCCCGACTCTCCGACCGCTCGTGTCGGAGGCGAACCCCTCAAAATATTCCCCACCGTGCAACACGAAATACAAATGCTCTCACTCGCTAACACCTATACTCGCGAAGAAATCACCGACTTTGACAGGCGAGTGCGCGAAGGACTCGAAGGTGAAAAACATCAAATAGTATCCGAACTAAAATATGATGGTGTGGCGGTCAGCTTGCGGTATGAAAATGGCATTTTGTCCATTGGCGCTACACGCGGCGATGGCGTGACAGGTGATGATATCACACAGAATATTCGCACGATTCGCAGTATTCCACTTCAGGTACATCCAACGTTTTTTGAAGGAAAAGAAATCAAGAATTTCGAAGTGCGCGGTGAAGTATTCATGATGAAGGATGATTTTGTCGCCATTAATACCGACCGTGAAGAACGCGGTGAAAAGCTCTATGCCAATCCACGGAATTTATCCGCCGGTACCCTCAAGCAGCTAGACTCACGTGAAGTCGCCAAACGTCCGCTTTCGATGATGTGTTACTATCTTTATTCTGCGGATGTTCGGCTTCAGTCGCATAGTGATAATCTCAAGTTACTTCGTGAGATGGGTTTCCCGGTGAGTCCGCATGTCCAGGTATGTGATACACTTGAGGATATTTTTGTGTTTATTGATTCGTGGGATCAAAAGCGTGAATCGTTACCATTTTTTATTGATGGAATTGTTCTCAAGGTTAATTCCATGCGTCAGCAAGATATGCTCGGCGCGATAGCACGTTCACCCAAATGGGCGATTGCGTACAAATTCGAAGCGGCGAAAGCGCAGACTTTGCTCAAGGACATTTCGTTCCAAGTTGGTCGTACAGGTGTCGTTACACCTGTTGCGGAATTACAACCCGTCTTTCTCGCCGGTTCGACCGTCAGCCGTGCGACGCTTCATAATGGCGACTATATAGCAGGTCTCGACATCCGCATCGGCGATACAGTGATTGTGGAAAAAGGCGGCGATGTGATCCCGAAAGTGTCGGGTTATGTCGCAGAAGCGCGTCCGGCGGATGCTGCGCAATTTACCTTCCCCACCATTTGCCCGTGCGAACATCACACGCCGCTCCACCGTCCTGACGGCGAAGCTAATTATTACTGTGACCACGCCGAATGTCCGTGGCAGATCCGCCGCAAGCTCACGCATTTCTCTTCGCGCGATGCGATGGATATCGAGGGTTTGGGCGAGAAAGTGGTCGATCAATTAGTCGAATTGAAATTACTCTTCACCATTGCTGATATTTACGAACTGCATACTCACCGCGACGAACTCCTTGCGCTCGATCGCTGGGGTGAGAAAAGCGTTGATAATTTACTTGCAGCTATCGAACTCAGCAAACAAAAACCTTTTGCTCGTGTGCTATTTTCTATTGGAATAAGATTCGTCGGTGAGGGTGGCGCGAAAATACTTGCCCGCGCATTTGGTTCGGTCGATGGGCTCGCATCCGCCACGGTCGAACAGCTCACCGCCGTCCCCGAAATCGGTGGTAGAATTGCCGGTTCGGTGGTAGAATTCTTCAATGATGAAACAGAAATGGCAATTCTCAATCGCCTGCGAGCCGCAGGACTCCGCTGCGAGCTCAGCGACAACGAACAGCAGTCAATCAGCAAAGTGCTTGAGGGGAAGACATTTGTGATTACCGGTGAATTAGAGCAGATGTCCCGCCGCGAGGCAGGCGAGGCAATCGAACGTCACGGCGGGAAAGTGTCAGGGTCGGTCAGTAAAAAAACGAGCTACGTCGTCGTCGGCACAAGCCCGGGCAGTAAATTCGACAAAGCCCGCGAGCTTGGCGTCACGATTTTGAATGAAGAAGAGTTTTTGATAATGGTTGCGGGATGAGGATTACTATCATAAACGTAGGGGCGGATTGCATCCGCCCGGCGTCGTGCAGGAAGAGGGCGAATACAACTCGACCCTATATTTTTAAAAAAACATTCGGGAGAACGTATGAAAGTAAATACTTCTTTCTCTTATCATCCGCAGAACACTTTTTTACGTGTAATCTTGTTCGTACTATTGCTGCTAACAAGTGGCCAATGCTGTATAGCAATAAATCCGGCGTGGATGGGAGAAAGTGCTCCTCTCGCTTTGTGTTTTAGTTTAGGACACGAGTTTGCTTTTGTTGATTATGCCGCGCCATTTTTTAATACTTCCCAAGTTCCATTGACGCTCACTAATTCCTTGACCCAACAGTATAGCTTGCTCGTTAGCGTTAGGAGTAAAAATCCACTACATATAGGAAGTCGCAATAGGCACAAATATTTAGAATTAGGATTTGGATTCAATGTGCTGCATCGTTCCAATAAGGGTGAGGGAGTGCAAGATGCGCAAGTTATTGCCCAATCAGATTCTACGCCACGCATTGCCTCGGCTGTGCGTACTATGGAAGTGAGTAATCTTTCGGTTGGGATTAGTGGTATTGCTGACATGCCGACATACATCCTCAACAAGTTGCGAATACGCTTTGAACCCGATATCAATATGATTATCTGGGATAAAACCAGAAGTGTGCTATCACTTTCAGATAACGATACTTCTGTTGTATTCCCACGAAGCTCGATGGTATCGTATTCTCCCGAGGGTCGTGTTGCTACCCGTGAGAGTGCCGGAGACAGAACCTATGAAATGGTCTATTCGCTGAAGATTGGACTTTCGTATTCATTTCAGATATTGTTACGGTCAACACCCTGGCTTTATGAGTCAGCTCAATATGGTGAGATTCAACCTTATATCAATTATACTCTACGCTTTGCACCAACATTATCCGGTTCGCACAGAGTGATTTCCGGGCTACAGTTTGGAGTACGTTTTGTTATACCTGAGTCATTTGTAAGTAATCCTCAAGAGGATGAAGATGCGATAGCTCGTTCGCTAATAAATTCCTCGTCCGGTCGGATAGTAGCAACCGAGAGAGAAAGCACATGCCGGTAAAACGTTACGATATATTTCCACATAAAAATAATACGATTTCTTCATCAAAATTTCCGACGGTAAATAATTCATTCAAACAGCCCTATAAGGGCGAAATATCAATAGTACGAACGTCCAAAAACACATAGAAGCTCCATGGGAGCGATAGAGGTGGTGGAATCGACGTATTTATGTCGCTCCTACGGAGCTTTGTTCCAACGAATCGTCCATTTTCTATTACTATTTCGCTCCGATGGAGCTATCAGAAGGATCGCATATTTTGATGCGGAAACTCTAATAATACAAAAAGGCGAACCATACAAATGGTTCGCCTTTTTATTTTACAACAACTAAGCTATCTTAATATTACCCAGCTCCTTAAACCTGACAGGTTTTCTTTAACCTGTCAGGTTTTTGGTTGCTATTGAATGCTAAACAAGCGTTGATTCTAATTATTCAGCTTAGCGAATAATCACTGTCGAGCGGACGATCCGTACATTACCACTATTAAGTTCGGTAAAATACACACCTGCAGGCAAATTACTGCTTGATGGATTGAATTCCACAGAATAGTCGCCGGCTGAATATCGGGCATTAATTAAGGTCGCAACTACTTGTCCGAGTGTATTTCGAAGTGAGATAGTTACCTGTGCTTCCATAGGCACGACAAAGCGTATGAGTGATGAATTCACAACCGGATTCGGCTGAGGACTTTCGAGTGTAAAGCCATTTATTTCAGCTACTTCATTCACTGCTGTCGGGTCGTAATATACTTCTACATTGTCAGTACGGATGGAGTCACATTCATTTGAAATCACACAGTAGTAAATACCGGTATCTGCTCTTGTCACATCATTTTTGTAGAAGATCTTTTCACCGGAAGATGGCACTTCGACGCCGTTTTTGTACCATTTATAGCGAAGTGGAATGGCGCCGGATGGCTCCATTGCAATTGTCAAGAGCTTACCGACAAACAGGCGAACGCGTTTGAGAGGCTGAAGCAATATTCCCGGTTTATCTTTTTTGGAAATTGTCGCTGCGTTCGATGTTTGAGTGCCGCATACGCCTGTCACTACTATTCGATACTTACCTATTGTATTAGAGTCTAACGTTGGGATAGTATAACTTCTTGTATTTGCACCGGGTATATTGACATCATTACGTTGCCATTGATAGATGAGATTACTACCATCGGCGGTGGCAGTGAGAAGCAGTGGCTTGCCTTCACACGATGCTTGATTACGAGGGGAGTCGGTAATAACTGTTTCTTTATTTAATCCTACTGTAGCATATCCTGTAAGAAGCGTTGAATTATTTGCAACGACAGTCACGACCAACACATAGTCAGAACCTGTATCGGCTGGTGTTACATTAGTAATTGTCAAGTTCGGCGTAGTCGCACCACTAAAATTACCGGTATCGACCACAAATCGATTACCACGCATCCATTGATATTTGAGCATGGCATTCGGAATTTCTGTTTGGAGTGTAGCAGATAGAGTCACACTTCCTCCGTTACATGCTGCTGTATCTCTTGGCTGCTTGATAAAGATAGCGCCGGGGAGAAGCACTGCAAATAATTGTGAGGAATCACGACCGCAAGTACCTTCAACTACAGCATAATAGTTACGTCCTGTGTCAGCAGGTTGGACATTAAATATCTGAAGGATTGGAGTATCTGTTCCGGCGAAACGTGTTGTATTTTCGAGCTTAGTTGTGCCGCGATACCAAGCATAATAGACGCGATTTTGCGGGAGAATCGGAGCAGCTTCTGCACCGACTTCGAAGGTTGCATTGCTTCCGGGCAATAAATAGACTGTCTTCGGTTGGATAAACACTTTTGTCTGAGGAGCAATTGCTAATTGCATCATTTGGCTAACGACAGTATCAGCGCCTGAATTACCCATTAATATCACACGGTAAAATGCTTCCGAGTCAAAATTGCTATTATATATCGTCAAAGTTCGGCCTGTAGAGTCAGGTATATTCACACCATTTCGTTGCCATTGATATCGGAATCTTCCACTATTTGAAATCACTGCATCGACGGAGAAGATAACGGTATTACCCATACATACGAACTGCTGACCTGTCGAATTTACAATTGTAATGACAGGAATAATTTCATCAGCGCCCATATATGGAGTGCGTCTTGGCTGACGATCTATATCAGTAGTAACAGTCGAGAGCAGACTTGTAGTACCGAATAATGTCGAGTCAACATTTACCAAATGAAGCAAATCATTTTGGAATGTAAGTACTTTGGATAGTGAAGTTAGATCAAAACCTGTCGAATCTCGCCATGCTTTCAACGTAGGTAATTTCATGAGTGATGTGCCATTATCCCATGCGCCGAGAAATGCTCCATTTGAGTAGAGTACATTATAATCACTTGATGCTATTGGTATAGCAGGAGCTGTAAACGCAACCGAAATTGCATATCCTCCTCCTGAATTATAGAATATGTTGTTTTTGATATGAATAGTACCTCCACCGTTGATCACGAGACCTGCTTGTGCAGCATTTGTACCGGTAGCACCGATGTTAACAGTATTGTGATAAACGTTCACAAAGCTAGACGAGAGAATTTCAATACCGCTCGTGTTTACACCTGATGATCCGATTCCAACCATATTGTTGGCAACTATCATTGCAAGTGCCGGTGAAGATGATGTAGACCCGGTGATATTGATTCCTGTGCCTGAAGGAATATTACTTACTAAATTACCAACAACTTGCGCGTTATTGGCACTATTGACCACTTGAAGAGAAGTAGCAAGGGTTGAGTTTGTCGTGAAGGTATTTCTTGCTATCATCGAAGCATCGGCACCTTGAATATATGCACCTACGCTTGTATAATTAATAAATGAATTTCCTGATATTGATACACCGGTCATTGGAGCTCCGGGTAAATATTCAACCGAAACACCGAAGATTCCACGAATGAAACTATTATTAGTAACTCTTAGATTAGTTGCTTGATTTGCATTATCTGAGATTAAGCCACCATCATTAACTGCGGCAGATGATGTTTCGATGATGTTACTGTCGAGCCAAACATTAGTCGTACCATTTTTCAATACCACTACTTGAGCGTAATCGCTGCCGGTGGAAATGAAATTTATGTTCTTGAAAACGATCCAATCCGTACCGTCTAAGCTCAACACTGCATTATTATTAGGATAAATTGCACCAAAGCTCACGATTGGCTTGGAGGTTGTTTTGGGTTCTTGTCGGAAAATCACCTTCTTAAGCGCAGCAGTACCGGGTATTTGTGTAAAATTAACTTGCTCTTGATAATATCCGGGGCGCACATCAATTATCACCGAATCCATCACACCGCATGCATTGAGATACTGCGCTGCTTGGGTGAATGCCGGGAAGTCAGCAGGCGAACCGCCGAGTGTATAAACACCTCGTGCGAGTCCGGGGTCCGCCAAGACCAATACGACCATCATTTGCTTCGTTGTAGTCAGCTGTATTATTGGGAAGCGTCGTCGTAGCAATTACTTCAGAGAATGTTTTTGGCGGGAAGGTAGGTGTACCGAGAGGTACGGTAGCAGTTTGACCTACACCGAGAGGAGTTCGATAGACAATCTGTGCTTGAGCCACTCCATTAAATGACCAATTAATTCTAACACTGTCAATTTGATTTATCCCGAAGTTCTTGATTGTAGCGGTTACGGCTGCAGGACCTTGAGGAAAAGGAGCTGTCGGGAAATTAATAGAAATTATACCTGCATCATTGGTTATAATATCGGATAAGCGGGCGATGAAAAAATCATAATTTCCGAGTGCGTTCAAATTTGTCGTCCAGAATGTCGATTGATAGTAATAATCGCCCACGACAAATATATTACCGAGCTTATCTGCTGCTACGCCATACGGAAAGTCATAATCGCTTCCACCGGCTCGTTGCAACCAGCTTATACTGCCTGCAGATGTATATTTAGCGACAAATAAATCTGTTAGCCCGGAAGAAGACACCGTCCGTGAGCCAAATGTCGTAGAATTGCTATAAAATCCTGTTAGGTAAATATTTCCGGTCAAATCAATTGCTAAATCTTGACTGTAGTCACCATCAGCACCGCCTCCACGTCGCACCCATTGGAATGCGCCGCTTGAGTTGTACTTTACTAAGAATACATCATTATTTCCGGCAGATGTCACACTATCATTTCCAAAGTATGCTTTTTGTTCAAAATTTCCTGTGACAATTACATTACTTGTAGCATCAAGCGCGAGTGCAATTCCTGCATCAATGCCTGTCCCGCCACCGCTTCGTGCCCATTGCGCTACACCACTTGTGTTAAATTTGGCAACAAAAGCATCTGAATTTCCCTGAGAAATGAGTGTATCGGTACCAATAATTATTGATCCATTATAGCTGCCGGATAAATACAAACTCGATGCATCGACGGTAATATCATTACCTGCATCCGTACCAGTGCCGCCAATTGACTTGGACCATTGTTCGGTACCGCTTGAATTATACTGAAGAAGGAATATATCCGATTGACCAACAGAAGTGAGCTTGGCGAGTGAACCGAATTTAGTAGAATCAGAGTAAACACCTGTAATATATATATTTCTACTTGCATCGACTGCAATACTGTTGCCTGCTTCATTGCCGACAGATCCTCCACGACGAGCCCATTGAACTACTCCTGCTGCATTGTATTTCACGACAAAAGCATCGCGTCCACCTATGCTGACAAGTGTTGCTGCACCAAATGTGGCTGTGCCTGAAAAGAAACCGGTGACATAGACATTACCGCTGTCATCGGTTGTTATTGCGTTGGGTTCGTCTGCACCTGTACCACCACCTTTGACCGCCCATAAACACGCGCCGCTAGCATTATAACGGGCGATGACCACATCAGTCTGACCAGAGCTTGTGAGCGGAGTAGAGCCGAATAGCGAGTAACCGGAGAATCTGCCGCAGGTGTAGATGTTATTCGATGCATCAGTTGTAACTGCAGTACCGGCATCCGAACCTGTGCCACCGCCGCTTTTAGCCCATTGCCATGTCGGCTCTTGGGATGTAAGAGTAGTTGGAGTAAGCTGCATAGCGCATAGCAGAACAAAAAAACTAGTAAGCCTTAGAAAAGACTTGTTGAAAAATGATTCAAGAATATTCATGGTGAATCTTTCATAATAATGGAACAAATTTATTTCAGATAATTAGGTAAAATCATGCAATTACAAGCGTAGCAACGCGCTGATTCTGCGAGATTTCCGACAAAAATACAGTTAAAAAATGAATTTCCTACATCTAAACATCTTCAATTCTAAAAATCTATCTATAATAGTATAGACTTAAGAGGTTTATCCTCAGATTGAAACTAACCGATGGCTTACAAAGCTACACATTCATCTACCCATATAATTTTCATTGTATAATAAATGAATTACATTATTCATACCTTCTCATTTGAATTCAGGTAAACTCACATTTAGATAAAAATGTATCCAATTGACATATAAGCTCTTGTGCACATTAAAATAACTAATATCGTATTATAAACATATCTATCTACTTCAGTTTATGAGTTAAGCTTGATTCTTAGCTCCATAAATGACATTCATTACAGTGGAGTACCTGATCTTATGTTTACGAAACAAACCAACTATTCATCTTGTATAAAAATACAGAAGAAAGTATGTCAAAGAGCGATGTATTTATAGTTTTCTTCACTGTAAAGTAGATCTACGGCACAAATTTCACCTCAATTTTCATGCTTGCTTTAAAAAAAAAATAAAATATTCCTGTAAAAAGAAAAATTAGTTGGTACGATTGTAGTTTTACCGTAATTTTATAGTGCGACTCTTAACATTGTCAACTAAAATGATATTTGAATGATCCAAAGTATACGCGTTAAAATCGGTGCAAAAGAATACACATTACGTGGAGAAAATGAACAAAAAATCCTCGAATGTGCTGCTGAAGTAGATTCCCAATTCCAACAACTTCAAGGTAAATTACAAGATCAATCTACCTCCACTCTTGCTGTGGTGGCTGCTCTTAATCTTGCTGAGCTAAAGTATGATATTACCCTTCAGGCGAATTCTGACAGAGAATTAATTACTTCTGAGCTCGATAAAATGGCACGTTTTCTCGAACAATGCTGGAAAAAAGACAAGTAATCCTTTGCAAAATCATATCATAATTATAGTACAAATTAATTTAGAACATATTTAATTTACAGATGCTTAGCCGCATCATCGTTTCGTTGTCGCACGCAAATAAAAGAACTGATATTTAATTTCATTGGGAGGCATTCTCCGACTATAAATTACAGGCCTCATCTGTCGTAAGGCAGAAATCTCCGAACTTCTGAGAAGTTCAATAGCGGGATTCAGTGGACGTAAAATATATACGGGAGCCACCCACCGTGTGTGAAGCAGAGTTCTTTTACTGCATCTTTCTGACAACGAAAGGGTGGTGCGGCTTTATTATTTTCCATACTTACAACCTCAATCTCAACGTACAAAGAAAGGTAAAAGATTCTATTATGAATGAAGTAACAATTATAATTCTGAGCATAGTTGGCCTCATCGTCGGCTTTGGACTCTCCTATTTTGCCGGCAATAAGACCGCAATAGCAAAAATTGCAGATGCTGAGCAACGTAAAAAAGCGATCTTGGATGAAGCGGATAAAGAAGCTAAGTCTATGAAAAAAGAAAAACTTCTCGAAGCAAAAGAAGAATGGCACAAACGTAAACAAGAATTTGAAGCCGATGCTAACGTAAAACGCAATAAAATGCAAGCACAGGAAAAGCAGCTCAAATCACGCGAAGAAGGAGTTGAAAATAAATTAGAACTCATCTCCCGTAAAGAGAAACAAGTACAGCTAACCGAAAAAGATTTCCAAAGGAAACAAGAACTTATCACCGAAAGAGAAGTCGCAGTTCAAGAAAAAATGAAAGAAGTCGAGCATCTCGCCAACGAACAAACCGTGCGTCTTGAACGCATCACCGGTATGTCACGCGATGATGCCAAAAAATTCCTCATGGAAAATATGATTAACGACGCCAAAACCGAAGCAGCACAGCTCATCAAAGATGTGCGCGACGAGGCGAAAATCACAGCCAACAAAGAAGCGCAACGCCTTGTAATCCAAGCAATTCAACGCACCGCATCCGACCACTCGGTCGAGACAACCGTCTCCGTGCTCAATATCGCAAGCGAAGAAATGAAAGGTCGTATCATCGGTCGCGAAGGCCGGAATATCCGCGCCTTTGAGTCGGCAACGGGTATCGATCTCATTATCGATGACACGCCGGAAGCTGTTGTCATCTCGGGATTTGACCCATTCCGCCGCGAAGTGGCACGCGTCGCGCTCGAACGCCTCATGGGAGACGGTAGAATTCACCCCGCACGTATCGAAGAAGTGGTGAATAAAACCCGTAAAGAACTCGAAGAAGAAATCATTCGTGTGGGCGAAAACGCCCTCTTGGAGCTCAATATCCACAACGTCCATCCCGAAATAACCCGCTATGTCGGACGTATGAAATACCGCTCAAGTTATGGGCAGAATCTCTTGCATCACTCGATTGAAGTGGGCTTTTTGTGCGGAATTATGGCTGTCGAACTCGGTCTCGACGTCCATCAAGCCAAGCGCGCCGGACTCCTCCACGACATCGGAAAATGCGTTGACCGCGAAGTGGAAGGTCCACACGCACTCCTCGGTATGGAGCTCGCCAAAAAATACAAAGAACATCCTCTCATCTGCAATGCCATCGGCGCCCACCATGACGATATCGAAATGGAAAGCGCAATCGCCGTCCTCGTCCAAGCTGCAGACAGTATCAGCGGCGCACGCCCCGGAGCGCGTCGTGAGTCCGTCGAAAATTACGTGAAGCGTCTCGAAAAACTCGAAGAGCTCGCGACCAGCTTTGATGGTGTGACCAAGACCTTCGCAATCCAAGCAGGACGCGAAGTGCGCGTTATCGTCGAGCCCGAACGCATCGACGATCTCCATGCAGACCAGCTCGCACATGACCTGGCATCGCGCATCGAGAACGAAATGGAATACCCCGGACAAATCAAAGTAACCGTCATCCGCGAGCACCGCAGCTACGGACTGGCAAAGTAAGATTCTCCTCTCTCTAGAACAGCCGCCCATTCGTCTTGCGAATGGGCGGCTGTTGTTTTTTGTGGGGAAGGGATGGTTGGGTTCGGTTGGTAATATTCTACGATTGCATAAATACAGGGTGATTTGTAGAGACGCGATGCATCTCGTCTCTACGGAAATTGCATATTTGTAGAGACGCGATGCATCGCGTCTCTACCGGAATTGCATTAAAACAAATATTTATTGATTACCGTTTCGATATGATCATCCATACATTTGCCTCACATACCCAGCGCAGCCAAAGCTTCATCAGCGAGGAAAAACGAACCAACGATGAGGGGTTCTTCATTTTGTGTTCTCGCGGCAAGAACTGCTGAGCGCACGTCGTTATACTCTGTCACCGGCACCTCAAATTGATGAGCGATTGCAGCGATATCTCTTGCTGCCATAGCACGTTCGTAATCAATAGTTGCTGCATAGAGATGCTTCGTAATCGGAGCGAGGATGCCTAGCATTTCGTGGATGTCTTTGTCTGCCATCGCGCCGAAGACGATGTGCCATTTAACTGATTCATAACCACTTAGTGAAAGTGTTGAGATTAATTGACGCAAACAGGCGGGATTGTGACCGACATCGATAACGAGCGGTGGATTGGACGCTAAAAGCTGAATTCTACCTCGGATTCCTGAGAATTTCGCGACATGTTCGAATCCAATCCTCAGGTCAGAGTCTGTAATTGGAAAGGATGACGAGAGAATATTCAGCGTTTCGATGGCGGCTAGGATATTTTGAAGTTGATGGTTGCCTGAGAGCGAGGATTTGAGGCGTTCGAACTTCTTATCAGGTGAAGTAATCTGTACATCCATTGAGAAATCTACGTGCATTTCGAGAATTTCAGCGGAGTATTTATCATGTACAAAAGTCAGGGGTGCATTTTCTTGTTCGGCTTTCGTAATAAATATATTGCGAAGTTCTGCGCGCGGCTCAGCAATGACTACCGGAGTGTCTTTTTTGATAATACCTGCTTTTTCTCCGGCTATAGATTTGAGGGTCAATCCCAAGAACTGAGTATGGTCGAAGTCTATGGAAGTAATTACACTTACAAGGGGTGAAAGCACATTTGTACTATCTAGGCGTCCGCCGAGCCCGGTCTCGATGATTGCTATATCGACATTCTGTTCGGCAAAGTAGGCAAATGCCATTGCTGTCGTAATTTCAAAGAATGTCGTGTGTTGCATTTCTGCCTCGGCGAGGAGAGGACGAGCGAGTCTAACAACAGATTCATCATCACTTTCACAACCATTGATACGGATACGTTCGTTGAAGCGGTGGATATGCGGCGACGTGTAGAGTCCGACTTTATAGCCACCGGCAGTGAGTGCAGCGGCGATGAACGAGCAGGTCGAACCCTTGCCATTGGTGCCGGCGACATGCACCGACGGGAAGAGCCGATGAGGATTCCCGAGAATATCCAAAAGCATTTCCGTGCGCTCAAGTCCGGGCTTTATACCGAACCTGTGGAGAGAGAATAATTTTTCGAGGATTTGTGCTAAATTTTCTTTAATTTCGCTTGTCATTGGTTTTGCGCTGTGTCGGACTTGCGTAAGTCCTTTATTTTATAGAATTATTCTTCTTATTTCTATCACTTATTTATACAAAAATACATGGATTATTCTGAAATTCACGAGCTTGCGAAAGCTCTTGTCAATGAAATGGAAAAGCGTACTGCAGGTGAACATGCCCCCAAATGGAAAGGTGGTACTCTCCGATTTATTCCCGCCGATAAAGATGCCAAGGAACATGAAATTCCCATCGATAAATTCTTAAGTAAGGTTATCATGGTGCGTGATAATCTCCGCGTACTCGAACAGCAAATCAATTCCGACAAAAATCTCACCGACGGCGAGAAGATTAAATATCAGAACTACATTACCCGTTCGTACGGTTCGCTCACTTCATTCAACTTTCTCTTTTGGTTTGAGGAAGATAAATTCAAAGGTGCGGGGGGAGCGTAATATCTATTTTCTTGATATCAACGTACGAAATATCGGGAGTAATTGAATTGTCCATGGCAAGTTCAGTTTGACGGTAAGTTATTCGTCAGACTGAGTTTGTCGAAGTCTCAATTACAACGCTTACTTCTTACGTTAAAAAGATTTGTAGGCAGTGGAACCCTACTCACTAATCCGCACAACAATTTTACCGAACTGTTCAGAAGCAGCCATGCGTGTAAATGCATTAGGAGTATTCTCAAATGTAAACACGGAGTCGATCACAGGTCGAAGCTTGTGTGTATTCATGAAGGCGAGCATATCTCGGAAGTCGTCAGTATTCCCCATCGTCGAACCTATAATTTTGAGCTGTTTCCAGAATATTCTGTGCAGATTTAACTCTGGCACTGCGCCTACTGTAGCTCCATAAACGGCTATTGTACCGCCCGGCACGGTGATATTAGTGAGTTTGTTGAAGTTCGGACCACCTGCACTGTCGATTATCACATCAAATCCATTGGTCGCCATCATCACATCACTATCCCAATTGTCGGTCGTATAAATTGCGCCACCATTGCCACCGAGGAGTCCAAATTTGAGGAGCTTGTCATCGCTACTTGTTGTGGCATAGACACGAGCGCCAAGTGCACGGGCAATATCGAATGCAGCAAGAGCTACACCGCCACCGATTCCGGTAATCAGAACTTTGTGTCCCGGTAGAACATTTGCCTGACGCACTACAGCACGATATGCGGTGAGATACGCAAGTGGAAAGGCGCCGGCTTCGTCAAAGGAAAGATGAACGGGTTTTGGGAAGATGTTCTCAGCAGGTACGGCGCAATATTCAGCGAGTGTACCTTGAGTAGGCATACCGAGTATGGAGTAATTCTTGCTTTGTGCGGAGGGATTCTCGCCCCAATTGAGTGATGGATGAATGACCACTTCTTGACCGAGCCACTCTTTGCTTACGTTATTGCCTATCTTTTCGACAATTCCACTTCCGTCCGAACCAAGCACGGCAGGATATTCAATTTTTGCATATTTACCTTTACAAATCCATACATCGCGTCGATTCAGAGCTGCGGATTTCATTTTGATTAAAACATCATTGTCACCAATTACAGGAATTTGCAGCGTTTCTAATTGCAATTCTGATGTTTCTTTCCGTAATACGAATGCTTTCATCATATATCTTTTATTTTTGCTGTAATAATTGGTGGAAAATGTTCTGTCGATAATATTTGTGCGTTATTAATCCGACTCACGTCTTGTCACAAATTTACCAAAATCTCTTGTATTAGAATTATGATTCTTGCCTGGTATGTTGTACGGTTTCATATAGGTCCGTTTTTCTTCGGAACGCTGACTGTGATGTTCTTGTTTTTAATGCAGTTCCTCATGAACAACCTCGACAGGCTCCTCGGCAAGGGACTTGAAACAACGGTGATTTTGCAAGTCATAGCGCTTTCTCTCTCCTGGATGGTTGTGCTTGCGGTGCCAATGGGCGTTTTATTCTCCACACTAATGGCATTTGGCGGGATGTCGGCTGCGCATGAAATTACGATTGTTAAAGCAAGTGGCGGAAGTCTCGTGCGTATGATGTTACCGGTTATCCTTTTTGGTTTTCTGGCGTTTTACGGAATGTATCGCTTCAATGACGATGTCCTGCCGGACTCAAATCATAGATTTAAAATACTCATGCAGGATATTCAGAAGAAAAAACCGACTTTTGCCGTCGAATCCGGACAATTTTCGACGCAACTCGATGGATATACAATACTTTCACGTTCGGTAGACTCGACAACCGGCGCATTAAAAGGTGTGACAATTTATGATAATCTCCGTCAGAATCAGAGTAATGTTGTGTCTGCAGATACGGGAGAAATTAAATTTAATTCTGACTTTACCAAGCTGATTGTTGTGCTCAACAATGGTGAAATTCATCAGTTTTTCCGTAATAATTCGAAAGAATTTCGCAAAATATCTTTTAGTAAACATCAGCTTACGATTGACGCGCATGACTTTGCATTCTCACGGTCGGATGACAAAGTATTCTCCCGTGGTGACCGTGAAATGCGCATTCAGGATATGCAGGCAGTGGTCGATGTGGCTGATAGTAACCGACGTAGTCTAGATAGTCTCATAACAAGTGGAATTTTTAAACATTTATCACCCAATCAACCGCCCGATACTATTCTCTCAGATACTTCTGTACCAGTCAAACTTTCGAGAAGTGAAGCCTTGGAACGCGCAGTAAACCGCATCTCGATATTTCGCTCGTCGATTGAATCCCAATGCTACCAACTGTCTGACTACAATTCTCAGATTCGGAAGTATTCGGTTGAAATTGATAAAAAATACTCAATTCCTTTTGCGTGTTTTGTGTTTGTTTTTATTGGCTGTCCTTTGGGAATCATGTCGAAACGTGGTAATTTTGGCATCGGTGCAGCGATTTCACTTGGTGTTTATGTGATTTACTGGGCGTCGCTCATTGGTGGTGAAAAGCTCGCTGACAGAAATATGCTTTCTCCTGCTTTAGGCATGTGGATGGGTAATATAGTCCTTGGGAGTATAGGTATCCTCCTCACCTACCGAATGAACAATGAAAGTTTTTTTGGGAATTTTCCGAAACTTACAAAACTCTTCGCTACGAAAAGATTACCGGTCCGTTAGACAACTGATACTACAAGGGCCGATAAGATATAATTATATTATAGGTTTGCAAACAATTGAATGAAAGGAATACAATGAAAAAGACATTTATATTCACTGCAGTTCTGATACTATGTTCATTGACGATGACAAAAGCAGAACTGCCGACCGTTGGATTAATGGATAGTACCGGCGCCGGATATATTCATGACTGGAATCTTATGATTGCAAATATTACGATGATTGATGGATTTTCACCGGCCGTTTCTAAGCGAAATTGTACGTACCCGAATATTGCAGCGTATGAAGCAGCACGAGTCAGCTACGGAACTACTTTCAGAAGTCTTGCCGGACAGATTAAGGATTTAAAGGAGTTTCCAACTCCCAAAGCGAATGTAAAGCTCGATGCAAGAGTGAGTGCAATACAAGCATATCGAACCGTCGTCAACAAACTACTTTACCGTTCGAATCTCGCAGACAGTATGTACCAGGCACAGCTTCATGAGATTGAAACAGGTGGCACACCGAAAGATGTGATCAAACATTCAATAGAATTTGGCGAAAGCTGTGGGAAACATGTCATCACTTGGATGAAAGATGATGGTCATATCAAAAATCAAAGCAGGCCACGGTATAATTTTGTGAAAGGTGAGGAAAATTGGGAACCTACTCCACCCGATTTCCCCGATCCTCTCGATCCGTATTTTGGAACCATGCGGACTCTCGCCCTTGATTCGGTTAATCAATTTAAGCCACGAGGACCGCTGCCGTTTAGTAAAGAAAAAGGATCACCGTTTTACGACCAGAACATGCAAGTATATGTTATTTCAAAGGGCTTGACCAAAGAACATGAACTCATCGGGCGGTATTGGGATGACAGTCCAATTAAATCTTTTCACGAAGGTCACTTTATGTTTAATACCAAGCAAATATCACCGGGTGGTCATTGGATTAATATTACCGGTATTGCCCTTAAAATGAAAAACAAAACAATGATGGAGAGTATATCCGCCTATGTATTAGTGAGCGTTAGCATGTTCGATGGATTTATATCCTGCTGGAAAGAAAAATACAGAAGCAATACAATCCGACCAATTACCTATATCAACAGGTACATAGATTCATCATGGAGACCACTTTTTGCTACTCCTCCTTTTCCCGAACATACGAGCGGTCACAGCACTATATCAATGTGTGCAGCTCAAATGCTTACGAATATTTTTGGTGACAATATGGGATTTGTCGATGATACAGAAGTTCGGTTCGGGTTCACAAAAAGAACCTTTAAATCCTTCTTAGATGCTGCACAAGAGGTGACTATGAGCCGTATCTATGCAGGTATTCATTATTTTCATGCTTGCAACGAAGCTATGCGTAACGGTAAAGAAATAAGTGATCATATTTTCGAAAAAATTGTTCTCCGGGAAAAAGGTAAATAAGAACCTTCAGTATTTCTTACTTTTATCCTCAATCGATTCTAACTAAAAAGGGCTGTTCAATGAACAGCCCTTTTTAGTTAGATGTTTTAGTTAACTTCATTGATATCCTCAATTTAAATAACTGAAGTTTTATCTGAGAGTCACAAGATATCTTGTCAATTTATACTGCGATTATTTTCCACGCTATCCTTCAAATCAAACTATTCTTAACGGAATATTGCATAATCTGTGAATTATTCTTCAAGTTTAACTTCTCTAATACTCTTGTTCGGTATGTACTTATAGTCTTGACACTCAGTTGTAAATCCAATCCTATTTCCCCGACAGTCTTTCCCAGAGCAATCATAATAAGAATTTGAAATTCACGATCTGAGAGCACTTCATGCGCTGTCATGTCGGCTTGTTGGAAGGAATCGGCAAACACCTGCTTGGTGACGAGTGGACTGATATATGTTCTACCGGAGAGAACAGTGAGGAGACCTTCTTGGAACTGCTCAATAGACGCCAAACAAGATTTATAGCCGGATGCCCCTAATTTCAGAACACGAGTAGCGAGCTTGTCATCATATCCTGTACTCATCACCAAGATTGGAATACTCGGGAAATCTTTTTTAATAGATTGAACCATTTCAAGACTCTCACCTTTTGCCCAGACTACATCAAAGAGAATCAGATCGATTTTATTGCTTTTTGTATCGTGATTACTAGTTGTCTTTTTGAGAATTGGAATTGCCTCTTTGTACGACTTTGCGGTCTGAACATTCATATCCATATCCGACACAAGGAATAGCTTCAATGCTTCTTGTACAATTGGTCGCCCTTCTATCAACAATATAGTCGGTATCTTGATCTTATCTTCTTTACTTTTTTGCAAATCAATATCCTTCAATTTTCCGGACTGTTAATTCAACCATAATCAATACAATGAGTTAATCATCATCACAACTATTGAGGAATCTCGGACTTCAAATAGATCATTATATTTAAAAACACTTACTCATACCTAATTTTAACAGTGGTCGCCGGTCCGCATACACCCATTACATTTACAGCGCGGGCATGAATAGTATTGAGTCCATCCTTTGCTACCCAATTTACTAAATCATTTTGTAATGGAATCCACTCACCATTTTCATTTTTGAACTCATAGTGATCAAACCAAGGCATGTTATTTTGAAATAGTAGAGTAAAGTCAGGCTTTGCGGCGAATTTATACATGTTTTTTTTGTAGTCATCCATTGTCTGCAGCTGATATTCACTCACTATCTGACTCCAGCTCGGAGAAAATGCCTGATAATTAAACACGACTAATGTTCGATTAATAGGGAAGTAAAAATCTTTCGGATCATGAGTAAAGACAAGAGGATGGGAAGAAAGCCCTTGATTGGTGAGAAACTGTTCTTTCGCGTCGAGCATGAGGACAATCAGACTGCTAAAGTTACTTCTTCGATAAGGAGTTACTAGGTATCCAAAATAATTTTGAATGAATTTACGGTACTCACTTACAACAGCTGCTTTCGTCTGATTGATTTTTTTTAAATGGGAACTCGGCACCATAAATTCAATATCATTGTACTTTCCCTGCTTACGCAACTGATAGATATCATAATAGCTTAAGTATTGACCTTTGTGCTGGGCACTGATACAAAACTGAGGATCGATAAACATCCATTTTTGCATAGTATTTGACCATACTTCGGAGGCAACATGTCCCATCCCGAGTGGACCGTATGCTATATCAATTGAGTTAAGGTTCACTATTCTTGAAATGTACCCCATTGACAATAATACATCCGAAAAAACTGCACCATATTCATTACAGCTAAATTTCGCACCTTTACTCGCCAATTGTAGAATTTCTAATGATGTTGCATCCGGTGGTGGCTCACTAAATCCATCATGTTGCCATTGATTCCGTACCCATTCCATGAGTGAAAAAATTATCTGAGGATCGGATTCTGTCGAAATGCTAATTTGAGATTTGATGTAGTCACGGAGCTTATACACAGAACTGTCGTTTATATCTACACGAAAGGGAATCGTATTTTCCTTGTCATCCAAGCGAACATTATTCGATTCAATGACAACGATTTTCTTTGGTTTAGTGTTTTCTTGAACGGATGAAAACATCATCAAATGAGCACAAAGAAAAGATATAATAAGTATAGTAACTAATTTCATGTGTAATTCAATTCAGTGACAGTAGATTGTCAAAATAAATACAGTGATATCAAACAGTTATGTGATTAATAAATATGTAAAATCGTTATTGTTCTATAGTAATTTTCAAATTGTACATACATTCTCTCAATTGGATTATCTTTTGAATACCCTAGCTCGTGATACGAAACCGAAGATTGTTTTACCTTACTTTTTAGATTCCGGTTGTAAATCGACCGCTTTAATACTATGCTTCCAAATTTCCTTACCTGTTGCTGAATAATCAGTTATATTTACTACACGTTCCGCACCCACACCTTGAAATCGTAACACAGAGAAATTACGTTCATTGACGAGAGTTCCCGGTACTCTCAATGTATTCTGCTCACCGTCATCTGCATGAAAATTTGACGTTAGAGGCGATGATGTTACATCATACAGAGGATATGTACCGGCGCGATTTAACTTTGTCAATTCTGAGTGATGTCGGTCGCCGGATAGAAAAAGTACCCCTTTTATATTTTCACGTTCTATCGCAGTCAAAAGTTCAGATAATTCTTCAGGGTAATTCGCGTAATTCTCATATTTAGCAACAGGATTCAACACTTGACCGCCAATAGCAATTATCTTGAAAGTAGCAGTGCTCGTTGCGAGATTATCGATGAGCCAATCGATTTGCTCTTTCCCCAAAATTCGACGTTCACCTGTTTTTCGTTTGTTGGGTGACCGGTAGTATCTATTATCCAACAAGAAAAACTGTGCATCTGCATATTCAAAAGTGGTCGTTATACCCGGCTTTCCATTAAATCCAAACGATGGATTCCCCCAAAATAATGTAAACGCCCCGAGCGATGTTTCTTTGTTCCAAAATCCTCTGTCCGAATCGTTCGGTCCGTAATCATGATCGTCCCAGATTGCGTAATTAGCTGTAGATGCAAGAAGCGGCTGTAACTCAGGCAAGCTCCGTGTATGACTATAGCGATGCAAAATTCCTGTGGGAGTATTCCAATCTGCTTCACGGAGGTAAGTATTGTCACCTAACCACAGCATTACATCAGGTTTTTTATCGTAAATACTTGTAAATATTGAATATTCCCCGCCATAACCTTTGCCGGGTCGATCGTAATCAGGTTCATTTACATATAAGCAGCTTCCGACAGCTACACTAAAATCAGGTGGATTTTCCCGCCACTTCCATTGCTTCGGCGTTCGAAAAAAAGTAGGATAGGCACATACTTGCTTGCGGTCGTCAATGAATATCTCATAAAAATACGTTCGCCCCGGCTGCACTTCATCAGCGATTATTTTCGCTGTAAATGCCATTCTTTTTTCAGTTTCAAAAGTATTCGTCACCAGTATTTTCTTGGTGTCGGTGCTGTCCCAATACTGAGCTTTAACCTTCGCCTGATAATGAGTTTGCACCCATATCATCGCCTCTCGCATTTCGACATAACAGACCATCGGACCACTTCGCAAGGGCTGAGTTTCCTTTCCGCTTACGAATGAACTCAACGATACAAAAATGAAAATCAGAACAAGTACTAATTGCTTCATCGACTACACTCCAAAGTAATTTATAAAATCAACCTAATCTGCCGTATCTTCTTAATTACTAAAGCGATACTATGATTTACGTATCTCTTGTATTTATTGCAGACTCACGATAGATACAGAACACATTACAAATGTAGCCAAATTTCTTCATCGATTCTCCCCCTTGACAAATACAAAAGCCCTACCTTACTTAAAAAAGTTCGATAGGGCTTTTCTTGACGTAAGCCACTTTAAATCAATCAAAAAAATACTACTTCAGTCGTCCGAGTATTGTCTCACCTCCGACGACGACATCGCCAATTTTTACATTGAGAATGCTGCTTGTGGGTACAATTATATCCATTCGTGAGCCGAATTTCATCATCCCAATTTTATCACCCGATTGGATTGTGTCGCCTTCTCGCACTTCACAGACAATTCTTCGTGCAAGGTAACCGGTAATCTGCTTGAATAAGACTTTTCCGAATTTCGTCTGCACGCCAATTCTTGACTGTTCATTGAGTTCGGATGATTTCGGATGCCACGCCACCAAATAATCACCGGGCATATATTTATAAAATCCTACAATTCCTGTCACCGGCGAACGGTTCACATGCACATCTAAAGGCGAGAGAAAAATACTAATCTGTACTGCATCCGAATGTAAATAATTCTCTTCGCGGACAGGCGTGACTTCGACGATTTTTCCGTCAGCCGGCGCAAGCAGCACCGATTCATCAGTCAGTGCTTCGGAGGGAATTATACGATTCGGATCCCGAAAAAACCATAATGTAAAACATATTATCACGCCTCCGAGAATAGAAAGCAGCCAGGCAAACCATCCTCGTGCGAACATAAAAGCCACCCCAATTATAACCAAACCAACACAAATCATTATAGCGGCGTTATCATATCCATATCTTGTCAACATTCTTGAATTCCTTCTTTCCCAAATAGAGCGATTTTCGTAATTTGCACGCCAAAATAACAAATTGTCCTCTCTCATCCTTTGTTTGAAAGCAAAATCATGAAATTTTCTATCTCTCTCTCAGAATTTCAGCAAATTATTGGCCGCACGATGCCGGCAATTCCTCCCAAATCAACCCTCCCCGTCCTCGAGCATTATCTCTGCACAGTTGCAGGTGGAATTCTTACTTTAGTTGCTACCGATCAAGAGCTCACAATTTTTGCTTCTACTCCGGTCACCAATGAAGTAGCAGGAAAAGTACTTATTCCTGCCAGAAAATTGAATGATATTGTTAAAGCTTTAGGAACTGAAGGGTTACTTCAAATTTCGGTCAATGCTCAAAACCTCATTTCACTCGTTACACCCTTCGGTAAATATGCTATGAATGGGCTTAATTATGAAGATTTCCCATCCATTCCCACCTTCCCGGAAAGCGATCAAATTCATTTCAGACAAGAGGATATGTTGCTGATAGCTACCAAAACAGGTTTCGCCGTTTCAACTGATGAATATCGTCCTGCCATGACCGGTGTACTCTTCCAATTCCGTGGCACTGAAGTACGGACAGCCGCAACCGACAGCTATCGCCTTTCACGGGTGATTATTCAAAATGAAGCAGGAGATTTCCCTGCTGATTTGGATATCATAATACCTTCCCGTACCATAGAATTACTCAAAAAAGTCGATTCCGGAGTCGATGTATATCTCACGAAAACCCATGCACAGTTTGTGTTTTCGAATTCTACCATCATCACCCGCGTCATCGACGAACGCTTCCCACCGTATGAAAATGTCATTCCGACAGATAATGATAAAGCAGTAGCCGTCAATCCTAAAGATTTGCTTTCAGCTATCAAACGTGTCGCAATTTTTACAAGTGATACATCAAAGCAAATTCGGTTCGCAGCGTTCAATAATACTTTAACTATCAGTGGCGAAGATGATGACTCCGGCAGCAATGCGTCTGAAAGTCTGTCTTGTGATTATACCGGTACATTGTTCGAGATTGGCTTCAATTACCGCTATGTCGTCGAAGCACTCCAGCACTTAGTGAGCGATGATAATCAAGCCGAAGTGAAATTTAGTTTTTCCAGCCCTACTCGTGCCACGCTCATTACACCTATGCGCGATGAGAATACACTCCTCATGCTCGTGATGCCTGTACGCTTAGCATAAGTTATATGTTGAAATGTTCTTTTAAAAAAACCTCTTGGAGACTTTAGTCCGCACCAAGAGGTTTTTTTTATACTAAATAATTGACTATTAAAATGCTTACACTGCTTACAAACATATCGTCACTCGTCACTTCCGCAGCAAACGGCGCTCTCAAAAAATCCGGAAGCGACATGCAATCAATCGGCGAAATCCGCAATGCGGCAATGCTTGTTGATGATAAAATCCTTTGGACAGGAACGAGTAGAGATGCTCAGGCATTCTGCCTTGTTCATAATTATCAACCAACCCAAGTCATAGATTGCACCGGCAAGACCGTGCTTCCCGGCTTTGTGGACTCCCACACACATATCGTCTTCGCCGGTAGCCGATCAGACGAATTTGCCAGACGACTTCGCGGAGAAAGCTATCAGCAAATCGCAGCTGAAGGTGGTGGAATCCTCCGCACGATGAACGCCGTCCGCGCCGCCTCTCAGGAAGAAATCGAAGCCGTCGGACGCCGCCTCGCCCACAGCGCCATGCGCCACGGAACGACAACTATCGAGATTAAAAGCGGGTACGGACTCACACTCGAAAGCGAACTCAAGCTCCTCCGCGCTGCTCGCACATTGAAAGCCGAACTTCCGATTCGGGTAATAACCACCTTTCTCGGAGCGCATGATTTCCCTCCTGAGTACAGCAATAACAACGAAGGATATATTGATCTTATCTGCAATGAAATGATCCCTGCCGTCGCAAGTGAAGGTCTCGCTGACTTCTGCGATGTCTTTACCGATACCGGCTATTATACGGTGGCACAGTCCGAACGTATCCTCCACACAGCGCTCGATGCCGGAATGCGAGTAAAAGTCCACGCAGACGAACTCTCCGATGTGAGCGCGGCTTCGATGGCTGCTATAATAGGCGCAGTGAGTGCCGATCATCTACTCTTTATTTCGGATGATGGAATTGATGATATGGCAAAACATGGAACGATTGCAACCCTTTTACCCGGAACAGCTTACACACTCCGCTTGCCGTATGCTCCTGCACGCAAAATGATCGAGCGTGGCGCTGCTATCGCACTTGCTACCGACTGCAATCCGGGTTCGTGTTTTACGGAAAATATGCAGACTATCCTCTCCCTTGCATGTTCGGGTATGAAAATGACCGTCGAAGAAGCGCTCACCGCTGCTACGCTGAATGGCGCAGCAGCCCTCGAATTTTCGCATCTAGTTGGTTCGCTCGAGGTGGGGAAATATGCCGACTTTATCATCGCAGACTGCGCCGAATATCCCGAACTTGTCTATCATTTTGGGATTAATCATGCGGCGGAGGTGTGGGCTGGTGGGGTCAGAATTTGAATTTATTTGAGTCAATTCTCACACCACATTTTGTGTTAGTATCGAATGGATTTTGATTCAGAATACTACACCGGAATATTCATTATACAATTGTAACTTCAAATATTTTTATTAAGTTGCGGCTTAATCTTTGTTCTTCAAACGTCAAAATTAGGCACATTTATTATTCTCAAATATTTTTTAATATTATGGTCAAGTATATACTATCCGTTGTACTCGTAGTTTTTCTGTCATCAGAAGCATATTCTCAGAAATTGCATAATTCTGCAGAACTCTTAAAAATTGCAGTTGAATCAAAGCTAACATACACTTTCGGACAATTGGAAGAACCAATCGAGTGTAAGGATAATTCTGATAATCTCAATATTAATTATAGCTATAGGGTAGCTACAGATTCGGGAATTATTACCTATCCATATCGAATAGAAGGCAAAGCAAAGCTTTTAGCAGATATAGCTGAAAATCATTTTGCTGCCGGCAACTCAGATAGTGCCTTAATTTATTACAAATTACTACTGGAAGAAGACCCAAAGCTCTATTTTGCGATGACTTATATCGGACAGGTCTATGGACAAAAAGGTGATTATGACAATGCTATCCTTTGGTACAAAAAGGCCATACGCAATAATTACATAGATTACATGGCACATTGGTTCTTGGCCGATACGTATGTTCTTACCAACAACCTTGATGAAGCTGTAGAGGAAATAGCTATAGCACAAATTTTAAATAGAAACAATCCAAGAATTAAGAAAGCATTGATTTCAATTTTTGAGAAGGACAAGAGGAATATTGAAGATTGGTGTTTTAATCCTCAAATCACTTTGAATAAAGTTTCGGATACGAAAATTAGTGTTGCTGCTAGTGGTGAGTGGACGGGTTATGCAATTGGTAAAGCGATATGGGAGTATGAACCCGGGTATAAAGAATCAATGGGAGTTCAACCTGGTCAATATTCAACAGATGAGGATAAAGAATGTCTCGTTTCAGTGCTCGTAACTATGGAAAATGTAAAAAATGACCCTCCAAAAAATCTTAAGTATGATTTTACAGGTGCTCAGTTTACTATTTTAAATGAAGCCGTCCATAACAAACATATCAACGAATATATTTTCTTTGAAATTGTCTTACCGCGTACCCCGCAAGTTGCCTATCAATTACCCGAAGCCAGTATCAATAGCATGAAAGATTATCTTTTGACAATTAGACATAAAAAATTATAGATTTGACCCCAGTACGAGCCATTACCTACTCAAATAGTAGAAAGCGGAGAGGTAACCTGTTTCGTACTATTATTTCTGTAATAATTGTCATATTGAGCTTTTGAAACAATGAAGTAAGCTTTGTTATGCGCCACCGCCCCAAACCAAAACGCCGCTCAATTATCATCACAGAAATCCTATGTTTGATGATATTTGCCGCATTCCTTGCAGTGCTGCGTTTGCAATCCTTTGCCACAGAAGCGCTTGCTGTCTATGAAGATGCGCATCCGACAGTTCTGGAGATGTATATCTCGGACTTCTATGAATCTATAAGCTGGAGACCCACCGATACAATTTTCATTCAAGATACTGTTTGGCGTTCCCTCGCGCATCCGTCGGCGCTTCGAAAAAAAACTGCTACGATTTATGAAGTCGATTGCATTAAAATCCTCGAACTCCACCTCGATCGTGACACGCTGAACATCTCCGTCAAAAATAATCCTATGAATATCGAATCTTCGTTCGCAATCTCCATTCGTGACCCGCGACTGCCTCATGTCTTGGACTCCTTGCGCCGCATTGGGTTACAGCCGAATATCCATCAACTTATTTATAGTATTACCATTTCGGATGAAACTGTTTATCAAAATATGATAACGATGATGGATGAGATTCTAAATACAATGTTACAAGTACGCTTTTACCAAGAAAGAATATCTTTCGGCAAAGACGCTATGCCGTTTCTTAAGAAGTTGCTTCCGAGTGTGAGAGTTGTAAAAAGCAAAGATGCTGTAAAAGCTCGTAAGGAGTATTTTGATTTCAGACATCCTGTTGTATATGTCTGTGGTGGTTACGGACGTATGTCGATTCAATCTCCTCCACCAGCCAAACCCTCTATCCCTATGATATTCCTTGACTATCTGAATCCATTCGGTAAGAATTTGCTGCATACGAAGCGATGGTGGCTGTATGAAAAGGAACGCTGATAACGTTGATTTTGTATGATTTGCGCTGATTGATTCTGCTTGTCATACTCGTATCAACGTCTTCTCAATAGTTCACGTGAAATAGCTGAGGTTAGTCACTAAATTTGTATTTCCTCATCACTATTGCAGCGAGTTGATTAGCTCCAGAGGAGCGACCTGATTGTAGATAATGAGTATCAAAAACAGTTATTAGCGCCGTAGGTGCGACCTGTTTGTGCATGTTAGCGCAATAAACAGGTCGCACCCCTGGTGCTAAGATGATTCTTTTTGGGACGTAATGGCTACAAACAGGTCGCCCTTACAGGGCTAAGGATACTAATCTGTTCATTCAGGAAATTAATGCGGAACCCTACCTTCAAATATCTGACATACTTGCCAGACCCACCACCTCCCTACTTTATGACAAACGGAAAATCCTGATTGATATCCGTATCGAACGTTGCGCCGTTTTTATTTCCATCGTCGTGATGTTCGAGTGTGAGAGTAATCACACCAGCGAGAATCGTCACTTTCCCCGGTAAGGTCGTTGCTCGAAAACTGAGCCCAAAATCGAACCCTTTGGTGTCCTTTTCGATATCAGATATCACTATTGCATTCGGATCATCCCCCTTGACGGTGTATCGAAAGACATGAGCATCTTTTTCTACAACTATTTCATCCGTAACATCTTTGGCAGGTATTTGTGATTCGTCGAGTAGTCGAAGTGAACCTAAATATTTGGTATTGGTCAGCAAATTAAGACCACCCTCTACACGTGGCTTCCCTTTAACATTCGCAGTATCACGTACTGTACAAGTAAAAGTGTCCAAAGCTTTCCCCACAGAATCAAGGCGAATGAACTGCATCACAACTGTCGTCGGCGGCGCATGTTCGGGATTGACAGGAGTACCGGAAGGATTACTACCACATCCAATGACGAACATAACTATTAGAATATAAATTAACTTAATCATATTGAACCTTTGTAAAATGTATTGAAATTATTGATATGTGTTGATTTTTGTAAGAGCGTATTGAATTCACCCAAAACCCTAGCACGAGCCGGGCGAATGCAATTCGCCCCTACAGTCTAAAATCGATTTTCTTCAAAAATTGTAAGAATGTCAATGTCAACTATTACTCATCCGGGAATTCCCCAAATGGTATTTTTAGTCGAATAATGAAGGTGCGTCCTACATCGGCTGTAAAATACCGAAAACGGCTCAAATAGTCACGGTAATCTCGGTCGAATAAATTTTGGACTGCAGCATTGAGATGGATTTTATGAGTTTCGGAAATCGGGATTTCTGTTCCGGCAGAAATATCAAATAGTGCATATCCCGCAGGAGGAAGGGAATAATCAGCATTTTCGGGATAATTCACCTGCCGCGCAACGAATTGTCCGTTGATTTCAAGGTAGTTATGGAGTAATTCACCCCAATCACCGAGATGGAGATGTGGTCCAAGCTTCGCGCGCGGTGCAGGCATCTGAAAGAGTGCCTCATTCGTAACAAGATTATTCCCTAATAGCCAGGAAAGTGATGCATCCAAACGGACAACTTCCGAGGCAACATACGTGAAATTTGCATCAATACCGGTAATCATTGCACTTGTTTGGCGATACTCAAACACCGGGAATACACCCCTCAATGTGAGAATTGTTCGAAGAGCCGGAGCTGAATAGATAAATCCATTGAAATAATGTAGATATGCGCTGATTTCTGTGCTCAGTTTTGGCGTCGTGACCTTCAATGTCACATCCGACGATATCCCACGTTCCGGACTCAAAGTACGATTACCCATTTCATACTGCGCTGTACCATGATGCACACCATCGGAGTAGAGCTCATTGATCGATGGAATGCGAAAGGTTGTTGAAAGATTAGCTCCAAGCGAGGTGATGGGAGAGAGTGTCCACAAAGCACCGAGCGAACCCGAAAGTCCGGTGTAAGTAACAGCAGAATCAGGTACGTTTTTGGGAGTATATTGAAACGTTCGCTGCGAACGCACGTCAAGCCGAAGTCCTGAATTTACAATTAGTTCCGGCGTCGTCCACGTGCCTATTGCATACCCGCTGAGTCCGCTCACCGAGAAATTTGGGAGTAAATATGTCAAGCTTTGTCCTACATTTACTTGATATAAACCACTTGCGCCGAAGGTCGCACTCAGCTCACCGTCAGGCGTATACCGTAACTTCGTATCAAGTGTCATACTCGTCAGATTGAGTGAAAATGAAGGTACCGGTACTTTTGAAATCGTATCATTGTACCGCTTTCGAGCGTCAAATTCCTGACGATTGTTCACTTGATATCCGTACTGTGATTCGATTTTCCAAGCATCGCTCAGGCGATATGATGCATTCACAGTCCATAAATCATGGGCTATTACCTGTTTTGGTCCTGAAATCGTATAACTAAATTCATACTCTGTGAGCGGACGCCCGGCAGCGATGGCTCGCATCAGGTCGTCCTGATTCCCAAAATGCGAACCCAAAAACACGCCAAGAGTTGTTCCGAAATGTGAGTAATAGCCTTTAATTATAAAGTCTTCCGACGCATACCCAATTGCAGCCGAGGCATTTAATTCCTCAAAACCCGTATTCCCGAGCCAGTAATCTCTTGCTTCGGAATTCCCTGCTTTCCTGGCGCTTGCCTGCGTGCGCCATCCGAGTCCTTCTACCGACGGAATGCCACCCTCGACAAGCAATGATGCCGCACCCTGTCGATTATTCGTAAAGCCATTTGCCGTAAATTCTCCGCCTATAATCGGCGAAGTCGGTAATTCTCTCGGCTCTACTCGTATCACGCCACCAATGGCTCCTGCGCCATATTCAATTGTCGCAGCACCCTTGAGTACTTCGATAGTAGAGATTGAAAATGGGTCAATTTCCGGGGCATGTTCTGCTCCCCACTGCTGACCTTCCTGCGCCACTCCTGCATTCATCACAGCTATACGCTGCGAGTGGAGACCATGAATCACGGGTTTGGAAATAGAAGGACCCGTCTGTAAGGTCGTGACTCCATTGATAGTTTTGAGTGCGTCGCCGAGTGTTTGCCCGCGATGTTCGTCTAATTCTGCTGAGGTAATCTTCACGATTTGTTTGGTCGGTGCATCCGTTATTTCACGTTCACCTTCGATAATCGTTGCTTTGAGCGCCACATCCGATTGCTGCAATTTAATTTTGAGCGGACTATTGAGAGGAATTCTGATTTTTTGCGTATGTATTTGATAACCCACATACTTTACGAGAAGTGTGTAGTCACCTGCAGGGAAATTCTCACAAGAGAATACCCCACGCTTTTGGGTAAAACACCCTTTTTTTATGGGGAGGAGTTCGAGCGATGCCCCGACCAACGGTACTTGCGTAGCCGAGTCCACGACAATTCCGGAGAACGTCGCATCACCATCCAATAACTGCATGCCGCGAACGGAAAGTACCGTACTACAGATAGCAATCATTAATGCGCCCGCATATCCTAAACGGATAAGCTGAGAAGACATAATATGTTTAAATAAATTCGAAGTATAAAACGAGAAATACTCTCCAACGAATTAAATAGTTAGAAAGTAAGGAAATTGAGAGGTAGATATTTAGAACGCAGGTGGCGCGCGTCCGGGCTTGAGTACTGAGGAAAGAAAGGAATAAAGCGTATGTTTAAGGAAAGCCAGAGTTGACTTGACGAGAGAAGTGAATACCGTCGTAACCGGCTTGATAATTAAGTCTTTAAAGCACTGAGACGAACTGCATATAGGGCACGATTCGTGGCTATGCCCGGCGCCTGATTCGGTCTTTGTAAATCCACCGACAGAAAGACTATCACTTTGCATTTCTGTAGGAGAATGATAATGCCACACCTCGACAAATTGACCGAGCAAGAATGCCGACAGCACAAGCATGGCTACCGGAATCTTTGCGAGCGAAACAATATGTCGAAGTGTGGATATCATAGTTGCAAAATTAACGAAATTATCGTAGAATTATGAATTTACAGCGTCTGGAGTATCATCTTTTTTCTTCCATCCGATAAAGAGTGCCGCTGCGCCGGCGAGAATCGTCAGGATATTCGCGCCCAAGCTCAGTTTCTTACCTACATCATATTTTTCGGAGATGAATTTGAATTCTATGGTATGTTTACCCGGCGGCACAATCACCGAACGGAAAGCAAAATTTGTTTTGTAAACGGGTGTTTCCACGCCATCGATAAATGCTTTCCAACTAACAGGATAGTGCACTTCACTCACAAAAAGTAAATTATTTCCGCTGGCTGTGGCTTCGATCTTGAAGTATTCATTTTTATGTTCGACGACCTTTGCCGTCATCTCTGCAGTGGTTGTATCGATTGATTTGGGGAGACTTTCCTCGACAAAAGCAAGGTGTTTTGGATTAAAGTCATTATTTTTTATATGGGTTAGAATTTCCATTCCACCGGCTACCTTGACGCTATCGACAAAAAATGCGCGTGGGAGTACGGATTCATTTTTATAGACGAGAGTAGAAACGACGCGAGTATCCATTGCCATTTGGCTTTCGAAGACTGGTTGAATTCCTTGAAATAGCGGTTGGGGTGCAATCATATATTTTACATTCAAGAGGTTAAGCAGTGTAGGATTCGTTATAGCACCGCCATTTTCACCGCCTGCTACATCCAATAAATCTTGATAGACACGTAATTTAGCTGAGTGATACCCATGTATATTTTCTAATTTAAAATAGGCCGGCACATTCGTTTTTCCGCTCATTAAATACACGTAATCTGCTACACGATATTGACTTTCATCTTTTCTCAAATAATCGACAAAAGCAGGTTGCTTGAATTCTGAATTTGTAATATTTCCCTTCGAGACTTCCATAGGACGATATCCTACCCGCCACAAATCAATGATCAATAGAGCCGCAAAAGCCAAATAGAATACACCATTTTTTATTTTTTTAATAACAAATAAATACCCAATTACTGCTGTTGTGAGTCCAATGAATGCTGTCACAAGCCAGTCAGAAGTCATCTGTGAAAATAGCCACGGCGCTATCTGATCAAGCCCTTTTTTGGAGTCAATTACCCCCTGAATATACCCTTCTTCACCCATACTTGAGTATAATAATCCAACGACTAAGAAAAGTCCATAACCCACCATTCCACCGAATAGTATCTTTTTACGTTGAGGCGTTAGATTCCCACGCCAGCTTAAAAGCGCTGTAAGTCCATATCCTGCAAGGATTGGGATGGCGAATTGCATCATGACGAGCGCCATTTGAGGAGCGCGGAAATTATTAAAACCGGGAACATGATAGAAAAACACATCATAGAGAAGCGGCATATTCTTACCGAAGGAAAGCAAGACGGAGAATATTGAAAGCGTTAGTAAAAATTGTACAAAAGGATCTTTTTTATAAGCGATAAACCCTAATAATGCCAGCCCAAGTACACCGATTCCCATGTAATTAGCCGCATCGGTAAAAGCCATTTGCCCCCAATAGGTTTGGACAGTTTGTGCTTTGGCTCTTGGTGATGGCTTGTATTCCATTTTCCCGAAACCATAGTAATTCGGTACTAAAAATGTAATCGTCTCCTCTGGACTAAACGACCAATTAGTGCAGTAATCATAATCAAATCCACCACTTGCGTCTTGTTTGCTATTGTCTTTTTTCTCAATTGGTGCCGTGCCTCGGGTAGAATATGGCTTGTATTCCATCACACTCAAGTAGCGGTCGGCAGACATTGAGAAGGCGAGTCCGCCTGCAAGAGCGAGCATTATTGCGCCACGGACCACACCGCCCGGACTATTTTTGGTAATTAACCGACTGACGAGTTCGAATAAAATGTACAATCCAAATATACACACCCCATAGAACGCCATCTGAACGTGAGTGGACTCCACAAGTGCATGGACAGCAAGGATTAAGACCACCGAATACATCAGTGAGAACCGTTCCCTCAGCTTCTCAAGACACAGCAAAATAAACGGAAATGTCGCCAGTGCAACCGGCTTGGTATTGTGCCCGATTAAAATCCAACATATCACCCACGTCGAAAATACCGCCGCAAAGGATGTAAAAAATGCAGTAAAACGTTCGTGTTTTTTGGAACGCATCAATAGGTACATCCCCACGCCATACAGCATGTAGAAAAATGCTATCCGTGCTTCGTCATTTTTAAAAACGGCGCCCATGATTTGCGAAAACCCGAAGATTCCTTTGGACACAAAGTCGTACCAGCGGTCGCCTGTCGTCAGAAGAGCCGCATAACTTGGTAAGCCGGCAAATATATACGGATTCCATAATGCAAAGTCACCGCTTTTCTTCGCTTCATCGAGGTATGGCGTGAAGCTATTGGAAGCGACGTTATCAGTCGAACCGAAATTCCCACCGGTAAATAATGCAGGAGCAAGGAAAATAAGTACCGACAAAATGATGACGCCGATGTAGGCAAGGTCTTTGTATTTTTCGGGTATAAGCGATTGAGATTCAGCAGGTTGGTTCACTTTAGCCATGAGGTTTCCTTTGGGGCTTGAATAGAATTAATAATTATTCTGCAAAAATAACAAAGCATGTAAGATTAACCACTCTTTGCGCGTAAATTCTCTGATATTTTGGAGTTCATATAAACCGATAGGGTTTCCGCATCAAATTTTTCGAGGGATAATAATCCATTTCTTTAGCCCTATAAGGGCGAAATAGTAATAGAAAGTACGTCCTATAATTCATAAAAGCTCCATCGGAGTGAAATAGTTGGTGGATTGCTTGTATTTATGTCGCTCCGATGGAGCTTTATTTCTATGAATCGTCCATTTTCTATTAAGATTTCGCTCCGATGGAGCTATCAGATATTTTACTGCGGAAACCCTATACAAACCGAAGAATAGCACGCTGATGAACACAGATTGTTTATGATGGAAGATGATTTTCAGATGCGGCAGTAGTGAATCTGCACCAGTCCGGATGTAAATTGTTTTATAGAAACAAGTTCCAGCGACTGCTGTAGCCTATCGCCATTCTGAAAAAGCTGTGTACCGTCACCAAGCAGCGTCGGAATGATGGAGATGATGAATTCGTCGATTACATTTTCCTTGAGCAGCGCATTGACCACTTCGGCGCCGCCGTCGCAGAAGATATGCTTCGCGCTGTCCATGGCTTTGAGCTCGGCAACGAGTGAAGGAAGCGATCCGGTATAAAAGTGAGTCGTTTCAATACTCGGACGCGGCGAGCGAGTGATAACATACGTCACTTTATCAGCATGTGGGAATTCCGGTACTTGCGTCATCACCCAATCGTATGTTTTCCTGCCAATAATTACCGTGTCAATAGAACAGATAAATTTATTATAGCCATAGTCCTCTCCCTCTTCCTGCACGACGGACAGGAAACTCAGGTCATCATTCGGAGCGGCGATAAATCCGTCCAAACTCATTGCTATATAAAGAATTACTTTTCTATTTGGCATTGAAATTTCCATGAAACAAATGTATTATTCTGTACTTTTCGGTTAGCAGATACGACAGGTAAAATTCTTGCAAAGGTAGCTGTATAGTGCAGAATTACCCCACCATTTCCCCATCAAATCGCCCGCATTTTATTTCCCTTAGGGTCATGTGTCACTTCCGCTAGTCCCAATGCCTCCATCAGTGGCGGCACGTACATGCCGAAGCGTCCGCGGAGACCTTTCTTGAGTCCGTACCAGCCGCCACGGGGATTACTTTCCGAACGTCCCCATGCTTCCACGGTGCCGTCTTTGGCGGGCTTTTGTTCGTCTGCGCTGCCGAGTTCCATCCAGTCACCATGGGCTGTAAGCATAGAGTGTAGGTCAGCAAGGCATTGATAATCATAGAGAAGCGTCGTCTTGCCAACGACGCAGACTATTACGTCCATGCCGTCTTTTTGATCCCTATACATTTCATATTCGGAGGTTTGGGGTGGCGTTTTGAGTTTCCACGGGTCTTGTTTTGTGCCTTGTGCGGTTGTCATAGATGTAATAATGGTTAATGGTTAATGGTTAATGGTTAATGGTTAATGGTTAATGGTTAATGGTTAATGGTTAATGGTTAACTGATTGATTTGAAATTAATTGCATAAATATTTTCTCTCTGAATTGAATCGTCATTTCGAGGTATTTCTCTCTACACATGTTGGTCAATTAATATCGGATTGCCGTCAGGGTCTTGGAGCATGATATAGGCAGGACCTGTCGTCGTCTCATCCGCTTCGGCTTGTTGAGTAATATTCTTGCTTTTGAGATGCTTTTGAATCTCCCGAACATCGTCAAAATTCTCAACCAAAGCTGCATTTTCATCCCAGCCGGGATTAAACGTGAGCATGTTATTCGGGAACATCCCATGAAAGAGTCCGATGAGAGTGTTCCCATTTTTCATAATGAGATAATTATGTTTTATTTCACCGGCAAACTGAGTAAAACCAAGGTTTTCGTAGAATTCCTTGGAAACTGTAATGTCCTTGACATTGAGACTAATGGAGAATGCGCCTAATTGCATAGGATTATTAAAGATAGTTGAACAACTTTGATTATAATTATTTACAGAATGTTATAATTCGATTCGATAATTGCATTCGCCCGAGACCTGCACGACCAGGGCGGATGCAATCCGCCCCTACAGTTTGCGATTCAAATTCTGAAACCCTACAGATATCCTGAATTTCTACTCCATATCAGGGGCATTCAACTCAAAATTCTGAGTATGATCACGCACCCAATCTTCGAGTTTTTGGTTTTTAAAGGCAAACCACATTTCCCGATAATCGCCACTATCATCGATGATATCTTTAAATCCTCTGAACGGTTTCCGCTGTCCAAGCGCGTCGAGTAATCGATTCTGAAGTCTTTTGTTATCCGTCAATTCCTCTGCAAATTCCTCCATAATCCTAAATGAATCATGAGATTCCATTCGAGGAATTTCTCGGTATTCTAAAAAATTCTCTTCTAATTTTTCTAGATCTTCTTCAAAAAACTCTGTATCCATAGTCCCATTGAATGCCTCAACCGGAATAGACAGAAGTTCGCCGGTCTCTGAATGCAAAAAACACCGAAATCCGCAGTCGAGTTCTTGCGCAATATCATGCACTTGTTCTTGTGTGAGTGTCATAATAGTTTAAAATAATTGTTGTATATTATCAATTAAGTTATTTATTAGTATGTATTTATGAACTTATTACCTAAATTTAATCTTTTACACTATACAGTATTTTTTGGAAATCGGTTTTGAATTTGTCTTTACTTTCGGCTGTACCTCAAACATAATATTTTATAATATGCGGATGATGTTTCTGCAATGCCTATAAAATAGTATAATTCAAGTTTGGATTCTTTATCGGTATAGGTGATATCACATTCAACGAAATTTGTTTGACCAACTTTTTTACTTTTTGATGGGGACACTGTTTTGTTTTGTTTTCTTCATCTTTCAGGAAGTCTTTCATAAATTCATCAAAAAATTCTTTTGTTGAAGTATAAGTCATTTCCGCTAATCGTAATTCTTCTTTATTGTCTTCAATTACAAAACCGGCAACATCTTTGACAGTACTCTTAAACTGTATTGCAGCTGAAGAATTTAGACCTGTGGTTTTGCTCATATATTCCGGCAGACTCACATAAAAAATGTGTCCCACTTTATGTTCTTTGACTGCCGTCTGTGATAAGACAGGCATGGTTATAAATGTCATAATCATTGCTATTGCTGTTGCTGTGTTTTTCATTGTTCGACAGTTTAAATGTAATAAATTAATTGATTTTTCAATTATACATAGCCGCCATCAGTTTCCCTACACTTCCAAAGAATTCGCAAAGGCAAACGAATGCCTTTGATTTTCATCCATGTACCCGAGTGGATTGGAGATACACTCGGTCTGCCCGATTGTTTTATGTACTGATTTATGGTAATGACCAACTATCCAATACCTGGGCTGACTGCTAATAATTACCTCATCAAGTTCGCTGGCGCAATAATAACGAAGGGCAGTGTTCTTGTCTTCATCCGGAAGCAGCGCAAAGCTCGGTAGATGATGCGTTACAACAACTGTTTTCCCATCAAAGGGTTGCTTGAGTTCGGTTTCAAGATACGAGCGTGAGATTTGATGGAAAAAATTAACATCTCTCGTTGAAATCGTCCGAAGGTCTTGTTCTTTTTGACTGTAGAGAATCTGCCGGTAATCGCTGATACGGTGTTCAATCTCACGTGCATGCTCAGGCGGGATGAATGTCCATAGGGTCGAGCAAATAAACCGAGTATTTTCCAGTATGACAGTGCGATTATTCACCTTGTAGTGATTCTCTGCTAACTTTTTGAAATAATAAGGATATGCATAGCGTATTTCACCATAATAGTACTCGTGATTTCCGGCAATTGCAATCACATGTTTGAAGTTTTTTCGCCACTCCTGATAGAAGGGTTCTGCTTTCTTTTTGTACTTGTCCGAAATTATATCCCCGGCTAATACCAATATGTCAGCACTCGGCACCAAAGGATTATACCGTAAGAACTCCCTGTTCTCTGCAAATTCCAAGTGAAGATCGGATACAAATTGGATCGAAGGCATGGGAGTTATTTTGTTTGTTGTAATTTATCCAATGCTTTGTTTTTAATATATTTACCGTTTTCCTCCAGCTGAAGCTGGAGTCTAGTCAGGGGGGATTCTGTTCTTAATATTCTCCCACATCCAATACTTCCAAAAAATCGACAATACGTGGTCAATCAGCCAAACTCCATTCTAAGACCTAAAACTCTAAATATTCAACGTGCATATTGTCGGATAGTACTTGAATTCTTGGTTATAGAATTAGTAGATATACGAATAATCTAAGTTAACTAACTACATTTCTTCAGTCTTACCATTTTTGGTTTCCATATATGGCTCGAAGAATTTTAAGTCGACATCATAAATAATTTTGGGCTTAACACCTAACTGCTTTTCTTCGAATAGGTGTACTAATTTTTGACCGTCAATAAGTTCAATAGGTGGTGCTCCGTCTCTTGTCGCTTCCCTTTTTGCGTCTTCTGAAAAAGTTCCGGTTGTTAGAATGATACCTTTTTCAGCTCTTCCTAACATTGCATTCCGAAAGTCGCCAACCTGAGCTCTCGAAACCGTTCCTTTATAGCGTTTGCATTGAAAAAGTACTTTTATGGTGACAAAAGGGTTTAGTTCTAATGTTCCATAGCCATCTATTCCTCCGTCATGTGAGCCACCCGTTACTTCTACATTTTCAAATCCATGTTCTCTCAATAATCTTTTACAAATATTCTCAAAACCTTTTGGTGTGACGCTTTGTAATACTTCTAAAAGCCCCGGTGTAAATGTATGTTCGATATTTTCTGGAATTTCTTCTTCTTGATCGACTATAATTTCTGTTTTTGTTTTGTCTTTTCTGGCTTTTTGATGAATATCAACCCATTTTAAAAAAAGTTGTCTTGCTTGTTCATCGTTAAGTGTTGTTGTCCTACCCTTTTCGGACAATGTCCATATTCCACGCGTATTATCTTCTAAATAACCTTCCCAAATAAGATATTGCCGTGCCCATGCTACTTGATTGGCAAACCGAAGAGTACCCGATTTCATGACTTCTTCTAAAAGATTATCGGGTATATTAAGATTTTTAGCAACTTTTTCAGTTGCTTCTTTCGGTTTGCCCGAGCCACCCAAATCTCGTAGTGCATCGAGCAAAGGTCCCATCCATTTGGTAAATTCGGCTTGCCTTACTTTTGCTTTTGCCATATAGATACTGTATTAAAAAAATGAGAATTGGTATTTTTTCAAAATTACTGCGTGCAGTACAATGCACAAGACTTCAGATAAATTTTTCTGCATGTAGCCATACCTACAAACTGCAATTTGGCTAAAGCCATATTGTAATGGATTTACCGTTTTCCCTCCAGCTGAAGCTGGAGTCTAGTCAACGACGATTCCCCTCATCACTCCTTCACCAAATACTCCGCATCTATCAGCACGTTTTCGCCATTGTGCACTGCATACTGAAAACCCTTCGCTATCGCATATCCGCCGGTCTCGCCGCGCTTGTTGATGGCGAGGAAACCGACCTGGAAATCTTTGTGGTCCGGCTGCTGTTTGGCGAGGCGTTCGACGGCAATTTTACATGCTTGGGCGGGCGTTTTGCCATTCCGCATTAATTCTACAATCAAAAAACTCCCGCACATTTTGATCACTGCTTCGCCTTTGCCGGTCGCTGTGGCTGCGCCTACTTCGTTATCGACATAGAGTCCTGCGCCGATTATCGGCGAGTCGCCCACACGGCCATGCATCTTCCACGCGAGTCCGCTTGTGGTGCACGCGCCCGATACATTCCCATGCGCATCGAGAGCGAGCATACCGATCGTATCATGATTGTCCCGGTCAATTTTCATGGGCGAATACTGATGTTCCTTGCACCACTTCTCCCACGCAACTTTCGACTCGGCCGTGAGTAAGTTCTCTTTTTGGAACCCGTTAGCGAGAGCAAATTGGAGTGCTCCCTCGCCGGCGAGTATCACATGCGGTGTCTTTTCCATCACCGCGCGCGCGACCGATACCGGGTGCATGATGTGCTCCAAAAACACCACCGCGCCGCAATTTCCCTTCTCGTCCATCACGCAGGCATCGAGCGTTACGCGGCCGTCGCGATCGGGGAATCCGCCATATCCCACGCTTTGAATCGCGGGGTCGGCTTCGGTCACTTTCACGCCTGCCTCCACCGCATCGAGCGCAGTACCGTTTTTCGAAAGAATTTCCCACGCAGCACTATTTGCCTGCACGCCGAAATTCCAGGTGGAAATAACGACCGGTTTGGTAGGTTTTGCAATTATATTTTCAGGCATAGCAGTAAGATTTTCTGACATAGATATTCCTCCAGCGGCGGCAATCGTTGTCGCGAGAGCCGATTGTTTAATAAAAGTGCGACGTGTGGACATAGCTTATTTATGAGATGGATATGGAAGTATGAGGCGTAAATTTCCGGCTTGTTGGAAGCCAACCGTAGAGGGCGAATGCAATTCGCCCCTACGCAGACCCAAGGGCGAATGCAATTCGCCCCTACGCAATAGCAAATACTGACTGTTCCCACCTACAGCGCAAGCAGCGTGCGCATTTCATCATCCGGGCGTATTTCACCTGTGCGGAGTTGCATCGCTTTGCGGCGGAGAGGATTGAAATAATAATAGAGATGCACTAAGATGCCATGACGGTCGGAAATTTCAAACGCGGAGATGGTGAAGCCCGCCTTGAGCTTGGGCACAATGACGGCATTGTTAGTCGCATGGTGGCGACTCGCAACTAATTGGAATCCTTCAGCTTGAAGAATGGATAATATATGCGGCAGAAGCGCAGAATAAACACCGCGATTCCGGTGTTCGGGGAAAATCGCGGTATTACACATATAAAATTTATCACTCGTATCCTGCCAACCGAAATGCCAGCCGATAAATTCCTCCTTGCAGTAGAGTGCAATGCTTAGCCGGTAAGGATTCCCCATATTTTGAGCGAGTCGCTTTTTGGCTTCCTTCTCAGCGTCCGAAAGTGCACCCTCTACATCAAAGAGAATACTGTCAAATACTTGCGAACGATGCAGTTCAAACATCGGACGCAGTTCCTCCCATGTAAGCAAACGGTAGGAATAGTCGCCAAATAGTAGGGTAGAGTCCATAGCTTTTCTATATCATTTCAAATCGGCAATATGGTTTCAACGCTTCCGGCACACGGATATGCCCGTCCTCAGTCTGATAATGTTCGAGAATCGCTACCATCAGGCGTGAGGTCGCGAGTCCGCTGCCATTTAATGTATGCACAAAATCGGGCTTGCCACTTGCTTCGCGGTATTTAATATTCGCACGGCGGGCTTGGTAATTCTCGAAATTTGAACAGCTTGACACTTCGAGCCATTTTTGTTCGCATGGTGACCATGCCTCGAGGTCGTAGGTCTTTGCGCTTGAGAAGCTCGTATCACCCGAACACAACAAAAGCACACGATACGGAATTTCGAGCGCATTTAAAATGTCTTCAACATCCGTAACTAAAAGTTCTAATTCATCATACGAAGTAGCAGGATGCGCGAATTTCACGAGTTCGACTTTGTTGAACTGATGCACGCGCAAAAATCCACGGGTGTCCTTGCCATAACTGCCCGCCTCGCGGCGGAAACATGCCGAGTATCCGCAGAATTTTTTGGGTAATTCATCGATGGAGAGAGTATCGTCGCGGTGGAAGTTCGTAATCGGAACTTCTGCCGTCGGAATTGCATATAAATCATCGAGTTGTGCGTGGTACATATCTTCCGCCATTTTCGGGAGCTGACCGGTGCCGCGCATGGAGGCGGCATTCACCAAGAACGGTGGGAAAATCTCATTATAGCCGTGTTTTTCGAGGTGGAAGTCGAGCATAAAATTAATGAGGGCGCGTTCGAGTGTAGCGCCTTTGCCGACGTAAAACCCGAATCCACTTCCACTTACCTTCGCGCCACGTTCGAAGTCGAGGATACCGAGCGCTTTACCGATTTCCACATGATTCTTCCGGAATCCTGTATCGATACATTCGCCTGTGCGGCGCACTTCGATATTGTCGGCGGCTGTCTTGCCAATCGGTACGCTCGCATGCACCATATTGGGAATGCGCATGATGTGGCCGTCCATTTCTTCTTCGACAGCGCGGAGCTGATCGTCGTAACCTTTTATCGTATCGGATACTACGCGCATTTCTTCGATCGCGGCGGTGGCGTCTTCTTTGGCGCGTTTCATCTCGGCGATTTCGTTTGAGACGACATTCCGTTTGTTTTTCAGCACATCGACATCCTGAATAATTGCACGGCGACGTAGGTCGAGTTCGATGACTGCATCAATATTTCCGGATTCATTTTTATTAGTAGTATTAGCGCGGACAGCGTCCGGATTCTCACGTATAAATTTCAGGTCGAGCATAGTAATTTCTTGAAAATAAAACAAACAATAATTGTATCAATTACTGCGAAAATAGGGAAATTCACAGACAAACGGAGGGTCAGAAAGTGGCGTGATGTAGAAATTATGATATGGTAGGTAATTGACCTTTTTTTGATTTGATTGTATACGAAGTGAATTACATAAATTGCAATGTCGTTCGTACCTAAGAAATTACAGTATCGAAAGTTGGGCTTAGAGGTTGGAATGAGTTGACGATAAACGAATTGCATCTCGATCTCATGGTTAATACCATTGGTAATGTTTGAGTTATATATACTCATCATCTTTATTGAAGCCACCTAAAAACCTTGGGCTATGTTTGGGAAATTGATATAGTAGAGAATTGCTCTCTTGTATCTGTTTGGACGGCAATGGGTGTCCGCAAAATACGGCTTGGAATTTGCGGAACGTGAACCAAAACAATTGAAAGCAACAATGAAATCAGATACGACACAATTACCGTTAGTGATTGGTATTACAGGACATCGCAATTTGCGTGCGGAGGATGAAGGCGTTCTCAGACGCTTACTTCATGAGTTCTTTTCCGATATGCAGGAAGAATATTCGCATACACCTTTGATGCTTATTTCGCCACTGGCTGAAGGTGCAGATCGCATTACGGCGCAAGTTGCGTTAGAATCAGGGATTGAACTTATTGTTCCACTGCCTATGCCGGTCAGATTATACGAACGTGATTTTGAAAGCTGGGAGTCTTTGGGAGAATTTCGCGCTCTTCTTAAGCGAGCTAAGCATGTTTTTGAATTGCCACTTATGGCCGGAACATTCGAAAGTGATGTCGAACAGTACGGTTCACACCGAGATGAGCAGTATGCTCTTGTCGGCGCTTATGTCGCACGGCATTGTCAGATTTTAGTAGCACTTTGGGATGGTGTACCTTCGAAGCTTGTTGGCAGTACAGCTCAAGTGGTGGAATTTAAGATTCATGGAATTCCCTCAGCGTATGCGCATCAGAGTCCACTTGATATCGTTGAGTCCGGACCGGTGTATCACATTCTCACTCCTCGAAATAGCACATTGACGATCCCCATTTACAGCTTGACGACCACGTGGATTTATCCTGAGACAGATAATCAAAATGAAGCTGAATTTCAACGTATCTTTAGAAGAATTGATGGGTTTAACGCAGATTGCGCCCTCCATTCTACGACATTATCAGCTGAAAAACCGAAAAGTAAGTCGTATGTATTACCTCCTGAAATCATGGATTCGATGCCCGAATCGCTTTCCATGAATCTCGACCGATATGCCACTGCTGATGTGCTTGCAGGTCTGTATCAAAAGCGAACACTTACTATCCAAATGTGGCTGTTTGTCTTAGTATTTATCGTTGTTTCGGCTCAGGTGGGGAGCTACATTCTTACAGGTAATCCTTGGATTCTTCTTACCTATATCATTGGTTTATCAGCCGCATACACAGGTTATTTGTGGGCACATCGTGGTGAATTTGAAATAAAATATTTAGATTACAGAGCTCTTGCTGAAGGTATGAGGATACAATTATTCTGGCAGATTGCGGGGATCAATCACAACATTGCCGAACATTACATGCGCAAGCAAAAGGGTGATCTTGATTGGATACGAGATGCAGTTATAACGTGGAGTATTCCGCTCGGAGAATATTCACATGGAGACTTTCAGAATAAGGACTCCCTTGCAACACGCATGCAACTCATTGGTAAACATTGGATTGATGACCAATGTACATATTTTATTAAGTCCGCACATCGTGATAGCAACAAACTCAAAATACTTAAACTGTGGGGTAATTTTTTCTTTTTTTGCCGGACTTGCTTTAGCTACTATTGAGACATCGTTTGATTTTTTACTTGCCCATAATCCACTCTCTCATTTGACCTTGTTGATTGGTGTAGTTCAAGTATTCGGAGCACTACTTCATGGTTATGGAGAAAAACGTCTTTTTAGTGAGCAATCTCGCCAATACACACGCATGGGAACATTATTCGCCAATGCTAAAAAATATTATGCACAAAAACTAAAAAGCGGTGATTTGGAAGCTACACAATCACTTACGCTTGAGCTCGGCAAAGAGGCATTGATAGAAAACGGAGATTGGGTGATGCTTCATCGCGAGCGACCGATGGAAGTGCCAAAAGCAGGATAATTTATTCAAAACACTTCTGCAATTTTCGCGTCAATAGCCCGACAAAAATTGGCATTTCCCCTCAGACTATTGATCGGTACTTATGATTTTTCATGTAACTCTTCTCATCTCATTTCTCTTGTTTTCATTTCCTCTCTCCTCTCAGACTTCTACAGATATCCGTGGAACCATCAAAGACCAATCCGGCAAGCCACTCGTTGGCGTATCTATATTTATCAAAGAATTAGATCGTGGTACACAATCAAAATCCGGTGGCAATTTCATCCTAACCAATGTACCGTATGGCTCGCATCAGCTTGAAGCTCGATTGCTCGGTTATGAAGCATTGAAGCTACCAATCACCCTCTCTTCCGGCTCTAAAAAAGAATTTTCTTTCACTCTCAAGCAATCAACTGTCTTACTCAAAGAAGTCGATATTACAGCCAGCCGACGTAAACAAGAGCAGACTGACACTCGTCCTAGTATCCTCACCATTGAACCCAAAGAAGCTAAATTCAAAGCTGGTGCCGCAGAAGATGTTCTGCGATCATTACAGACGCTTCCGGGTGTCGTCGCGCCGAATGATTTTTCGTCTCAGCTTGTCATCAGAGGGAGCGGACCGGATCAAAATTTAATTGTCATGGACAATATAGAAGTATTTAACCCTTATCGTTTATATGGGTTTGTATCGATGTTCAATCCTGAGACAGTCAGTGGTATCACTCTCCTCACCGGCGGCTTCCCCGCAAAATATTCAGATCGTTTGTCTGCTGTTTTGGATATTACCAATCGTGAAGGTACTACCGAACGCAGCTTTGCCGGAAAGACCAATATTAGTCTTACCAATGCGAATCTCGTCCTCGAGGGTGGACTACCATTCTGGGATGCATCGTGGATTGTATCGACTCGTCGTACGTATTATGACTTGATTGCCGGTCCGATTGCACGTGCATCAGGAGCTGTCGATGGAGATATTGCACTCCCGAATTTTCGAGATATACAGGCAAAATTGGTCTTCAAACCCTTCACAAATCATACTTTTATCATCAATGGAATCTCTAGTCGCGATAATACTGAACTCACCTCAGGCACCAATCGTACACAAGCAGACAGCATCAGTCTTTTTGATAAGTCTTTTAATGATGTTGTGGGTTTTACCTGGCTTTGGTCACCGAATGATAAAATGATAACTACTTCAACTATATCATATTACAATAATATTGGTTCGAGTAATTTCGGTGGTGAAGGCGGCTCTAATCAAATATTTGGTGATACTTCAACCCGTGAAAGCATACAAAAAATTCAAGATTCGCTCCGGAATGCAGGCATTGAGGTTCCGACTCTCTACAGCATCGAAGGCAGTCAAAGTTTTAATTTTGAAAAGACATCTTTTAAATCCGAACTTGGTTGGAAATTATCACCCGAACATTATATCGAGCTTGGAGGAGCCATCGATTTCATCTCGACCGGAGTCGATTTTGAAATAGTTCTCGATCCTCGATTAAAAGCACTTCGCGCTTCCAATCCCCGTATCGCAGCTTTCCCGGAGTCCTTTGGCACGTCGATAGATTATGCACGGAGTAGTCTATACATTCAAGATAATTATAAGATTACGAAGCAGCTCACCCTCACACCGGGACTGCGTCTCGACCGCTTTGAAATCATTGGGCAGACCTACCTTTCACCACGCTTTTCGGCGAGCTATGCGATTGATTCTTTGACGACAATTCGTGGTGCATGGGGACTCTATTATCAATCTCCGGGTTATGAAAAGCTCTTTGACCGGCAGGTGTTTTTGGATTTGACGACATCTGCCACTCAGTCCTTACTTGCTGAAAAAGCAACGCATTACATTGCCGGCATTGAAAGGATGCTGACACCGGAATGGCAAATCAGAGTAGAAGGATACTATAAAGATTTTGATGATTTAATTCTCCAGCAGAAGCTCCGCGGCACGAATTACCGCACCGAGCGGATCGACGGCAAAGACATCACCAAGCGAGAAGGATGGACATCGCCGATTGCGTTCGAGGGTGATTCATTAACGGCGACACCTGTCAACAATGCTACCGGAAATGCGTTTGGTGTAGAGGTATTTCTCCAAAAATTACAGGGAGTCGGTGATAGTCCGTTTTATGGCTGGCTGTCATATTCGTTTGGATTTGCTAATAGATACCGCGATGGCTTCACTATTCCATTTAATTTTGACCGGCGGCACAATCTCAGCATCACCGGTGGTTGGAAAGCTGCCTCATGGCTCGATGTGAATTTCACGTGGGCTTTCGGCACCGGCTTCCCGTGGACGAAGCCCGTTGGTATCAAGCCGCGTATTATACAACAAAAAGATACACTTACCGGGAATAACATTGCCAAAATCGACGAAGATTGGCGCGGCGTGGTCTTTATCATCGATCGCGGTGGTGATGAGAATCTCAATCAAACGCGACTGCCGGATTATCACCGACTCGATATTCGCGGCACGACGTATGCACAATGGTTCGGCTGGGAATGGAGCTTTTATTTGGATATAATTAACGTGTATAACCGCAAGAACATCCTCGCCGAGAATTACCGTGTCAATCGCCAAACTCTCGAGATTGAGACCCGCCAAACGGCTATGCTGCCGATTTTGCCGACCATTGGGATTAGTGTGAAGTTTTAGATGGAAAGGTGCGAGGCAACTACTTGAAATATATTACTTAGAAAATTTATACCGTTGTAATCCCACCGACCAAAAACCAAGTCTAAAGATAAGCTTATTTACATCCATTTGAGATTTTCCAGTCACTGACTGGAAAATTGGTGATAGTGAAATATCGGTATTTTTAGAATCACTATTTTCTGGACTTAGCAATTTTGCGGTCACTGACTGCAAAATTTCAACTCCTTGAAATCCTTTAAGGTACAATTCAACAGACAGTGACTGTTGAATTGTAAATTATATTAATAATGGCGCTTACCTTTTAGAATGCACAGGCTTCATCTAAAACCTTAGTAGCACGATTAACACCTCTGAAAGTCAACCTTATTATAAAAATCACCGTGTTTTAATAACCTTGAAAACTATTTCAAAAGTAATAAGGTTATATCGATAAGTTGCATTTTTCTACTAAGGTTACTATTAAATTTATAATCACCATATCTGATGTAAATTTCAAAAGAGCTATTTGTGGAAGTACCTGCCAAAGTATAGATTAATTAATCTATCTCATTTAATAATAAAGAGATACGAGTGTACTGTTCTTGCTGCCGGAGCATCCGGCGTCTTGACTGTGTAGGAGAGGCGGTACATTCCTGTCGGTTGTTTTATTAAATTGGCAGTGACGCTTGATTGTCCGGTATGAAGAATATTTTCGAATATCGGTATGGTACTTATGCCATCGTCGAGTGTAATTTTTACTGAAGTCCCGGGGATACCTAATCCTACTTGAATAGTACATGAATTAATGCATGGATTAGGAAAAACAGATACATCTCGGAATTCCATTTCCGGTATTTCAGGATTGTCTAGTGGTGTACACGAGAGACCTACTTCGCCACCATGTATGCCATTATCAAATGCACGCTTGAACCTTACTCTATTGTATCCTTTGAAGTTACGCATCATTAGATATGGAAACCCGGATCCTATATCACGAAGTAAAAGTGAATCAGCAGTTAATTTTTCAATTGCGAAGAGTGTATTTGCAATTGTCAGAAACGATCTTCCCGCACTATCGGTTATCTTCCAGGAAACCGTTCCCACTGAATCACAAATTTTCATGAGAGCAGATTTGTCAGCTTTGAAACTTATCTCCTCATTCAGTAAATGGATAGGGAAAATCACAGGTCCGGATTGCCAAACTCCTTGCCAAGCACTCGAAGTGAGTTTTTGTTCGGCCTCGCTGAGAGTCGGCTGCACCGGGTCGCTTCCACAGCCGAGTGTTATCAGTATCAGTGACATCGTGATGAACAAAATGATGGAATGGAATTTTGAAAAGAATTTCATGGGGGTTCTCCGCGAGTAAATTATGAAAGTATAGTGTATTACTTTGGAAATATTACAGGTTACAACTTGCAATTAGGAATTGAGATATGTCTGTCAAGCGAATTGGATGCACCCGATTCCTTGCTCGACCGGGAGAATACAATTCGCCTCTACAACACGAAATACTTATGTCACATATAGTATCATCCGACTCTCTTTTCCTTGTCTTTAAGAAAGAAAAAATAGAAGAAAACACCGTCTAAAATACCGACGAGGAGGAGGGAGATGGTATCCCGGTCGAACCACGAAGCATACCCGCCTTCGGGTGAAATCAGCCGCGCGGCTTGTCCGGTAATCGCCCAAAGGATGGTAAAGGCGAGACCGAGAATGATAATTCCGAGGAAACCTTCACGGACATTGGCATCCTGCCAGCGTTTGGTAAAAGCATAGAGTGCAGCAAGGATATGGAGAAGAAAGATGGCATTGATAATCATTTTTCGTAATTTCGATAAAGTTTACATCAACAAATACTGTTTTCAACCGCAAATCTATGGAAAATGCATCGAATTTCCGCCTTGTATTAGTCACGACTAACTCTTACGACAATGCACAAAACATCGCCCGAATTTTAGTATCCGAGCGCCTTGCTGCTTGTTGTAATATTGTATTAAGCACTTATTCTATTTACGGTTGGCGTGGCGCGATTCGTGAGTCACTTGAGGTGATGATGTTTATTAAGACATCTGCTGATCAGCTTGAATTCTTAGAACCCCGCATCCTCGAATTACACCCCTACGACGCTCCCGAAATCATTGCTATTCCTCTTGAAAGCGCTACTCCATCGTACTTACAGTGGATGGCAGACTCCGTGAAATTTGACCGTGAGAGAGCAGAAATATGAACGCCGACCGGTATGCTGAATTAATCGTTCTTGTTCAGTCATTTGAGCAGGATTTCACGAAATTTTACCAAAAAGAAAATCGTGAAGCTGGTGTTCGACTGAGAAAACACATGCAGGAATTACGCGATTATGCACAGAAAATACGCGATGAAGTGCAGGAGTGTCGTTCGGAATTTACACCGAAAATAGAAAGAAAAAAGAAGGAAAAATGAGAAGTTCTCCCCTATTCCAATCATCTCTCACCAGTATCTACGAGCAGAAGCAACTCTCTTATATCTAATAACTTATATATTCACTTGTCGTGGAAGTCTTACCTGCTTCGTCGGTATAAGTCACAACTAAGCTAACAGAATAAATACCGCCACCGGACACTGCTATATCAGAGACGCTATTTGTAAGAGAATATGAACCCGATGGCTGCAGGATACCAATGTTTTTAGTATCATTGAGCATCGTTTTTTGCAGCATATTTCCTTTAAAATCATAACCAAGTACTTTCATACTATAGCTTACATTCTTTGCAACTCCACTGCCTGAGTTTTTAATTTTACTGGTGAATTTCGTTTGCATTGTATTGCGATTATAAAACCTCTCGCCTTCTATTGAAATACCAATTATAGGCGACCATACCATAGGCTCGACAGGTGCCGGAGGACAATCCCAGTATCCACCATCTTTGCAACGGCAATCTTCAATCCAACGACAATCTCCGCAGGATGCAAACAAAAGTGAGGTGACGATTCCTAATGCAGAAACATAGTGTTTGATGCGATGTGTGTAATTCATACTTGAACCCTTTCTATGAAAAATTAATAAAAATGGAGTGAGATATTCAGTCAGATGCAAGTGAGTGAAGTTGAACGAGATAAATGAGTATGGTAATCAATTCGACTTTGTATTTAGTTTATTGAAAAATTACGAATAAAAAATAATTTTACCAAGCAAATATATGTGGATATTATCATTATGGAATTTTCATGTTGTTTTATTACTACAGCTTGCTTTTCCCCAAAAGTTATTACGAAGTACGAAATGTAGTACCGAAACGCGCCAAAACACTGTATTTTTGCACTAGTTTATCAGGCATAGATTTTTTGCTCGTCAATAGTTGTGCCTCGTAATTATTCATCCAACCTACAAATCCTACAATTCTATGAAAATCCTCCTATCAAAACTCGCTCATGCTCGCAGTGGAGACAAAGGCGATGCTGCAAACTGTGGCGTAATTGCCTATCGTGAAGAGTGGTATCCTGTTATCAGAGATATCCTAACGACCGAACGTGTCAAAAAACACTTTGAAGGTATATGCCTTGGAGAAGTCGAACGCTACGAAATGCCAAATTTATGGGCGGTAAATTTCCTCCTTCATAATACTCTCGGCGGAGGCGGAACAGTCTCTTTGAAACTCGACGCACAAGGGAAAACTATTGCAACTGCTATGCTTCAAATGGAAATAGAAGTGCCTGACTCGCTTCTCAATTAATTGTCGCGTACTATCTAACACGTATGAATACTATTCTGCTTCGAACCTTAAGCATTGAAAGTGTAAGCGGTAAACCAATTACAGCCGATATTCGCTACACAGATTCGAGTGTTCCACAGCCGGTAGTACTTGTATTCCATGGATTTAAGGGTTTTAAAGATTGGGGATTTTTTCCGTTTGTTTGTTCTGAATTTGCACGAAGAGGTTCAATCTGTGTTTGCATGAATTTTTCCCTCAACGGCTATGCACAGGATTCTGACAAAGTGAACTATCCAGATGATTTTGCACGAAATACGATATCTCTTGAAATTGAAGAAGCGCGATTGACACTGAGAAAAATTATTGACAGTTTTTCTGCTGAATTTCCACAATGGAATGGTGAAATCTATTTACTAGGTCATTCGAGAGGTGGTGGAATTGCTTTGTTAACCGGAGTATTAGAATCAAATACAGTTTCAAAAGTAGTAGTTTGGAATTCGATCGGTACTTTTGAACGCTTTTCTGAACGTCAAAAAAGGCTTTGGCGTGAAACAGGCACCTTTGAAGTAGAAAATTCACGCACACATCAAACCCTTGGCATGAATGTTGAGTTCCTTAATGATATAGAATTACACTCGAAAGAATTCTTACTAGATTCGGCAGCGAAGTCTTTGGGCGCAAAGCTTCTTATCATTCATGGTGAACAAGATATGACTGTACCTGTTCGTGAAGCAAAAAAATTAGCCGAAATCAACAAAGCTATTTCGGTACAACTCATAGCAAATACAGGGCATACGTTTGGTGCAGTGCATCCTTTTGAACTACCAACTACAGCCCTACAATCAGCAATCGAGCACACAAGCCGTTTTATTGGTTTATAACTTACTACTTTCTACTTACAGACTTACAAACTTTCGACTTACAGACTTTCGACTTACAGACTTACGACTTACAGACTTACAGACTTACAGACTTACGACTTGCAGACTTACGACTTACAGACTTATGAAACACACAATATTCATCTTGCTTATCCTCGCACTTACCGGTTGTGAAATATTCACAGTAGGAAGTAAACGTCCTCCGGTGCAAGAAATCAACCAACGCACTTCCGTCGGTGCTGTGTATTTATTTAAGTCTGAGCTCGACAGCAACAACACTCCGGCCGCTACAGAAGTACTGGCAAGACCAAATGGCAATCAACTCTTAGCCATTGAAAAATATGAACTCTACGACGAAATGAATCGCCTCGGACGTCTCATCGCAAAGAAACCAATAACGCTCACCCGCACTGATACTATCTCGACTACATTGCAACACGTAAAGCTAGAATTTAACTATCAGAAAAAAATGACTTTTACTACTCAAAAAATCGCTGATTCGTGGTATATTGTCGATATTGCTGAATGAGCACGACTTGAGTGAATGCAATTCGCACTTACAAAGTCAAGAGTAAATAACACGAAAGAAATTGTCAAAAAAAAAGCCCTTCTACGGGATTATTCCGTAGAAGGGCTTTTCAGTTACAACAGACTATCCTATTCAAATACAGTCTGTTACGCTTCTTGTTTATTTTTAAATGCCTCGATTTTTTCGCGGGTATTAGCATACGCCGTCACTTCACGATACGGCTTATCAGTCGCTGAATCGAAGATATCGGAGTCGCGCACATCGAGAGCGGCGATAGCGGAAGAATTCACCACCCAAAGACTTACGCATTGACCGCGCCGACCATACTGTTCTTTTGCAAAAGCAAGTGCGAGTTCAGCAGTCGGCGCATGCACCGACCCTACATGTGTATGATGTGCGCCTGTCTTCACCTGATGGAACACTTCATACGTTTGCGTCTGATCGAGCGCTTGCTTTGGAGTAAATTCTGTTTCCGGATTTTCAGGTAACTCTGCTCTGTTGACCCGTGGGTCGAGTGAAGTAAATACTTGCATTTGATTCTTTCTAATAATAAAAAACAGGGATGAATGGTTGATTCACCCCTGCAAAATACGACGTTTTCTGAATTCACTGTATGACAAAAGTCATATTTGAATACTTTTCGACTACTATTCTTACTGCTTAATTATCAATAGATTATGACAATGGCACTGCGTAACTCATTGTTGGCTTTACAAGTGCAGCGCGTACCCAGCGGCCTTCTTCTTCAGCTCGGCGGCGCACGGCGATGCGCTCTTTGTTGCACGGACCGTCCCCTTTGATCACACGGAAAAATTCATCCCAATCAGGGTCGGAATACGTCCACTTTTTCGTTTCGGGGTCCTTTTTCAGATTTTCATCGGGAATAGTGAGTCCTAATTCCAGAATTTTGGGCACATATTGATTAAAAAACTGCTGACGCATATCATCATTACTTGCCATTTTTACTTTCCATCGCATAAGGATTTCACCATGGACGGATGCCACATCAGGCGGACCGAAAAAGTGCATGATTGGTCTCCACCAACGGTTAAGCGCGTCTTGTACTTGTTCACGTTGGTATTTCGTTCCGGTTGCGAGAGTTACCACATTATCGTACCCATACCGCAGGTGGAATGATTCCTCCATGCAGATACGTTCGAGTGCTCTGCAGTATGGCGCATAACTTCCTTTAGAATTAGTCACTTGATTAATAATCGCCGAGGCGTCGATGAGCCAGGCGATGACCGCTGTATCCGCCCAGGTCGGCGCTGGATAATTAAACACATTCGAGTATTTCGACTTACCGGAAATAAGATCATTGATCATGTCTTCGCGCGTCTTTCCGAGCGTTTCGGCTGCATTGTAAAGGAGCTGACAGTGACCGCTTTCGTCTTGCACTTTTGCCATAAGTGCCATTTTACGTCTGAAGCCCGGTGCGCGGGTGATCCAAGTACCTTCAGGCAGGGCGCCAATAATTTCAGAGTGGGCATGCTGTTCGATCATTCGAATCAACTGTCTGCGATATTCTTTCGGCATCCAGTCATTGGCTTCGATTTTCTCACCACGAGCTATTTTTGCTTCGAATTCTTCGAGCATATTTGGGTCTTCGCCGGCAAGAGGGTCTTTTGATGATTTGTCGATGATACTTATGTTACCGTACATGTCTTTTCTCCTAAAATTAACATCTTAATGTAATGTTTTTGTGTCGCTTTTGAGATATTGGAAGGAATAATAACCGACAAGATCCGCAGATGTGATGATGGTTGGTTTGTCTTTATACAAGCTTACTAACTTCATTTTAACATACTTTCCGTTCGCAGTTCGAATAATTAATGTTTTATCCGGATTCGGAATGACTGATGGCACGCTTGAATTATAATTAATGTAAGCGTTTGTTCCTGAAGGCGTTACAGGGATTATTCTTGTATCAATATTGATGTCATCAGAGCGAAATTTAGAATCATCACCGGCGAGGGTCACTTGTTCAAATGCTTGGTCTGCAATATACCCTTTGGTTTTACCGGATGAATTTCCAACTAATGGAGAATTGAGGAAAATTGCACCTGATTTGACAAATATATCCGAAAATGCCAGCTTGCCGGCAGCGGTAATATCATTGGCAATAAATCGAAATTTGATGTCCCAAGCGCTAGTATGGGATTGACTAGAAGAAATAACAGATTCGGTATCAAAAGAATAATAGAGCCATCCATCAGGTGAACCGTCATTGATAAATGATTTAACTGTGCTTTTTACATATTTGAATGTATAATAGCCGACTTCATCGGTGATTTTCGGAACAGCAGGATGATTTTTGTAAATACTCTGTAATTGCAATTTGACATACTTACCTTTGCTTGTTCGAATTACGAGTGTCTTGCTTGGATTGGGACTTGCTGTATGAGCGGCACCATCATAGATATAAAATGGAGTAAAACTGATGATTTGTTTGCCTTTTGCCGTATCGTCCGAGCGGAATTTCGTATCGTCACCGGTACTGAGGAGAGTAAATGATGTATCGGCTATGTATCCGGTAGTCTTACCTGCGGCATTTCCGACGTCAGGAGAATTAAGAAAAATCGCGCCTTCTGTTGTAAATATTTTCTGAAAAGAAGCTCCGGTCTTATCAAATGGTACATATCTAAATTTTATATCCCACTCATCGGTTCCTGCTAGTGCTGCCGGTACGACTGCATCTGTCTCGAACGAATAATACAACCATACGTCAGTAGAATCAGGGACGATATCTTGCACTTCTGAGCTAATAATAACCGGAGGATTTACAGCAGAATCGGGTCTAATATTATTTTTAATGGAGGTAATACTTACAGGTGTAGTATTGGTTTCATCGGGATTGCAACCTGCAACTACCGAGACTGCAATTGCTAACAACAGAAAAAAGGATTTGAACTTGGGCATAGAATTACTTAAATATTGGATAAAAATTCGGTGGGAATGGAGAGTACTCATCTCTACATCATCACAAAAATATCATTTATTCACAAGGTGAAAAAGAAGTTTGTGTTTTACGCAGCTCGGGCGTCCATATTTTAACACCTACTAATGAGGAGTTGTTGCATCATTTGCTTGAGGTGTATAAGGGAGGCGACCTTCTAAGTTCGCTACATTCCACGCAGTACGGCTGCAAAGTTTCGTAATTTCGACGAGATTCGGGAAGTCAATTTTGGATATTTCATCACCTACTTTGTGATAGTCTGCATGCTCACCGGTAAAGTAAAAAAGCACCGGGATTTTCTTCTTCGCGAAATTTGCTTGATCACTTCTAAAGAAATAATTTTCAATCGTATAATGAAGCACATACGGTTTGTCAAGGAGCTTGTTTTCCTGTTCATTAATCTCCGTCAGTTCCCTGCATCTGGTATTTCCACCGATACAAAGTGAGTCGCCGACTATTCGACCTATCATGTCCATGTTGAGCATTGCCACACAGTTAGCGAGATTAATGGGTGGTGTTTCCGTAAATGCTTGCGAACCAAGCAACCCTTTTTCCTCGCCGCTGAAAGCTATAAACAGCATCGAACGTTTCGGTTTTTCTTTTGATTTGGCGAATCCCTCAGCCATCAGTAATATCCCTGTCGTGCCGGATGCATTATCATCAGCGCCATTAAAGATGGAGTCTTTTTCCGGGTTGTTCGGGTTATTATAGCCAACATGGTCGTAATGTCCGCCCACAACGACAAATTCCTCGGGTTTCTCGCTGCCCTTTACCATTCCTACTACATTACGAACAGTGAATTTTTCTTCGGAAGTGGATATGTTTATCTCGTTCAATGTACATGTAGCTATATCATACGAATTAGGTTTGAAGAGTGAGTCGATTGTTTTCTGGGTCGATTTCAAATTATCCGAAGCTCCAAATATCACACGTGCTACTTTTTCCCCACAGTAAGCAATTGGGAATTGTGCAGTTGGTGAGTCTTTCTGCGATTTCAACTTCACGGGGAGGTCATTCGTGGAAAGTAATGGGTTTAGCGATGGCCAATTCGACGCGCGCAATCTCATACCACGAGAAGGTTCTCCAAAAAGTATCATACCTACCGCACCTGCCTTCGCGGCGCGAGCAGCTTTGGCTTCAGTTGACATATACCGCATTCCGCCCTTTCGCCAGGAAAATACCGAGGAGGTATCTTCCGCTCGTGGCGCACTGCGCATCATCACTACTATTTTGCCCTGTACATCCATTCCTGCATAATCATCATAGCCATGCTCAGGCGCTGAAATTCCATAACCGACAAACACCAACTTTTTGTCTGTGAGCTGCGCCGAACCGGTATTGTCATGGGGCGAAAAATCAGTTTTGACTATTATATCAATTATCGAATCACCAATCGCAAGCCGGAGAATCGGCATCATGCTGAGATTAGTTTTATAGACATTGTAGGTATGAAAATACGAACCCTGTACCGGCTCAAGTCCATATTTTTTAAATTGTTCGGCTATATAATCAGCAGCTTTTTCGAGTTCGGGGCTGGGTGTATTTCGTCCTCGCATCTCATTAGATGCTAAGTATGCTAGGTGTTCGCGAGCTGTAGATTCGGAAATGGAAGCCAACGGTGGGATCGACGAAGAATTCTTCCAACCTCCGATTGCGACCACACCAAACACACAAAGAATTACAAAACAAAGGGTATAAATTGTTCGCATACAAGTATCGAATAATGAGGAAACGTAACAAAAAGAGGCAGGATTATCCTGCCTCAAAATTAAAGAAATATATTTAGATTTACTATAAATCGCTTTTGAAGAAGAAGCTTAGGGAGTAAATTCTTTGTCGTCTATCACAGGATTAACTTCATAGGTAAATTCATGGGATATCGAGAAGTTAGGATTTTCAGTAGTTGATTTTTTCGGAAACATCACACCGCCAACATTCATATAATCCGAAAATTTAACTGTAACCGGCATCGCACCTTGAGGCTGAGTAACGGTCTTATCAATCTGACTGAGCAGATACGTTTTAGTATCGAAGTAATAAACTTCTTTGTCACTTGAAGGAGTAGTGATATTCACTACATATTGTCCGTCTTTTTTAGATGTAACTTCAGCTTTATACCCTAGATCAAGTAATTTCGCACTGATAAGAATCGTTGCTTCTGTGCGTTTCTTGGCAGCCTCGGTTGGGGGAAGTTCTTGAGCAGGCTGCGGACTCCGTGCAGACCATGCTTTGTCGCCATTCACCCATGTGTCTTGTTTCATTACTTTTAGGTCCGTGGAAGTTTTTTCTTTGTTGGGAGATTTGAGCTTGCGGACAAAAGTACCTTCTAACTTCTGTGGTCCTGCTTCGAGAGCTGCTTTGGAAGTAATGACAAGTGATTGCACGGCATCTATTTTGTCTTTACCACCAAGAGCTTGAATATGTTTTTTGAATAAATCCTGAACAGAAATATCAACTTTTTCACCAGCTACTTGTGGCTCAAGGTCGAGCGAATATTCATAGACTTTGCCCATTTTTTGAAGGACGGGCAGTACGTCAGGACTACCGACTACGATGGTTGACGTTTGGTCATTGCGAAGATATTTCTGTGCGACTCCTTGTACTTGTGCAGGCGAAAGAGCCATAAAGCGCTCGGGATATGATTTGATTTCTGCAATAGGTCTTCCGGAATAATCGGCAAATTGGAGAACGTTTGCGATAAATTCCGAACGCTCGAAGCTCAGAAGATAGCGTCCAACAATGTAGCGTTTCATACGAGATAATTCTTCGTCCGGTACTTTTTCACTGCTCAGGCGGGCGAGCTCTTGCTTAATTACATTAATTGCTGAATCTGTCACCGGATTACGCACATCAGCCATGCATGCAAATCGGTTCATGTTCTTACCACTTGTCATAAACGCACCGGGTGTATACGTATAAGAATACGTCTCACGCAGAGTCCGGAAAAGTCGTCCGCCAAAGCTGCCACCCATCATATCAGCACATAAGGAAAGAGTCTCAAAATTCGGATCACGATAGGGTACACCGAGGGAAACAGTCATAATCGACGACTGTGCCGAGCCGGGTCGCGGTATGAAGTATGTACCAACAGGCATTGGAGATGGCGGAGGAATTTCTACTTTAGGAACATCCCCTTTTTTCCAATCTTTAAACGCTTTTTCGAGCATTGGCACGAGGTCTTTAGCAGAGATGTCACCAACAATAGCAAGAGTTGCATTATTTGGCTTGTAGTACGTTGCGTGGAAATTCTTCAGGTCTTCGACAGTAATTGACTTCACCGATTGATCCGAGCGGCGGCGCGCATTCGGATGATTCATACCATAGATCACTTTGCGCGACATTGCGGCTGCAATACTGGTAGGTCGTGATTTTTCTTGTTTAATTTCAGCAATTACTTGTGGGATCATTTTGTCAAGTTCGTCTTTTGGGAACGTCGGCTGAACTATCATTTCTGAAGCAATAGTAAGCGCAAGTGAGAAGTGTTTTTTGAGTCCGCTGAACGACATAGTCGATGCCTCCCCAGCCGAGCCAGATTGAATTCCAATTGCGATACTGTCTAATTTTTCAGCCATTTCGAGAGCTGTACGCTTGCCGGCTCCCTTGGTGAGCATATCGGCAGTAATATTGGCGAGTCCTGCTTTCGCTCCGTCGGAAGTCTCTCCCGACCGTATTTGAAGGGTAAATGCGATGGTGGGCTGTTCATGATCCTCGACGAGGAAAACTTTCAGTCCATTCTTGAGCATAATTTCTTTGTACGGCGGGAAGGAAATATCTTTCGCAGGAAGAGGTTCGGGACGCTTCGTAATGTCAATTTTCTGAGCAAAAGCCATCGAAGTAAGGATGACAACAAAGGCTAAAGTTTGAATAATAAATTTCATAATATGATGTGTTTGAAGTTAGAAGGATAGATAATAGAATAGAGACAAGTACTTTATTTAGCTTTAGGTACATACGTAATGACGACTCGTTTATCGGCTGCAAAATACTGCTTGGCTACTCGCTGCAGATCAGCCTTGGTGATTTTAGCATAATTGTCGAGTTCGGTATTAATCACCGAAGCTTTTCCAAAATAAGTATGATACTGTGCAAGTGCTTCTGCCTTTTCAAGTACGTTCTTTTTACCAAAAATAAACTTGTCCTCTTGTGTATTCTTAGCTTTTTGGAATTCTTCATCCGTCACACCATCTTTTTTGATTTTTTCGATTTCTTCGTAGATCGCACGCTCAACATCACCCGATGATTTGCCCGGTGCGACGATACCAAGTGCTACAAGTATTCCTGCATATTGTAAGTCTTGATTGAATGAATCCGCTTATACAACGATTTGATCTTTATCGACTAAGCGCTGGTAGATTCTAGAACTCTGCCCGCCGGACAAAATAGTATTTAACATATCAATTGCATACGAATCCTGGTGACCTTTTTTAGGTCCGCGGTAGCCGATATACACCGCCGGGAGCTGCGCTTTGTTGTCCTCTACTGTTTCACGATACTCACCGGTGATTTCGGGTAGTTTGAATTCCTCACGCTTGATTTCTACTCCTTTTGGATAAATCCCGAAATACGCTTCTACAAATTCTTTGACCTGTTTGATATCAAAGTCTCCGGCGATGACAAGCGTACCGTTATTTGGCTGATAGAATTTATTATAAAATTCCTGAAACTCACTAATTGATGCATTATCAATATGTTGGGCTGATCCAATTGGCGTCCAGCTGTACGAACCACCTTGAAACAAATTCCTGTACATTTTCTCGTTCCATCCGCCGTACGGAGTATTTTCGTATCGGTTTTTACGTTCTTCTTTTACCACTCCACGTTGAGTCTCCACTCCCGCTTTCTCTACATGCAGCTTTCGCATTCTTTCAGATTCGATCCATAATGCAAGCTTAATTTCATTGGCAGGTAATTGAAAATGATAGACGGTCTCATCAAAAGAAGTATAAGCATTAAGCGAACCACCGGCGCCTTCGACATGTTTGTCGATCGTAGCACGAGGAATATCATCCGTCGCTTCAAACATTAAATGTTCGAAAAAGTGGGCAAATCCCGTCCGCTGTGGATTTTCATCCCGAGAGCCAACTCGGTAATGAAGGACGGTAGCCACAACAGGTGCTGACTTGTCTTGGTGCAAAATTACATGCAGACCATTAGCTAAGTCATATTCTTCATAACGGATTGCGTTGGATTGAGCTGAGGCAGTGCGAGCGACGAGGATCAAAGAAAGGAGGATAGCCGCGGTTAGTTGGCGGTTAAAGCGAGAGTATTTCATAAAAATAGAGTAGAAATGATACATAATGTTGATTGTTCTGAATTTTCGAGAATTTCAAACCTACTTTGGAATATTGACGATTATTTCAACAAAAGAGCAAGCAATTGGAACTCTACAGTACTCGTACAGTTATTTCAATATTAATTTCCAAAAAAAGTTTGCGCCCGTACGAAGGAGCCAAATGCAAGTTACGAATTTATTTTAAGGGTTACACCCCACGTGCGGTAGGTTCCCAGATAAACTTGTGCATTTGGAGCTGCATACGAACGCCGAGTTTGTCCGTAAGTATACATTCTGCAAGGGTTTGCAATTCCAAAGAACCAAACACACAAGAGAACAGTACGGCTGCACACCTCTCTGTTAATTTGTATTTTTTAACAATTTCTACTGCCCAATCATAATCCCTGCGTGATGCAAGCACGAATTTTACTTCGTCATGCGGTCTCAGTATTTCAAGATTTGTATAGCAATTAAGCGGCGTCATTTTAGAGTCGGGAGCTTTCATATCGAGGATTCGAATCACACGTTCATCCACAAATTCAGTATTGATATGCCCGCCTGTTTCGACAGCTACTGTATAACCGGCATCACAAAAATAGCTCATAAGTGGATACACATTCTCCTGTTCGAGAGGTTCACCACCGGTAAATTCTACAAAATCACAACCAAATTCCCCTACTTTTTCGATAATTTCTCGACCACTCATCGTCATTCCTCCCTCTCGCCTGTCGAGTGCGTATGGAGTATCGCACCAAGCACAGCGGAGTGTACATCCCTGCAACCGTACAAAAACACATCGAAGACCGGCACGCAAACCCTCGCCTTGTAGTGAATGGAAAATTTCACTTACTTCGTAGAGTAGTTCTTCGGGATTGGATAATTGCTTTACGGCTGATGTCGGCTGACGTATTTTGCTCATGGGTTTTTTCTGGAAATTGGGGACTTATGGGACTTATGGGGCTTATGGGGCTTATGGGACTTATGGGACTAAAAGGACTAAAAGGACTAAAAGGACTAAAAGGACTAAAAGGACTAAAAGGACTAAAAGGACTATAACGACTAATAGGACTAAAGGTCGGATGCCAGAGAAACGACTTACGACTTACGACTTACGACTAAATCTACTTACGACTAAATCTACTTACGACTAAATCTACTTACGACTAAAACTACTTACGACTTACAGACTTACGACTTACTACTCTTAGCCACATACTCCTTCACATCAAATTTTGCAGCGCATCCATTGGCATTCATGTAGCGGACTTTGCCATAGACAGGGCGATCAAACCATGCTCTGTCGTGAACGCCGCCTATGCTCCATGCGATGCCTGTGTATCCGTTTGCGTCTCGACCGTCGAGCTCGTATTTGTCATTGAGAGCTATACATATTACGAGTGCTTCTTCAGGAGTTTTTGTCCATTCGAGGATTTTTTTTGCCCAGTACATGCGCATATAACCGTGCATTTTTCCGGAGATGGTGAGCTCGGTTTGCGCTGCATTCCAGAGTGCGTCGTGTGTTGATGCGCGCTCGAATTCTTCGAGTGAATAGACATAATCTCGTGAGTCTGCGCGGTGCTCATTGATGGATTTTTTCGCCCAATTCGGGAATCCCTGAAAAGAGTCGTAGTCGGAATTATAAAAACAAAAATTATCGGAGAGTTCGCGGCGAACGATTAACTCCTCTAAAAATACATCTTTTGCTTCTTGATTGACATTTGATGCAACTACATCTAATGCAATACGTTGCGCTGCAATTTGACCAAAATGCAAATAGGGAGAAAGATTGCTCTGCGCATCGAAATTTGGGTTGTTACGACGTTCGTGATAGGTACCGAGCGATTGAGAAATAAACATTTCCAACCGGTGTTTTGCCGCATTCTCTCCCGGAATCAGCCAATCTATTTCTTTGACTGAAGTATCAACTTCCAAGCTTTTCCACACCACCTGCCAATTTGTCGATTGATGATATTCCCACATCGTAGGTTGTACTTCAAGTTTTGGAAATTCCTTCAGAAATTCCGGCAGCAGACGCTTTATTTTTGGACGAATCGTATAAGCACCAAACTCGACTTTCTGTGATACAAATCTACACGGAACAATATTATGGGCATCGACTTCAATGAGAGGTACGTTTATCAGCGAAGCAACTTTTTTCTGCCATTTACGTTTGATTTTCAAACTATCGAAATCGCAGATAACTTGTGATATATTATGATGTTGCACAAATTCAACCAATACTTCTTCAGCTGCACCATGCAGCAAGTGGAAGGAGATGTTATAGTTCAAAAGTGTACGTTCTACCTCTTCCAATCCTCGTAACATAAATCCGTACTGCCTAAGAGTAGCACTCAAAAATCCGGAAGAAAGACAAAAAACAACAACGAGTGGGACCTGAAGTGAGAGTGCAATTTCTTGAGCGTAGAGGAGCGCCCAATTATCATGCACTCGCTGATCGCGGCTCATCCAATAGAGAATTGCACCTGATTTGCGTGGCACACTTTCAATAGAGTCATAATTTGTAGGGAGGTGGGTAATGCGTTGCTGACGGATCATTGTTTGAGTAGATTAACATGTAAACGCCCGGTAAAAGAATACAGATGATACAGTTATGACGCTGTCAGGCGTATAATATCATCTTTTACATCCATGTGATACTGGGGATTTTTGTGGTGTACAAACTTCCGTAATTCTTCAAGTGTCGGGTAGTCACCAGTACCGTTGAACAGCCGAGCATCGTCGATGAGCATCACATGAAGCAGACTATTATTTTTAAAAATTGCTTCCAATTCTTCGAAAATCGGACAGTTTTTCTCACCTTGAGCTGTAATTCCCCATGAATAATGCCCATCGAGCCAGAAAACAGTACGTTCTTGTAATCGAGGGACGACATCGAACAGAACTTTCCCGCTATCGCCGTGAAGAATTGTAATGTGTGAGTATTGCGCGAACCGTTTGACTGCATTTTTCCATAATTCAGGGGATAGCTCTATACTGTATAATTTCACAAAATTTTCTTTAAGTGCCCAAATTGTATTCCCGAGATATGTCCCTGTCTCAACTAATAGTTGACTCTTTGATTGTCGCTGATACTCGGCAATTATTTCGTGCTTGACTTCATCAGGTGGGGGTGCTGGACGACCGTTTCGTTCCCAATTTTTGCGCGCTACTTTATCATTGTATGCGCTGAACACTACTCTAATGCTCCGTTGCAGTGTCGATGGTAGGATTCCGACAATAGATTTTACAAATTTTTTCAACATTGAATTCCTTTCATTGAAGTATGTTCTGAATTTATCCGTTCAAAATTACAGTATTATAGATTTACCGGAAAGGAATTTCAAATTATACAGATAGTCCTACGAGGAATACGCAGTCTTTGACATTGATGTGTTCTATCAATTCATTTCGAACTTAAACTCGTGTAAATACATGATAATTTAGATAGTTTCGAATCAGTATTTTCCCACAGTCCGGTTCACTTCCCCACCATAATCTCATCTATTCTTGGTCATACTTCATCATAAAACAGCCGTAATTGAAATGCTTTTTTTTATTCTCTCATCTTCGTCCTATTACGTTTGGATAAATCACGTATTTTTGTCGTTGTATTTCCGGAATCTCCTACAAAATTAGTTCTGTACGATAATCTAAGGTAAGCTCTTGCATTATTTCTTCTCAAAGGAATGTCGGAATAGTACATCGTCGTGAATTGTTTCCAATTCTGTTACAATGATAGTAACGGTAGAATTCATGCTCTACTTCAGAATTACTATACATAAATCTAGTATTCTACCTATGTATTTTACAACCGTGTAAATACTTTGTACTTACTTCAAAATCAATCTATTATAGAATTTTAATCTCAAGCCATGACACACGAAAACCAACATGAACTGCTCCGTCGAGCGGGCGAACAAGTGACAAAAGGAAATTACAGCGAGGCAGAGCAATTAGCAAATACTGTCATGTCAACTACCGAACAGCATGATGAGTATCACACGACGGCTTTACTCATTATAGCCGACTCTGCTCGAATGCAGGGAAATATTGAGCTTGCATTTGCTATCGCGGAAAATGCCCTGAAAATTGCTGAGAATCATTCGCATTCATTGAGCAAAGCTCAAGGATGGCAAATACTTGGCATGGTGTTCTGGCCACAGGGTTCGTATGATAAAGCCCTCGAATACTTAGGAAAAGCTCATGCAGCACACGACGCACTCGGCGACAAAAGCGGCGCTGCACGAGACACAATGAACATTGGAATAGTCTATGCCTCTATCGGTTCGTATGACAAAGCACTCGATTTCCTTGGTAAAGCACTCGAAGTCTATGAAGCAATCGATGAAAAATCAGGTGTCGCCCGTGTGACAGGCAATATCGGAGGCGTGTACGCCCGCCTTGGTTCGTATGATAAAGCATTAGAATACTTCGGGATAGCTCTCACGGTTCATGAAGAATTAGGGGAAAAATCTTTAGTAGCCCGAATTATGGGAAATATAGGTCTCGTCTATGACTCACTCGAGTCATACGACCTTGCTCTCGAATATCACGGCAAAGCACTCATGGTACACGAAGAGCTTGGTGCAAAGTCGGCCGAAGCACTCGTAACCGGAAACATCGGAAGTGTGTACGCTCAGCTCGGCTTCTACGATAAAGCATTGTACAACTTCGGCAAAGCACTTTCCATCCATGAAGAGCTCGGCGAAAAATCGTCGGTCGCACTCGTGATGGCAAACATGGGCGAGCTCTATGCTACCCATGAATATGATGGATACAATACTGAAAAAGCTGAAGAATATATGTTTCGAGCAGTAGCAGTTTGCGAAGAGATTGGTTCGAAACAAATACTCTATAATGTTCATAAGTCCTTAGCAGACCTCTACAAATCCGAAAAACGCTGGGAAGAATTTGCAATTCATTTTGAGAAATTTTACGATATTGAAAAAGAAGTACAGAGCGAGGAAACCAAGAAACTCTCGATCAAAATTGCGTTTGAGCGTAAAGTAGCCGAACAGGAAAACCGTATCGCTATCGAACAAGCCCGCTACGAAGAAATCACCAAACAAAAACATATCCTCGAGGAGCAAGCGGTGAAAATCCAGCTTGCCAATACAGAACTTCATGAGAAAAACCTCGAACTCTACACGACGAATATGCGCCTCGAAGAAGCCAATAATTTCAAGATGAAAATTCTTGGAATTGCCTCGCATGACCTTAAGAATCCAATTACAGCATTGAATTTATACGTTCAATTCCTGAAAAATTATACAAATTCCATCCCCGATGTAGCGCAGATTCTCGAGTCAATCACCGCATCGTCCAAGCGTATGCTTGATATTGTCGTGAATCTTATCGATGTGGCAGCACGTGAGCTTGGTCAGATTAAGCTCCAATATTCCACCCTGGATCTCGCTGCAATTACCGCCGACGTGATCGCTGATTATCTGCCACGAACAAATGCTAAAAAACAAACGATTAGTTTTCAATTTGATAATGATTGCAGGGTGGAGGCAGACGAACAGCGGCTACACCAAGTACTTGATAATCTTATTAGTAATGCAGTAAAATACTCCGAACACGGCAAAGAAATCAAGGTGAAGGTACATAAACATGAAAGTACCGTAACAATCGCCGTTATCGATCAAGGCCTCGGTCTCAGTGAAGATGATAAACGACTATTATTTAGAGACTTCCAAAAGCTTTCCTCTCGTCCGACCGGCGGTGAAGGCTCGACAGGGCTAGGTCTCTCGGTCATCAAGCATCTTATAGAGCTCCATGGCGGCAGAGTATGGGCAGAGAGCGAAGGCAAAGGTATGGGAAGTACATTCTTTATCGAATTACCGATCCAGCAGAAGACCGCATGAATAACTAAATACTAATCATATCCTTACGGAGCTGTGCAGACGATATGCAGCATCAAATTCAGGCAAATACTGACTTATTTTCAAGACGCACTTTTGTGCGTCTTGACATTTATGGCTGATTCTGTCATGAAAGAGTCAGATCTTCCAACTCAATGTATCGAACGGAAACTGGATACCACACCGTATTGTAGATTTTAAGGTCGATAGCATACATCAGACATAGGTTTTTGGAGAAATCAACTCTATGAAATTTGAAGAACTACAAGCTCAGCTTACTGAAGCTGAAGGATACAACAACTCAGGAAACTACGACGAAGCAGTACGATGTGCGACTGAGTTGATTGAAGTACTCAAAAATGAAAGAATTTCGGTCAATGTCCACCGGTGAGGAAATACAAATTCGCATCGGAATTCACAGCGGCGAAGTCGTCGGAGGAGTGATCGGTGAGGAACGTTTTGTCTATGATATTTATTCAGATGCGGTGAATACGGCAGCGAGGATGGAATCTCACGGCGAGCCGGATAAAATACATGTCTCCCATGAGTTTGTGATACATTTGCAAAATCGATTTGCTATGACAAAAAATACGAACCATGGCATTACTTTCATCAAGTGTGGTGAGATGGAGATCAAAGGCAAGGGGATGATGAAAACGTATTTTATGGAAAAGAATGTCTGAAGTGAATATAAGTATGTTCGAGTTAGGTAGGAATGCAACCCGAAATACATAAAAATACTTAATTTTACAGTGGATAGAATTTTGTTGCACATTCCATTATCGATATGAATACCGTTACCATTTCTCCGAAATTCCAGGTGGTGATTCCACGCCAGATTAGAGTATCGCTTAACCTCCAATCCGGTCAAAAAGTACAAGTAATTGAATTTGACGGACGAGTCGAACTCATTCCTCTTCGTTCAATGCAATCGCTCAGAGGGTCGCTGACGATCGACGATACATCCATTGAACGTGAGGAAGACCGCCTATGAAAAAGCTGAACGTTGTGGACTCGAGCGGGTGGATTGAATACTTCGCTAACGGCTCGAACGCTGACTTCTTTGCGCCTGCACTTGAAAACCCGGACTCCCTGATTGTACCCGCCATTTCTATTTATGAAGTATTCAAAAAACTGTTGGTGACCGTTGGCGAGAAAGATGCGATACGACTCGTTGCTAACTTGCACCAAGGAACTGTAGCCGAACTTGACGCACCTCTTGCACTCTCAGCCGCTAAGCTTAGCTGGGAACATTCCCTCCCTCTGGCAGAAAGCATTATCTACGCAACCGCCTTACAATACAATGCCACCCTTTGGACGCAGGATGTTGATTTTGAAAAACTGAAAGGAGTAAAATTCCAACCCAAAATCATGAAAGCTTAGACATGAATTACGAACTACTCAAAGCCCAACTAACCCAAGCTGAAGAATTCAACAACGCAGGTAAGTACGAAGAAGCAGAAATGCTTGCTACGACAGTACTGGCTCAACTCGAACATGCAAGCGAATATAATAAAGACCAAACAGTAACTGAACAAAAAATCCTCCACTGCTCCGCGCTGAACTCGCTCGCTAATACCAACTGGCGACGCGGTGATTTGCAGGAGGCTCTCTCACTGGCACGTGTCTCACTCGACATTGCGGAAGAATATGCACTGACCAAAATCAAAGCTAACGCATTGAATATTTTAGGGAATGTGTATTATTCTCTTGGCTCATACGACAAGGCATTGGAATACTTGGCAAAAGCGATGTCCGCGCACGAGGAACTCGGTGCGAAATCAGGCGTTGCACTCGTTACAGGGAATATCGGGTCTGTGTATCAAAAGCTTGGCTCATACGACAAGGCATTGGAATACTTCGCAAAAGCACTATCTGCGTACGAGGAACTCGGTGCGAAATCAGGTGTTGCCAGCGTTACGGGGAATATCGGGAATGTGTATGCTTCTCTTGGCTCCTACGATAAGGCATTGGAGAACTACGCAAATGCGCTCTCCAGGCACGAGGAACTCGGGGAGAAATCAGTAGCTGCAAATGTTACGGGGAATATCGGGAATGTGTATAATAATCTTGGCTCCTACGACAAAGCATTGGAATACTACGCAAAAGCGCTCTCCGCGCACGAGGAACTCGGGGCGAAATCATTAGTTGCCAGCGTTACGGGGAATATCGGGAATGTGTATTTTTCTCTTGGCTCCTACGACAAGGCATTAGAATACTTCGCAAAAGCACTCGCAACCCACGAAGAACTCGGTTCGAAATCAGGCGTTGCACTTGTTACAGGGAGTATCGGGACTGTGTATCTACATCTTGGGTCCCACGACAAGGCATTGGAATACTACGCAAAAGCACTGTCCTCCAACGAGGAACTCGGTAGGAAATCATCCGTTGCACGCGTTATGGGGAATATCGGGGGGGCTTATTTTGAACTCAAAGAATACGCCACAGCACTCGATTACCAAAAGCTCTCGCTTGCACTGGCGGAAGAAATTGGCGACAGACGACAAACGGGTTATTGGTGTGAGGGAATCGGCAACACCCTCAGCGCGATGGGGAAAAACCAAGAGGCAATGGAATTTCTGCAAAAATCGCTCCGCCTACGCCGCGACGAAATCCAGACGAATGAAGGCGTTGCGAGTACGCTCGTTGCTATCGGCGTCCTACTGGTAGAGCAAAACAAAAACGACGAGGCGTTGGAGAAATTGAAGGAAGGGCTTGCCCTTGCAGAGGAACTCGGCGAGAAAGCACAAGCATTTCAGGCGCATAAGGAACTTGCGGCGATATTGAAAAAGAAAGGCAAAACAGCCGCTGCGTTCAGCCATTTTGAAAAATACCATGAACTCGAAAAAGAAGTCCAAAGCGAGGAAGCCAAGAAACACGCCGAACTGATGGAGTATCGCCGCAAAATCGAAGATTCGGAGCGCGACCGTCAGGTAAAACTTGCTCGTTTTCAGGAGCAGGAAAAAATCCTCCACAATATCCTCCCTTCCCAAATAGCTAACCGTATGATCGACGGCGAGAAAACCATCGCCGACAGCCATGAGATTGTCTCGGTGTTTTTCTCGGATATCGTCGGTTTTACGAAATTATCACAGCGAGTAAATGCCCAAGAATTAGTGGGAATGTTGAATGGAATTTTCACGCAATTCGACCAAATAGCACGCAAGCACGGCTTAGAAAAAATCAAGACCATCGGTGATGCATATATGGCCGTCTGCGGAGCTCCAATTTCCCTCGAAAATCATGCAGAAAAGGCGGCTTTATTTGCATTGGAGGTGGCAGAATTGATGAAGAATTATCATACAGATTTGGGTGAAAAAATAGATATTAGAATCGGATTGCATACGGGTTCGGTCGTGGCCGGAATTATTGGTGAGAATAAATTCGCGTATGATATGTGGGGCGATGCGGTGAACACCGCCAGCCGAATGGAAAGTCACGGGGAGCCGGGCAAAATTCATGTATCGGAGGAATTCAAACATGCCGTAGAGACGTTGCATGCAACGTCTCTACAGTTTATCCGGCGAGATGAGATGGAGATAAAAGGCAAAGGAATGATGAAAACATACTATTTACAACAAGCAAACTAACATACTACCATGACAAACGCACAACTCGAAGCACAAACCAAACTTGCAGGTGATGAAACAAACAAAGGTAACTACGATGCTGCACAAATACTTGCACAACAAGTAATAGATATACTTGATAATCGTACCGATGATAGTACCTCCACAGAGAACGATGCAAATACAAAAGGCACTATAAATACCAATGATCTCATCGATGAGCAGCAAGATACCACTACCATAAGAGCTAATGCTATGCTTGCGTTGGCGTTGAATAACTATAATCAAGGGGATTTTCTTCTCGCGCTTGAACAAGCACATCAAGGGCTTGTTCAAGCCCAAGCGGGTGAAATAACAAAGTCTATACCTCAAGCTTGGAATATTATTGGAAAAGTCCATATTTCTCTTGGCGACTACGACAAGGCCTTGGAATTCTTCAATAATTCTCTTGTTATCAATGAGGAGATAGGGAGCAAAAATGGCATTGCAAAAAATCTCACAAATATAGGAGGGGTGTATGGGCGTATTTCGGACTACCCGCAAGCGCTCACCTATTTCCAAAAGGCACTCGCTATCTATGAGGAGATAGGTCGCAAAGATGGCATTGCAAACAACCTCATAAATATAGGTAGTGTGTATCAGTATCTTTCGGACTACCCGCAAGCGCTCACCTATTACCAAAAGGCAATCTCAATAAATGAGGAGATTGGGAGCAAAGAGGGCATTGCAAGAGATCTCGGCAATATAGGAATTGTGTATCAGAATCTTTCGGACTACCCGCAAGCGCTCACCTATTTCCAAAAGGCTCTCGCTATCAATGAGGAGATAGGGAGCAAAGAGGGCATTGCAAGCAATCTCACAAATATAGGAAATGCGTATCATGATCTTTCGGACAACCCGCAAGCGCTCACCTATTACCAAAAGGCTCTCGCTATCTATGAGGAGATAGGGAGCAAAGATGGCATTGCAACCAATCTCGGCAATATAGGAATTGTGTATCATAATCTTTCGGACTACCCGCAAGCGCTCACCTATTACCAAAAGGCTCTCGCTATCAATGAGAAGATAGGTCGCAAAAATGGCATTGTACTCAATCTCGGCAATATGGGCGGGCTCTATGCCAATAAGGAGTTCTATGGCTATGATACTGATAAAGCTGAAGAATTTTTTCTGAGTGCTATTGCTCTATCAGAGGATATTGGCCAGAAACAGAATTTATATGGTGTCCATAAATCTCTTGCAGATTTATACGAAACGCAAGAGCGTTGGAAAGAACATTCGATTCAATTCAAGAAGTATCACACAATCAAAGAAGAAGTCCAAAGCGAGGAAGCTACCAAGCAAGCGCAACAAATGGAATACCGCCGCAAAGCAGAAGAGTCCGAACGCGACCGTCAGGTCAAGCTTGCACGCTTCCAAGAACAAGAAAAAATCCTCCATAATATCCTTCCTTCCCAAATCGCCGATCGTATGATCGAAGGCGAGAAAACAATCGCCGACAGTCATGAACATGTCTCGGTGTTTTTCTCTGATATTGTTGGGTTTACCAAACTCTCACAACAAGTAAGTGCTCAAGAATTAGTGGGGATGCTGAACGGTATATTCAGTCAATTCGACCAACTTGCACGCAAACATGGTTTGGAAAAAATCAAGACGATCGGAGACGCGTACATGGCGGTGTGTGGAGCTCCGATTCCGGTAGCAAATCATGCAGAACGTACTGCATTATTTGCGCTCGAAGTAGCAGTATTGATGGATAATTATACAACAGACTCCGGCGATAAGGTATCTATTCGTATTGGTTTGCACACAGGAAGTGTGGTGGCTGGAATTATCGGTGAGAATAAATTTGCATACGATATGTGGGGCGATGCGGTGAACACGGCAAGCAGAATGGAGAGCCACGGTGAAGCCGGGAAAATCCATGTATCCCAAGAATTTATGCATGCACTGTCCCCATCGTCCCCATCGTCCCTCCACTTTGCAGAAAGAGGCGAGATGGAGATCAAAGGCAAAGGCAAAATGAAAACCTACTTTTTGGAGAAAGCATGACACCCGAACAATTACAAACTACAGTTGAAGCACTTGAAGTACTCGTCACATCCGGTACTGACGTAGACAAGGCAGATGCACAAGCACGGGAGTTCTTGGTTCTGCCACAAATGCTTGCATCGCACGAGCTGCACTGCCGCGTCCTTCTTGCTCTAGTGTTATCATTGCGGAAACGTGAATTGGCAAAGGAAGCATTGCCTTTTGCCGAAAAAGCGGTTACTTGTGCCAAGGAAGCGCAGAGCAAAGAACTCATCGCAAAAGCACTTGGCAATTGTGGGATTGTGTATCAGCTTCTTTCGGACAACGACAATGCCCTCGCGTATTTGCAACAGGCACTGGCTATTAGTGAAGAACTCGGCATCACATCCGGTATGGCAAGCAATTCAGGAAATATCGGGATAGTGTTCGGACAACTATCAGACTATCCTAAGGCTTTGGAATACTTGTATAAAGCGCTAGCGTGGTATGAAGAGTATGATGGCCGAGAAGGCATCGCAGCTACTCTCAGCAATATTGGGCTCGTTTATTGGAATCTTTCTGACTACCCAACAGCATTGGAGTATTTGCAAAAGTCCCTTGCTATGCATGAAATACTTGGCAATACAAGTGGTATTACAACCAATCTCGGTAATATCGGCGTTGTGTTTCAGGATCTTTCTGACTACCCCAAAGCGTTGGAGTATTTCCAAAAGACACTCTCGATTTGTGAACGTCACGACAACAAAACAGGTATTGCAAATAATCTCTGCAATATTGGGAATGTGTATATACATCTTTCGGATTACGCAAGTGCTTTGGTGTATTTTGAAAAGGCGCTGGCAATTAACGAAGAGCTTGGCAGTGCATCCGGCATTGCAACCAATTATTGTAATGTAGGAATTGTGTATCAGAATCTTTCGGATTACCCTAAGGCATTAGAGTTTTATCAAAAGGCACTGACTCTCTTTAAAGGACTAGGCAATAAAGATGGCATTACAAGTGATCTCTGCAATATAGGGAATGTGTATTATCATCTATCGGACTACCCCAAGGCGTTGGAGTATTTTCAGCAGTCACTCGATATCTATAAAGAGCTCGGCAGGAAACACTGCATTGCAATTAATCTCGGTAATATTGGCGCTACGTACACAAAGCAGAATTTCGTCAACTATAATACCCTCAAAGCTGAAGAGTTGTTGATGCAAGCACTTGGAATGAATGAAGAAACCGGAGCATATCGACAGAATATCGAGGTTGCCAAATCTCTTGGAGAACTTTACGAACAAATGGGGAGATGGAAAGAAGCCAACGAATACAACAAAAAATACCACGAACTGAGAGTAATAGTCCAAAGCGAAGAGGCAACCAAGCAAGCACAACTCATGGAACACCGCAGAAAGATCGAAGAGTCGGAGCGTGACCGACAACTTAAGATTGTTCGCCATGAAGTAACCGTCAATTTATTGCACAAAACACTGCCTCCATCAATTGCAGAGCGACTGATGAACGGTGAGAAAAACATTGCCGATAAGTTTGAATCAGTTACTATTCTCTTTGCAGATATTGTCGGCTTCACACCACTGAGCGTTCGTTTAGAACCGAAGATGGTGGTTGAATTATTGAACAATTTGTTTACTCGATTTGACAAGCTCACTGCGGAACACGGAGTAGAGCGAATAAAAACCATCGGTGATGCATACATGATAGTTGCAGGTGCACCGGAGCGATGCGACGACCATGCAGAACGCATGGCGAAAGTAGCTCTCGCCATGATAGATCAAACTACACTATTCTGCAAAGAAGTAGGCGAAAATATTCAAATTCGAATTGGTATAAACTCCGGCGAGGCGATAGGAGCTGTAGTCGGTGAAACGAAGTTCAGCTACGATCTCTGGAGCGATGCTGTAAATACTGCGAGCAGGATGGAGAGTCACGGCGAAGCCGGGAAAATCCATGTATCGGAGGAATTCAAACATGCCGTAGAGACGCAAATTTTTGCGTCTCTACAATTCATTGAACGCGGAGAAATCGACATCAAAGGCAAAGGCCTCATGAAAACATACTTTTTGGAGAAGGAGCAAGTATGACCCTTGAATTACTAACTGAAATTCTCAATACGGCTGACACGGAAATCAAAGTCAACGGCAACTTCGAGCATACCGAGAAGCTTTGCAGGGAAGTCCTGTCGGCGCTTGAGCAGCATTGTTCGGTCCCCGAACATGACCTTCTCCTCCTGCATAGCCGCGCGCTGCGCCTGCTCTCCCAATCGATGCGACGACGTGGAAAGGTAGAAGAATCCTTGCCGATTGCGAAGGAAGCGCTACGTATTGCACGGATGGCGAAGAACGATAGTGATGAAGCGCTGTCGCAGGTTTTTTTAGGAGCAACGTATGCTGCATTGTCAGAGTATCCTCTTGCATTGAAATGCTTTAACAGTGCCCTTCTCATCAGCGAACGAAGTTATGACACATCCGGAATTGCTCTTGCGCTCGGCAATATCGGAAGTATATATCTCAAACTCTCCGACTTCACCAAAGCCATGGAGTATTGCAGCCGCGCTCTTGTTTATGAGGAAGAGCTCGGCAACAATATGAACATTGTCGCCCGATTATGTGATATTGGCGGCATCAATTTTCACCTGGGAGATAATACCCAAGCTTTGGAATATTTTTTCAAAGCGGTTGCACTTTGCGAACAATTCGGACTGAAAGAATTTGCAGCTGTTAATATCGCTAATATCGGAAACGTATATTACGAGCTTTCCGACTATACTAATGCTTTGGAATTTTCCTACCGTGCCCTCGATGAATATGAGAAACTTGGCGCTAAACAAGGCGTTGGTACTTCTCTTAGTAATATTGGTCTTATTTATTTAGACCTACACGACTATCCTAATGCCTTGCAATCGCTGACAAAGGCGCTTGCCATCTTTGATGGAATAGGATATAAATATGGGATAGTCAATACTTCCGGCAATATCGGGAGAGTATATTCTGACCGGGAATATGAGGGGTATGATGCCGCCAAAGCGGAGGCGATGTTCCTCGGTGAAATTGCTGGATTTGAGGAATTAGGCGTAAAAGACACCTCATTTTCTCATAAATTACTGGCTGAATTGTATGAGCAGGAAGAACGCTGGAAAGAAGCCAACGAACACAACAAAAAATACCAGAAAATCAAGGAGGATATCATAAATGAGGAAGCTAAAAAACAAGCTCTGAACTTTGAACAACTCCGACAGGCAGAACAGCGGGAAAAACAACTTGCCATTGAACGTGCCCGCGCACATTCCACCGAAGAACTCCTCCACAAAACCCTCCCGAAATCTATCGCCGATCGAGTAATTCGCGGTGAAACCCGTATCGCCGATCACTTCGACAGCGCGTCTGTTCTCTTTGCTGATGTGGTAGGATTTACCAAAATTTCGGCGAAAATGCCGCCCGCCACCGTGCTTGGATTTATGAATTTTATCTTTGAGCATTTCGATGCAATTGCCGCAAAATACGGCTGCGAGCGCATCAAAACTATCGGCGACGGCTACATGGCAGTCTGCGGTGCGCCGGTGATGTATCTTGATCATGTAGAACGTCTTGCGCGCATGGCACTTGAGATGATGAAAGATATTACATTGCCGGAGGAAATCCGCAAACACCTACCTGCGGGAACGCTGTTTCACCTTCGGATTGGATTGCATTGCGGGGAATTAACGGCGGGGTTAATTGGTACCGGAAAATTAGCCTATGATATTTATGGCGATGCGGTGAACACGGCGAGTCGGATGGAAAGCCATGGCGAAGCAGGGAAAATACATGTATCCGAAGAATTTATGCAAGCTGTTGTGGGGGATAGGTCGCGACCTGTCCCTACAACTACAAACGTCCTTTTTGTCCCTTTCGTCCTTTTCGTCCTTCCACTTCCAAGAGAGAGGTGAAATCGATATTAAGGGTAAAGGAATGATGAAAACCTACTTTTTAGAACAAACAAAGCAATTACAATGATGACCATTACAGAACTCCAAGCTCGGGTACATCAATCGGATATACTAGCAAGACAAGGCGATTACGCCACAGCCGAAAAACTAGCCAATGATGTGCTGTCTGAGCTTGACAGCCACGATGTGGAGGCGTCTTCAGAAATTATGGATATCCGTTCCACTGCAATTAGTTCTCTTGCATGGACTTATGAACGGAAAGGGCAATACGACGCTGCGCTTGCTCTCGCGCAGCAAGCGCTGACAATTGCTGAAGAGTATAACCTGACGCTAGCGGAAGCAAAAGCATGGAATGTCTTCGGTAATGTCCATAAATCACGCGGCTTCTATGATAGAGCAATAGAATGTTATGAGAAGAAAGAAGCAATATGTGTAGCGAACAATGACAGTGCCGGACTTGCCAATGTAAGAGTAAACATAGGGATTGTCTATGATAAAACAGGCAAGCATGACAAGGCATTGGAATACTTCCAAAATGCACTTGTTGTCCATAAAGCGCTCGGCGATAAAAGAATGGAAGGCGGCATTTTGGTCAATATCGGGATGCAATATGGTAAGTATGGAGCGCTCGAGAAAGCATTGGAGTATTACATCAATGCCCTTGCCATATTTGATGAAATAGAAGCAAAACCCTACAAGTCAAATGTTCTTGGAAATATCGGACTGGTTTATATGCAGCTTGGCTCATACAGCCAAGCATTAGAATACTTAGATAAGCAGTCATCCATTATTTTGGAAATGGGATCGAGTTCGGCTATAGCATCAAATTATGGCAATAAAGGAACTATTTATCAATTACTTGGCGACTCGGGCAAATCATTGGAATACTTTGGGAAGGCATTAGCACTCTACGAGGAACTCGGCAGTACATCAGGCATTGCAAGTGTTATGGGGAATCTCGGGTATGTGTATAGGCAGCTTCTTGACCACTCAAAGTCATTAGAGTACTCCAAAAAAGCTCTTGCGTTGAACGAAAAAACAGGAAATCAAGGTGGCGTTGCACAATGCCATGATAATATTGGAGGTGTCTATGCTGATAATACATTTGAACAGTATGACAGTGCCATAGCAGAGGAAAATCTATTACGAGCTATTAAGATTTATAATGAAATCGGCGATGGACGCGTATATGAGTGTTATCAAGCTTTGGCTAATTTATACCACAATGAACATCGCTGGGAGGAATCCGACAGGTATTTCCGAATGTTTTATGAAACAGAACGAGTATTTCAAAGCAAGGAAGCGAATAAAAAAGCGATGCAAATAGAACTACAACGCCAGGCAGCCGAACGAGAAAAAGAAATCACCATCGCTAAAGCCATAGCAGATGCTGAGATGAACGCCACAACTAGCTTGCTCCACAAAGTCTTACCACCGAGCATAGCAGCCCGCCTCATTAAAGGAGAAAAAGTAGCCGATTATTTTCGTGACGTCTCTATTCTCTTTGCCGATATCGTTGGCTTTACGCCCATTGCCTCACGTATGCCTGCCAAAGCGGTGCTTAATTTCCTTAATTATGTCTTCGGCAGATTCGACGGAATAATGGAACATCACGGCTGTGAAAAAATCAAAACCATCGGCGACGGCTATATGGCGGTAGCCGGCGCGCCGATTGAATGCAGTGACCACGCCGAGCGTATCACTCGAGCCGCAATCGACATGATGGGTGATATTCAATTACCTGAAGACATCCGCACTTCCCTTCCTAAAGGCGTAAAATTTAGTATCAGAATTGGGGTACATATCGGTCGACTTTCCGGCGGGATTGTCGGTGAAAAGCGTTTTGTGTGATATTTACAGTGATGCGGTGAATACGGCAGCTCGAATGGAATCGCACGGCGAGCCGGGACGCATTCACGTCAGCGAAGAGTTCGCATTTCACGTGCAGAATAGAATGGATATGACGGGTGATGACTTGGGCGGGATAGTGTTTGAGGAACGGGAGGAGATTGAAATTAAGGGTAAAGGGATGATGAAAACATATTTTTTGGAGAAAGCATGACCTACAAAGAACTCGAAGCCCAGCTCGACAAAGCAAATGAACACGACAACACAGGCAATTACGACGAAGCACAGCGCTTGGCGATTGAAGTGATTACTACCCTCGACACAACAGACTCCTTTCCTCTCGTGGAAGGTCGAGATCGGGGCCTGCTCCGCGCTAACGCTTTCCTCATTATTGCTAGCATAGAACGACAACTCGGAAATTTCGACACCTCCCTCTCTCAAGCACAGCAAGCACTTGCGCTCGCGGTAGAGTATAATCTACTAAAAATCAAACCAAAAGCGTGGAATACCATCGGGAATGTGTATCTAAATCTTAGCTCCTACGACAAGGCATTGGAATACTATACCAATGCGTTAGCCGCGCTTGAAGAACTTGGAGAAATATCAGGAGTTGCCGGCGTTACGGGGTGTATAGGTGGTGTATATTTGGAGCTTGGCTCCTACGATAAGGCACTCGAATACTTCAATAAAGCCGGCTCTGTCTATGAAGAACTCGGAGATCGATATAATCTAGCCCATGCTTGGGGGAACATTGGGCAATTGTATCAACGTATCGGTACCTACGACAAATCTTTGGAATACCTTACTATGTCTCTCGCGGTGAATGAGCAGCTTGGACTAAAGTCAAGAATTGCTTCCAATAATTTGATACTAGGGAATGTGAATATACATCTTGGTTCGTATGAGAAAGCATTAGAACACTTCTTAACATCACTCTCTATTAATCAAGAAATAGGTGCAAAATCAGGAATTGCATCTGCGACCACCAACATTGGAATAGTATATTATAATCTACTGGCTTATGAAAAAGCAAGGGAATATTTTATAAAGTCGCTACCTTTACATGAAGAAATTGGAAGTAAAACTCATGTTGCAATGGTAAAAGGGAATATTGGGAATACATATTCATCTCTTCAAGATTATTCGAGATGCTTAGTTTGGAAAAAAGAAGCATTGGAGATTGCGGAAGAAATAGGCGATAGAGCTCAAATAGCGCACTGTAGATATGGAATTGGATCCGCACTACTTGGTTTGGAACAATATGAGGAATCCCTTGAATACTATTTAAGTGCTCTCAAAATACAGCGTGATGAATTACATTCTCATCTACACGTGGCTAGTTATCTCTTTTCAATTGGCTCTCTCCTTGTTCAGTCAGGTAAATTGAATGAGGGGTTAGAGAAACTTGAGGAAGGGTTAGCCCTTGCCGAACAACTTGGTGAGAAATCATCCTTAATGTACATACATTTAGAATTGTCCAAAGCATTTGATATAAAAGGAGATGTTGCTAAAGCTTTCATCCATTTTAAAAAGTTTTATGATCTTGAAAAAGAAGTCCAAAGCGATGAGGCAAAGCAAGAATCAGAACGGTTGGAATATCGTCGAAAGATAGAAGAGTCGGAGCGCGACCGCCAAATAAAACTCGCCCGTTTTCAGGAGCAAGAGAAAATTCTCCATAACATCCTACCTGAACAAATAGCCGAACGCATGGTGGCGGGAGAGAAAATGATTGCAGAATCACACGAGCACGTTTCCGTCTTTTTCTCTGATATTGTAGGATTTACAAAGCTTTCTCAACGAGTTTCTGCTAAAGAGTTGGTTGGAATGTTGAACGGAATATTCACTCAATTCGACCAACTTGCTCGCAGGCACGGCCTAGAGAAAATCAAAACCATCGGCGATGCGTACATGGCGGTTGCCGGTGCTCCAATTACACAGGAAAATCATGCAGAAAGAGCGGCAATGTTTGCGCTGGATGTCGCTGATTTAATGAAAAATTACCAATCAAATTCAGGTGATAACATTACCATTAGAATTGGCTTGCACTCGGGTTCGGTGGTTGCAGGTATTATTGGCGAGAATAAATTTGCCTACGATTTATGGGGAGATGCAGTGAATACGGCAAGTAGAATGGAATCGCATGGAGAGCCCGGACGCATTCACGTCAGCGAGGAGTTCGCTTTTCATTTGCAAAATAGGTTGGATAAGACGGGTGATGACTTGGGTGGGATAGTTTTTGTCGAACGAGATGAGATTGAGATCAAGGGTAAGGGGAGAATGAAAACGTATTTTTTAGAACAAGTAAAATAAATATTACTACTATGACAAACGAAGAAATCACAATCTTGATACAACAAGTAGATGATGAAACAAAAAAAGGTAACTATGTTGCAGCTAAACTACTTGTCACTCAAGTTCTGGACGAGATTGAAACGTTCACCCAGCAAGAATCTACGCCAATGAGCAACCAATTCTCAGAATCCGGTCACTTATCTGAAGATGATACAAAGTTGACTTCTTCCTTTGCGGTGCGGGCTGGGAGCGATACCGTCCTTACGCTAAGGGCTCATGCACTACTATCGCTGGCTGCCATAGAATTACGACGAGAAAATTATGATGACTCACTAGTGCTAGCCCATCGAGGGCTTGCTCTAACGGAGGAAGGCAACCTTGAACTCATCAAACCAAAAGCATGGAATATATTCGGGAATATCTATACTTCTCGTGGCAGCTACAGTACGGCTTTGGAATACTACTCCAAATCTCTCGCCGCTTATGAAGTGCTCGGAGAAAAGTCGGAAGTGAGCAAACTTACCATGAATATCGGTAATGTGTATAGGAATCTTGGCAGTTACGATAAGGCTTTGGAATACTATACCAAATCTCTCACCATGTACGAAGTAATTGGAGAAAAGTGGGGAGTGGCAACGGTTACAGGGAAAATTGGGAGTATAAATCAACTTCTTGGCAGTTACGACAAGGCTTTAGAATGTTACGCCAGAGCTCTCGCCGTTCATGAAGTACTTGGAGATACGACCGGAATCGCTATTGTAACGGGAAGTATGGGAAATGTGTATTATTCTCTTGGCTCCTACGACAAGGCATTGGAATACTACGGCAAAGTACTCATTTGCATGGAAGAATTAGGGGATAAAAAAAGTGTTGGTGGTACGTTGGTGAACCTTGGTACAGTGTTTACTTCTCTTGGATCCAATGACAAGGCATTGGAATACTTTGGAAGAGCATTAGCTCTATTCGATACATTAGGAGAAAAATCGTTCAGGGCAAATTGTACAGGTAACATTGGGATCGTATATTTTAATATTGGCAGTTATGACATAGCGTTGGAATACTTCGCTAAAGCACTTGCAGAGCATCATGAACTCGGTAATAAGTCAGAGGTGGCCAATTGCACGGGAAATATCGGGAATGTCTATGTTTCTCTTGGCAGTTACGATCTGGCCTTGGATTACTTAACCAAAGCTCTAGTCGCTCATCAAGAACTCGGGCAAAAGTCAGAGATAGCCCGTACTATGGGGATGATTGCAAATCTCTATACCAAGAAAAAGTTTGAAGGATATAATGTTCTAAAGGCAGAAGAGCTTCTGCTTCATGCAGTGGCTATCAGTACAGATATTGGAGCAAAAGAACTGTTGGTTGAAGATTATAAATCCCTTGCAGATCTTTATGAGATTCAAAAGCGTGATGCTGAAGCGCTCCTCTATTTCAAAAAACACATTGAAATAAAAGGCGAAGTAAATGCTGAAGATATCAAGAAACAAGAAGTACTTCGCGAGCAACAAAAAGCAATAGAACTTGCCAAGGCAACTGCCGATGCAAAGATGATCGCAACGACGGGGTTGCTCCATAAAGTCTTACCACCGAGCATCGCTGACCGCCTCATCAAAGGTGAAAAAATAGCCGATTACTTCACCTCTATTTCCATCCTCTTTGCCGATATCGTCGGCTTCACACCCATCGCTTCCAAAATGCCCGCTCGGAAAGTACTCGCCTTCCTCAATTATGTCTTTGGAGAATTTGATAGAATCATCGAACATCACGGCTGCGAGAAAATCAAAACGATCGGCGACGGCTATATGGCAGTTGCCGGTGCTCCGATTACCTGCGAAGACCATGCAGAACGCATAGCTCACGCTGCGATGGAAATGATGGGCGATATTCAATTACCTGAAGATATCCGCTCTTCCCTACCCAAAGGTGCAATTTTCAATATTAGAATAGGAATTAATATTGGTCCGGCTTTCGGTGGAATTGTCGGCGAAAAGCGTTTTGTGTATGATATTTACAGTGATGCGGTGAATACGGCAGCTCGAATGGAATCGCACGGCGAGCCGGGACGCATTCACGTCAGCGAAGAGTTCGCATTTCACTTGCAGAATAGGATGGCAATGACGGGCGATGACTTGGGTGGGATTGTGTTTGAGGAACGTGGCGAGATGGAGATCAAGGGTAAGGGGAGAATGAAAACGTATTTTATGGAAAGATTACTATGAAACACGAAGAACTACAAGCCAAAATATGTCAGGCAGATGCTGAAAACATCAAAAGAGATTTTGCAGCGGCTCAAATGCTCTGCAATGAAGTTCTCGCCGAACTCCAAACAACGGAAGACGTCACTAACAAAGAACTCCTCTCAATTCGCTGCAGTGCTTTGCATCAATTAGCTATAGCTCAACGTCGCGGCGGCAAACCCGACGAAGCACTCGCCACTGCTGAAGAAGAGTTAATAATAGCAAATATGACACAAAATAAGCCCGATATTGCACAGGCGAAAGTGGATTTGGGTGCGACTTACCATTATTTTAATGATTTCAAGCGAACATTGGAATACTATTCTGAAGCCTCCGGCTTATATGAAGAACTCAATGATAAAAAAGGAATTGCAACTGTTGTTCTCTATATCGGGATGGCATATAGTAAACTTAACTCGCCACTTGCATTTGAATACTACGTCAAGGCGCTCGCCATATATGAAGACATCGGATATACTTCCGGAATAGCCGGCATATTATCCGATTTGGGAAATGAATACTACAGAATTGGTTCATATCCCAAATCTTTGGAATACCATGCCAAAGCCCTTGCAGCTCATATGGAACTTGGAGATAGAAGAATGACGGGAGGAACATTGGTAAATATCGGTTTGGTGTATTCATCGCTCGGCGAGTTTGAAACTGCGTTAGAATATTATGACAAAGCGCTTTTTGAATTTGATGAAATTGGAGAAAAGGTCTTCAAAGCCCATGCTATGGTGAACATCGGCTCGGTATATGACGGGCTAGGTCAACGCGATAAGGCATTGGAATATTATGGCAATGCATATTCTCAATATGAAGAACTCGGCAATACATCGGACATTGCAACCGTATTTGTAAACATGGGTGATACGTATAGAGAAATCGGATTATTAGACAAATCGCTTGAATTCAATGGCAAAGCCCTGAAATTATCCGAAGAAATTGACGATATAAAAAATACTGCTCTTTCTATGGGAAATATAGGAATTGTATATGGTCTCAGGAAATACGAGGGCTATGATGCTGCCAAAGCCGAAGAATATTTGTTGAAAGCTTTGGCAATTTTCGATGAAAATGGCGATAGATCGAATATTGCTGTATTTCTCAAATCCCTAACTGAATTTTATGAGCAGGAAGAAAGGTGGAAGGATTTTGGAATCAATCTTAAGAAATATCATGCAGTTAAAGACGAAGTTCAAAGTGATGAAGCAAAGAAATCAGCCCAACAGCTTGAACAGCAAAAGCAAGCCGCTGAGCGGGAGAAAACTCTTACAATTGAACGTGAACGCGCGCAAGCAACCACTGCAGTTTTGCATCAAGTGCTGCCGCCAAGTATTGCTACACGCCTCATCAAAGGTGAAAAAATAGCCGATTACTTTACCTCTATTTCCATCCTCTTTGCTGATATCGTCGGCTTCACACCCATCGCCTCCAAAATGCCCGCTCGGAAAGTACTCGCCTTCCTCAATTATGTATTCGGAGAATTTGATAGAATAATCGAACATCACGGTTGCGAGAAAATCAAAACCATCGGCGACGGCTACATGGCAGTTGCCGGTGCTCCGATTACCTGCGAAGACCATGCAGAACGCATAGCTCACGCTGCGATGGAAATGATGGGTGATATTCAATTACCTGAAGACATCCGCACTTCCCTTCCTAAAGGCGTAAAATTTAGTATCAGAATTGGGGTACATATCGGTCCGGCTTTCGGCGGGATTGTCGGTGAAAAGCGTTTTGTGTATGATATTTACAGTGATGCGGTGAATACGGCAGCTCGGATGGAATCGCATGGTGAGCCGGGGCGCATCCACGTGAGCGAAGACTTCGCATTTCACGTGCAGAATAGAATGGATATGACGGGTGATGATTTAGGTGGAATAGTGTTTGAAGAGCGGGAGGAAATTGAGATAAAGGGTAAGGGGAGAATGAAAACGTATTTTATGAAACAATCTACTGTAAATCAATGAATTACGAAGAAATCAACGAACTCCTTGACCAAGCGTTTGCCCAGACGCGTATTCACTATAATTTCAAAGAATCTGAAAGAATCTTTGCTATAGTGCTCGAAAATATTTCTTCTTCTGAAAATCTGCCCGGACTTGGAGAGCTTCAAGCTCAAGCTCTTGTTGGGATGGGTGCAGCACTTTATCGGCAAAATCGAGCAGATGAAGCATTTGATTATTTTACGTCCGGACTCCTTGCCGCAAAAGAATCGAAGAGCCGCGATACGGAAGCCAAAGCTTATGCGGGGTTTGGGCAATTTTATGGATCTCGTAATGAATTTCTCCTTTCTATTGAAAATACGAACCGAGCGATTGCCATTTATGAAGAACTCGGCGACCAAGGAGGCATTGCTAGAAATTTGAGTAATATTGGTAAAGTATATGCATCAATATCCGATTACCATCGCGCCTTAGAATGTACAACCCGAGCATTGACCATTTTAGAGGCAACCGACGATATAATGAGCACCGTTATCACCATGCAGTCCCTCTCGGGGTTGTATTCGCTACTTAATTTATATGATAAAGCATTAGAATATGCCTTGAATGCGCTTGCACTATGTGAAAAACACAATGTGAATTCAAACCTGCAAAGTGGAATTATTGGGAACATCGGGGTTTCCTATTATTATCTTGGCAAGTATGATAAAGCAATGGAGTTCTATAGCAGAGCCCTTGCACTTAGCATAGATCTTGGATTGAAAGGACAAATTGCTCAAAACACCGTAAATATCGGGCTCGTGTATAAAGACACCGGATTGTATGATAATGCATTGGAATACTACGGTAAAGCGCTCGCTTTGCACGAGGATAGTGGTACTATGAACAGTAGTTCCTTTATTTTGGGTAGTATCGGTGAACTCTACGCAGATAAAAAGTATGAAGGATATGATCCGGTGAAGGGGGAGGAATATTTGCTCAAGTCAATTGCACAGTCACAGGACTTCGGACGCAGAAAATATACCTATCGATTCTGTCTGTTCCTTTCCGACCTCTATAAATCGGAAAACAGATGGGAGGAGGCGTATCATTACAAGTCGAAACACCATGAAATCAAGGATGAAGTCCAAAATGAAGAATTAATTCAACAAGCACAAAACTATGATATAGACAGGGCTCTCAGCAATGAACGTGCCGAGGCAGATGCTACCAAACGCCTCCTCCATAAAACCCTGCCTCAATCCATCGCCGACCGTGTGATAAAGGGCGAAACGCATATCGCTGACTATTTCGAAAGTGCGTCAGTTCTTTTTGCCGATGTAGTGGGATTTACCAAAATTTCCTCGAAAATGCCACCCGCCGCTGTACTGGGATTTATGAATTTTATCTTTGAACACTTCGACTCTATCGCTGCGAAATATGGCTGCGAGCGCATTAAAACGATCGGCGACGGGTACATGGCTGTCTGCGGAGCTCCGATAACGTATCCTGATCATTGCGAACGTCTTGCACGCATGGCGCTTGAAATGATGGAGGATATTAAATTGCCGGAAGACATCCGCAAACACCTACCGGATGGAACGCTATTTCACCTGAGAATTGGCTTGCATTGCGGGGAAATTACGGCGGGTTTAATCGGTACAGGGAAACTTGCTTATGATATTTATGGTGATGCGGTGAATATTGCTAGCAGGATGGAATCGCACGGCGAGCCGGGGAAGATACATGTGTCCGATGAGTTTATGAATACACTTGTTGTAGGGAATGATCTCGAACTGTCCCTACCGTCAACAATGACATCAATGTCCCCAATGTCCCCAATATCCCCAATATCCCCAATGTCCCTACAATTTACAGAAAGAGGTGAAATTGAAATCAAGGGTAAAGGCATGATGAGGACGTATTTCTTGGAACAGGTCTGAACTAGGATTTATAGGATTGAAGGATTATAGGATTGAAGGGTTTGAAGGATTGATGGTCTGAACTAGGATTTATAGGATTGAAGGATTTAGGATTGAGGGTTTGAAGGATTGATGGTCTGAACTAGGATTTATAGGATTGAATGATTTTAGGATTGAGGGTTTGAAGGATTTATAGGATAAAAGGATGTTAGGATTAAAGGATTGAAGGATTAAAGGTTTGAAGGTTTGAAGTATTAAAGGATTGAAGGATTAAAGGATTGATGGATTGATGGATAGAAGGATCGAAGGATTGAAGGATTCAAGGATAGAAGGATAGAAGGGATATTATACCATACTATAATTCTATGAGACAGATCTACAACTACAATTAATAATCATGTTAATCATGAAAATCACATAAATCATAGTTCAGACAATGACAAACGAAGAATTAAAGACGCTACTCACTCGCGCAGAAGATGCGCAAAACATAGGCAACTATGATGAAGCGGAGAAACTTGCACAACAGGTACTCGATAAACTACTTACTGTAGATGTGGTAAGTAGGGATGGAAATTCACTCCGCGCTAGTGCCACCCGTATCTTAGGCTTTATTGCATGTCAGCGCAGCAATTACATCCTCGCTCTCGAATACTATAATTCCACTCTGAAAATAAGCGAAGACTACAAAGACCGCGAGGGAATCTCTAAAGCACTCGGCAACATTGGGACTGTACATTACTCACTCTCGGACTATCTGCTTGCATTACATTTCTACACCAAAGCATTAGCACTAGATATAGAACTTGGAAACAAATTCAGAGTTGCAACTAATCTGGGAAATATCGGACTTGTACATATGAATCTCTCAAACTACCCAATTGCATTAGAGTATTTAGGTAAGGCCTTTGTGCTTTATGATGAATACAATAACAAAACGGGAATGGCAAGGCATCTCGCCAATATCGGTATTGTGTATCAGAGACTTTCGAACTACCCACTTGCATTAGATTACTTCGGCAAGTCTTTAACACTCGCAGAAGAACTAGGGATTAAAACACTCATGGCATCATGTCTCGGTAATAAAGGGATTGTATATCATTCTGTCTCGGACTTCCCACTTGCTTTAGAGTATTTAAAGAAAGCATTAGCGATCCATGAAGAACTCGAGAATAAAACACTCGTAGTAGCTTGGCTCGGCAATATAGGGAATGTGTATCAAAAACTATTAGACTACCCGCTTGCTTTGCACTATTTCGGCAATGCATTAGCACTATCAGAAGAAATCCGCAACAAAGCAGGCGTAGCTAGCAGTCTCAGCAGTATCGGTATAGTGCAAATGAATCTATCTAACTATCAGCTTGCTTTGGACTACTATGAAAAGGCATTAGTTTTCGATGTTGAACTCGGCAACAAAGCGGGAGTAGCCATTAAGTTTGGCAACATAGGACTTGTACATGCGAATCTCTCTAACTTCCCTCTTGCATTGGAATACTTTAGCAAGGCATTAGTACTCGATGAAGAAATTGGTAACAGATCGGGAGTTGCAAGACTTCTCGGAAACATCGGGGAAACCTACGCAACGCTGAAGTTCTACGGCTACGATGCAGCCAAAGCAGAGGAATACTTGCGTAAAGCAATGATGATATGCAATGAAATAGGTTCGAAACAACAATTATATGGGGTTCATAAAAACTTATCCGCACTCTACGCAACAACAGAGCGCTGGAAAGAATCAAGAGAGCATTTCGAAAAATACCACACCCTCTACCTCGAAGTCCAAAGTGAGGAAGCTACCAAGCAAGCGCAGCTTATGGAACACCGCCGGAAGATTGAAGAATCTGAACGTGACCGCCAAATAAAACTCGCCCGATTTCAGGAACAAGAAAAAATCCTTCATAATATCCTGCCGGCTCAGATTGCCGAGCGTATGGTGGCCGGTGAGAAAATGATTGCTGATTCTCACGACCATGTTTCCGTCTTTTTCTCTGATATTGTTGGATTTACGAAGCTATCCCAGCAAGTGACAGCCGAGGAATTAGTGGGAATGCTGAATGGAATTTTTAGTCAATTCGACCAACTCGCCCGCAAACATGGACTCGAGAAAATCAAGACTATCGGTGATTCTTATATGGCGGTAGCCGGCGCGCCTATTCCTCACGATAATCACGCTGAGCGAGCGGTGCTTTTTGCGTTGGAAGTAGTTGAATTTATGGAAAATTACCGCACTGATTCAGGTGATAAAGTTGAGCTGAGAATTGGCTTACATACAGGTTCAGTCGTAGCCGGTGTGATTGGCGAGAACAAATTCTCCTACGATATGTGGGGAGATGCGGTGAATACGGCGAGTAGGATGGAGAGCCACGGCGAACCGGGGAAAATCCATGTATCAGAGGAATTCAAACATGCCGTAGAGACGTTGCATGCAACGTCTCTACAATTTATCAGGCGCGGCGAAATTGATATCAAAGGTAAAGGGATGATGAAAACGTATTTTTTGGAGAATGTCTGAACTAGGATTTATAGGATTAACGGATTTTAGGATTGAAGGGTGTTAGGATTGAAGGATGTTTGGATTGAAGGATGTTTGGATTGAAGGATGTTTGGATTGAAGGATTTATAGGATTAAAGGATGTTAGGATTGAAAGATGTTAGGATTGAAGGTTTGAAGGAATGAAGGATTGAAGGTTTGAAGGATTGAATGATGTTAGGATTGAAGGATTGAATGATGTTAGGATTGAAGGATTGAATGATGTTAGGATTGAAGGATTGAATGATGTTAGGATTGAAGGATTGAATGATTGAAGGTTTGAAGGAATATTATACCATACTATAATTCTATGCGACAGATCTACAACTACTATTAATAATCATGTTAATCATGAAAATCATATAAATCATAGTTCAGACAATGACACACGAAGAATTAAAAGCCTTGCTCATCCGAGCTGAAGAAGCCCAAAACATAGGCAACTATAATGAAGCAGATAAACTTGCACAGCAAGTCCTTGACATCCTACTTATTGGAGATATGGATGATCGGGATGGTAACTTACTCCGGGCTAGTACCACCAACTTACTCGGTGTAATTGCATATCGACGGAGTAATTACTCAATCGCTCTTGAATTCTTCACTGCCGCTTTAAACATAAGCAATGTTCTCTTCGACAAAGAAGGAATTGCGAAAGCTCTCGGCAACATTGGGGCTGTGCATAAGGATCTCTCAGAGTATCTGCTAGCATTGGATTACTACGCCAAGGCAATAGCAGTTGATGAGGAACTAGGTAACAAATCAGGTGTGGCAAGACATCTCGGCAACATAGGTATTATATACACGAGTCTCTCTGACTACACACTTGCGTTGGACTACTACGCAAAAGCACTTACTGCTCATGAGGAGCTCGGCAATAAAACATCGGCTGCAAGAGTTACAGGAAATATCGGGAACGTTTATTATATACTTGGCAACTACCCCAGCGCATTGGAATACGGTACAAAAGCGCTCGAAGAACATGAGAAACTCGGCAACCAAGCATCAGTTGCAAGACTTACGGGAAATATCGGACTCGTTCATTGGAATCTGGGTAACCACTCCTGTGCATTGGAATTTTTCGATAAAGCACTCACCTTACATGAAAAACTCGGCAGTAGAATAGATGTCGCAGCCGTTACAGGAAATATTGGGAACGTGTATTTCGCTCTTGGCGACTACTCCGGTGCTATCGAATACTTTGAAAAAGCACACGTTGCGCATAAATACCTTGGCGACAAAGCTGGAGCCGCGAGGCTTAGCGGAAACATCGGGCTCGTGCATTTGAATTTGGGAAACCAATCAATTGCGTTAGAGTACTTAACTGAAGCACTGTCTACACTCGAAGAGCTTGGTATGAGAGGAGATGCCGCAAGAGTTTTGGGAGAGATCGGGAACCTGCATCTATCACTTAGCAACTACTCAAGTGCGTTGGAATACTTCTCTAAAGCCCAGTCAGAACTCGAAAGTTTGGGTATGAGAGCGGATGTAGCACGAACTATAGGAAGTATCGGCTCGGTTTATGCCTCAATAGACTTCGATGGCTATGAACCTGAAAAGGCAGAGGAAATGCTGCTATGAGCTCTGGCAATGAATGAAGAGGTTGGAGCGATTCATCACATTTATGGCTCACATAAATTACTTTCAGAATTATACAAACAGACAGAACGCTGGAAAGAATCTCGCGAACACTTCGAAAAATACCACACCCTCTACCTCGAAGTCCAAAGCGAAGAAGCTACCAAACAAGCGCAGCTTATGGAACACCGCCGAAAGATTGAAGAGTCCGAACGTGACCGCCAAATCAAGCTCGCCCGTTTCCAAGAACAAGAAAAAATACTCCATAATATCCTTCCGGCTCAGATTGCCGAACGTATGGTAGCAGGTGAGAAAATGATTGCTGATTCTCACGACCATGTTTCCGTCTTTTTCTCTGATATTGTTGGATTTACGAAGCTATCCCAGCAAGTGACAGCTGAGGAATTAGTGGGAATGCTGAATGGAATTTTTAGTCAATTCGATCAAATAGCCCGCAAACATGGACTAGAGAAAATCAAGACTATCGGTGATTCTTATATGGCAGTAGCCGGCGCACCTATTCCTCAAGAAAATCACGCTGAGCGAGCGGTGCTTTTTGCGTTGGAAGTAGCAGAGTTTATGGAAAATTATCGTACAGATTCAGGTGATAAAGTTGACCTCAGGATTGGCTTACACACAGGTTCAGTAGTAGCCGGTGTGATCGGCGAGAACAAATTCTCCTATGATATGTGGGGTGATGCGGTGAATGTGGCGAGTAGGATGGAAAGCCACGGGGAAGCCGGGAAAATACATGTATCGGAGGAATTCAAACATGCCGTAGAGACGTTGCATGCAACGTCTCTACAATTTATCAGGCGCGGCGAGATGGCAATCAAAGGCAAGGGAATGATGAAAACATATTTTTTGGAGAAATTATGAACAATGACCACGTCCAAGAGCAGCTCGATGGAGCGATAGAAAAACTGATAAAAGCGCACTATATCTTTATAACGTATGAATATGATGAATCAGAACGCTTGGCAATGTCAGCGCTCGAAACTCTCCTCCAACTCGAAAAATTGCAGGATATTGTAGATGAATTAGACCCAAACTCTGTGAAATACAACGTTATTTATCAAATTGCTCATGCTTATAACCGGCTGAATGTGATTGCTTCGAGCAGGTACGACTTCGCTTCGGGACTCGAATATGCATCGATGAGTATTACCTATTCTGAACGAATTCGCAATTATAACCGGATATCGAATTTGTATTCTAATATAGCCGGTATGTACTCTGAGCTCGGCGAGGATGATCGTGCTATTGAGTATGCCCGTAAAGCTCTTGCAATCAGCAGAGAACATGGTACAGCAGAATCCATCGTAAATGCCCTCTCTAATATTGGAGAAGGGTATCGTCGAATTGCCGATTACAACGCGTCGTTGGTACATTCTCACGAGGCGCTTGCTCTTTTAGAAGAAAACAGTCTCCTCAATTATAAATGCATGGTAACCGGGAATATTGGCGTGACCTATCTTGATAGTGGTGACTATCCTCAATCATTAGAATATCTCTCGAAAGCCCTTCAAGTGAGCATCGATACACAAGACAAACGATTGGAAGGATTGTGGTTCGGGTTTCTTGGTCAGCTCTACAGTACCGAACAGTTTGACGGCTATGATGATGATAAGGCGATAGAATTTCTTCAACGTTCGCTGACCATTATCCGCGAACTCGATATTCATGCATTTGAATTCCGGAACAGTTACAAATTACTTACGGCTCTGTACAAGAAGAAAGGTGACACTGCAAAAGCTTTGGAAGCACTTGAAAAATATGTGGAATTAGAACATGAAGTCAAGAGTGTCGAAGCGAGAAAAGAAGCGACGAGGTTCGACTACGAACATAAAACAGCCGAGCGAGAAAAAACGCTTGTCATTGAACGTGCCGCTGCTGCTGCTGAGCTCAAAGCCACAACGACTGTTCTGCATAAAGTGCTGCCGCCAAGTATCGCCGATCGCCTCATCGCCGGAGAATTGGACATCGCCGATAATTTCGCGTCTGTGTCGATATTATTTGCTGATATTGTTGGGTTTACACCAATTTCCGCCCGAATGCCGGCAGCGATTGTGGTTCGTTTTTTAAATTATGTCTTCGGCACCTTTGATGTAATTATGAAAAAATATGGTTGTGAGAAAATCAAAACCATCGGTGACGGATACATGGCAGTCGCCGGCGCGCCGATTGAATGCGCTGACCACGCTGAGAGTATGGCAAGAGCAGCTCTCGAAATGCAAAAGGATATAAGGCTACCTGAAGAATTTAAAGAATACCTGCCTGTTGGTACAAAGTTCGGACTTCGGATCGGCTTGCATACCGGTTCGGTTGTGGGTGGCGTCATTGGTGATGAACGTTTTGTCTATGATATTTACTCCGATAGCGTGAATACTGCAGCTCGCATGGAGTCTCACGGTGAGCCGGGAAAAATACATGTCAGTGAAGACTTTGCTTTCCACTTGCAGAATAGAATGGATATGATAGATGATGATTTGGGTGAGATAATTTTTGAGGAGCGTGGCGAGATTGAGATTAAGGGCAAGGGGTGGATGAAAACGTATTTTATGGTGAAGAATGTCTGAACTAGGATTCAAGGATTGAAGGATTCAAGGATTGAAGGATTGAAGGATGATGGAGACTACTTTATGGTGAAGAATGTCTGAACTAGGATTGAAGGATTCAAAGTTCAGGATTGAAGGATGATGGAGACTACTTTATGGTGAAGAATGTCTGAACTAGGATTGAAGGATTCAAGGATTCAAGGATTCAAGCATGATGGAGACTACTTTATGGTGAAGAATGTCTGAACTAGGATTGAAGGATTGAAGGATTCAAGGATTCAAGGATTCAAGCATGATGGAGACTACTTTATGGTGAAGAATGTCTGAACTAAGATTGAAGGATTGAAGGATTGAAGGATTGAAGGATGATGGAAACGTATTTTATGGAGAAGAATATCTGAACTAGGATTTATAGGATTACAGGATTTTAGGATTATTACGGTAATATTGCAGTGAATGAAGCAGATCACATCCTGTCCCTAACGTCCTTATTGTCCCTATCGTCCTTCAGGTTTGCAGATCGAGGCTAGATGGCAATCAAAGGAAAAGGCATGATGAAAACATACTATTTAACACAACCAAATTAAGAACCATATTATGACCAATGAACAATTCGAATCCCACATCCAACAAGCAAATATCCACGAACAAAAAGGTAACTTCGATGAAGCAGAACTCCTTGCCAGTGAAGTATTAGCAGAACTTGACAACCCAAGCATCGCTTTTCAAGATAATGACACCGTAGAGCATCTCCGTGCTAGAGCGTTGCTTATACTGGCTATGACAGAATTGCAACGAGGAATGTATGATAAAGCAATTGAGTTAGCACAAGGAGTACTTGTAAGCGCCGAAGAAAACATCCACATCCACGACCAACTCCAAGAACCTATGATATCCTCGGAATGGTATATAATAATCGTGGCTCTTACGATACGGCATTGGACTACCATAGCAAAGCGTTAGCCGGATACGAAGAACTCGGAAATACTGCACAAGTAGCGTTCGTTACAAATAACATAGGGTTCGTACATCATAATTGTGGCGACATTCCCCTCGCCTTGGAATATCTCACTAAAGCACTTGCAATTAATGAGGAACTAGGCGAAAAATCCGGCATCGCAACCTCTCTCAATAGAATCGGGCTCGTGCATAGTAATCGTGGTGACTTGACACTTGCATTGGAATACCATGCTAAAGCGCTTGCAATGAGAGAGGAACTTGTTGAGAAGTCAGGTGTTGCATCTATAACCGGAAATATCGGGTTAGTGTATTCAAAAATGGGTGACTTTCCCCTTGCATTAAAATACATGGAAAAAGCTCTCGCAACAAATGAAGAACTCGGAGACAAAAAAATGACTGGTGGAACATTGGTTAATATCGGAGCCGTGTTTTCTAAAATGGGCGACCACTCCCGAGCAATAGAATACTTCGCAAAAGCTCTCACTCTATTTGATGAAATTGGAGAAATGCCTTTCAAGGCAATTGTTATAGGAAATATAGGTGCCGTAAATATGTATACTGGCAACTACCCCCTCGCATTGGAATACTTCGGTAAAGCGCTCGCAGCAAATGAAGATCTGGGCATAAAAAATGGAGAAATTATTTCAAATATCGGGGCAGTTCATTATCATCTGGGTGACTACTGGCTAGCATTGGAATACTATGCAAAATCTCTTTCTGTAGTTGAAGAGCTCGGTCAAAAAACACAAGTCGCATCATCTATCGGAAATATTGGTGAGCTTTATGCAACAAAGAAGTTCGAGGGGTACGATCCCGCAAAAGCAGAGGAGATGCTCCTCAAATCTATTGCTATGGATGAAGAAATTGGAGAAAAATTACACTTATATAGTGTACATAAAGCCCTAGCCGAGTTGTATGAAAACGAAAAGCGGTGGGAAGAAGCTTTCGTTCATCACAAGAAATACCACGAATTAGAAAAAGAAGTGCAAAGTGAAGAAGCGAAGAAGTCCGCCAACCTCATGGAGCAGCGTAAGCAAACAGCCGAGCGTGAAAAAGAAATCGCTATAACTAAAGCTGCCTCCGATGCAAAGCACCAAGCAACGGAAGAACTCTTGCACAATGTACTCCCGCCAAGCATAGCCCACCGAATACTCGGCGGTGAAAACTTATCGCTGAGAAAATACCAAGTGTGTCGGTGCTTTTTGCCGATATCGTCAATTTTACCAAACTCTCGCAACGTATTACCCCCGAGGAACTTGTCGAAGGATTAGATAGAATATTCAGCACATTGGATGCACTCGCTGAGAAGTATGGCTTAGAGAAAATAAAGACCATCGGCGACGCGTATATGGTGGTCTCCGGCGCACCTATCCCCCGCTCTGACCACGCCGAAGCAATGGCTTATTTTGCACTTGAAATGATGGAAGCGATGAAGGAATTTCGTTCAATTTCCACCGGTGAAGAGATTCAATTACGCATAGGAATTCACAGTGGAGAAGTAGTCGCAGGCGTGATTGGCAAGAAGAAATTTGCGTATGACTTATGGGGCGATGCGGTGAATACGGCGAGTAGGATGGAAAGCCACGGCGAGGCAGGGAAAATACATGTATCCGAAGAATTTATGCGCGCCCTATCCCTTTCGTCCCCAACGTCCCCAATGTCCCTCCACTTCCAAGAAAGAGGAGATATGGACATCAAAGGCAAGGGCATGATGAAAACATACTTTCTGGAAGCAAAACAATAGAGCAAGACCTCATACATGCAGATCCATATAAACTCATAGCGGAGATTGGTAAAATTCTTTCGGACGGGAAGGAAAAAGCGGCGGGCGCAGTCAGCACTATCCTTGTGCAACGCTATTGGCTTGACGGGATACACATCGTGGAATTTGAACAAAAATGAATTTCGCGCTTACCATGGAAGCGAGTTATTGGCGATTATAACTTCAGCATCTCATAACTCATGCAATATTGTGACTCTGAAAATTTTACCAAATAATGGTACCTATCGCTTTTTTCTTAAGTACTAAGGATGATGTCGACTTTTTTCATATTTTCGCGGCGGAGGAAAGTCGTTGGTATTTGTTCAAACAACGTGACTATTACCAGAGCTGGCAGAGGTGGAGCTTCTGACGTCAATGGCTTCAAATTGAAATAGAATAACTACGTAAAATTATAGTTTCTTAATCTACTTAATTGAAAGGCGCTATCATGAAAAAATCTCTAATTGCTTGCATTTGCTTATCCATGTTCATATTCAACAATGTGTATGCCCAATGGGAGTACACTAGTTCCAACCTGCCAAGCGATACTCTTTATGTCATTTCTTCTAATGGTAGTAACATATTTCTGTCAACCCCGCAAGGATTGTATTCCACGACTGATAATGGTAGTTCCTGGATAAGTCGGAATCAAGGGTTAATAACAAGTAAGGATCAAATCGTGGTATCTATTGCAGCTAACGCAACTACGATATTTGCCGGTACAAATAAAAAAGGCATCTTTCTTTCCACCGATAATGGTATTACCTGGATGGCTAAAAATACCGGTTTGGTAAGTTCAGCTAATATATCGGCGATTGCGTTGAGTGGAAACAATGTTATCGCGGCTTCCATTTCTACTTCGGATTTGGGTGAGATAAATCTCTCAACAGATAATGGAAACAAATGGACAATCAAAGAGCCTTTCACTGCCTATATACCTGCTATTGCCGGTGATGGAACTAACGTGTTTGCAGGGGACGTTGAAAGGGGTTTACTTCAATCAACTGACAACGGAAACACCTGGGAGCGTAATTCCAAGTTTCAAGGCAGACCGCTCTCTATTGCCATAAATGGTAATAATATCTTTGTTGGTGAAAGTGGAAATGTACATTTGTCAACAGATATAGGAAAGTCATGGACAAAAGCAAAGATAGGAACCGGGAACAGTAGTGTTCATTCTATAGTTATTAGTGGAAGCCGCATATTTGCAGGAACTTCTGCTGAGGGAGTATTTCTCTCTACCGATAACGGAACTACGTGGACTGCTATAAACTCCGGGCTGACTAATTTGAATATCGTATCCTTGGCTATTTCCGGAAACAACATTTTTGTAGCTACCAGGTATGGAGGTGTATTTAAATCAAAAGTGGACGCTTTTGGCGCTAATACTGTGGAGGAGAATGATTTGGCAGTCAATAGTCTGGTAGTTTCCCCTAATCCCACTTCAGATTATCTGGAAATTTTTAGCACCGGCTCGACAAATCCGGAATTTGTCAATATTTACAACACGCTCGGTATGTGTGTACTCTCGGTAGAACAAACTCAACTTTCAACACAAAGAATAGATGTTTCTCATCTGCCCGCGTCGGCATATTATCTAAAAATAGGAGGAACGGTACGCAGTTTTGTAAAGTTTTAGTTTTTGGAACTTCGGGCCGGCAGGTGCTCATCACCGGCCGGCTCTTTCTTTTGAAATCCGAGCTGTCGGAAGATACTTTCTTCCGACAGCTTTTTTTTATTCCGTCGCTTTTGCCCCTGTTTTCGAGATATTTTCTGACTGAATACCGCCGATAAACACCTTATTTCGTTAGTTCCTATATTTCAGTTTGTTGCAACAGACCAAAACTCCATTTTATGACTACCCAAAATATTCTGCCGGCGCACAAGCGGAGGATGAAGAATGAAAGTGCTTGTTTTTCTTTATTCTTGCACCGATTGCAACAGTCGGAGTTTTGTCTCCGCGCTTAGCATAAACTGGCATTTCGGCGTAAATTCCGCGTTACTTTACAGAGCGGCGCTCCGGTTTATCTGGGAGGTGGCATGCACAACTGCTGCTAAGGAGCTGCCATTATGGAATTGACGGTCGCGATATTCAACTGCCGGAGGACATCCGTGAAGGAATAAAAGCCGCAAAATTCAGTTTCAGAATCGGGATAACTATCTGGTCTGCTATTGGTGTAAAATGGCTTCAATACAATTAGAACACCAAAAAAAAGGTCAGAAGTACGTACTTCTGACCTTTTCTCATTCCGGTAGTTCTATTCAATTTTTATTGCTTTCAGAATCGTTTTATAGTGACCTAGCGTAAAGTGAATTATATAAATTCCTGTTTTGTAGTTACTTCCTACCGTCCAACCTGTATTAGCATAGAGTCCGTCTAATGTTTGTACTTTTCTACCCAAAACATCATATACCTCTATTGTTGCACTTTCAGTATCATTTCCATGAAAAAGTAATGTAAATGCTTCGTTGAAAGGGTTGGGCTGCAGGTGGACAATATCGTTATCTGCATCGAATGATATTGGATTTTCATCTGCGTCTTTGGAGAATTCCGAGCCACACGATTGATTACATGCACCAAGTTTATCATTTGTGTGGTTGACAATGTGCGCTTGGACTGCATTGGTACTTATCTGCAAAGTTGAGCCACCATGACATACATATACTTTATTGTTTTGACCGGTAACCCGAATGTCTAGAACACAAATTGATTCACTTTTTGTAGAAGTGCAGCCATTGTTGTTCGTAACAGTCACAGTGAAAGTATAAATGCCCGGCGATGAAGGTGAAAACACCGGCGATGCCGCTGTAGTACTATTCAGACCAGTACTAGGACTCCATGAATACGTATGGGTAGAGCCGCCTACAACTGATGTTTGTAAAGTAGTACTTTGTGGGCCGTATCCTAAGTACAAGATATTAGGATTACCACCGGTAAAGGTATTGTTTGTAGGGACAGAAGTGATTGAAACTGAACAAGTTGTATTGCCATTTACTGTGACAACAGACGTACATGTCGAGCTATTGCCATGAATATCATTGACAGTCAGCGTTACATTATGCGTACCGGCAGATGTAAAAGTAGAAGGTGAAACACTCATCGATTCAATTCCACATCCATCTTCACTACCATCATCAACATCAGACGCTGTAATCGAAACACTACTCCCCGTTAAGTTGCGAGTAATGTTTTTACATATTGCGGTAGGAGCAGCGGTATCATCTACAATTACCGTTTGATTTTGGGTGTAGGTATTCCCATTGCCATCACTAAATGTCCAATGTACAGTATGAGTACCCTGTGATGTGTATGTTGTTGGATCTGATGTAGTTCCTGTAATTGATCCTCTGCAGTTATCGGTAGCCATTGGCGCTACCACCGTCACAAAACAGCTACCTACCGAATCAGCAAGTGTTGCCATATCCGGCACGGGAGCGGTGACATCATCAATAATTACTGTTTGGTCTTGGCTTGTCGTATTACCATTTCCATCATCATACAACCAATGAATGGTAAAGGTCCCTTGGGTTGTGTATGTCAATGGATCGCTTGTCGTTGCCGTAATTGTTCCGTTGCAGTTGTCACTCGCTGTCGGGGCTGTGGCTGTTGCGTTGCATTCATCGCTTATTGTGGAGAGGGTTGCTACTGACGGCACGGGAGCCGTGACATCATCAATAATTACTGTTTGGTCTTGACTTGTCGTATTACCATTCCCATCATCATACACCCAATGAATGGTATAGGTTCCTTGGGTTGTGTAGGTCAATGGATCGCTTGTGGTTGCCGTAATTGTTCCGCTGCAGTTATCACTCGCCGTCGGGGCGGTGGCTGTCGCGTTGCATTCACCGCTTATCGTGGAGAGGGTTGCTACTGTCGGCACGGGAGCAGTGACATCATGAATAATTACTGTTTGGTCTTGACTTGTCGTATTACCATTGCCATCATCATACAACCAATGAATGGTAAAGGACCCTTGGGTTGTGTATGTCAATGGATCGCTTGTCGTTGCCGTGATTGTTCCGCTGCAGTTATCGCTCGCCGTCGGTGCGGTGGCTGTTGCGTTGCATTCACCGCTTATTGTGGAGAGGGTTGCTACTGACGGCACGGGAGCAGTGACATCATCAATAATTACTGTTTGGTCTTGACTTGTCGTATTACCATTGCCATCATCATACAACCAATGTATGGTATAGGTTCCTTGGGTTGTGTATGTCAATGGATCGCTTGTCGTTGCCGTAATTGTCCCGCTGCAGTTATCACTCGCCGTAGGTGCGGTGGCTGTTGCGTTGCATTCACCGCTTATTGTGGAGAGGGTTGCTACTGTCGGCACAGGAGCAGTGACATCATCAATAATTACTGTTTGGTCTTGACTTGTCGTATTACCATTGCCATCATCATACAACCAATGAATGGTATGGGTTCCTTGGGTAGTGTATGTCAATGGATCGCTTGTGGTTGCCGTAATTGTTCCGCTGCAGTTATCACTCGCTGTCGGTGCGGTGGCTGTCGCGTTGCATTCACCGCTTATTGTGGAGAGGGTTGCAACTGTCGGCACGGGAGCAGTGACATCCAACACGTTAAGGGTGAAAGATGTAAGGACGGTATCACAATTCCCTATAGCTCGAATTCTAACGGTATAGACACCGACCGGATAATAGGCATCATTCCCATTTCCGGTAGCCCATGATGACGGAGTACCGGAAGAAGTACCGGTCCCGTGGAGATAAACCTGAGACACCTCATCCCAGGCCACAAACTGAATAGAATTCGCATTTGTTACTATGTAGGGATAGGTTGCATTTACGCCACATGTACTTGATGAGGCGGCAAGTGTAATGCTTGAAGATGGATAAGTAGTAAGTGATACTTTTGGAGTAAACACTACTTGAATGGTATGATTTTTTTTAACATTTGCGAAAGTATAACTTCCTACCTGACCTGCGCTTATACCATCAACAATCACATCTGAGACGCAGTATCCTGAGCTAGGAGTAATGGTATAGCTTTGGCTTTCTCCACCTAGGACAGTGGTCTCCCCTGCCGGAGTAATAGAGCCTCCGGAACCGGCAGTAGCAGTAATAGTGAACAATTGTTTGTATTTAGCTAAGTATGCGTCGGATTCTTCAGCTACGAGATTACGCACCCCTGTTCCGGGATCAAAATCTGCTGAATCGTTTTCAAAAGGTCCGCTCCTGAAAGTACCACTTAAATAAATTGTATTATTCTCATCCAAGCTCACTTTATTGACAAAGTCTTCTTTTGTACCACCGATGGATTTAGCCCATATATAGGCTCCGGAAGGACTATATTTACCGATTACAATATCTGCACTACCATTGGTTGTAATGTTATTTACACCGGAGCCGGGATTAAAATCTACCGTTGGATTTGCAAACTGACCAAAATGGGTTGCCATGTAGATATTGTCATCACTATCGACCGTCAATGAAGTACCCTGACCATTGATACCTCGATTAAAAATGTCTGCCCATTGGAAGTCTCCATTGTTATTGTATTTAGCAAGTACGATACTTGCCTCGGAGGATGATCCTGTTGTGCCACCAACGACACCTACTCCTGGGTCAAGATCTGTACCCGATTGATAGGTACCAAGCGTGATTATATTTGAACTTCCATCGAGGGCGATTGATAACATTCTGTCAGTATTCGAGCCTGTGATATGTTTCACCCATTGGAATGCGCCGGCAGCATCAAACTTTGCGAAGAACGCATCATCATTGCTATTCGTTGAGGTAAGGAGGGTAGTACCTGCACCCGGATCGAAGTCGACATTCGTTCCTGAAAAATATCCACAGAAATAGATGTTGTTTGCTGCGTCTGTTTTGAGAGAACGTGATTCGTCAGTGAGGGTACCACCGAAACGATGAGCCCAAACGTAGTCGCCATTAGAAGTAAATTTAGCGAGAACGATATCAGATGCACCTACAGAAGTTAAATTGTTGGTTACAGAGGGATTAGGATTAAAATCTGCTGTACCTAGAAAATTCCCGGAAAGGAGAATATTATTGTCAGAATCTATGGTAATATCGTTTGGTGTGTCTTTGCTCGTTCCGCCTACCCTTTTAGCCCAAATAATGGTTCCATTTGTATCATATTTAGCAATAAACATGTCATCTCCTCCGGCACTGGTAAGTGGTAAGCTGCCTGCATTTGGGTCAAAGTCAACAGTACCTTCAAAGATACCGGCGAGCACAATTTTCCCTGAGTTATCTATTGTAATAGCCATACCTTGGTCCGACGCTGTCCCACCTATTTTCTTACCCCATATCAGCACACCGGTTGGTGAATATTTACAAAAAAATATATCGTGGTCGTTGTAGCTAGTCGCATCAAAACGAGCTTCATTTACACTTGGATCCACATCTAGATACGTAGTAAAGCTTCCGGTCAGATAGACATTACCATAATCATCCACGACATGCTGACTGATAAACTCGCTTGGCGGGAACATACTGATGCCCCCAATACTTTTTGCATTAATGTACTCACCGGCATTTGAATATTTGGCATGAAAGCCGTTACTGAGTGTGTCGTGGTTGGTATTGTTAGGATTTAAAACATTATTTACGCCCGAACCCGGGTTAAAGTCAACATTTCCTAAGAATTTACCGCCAATGTAGAGATTGTCGGAAGCGTCCAACGTGAGGCATATCCCCCGCTCTTCCGTAAAGTTATCGGAAGACCCACCGAGACCAAATGCAAATAGATATGTGCCTGATGGATCATATTTTGCGCAGAATATATCTCGCGCGCTGCTGGTTAAATTATTCGTCCCTGCTCCAGGATTAAAATCCACGGTACCACTATAGAATCCGGTGATAAATACATTGGAAGCTGCGTCAAGGCCGATGGCTATTCCCCGGGCACCGGAAACACCAATTTTAAATGCCCATGTATAGTTACCGCTTGTATCATATCGAGCTACGAAAATATTTTCATTCACACTCCCGGACGATAGATTCGCCGTACCGGAGCCGGGATCAAAATCTGTCGTAGCCGTTCCATAAAAGTATCCTGTGAGGAAAATACTACCGGATGAATTCACGGCTATACTATTTGCTTGCTGGTCGTTGGAGTTACCTACTGCACGTGCAAACACATAACTACCAGTCGCATCATACTTAGCATAAAATATGTCGTTGTTGGTAGTTGATACTGACGTCAAATTTGCTGTCCCGCTACTAAGATCAAAGTCAGTTGTTCCTCGAAAGCCACCTGCTACATAGATATTTGAATTTGCATCAATAGCAATTGACCGTGCTATATCGTTGGATGTAGAACCAGATATACATTTTGCAAGAATGTACTCACCATTGCCTGAGTATTTTGCGAAAAACATATCGATGGCGCTTGGAGTCAGATTAGCCGTACCCGATCCGGGATCGAAATCGGTCACATTGGCAAATGTTCCTGAGATGTATACATTACTATTACCGTCGAGCGTCAAGTCATACACAATATGTTCGCCGGTAGCATCAATTTTTTTAGCCCAGATATAATTACCATCGGTGTCATATTTTGCAAAGAACGCGCCTACATTGGTACTCGACAGTGTAGCGGTGCCGCTGCCCGGATTGAAGTCAATGCCTGCCCCATAATTAAAATATCCTGCAACATATACATTTCCATTACCATCGACAGCAATGGTATTGCCTTCGTCATCATTGGCTTGTCCGATACTGAATGCCCATAGATACTCCCCGCTTGCATTATATTTAGCAACGAAAATATCTTTGAGACCGCGGCTGCGAAGGTAATGAGGGGATGTTCCCTGTGGACTTAGATTAGCAGAATTTTTGAAAGAACCTGTCACGTACCGACTGCCTGAGGCATCGACGGCAATATCATTGACAATCACTGCCCCGCCTTGAGGTGTATTACCTAAGTTGAATGAAAAATCATGTTGTACCTGCGAATACATTGAATTTGTACACCAGAAAAGTGCAATTGCAATCAATAGCATGGCAAGCGAACCAAAACTATGAGTAGAACTCTGCTTCATATCGGACTCCTATATTGAATGTTTGGAAGTAATTAGTAGCGTCACACCTTTCCAAAATTATTTTATAGTCCGCACAAAACAACTACTTACGGATACGTATATTTCAACTCCTATGTTTATTTCAAAAAAAACACACCTGTCATGCTTATGTTTGCACTGTATATACATGACAATCTATATAGTTGTGGAGTACTGAATTCAGAACTCAGCACTTGAAACATACACCGAATGAAAGAGCTACTTACGATAAGCTTGTGTTGATACTGCAATAATTACAATTACGCACAAGTTGTATCTGCTATGTTTATTTATATATTACGCGTTATTATACTATGTGTATCACCAAACGAATATCTGTAACGTAATAGCTGGAAATATCTATAGTAGATTCAAAATGTGTAGGATTTTGACTAGCTTGGAAATTTGATGTTTGAATAGTTATGTAAACTTTTTGGTATAAGGACAGATGGGAGAAGATGGTGATCAAAGGTGACATGTCGTATTTTGAGGAGATAGTGTTTTATTGTACTCCTTGAATACATCCAGGTTATAAAGGAGTTATATGAGGAATCATGTGATCTAATTACAGGGAAAATCTCGATTTATAATTACAAAACACTCAAATTGAAAGTGAGCGTTTGAAATATTCGGTGAAAAGATCATTGATTGAAAATGCGAAGTGCCATTTCTGAATCTATCCATATTAAAAATGTCAAGTTGCGATATCATAAATTTAGCGAAACTGAAATATGTACGAAGAAATAATTAATAAACTGAATACCATTTTAATCGAGTTAGGAAAGAATAATACTACCGATGCTGAGCTTATGTGCACAGATGTAATAAACTTTCTTGACAAGACAGAAATAATCCAAAATGGAATCCAACGAAACGTTGAGCTCCGTGCTTTTACAATGTTAACGATGGGTAAAGTGCAGGAAGATCAACATAAACATTCTCAAGCAATTGAATATTATAACACTGCTCATGACTGTTATGAAATTCTTATTGATAAAGAAGGTATGGCAAAAGCAAAGGGGAATATTGGTGTTATTTATAAAGATTTAGGAGATCTTGAAAAAGCTCTTAAATATCAATTGGAATCTCTAAAATATTCAAAGAGATAAACTCTTTAAAAGTATAGGCATATGTTTGTTAAATCTTGGAATTTATACCAAAACTTGTCGAATTATTCAATGGCATTACATACGTTTGATGAAGCATTGGAAATTTATGAAAATTAAATAATAAATTAGGAATTGCAAGATTGTATAATAATATTGGTATTGTCTATAAACAGATGTCGAACTATGCCAATAGTTTGAAATATTTCGAAAAATCACTTCTCATTAAAGAAGAAATTGAAGATAAATCAACAACTGCATATACACTTACAAATATTGGAGCTGTATATGCAGAAATGAAAGATAACGTAAAAGCGGTTACCTATTTTACAAAATCCTTACAAGTAGATGAGGAATTTAGAAATACATTAGGGATGGCAAAAAATTTAAGTAACCTGAGTAGCTGCTACTTAGCTGCCGATGACTTCCATACAGCTTTACATTTTTGTCAACAAGCGCTGGTTCAGAATAAAGAAGCAGACTATTTGAAAGGACAAGCAGAAAACTTGTATAATATTGGGGATATATATAGAAAAATAGGAGAATTTGAAGAAGCAATAAAGCATTACAATATGGCAAAGCAAATCGATATCCAAATTGGTTGTAAAGATGGACTGGCGTATGATCTGATATCAATTGCTGAAGTGAATATGAATGATAACTACGTACATAGCAACCTAGATTTTGCTTTAGAAAGCATACAGTGTGCAAAGACTATACTCGAAGAAATCGGGATGACATCAGCGCTAGTGGATGTATATAAAAACTTTCAGTAATATTTCAAAAGCAAAGCCAATGGCAATCTGCCTACGAACACTACATCAAATACCACGAACTCGAGAAAGATGTTCTTAATGAAGAAGCCAAGAAATCAGCCGAAAGATTTCACTTTGAGCGGACGCTGCTCGAGAAAGAAAATGAACAGAAGTTACTGCGTCAGCGCCATGAAGCAGAACAAGAAAAAGTACGATTAGAATTACACCACAAAGAAAAAGAACTCGAATCCTCTATCAACCAAATAGTAGAGAAAAACAACTTCCTTCAGGGGATTAGTTCGGATATTCAACAGTTTGTAAAATCGCACAAAACGTCTAACCCCGAAGCTCTCGAGCGTATCGTCGAGCTCATTCGCAAGCACATCTCTCACGGCGCGGTGTCGGGTATGATTTATGATGAAATCAGCTCCGTTCATGGTGAATTTATCAATCGCATCAAAGAGCTCTATCCTGATCTGACAGATATGGAAGTACGGATAAGTGCTTTATTACGCATGAAGCTAACATCGGCAAATATTGCAACGCTTTTGTTTATATCTCAACGGACGGTCGAGGTCCATCGACTTAGAATTAGAAAGAAATTGGGGATAGGGAAGAGTGATAATTTGTATGTGGTGTTAGGTAGACTTTAGATTATAATTCAAGTACTGAAACTATTTTAGGATAACTTAGAGAACAGTTCATATTAAACTACATGGCAACCATGAATATTACGGATCTAAGAAAAAAGTTAAGTGAAGCTAAAACATTTTTCATCAATCATGATTATCAAAGTGCTTTAGAAATTTCTATAAGTATAAAGGAAATCCTATTTAACAATAACGATATTGGAACTTTATACATGGAGTCATTAGGTTTGATTAAAAAAATTTATCAAGAAGAGCACAAGTTCGATGAATACAACAAAGCTAGCCACGAAGCATATAATGCATCATGTATCTCAACACACCCACAAAAGCCTCGGTTTATGTTTGCATCTTTGTTTGGTATTGCGCATTCGCTTCAATTACAATCAAAGTATTCTGATGCTTTATCTTATTATCTTCAAACCAAATCAGTAATCGAAAACACTACATCAGACTACATTACAAACTATGACTTGTATAACTTACACAATCATATTGGAGGAATGTATTTTAAACTTGGAGAATATAAAGAATCAATTGAGTACTATGAATATTCATTAGAATACTTATTAAAAACAAACTATAATGTCAATGTGTTAGCTGCTACCTATTCCAATATAGGTGGTATTCACTTTCATCTCAATGAATTTTCTAGAGCTATAAATTATTTCAAGTTAGCACAATCAACCTATAAAGAATTTGATAACTCAATTAATTATGCAAAAACTCTGAGCTGTCTAGCAAATTGCTTTTTCTTGGATAACCTATATACAGATGCAATACAGTACTACTTAAAAGCTGCACATATATTACGGAGTAATAACAATACTCTTGATATAGTTCATATACTAGTTAACTTAGCAGAGTGTTATACTAACTGCAAGATGTATCATAATGCCAAAGATATTTTAGTTGAAGTTGAATCAATAATTTCTAGCACAACTCATCATGAATACATAGTATTGTATCTACTAAGTATTGGTAAGTTTTACTCCAATAGTAATAATAATTTCTATGATACTGATAAAGCAATAGCGTTTTTAAAAAAAGCTCTCGAAGTATCTACTGAACAAAATCTGAAATATCAATCTATTGAAATCCTAAGAATGTTGAGTAATACATTTTCTTCTGAAGACAATTACCAACAGGCCTACGAACACTACATCAAATACCACGAACTCGAGAAAGAGGTTTTGAACGAAGAAGCCAAGAAATCAGCCGAAAGATTTCACTTTGAGCGGACTCTGCTCGAGAAAGAAAATGAACAGAAGTTACTCCATCAGCGCCATGAAGCAGAACAAGAAAAAGTACGATTAGAATTACTCCACAAAGAAAAAGAACTCGAATCCTCTATCAATCAAATTGTAGAGAAAAACAACTTCCTTCAGGGGATTAGTTCGGATATCCAAAAGTTTGTAAAATCGCACAAAACATCTAACCCCGAAGCTCTCGAGCGTATCGTCGAGCTCATTCGCAAGCACATCTCTCACGGCGCGGTGTCGGGTATGATTTATGATGAAATCTCTTCTGTACATGGTGAGTTTATCAAACGTATCAAAACACTCTACCCAGCCCTGACCGATATGGAAGTACGGATAAGTGCATTATTACGCATGAAATTAACGTCGGCAAATATTGCAACGCTCTTGTTTATTTCTCAACGGACAGTCGAGGTACACCGCTTGAGAATTAGGAAGAAATTGGGGATTCGTAAGAGTGATAATTTGTATGTAGAATTATTAAACATGTAATCATATAACCTGATGTAACTCATTATATTTATTAAGTTAGACTGATAGATGAGGTTGCCGATTTGTTCGTAGCAGCTCCAGATATCTTCCGATCATCTGCCCGCATTATCATCCTCTCTCACGCTTGAATTTCACCCTACCAACTATTTATCTACCATCATTGTAAAATTTATTCAGACAATTATTTTATCTTGTACTCTAATGATACTACTCGTATTATGTAGTTTACCAGTCTCATAACTTGCATTCATACAATAGGTTCATTCTTTGTATCATTTACTCACAAAAATCAAGGTTCAGCCTATGAACTACGAAATGCTCGAAGCGAAACTCAATCAAGCAGACGAAGAGACCCAAAACGGTAACTACGATGAAGCCGAACACCTTGCCAATGAAGTGTTGGCTGAGCTTGACTCGTTCCATTTTGAAGAAGGGCGGGATGGGGTCCTATCTCGCGCCCTCCTCACCCTCGGCAATGTGTCTAGAATGCGCGGCAACTTCCCTGCCGCCCTCGAACACTACGCCTCCGCTTTAGGCGCTACCGAAAATGCCAACGACATATCGGGAATCGCTAAAGCCATGACCGAATTCGGGAATGTGTATGTTAAACTCGGCTCATACGACAAGGCATTGGAATACTACGGCAAAGCTCTGGCGTTACTCGAGGAACTCGGTGAGAAATCATCTATTGCACGCGTTACGGGGAATATCGGGATTGTGTATTGTCTCTTGGCACTTACTACAAGGCATTGGAATACTACGGTAAAGCTCTAGCGACGCTCGAGGAACTCGGTGAGAAATCAGGTGTTGCAATTGTTACGGGGAATATCGGGATTGTGTATTCTTCTCTTGGCACCTACGACAAGGCATTGGTATACTTTAGCAAAGCTCTGGCGGCGCACGAGGAACTCGGAGAGAAATCTCAAATTGCACGCGTTACGGGGAATATTGGACTTGTGAATGCTAATATTGGCTCTTTCGACAAAGCATTGGAATACTACGCCAAAGTGCTTTCCATACACGAGGAACTCGGAGCGAAATCAGGTATTGCAAACGTTACGGGGAATATAGGGAATGTTTATTATTCTCTTGGCTCCTACGACAAGGCATTGGAATACTTTGGCAAAGCTCTGGCGGCGCAGGTGGAACTTGGTGAGAAATCAGAAATTGCGCGCGCTACGGGGAGTATCGGGGATGCATATTTAGAGCTTAAAGAATACGCCAAAGCGCTCGATTTGCAAAAACGCGGGCTTGCCTTGGCTGAAGAAATTGGCGACAGACGACTTATGGGGTATTCGTGGCAGGGCATCGGCACTACCCTCTGTGCGCTGGGAAAAAAGCAGGAGGCGATGGAATATCTGCAAAAATCGCTCCATCTGCGCCGCGACGAATTGCTTACAAACGAAGGAGTTGCGGATACTCTTGTTGCGATCGGCGTTCTGCTAGCAGAGCAAAACAAAAGCGATGAGGCATTGGAAAAATTGGAGGAAGGACTTGCGCTTGCCGAGCAACTCGGTGAGAAAGCACAGGCGTTTCTAGCTCATAAAGAGCTTGCCGCAATAAAAGAGAAAAACGGCATAATTGTCGAGGCATTCTATCATTTCAAGCGTTACCACGAGCTCGAAAAAGAAGTCCAGAGTGAGGAAGCAAAAAAAACAGCTCAGCGGTACCAAATTGAGAGAGAACAAGCTGAAATGACCGTGCGCTTACAGACGACAGAACAACTTCTCAATAAAACTCTCCCGCCTACAATATCCAAACGTCTCATGAAAGGCGAAAAGAATATTGCTGATCGTTTTGAATCGGTATCTATTCTCTTTGCCGATATTGTTGGCTTCACGCCACTGAGCGTTCGGATGGAACCACAGAAATTAGTTGAGTTGCTGAACAATTTATTCTCACGATTTGATAGATTGACCGAAGAGCATGGCGTTGAACGAATTAAGACCATCGGCGACGCTTATATGATCGTGTCCGGTGCGCCGGAACGTTGCCAAGACCACGCAGAACGCCTGGCAAAGACAGCAATTGGAATGCTCAATGAGACACAGAAATTCTGTGAAGAAGTGAGCGAGACTATTGAGATTCGTATAGGCATAAGCAGTGGAGAAGTCATTGGTGCAGTCAGTAGGTGAGACGAAATTCACCTATGATTTTTGGAGCGATGCGGTGAATACAGCAAGCAGGATGGAAAGCCACGGCGAACCGGGGAAAATACATTGTTCCGAAGAATTTATCCGCGCCGTGTCCCTATCGTCCCCATCGTCCCCAAAGTCCATTCAATTTGAAGAAAGAGGTGAGATGGAAATCAAAGGCAAAGGCATGATGAAAACGTACTTTTTGGAGAATGTATGACAAGCAAACAACAATCAGAACTCGAAGATAAAATTAAACTCGCAGTTATAGAAGCTACCAAAGGTAACTTTCGCCAAGTAGAACAACTTGCGAATGAAGTGCTTATAGAACTTGACAAACCGAGCCATTTTCTCGAAGCAATTGACTCTGTCGAAGGGTCTTTGAGGGCAGTTGAAGTACTCCGTGCCAACGCTATGCTTGCGCTTGCTGATTCGGCATGGAAATCAGGTGAGTATCATATCGCTCTCGAATATGGGCAGAAAGCGCTGACGATTGTGGAGAATTTCGACGTACAGGAAGTCCGATTACATGTATATAATCTCCTCGGCATTGTCAACCGCAATCTTGGTAACTACCATATCGCATTGGAATATTACACCCAAGCATTACACAAAGAAGAAGAAGCAGGAGAAAAATCAGGCGTAGCTCGTTTGATGGCAAATATCGGGATAGTCTATTCCAATATTGGCAGTTACGACAGAGCATTGGAATACTACGCCAAAGCTCTCGCCTTACACGATGAGCTAGGAGAAAAATCAAGATCAGCTAGCTGTTTGGGAAACATCGGAGCGGTGTATTCCGGAATGGGCAGTTATGATTCGGCATTGGAATATTTCACCAAGGCGCTTGCTGCTTATGAAGCACTAGGAGAAAAATTAATGACGGCAATCGCTATTGGGAACATAGGAGTAGTGTATTTTTATCTTATGAAGTACGACAAGGCCTTGGAATACTATACCAAAGCACTCTCAGCCCACGAGTTATCCGGTAATAAATCAAACGCTGCTGCTGTAATAGAGTACCTTGGGGCTGTGTACTTCGAGCTTGGCACGTACGACAAGGCGTTAGAATTCTACAAAAAAGCACTCGCCGCGTACGAAGGACTTGGGAATAAATCTTCGGTAGCCGTCGTTTCAGGAAACATCGCTCAGGTCTATTCTACGCAAAATTTTGAGGGCTATGATGCAGCAAAGGCAGAAGAGCATTTAGTAACGTCGGTGGCATTAAGCACTGAACTTGGCATTAAGCAAAATCTTTACAAAGTGCTTGGTTCACTTGCGGACTTGTACGGGAATACGGAACGATGGAAAGAGGCATTTACCTACCACAAGAGATATCATGAAGTAGAAAAAGAAGTTCAAAATGAGGAAGCCACCGAGCAAGCGCAGAACATGGAACACCGCCGTAAGATTGAAGAAGCCGAGCGCGACCGCCAGGTCAAGCTCGCCCGCTTTCAAGAACAAGAAAAAATCCTCCATAATATCCTCCCCTCCCAAATAGCCGACCGTATGATCGAAGGCGAGAAAACCATCGCCGACAGCCATGAACATGTATCGGTGTTTTTCTCGGATATTGTCGGTTTTACAAAACTATCCCAGAGAATAAGTGCCGAAGAATTGGTAGTAATGCTCAATGGCATTTTCAGTCAATTCGACCAGCTCGCCCGCAAACACGGTTTGGAGAAAATCAAGACCATCGGCGATGCGTACATGGCAGTCTGCGGAGCTCCGATTCATGTAGATAATCATGCAGAACGTGCGGCGTTATTTGCGCTCGAAGTAGCCGAATTGATGAATAATTATCAAACAAATACCGGCGATAAGGTAATGATTCGTATTGGTTTACACTCAGGCGGCGTCGTAGCGGGCATTATCGGTGAGAATAAATTCGCGTATGATATGTGGGGCGATGCAGTGAACACTGCAAGCAGGATGGAATCCCACGGCGAGCCGGGGAAGATTCATGTCAGTGAAGAATTCAAGCAAGCATTCATGTTAGGGTCAGGCCAAAATGGCCAGTCACCAACATCCCCAATGTCCCCACTCTTCACCAATAGAGGAGAAATTGACATCAAAGGCAAAGGCATCATGAAAACATACTTTCTACAGAAAGCAACCCTATGAACGACGAAACACTCAACAACCTGCTCGCAAAAGCAAATGAATGCATCAATACCGGCAACTTCGATGAAGCTGAAACTCTTGCCAACGAACTACTAGCAGAGCTCGAAAAAATAAGCGAATCTGGTGATACCGTTATAGCAAAACAAAGAGATACCATCCACTGTGAGGCACTTATCACACTCTCTATTGCAAAATGGAGACGTGGTGATTTTCATACGGCGCTCACCCACGCTCGTGCCGCACTCGACTTTGCGGAAGAGAAGTATCTCCCGGATGAAACCAATGCTAAGGCGCTCGGCACTATAGGAATTGTGTATCAGTATCTTTCGGAGTACCCGCAAGCGCTCACCTATTACCAAAAGGCTCTCGCGATCTATGAAGAAATCGGCAACAAAAAAGGCACGGGCGGCACAATGGTGAATATCGGGATTGTATATGGTGCTCTTGGACAGAACGCCATAGCATTGGAATACTACGAAAAAGCTCTCCCCATATTCGATGAAATTGGAGAAAAACTTTTCAAGGCAAACGCTCTCACTAGTATAGGAGATGTGTATCAGAATCTTTTGGACTCCCCGCAAGCGCTCACCTATTTCCAAAAGGCACTCGCTATCTATGAGGAGATTGGGATCAAACATGGCATTGCAACCAATCTCGGCAATATAGGAATTGTGTTTGCGAATCTTTCAGACTACCCTCAAGCGCTCACCTATTTCCAAAAGGCACTCGCTATCTATGAGGAGATAGGGAGTAAAAATGGCATCGCAAGCAATCTCGGCAATATAGGAATTGTGTTTGCGAATCTTTCGGACTACCCGCAAGCGCTCACCTATTTACAAAAGGCTCTCGCTATCTATGAGGAGATAGGGAGCAAAAATGGCATTGCAAGCAATCTCGGCAATATAGGTGGGCTCTATGCCGATAAGGAGTTCGATGGCTATGACCCCGCCAAGGCAGAAGAAATGATGCTTAAAGCTATGGCTATCGATGAAGAAATTGGTGAAAAATTGCACTTATATCACGTGCATAAATCCCTTGCCGATTTGTATAAAGTAGAGAAGAGGTGGGAGGAATGTCAAATGCACTACGAGAAATTTTACACACTCGAAAAAGAAGTCCAAAGCGAGGATGCACATAAGCAAGCCAACCTCATGGAGCAACGCAGGCAAGCAGCCGAACGGGAAAAAGAAATCGCCATTGCCCACGCCGCCGCTAGTGCTCGGCACGAGGCAACGGTACAACTCCTCCACAATGTGCTCCCGCCAAGCATTGCCGATAAAATGCTCGACGGCACCAAACTTATCGCAGAAAAAATCCCGAGCGTTTCCGTCCTTTTTGCCGATATCGTCAATTTCACAAAATTCTCGCAACGCATTACTCCCGAAGACCTTGTCGAAGGACTTGATAGAATATTCAGCGAATTCGATGCGCTCGCCGAGAAGTATGGATTAGAGAAAATTAAGACGATTGGTGACGCCTACATGGTCGTCTCCGGCGCACCGGTTCAGCGTGACAATCATGCGGAGGCGATGGCACATTTTGCGCTTGAAATGGTGGAAGCGATGAAGGAATTTCGGTCAATTTCTACCGGTGAGGAGATTCAATTACGCATAGGAATTCACAGCGGAGAAGTAGTAGCCGGCGTGATTGGTAAGAAAAAATTCGCGTATGACTTATGGGGCGATGCGGTGAATACGGCAAGTCGGATGGAAAGCCACGGCGAGCCGGGGAAAATCCATGTATCAGAAGAATTTATGAATGCATTCTTCGAAAGGACAGGTCCTGGCCTGTCCCTACCGTCCCCAATGTCCCTCCGATTTGCAGAAAGAGGAAAAATGGAAATCAAAGGCAAAGGCCTCATGAAAACTTATTTTTTGGAGTAAGCATGAACATTGAATCACTCAACACCTTGCTGGATAAAGCAAAAGAAGCACGTAATGCCGGGGAATTGGACGAAGCTGACCATTGTGCCAATGGGGTGCTCTCGGCACTTGATTCTCTAATGACGAACGTAGTAATTTCGCCAAGCGGCCTAGCACAGGTTCGCGAGGGTGAGATCCTCCGAACCGCAGCAATGCTTCTTCTATCGGATACCGCGCGTCAACGTGGTGATTATGAGCGTGCAATCGAACTAGCGCAGCATGCTCTTTTGATCGCGGAGCAGAATTCTCTTGGCGAACACCTGCCTATAGCATGGAATGCTCTCGGCACGGTCTATGCTCAGCTTGCTCTCTACGATAAAGCATTGGAATTTCTTGAGAAAGCGCTGTTCGCTCACGAAGCGCTCGGAGCGCTATTATACGTCGCCAGAGTACTGGGGAATATCGGGCTCGTCTATAATTCACGGGGCAACTACGAAAAGTCGCTTGAGTATTGCATGAAAGCGTTATCCACCTATAAAGCACTCGGAGAAGAGTCCGGCGTAGCCCTTAGTATGGGGAATATCGGGCTTGTGTATAATTCACTTGGTAATTACGACAAGGCATTGGAATACTATAGCAACGCATTATCAGCCCATGAAGCGCTTGGAGAACAGTCAGCCGTGGCGCGCGATACGGGGAACATTGGTATTGTCTATTATGCACTTGAAATCTACGATAAAGCTTTGGAATTTTTCGGCAAAGCATTATCAGTTCATGAAACGATCGGAGAAATTGGGGCAGCCGCTCGTGTGATAGGGAACATCGGCAATGTGCACTCCACGCTTGGCGATTACGACACGGCATTGGAATACTTCGGCAAAGCGGTTTCCGCCCATGAAAAGCTTGGTGAACAATCATTCAGCGCCGCTATAACCGGGGATATCGGGAATGTCTATTCACGGCTTGGCGACTATGATAAAGCATTGGAATGCTATGTGAAAGCACTATCAGTACATGTTGCACTCGGCGAAGAATCTCGTGTCGCGAGTGTTACAGGGGATATCGGGATACTCTATTCCCAAAAGAACTTCGAAGGGTACGACCCGTCGAAAGCGGAAGAATATCTTCTCCGGGCAATTGCAATGAACGAAGCACTCGGCGCGCAGCACAATTTGTATGAGAGCCATAAAGCCATAGCAGAATTATATGAACAAGAAGACCGTTGGAAAGACTTCGCCGTGCACTACAAGAAATACCATGCAATTGCCCACCACGTGCAAAGCGAAGAAGCCAAGAAGCAAGCAGAAAAGCACGATACCGACCGGAAGCTCACCGCAGAACGTGCGCGCGCTCAAGCGACCGAAGAACTCCTCCACAAAACCCTGCCGAAATCCATAGCAGACCGCGTGATACAGGGCGAAAAGCGCATCGCCGACCACTTCGAGAGTGTATCGGTGCTCTTTGCCGATATCGTTGGCTTTACCAAACTATCAGCCGCTATGCCACCGGAAGTAATTCTTGTATTTATGAATTTCATTATCGAGCACTTCGACACACTTGCCGAGCACTACGGTTGTGAACGTATCAAAACCATCGGCGACGGTTACATGGCGGTGTGCGGTGCGCCTCTGAGGTATCCTAATCATACAGAACGACTTGCGCGCATGGCTTTGGACATGCTCGAGGATATTGAATTGCCGGAAGAAATCCTCAAACATCTGCCGAAGGGTACACAATTTCATCTGCGGATTGGCTTGCATTGTGGTGAAATTACGGCGGGGGTAATTGGTACAGGGAAACTCGCTTATGATATTTATGGCGACGCAGTGAATACGGCGAGTAGGATGGAGTCGCACGGTGAAGCGAGGAAAATCCACTGTTCCGAAGAATTTATGCACGCCCTGTCCTTATCGTCCCTTAGGTCATTTAAGTCCTTTCACTTCCAAGAACGCAGTGAGATGGAGATTAAAGGTAAGGGGAAAATGAAAACATATTTTTTAGAAAAAACTACATATACAATTCTCCTATGAACAACGAAGAACGTACAACCCAACTACAGCATGCCAACGACGAGGTAAACAAGGGTAATCTCGACTTAGCAGAACAACTTTCCAATCAAGTACTTGCATCACTCTCCAAACAGAGCGACTCCCTCGAAACACTCGTCTCAGTAGAACAGCTCCGCGCCAACGCCCTCTTTGTCATTGCGAACACAGCATGGCGTCGTGGAGAGTATGATTTCGCGCTCGAACAAGCTCACCACGTACTTGCTATCGTGGAGAAATATACCTTCAAGGACATACATCCCAAAGTATTTAATCTATTCGGAATTGTCTACGATTATTTGGGCAACTACGGTAAGTCATTGGATTATTATGCCCAAGCGCTCGCCGCATACGAAGAATTCGGCAATTTAAAATTAATAGGAGGTACTTTAGTAAATATCGGGCTTGTGTATAATTCACTTGGTACCTACGACAAGGCACTGGAATACTATGCCAAAGCTGTAGCTATGTTTGAAGAAATCGGAGAACAAGTTTTCAAGGCAATTGCTATTGGTAACATCGGGCATGTGTACTTTACTCTTGGCAGCTACGACAAAGCTTTGGAATATTTTGACAAAGCGCTCGCTGCAAACTTGGCAATTGGAGCTACATCGGGAATAGCCAGCAATATGGAGAGCATCGGTATGGTGTATGGTTGCCTTGACAGCTACGACAAAGCTTTGGAAAACTTATTCAAAGCGTTGGCTACATACGAAGAACTTGGACAAAAATCAGGTGTAGCCGGCATTACGGGGAACATCGGCAATTTGTTTTTTGGACTTGGAAACTACGATAAGTCGTTGGAATATTTCTTCAAATCGGTAGCCGCTTACGAAGAACTCGGAGAGAAATCTGCGGTAGCCCTCTTTACGGGAAATATCGGGCATGTGTATTATTTTCTTGGCAGCTACGACAAGGCATTGGAGTTTTACGTTAAAGCATTAGCTGCACATATAGACCTCGGATCTAAATCAGAGGAAGCAACCGTTATGGGTAACATCGGCTCTCTCTATGCAACTCAAGCGTTTGAAGGGTATAATACAACCTTAGCAGAAGAATATCTGTGCAAAGCTATTGCAAAGAGCGAAGAAATAGGAAAAAAGAAGACTTTATATGAAAATGAGAAAGCCATATCAGACTTATTCAACACCACAAACAGAAAAGCAGAAGCATACGACCATTTCGTTAGATACCACGAGATAAAGGAAGAAGTTCAAAGTGAAGAAGCTAAGAAAACAGCACATTTAATCGAACAAAATAAACAAGCCGCCGAGCGTGAAAAGGAAATTGAAATTGCCAAAGTCGCCTCTTCGGCAAAGATTAAGGCAACGACAGCTTTATTACACAAAGTACTACCTGAATCTATTGCCTCACGGATGATGGCCGGTGAAGAAAAAATTGCAGATTATTTCCCAAGTGTATCCATCCTCTTTGCAGATATAGTTGGATTTACTCGCCTTGCGACAGAAGTACCACCAGATATTGTGATAGATTTACTTAATTATGTATTTGACGTATTTGACGCTATAATGAAAAAGAACGGTTGCGAGAAAGTAAAGACTATGGGTGATGGATATATGGCTGTAGCCGGAGCTCCTGTGGAATGTTCTGACCATGCCGAGCGAATGTCCCGTGCTGCCTTTGAAATGATGGAAGACATACACCTACCTGAGGCGATTCGAGAAGATTTACCAGAAGGAACAGTATTCAACATCCGTATTGGAATACACACCGGTGGAGCGGTCTGTGGAGTGATGGGCAAAGATAGATTTATCTGGGATGTGTATTCTGATGCTGTCAATACTGCCTCACGAATGGAGAGTAATGGAGTTGCAGGCAAAATACATGTCAGTAAAGAATTTGCTTGGTTGTTACGAAGCCGTAATAAGAGTTCCGGGAACAATGAGGTTAGGATAACCGAGCGAGGTGAAATCGACATCAAAGGCAAGGGGAAAATGAAAACATATTTTCTGGAGAAATCATGAACATAGAATCACTCAAATCCCTGCTAGATCAAGCAGAAGAACACATTCTCAAAGGCAATTTCGATGAAGCATCTTGCGATGCTAATCAAGTGCTGCATGACGTAGAATCCTTCCTCGCAGGTGTTGGTGGGCTGACGGAAAAGACGATAGATAGCCTCCAAACAATCCGCTGCGCTGCGCTCATTACACTGGGTAGAATCAGCTATTGGCTCGGTGATTATCAACCGGCTCTTACCCTTGCCCGTACTGCCCTTGCTATAGCCGAAGAAGATAACTTTCCTGATTACAGGGCTAGAGCGCTGAACACCATCGGGGCTGCGTATCAGAAACTTTGGGACAACGACAATGCCCTCGAGTATTTGCATAAGGCTCTTGCAATCAATGAAGAACTCGGCAATGAAGCCGATAGAGCAAGAAATCTCGCCACTATCGGAGCTGTGTATTCTAATTTATCAGACAACCCCAAAGCACTGGAGTATTTTCAAACTGCGTTGGCTATTTGCGAAGAACTTGGCAGTAAAGAGGGCATTGCAAGAAATCTCGCCAATATCGGAGGTGTATATTATAGTCTATCGGACAACCTCAAAGCACTGGAGTATTTTCAAACTTCGTTGGCTTTGTACCATGAACTCGGCAGTAAAATACGCATTGCAGACAATCTTGACTATATCGGGAATGTATATCGTAATCTATCAGACTATGCCAAAGCATTGGAATATCACCAAAAGGCGCTTGCAATCCATGAAGAAATCGGCAATAAAAACGGCATAGCAGGCAATCTGCATAACATTGGACTTGTGTATACTGAGCTTGGCTACAAGAGTGAGGCGTTAGATTATTTCCATAAAGCGATGGCAATCAATGAAGAAACAGGCAACAAAGCATGGCTTGCAATCAATCTCGCCGGTATAGGTTTAGCGTCTGACTACCAAAAATCGATGGAGTATCTGCATAAGTCGCTGGCAATCAATGAAGAACTCGGCAATAAAGATGTCATTGCAAATAATCTCACCAATATCGGGTGGGGTATGTGTCAGAATAAATCCGACTATTCACAAGCGTTTGAGTATATGCAAAGGGCTCTGACACTCTATGAAGAAGCCGAAAGCATGGAAGGGATTGCCCGTAATCTCAGCAATATCGGAATTGTCTATTCAGCCCGCGAGTTTGCCGACTATAACCCAGTCCGGGCGGAAGAATACCTCCTCAATTCACTGGCGATGAGCCGTGAAATAGGAAATAAAAAAATAGAATACGAGGTGTATCAGTACTTGGCGGAGCTCTACAAGAACGAAAAGCGCTGGGAGGAAGCGCACAAGTATTTAGAACAATTCATTGCCTTAGAAAAAGAAACCCTGAGCGAAGAAGCAAAGCATAAAGCCGTACTCATGGAGCAGCGCCGCCAAGCCGAAGAACGTGAGAAGGAAATCGCGATCGCGAAAGCTGCAACTGAGGCCAAGCATCAAGCAACCGAACAACTTCTTCACAACGTGTTGCCCCGAAGCATAGCCGATAAAATGCTCGACGGCACCAAACTTATAGCCGAGAAAATACCAAGCGTATCCGTCATGTTTGCCGATATCGTCAATTTCACCAAACTATCGCAACGTATTACCCCGGAAGAACTTGTGGAGGGACTTGATAGAATATTCTCATCCTTTGACTCACTCGCCGAAAAGTATGGTTTGGAGAAAATCAAGACCATCGGCGACGCCTATATGGTCGTTTCTGGTGCGCCACTTCCCCGCCCCGACCACGCCGAAGCAATGGCACATTTTGCGCTTGAAATGATGGAATCAATGAAGGAATTTCGCTCAATTTCCACTGGTGAGGAGATACAATTACGCATTGGAATTCACAGCGGAGAAGTAGTTGCAGGAGTGATTGGCAAGAAGAAATTCGCGTATGATTTGTGGGGCGATGCGGTGAATACGGCGAGTAGGATGGAGTCCCACGGTGAAGCGGGGAAAATACATGTATCAGAAGAATTTTTGAAGAAATTGTTAATGGTTAATGGTGAATGGTTAATCGATGATGCAGACAATTTTTCCTCATTAACCATTAACCATTTACCATTAACCATTATCCCCCGTGGCGAGATGGCAATCAAAGGCAAAGGCATGATGAAGACATATTTCCTCGAACGCTTTGACGGCAACGGGTGACCGCAGGCGATGGGTGGGATGATGATGGACCGAACAAAAAATAAATTGACTGCGGTAATTTTGAATACACGAAAGTAACCTATGACGCACGAAGAATGGACACTCCGGCTCTCGTATGCCGAAACTGCATGCAAGAACGGCTACAATAACGAAGCAAACATTATTGTAGATCAATTGCTTGCATTACTTCAAGCATTACCTGAAGTGAATAGCGATTTCCTCAAAAGCACTGCCGTCGAGATGCTGGCGCGCTCTCTTGTTCGGCTTGCATCCACGAATCTTACGCGGAATGATACCGCATCAACGCTCCTCTTTGCCACACCGGGACTCCGACTTGCCGACGAGCTCGGCAATGAACAAGTACAGGCAGATCTGCTGAATATGATTGGCATTGTCTATAGAAGTCAAGAGGAATATCACCTCGCGCTCGAGTATATGCAGAAGGCATTGGTGATTAATACAAAGCTTGGCAATCAACGGATGATGGCGGGTAATTTTCATAATATCGGTGATATGTATGAACATTTTTCCGAGTACGCTCTCGCGCTCGACTACCTGCAATCGGCGCTGAAAATTAACGAAGATCTTGATAATAACTCTTGGGCGGCACTCAATTTAGCGCGGATTGCACTTGTTTATTCCCGACTCCAAGAATATGATCAAGCGTTGGAATATTATGAGCAAGCCCGAGCGCTCCATGCCGAACTCGGCAATCAAAGCGAAGAAGTGGCTATCCTCACAAATATGAGTCTCGTCTATCACGGACTCAAAGATTTTATGCGGGCACTTGAACTCCTGCATCAGGCGTTATCTATCGCCCAATCAACGGGTTCGCGCAGACACACGGCCGACATATATATCAACATCGGCTCCATGTATAGTAGTCTCTCGGAGTTTACTACATCTTTGGAATATATACACCAAGCACTTGCAATCTTTAAAGAAATTGATGTACCATCCGGCATCGCAGTAAGCTGTGGAGCGATAGGGGAAGTCTATGCCAACGGTGACTTTGAAGGATACAACCCTGAAAACGCAGAAGAATACCTGTTCCAATCGATTGGAATATTTGAGCAATCAGGTGACAAGCAGCAATTGTACGCGCTGCATAATTCACTCGCATCCATGTACGAACGTGAAAAACGCTGGGAGGAATTCGCTGTTCATTTCAAAAAATACCATACTCTCGAAAAAGAAGTGATGAGCAATGAAAGCCGGAAAATAGCCGAACGATACATCCGAGAGAGGCAGGACGCCGAGCGGGAAAAAACTCTTGCAGTTGAACGTGCGCTTTCGCAGGCGACAAGCACAATTCTCGCCAATATTCTCCCGCAGACAATTACCGAACGTCTTGTAAAGGGTGAGAAGAAAATTGCCAACACTCATGAACATGTAAGCGTGTTATTTATTGATATTGTAGGCTTTACCCAATTATCGGCTCAATTATCCGCTCACGAATTAATCGACCTGCTCGACCTCGTTTTTACAAGATTTGATATGATATGCAAGAAGCACGGACTCGAGAAAATCAAGACCATCGGTGATGCCTATATGGCAGTCTGCGGCGCGCCGGTGAGCTGTGATAATCACGCCGAAAGAGTGGCGCTCGCTGCCCTTGAAATGCTCGAGGACTTCCCTATCGGACGAGATTTTTCGACGAATATCGATCTCGGCTTTAGAATTGGCTTGCACTCCGGGAGTGTGGTTGCGGGAATTATCGGAGAGAATAAATATTCGTATGATATGTGGGGCGATGCTGTCAATACGGCGAGTAGGATGGAGTCGCATGGAGAGAAAGATAAGATACATGTGAGTGAAGAATTTATGAAGAAATTGTTAATGGTAAATGGTGAATGGTTAATCTACGATGCAGACAATTTTTCATCATTAACTATTAACCATTTACCATTAACCATTATCCCACGCGGTGAAATGCACATCAAAGGTAAAGGGATGATGAAGACATACTTTCTAGAACAATCAATATAAACTATGAACTACGATACACTCAAAGACCTGCTGAAACAAGCAAATGAACTCAGCAACTCAGGCAACTACGACGAAGCGGAAAAACTTGCTACATCCGTTATGGCTGAAATAGAAAATGCAAGCGACTCCGGTGAAGACCAAACACTGACCGAGCAAAAAACGCTCCACTGCTCCGTGCTGAACACGCTCGCTAATACCAATTACCGCCGTGGGGATTTGCAGACGGCGCTCACCATCGCTCGTGCCTCCCTCAATGTCGCAGAAGAATATGCCCTGACCCAAAGCAAAGCTAAAGCATGGAATATCGTAGGGAATGTGTATCGAGAACTTGGCTCATACGACAAGGCATTGGAATACTACGAGCAAGCGCTCGATGCACACATGGAACTCGGGGAAAAATCAGGAGTGGCACTCGTAACAGGGAATATAGGGGTTGTTTATAAAAATCTTGGCTCCTACGACAAGGCCTTGGAATGCTACCAGCATGCGCTCGCTGTTCACAAGGAACTCGGGGAAAAATCATCAGTGGCAAACGATACAGGGAATATAGGGAATTTGTATTCTTCTCTTGGCTCATACGAAAAGGCATTGGAATACTTCGAACAAGCGCTCGATGCGCACAAGGAACTCGGTGAAAAATCAGGAGTGGCACGCGTTACAGCGAATTTAGGGATGGTGTATCTATATCTTGGCTTCTACGACAAGGCATTGGAATGCTTCGAGCAAGCGCTCGATGCAAGCAAGGAACTCGGGAATAAATCAAATGTGGCACGCGTTATAGCAAATATAGGGAGTGTGTATAAAGAACTAGGCTCCTTCGACAAGGCCTTGGAATGCTACGAGCAAGCGCTCGCTGCGCAAAAGGAACTCGGGGCAAAATCATTAGTGGCACAAGTTACAGGGAATATAGGGATTGTGTACCTAAATCTTGGTTCTTACGACAAGGCATTGGAATGCTACCAGCTAGCGCTCGCTGCGAACAAGGAACTCGGGGCAAAATCAGGTGTGGCACGCGGTACAGGGAATATAGGGTCTCTCTATGCCAATAAAAAGTATTCGGGATACGACGCGGACATTGCTAAAGAGTACTTGTATAATGCAATTGCCTTATCCAATGAAATTGGAGCTAAGGCACAGCTTGTTTATTACCATAAATCACTTGCCGGTTTATATGAAAATGAAGGAAGAGGTATGGAGGCACTTATCCATCTTAAAAAATATATCGAAATAAAAGACGAAGTAAATATTGAAGAAACCAAAAAACAAGATTCCATCCGCGAACATCGAAAAGTAATTGAACTGGCGAAGGCAAAAGCCGATGCAAAGCACCAAGCCACCGAACAACTGCTCCACAACGTGCTACCACCAAGCATAGCCAATAGAATGCTCGACGGCACAAAGCTCATCGCCGAGAAAATCCCAAGCGTATCCGTCCTCTTTGCCGACATCGTCAATTTCACAAAACTCTCGCAACGTATTACCCCTGAAGAACTTGTCGAAGGATTAGATAGAATATTCAGCACCTTCGATGCGCTCGCAGAGAAGCATGGGTTGGAGAAAATCAAGACCATCGGCGACGCGTATATGGTCGTCTCCGGTGCACCGATTCAGCGTAAAGATCATGCAGAAGCGATGGCAAATTTTGCACTCGAAATGGTGGAAGCGATGAAAGAATTTCGGTCAATTTCTACGGGTGAAGAGATTCAATTACGGATCGGAATTCACAGCGGTGAGGTCGTAGCCGGAGTTATTGGCAAGAAGAAATTCGCGTATGATTTATGGGGCGATGCGGTGAATACGTCGAGCCGGATGGAATCGCACGGCGAGCCGGGGAAGATCCATGTGAGCGAAGAATTTTTGAAGAAATTGTTAATGGTTAATGGTAAATGGTTAATCGATGATGCAGACGATTTTTCTTCATTAACCATTAACCATTTACCATTAACCATTATCCCCCGTGGCGAGATGGCAATCAAAGGCAAAGGCACAATGAAAACATATTTTCTGGAGGCAACACCATGATAAACCACGATATTCATGCCATGCTTGATACTGCCGATACGCTTCTTGCCGACGCTCGTACCTTCTTTGAAGCATCGAACTATGATGAATCCGAACGATGTGCGCTGGAAGTGATTGATATTCTGGAGCCGCATGCCGAACGGAATGATGTGGGGTCTGAACGTGACTCATCGTCGCAACTTTATGCAATTATTAATAGTATCGCTCATGCATATAACCGATTAGTCACCATCAACGTTCCCCGCTCGAACTACGAGCTCTCCCTCCGTCAGGCAGAGACAGGTCTGCGATACAGTGATCGTATCGGAAACGACCTGCGTACTGCCCATCTTATTTCTAATATTGCAATAATTTATACTGATCTGGGCATGCTTGACAAGGCTTTGGAATTCTCCGCACAAGCTCAGCATCGTTACGAAACTCTTGGAAACAAGCAACAGGTTGCACTTATTACCTTACGTACAGCCAATATACTCCGTCAGCTTGGTTCCTACGATAAAGCATTAGAATATTTAACGATAGCACTCGCTACACTACAGGAAATCGGGGATAAAGCTGATATTGGCCACGTATTGGCATCTATGGGGGTGTTAGATGGAACACGCGGTAATTATCCCGAGGCATTAGAATACTTCAGCAGAGCTCTTGCCATTTACCAGGAACTGGGCAATCAATCGGCTATTGCCCAAAGTATCGGAAATTCGGGCTGGATCTATCGTCATTTGGGTATGTACGATAAAGCATTGGAGTGCTTCCATCGGGCGTTAGCCATGCAAACAGTGCTAGGAGAAAAATCCTGTGTTAGCAATGCCTTAGGGAATATCGGTGAACTCTACGCTATCCGTGAATTTGAGGGGTATGATGTTCACAAAGCGGAAGAATACCTCCTCAAAGCTCTCCGGATGTCCGAAGAAATTGGAGCTAAAACCGACGCAAATGAATTTCATCAATTCCTTTCCAACCTCTATCGGCAGGAAAAGCGTTGGGAAGAAGCCGACATTCATTTTCAGAAATTCTATGCCCTCGAGAAAGAAATTCGAAACGATGAAGCAAATAAACAAGCCGAGAAGCGAGAAATTGAGCGCCGGGAAGCAGAGAAAGAACGAGAAATTGCCGTCTCACAAGCAGCCGCCGATGCCAAACATTCCTCCACTACTGCTTTGCTTCACAGAGTATTACCCGAAAGTATTGCTACGCGCATGATTGACGGTGAGAATGACATTTCAGACTATTTTGACTCTGTTACTATCCTCTTTGCCGATATCGTCGGATTCACACCAATCTCTGCCGGTATGCCGGCGCATGTGGTAGTTCGGTTTTTGAACTATGTCTTCGGCACCTTCGATACGATTATGAAAAAATACGGGTGTGAGAAAATTAAGACCATCGGTGATGGCTATATGGCCGTTGCCGGCGCGCCAATTCCCTGCGACGACCACGCTGAGCGAATGGCATTAGCTGCCCTTGAAATGCAGCAAGATATCCGGCTCCCGGAGGAGTTTATGGAGTACTTGCCAGCCGGTACTGATTTCGGCATTCGTATTGGCTTGCATACAGGTTCGGTCGTCGGCGGAGTGATTGGCGATGAGAGATTTGTCTATGATATTTATTCTGATGCCGTGAATACAGCGGCGAGGATGGAATCGCATGGTGAAGCGGATAAGATCCATGTCAGCGAGGAATTCAAGCAAGCATTCCTTGGGGCAGACCGCCAAGGGCAGCCCCAAAAGTCCCCACTGTCCCCTAAGTCCCCAATGTCCCTCCACTTCGCTGAGCGCGGCGAAATGCACATCAAAGGCAAAGGAATAATGAAAACATACTTTTTAGAACAATCAAGATAGACTATGAATCTCGATACCCTCAAAGACAAACTGAAACAAGCAGAGGAATTCAATAACACAGGTAAGTACGACGAAGCAGAGAAGCTTGCTACATCAGTACTTGTAGTAATAGAAAATGAAACCGTTACAGGTGAAGACAATGAAGTGGTCGAGCAAAAAACGATGCACTGTTCGGCACTGAACTCTCTCGCTGTTATCAGCTTGAGACGAGCCGATTTTCAGGCGGCAATCTCGATAGCTCAATCCTCCCTCGACATTGCGGAAAAATATGACATACCCGAATGCGACGTTACTGCTTTGACATACAATATCTTAGGGAACGTGTACAGAACTCAGGGTACGTTTGACAAGGCATTGGAATTCTATGAGAAAGCGCTCGCTATGTATTTGCAACTTGGAGATACATCGGGAGCAGCACGAGTTACAGGGAATATTGGTCTCGTGTATTCCGGGGTGGGATCCTTCACCAAAGCATTGGAATACTACCAGCAAGCACTCGCTGTCCATAAGGAACTCGGTGAAAAATCCGCAGTGGCAAGGGTTAACGGGAATATAGGAGTTTTGTATTATTCACTGAACGCCTATGACAAGGCATTGGAATTCATGAAGATAGCGCTCATAGCGCATATAGAAATCGGAGAAAAACAAGGAGCGGCACGGGTCACTGGGAATTTAGGGAATGTGTATGATGATCTTGGCTCCTACGATAAGGCATTGGAATGCTATGAACAAGCACTCTCCTCACACAAAGAACAAGGGGATAAATCAGAAGTGGCACGGGTTACGGGAAATATTGGGGCATTCTATGCCGATAAAAACAACCACCGATTCAATGCCGACCTTGCTGAAGAGTACTTGAGCAATGCTATAGCGTTAAGTGCTGAAATCGGAGACAAAATTGCGTTGGTTGAATTTCATAAGTCTATAGCTGATTTATATGAAAGTGAGGAAAAGTGGAAAGACTTCGCTTTCCATTTTAAAAAATATATCGAGATTAAAGATGAGCTCAATATAGAAGAAACCAAAAAACAAGATGCCATCCGTGAGCAACAGAAAGCCATTGAACTAACAAAAGCAAAAGCAGATGCAAAGCACCAAGCCACCGAACAACTCCTCCACAACGTGCTCCCGCCAAGCATAGCCGATAAAATGATCGGCGGCACCAAACTTATCGCGGAGAAAATCCCAAGCGTGTCGGTCCTCTTTGCCGATATCGTCAATTTTACCAATATCTCGCAACGTATTACCCCGGAAGAACTTGTTGAAGGGTTAGACAGAATATTCAGTACCTTCGACGCACTCGCCGAAAAGTATGGTTTGGAGAAAATCAAGACCATCGGCGATGCCTACATGGTCGTCTCCGGTGCGCCACTTCCCCGCCCCGACCACGCCGAAGCAATGGCACATTTTGCGCTTGAAATGCTGGAAGCGATGAAGGAATTTCGCTCAATTTCGACCGGTGAAGAGATTCAAATCAGAATTGGAATTCATAGTGGTGAAGTGGTCGCTGGTGTGATTGGCAAGAAGAAATTTGCGTATGATTTATGGGGCGATGCGGTGAATACTGCAAGTCGGATGGAGAGTCATGGCGAGGCGGGAAAGATACATTGCACGGAAGAGTTTGTTCGCGCATTGTCCTTATCGTCCTTTCAGTCCTTTCAGTCCTTTAAATTTGTAGAACGTGGTGAAATGGCGATCAAAGGCAAAGGCATGATGAAAACATACTACTTACAGAAAGCAACCCTATGAACGACGAAACACTCAACAACCTGCTCGCAAAAGCAAATGAAAGTATCAACACCGGCAACTACGATGAAGCGGAAACTCTTGCCGGTGAACTACTGGCAGAGCTCGAAAAAATAAGCGAATCTGGTGATACCGTAACAGCAAGACAAAGAGATACCACCCACTGTAAGGCACTTATAACACTCTCTACTGCAAAATGGAGACGTGGCGATTATCATGAGGCGCTCGCCCTCGCTGTTGCCGCACTCGACATCGCGGAAGAAAAAAATATCGATGGTGATACCTATGCTAAGGCGCTCGGCAATATAGGGACTGTGTATCTGTATCTTTCGGACAACCCGCAAGCGCTCACCTATTACCAAAAGGCAATCGCTATCTTTGAGGAGATAGGGAGCAAAGATGGCATTGCAAGCAATCTCGGCAATATAGGAAGTGTGTATAAGAATCTTTCGGACAACCCGCAAGCGCTCACCTATTACCAAAAGGCTCACGCTATCTATGAGGAGATAGGGAGCAAAGTGGGCATTGCAAGAAATCTCGGCAATATAGGAAATGCCTATATGGATCTTTCGGACAACCCGCAAGCGCTCACCTATTTCCAAAAGTCACTCGCTATCTTTGAGGAGATTGGGAGCAAAGATGGCATTGCAAACAATCTCGGCAATATAGGAATTGTGTATTGGAATCTTTCGGACTACCCGCAAGCGCTTATCTATTTACAAAAGGCACTCGCTATCTATGAGGAGATAGGGAGCAAAAATGGCATTGCAAGAAATCTCACAAGTATAGGAATTGTGTATAAGAATCTTTCGGACAACCCGCAAGCGCTCACCTATTTCCAAAAGGCACTCGCTATCAATGAGGAGATAGGGAGCAAAGAGGGCATTGCAAGAAATCTCTCAAGTATAGGAAGTGTGTATGCGAATCCTTCGGACTACCCGCAAGCGCTCACCTATTACCAAAAGGCACTCGCTATCTTTGAGGAGATAGGGAGCAAAGAGGGCATTGCAAGAAATCTCTCAAGTATAGGACTTGTGTATCTGAATCTTTTGGACAACCCGCAAGCGCTCACCTTTTACCAAAAGGCACTCGCTATCTATGAGGAGATAGGGAGCAAATATGGCATTGCAAGCAATCTCGGCCATATAGGCGTGCTCTATGCCAATATGGAGTTCGATGGCTATGATACTGATAAAGCTGAAGAATCTTTTCTGAGTGCTATTGCGCTATCAGAGGATATTGGCGCGAAAAGGAATTTATATGAGGTCCATAAATTTCTTGCAGATTTATACGAAACGCAAAAACGATGGGAAGAATTTGCTGTTCAATTCAAGAAATATCATACTCTGTGTCTTGAAGTCCAAAGCGAGGAAGCTACCAAGCAAGCTCAACAAATGGAACACCGCCGGAAGATCGAAGAATCCGAACGTGACCGACAAGTCAAGCTCGCCCGCTTTCAGGAGCAAGAGAAAATTCTCCATAACATCCTTCCTTCTAAAATCGCCGATCGCATGCTCGACGGCGAGAAAACAATTGCCGATAGCCACGAGAATGTATCGGTGTTCTTCTCTGATATCGTTGGATTTACTACATTATCCCAGCGAGTAAGTGCACAAGAATTAGTGGGCATGTTGAATGCTATATTCACTCAATTTGACCACATAGCCCGCGAGCATGGACTGGAGAAAATCAAGACGATCGGCGACTCCTATATGGCAGTCTGCGGAGCTCCGATTCCGGTAGCAAATCACGCAGAACGTACAGCATTATTCGCGCTAGACGTAGCAGAATTTATGAAGAATTATCAAACAGACTCCGGTGACAAGGTATCTATTCGTATTGGTTTGCATACGGGTAGTGTGGTGGCAGGAATTATTGGAGAGAATAAATTTGCATACGATATGTGGGGCGATGCAGTGAACACAGCGAGTAGGATGGAGAGCCACGGCGAGGCGGGGAAAATACATGTATCGGAGGAATTTATGAAGAATTTGTTAATGGTTAATGGTGAATTGTTAATGGAAGAAGAAGACGAATTTTCCTCATTAACCATTAATCATTTACCATTAACCATTATTTCTCGCGGCGAAATGGAAATCAAAGGTAAAGGAATGATGAAAACATATTTTTTGGAGAGAGCATGACACACGAAGAACTAGAGGTAATACTTAAACAAGTCGAAGAGCAAAACAAGAACGGTAATTACGAAGACGTAGAGCAGCTGTGCTATGATGTGCTTGAATCGCTTGTCGAAGGAGAAGAACTCTCCCTTCGCTCCCGCATCCTCCGCTTCTTTGCGGACTCGCTATTCCGCCGAGGTAGATCATCCGACGCTCTCCCAATAGCCGAAGAATCGCTCTCCTCAGCAGAGCAAGTGGAAGACAAACAGGAGGTAGCCAACTCTATGAACCTTCTCGGGATTGTGCATTCGGATCTCGACGACTTCACCTGTGCAATTGAGTACTTCACAAAAGCACTCGCGGTTAACGAAGGAATCGGCAACAAGGCTGATGCCGCAGTAGTTAACGGAAACATCGGAAACGTCCATAATATTATGGGCGACTACCCTCGCGCATTTGAGTACTTCGCAAAAGCACTCGCAGCTCACGAAGAACTCGGCAACAAAGCAGATGCGACAAATGTTACCGGAAATATCGGGATCGTGCATTATAATATGAGAGACTACTCCAGGGCTTTGGAATACTTCGCAAAAGTACTCACGGCATTCGAAGAACTCGGCAAGAAAGCCGCCGCCGCACTCGCTAACGGGAATATCGGGCACGTATATAACAATATGGCTGACTACCCCCGGGCTTTGGAATACTACGCAAAAGCACTCGTGGCATTCGAAGAGCTCGGAATGAAAGCAGATGCTGTAACTATTACGGGAGGAATCGGGGGCGTACATTATTCTATGGGCGACTATACCCGCGCTATGGAATACTTCGCATCAACACTCGGAGCATTCGAAAAACTAGGAATGAGAATTGATGCAGCAAGAGTTACCGGAAATATCGGATCTGCCTATGCGAACAAGGAGTTCGATGGCTACGATGCAGCAATGGCAGAGAAGATACTGCTCAAATCGCTGGCTATGATTGAAGAAATTGGAGCAAAACGTCATGCTTATGAAGTGCATAAAAACCTTGCAGTTTTGTATGAGCAACAGAAGCGTTGGAAAAAACATTCCTTTCATTTCAAGAAATATCATGAGATATATCTTGAAGTTCAAAGCGAGGAAGCCACCCAAAAAGCCCAACTGATGGAGCACCGCCGGAAAGTCGAGGAAGCATCCCGCGACCGTCAAATCAAACTCGCCCGTTTTCAGGAACAAGAAAAAATTCTCCACAATATCCTCCCATCGAAAATTGCCGAACGAATGGTAGCCGGAGAGAAAACGATTGCCGATAGCTATCAAAGCGTGTCTGTGCTCTTTGCCGATATTGTCGGCTTCACGAAGCTCTCCCAACGCATCACACCTGAGGAGCTCGTGGCTGGACTCGACAGCATTTTCAACACCTTCGACCACCTTTCCGATAAATATGGATGTGAGAAAATCAAGACGATAGGTGATTGTTATATGGTAGTGTCGGGGCTTCCCGACCCTGCCGAAGATCACGCGATACGCTTGGGATCGCTGGCATTGGAAATGATTGATGCCATACAGGAACTACCGTCAATGGTAGAAGATGTGAAGGTGAATATGCGTATAGGTTTGCATAGCGGCAGCGTTGTGGCCGGCATCATCGGGAAGAACAAGTATGCCTATGATTTATGGGGTGATGCAGTGAACACAGCGAGCCGGATGGAGAGCCACGGCGAGCCGGGGAAGATACATGTATCCGAAGAATTTATGCGCGCTCTGTCCCTTTCGTCCCCTACGTCCACAATGTCCCCAATGTCCCTCCACTTCCAGGAAAGAGGCGAAATGGAAATCAAAGGCAAAGGAATGATGAAAACATATTTTCTGGAGAAAGCAAACGAATGACAAATGAAGAACTCAAGGCCTTGCTAACCCAAGCAGACGAACTCAACAAAACAAGTAAATTCGAAGAAGCAGAGAAACTTGCCAATCAAGTTTTCGCTGAAGTACTCCTTCTGAAGGAGGAGGATGCCGAACTCCACTGTAACACCCTAATGACGCTCGCTGAATCCGCACGGCTCAAAGGAGATTATGAACAGGTGCTCGCCCTCACGCATTCCGTAATCAACCTCGCGGAAGAACATAAACTCACGCAACTCATTGCCAGAGCACAGAATACTTCCGGGCTTGTGTATCTCTATCTTGGCACCTACGACAAGGCACTCGAATACCTCCACAAAACTCTCATCACTCTTGAAAAATCGGGAAAGAATAGAATGATGGGGGGCACTATTGTGAATATCGGGAATGTGTATGCTGCGCTTGGCTCGTACGATAAGGCGCTCGAATATTTACACAATGCTCTCTCTATATTCGACGAAATCGGAGAGAAACCTTTCAAAGCAAATGTTACGGGGGGCATCGGAGTTGTGTATGCTTCAATTGCCAGCTACGACAAAGCACTCGAATACTTTCACAAAGCTCTTGCCTTTCATGAAGAATTGGGAGATACATCAGGCGCTGCAAACGTTACGGGGAACATCGGGAATGTGTATCTCTTTCTTGGCTCCTACGACAAGGCGCTCGAATACCTGCACACCGCTCTTGCCACTCATGAAGAAATGGGAAATAAGTCAGGAGCTGCAAATGTAACGGGGAACATCGGTACTCTCTATGCCGAGAAAAAATATGAGGGCTACGATGCCATGAAAGCAGAGGAGTATTTACTTAAGGCACTTGCGATGTTTACCGAGATTGGAGCGAAGGCGAATTTATTAGAATTACATAAGACTTTGTCTGAACTTTACGAAAAGGAAGAACGAGGAATCGAGGCACTCGCTCACTACAAAAAACACATAGAGACTGAAAAAGAAATTAACATTGAAGAAGTCAAGAAGCAAAACCAGCAGCGCGAGCGGGAGAAGCAGATAGCTATTGCGCAAGCCACCTCGAACGCCAAACACGAAGCTATGGAGCAACTACTCCATAATGTCCTTCCACCCGAAATTGCCAACCGTATCCTTGCCGGTAAGAAAATAGCCGACACGCACGAAAGTGTGAGTGTTCTATTTATTGATATTGTTGGATTTACTGAAATGTCGGCGAATGTTCATGCAGGAGAATTAATCGATATTCTCGACATCGTCTTCACCCGTTTCGATACCATTTGCAAGAAGCACGGACTTGAAAAAATCAAGACTATCGGCGACGCGTACATGGCTGTGTGCGGCGCGCCGGTTGCCGTGGAAAATCATGCAGAGCGCGCAGCACTTGCAGCGCTTGAAATGCTGGAAGATTTCTCAATGGAGCAGAGGTTTTCAGTACTGATTGAATTAGATTTTAGAATTGGTTTGCATTCGGGAAGTGTGGTAGCAGGAATAATCGGTAAGAACAAATATGCTTATGACTTATGGGGCGATGCGGTGAATACTGCAAGTAGGATGGAGAGCCACGGCGAGCCGGGGAAGATTCATTGTTCGGAAGAATTTATGCATGCCCTGACTCTTTCGTCCTTTTTGTCCCTTATGTCCCTTCAGTCCTTTACATTCCAAGAACGTGTAGAAATGCACATCAAAGGCAAAGGCATGATGAAAACATATTATTTAGTACAATCAACATAAACTATGAATCTTGATACACTCAAAGACCTGTTGAAACAAGCAGAAAAATTCAACAGAACAAGCAAGCACATTAAAGCAGAAGCACTTGCTAAATCTGCACTTGCAGAAATTGAAAATGTAAACACAGGTGAAGAATACGCAGTGGTCGAACGAAAAACGCTGCACTGCTCTACGCTGAACTTGCTCGCTACTACCAACTACCAACGCGGTGATTTGCAAGCGGCGCTCTCCCTTGCCCTTGCCTCCCTTGACATCGCCGAAGAATATGCCTTGTCTGAAAGCAAAACTACAGCATGGAATGTGTTAGGCAAAGTGTATTCTGAACTTGACTCCTACGACAAGGCATTTGAATACTTCGAACAAGCGCTCGCTACGCACAAAGAACTCGGGAATACATCAGAAGCGGGACGCGTTACAGGGAATATTGGGCTTGTGTATATAAAACTTGGCTCCTACGACAAGGCTTTGGAATTCATGGAGCAAGCGCTCGCTGTGCATAAAGAATTCGGTGAACTATCATTTGTGGCAAGAGTTACAGGGAATATAGGGCTTGTGTATCAAAATATTGGCTCCTACGACAAGGCGATGGAATTCTACGAGCAAGCACTCGCTGCGCAACAAGAACTCGGAGATGCAACAGGAGTGGCACGCATTATAGGGAATATAGGGAATCTGTATAATTCTCTTCGCTCCTACGACAAGGCATTGGAATTCATGGAGCAAGCGCTCGCCGGACACAAAGAACTCGGGGAAAAATCATCAGTGGCAAGCGTTACAGCGAATATTGGGAGTGTGTTCCTAAATCTTGGCTCCTACGACAAGGCATTGGAATTCTACGAGCAAGCTCTCACCCTGCACAAAGAACTCGTGGACAAATCAGGAGTGGCAAACGTTACAGGGAATATAGGGAGTGTGTATTATTTTCTCGGCTTCTACGACAAGGCATTGGAATTCTACGAGCAAGCGCTGGCTACGTATAAAGAACTCGGGCGTAAATTTGGAGTAGCACTCGTTACCGGGAATATTGGGGAACTCTATGCCAATAAAAATTATGAGGGATACACCATAGCAATTGCTGAAGAGTTCTTGAATAATGCCATTGCCGTAGCCAATGAAATAGGAGCGAAGGCACTTCTTGTAGGTCTTAATAAAACACTTGCCAATGTTTACGAAAATGAAGAACGATGGAAAGACTTCGCTATCCATCATAAAAAATATATTGAACTTAAAGATGAAGTCAATATAGAAGAAACCAAAAAACAAGATGCCATCCGCGAACAGCGAAAAGCAGTTGAACTCGCGAAGGCAACCGCTGCTGCTAAATTAACTGCTACCACTACATTACTCCACAAAGTGTTACCGGAAAGTATTGCTACCCGCATCATTGCCGGTGAGAAAGATATCGCCGATTATTTCCCTTCTGTCTCTATCCTCTTTGCCGATATCGTCGGATTCACTCCCATCTCGGCCGGTATGCCTGCATACGTCGTCGTTCGCTTCCTGAACTATGTCTTCGGCACTTTCGATACGATTATGAAAAAACACGGTTGTGAGAAAATTAAGACCATCGGCGATGGATATATGGCAGTCGCCGGCGCTCCTATCCCCTGCGATGACCACGCCGAGCGAATGGCATTAGCCGCGCTTGAAATGCAACAAGAAATCAAGCTCCCCGATGAATTCAGAGCGTATTTACCGGAAGGTGTTAATTTCGGAATTCGCATCGGCTTGCATACAGGTTCGGTCGTAGGCGGAGTGATTGGCGATGAACGCTTTGTCTATGATATTTATTCCGATAGTGTGAATACAGCAGCGAGAATGGAATCGCATGGTGAAGCGGATAAGATACATGTATCGGAAGAATTTTTGAAGAAATTAGTAATGGTTAATGGTGAATGGTTAATGGATGAAACAGACGATCTTTCCTCATTAACTATTACCCATTTACCATTAACCATTATCCCTCGGGGTGAAATGCACATCAAAGGCAAAGGGAAGATGAAGACATATTTTTTAGAAAAAAATAAACTAGAATACAACAATGGTACTTACTGAAATTGAAGCAAAAATCCAACTCTCCAAAGACGAAGCAAACAAAGGTAACTTCGAAACAGCCGAAATTCTTGCATACGAGGTACTGGCTGAGCTTGTCAAATTTTCTACCCAAATTACCTCATCTGAGCTTTCTACAAATGCAAATGCAGCCAAAACCTCCGTCACTCACAATGAAGGACTACATGGAGACTCACTTTCTCTCAAAGCAAATGCAATCCTCGCGCTCTCAAATGTGGAATACAGACGGGGAAATTTTGACCTCGCGCTAGGGCAAGCCCATAGAGCGTTAACACTTGCTGTTGAGAGTAACCTCCTCAGTTGCAAAGCTAAAGCATGGAATATGATCGGGCTGGTCAATCAAAATCTTGGCAACTATGATAAGTCGTTGGAATACTACTACAACGCACTCTCTACGTACACAGAACTCGTAGATAGTGCAGGCATTGCTCGCGTTATCGGGAACATCGGGGTTATATATTATTTTATTGGCAACTTCGACAAGGCATTAGAATACTACAACATGTCATTAGTAATGCACACGGAACTAAGAGATATTGCTGTTGTAGCAACTGTCAATGTGAACATCGGGATTGTCTATGCTGATCTTGGAAACTACGACAAAGCGTTGGAATATTACAACAACTCACTCTCTACCCACACTGCACTAGGAGATAGTTCAGGAGTAGCAAGCGTTATGGGAAGCATTGGGATTGTCTATGCAGATCTTGGCATCCACGACAAGGCATTGGAATACTACAATAAAGCTCTCGAAACCCACACAAAACTAGGAGAGAATGTAAGCGTAGCACGCGTTACAGCGAACATCGCGATTGTCTATGCAGATAGTAAATATGAAGGTTATGATACCGCTAAAGCTGAAATGTTTTTCCTTAAGTCCATTGAATCAAGTTTGCAAATTGGTGCTAAACCTTTATTATCCGAAATTCACAAGTCTCTTGCTGATTTATTCGAGAACGAAAAGCGATGGGAGGACTTTGCTGTTCACTACAAGAAATACATCGAAATTGAAAAAGAAGTAAATGTAGAAGAAGTCAAAAAACAAGATGCCATCCGCGAACAACGAAAAGCAATAGAAATAGCCAAAGCCACAGCCGATGCAAAGCACCAAGCGACGGAAGAACTCTTGCACAATGTACTTCCTCCAAGCATAGCCCACCGAATATTGGGAGGCGAAAAGCTCATCGCCGAGAAAATTCCTTGTGTGTCCGTACTCTTTGCCGATATCGTCAATTTCACCAAACTATCGCAACGTATTACTCCTGAGGAACTTGTCGAAGGTTTGGATAGTATATTCAGCACCTTTGATGCTCTCGCCGAGAAGTATGGTTTGGAGAAAATCAAGACCATCGGCGACGCGTACATGGTGGTATCGGGAGCTCCTGTGCAGCGCGAAGATCATGCGGAATCAATGGCAAATTTTGCGCTTGAAATGGTGGAAGCGATGAAAGAATTTCGTTCCATTTCCACCGGGGAAGAGATTCAATTACGGATCGGAATTCATAGTGGCGAAGTGGTCGCAGGTGTGATAGGCAAGAAGAAATTTGCGTATGATTTATGGGGCGATGCGGTGAATACGGCAAGTAGAATGGAGAGTCATGGCGAAGCCGGGAAAATACATGTGAGCGAGAAATTTTTGAAGAAATTGTTAATGGTTAATGGTGAATGGTTAATGGAAGAAGCAGACAATTTTTCCTCATTCACCATTAACAATTTACCATTAACCATTATCCCCCGTGGTGAGATGGAGATTAAGGGCAAGGGCATGATGCGCACGTATTTTCTTGAAAAAAACATACATAGCATGTAGGGGTAGATGTTTGGAAAATCTATGGTAATTTGCAAAGGACGAATCTAATTCGTCCTTTGTAATAATAACCCACATAGGGGCAATCCCTTGAGGTTGCCCCGGTTGTGCAGGTTATGCAATCGTTTTTATGGTGTTTAATTATTGGGCAACGGTAGGGGCAATCCCTTGCGGTTGCCCCGGTTGTGCAGGTTATGCAATCGTTTTTATGGTATTTAATTATGGGCAACCGCAAGGGATTGCCCCTACGGTGGTTAAATCGGTTTTTGGGTATTGGAAGAATATACAATTTACAACAACACAATGACTATTAAAGAACTTAAAGAACGTATCAAATCAGCTGAAGATGAAATCTACATTCGTTTTAACGAACTCGGAGCCGAGAAAATGTGTGCTGGTGTTCTTGAAGCGATTGCAACGGCTGATGAAACAGACGAGATTCGCGAAGTGCGTGCTCATGCCCTTTTAATTCTGAGTGATTCCATCATGAGACAAGGTAGGGCTGATGGTGCGTTGGGCTATGCTCAATTATCATTGTTTATAGCCAAAGAGGGTCACTTCCATACAACCGAGGCAAGAGTTACGGGGTTGTTGGGGTCAATTTACAGTATCCAAGGTGATCTCTTGCGCGCAATAGAATTTATGACACGGGCGGTACAATTACACGAGGCAGTTGGCAATCGGGGTGCAATGGCTCGAAATCTAAGTAATATCGGAGGAATTTATGCCGAGCTTGGCGACTTTTCACGATCATTAGAATATCTAACGCGTGCTTTGGGCATTCTTGAAGAAGTGGGAGACACACTCAGTGTAGGGATTACGCTTCGGGTGATAGGGGGAGTCTATTCATCGCTGAATCTTCATGAAAAAGCGGTGGAATACTACAAACATTCGTTGAAATTGTTCGAAGAAATAGGTTTTAAATCCGGATATATAGATGCCCTGAACTCCATTGGAGTTGCGTATTATTATTCCGGTCAGCTCGAAAATGCGCTTGAATTTTATTCAAAATCATTAGTAGTGGCTGAAGAGCTTTCTGAAATCGGTAGTGTAAACCTACTGTATGGAAATATTGGGCTCGTCTATAAAGACCTCGGAATGTATGATACCGCTATGGAGTATTACGGTAAATCATTGATTGCACAAAGATTGGATGGCAATGAACCTACACCTTTCTTAATTGGCAGTATTGGCGAACTCTATGCCGAAAAGCAATACGAGGGGTATGACTTGCAAAAAGCGGAAGAGAATCTCTTAAAAGCAATTGTTGCTTTTGAGAAAAATGGTAGCAAGCAACATCGATATCGTTTTTGTTTGTTTCTATCTGACCTCTACCGAACAATGCAGAATTGGGAGAAAGCATATTATTATATCTCATTATATCAAGAGCTCAAGGACGAAGTGCAAAGCGACGAAGCAATTCTCAAAACCCAAAAATACGACATCGACAAATCTCTAGCTGTCGAGCGCGCGCACCATCAAGCGACGGACTCGATTCTCGCCAATATCCTCCCGCCGAATATTACCAAACGCCTCTTGCTAGGAGAGAAGAAAATCGCCGATACCCATGAAAATGTGAGCGTATTATTTGTTGATATTGTTGGTTTTACACAGATATCAGCCAATCTTCCCGCTGGTGAATTAATCGATTTATTGGACATAATCTTTACACGATTCGACACCATCTGCAAGCATCATGGACTCGAGAAAATCAAGACCATTGGTGACGCCTATATGGCAGTCTGCGGCGCTCCGGTGAGCTGTGATAATCACGCTGAAAGGGTGGCGCTCGCCGCTCTTGAAATGCTTGAAGATTTCCTATCGGACGTGATTTTTCGACAACTATAGATTTGGGTTTTCGAATTGGCTTGCATTCCGGTAGTGTCGTAGCGGGAATTATCGGTGAGAATAAATATTCGTATGATTTATGGGGAGATGCGGTGAATACGGCGAGTAGGATGGAGTCGCACGGTGAGGAGGATAGGATACATGTGAGCGAGGAATTCAAGCAAGCATTCCTTGGGGCAGACCGCCAAGGGCAGCCCCAAGAGTCCCCACTGTCCCCTAAGTTCCCAATTTCCCTCCACTTCGCTGAGCGTGGTGAAATGCACATCAAAGGCAAAGGTATGATGAAAACATACTATTTACAGAAAGCAACCCTATGAATGACGAAACACTCAACAACCTGCTCGCAGAAGCAAATGAATGCAACAACTCCGGCAACTTCGATGAAGCTGAAACTCTTGCCAATGATGTACTGAAAAACTAAACATCCCGAGCCCCTCGCTTCTTCGCGAGCGGCTCGGTGAAACTGACGACCAAGACAACCTTGACAACCGAGGGGCTCGAAAAGAAGCGAACCGCTCGGAGGAGCTCCACTGCGCCGCGCTTATCACTCTCTCTACCACAAAATGGCGGCGCGGGGATCTTCACACAGCTCTCTCTCTTGCTCTTGCCTCAATCGACATCGCGGAAGAAATCAATATTCCTGAACTCAAAGCCAAAGCACTAAGCAATTGCGCGGTTGTGTATGCTAATCTTTCGGACTACGCTAATTCGCTTATGAGTTTGGAAAAGGCACTCTCCATCAATGAAGAAATCGGCAGTAAAAATGGCAGTGCAAGAAATCTCGGCGATATAGGAAATATATATATATGTCTTTCGGACTACCCCAATGCGCTCATGTATCACCAAAAGGCGCTCACCATCTTTGAAGATATCAGCAGTAAAAACGGCATCGCAAACAGTCTCGGCAATATAGGGCTTGTGTATGCTAATCTTTCGGACTACGCCAATGCGCTCACCTATTATCAAAAGGCACGCGCTATCAATGAAGAAATCGGCAGGAAAGAAGGAATTGCATACAATCTCGGTAATATAGGGAATGTGTACGTGATTCTTTCGGACTACGCCAATGCGCTCACGTATTACCAAAAAGCATTAACTATCAATGAGGAAATCGGCAAAAAAGACGGCATAGCTAAAAATTTCAGTAGTATAGGGATTGTGTATCGGGAGCTTCTGGACTACGCCAATGCTCTCACGTATTACCAAAAGGCTCTGTCTATTCATGAAGAAATCGGCAGTAAAATAGGCATTGCAATCAATCTCGGCAATATTGGGAATGCTTATGCTGATCTTTCGGAGTATGCCAAATCACTCACGTATTATCAAAAATCCCTCACTATCTTTGAAGAAATCGGCAGTTTAAAAGGCATTGCAATCAATCTCGGTAGTATCGGCACTAAATACGCAACGCTGGATTTCGAGGGATACGATTCCGCTAAAGCAGAGGAGTTCTTGATGAAAGCAATTGCACTTTGTATGGAAATCGGCGAAAAACTGCATTTGTATGATTTTCATAAATCTCTTGCCGATTTGTTTAAACATGAGAAAAGGTGGGAAGAATGTCAGCTTCATTTTGAGAAATACCACAACCTTAAAGAAGAAGTCCGTAGCGAAGAAGCAACAAAGCAAGCCGGACTCATGGAGCAGCGCCGCCAAGCCGAGGAACGGGAGAAACAAATAGCAATCACCAAAGCCGCCGCCGATGCAAAGCACCAAGCCACCGAACAATTACTCCACAACGTATTCCCACCAAGCATAGCCAATAAAATGCTCGACGGCACGAAGCTCATCGCCGAGAAAATACCAAGCGTATCTGTCCTCTTTGCTGATATCGTAGGATTCACCAAATTATCGCAACGTATTACGCCTGAAGAGCTTGTCGAAGGATTGGATGGGATTTTTAGCGCTTTTGACGCGCTCGCCGAGAAGCATGGCTTAGAGAAAATTAAAACGATAGGCGATGCCTATATGGTCGTCTCAGGTGCTCCTGTGCAGCGCGAAGATCATGCGGAATCAATGGCACTTTTTGCGATTGAAATGGTTGACGCAATGAAAGAATTCCGGTCAATTTCCAGCGGTGAAGAAATTCAATTACGCATTGGAATTCATAGTGGAGAAGTGGTCGCAGGTGTGATTGGCAAAAAGAAATTTGCGTATGATTTATGGGGCGATGCTGTGAATACGGCGAGTAGGATGGAAAGCCATGGCGAGGCGGGAAAGATACATTGCACGGAAGAATTTGTTCGCGCTTTGTCCTTATCGTCCTTTCAGTCCTTTCAATTTGTGGAGCGTGGCGAAATGACAATCAAAGGTAAAGGAGTAATGAAAACTTACTTTCTTGAACTAACAAACTACTAGAACCACCATGAGCAACGAAGAACTCGTAACCAAATTACAAAGAGCACAAGCCGAAAGTAACAAAGGTAACTATGAGTTATCAGAACAACTTGCAAATGAAGTGTTCGCTGAACTCAATAAGCCAACTACTGAACTGCGAGATGTCCATACACTCGAAGCAGAATCGTGGTACGTTCTCGCTATTAATAATGAACATTTAGGAAATTTTGACAAAGCAATAGAGCAGGCAAATCGCATGGTATCTTTGGCAGAATTGCACAGTCTACAACTTTTGCTATCAAAAGCATGGAATCTTTTCGGGAGCGTGTACTCAAGTAGTGGAGAGTATGACAAGGCATTGGAATATTACCAGAAAGCTCTAACTTTTCATGATGAGCATAGAGATAGTTCTAGTGTTGCGGCTGTGTCCAAAAATATCGGAGTAGTCTATGCTGAGCTCGGCTCCAACGACAAGGCGTTGGAATTCTACAATCGTGCACTTGCTTCTTTTCAAGAAATCGGTGATCTGTCCGGTGTGGCAGCAGTTACAGGAAACATCGGGAATGTGTATAATAATCTCTGTATGTATGAAAATGCCTTAGAATATTTAGCGAAAGCATATGCTATTCATGAAGAACTGGGAGAAAAATCTGGTGTAGCTTCAGATACGATGAATACAGGAAATGTATATTACTTAATTGGCTCTTATATCTTAGCATTGGAATACTATCAAAAGGCGCTTACTATCAATGAAGAGCTTGGCAACAAACGCCAGACTGCAAGTTGTACCGGGAACATGGGCTACGCGTTTTTTTTCCTTAAGGACTATGATAATGCGCTTATTTACCAGCAACGGTCACTACTCCTTTCCGAAGAATTTGGGAATAAACAACAGGTTGCTTATTCTCTCGCTAATTTGGGAAATATTCAAAGCGCTTTGGGCAGGAAATATGAGGCAATGGACTATCTCCTTCGAGCTTTACAAATACAACGCGAACTTCAATCGAATCTCTATGTAGGTGATACTCTTATAGCACTAGGAATTCTTCTCTCAGAACTCGATCGCCAAGATGATGCTCTAGAAATGTTGCAAGAAGGGCTGACTCTAGCTGAAAAAAATGGTGAAAAAGGAAGCGCAGCAACTGCACATAAAGAGCTTGCAAAAATTCTTAAAAATAAAGGCGAAATTGCTGATTCGTATGATCATTTTGAAAAATTCTATGTGCTTGAACAAGAAGTCAAAAATGCTGAAACGCTCAAACAAGCTGAACTATTAAACTATCAGCGAAAACAAGCTGAAATAGATAAACAACACGAAATCCAAATAGCATCAGCCAACGCCAAACATGAAGCGACTGAACAACTTCTGCATAATGTGTTACCACGACTGATAGCCAACAAGATGCTCGATGGTACGAAATTGATTGCCGAAAAACATTCTCATGTCTCGGTGCTTTTTGCAGATATAGTCGGATTCACTAAACTCTCGCAGCGAATCAGCGCGGAAGAACTTGTGGAGGGATTAGACCGAATATTTACTGTATTTGACGCCTTAGCAGAAAAATATGGACTCGAGAAAATCAAGACGATTGGCGATTGTTACATGGTAGTATCTGGAGCTCCTATTACGAGAGATGATCATGCCGAAGCAATGGCTCGCTTTGCGATGGAGATGCAAGAAAGCATCAAGGAATTCAAAGCGATATCGACCGGCGAGGAAATTCAACTTCGGATTGGAATTCACAGCGGTGAAGTCGTGGCCGGGGTGATTGGAAAGAAGAAATTCGCTTATGATATTTGGGGTGATACGGTGAATACGGCGAGTAGGATGGAAAGCCATGGCGAGGCGGGGAAGATCCATGTGAGCGAAGAATTTATGCAGGTGTTGTCCTCATCGTCCCTTGTGTCCTTTACGTCCTTTACGTCCTTTCACTTCCAAGAAAGAGGCGAGATGGAAATTAAGGGTAAAGGCATAATGAAAACATATTTTATGGAAACAAAACCATGACAAACCACGAAATTCAGGCAAAGATTGACACAGCAAGGTCGCTTCTCTACGAAGCGCTAAGCTTATTTGAACAAACAAATTACGACGAGTCGGAGCGGTGCGCCAAGGAAGCGCTGGCTCTTCTCGAACCATTCGCGGAGCGTGAAGATCTTGGTGAGGAACTTGATGCACTTTCGCAGAAACACGAGATACTTGCGATGCTGGCCTGGGCGTACAACCGGCTGATGACATTTTCAGATTTACGAGGTGATTACGCTCTCGGGCTGAATCAGGCGGAAATCGCACTGTCGTTCAGCGAGCGGATTGGAAATCGTATCCGAAAGGCGGCATTGTTCGGCAATATCGGGCTTGTATATCAGAATCTCATGGACTACGACAAAGCATTAGAGTATTATCAGTTGGCGATGACAATCTATGAGGAACTTGGCGATCAAAATGGTATTGCAGGCACTCTCGACAGCTTTGGGCTTGTGCATCAAGAACGTTTGGACTACGACAAAGCGTTGGAATATGCGCTGAAGGCAATCGCAATGTATGAAGAATCCGGCAATGATAATAAAGAGGGCATTGCAACCAGCTACGGTAATATCGGATGGTTGTACAGTACCATTGCGGACTACCCCAAAGCGTTGGAGTATATGCACAAATCGTTGGCGCTTTTTCAGGAACTCGGTCTGAAATACGGCATTGCCAGCAATTTTGACAGTATCGGGCAGACCTACGCAGCACCGGATTTTGAGGGATATGACCTTGCCAAAGCAGAAGAGTATTTGCTGAAAGCGATTGCGATTGTCGAGGAATATGGCATGAAAAGGCAGGTGTATGAGTATCATAAAAACCTTGCGGAAATATACGAGCGCGAAAAGCGGTGGGAAGATTTTGCTCGTCATTTCAGGAAATACCACGATACAGAAAAAGAAGTCCAAAGCGAGGAGGCAAAAAAAGAAGCCATACTCATCGATCAGCGCCATCAAGCCGCTGAACGAGAGAAGCACTTACTCGCCGAACGCGCCCGCGCGCAAGCCACGGAGGAACTCCTTCACAAAACTCTACCGAAATCTATCGCAGACCGCGTAATAAAGGGTGAAACTCGCATAGCCGATCACTTCGAAAGCGCGTCCGTTCTCTTTGCCGATGTGGTAGGATTTACCAAAATCTCCTCGAAAATGCCGCCTGCCGCTGTGCTGGGATTTATGAATTATATCTTCGAACATTTCGATACAATTGCCGCACAATACGGCTGCGAACGCATCAAAACTATCGGTGACGGCTACATGGCTGTCTGTGGCGCCCCGGTGGCGTATCCCAATCATGTCGAACGAGTTGCATTGATGGCATCGGACATGATGCAGGACATACAATTACCCGAAGACATCCGCATACACCTGCCTGCGGATACTCTTTTTCACCTTCGCATTGGTCTGCATTGCGGGGAAATTACGGCGGGATTAATTGGTACCGGGAAACTTGCATATGATATTTACGGTGATGCGGTGAATACGGCAAGTAGAATGGAAAGCCACGGCGAGCAGGGAAAAATTCACGTATCCGAGGAATTCAAACAAGCCGTAGAGACGTTGCATGCAACGTCTCTACAATTTATCCGGCGAGGTGAGATGGACATCAAAGGCAAAGGAATGATGACCACGTACTTTTTGGAGAAGATCTGAATCAAAATTCATAGATTTACAGGACAAATCACAGAATTGCAGACTATCAAATTTCAATGGTGTTTATTATGGAGAGGTAATACACCAATACTATCAATTATTCGATATAATTTTCACTTTTTTCCTTTATCCTAAGTCAAAAATATTCAACATGTTATTATTTTATATACTTCATGAATCAAAATGTACTGCAATCAAAAATAGACAAAGCTAACCAAGCGATAATCAATGGTAACTTCGACGAAGCAGAACTGCTCGCCAAAGAGGTAATCGCGGCACTTGACGAACAAAATATGTCTTTGTACCTTCCGGATGGAAATCTTCCTGACCTTCCTTCATCTCCACCACACACCTTGAATAATGACCTTGAAAATATCATACTCCGTGCCAATGCTTTGCTTTCCTTAGCAGATATATCAAGACGGCGCGGCAAGTATGACATTGCTCTCGAACACGCTACGCAAGTCCTTGATATTGCAAGAGAATATTCACTTGACGATGTACTGCCGAAAGCACATAATATCTTTGGAATTGTGTATAAAAATCTTGGTAACTATGACAAGGCATTAGAATTTTACAGCAAAGCATTAGCCGCGCATGAGAAGCTTGGCGATAAACTGTTGATAGCACGAGTTACAGGAAATATTGGGATCACCTATACAGATCTTGGGAATTATGACAGGGCATTAGATTGCTATTCCAAAGCATTAGCAATTTTCCAAGAACTTGATATAAAATCCGGAGTAGCGCTGGTAATGGGTAATATTGGTAATGTCAATCATTCCCTTGGTAATTATGACAATGCTTTAGAATATTTTACCAAAGCGCTTCGTTTGCACGAAGAGCTCGGTGCCAAATCTGAAGTAGCACTCGTGATGGGAAATATCGGCGTAGTCTATGATAATCTTGGTATTTACGATAAAGCCCTTGAATACTATTCGAAGGTATTACTCACCCATGAAGAGCTTGGCGAGATTGCTGCTATTGCTCGTATCAACGGGAATATAGGGTTAGTCTATAAAAATCTTGGCAATTATACTAATGCTTTGGAATACTTCACCAAAGCATTAGAAGCACATGAAGCGCTCGGGGCAATGACAGGTGTCGCCGTCGTTACCGGCTATATCGGTTCTTTATATTCTACGATTGCTTTTGAAGGCTATAGTACAGATCGCGCAGAAGAGTATCTGCTCAAAGCCATTGAGATGAGTGAGAGTCTTGGCGCAAAACATCATCTCTATCAAAACGAGAAAGCGATTGCTGAATTATACAAATCCACGAGCCGAAAAGCCGAGGCATTTGACCATTTAGAACGCTACATCGTAATAAAAGAAGAAGTGCAAAGTGAAGAAGCGAAGATGCAGGCTGTCCGTATCGAACAACGCAAACAAGCAGATGAACGCGATAAAGAAATTGAAATTTCCACGGCAACAGCCGCCGCCAAGCTGAGTGCTACCACCAACTTACTTCATCAAGTATTACCGGAGAGTATTGCCACGCGAATGATGGCCGGCGAACGTGACATAGCCGACTACTTCCCCACTGTCTCGATTCTCTTTGCTGATATTGCGGGATTTACGCCCATATCAGCCGATATGCCTGCATTCATGGTGGTGAGGTTTTTGAATTATGTGTTTGGCATTTTCGATTCGATCATGAAAAAACACGGTTGCGAGAAAATCAAAACCATTGGAGATGGATATTTAGCCGTTGCCGGAGCACCCGATTTGTGCTATGACCATGCTGAGCGCTTGGCATACGCCGCTCTTGAAATGCAACATGCGATTCAATTACCGGATGAATTCAGAGAATATATTCCTGAAGGTGCGGAGTTCGGTATTCGTATTGGGTTGCATAGAGGTTCTATCGTCGGTGGAGTGATCGGCGATGAACGCTTTGTCTATGATATTTATTCAGATGCGGTGAATACAGCTGCACGGATGGAGTCTCACGGCGAGCCGGATAAAGTACATGTTTCCCATGAGTTTGTGATACATTTGCAAAATCGATTTGCTATGACAAAAAATACGAACCATGGCATTACTTTTATCAAGCGAGGTGAGATGGAGATCAAAGGTAAGGGAATGATGAAAACTTACTTTATGGAGAAGACTGTCTGAACTAGGATTTATAGGATTAAAGGATTATAGGATTATAGGATTACAACTGTGATATTGCCGAGAAAGAAGCAGATTACCTTCTGTTGCTAACTTACTCATCGTCCTTATCGTCCCTACTGTCCCTAAAATTTGTAGAACGAGGAGAGTTGGAAATCAAAAGCAAGTGCGAATGACGACCTACTTTCTGGAAAAGAATATCTGAATTAAGATTTATAGGATTAAAGGATTTTAGGATTGTAGGGTTATTAAGTTAATAAATTACAATCCTTTACAACAGTTCAACACCTACAAATTACAATCAAGCAATCATGATAATAACATTATTCAAGGTGAAGATTACATGACATACGAAGGACTCAAAACCTCACTTATCGAAGCTGATACTCTCTTCGATAATGGCAACTACGACGAGGCAGAACGCCTTACACAGCAAGTGCTTGATTACATAGCTCGTACCAACACAGGAAATCGGAATGATGGCTTGCTCCGTGTCCGTGCCACTTTTTTACTCGGTGCTATCGCATTTCGGTGTCAACCATACCCTGTTGCTTTACAATACCAATTTGAAGCATTGAAAATAAGTGAAGCCAACCATTATCCTGAAGGTACAGTAAGAGCCATGGGTAATATCGGGCTTGTACATCACAAACTTTGTGACTATACGCTTGCATTGGAATATTATGGCAAGGCGTTAGCACTCGATGAAGAACTCGGAAACAAAGCAGGAGTAGCAAGACATCTCGGCAATATCGGGAATGTGTATAGTGATCTCTCGGACTATTCGCTTGCTTTGGAATATCACGGCAAGGCATTAACGCTTGATGAAGAACTTGGAAACAAAGCCGGTGTTGCAACACATGTCGGCGACTTAGGTGTAGTTTATGCACAACTCGCAGACTACTCTCTAGCTTTGGAATACTTCGGCAAGGCATTATTGCTTGAAGAAGAGCTCGGTAATAAATTAGGTGTGGCAAAACATCTCAGCAACATTGGTGGTGCTTATCATTATCTCTCGAACAACTCGATTGCATTAGAATACTACAACAAGTCATTGTCAATTCATGAAAAACTCGGAAATCTAAGTGGAGTAGCCAGATTGCTTGGCGCTATTGGGATTGTACAACGGTGTCTATCGGACTTTGAGATTGCATTAGTCTCTTACGGTAAAGCATTAGAGATAGATCAAAATCTCGGTAATAAAGCCGGCGTGGCATCATGGCTCGGGGGAATTGGGTTAGTGCATCATTCTCTTTCGGACTACACATTAGCTTTGGACTACTTTAGCAAGGCGTTAGCTCTTGATGAAGAACTCGAAACAAAGCAGGAGTGACCGTATGGCTATACAGTATAGGGGCAACTTACGCAAAGCCGGAGTTCGAAGGTTACGACACAGAAAAAGCTGCTGAATTTTTGCTCAAATCTGTGAAGATAAGCAGTGAAATTGGTCATAAACGGCATTTGTATGAGGTGCATAAAAACCTATCTGAACTCTATGCAACATCTGGGTGTTGGAAAAAATCAAGAGAGCATTTCGAAAAATTCCACACCATCTACCTCGAAGTCCAAAGCGAGGAAGCTACCAAGCAAGCTCAACTAATGGAGCACCGACGTAAAATTGAAGAATCCGAGCGCGACCGCCAGGTAAAGCTCGCCCGCTTTCAGGAGCAAGAGAAAATTCTCCATAATATCCTTCCTTCGAAAATCGCCGATCGCATGCTCGACGGCGAGAAAACAATTGCCGATAGCCACGAGAATGTATCGGTGTTCTTCTCTGATATAGTTGGATTTACTACATTATCACAGCGAGAAAGTGCTCATGAATTAGTGGGCATGTTGAATGCTATATTCACCCAATTTGACCACATAGCCCGCGAACATGGACTTGAGAAAATCAAGACGATTGGTGACTCGTACATGACAGTCTGCGGAGCTCCGATTCCGGTAGCAAATCATGCAGAACGTACAGCATTATTCGCACTCGATGTAGCAGAATTTATGAAGAATTATCAAACAGACTCTGGTGATAGGGTAAGTATTCGTATTGGGTTGCATACAGGCAGTGTGGTGGCAGGAATTATCGGCGAAAATAAATTTGCCTATGACATGTGGAGTGATGCGGTCAATACGGCGAGTCGTATGGAGAGCCATGGCGAACCGGGTAAAATTCATGTTTCCGAAGAATTTATGCACGCTGTAGGGGCAGAAAATTTTCTGCCCCTACGCTTCATCCCTCGTGACGAGATGGAGATCAAAGGCAAAGGCATGATGAAAACATACTTTCTTGAAAATAGGAGCAAGCGATGACTCCCAAAGAAATCGAAGCCAAACTTAACCAAGCGCGCCAAGCAGTCAATGCTGGCGATTTGGTCATCGCAGAACAACTTGCAAACGAGGCGCTAGCTTCGCTTCAAACCCATGCTGAGGACGGCGACCCTTTTGTCAACGGGTTAAAGTCGGAAAGCTCCCTTGATGATAAAGGAAATAGTATCATATCAAACGAGCAAGATTTACACATGCTCGCCTACATCATCCTTGGCAAAATTGCTATTCTTAGCGGCAACTACCCCGCCGCCCTCTCGCAGTACGCCGCCTTACAAATAGCTGCAGAAACTGCGAACAGCACATCGGGAATAGTAAAAGCCATTACCGGCTTCGGGATTGTGTATCATTCTCTTGGCAACTACGACAAGGCTTTGGAATTCTACGCAAAAGCGCTCGAAATATTCGAGAAACTCGGCGATCGATCAGGCGTTTCCCTCATTACCGGGAATATCGGGAGTGTGTATAATTATCTTGGCTCTTACGACAAGGCATTGGAATACTACGAGCAAACGCTCGCTGTACACGAGGAACTCGCGGATAAATCGAGCTTTGCAATCGTATCGAATAATATCGGGAGTGTGTATAATTATCTTGGCTCTTATGAAAAGGCATTGGAATACTACACAAAATCGCTCGCCGCGAGCGAGGAACTCGGCGCGAAAGTAAAAGTAGCCGACGTTAGGGGGAATATCGGACTTGTGTATTCTCATCTTGGCTCCTACGACAAGGCATTGGAATACTACGCACAAGCACTCTCAATTCACGAGGAAATCGGTCAGAAATCGGGCGTTGCCAACGTTTCGGGGAGTATCGGAATTGTTTATACTAAACTTGGCTCCTACGATAAGGCTTTGGAATACTACACAAAAGCGCTCGCAGTGAACGAGGAACTCGGTAGGAAATCAGGCGTTGCAAGCGTTTCGGTGAGTATTGGTGTTGTGTTTACTAATCTTGGCTCCTACGACAAGGCATTGGAATACTACGCAAAAGCGCTCGAAACATTCGAGGAACTCGGTGAAAAATCAGGCATTGCCAACGTTACGGGGAATATTGGGACTACATATTACGAACTCAAAGAATACGCCAAAGCGCTCGATTTCCAAAAGCGCGCACTCGTTATGACGGAAGAAATTGGCATCAGACGACAATCGGGTTATTTCTTGATGGGCATTGGCAACACCCTCAGCGCGATGGGGAAAAAACAGGAGGCAATCGAATATCTGCAAAAATCACTACACCTTCGGCGCGAAGAAATGCAATCTCAAGAAGGTGTTGCCGATACGCTCATTGCCATTGGCGTCCTTCTGGCAGAGCAAAACAAAAGCGACGAGGCATTGGAGAGATTGGAGGAAGCGCTTGCACTTGCGGAGGAACTCGGCGAGAAAGCAGAAGCATTCAGGGCACATAAAGAACTTGCCTTACTATTGAAAAAGCGAAAAAAAATAGCTGCCTCATACAAACACTTTGAAAAATACCACGAACTTGAAAAAGAAGTCCAAAGCGAGGAAGCCAAGAAAACAGCCCAACGCTACCAAATTGAACGCGAGCAAGCTGAAATTGCAGTGCGTTTGCAAACAACAGAACAGCTCCTCAATAAAACTCTCCCACCCACAATTTCGAAACGCCTCATTGCAGGTGAAAAAGACATTGCCGACCGCTTTGTATCAGTGTCCATTCTCTTTGCTGATATCGTCGGTTTTACGCCGCTTTCTACCCGAAAAACACCGCGTGAATTGGTGCATCTTCTTAATAATCTCTTTTCTCGCTTTGATAAACTCACCGAGAAATATGGAGTCGAGCGCATCAAAACTATCGGCGACGCTTATATGATTGTTTCCGGCGCGCCGGAAGTCGTCGAAGACCACGCATTACGCATGGCGCAAACCGCATTTGGAATGTTGGATGAAATAGCCGCGTTCAATGCCGAATCGGGTGAAGGTATCAACTTGCGCATTGGCGTCAATAGTGGCGAGGCAATTGCTGCGATTGTTGGGAACGTGAAATTCACCTACGATTTATGGAGCGACGCTGTGAATACAGCAAGCAGGATGGAGAGCCACGGCGAGCCCGGGAAGATACACTGTACTGAAGAATTCAGAAATGCTCTGTCCTTATTGTCCCTTGAGTCCTTATCGCCATACCAATTTATAGAACGAGCCGTGATGCACATCAAAGGCAAAGGCATGATGAAAACATACTACTTACAGAAAGCAACCCTATGAACGACGAAACACTCAACAACCTGCTCGCAAAAGCAAATGAATGCAACAACACCGGCAACTACGATGAAGCTGAAACTCTTGTTGGTGTTCTACTGGCAGAGCTCGAAAAAATAGGCGAATCTACGGATACCGTAATAGCAAGACAAAGTGATACCATCAACTGTGAGGCACTTATAACGCTATCTGTTGCAAAATGGAGACGTGGTGTTCTAGAGAAAGCGCTCGGCCTCGCACGTGCCGCACTCGACCTCACAGAAAAGAAGAATCTCCCGGATAAAACAAATGCTAACGCTTTCGACAATATTGCAATTGTGTATGCGAATCTTTCGGACTACCCGCAAGCGCTCACCTATTTCCAAAAGGCTCTTGCTATAAATGAGGAGAGTGGGAGCAATGAGGGCATAGCAAGAAATCTCGGCAATATTGGAATTGTAAATCAGGATCTTTCGGACTACCCGCTAGCGCTCACCTATTACCAAAAGGCTCTCACTATCTATGAGGAGACAGGGAGCAAAGATGGCATTTCAATCAATCTCGGCAATATAGGAAATGTGTATCTGAATCTTTCGGACTATCCACGAGCGCTCATCTATTACCAAAAGGCACTCGATATATCTGAGGAGATAGGAAGCAAAGATGGCATTGCAAGCAATCTCGGCAATATAGGAATTATATATCAGGATCTATCGGACTACCCGCAAGCGCTCACCTATTACCAAAAGGCTCTCGCTATCTATGAGGAGTTATCGAGCAAAGATGGTAGTGCAAGAAATCTCGGCAATATAGGACTTGTGTATCAGTATCTTTCGGACTACCCGCAAGCGCTCACTTATTACCAAAAGGCAATCGCTATAAATGAGGAGATAGGGAGCAAAGATGGCATTGCACACAATCTCGGCAATATAGGAAATGTGTATGCGAATCTTTCGGACTCCCCTCAAGCGTTCACCTATTACCAAAAGGCTCTCGCACTCTTTGAGGAGATGGGTCACAAAGATGGCATTGCAACTAATCTCGGCAATATAGGCGGGCTCTATGCCAATAAGGAGTTCGATGGCTACGATACTGATAAAGCTGAAGAATTTTTTCTGAGTGCTCTTGCGATATTTGAGGATATTGGCGCGAAAAAGAATTTATATGAGGTCCATAAATATCTTGCAGAATTATACGAAACACAAGAGCGTTGGAAAGAACATTCGATTCAATTCAAGAAATTTTACACACTTGAAAAAGAAGTCCAAAGCGAGGATGTACATAAGCAAGCCGGGCTCATGGAGCAACGCAGGCAAGCAGCGGAACGGGAAAAAGAAATCGCCATTGCCCACGCCGCCGCCAATGCTCGGCACGAGGCAACAGTACAACTCCTCCACAACGTACTTCCACCAAGCATCGCCGATAAAATGCTCGGCGGCACGAAACTTATCGCCGAGAAATTGCCAAGCGTGTCGGTCATGTTTGCCGATATCGTTAATTTTACCAAGCTCTCGCAACGTATTACTCCCGAAGAACTTGTCGAAGGCTTAGACAGAATATTCAGCACCTTCGACGCACTCGCCGAGAAACATGGTTTAGAGAAAATCAAGACGATCGGCGACGCCTACATGGTCGTGTCGGGCGCGCCGGTTCAACGCGAAGATCATGCAGAAGCGATGGCACATTTTGCGCTTGAAATGATGGATGCGATGAAGGAATTTCGGTCAATGTCCACCGGTGAAGAGATTCAGTTACGCATAGGAATCCACAGCGGCGAAGTGGTCGCAGGTGTTATCGGGAAGAAGAAATTCGCGTATGATTTATGGGGTGATGCGGTGAATACTGCGAGTAGGATGGAGAGCCACGGCGAGGAAGATAAAATCCATGTATCCGAAGATTTCAAACACGCCGTAGAGACGCAAAATATTGCGTCTCTACAATTCATTGAACGCGGCGAGATGGAAATCAAAGGCAAAGGCCTGATGAAAACCTACTATTTACAGAAAGCAACCCTATGAACGAGGAAACACTCAACAACCTGCTCGCAAAAGCAAATGAATGCATCAACACCGGCAACTTCGATGAAGCGGAAACTCTTGCCGGTGAACTCCTGGCAGAGCTCGAAAAAATAGGCGAATCTACTGATACCGTAACAGCAAGACAAAGAGATACCACCCACTGTGTGGCACTTATAACGCTCTCTTCTGCAAAATGGAGACGTGGCGATTATCAAACAGCGCTCGCCCTCGCTCGTACCGCACTCGACTTCGCGGAAGAGAAGAATCTCCCGGATGAAACCAATGCTAAGGCGCTCGGCAATATTGGAATTGTGTATCTGAATTTTTCTGACTACCCTCAAGCGCTCACCTATTACCAAAAGGCACTCGCTATCTCTGAAGAAATCGGCAACAAAAAAGGCACGGGCGGCACAATGGTGAATATCGGGCATGTATATGGTGCTCTTGGACAGAACGCCACAGCTTTGGAATACTACGAAAAAGCTCTCCCCATATTCGATGAAATTGGAGAAAAACTTTTCAAGGCAAACGCTCTCAATAGTATCGGAAATGTGTATCTGCATCTTTCGGACTACGCGCAAGCGCTCACCTATTACCAGAAGTCACTCGCTATCGATGAGGAGATAGGGAGCAAAGATGGCGTTGCAAGAAATCTCGGCAATCTAGGAAGTGTGTATAGGAATCTTTCTGACTACCCTCAAGCGCTCACCTATTTCCAAAAGGCACTCGCTATCTATGAGGAGATAGGGAGCAAAGATGGCATTGCAACCAATCTCGGCAATATAGGACTTGTGTATGGAAATCTTTCGGACAACCAGCAAGCGCTCACCTATTACCAAAAGGCACTCGCTATCTATCAGGAGATAGGGAGCAAACATGGCATTGCAACCAATCTCTGCAATGTAGGACTTGTGTACGAGAATCTTTCGGACTACCCTCAAGCGCTCACCTATTTCCAAAAGGCTCTCGCTATCTTTGAGGAGATAGGGAGCAAAGAGGGAATTGCAAACAATCTCGGCAATATAGGACTTGTGTATGGAAATCTTTCGGACAACCAGCAAGCGCTCACCTATTTACAAAAGGCACTCGCTATCTTTGAGGAGATAGGGAGCAAAAAGGGCATTGCAAACAATATCGGTAATATAGGAGTGCTCTTTGCCAATGATGAGTTCGATGGCTACGACCCCACAAAGGCAGAAGAAATGATGCTTAAAGCTATGGCTATCGATGAAGAAATTGGTGAAAAAAGGCACTTATATCACGTGCATAAATCCCTTGCCTATTTGTATAAAGTAGAGAAGAGATGGGAGGAATGTCAAATGCACTACGAGAAATTTTACACACTCGAAAAAGAAGTCCAAAGCGAGGATGCACATAAGCAAGCCGGGCTCATGGAACAACGAAGGCAAGCAGCCGAACGGGAAAAAGAGATTGAACTTGCTAAAGCGGCGGCGGCTGCTAAACTCAACGCTACGACTACCTTACTCCACCGTGTTCTACCGGAAAGTATCGCTACTCGCATGATTGCCGGTGAAAAAGATATTGCCGATTATTTCACTTCTGTTACTATCCTTTTTGCCGATATCGCAGGATTTACGCCCATCTCTGCAGGGATGCCTGCCTACGTCGTTGTTCGGTTTTTGAATTATGTCTTCGGAACCTTCGATGCGATTATGAAACGCCACGGGTGTGAGAAAATTAAGACCATCGGGGATGGATATATGGCAGTCGCCGGTGCGCCGATTGAATGTGCTGACCACGCCGGGCGCATGGCACTCGCCGCACTTGAAATGCAAGAAGATATCCGTCTGCCGGAGGAGTTTATGGAGTACTTGCCGGCCGGTACTGATTTCGGGATTCGCATCGGATTGCATACTGGCTCGGTCGTCGGTGGGGTCATTGGTGATGAACGATTTGTCTATGATATTTATTCTGATGCAGTCAATACCGCAGCGCGTATGGAATCGCATGGTGAGCCGGATAAGATCCACGTTTCCGAAGAATTCAAGCAGGCATACCTTCTTGGTGCAGGCCAAAATGGCGGGGCCATAATGTCCCCTGTGTCCCCAATGTCCCTCCACTTCCAAGAAAGAGGCGAAATGCACATCAAAGGCAAAGGCATGATGAAAACCTACTTTTTAACTCAATCAACGTAAACAATGAACTACGATATACTCAAAAACCTGCTGAAACAAGCAGAGGAACATATCAACACCGGCAACTTCGATGAAGCTGAAACTCTTGTTGGTGTACTACTGGCTGAGCTCGAAAAAATAGGCGAATCTACGGATACCGAAACAGCAAGACAAAGAGATACCACCCACTGTGAGGCACTTATCACCCTCTCTACTGCAAAATGGAGACGTGGTGATTTTGAGACGGCGCTCGACCTCGCTCGTGCCGCACTCGACCTCGCGGAAGAGAAGAATCTCCCGGATGCAGCCTATGCTAAGGCGTTCGGCAATATTGGAATTGTGTATCATTATCTTTCGGACTACCCGCAATCGCTCACCTATTCCCAAAAGGCACTCGCTATCAATGAGGAGATAGGGAGCAAAAATGGCATTGCAAGCAATCTCGGCAATATAGGACTTGTGTATCAGAATCTTTCGGACTACCCGCAAGCGCTCACCTATTTACAAAAGGCTCTCGCTATCTATGAGGAGATAGCGAGCAAAAATGGCATTGCAAGAAATCTCGGCAATATAGGAAATGTGTATCTGGATCTTTCGGACTACACGCAAGCGCTCACCTATTTCCAAAAGGCACTCACTATCTATGAGGAGATAGGGAGCAAAGATGGCATTGCAAACAATCTCTGCAATATTGGAAATGTGTATCTTCATCTTTCGGACTACCCACAAGCGCTCACCTATTACCCAAAGGCACTCGTTATCTATGAGGAGATGGGAAGCAAAGAGGGCATTGCAATCAATCTCGGCAATATAGGAAATGTGTATCAGAATCTTTCGGACTACACGCAAGCGCTCACCTATAACCAAAAGGCACTCGCTATCTATGCGGAGATAGGGAGCAAAGTGGGCATTGCAATCAATCTCAGCAATATAGGACTTGTGTATAATAATCTTTCGGACTATCCGCAAGCGCTCACCTGTTTCCAAAAAGCACTCGCTATAAATGAGGAGATAGGGAGCATAGTTGGCGTTGCATACAATCTCGGCAATTTAGGCGGGCTCTATGCCAATAAGGAGTTCGACGGCTATGATACTGATAAAGCTGAAGAATCTTTTTTGAGTACTATTGCGCTATCAGAGGATATTGGCGAGAAAAAGAATTTATATGAGTTCCATAAATCTCTTGCAGATTTATACGAAACGCAAGAGCGTTGGAAAGAACATTCGATTCAATTCAAGAAATATCATACCTTGTGCCTTGAAGTCCAAAGCGAGGAAGCTACCAAACAAGCGCAACAAATGGAATACCGCCGGAAGATAGAAGAGTCCGAACGCGACCGCCAAGTCAAGCTCGCCCGCTTTCAGGAACAAGAAAAAATTCTCCATAATATCCTTCCTTCTACCATCGCCGATCGCATGCTCGACGGCGAGAAAACAATTGCCGATAGCCACGAGAATGTATCGGTATTTTTCTCTGATATCGTTGGATTTACTACATTATCCCAGCGAGTAAGTGCACAAGAATTAGTGGGGATGTTGAATGGTATATTCACCCAATTTGACCACATAGCCCGTGAGCATGGACTTGAGAAAATCAAGACGATCGGTGACTCCTATATGGCAGTCTGCGGTGCTCCGATTCCGGTAGCAAATCATGCAGAACGAACAGCATTATTTGCACTCGACGTAGCAGAATTTATGAAGAATTATCAAACAGACTATGGAGATAAGGTATCTATTCGAATTGGTTTGCATACAGGAAGTGTGGTGGCAGGAATTATCGGAGAGAATAAATTTGCCTATGATATGTGGGGCGATGCGGTGAATACAGCGAGTCGGATGGAATCGCACGGCGAGGCGGGGAAAATTCATGTGTCGGAGGAATTCAAACATGCCGTAGAGACGCAAAATATTGCGTCTCTACAATTCATTGAACGCGGAGAAATCGACATCAAAGGCAAAGGCATGATGAAAACATACTATTTACAGAAAACAAACCTATGAACGACGAAACACTCAACAACCTGCTCGCAAAAGCAAATGAATGCATCAAATCCGGCAACTTCGATGAAGCTGATTCTCTTGCCGGGGAACTACTGGCAGAGCTCGAAAAAATAGGCGAATCTACAGATACTGTAATCGCAAGACAAAGAGATACCATCCACTGTGAGGCACTTATAACACTCTCTATTGCAAAATGTAGACGTGGTGATTATCATGAGGCGCTCACCCTCGCTCGTGCCTCAATCGTCCTCGCGGAAGAGAAGAATCTCCCGGATGAAACTAATGCTAAGGCGGTCGGCAATATTGGAATTGTGTATTGGAAACTTTCGGACTACCCGCAATCGCTCACCTATTACCAAAAGGCTCTCGCTATCGATGAGGAGAGTGGGAGCAAAGATGGCATTGCAAGCAATCTCGGCAATATAGCAAGTGTGTATAAGAATCTTTCGGACTACCCGCAAGCGCTCACCTATTACCAAAAGGCACTCGCTATCTTTGAGGAGATAGGTCGCAAAGATGGCATTGCAGCCAATCTCGGCAATATAGGAACCGTGTATAAGAATCTTTCGGACTACCCGCAATCGCTCACCTATTTCCAAAAGTCACTCGCTATACATGAGGAGATAGGGAGCAAAAATGGCATTGCAATCGATCTCGGCAATATTGGAATTGTGTATCATGATCTTTCGGACTACCCGCAAGCGCTCATCTATTACCAAAAGTCACTCGCTATCTCTGATGAGATAGGGAGCAAAGAGGGCATTGCAAACAATCTCGGCAATATTGGAATTGTGTATGCGAATCTTTCGGACTCCCCGCACGCGCTCACCTATTTCCAAAAGGCACTCGCTATCAATGAGGAGATTGGGAGCAAAGATGGCATTGCATTCAATCTCGGCAATATAGGAAATGTGTATTGGTCTCTTTCGGACTACCCGCAAGCGCTCACCTATTACCAAAAGGCACTCGCTATCTATGAGGAGATAGGGAGCAAAGAGGGCATTGCAAACAATCTCGGTAATTTAGGCGTGCTCTATGCCAATAAGGAGTTCGATGGCTATGATACTGATAAAGCTGAAGAATCTTTTCTGAGAGCTATTGCACTATCAGAGGATATTGGCGAGAAAAGGTATTTATATGAGTTCCATAAATCTCTTGCAGATTTATACGAAACACAAGAGCGTTGGAAAGAACATTCGATTCAATTCAAGAAATATCACACACTATACATCGAAGTCCAAAGCGAGGATGCACATAAGCAAGCCAACCTCATGGAGCAACGCAGGCAAGCCGCCGAACGGGAAAAAGAAATTGAACTTGCTAAAGCTGCTGCTGCTGCTAAACTCAACGCTACGACTGCCTTACTCCACCGAGTACTCCCCGAAAGTATTGCTACCCGTATGATTGCAGGTGAACAAGATATCTCCGATTATTTCACCTCTGTCACCATCCTCTTTGCCGATATCGCAGGGTTTACGCCTATCTCCGCCGGTATGCCTGCCACCATGGTCGTACGCTTCCTCAACTTTGTCTTTGGTCGATTCGATGCGATTATGAAACGCCACGGATGTGAGAAAATTAAGACCATCGGCGATGGATATATGGCTGTTGCCGGCGCGCCGATCCCCTGTGACGACCACGCTGAGCGTATGGCATTAGCCGCTCTTGAGATGCAAGAAGATATCCAACTTCCTGAAGAATTTAAAGAGTACTTGCCCGATGGAGTTGATTTTGGTATTCGCGTTGGACTGCACACAGGTTCGGTGGTGGGCGGAGTGATTGGCGATGAACGCTTTGTCTATGATATATATTCGGATAGCGTGAATACGGCGGCGAGAATGGAATCTCATGGTGAAGCGGATAAGATCCACGTGTCCGAAGAATTTATGCAGGCATTCCATCTTGGTGCAGGCCAAAATGGCGGGGCCATAATGTCCCCTGTGTCCCCAAAGTCCCTCCACTTCCAAGAAAGAGGAGAAATGAACATCAAAGGCAAAGGCATGATGAAAACATACTATTTACAGAAAGCAAACCTATGAACGACGAAACACTCAACAACCTGCTCACAAAAGCAAATGAATGCAACAACACCGGCAACTACGATGAAGCTGAAACTCTTGCCGGTGAACTACTGGCAGAGCTCGAAAAAATAGGCGAATCTACTGATACCGTAACAGCAAGACAAAGAGATAGCACCCACTGTGAGGCACTTATAACGCTCTCTGATGCAAAATTGAGACGTGGTGATTATCATGAGGCGCTCGCCCACGCTCGTGCAGCACTCGACCTCGCGGAAGAGAAGAATATCGATGGTGATACCTATGCTAAGGCGCTCGGCACTATAGGGACTGTGTATCTGTATCTTTCGGACAACCTGCAAGCGCTCACCTATTACCAAAAGGCAATCGCTATCTTTGAGGAGATAGGGAGCAAAGATGGCATTGCAAGCAATCTCGGCAATATAGGAAGTGTGTATAAGAATCTTTCGGACAACCCGCAAGCGCTCACCTATTACCAAAAGGCTCACGCTATCTATGAGGAGATAGGGAGCAAAGTGGGCATTGCAAGAAATCTCGGCAATATAGGAAATGCCTATATGGATCTTTCGGACAACCCGCAAGCGCTCACCTATTTCCAAAAGTCACTCGCTATCTTTGAGGAGATTGGGAGCAAAGATGGCATTGCAAACAATCTCGGCAATATAGGAATTGTGTATTGGAATCTTTCGGACTACCCGCAAGCGCTCATCTATTTACAAAAGGCACTCGCTATCTATGAGGAGATAGGGAGCAAAAATGGCATTGCAAGAAATCTCACAAGTATAGGAATTGTGTATAAGAATCTTTCGGACAACCCGCAAGCGCTCACCTATTTCCAAAAGGCACTCGCTATCAATGAGGAGATAGGGAGCAAAGAGGGCATTGCAAGAAATCTCTCAAGTATAGGAAGTGTGTATGCGAATCCTTCGGACTACCCGCAAGCGCTCACCTATTACCAAAAGGCACTCGCTATCTTTGAGGAGATAGGGAGCAAAGAGGGCATTGCAAGAAATCTCTCAAGTATAGGACTTGTGTATCTGAATCTTTTGGACAACCCGCAAGCGCTCACCTTTACCAAAAGGCACTCGCTATCTATGAGGAGATAGGGAGCAAATATGGCATTGCAAGCAATCTCGGCCATATAGGCGTGCTCTATGCCAATATGGAGTTCGATGGCTATGATACTGATAAAGCTGAAGAATCTTTTCTGAGTGCTATTGCGCTATCAGAGGATATTGGCGCGAAAAGGAATTTATATGAGGTCCATAAATTTCTTGCAGATTTATACGAAACGCAAAAACGATGGGAAGAATTTGCTGTTCAATTCAAGAAATATCATACTCTGTGTCTTGAAGTCCAAAGCGAGGAAGCTACCAAGCAAGCTCAACAAATGGAACACCGCCGGAAGATCGAAGAATCCGAACGTGACCGACAAGTCAAGCTCGCCCGCTTTCAGGAGCAAGAGAAAATTCTCCATAACATCCTTCCTTCTAAAATCGCCGATCGCATGCTCGACGGCGAGAAAACAATTGCCGATAGCCACGAGAATGTATCGGTGTTCTTCTCTGATATCGTTGGATTTACTACATTATCCCAGCGAGTAAGTGCACAAGAATTAGTGGGCATGTTGAATGCTATATTCACTCAATTTGACCACATAGCCCGCGAGCATGGACTGGAGAAAATCAAGACGATCGGCGACTCCTATATGGCAGTCTGCGGAGCTCCGATTCCGGTAGCAAATCACGCAGAACGTACAGCATTATTCGCGCTAGACGTAGCAGAATTTATGAAGAATTATCAAACAGACTCCGGTGACAAGGTATCTATTCGTATTGGTTTGCATACGGGTAGTGTGGTGGCAGGAATTATTGGAGAGAATAAATTTGCATACGATATGTGGGGCGATGCAGTGAACACAGCGAGTAGGATGGAGAGCCACGGCGAGGCGGGGAAAATACATGTATCGGAGGAATTTATGAAGAATTTGTTAATGGTTAATGGTGAATTGTTAATGGAAGAAGAAGACGAATTTTCCTCATTAACCATTAATCATTTACCATTAACCATTATTTCTCGCGGCGAAATGGAAATCAAAGGCAAAGGCATGATGAAAACATACTTTTTAGAACAATCAAACTAACATATAACCATGACACCTACAGAACTTCAAGCGCAAATACAACTCTGCAATGACGAAACCAACAAAGGTAACTTCGATGCTGCCGAACAACTTGCAAATGATCTGCTGGCGGTGCTTGAGCTCCCTTCTCACGCCGAGTTTGTAGTTTGGGTTCAGAACAACAAGCAACAGCTCCGTGCAAACGCACTACTCGCGCTCGCTACCGTGGAATACAGAAGAGGAAATTTTGACAATGCGCTCACCCATGCTCATCGAGGACTTGCTATTGCGGAAGAAGAAAATATACCCAATTGCAAAGCTAAAACGTGGAATATCATTGGACTTGTTTACGCTGATCTAGGCAACTATGATAAAGCATTGGAATTCTACAACAAAGCATACGAAACTCACGCAGAGCTCGGAGATAGTGCAGAAGTAGCAAGCGTTACAGGGAATATTGGTATTATCTATCGAAAACTTGGTAATTACACCATGGCATTGGAATTCTACAACAAGGCACTCAAAACGCACACAGAACTCGGAGATCGTGCAAGAGTAGCGAACGTTACCGGCAATATCGGGAATGTCTATCAAAATCTTGGCGCATACGACATCGCATTAGAATACTTCAACAAAGCACTCGCATCGCACACAGAACTAGGCGAAATTGTAAGTCAAGCACGCATTACGGGCAATATTGGGATTGTCTATTATTCCATTGGTAACTACCACATGGCATTGGAATACTTCTACGATGCAATCAAAATGCACGTACAACTCGGAGAACTAGCGAGCGTAGCACGCGTTACCGGGAATGTCGGGAATGTCTATTCTTCTCTTGGAAACTATGAAATGGCATTGGAATACTACAACAAAGCACTCGCATCGCATAAAGAACTAGGAGATATCGCAAGAGTAGCCAACGTTTCGGGGAACATTGGTAATGTCTATAATTTTCTTGGTAATAGCCACAAGGCATTAGAATACTACAACAAGGCAATCGAAATTCACTCTGAGCTCGGAGAAATAGCAGGCATTGCGCACGTTACGGGGAACATCGGGAATGTCTATTCTTCTCTTGGCGACTACGACAAGGCGTTGGAATACTACGACAAGGCACTCTTACTCCATTCAGGTCTCGGAGATAAACACGGCTTAGCACGCGTTACCGGGAATATCGGGAGTATCTTTAAAAAATTCGGTTCATACGATAAAGCATTGGAATACTTCAACAAGGCATTCGAAATTCAGACAGAGCTTGGAGCAATTGCAAGCAGTACGAACGCTATTGGAAACATCGGGAATGTCTATGCCGATAGACAATATGATGGGTATAATCCCACTAAAGCTGAAGAGTTTTTGCTCAAAGCAATTGTCTCAGGCACACAAATTGGCGCTAAACCCATGGTAGTTGAATTTCACAAATCTCTTGCTGATTTGTACGAACTTGAAAATAGATGGCAAGACTTCGCTGTTCATTTCAAAAAATACATTGAACTTAAAGATGAAGTCAATGTAGCAGAAACCCAAAAACAAGATGCCATTCGTGAACAACGTAAAGAAATAGAACTTGCCAAAGCCACCGCTGCTGCTAAGCTCAGCGCCACCACTACCTTACTCCACCGTGTTTTACCCGAAAGCATTGCTTCCCGCATGATTGCAGGAGAGGAGGATATCTCTGATTATTTCCCTTCTGTCTCTATCTTATTTGCTGATATTGCAGGCTTTACGCCTATTTCCGCCCAAATGCCTGCCACTATAGTTGTTCGGTTTTTGAATTATGTCTTTGGAGAATTCGACAAGATTATGAAAAAACACGGATGCGAGAAAATTAAGACTATCGGCGACGGCTACATGGCAGTAGCAGGCGCGCCGATTGAAAGTGCTGACCATGCAGAACGGATAGCCGGTGCGGCATTAGCGATGCAAGAAGCAATACAACTACCGGAAGAATTCAGAGAATATTTGCCTAAAGGGAAGGAATTCGGCATTCGCGTTGGATTACACACGGGAGCGGTGGTCGGTGGAGTAATTGGTGACGAGCGGTTTGTCTATGATATATATTCAGATGCAGTGAATACGGCAAGCCGGATGGAGAGCCACGGCGAGGCGGGGAAGATCCATGTATCCGAAGAATTTTTGAAGAAATTGTTAATGGAAAAAAATGAATGGTTAATGGTGAATGGTGAATGGTTAATAGAAGAAGCAAACGATTCTTCCCCATTCACCATTAATAGTTTACCATTAACCATTAACAATTTACCATTAACCATTATGCCACGCGGTGAGATAGACATCAAGGGCAAAGGAATAATGAAAACATACTTTTTAGAAAAGGTCTGAAGCAGGATTTAATGGATTTCATGAATTACAGGATAACGAACTTCAATCCTTTACAACAGATGTACGACATCAACAACTGATACTCAAGCTATTCATAACAATCGTAACAATCACATAAATCAAAGTTCAGACAATGACACAAGAAGAGCATATTCATCTCGAAGAAATTCTCAAACTTGCAACCGAAGAAACTGATAAAGGCAACCTCGACCAAGCCAAAAAAATAATAAATGAGGTGCTGACTGCGCTCGATAATGACCAAAGCAAAGAACCTGATAGCGTGAAAATACGTGCAGATGCTCTCCTTCGCCTTGCTGATATTGAACGACTTCGTGGTAACAATGACGCCGCTCTTGAACGTTCCGAAGAGGTACTGACTATTGCCGGTGAATCTCAACTTCCGGAGTTCTGCGCTAAGGCGAGGAATACTATAGGGCTTGTGCATTCCTATCTTGGTAGTTACGACAAGGCACTCGAGTACTACAGCAAAGCACTGGCAACGTATGAAGAGCTCGGGCAGAAATCCGGAGTTGCCAGCGTTACGGGAAATATCGGGATTGTGCATAATATTCTTGGCAACTATGACATAGCACTTGAGTTCTTTGGAAAGGCGCTCGCGGCTCATGATGAACTAGGAGAGAAATCAAATATTGCACGAGTTACGGGAAATATAGGGCTTGTGCATTACAATCTTGGCAACTACAAAAAAGCGCTCGAGATCTATGAAAAGGCGCTCATGGCATATGATGAGATTGGTAATAAATCAGGGGTTGCAGCTGTTACAGGCAATATAGGGAATGTGCATTTGCTTCTTGGCAAATACGACAAGGCACTCGAGTTCTTTGCAAAGGTCATCGAGACATATGATGAGATCGATGATAAATTCGGGGTTGCAGCTGTTACGGGAAATATAGGACTTGTGCATACTGAGCTAGGCAATTACGACAAGGCACTCGAGTTCCATGGAAAGGCTCTCGCTACACATGAGGAGATTGGTGAGAAATTAGAAGTTGCACTCGTTACAGGAAATATAGGGAATGTGCATTTGCTTCTTGACAATTACGACAAAGCGCTCGAGTTCTATGGAAGGGCTCTCGCTGCACATGATGAACTCGTTAATAAATCAGGGGTTGCAACTGTTACGGGGAACATAGGGATTGTGTATTCTGATCTCGGCAATTACGAAAAGGCACTCGAGTACTTCGGCAAAGCTCTCGCTGCACATGAAGAGGTTGGAGAAAAATCAGGGGTTGTACGCGTTACAGGAAATATTGGCACTCTCTATGCCACGACTACGTTTGAAGGATACAATGCTCGAAAAGCTGAGGAATATTTGATTAATGCAATAGGGATATGTACAGAGATCGGAGCAAAAGCAAACTTGGTTGATTTACACAAAACCTTATCTGAACTATTTGAGAAAGAAAACCAATTAGCAGATGCCTTTATTCACTACAAGAAATACATCGAAATTGAAAAAGAACTCAATCTCGTGGAAGTCAAGAAGCAAGACTCCATCCGCGAACAAAATAAGGCAATAGAAATCGCCAAAGCAACCGCCGATGCTAAGCACCAAGCCACCGAAGAACTGTTGCACAATGTACTCCCGCCAAGTATCGCCAACCGTATTTTGGAAGGTGAAAAGCTCATCGCAGAGAAAATCCCAAGCGTATCGGTACTTTTCGCCGACATAGTCAATTTTACCAAACTCTCGCAACGTATTACCCCCGAAGAACTTGTCGATGGTTTAGATAGAATATTCTCTACCTTTGACAACCTCGCCGAGAAGAATGGACTCGAGAAAATCAAGACTATCGGTGATGCCTATATGGTCGTCTCCGGTGCGCCATTACAGCGAGAAGACCATGCAGAAGCTATAGCAAATTTTGCTCTAGAAATGCTAGAAGAAATCAAGGAATTCCGGTCAATTTCTACCGGTGAGGAAATAAACCTTCGTATCGGAATTCACAGCGGCGAAGTAGTTGCAGGTGTGATTGGTAAGAAGAAATTTGCCTACGATATGTGGGGCGATGCGGTGAATACGGCAAGCAGGATGGAAAGCCACGGCGAAGCCGGGAAAATACATGTTACCGAAGAATTTATGCACGCTGTAGGGGCAGAAAATTTACTGCCCCTACGCTTCATCCCTCGTGACGAAATGGACATCAAAGGCAAAGGCATGATGAAAACATATTTTTTAGAGAAAAACTAAGATAACACTATGACAAATAATCACATACAAAGTCTGATAGACCGCGCGCAAGCTGAAAATTACAAGGGGAATTTTTTAGAATCGGAATACTTCGCCACTGAGAGTATTTCCTTTCTTCGGAGCAATAGTACGGAAGATGCCGGCATGTCCCACTTACTACTCTCGAGGGCTTTGTGTGAACTTGCTTTTTCTTTTCGGAAACGTGGCGAGGGCTTAGGAAATGAATCGTTGGCTGCTGCCGAAGAGGCATATACGTTGGCTCTCGAAGCCGGCAGCCGGATAGATATTGCTCATACAATGGCGGCTATCGCCGGATCTTATCACTATCTTTCAGACTACTCTCTGAGCTTGGAATGGTACGCTAAAGCATTGGAGATGTATGAAGAGCTCGGCGATACAGTTGGAATTGCCAAAATTAAGATGTATAGCGGTATGACCCATAAAACTCTCGGCGATTACCAACGTGCATTGCAAAACTATTCAGAATCTAAGCCCATCTTCGAAGAACTCGGAGCTATGGCACTCTTAGCTGAAGTAAGTAGTGAACTTGCATATATTTATAAGGTAATTGGTTCGTACGATATTACACTGGAATTTTATGGACGCTCTCTCGCTCTCTTTCAAGAAATTGGGAATAGTAGAATGATTGCAGGAATTACGGCAAATATCGGAGCCGTCTATATGGAACAAAATGACTCCGAAAAGGCGTTGGAGTACTTTGGCAAAGCGTTCACAATTCTCGAAGAAATCGGTGATAAGCACTTTAAAGCAGTCATTACGTGGAATATGGGTGTGGTGTACTTAGGGCTTTTGGACTATACAGCTGCGATGGAATATTTTAAACGCAGTCTTGCGATGTATGAGCTCATCGATTTGCAAGGTGGAATTGCTACAGCTACCGGAGGCATTGGCGAAATTTATGCTAATGAAAAGTACGAAGGGTATGACGCAGTAAAAGCTGAAGAATATTTGCTCAAATCTATTGCCATCAATGATAAGCTTGGCTTAAAAACAGAATATGATTATCATTTTATTCTTACTGAACTTTATACCAGGCAAAAACGCTGGGAAGAAGCTTTTGCAATGTTCAAAACATACCATGAACTCCAAAAAGAAGTACAAAACGAACAAGTAAAAAAGCAGGCCGATAAACTCGAAAATGAGCGCCGGACTGCCGAACAAGAAAAGCTCCTAGCCGTCGAACGAGCTCTTGCTACTGCGACCAATGATATCCTTGCCAATATCCTACCCCAAACCATAACTAACCGTTTACTCCAAGGAGAGAAAAAAATCGCCGATACCCATGAAAATGTGAGCGTTTTATTTGCCGATATCGTTGGCTTTACACAACTGTCATCTCAGCTTCCCGCCGGAGAATTAATAGATATTCTCGACATTGTCTTTACTCAATTTGATACGATTTGCAAGAAGCACGGTTTGGAAAAAATCAAGACCATCGGCGATGCGTACATGGCTGTCTGCGGTGCGCCGGTTGCAGTAGAAAATCATGCAGAGCACGCAGCTCTTGCGGCACTCGAAATGCTGGAAAATTTCACGATTGAGCAGAAGTTTTCGGTACCGATTGACTTAGATTTTAGAATTGGTTTGCATTCCGGAAGTGTGGTAGCAGGAATAATCGGCAAGAATAAATATTCGTATGACTTATGGGGCGATGCAGTGAATACAGCTAGTCGGATGGAGAGCCATGGAGAAGAGGGGAAAATACATGTGAGCGAGGAATTTATGCGCGCTCTATCCCTTTCGTCCCCATCGTCCCCATCGTCCCTCCGCTTTGTAGAAAGAGGCGAGATGGCAATCAAAGGCAAAGGCACAATGAAAACATATTTTTTAGAACATACCATCTAACATTATGATTCTCAATGAATTAAACAATCGTGTTACTCAAGCCGAAGCTGAGAATACCATCGGTAATTACTCAAATGCGGAAGCAATAGCCCAATCAATCCTCACTGATTCGGATATTGATGCATCGCAGGAAATATATTGTCACGCACTACTAGTTCTCGCTGAATCGCTCTGGAGACGCGGCATGGCTAAGGAAGCATTGCCACACTTGGAAAATGCCCTTTTGCTCTCCGAAAAACAAGACAACAAGAAATCATACGCCAAAACACTCTGTAATTTCGGGAATGTGTATCAAATACTTTCGGACTATCCACGCGCGTTAGAAAATTGTACAAAAGCACTTACGATAGCCGAAGAATTAGAAATGAAGGATGAAATTGCGCGTGTCACCGGCAATATTGCCATAATCTATCGCCTGCTCGCCGACTACCCTTTATCATTAAAATTTTCTATACAATCGCTCAATGCACAGCTCGAGGTCGGTAATGAAGAAAATGCAGCGCGAATGACCGGACACATCGGAAGTGTCTATAAAGCTCTTGCCGACTATCCTCGTGCCTTGGAATACTATGGCAAAGCACTCTCAAGATTTATCGAACTCGGTATGAAAGCAGAAATTGCATTAGTCACCGGTAATATTGGACTTGTCTATACTTCGCTCGCCGACTATCCCCGCGCTTTGGTGTCTTTTGAGAATGCACTCTATGTTCACCAAGAGCTTGATATGAAAGCAGCAGTGGCACGAGTCACAGGTCATATCGGCAGCGTCTATACCGAGCTATCCGACTATCATCGTGCATTGGAATATTTCACCAAAGCACTTGCAATACAAGAGGCACTCGACAATAAAGCATTGATTGCTATAGAAATTGGGCACATTGGACTCGTCTATTATTCCCTTGGAGACTATGAGCGCGCTATGGAATATTACACCAAAGCATTGATCGCACACGAACATCTTGGGATGAAAGCCGAAATCGCAGCCATGAAAGGAAAGATCGGGGCGTTGTATGCAACACCTGAATATGCAGGATATGATGTTACAAAGTCAGAAGACTATCTCCTCCAAGCAATTACGTTGAATTTCGAACTTGGCACCAAGCAGAATTTGTATGAACAGCACAAAGCGCTCGCCGAACTCTACAGCACGCAAGGCAGATGGGAAGAAGCATATTCGCACAAAGCGTTGTATCATGAGTTCAAAGATGAAGTGCAAAGCGAGGAAGCAATAAAACTCGCCGACAAGCTCGACTATGAACGAAAAGAAGCAGAACGTGAGAAGCAAATCGCTACCGAGAATGCTCGCAAAGAAGAACGTGAAAAAATCATCACTGAGCTGACCAATCTCAATGCTTCACTCCATGAAGCTAATCGACAAAAAAATGAAGTGATTGGCATCGTAGCCCATGACTTAAAAAATCCACTCGCAGCTATTTTGCTCACGTCCGATACACTCAAGCGATATTTTTCTTATCTCAATAAAATTGATATACTTGATAAATTAAACAAAATCAATTCCACTGCCGAACGCATGAATCTCATCATACGTAACTTACTTGATATTCAAAAACTTGAAACAGGGAAATTTACATTGGCACTTCAACCGGTCGTTGTCTCCTCAATTCTCAATGTCATATTAAGTGATTACAAAGATCCCGCCACCAAGAAAAACATCTCCTTGCTTGCCGATATTCCCAATGGATCCCTTACCGCATACGCCGAGCAGACCGCGCTTCATGAAGTAATGGATAATTTAATTTCAAATGCAGTGAAATATTCACCATTTGATACGACGGTGAGGGTGAGAGTGGAAGAATCTGCGCAAACTTGCAGAATCTGTGTTCAGGATGAAGGTCCGGGTCTCACCGACGACGACAAAACAAAGCTTTTCGGACAATTCACACGGCTATCTGCGAAGCCAACCGGTGGTGAACATTCCACCGGACTCGGGCTCTCGATCGCTCAGCATCTCATCGAAATGATGAACGGGAAAATTTGGTGCGAAAGTGAAGTCGGGAAAGGTGCGATATTTATCGTGGAGCTACGTAAAATTCAAGGGTAATTGTTTAAATTTGAAGCAATTCAACAGATTGATAATACAAAGGATTATGCAATCGATTACAACATCTGAGCGATACCGGTCCCTACTGTCCCGGTCTCCCACAAATTTGTAGAATTGGGAAGTATAAATCTCAAAGGCAATGAAAAATGAAAACGTATTTTTAAAGAAAATATCATGACACACAAAGAATTACTTGATGCAGCTCAGGAAGAAATTCGAATTGGTAACCACATCGAAGCACTTCGACTTGCAAATATCGTATGTACTGAAACCCTCCCCAAAACTGAAATGCATTGCGAAGCTTCGCTCTGTATTGCCGACACAGAAAGAACTCTTGGGCACCATGACCATGTTCAAAGCCTAGTAGAACAGACTCTTTCAATTGCAAATGAATTTGGCTACGAACTCGTGAAAGCCAGAGCATATACTATTCTTGGGATTATGTATATGTCCTTATCCGAGCTTCCTCGTGCTTTAGATTATTTAACCAAATCACTTGATATTTTTACTGCTTTAGGAGATACAAACAGAGCGGTGCTCGCAACGAGCAATATCGGAATGATCTATCAAGAGCTCGCCGATTACACAGGTGCGTTAGCATATATGAATAAAGCACTTGCTGACGCTACAAGAATTGATAATAAAGAATCTGTAGCACGAATATCAAGTACTATCGGTACGGTGTATTTCGCGCTGAGTGATTATCCTAGAGCATTAGAATATATGAGTAATGGATTCGCGGTACTTTCGGAGCTGGGTCAGGAAGTAAACGCTGCAAGAGTATCGAGTAACATAGGAAATATCTATGCTGAGCTTTCTGACTATACTCTCGCTTTGGAATACTATACAAAATCGTTGAAAATTCTTACAGAAGCAGGCGACAAAGCGTGGTCGGGTAGGATTCTGAATAATATTGGTAATATTTACTATCTGCTTGCTGACTATCCGCTTGCACTTGAGACTATGTTGAAAGCACTTGTTCTTCATAATGAATGTTCAGAAAAATACAGCGCTGCCTTGGTCACAGGAAACATAGGTCTCACCTATCTCGAACTACAAGACTACTCTTTGGCAATGGAATACATGCACAGAGCACTTGATATGTATCTTCAAATTGGCGAGAGTGCCGGTGTTGCAGGCACGACGGGCAGTATCGGCTTGCTGTATGCTCGCAAAAATTTCGATGGTTATGATCCGAAGAAAGCGGAAGAATACTTGCTCAAAGCAGCGTCGCTCAATGAACAGCTTGGTACTAAACGCCCATTACTTGATAATTACTTCACCTTGGCGGGAGTGTATGAGCATGAAAAACGATGGGAAGATTTTGCAGTGTTTTTCAAGAAGTATCATTATCTTAAAGAAGAAGTACAAAGCGAAGAAGCAAAGAATCTTGCCGAGAAATACGACAACGAACGCCGCGAAGCAGAACGTGAAAAGCAAATAGCCCTCGAACGAGCCGCCACGCAGGCACGCATCGACGAACAGCAGAAGCTACTCCACAATGTACTCCCGCCTACTATCGCCGATAAAATACTTGGTGGCAGGACACTTATCGCAGAGAAATTACCAAGTGTTTCCGTTCTTTTCGCCGATATTGTCAATTTCACCAAACTCTCCCAACGTATTACTCCTGAAGAACTTGTCGAAGGATTAGATAGAATATTCAGTGCATTTGACAACCTCGCCGAGAAGTATGGATTAGAAAAAATCAAGACAATCGGCGATGCGTATATGGTCGTCTCCGGCGCGCCGCTTCAGCGTGAAGAACATGCACAAGCGATGGCATTATTTGCAATAGAAATGCTGGAAGCGATGAAGGAATTCCGGTCAATTTCCACCGGTGAAGAAATTCAATTACGCATAGGAATTCACAGCGGCGAAGTAGTAGCAGGCGTGATTGGAAAGAAGAAATTCGCGTATGATTTGTGGGGCGATGCGGTAAATACAGCAAGCAGAATGGAGAGCCATGGTGAACCCGGGAAAATACATGTGAGCGAGGAATTTAAGCAGGCATTCCTACTTGGGACAGGCCGCCAAGGCCAGCCCCAAAAGTCCCCAACGTCCCCGATGTCCCCACTCTTCACCAATAGAGGAGAAATGGACATCAAAGGCAAAGGCATGATGAAAACATACTTTTTAGAGAAATCAACCACATGAAGAACCTAGACATTCAAGTAAAAATTGACGTATCAGCCGAACTTCTGAATGAAGCGCGAACCTTCTATGAATCATCGAATTACGACGAATCGGAGCGGTGCGCGAATGAAGTGCTGGCTTTGCTCGAGCCCTACGCCGAGCGTGATGATTTGGGCAATGAACGCGAAGAATCCTCACAGAAATACGCGATTATTGGGCAGCTTGCTCATGCCTATAACCGGTTGAATATTATTTCTATGAGCCGGGGAGATTATGCACTTTCGCAGAGTCAGGCAGATACTGCAATAAGATTATGCGAGCGTATCGGGAATATCGGTAGAAAAGCCGATTTATTAGGTAATATAGGGATTGTGTATCACCATCTTTCGGACTATACCAAAGCGTTAGAGTATTATCACAGTGTGCTGGCAATCAATGAAGAAATCGGCAGTAAAAATGGTATTGCAAGCATTCTGGGGAATATAGGGCTTGTCTATAAGAATCTTTCGGACTACACCAAAGCGTTAGAGTATCTTCACAAAGTGCTGGCTATTAATGAAGAAATCGGCAATAAAAAAGCCATTGCAGCCAATCTCGGGAATATCGGGGGTGTGTATCAGTTTCTTTCGGACTACACTAAAGCGTTAGAGTATTATCACAAGTCGTTGGCTATCTACGAAGAAAATGGCAGTAAAAATGGTATTGCAGTTAATCTCGGGAATATCGGAGGCGTCTATCAGTATCTTTCGGACTACACCAAGGCGTTGGAATATTTGAAAAAGTCGCTGGCTATCAATGAAGAAATCGGCAGTAAAAATGGCATTGCAAATAATCTCGCGAATATAGGGCTGGTGTACGGGTATCTTTCGGACTACACCAAAACATTGGAGTATTTGCACAAAGCACTGGCTATCTATGAAGATATCGGCAGTAAAAATGGTATTGCACGAAATCTTGGGAATATAGGGTCGCTTTATGCCCTTAAAAAATATGAGGGATACGACACTATTATTGCCGAGCAGTTTTTGCTTAAAGCGGTGGCAATAAGCACAGAAATTGGTGCGAAAGATCTCTTGGCTGTACAGTACAAGTACCTTGCTGATTTGTTCGAACATGAAAAACGATGGGAGGAATTTGCCGTTCACTACAAGAAATATATCGAAATTGAAAAAGAAATAAACCTTGAAGAAGTAAAGAAGCAAGAGTCCATCCGCGAACAACAAAAAGTAATTGAAATCGAACGCACCCGCACTACGGCAGAAAAGAATATTCTGAGTAATATCCTCCCCGAAGAAATCACCCAACGCCTGATTAAAGGCGAAAATCCAATTGCAGACCACTTCGATTCGGTGAGTGTACTGTTCATGGATATTGTTGATTTTACACCGCTTGCAACAAGTATCACCGCGCAACAACTCGTCCATTTGCTCAATGCTATTTTCAAAACCGCCGATGGCGTGATGCGCGAGTGTGGCTTAGAGAAAATCAAAACCATCGGTGATGCCTATATGGCCGTAGCCGGCGCGCCAACACCCTGCGACGACCACGCGCTCCGCGCCGCAACGGCTGCAATAAAGTTGCTCGAAGTGATGCAAAATCTTGTGGTTACGTTTCCTGACAGCTACGGTGACAGATCCTGGATTGAGTCCATTCCTGAAATACAAGTACGGATTGGCCTGCATTGTGGACCGGTTGCGGCAGGCGTAGTTGGCGAGAATAAATTTCTTTATGATCTCTGGGGCGATGCTGTCAATACTGCAAGCAGGATGGAAAGCCACGGCGAAGCCGGGAAAATCCACGTGTCCGAAGAATTTTTGAAGAAATTGTTAATGGTTAATGGTGAATGGTTAATCGATGATGCACACGATTTTTCATCATTAACCATTAACAATTTACCATTAACCATTAATCATTTACCATTAACCATTATCCCCCGCGGTGAGATCGACATCAAAGGCAAAGGCATGATGAAAACGTATTTTCTTGAAATTATTAAAGATAAGATATGACAGCTACAGAACTCAACATCGAATCCGGCAAATATTTCAACGTAGGAGAGTATGCCGCCGCCGAAACTGCCGCTCATGAAGCAATGGCGGCAGCGCGGCTGGAAAACGATAGACAGCAGGAAGCAGCAGCACTCAATAATCTTGGCAATGTGACCAATACACGCGGTGATTCCGGTGCTGCTGCAACGCTTCATCAGCAGGCGATGACAATCTATCAAGAGCTTGACGATAAAGAGGGCATTGCCATCACGCTCAGTTATTGCGGGAGAATTTACGGCGACCTTTCAGATTATGCGAAAGCATTGGAATGTTTTGAACAATCGGTAGCAATTTCCAAGGAAATTGGTCAGAAAGAAGGTCTGGCGGTGAATCTCGGTAATTTAGGGGTGGTATATCTCCATATTTCAGACTACTCAAAAGCGCTGGAATGCTATCAGGAGGCAATGCTAATCCATAGCGAGCTCGGCAGGAAAGATGGCATTGCAATCAACTTGGCTAATACCGGAGTGGTCTATAAAAATCTATCCGATAATCATAAAGCGCTCGAGTACTATTACAAAGCAATGGAAATGTATGAAGAAATCGGCAGAAAATCCGGTATGGCATCCACTCTCGGCAATATTGGAAGTATCTATGGGAATCTTTTGGACTACGACAAGTCATTGGAGTGTTTTCAAAAAGCACTTGCCATAGCAGAAGAACTCGGCAACAAATTCGGTATTGCAACGCATCTTTGTAATATTGGGATTGTCTATAATTTTCTCCAGGATTACCCGAAAGCACTCGAGTATTTTCACAGAGCTCTCTCGATGTATGAAGGATTAGGCAAAAAAAACGGTATTGCCATCGCACTCGGCAATATAGGACAAACGTATGCTACGGTAGAATTTGATGGTTATAATGCTGAACGTGCAGAAGAGTATTTACTGCAAGCAATTACTCTATTTGAAGAAGTCGGTGCAAAACAGCATTTGTACGGTTTTCATCAAAGAGTAGCTAATCTCTACGAACATGAAAAACAGTGGGAAAAATTTGCCCTCCATTACAAGAAATATCATGAGATAGAGAAAGAAGTACAAAGTGAAGAAACTCAAAAGCAAGCCAGAATAATGGAGCAACGCCGCCAAGCAGCTGAACGTGAAAAAGAAATTGAAATTGAACGCACGCGCGCTTCGGCAGAAAAGAAAATTCTCAATAATATCTTGCCTGAAGAAATCACCGCCCGCCTGATACAAGGTGAAAGCCCTATCGCCGATCACTTCGATTCTGTAAGTGTATTATTTATGGATATTGTGGGTTTTACAAAGCTAGCGTCAGTCATCTCGGCGCAACAGCTTGTACTGCTCATCAATGCTATTTTCTCGGCAGCCGATGGAGTGATGCGGGAATTCGGCATGGAGAAAATCAAGACCATCGGCGATGCATATATGGCCGTCGCTGGTGTACCCGTACCGAGAGCAGATCATGCTGAATGTGCAGCGCGTGCTTCATTGAAATTGATTGATTTAATTCAGAATTTCGTTGTAACGTTTCCGGAATCATACGGCGATAGAAGCTGGATTGATGCTATCCCCAAAATACAAGTACGTATTGGCTTACATTGCGGTCCGGCAGCAGCAGGCGTAGTTGGCGAGAATAAATTCGCGTATGATTTATGGGGCGATGCGGTGAACACTGCAAGTAGGATGGAGAGTCACGGCGAAGCCGGGAAAATCCATGTATCAGAGGAATTTTTGAAGAAATTGTTAATGGTTAATGGTGAATGGTTAATGGATGTTGCAGACGAATTTTCCTCATTAACCATTAACCATTTACCATTAACCATTATCCCTCGTGGTGAGATGGCAATCAAAGGCAAAGGCAAGATGAAAACGTATTTTTTAGAACAAACAACATAACTATATGATAGACAATACGGTACATCATATTACACTAGAAGCCGATACACTGCTCGATGAAGTGGAAATTCTTTATCGAAAATTTGAATATGAAGCGGCAGAACAAATTTTACGGAATATTCTCTCCATGCTTGAGCATCATTTGCATCGTGATGATTTGGGTGATGCGCTTGATGAAGCATCACTAAAGCATACTATCATCAGCCACATGAGCAGAGTGTATAATTACTTCGCTGCAATTGCTGACTCACGTGCGGAATATGCCAATGCCCTTCACTACGCCGAAATCGGCATTTCATATTGCGATCAAGCAAATAATGAAATAATTAAAATCAGATTTCTACAACTTAAGGGCAATGTCTATAAAGATATTACTGACAACTCGCGAGCTATTGAGTGCTTTCATCAATGTATCGAACTTTGTGAAAAGCATAACAAACTCGAAATACTTGCTTATCCCCTTGGTTCTCTTGGAAATATGTATTCAGCATTTGGTGATTTTACCAAAGCTATTGAGTATTATACACGAGCGCTGGAAATTGACGAAAAGATCAACCACAAGGAGGGAATTGCACGCAATCTCGGCAATATGGCGAATCTCTACGGACGACTTTCTATCCCAACGAAAGCATTCGAATACCTGCTCCGCTCACTCGAGATTAATGAAGAAATCGGTAATAAAGCCGGCATCGCCATTAATCTCGGCAATATTGGTGAATTCTATTTAGATACAGGGGACTACCATACAGCGCTCGAATATTTCAATCGTGCATTGGCTCTTAGCTTGGAAGTCAGTGCTCTGCGTCCGGCGGGCTTCTGGATGCTCGGTATTGCAACCGTCGAGCTGAAAATGGGAAATACAGAAGCAGCGCTCGAAGGATTGAATGCCACGCTGGATTTTCGTCGAAATGTACTCAACTCTAATGAAGGCGTTACAGATACATTACTTCAACTTGGGCTACTTCTTCGCGAGATAGGGAATCCCGAAGAGTCAATTATGCGCTTATCCGAAGGCATCGCACTTGCAGAAGAGTTGGAAGAAAAAACATCAATAGCGAGTCTCTCCGAAGCATTAGCCGAGTCATATTTTGCGCTTGGTGATGGCATGAAAGCTTATGAATTGCACAAGAAATTTTACGAATTGGATAGCGCGGTCAAAAACGAGGAAACGAAGAAACAAGCCGATAAATTTGACACCGACCGCAAGCAGGCCGAAAGTGAAAAACAAATAGCCGTTGAGCGTGCCCGAGCGCAGGCAACCGATGAAATTCTTGCGAATATTCTGCCGGCAAGTATCGTGGAACGTCTCATAAAGGAGAGAAAAAAATAGCCGATACCCATCGAAGCGTGAGTGTGCTGTTCGTTGATATCGTTGGCTTTACACGGATCTCCCCAACTGCCTGCCGGAGAATTAATCTCCTTGCTCGACCTGGTATTCACCCGTTTCGATACGATTTGCAAGAAGCATGGACTTGAAAAAATCAAGACCATCGGCGATGCATATATGGCCGTTTGCGGCGCGCCGGTTGCAGTTGAAAATCATGCACAATGTGCAGCTTTTGCGGCACTTGAAATGCTGGAAGATTTCTCGATGGAGCAGAGATTTTCTGTTCCGATAGAGTTAGGATTTAGAATCGGATTGCACTCGGGAAGTGTGGTTGCCGGAATTATTGGTGAGAATAAATATTCGTACGACTTATGGGGCGATGCGGTGAACACGGCAAGTAGGATGGAATCACATGGTGAGGAAGATAAAATTCATGTATCAGAGGAATTTTTGAAGAAATTGTTCATGGTTAATGATGAATGGTTAATGGATGAAGCATACGATTTTTCATCATTAACCATTAACAATTTACCATTAACCATTATCCCTCGAGGTGAGATGGACATCAAGGGTAAAGGTATGATGAAAACGTACTTTTTAGAAAATGTCTGAATCAGGATTTTCAGAATTGTAGGATTTACGAGCTATCGAACTACAATCCTATGCGACGGATCAACAAATACAAATAATAATCATGTTAAACATGAAAATCACTTAAATCAAAGTTCAGACAATGAAAAACGTAGAACTCAAAGCCCAACTAACCCAAGCAGAAGAACTCAACAACGCAGGTAAGTACGAAGAAGCAGAAATACTTGCGAATGATGTACTTGCAGCACTAAACATCCCGAGTCCCTCGCTTCTTCGCGAGCAGCTCGGTGAAACTGAAGACAACCGAGGGGCTCGTAAAGAAGCGAGCCGCTTGGAGGATGAGCAGGAGCTCCGCTGCAAAGCGCTCATCACTCTCTCTACCACAAAAAGGAGACGTGGTGATTTTCAAATAGCGCTCTCTCTCGCTCATACCTCACTCGACATCGCGGAAGAAAGTACTATCCCTGAACTCATAGCAAAAGCACTTGGAAATTGCGGGGTTGTGTATGGGTATCTTTCGGACTACGCCAATGCGCTCACGTATTCCCAAAAGGCGCTCGCTATCTATGAAGAAATCGGCAGTAAAGACGGCATCGCATCCAATCTGGGCAATATAGGGAATGTCTATGTGAATCTTGCGGACTACGCCAATGCGCTCACGTATTTCCAAAAAACGATCGATATCTATGAAGAAATCGGTAATAAAGTAAGAATTGCAGTAAGTTTCAACAATATAGGGCAAATTTACAGGCATCTTTCGGACTTTACCAAAGAACTCGAGTACTATCAAAAAGCGCTCGCCATCAATGAAGAGTTTTGTATAAAGGACGGTATGGCGGGTAATTTCTCAAATATTGGGATCGTCTATTGGAATCTTTCCGATTATGACAAGGCAATTGAATATTACCGGAAGTCACTTTCTATCAATGAAGAACTTGGTAAAAAATACAACATTGCAATCAATCTGGGCAACATAGGGAATTTCTATCATAAGCTTTCAGACCACAATAAAGCGATGGAGTATTATCTGAAAGCATTGGATGTTAATGAAGAAATTGGACAGAAAAAAGGGATTGCAATGATACTTGGTAACATAGGTGAGTTGTACAGAAACATGTCAGATTACAGTACAGCGCTTGAGTATTATCAGAATGCACTGGCAATTAATGATGAACTCGGAACACGAGAAGGAAGTGCGATAAATCTAGGAAGAATAGGTGATACATTTGCGATACCGGACTTTAGTGGGTATGATGCATGTATAGCAGAAGAATATTTAAAGAAATCAGTTGTATTGAGTAATGAAATAGGTGCGAAACTACAATCGTGCAAAGGATATAAAAAATTAGCAAAGCTCTACAAACAAACAGAACAATGGAAAGAATTTTCAATACATTTTGAAGAATATCACAACCTGAATGAAGAAATCCAGACAGAAGATGCTAAGAAAAAAGCAATTTTATTAGAGCATAATCGGAAAATCGATGAAGCTGAACGCGACCGACAGGTAAAGATCGCACGCTTTCAGGAACAGAGAAAATACTCCACAACATTCTCCCTGCTCAAATAGCTGAACGTATGGTGGCAGGTGAAAAAATGATAGCAGAAACGTATGAGAATGTTTCCGTCTTTTTCTCTGATATTGTTGGATTTACAAAACTTTCTCAACAAGTTTCAGCAGAAGAATTAGTACGTATGTTGAATGGAATCTTCACTCAATTTGATCAAATAGCCCGCAAGCATGGACTTGAGAAAATCAAGACCATCGGCGACGCATATATGGCGGTTGCAGGTGCGCCGACTGTACATGAAAATAATGCAGAAAGAGCAGCATTTTTTGCATTGGAAGTGGCAGAAATCATGAAAAATTACCATACAGATATGGGTGAAAAAATAGACATCAGGATTGGCTTACATTCCGGCTCTGCAGTGGCAGGAATTATCGGTGAAAATAAGTTTGCCTATGATTTATGGGGTGACGCGGTGAATACCGCAGCGCGTATGGAATCGCATGGCGAGCCGGGGAAGATCCATGTATCCGAAGAATTTTTAAAGAAATTGTTAATGGTGAATGGTGTATGGTTAATGGATGTTGCAGACGAATTTTCCGCATTAACCATTAACCATTTACCATTAACCATTATCCCGCGCGGTGAGATGGAAATCAAGGGCAAAGGTATGATGAAAACATACTTTCTGGAGAAAACATGAACTACGAAGAATTACTCAATCGATTCACGAGCATAGAAGAAGATTTTTACAGAGGTACTGTAGATGTGATAGGGGTTGAAGCGTTTTGCCGTGAAACTTTGTTGGTATTACCCGAACAAAACGACATTGAATCCAATGATTGGGAACAGATACAAGAGGTTCGTTCCTATGCTCTTTGCCAGCTTGCCAGGTCACTTCGGGACATGAAACAAATATGCCAACACTTCAGTCGGTAGTAGAGAATGCGTCTTGCTTAGCCAGGATCTCAAATAACAGAGACGTAGAAGCGAAAGCGATGATCGTGCAGGCATCGATTTACATGAACCTCAATCAGAATTCTCTCGCCATAGATTTATGCCGGCATTCATGGAATATCTACAAAGAATTAGGCGATAAGCAAGGTATTTGCAAATCACTCATCGGTTTAGGTGGGGTGTATTCCGGAACTTTGAACGAATATCCGCAAGCATTGGATGCTTATACTACAGCTCTGGCCATTGCGGAAGAATTAAAGGATACCTACCGTATTGCCTTAATTCTTGGTTGTATGGGCTCCGTCTATTCAAAACTCTCCGATTATCCCCGCGCTTTGGAATATATGGGACTCGCGCTTGCCAATCACGAGGCAACCGGCGCAAAAAGCTTCATAGCACAAGTATTAAAAAATATTGGGAGTATTTACGATGCGGTCGGAGATTACGACAAAGCCCTGGAATATACCCATAAAGCCCTTGATGTATTTACTGATTTGGGGATGAAGCCAAAAATTGTCAGTATAATCAGTGATATCGGGCGGCTGTATATTTCCACCGGAAGTATTCTCCGCCTTAGAATACCCATCTCAGTCCCTTGCTTTGTTTGAAGAGTATGGAAATATTGATGCCGCAGCCAGAGAAATAGGCAATATGGGCGTTATTTATCATTTTCTCGGTGATTTTCAGCAGGCATTGGAATATTATAGTCGCGCCATTGCGTATTATGAAGAGGTTGATAACAAGGTCTTTGTTGCATGGTGTTTTGGAAATATAGGTGAACTGTACTCAGAAGAAAAATTTGACGGTTATGACCTTGAAAAAGCCGAAGAAAATTTACTGAAATGTATTGCTTTGAGTGATGAAATCGGAGACACCTCTAATAATTTTTATATTGAAGTGATTGCTGCCTTATATAGAAAACAAAAAAGATGGGAAGAAGCAGATACTTATTTTCAAAGATTTTATACCTACGAGAAAGAACACCAGAACCAAGCCGGGAAAAAAGCTGACGAAAAATTTACCCATGAACGCCGTGAAGCCGAGCGTGAAAAGGAAATTGCAGTGTCAAAAGCCAAACACGAGGCAACAGAGCAACTTCTCCACAATGTACTCCCACCAAGTATAGCCAATAAAATGCTTGACGGTACGAAACTCATCGCCGAAAAATTACCGAGCGTTTCAGTCCTTTTTGCCGATATAGTCAATTTCACCAAACTCTCCCAACGTATTACACCTGAAGAACTTGTAGAGGGATTAGATAATATATTTACTACATTTGACATCCTCGCAGAAAAGCATGGTTTGGAGAAAATCAAGACCATTGGCGACGCCTATATGGTCGTCTCCGGCGCTCCCATACAGCGCGTAGATCATGCGGAATCAATGGCAAATTTCGCGCTTGAAATGGTGGAATCAATGAAGGAATTTCGGTCAATTTCCACCGATGAGGAAATTCAAATCCGCATTGGAATTCACAGTGGAGAAGTAGCAGCAGGTGTGATTGGCAAGAAGAAATTTGCGTATGATTTGTGGGGCGATGCGGTGAATACGGCGAGTCGGATGGAGAGCCATGGTGAGGCAGGGAAGATTCATTGTTCTGAAGAATTTATTCACGCCGCGTCCCCATCGTCCTTTTCGTCCCTTTTGTCCCTTCCGTCCTTTACATTCCAAGAGCGCGGCGAGATGGAAATCAAAGGCAAAGGAATGATGCGGACTTTTTATCTTGAAAATAGGAGCAACCAATGACCAACGAAAAACTCGAAGCCAAACTCAAACAAGCGGACGAAGAAACCATGAAGGGCAACTACGACACTGCTGAACGTTTCGCTCAAGAAGTACTGACGGAACTGGAATCGCCAAGCATATCACTCGAAGCACGAGATCTGGTAGAGCGTCTCCGCGCCAAGGCTATGCTCGTGCTTGGTGCGGTATCTTGGCGGCGAAGCAACTACACCACAGCCCTTGAATATTTGAATGCGGCTTTGATTCTGAGCGAGAAAACAGATGACAAGGCAGGGGTTGCAACACACCTTGGCGAAATCGGCAATGTACATCTGAATCTCTCAGACTACCCGAAGGCATTAGAGTATTATGGTAAGGCACTCAGCATAGCCGAAGAGCTCGGCAACAAGTCGGGGGTTACAGTATGGCTTGGCAACATCGGCAGTGTGTACGGTTATCTCTCAGACTACCCGAAGGCATTAGAGTATTTCGGTAAGGCACTCAACATAGCAGAAGAGCTCGGAAACAAGTCGGTGGTTGCAAGACATCTTGGCAACATCGGCACTGTGCACAATCATCTCTCAGACTACCCGAAGGCATTAGAGTATATGGGCAAGGCATTCAGCATAGCCGAGGAGCTCGGCAACAAGGCGAGTGTTGCATTGTTGCTTGGCAACATGGGCACTGTGCACGATCATCTCTCAGACTATACCAGGGCATTAGAGTATTATGGCAAGGCACTCAGCATAACCGAAGAGCTCGGCAACAAGTCAGGGGTTGCAAGACATCTTGGCAACATCGGTACCGTGCATTTGGATCTCTCTGACTACCCGAAGGCATTAGAGTATTTCGGCAAGGCACTCAGCATAGTAGAAGAGCTCGGCAACAAGGCGGAAGTTGCAAGACATCTTGGCAACATCGGCACCATGCACTTGAATCTCTGTGACTACCCGAAGGCATTAGAGTATTATGGTAAGGCACTCAGCATAGCAGAAGAGCTCGGCAACAAGTCGGGGGTTGCAATATGGCTTGGCTACATGGGTACTGTACATGTGAAACTCTGTGACTACCCGCAGGCATTAGAGTATTTCGGCAAGGCACTCAGCATAGACGAAGAGATCGGCAGCAAGTCGGGGTGTGCAATATGGCTTGGCAACATCGGTTCGACCTATGCTACCGTAACATATGAGGTATTTGATGCTGTGAAGGCAGAGAAATATCTGTTGAATGCATTAGATATAGCTACGGAGATTGGAGCAAAAGCACACCTTGCTGAGCTTCACAAAACACTTTCGGAATTCTATGAACACGAAAAACGGTTAGGTGAAGCTTTTGAATACTACAAGAAACACATCGAGATTGAGAAAGGACTAAACATTGATGAAGTAAAGAAACAAGGGTTAATCCGCGAGCAACGCAAGGCAATTGAAATAGCCAAAGTATCAGCCGATGCAAAACATCAGGCAACGGTACAACTTCTCAATAAAACACTTCCACCTTCGATTGCTGAACGCTTAATGAACGGCGAGATAAACATTGCTGATAAGTTTGAATCAGTATCTATTCTCTTTGCTGACATCGTAGGCTTCACACTGCTTTCTGCCCGCACAGAACCAAAGCGCATGGTAGAACTCTTGAACAATCTTTTTACTCGCTTTGATAAACTCACTGAGAAGTTTGGAGTCGAGCGAATTAAAACGATCGGCGATGCATATATGGTAGTAGCGGGGGCTCCCGAACGCTGTGAAGATCACGCAATACGTATCGCAAACTTTGCTATTGAAATGCTTGAAGAAACACAGGAGTTCTGCGAAGAAGTGAGTGAGAATATTCGCTTGCGAGTAGGCATCAACTCAGGCGAAGCAATAGCCGCAGTGGTAGGCGAAACGAAATTCAGTTACGACTTATGGAGCGACGCAGTCAATATTGCAAGCCGGATGGAGTCGCATGGAGAAGCGGGTAAGATTCATGTGAGCGAGGAATTTGCCAAGCACCTCACCCAAAACCTCTCCCAAAGAGAGGGCTTAGAAGAACCCCGCCTAAATCCTCCCCTGAAGGGAGGACTTTCTTTCTCCTTCCCTTTTGGGGAAGGGCGGGATGGGGTTCTGGTAGAGCGCGGCGAGATGGAGATAAAGGGCAAAGGAATAATGAAAACCTACTTTTTGGAACACGTATGACCAACGAACTACTAAGTATCAAGCTCCTAGAACTCGAAGCATTAGTAGAATCTTGTGAGGATCATTCCCTTGTCGAATCTCATGCACGGGAATTATTACATCATATCACCATGAATGATGAGGAGTTCGACGCGTCAGGCAATGCTTCAATTCAAGTAATGCTCACCCTCGCCCGCTCACTGTGGCAGTGCGGCTTGCCACAAAATGCATTGCCTTGGGCGGAGGAAGCTCTCTCCATTGCTCTCAAGGAAGGGATGAAAGAAATGCAGGCAACTATACTCGGGAACATAGGGTTACTCTACACCGACCTATCCGAAAGTACTCTCGCGCTTGAGTATTATGACCGCGCACTCTCGCTTGCGACAGAATTGGGAAATAAGAACGGCATGGCGACCACTATAGGCAATATCGGGCTTGTCTATATGGAGCTTGCGGAATACTCACGCGCTCTGGAGTATTACCGGCGAGCCCTTGCACTCTCCGAAGAATTGGACAGTAAAAGCGGCATGGCTACTCGAAACGCCAATATCGGAATGGTCTATATGGAGTTTGCCGACTACCCGCGTGCGTTAGAATATCTGCAGAAGTCCCTTGCGCTCGATGAAGAACTCCACAACCGACACAGTATCGCCGCCACTCTGCACAATATTGGCGTTATCCTTCAGCGCATGTCCAATTATCCGAAGGCCTTGGAGAAATTTCATCAAGCACTTGCCATCAACGAAGCAATCGGCAATAATCAATGGAAAGCAAACAATCTTTCGAGTATCGGTAATGTCTATCTGGCTCTTGCCGATTATGAGAGAGCATTGGAGTATTTCGAAAGAGCCCTCGCCCTAAGCGAAGTATTCGGACGCCAAGGCGACAAAGCGCATATCATCGGAAGCATCGGTAATGTGTATTTGAACCAAAAGGATTACCCTCGCGCACTTGAGTATTTCCGTCAGGCACTCACCCTTGTTGAAATGATTGGCAGTAAAAGCGGTATCGAACTCTACATCTCCAATATCGGGAATGTGTATTTACAGCTCGCCGATTATTCTGCTGCTCTCGAACATTTTACGATGGCTCTCGCACTATCCGAAGAACTCGAGAACGTACGCGGTCTGGCAACCAATTTCGGTAGTATCGGGCTGCTCTACTCTAAAGAAGATTATGAGCACCATGACACAGACCGAGCGAAGGAGTATTTGCTGAAAGCTCTGTCGATGTTTGAGGAAATCGGTGAACGAAAAGAACAGTACGAAACCCATCACTATCTGGCGAATCTTTTCGAAAAAGAGAAAAACTGGGAAAAATTCGCGCTTCATTATAAAAAATTTCATGATCTGAAGGATGAAGTACAAAGCGATGAAGCAAAGCAGCAGGCCGACAGACTAGACTTTGAGCGCAAATCCGCAGAGACAGAAAAGCTCCATGCCGTTGAACGGGCAAAGCACGAAGCCACCGAACAATTACTCCATAATGTGCTCCCACCAAGCATTGCCGCGAAGATGCTCACCGGCAGCAAACTCATCGCCGAGAAAATCCCAAGCGTGTCGGTACTATTTGCCGATATAGTTAATTTTACTGCACTATCCCAACGTATTACCCCAGAAGAACTTGTCGATGGTTTGGATAGAATATTCAGCACATTCGATGCACTCGCCGAGAAGCATGGTTTGGAGAAAATCAAGACCATCGGCGACGCCTACATGGTTGTCTCCGGAGCGCCACTTCCCCGCCCCGACCACGCCGAAGCGATGGCACATTTTGCTCTCGAAATGATGGTAGCAATGAAGGAATTCCGGTCAATTTCCACCGGTGAAGAAATTCAATTACGCATAGGAATTCACAGCGGCGAAGTAGTCGCCGGTGTAATTGGCAAGAAGAAATTCGCGTATGATTTGTGGGGTGATGCGGTGAATACAGCGAGTAGAATGGAGAGCCACGGCGAGGAAGATAAGATCCATGTATCGGAGGAATTCAAACACGCCGTAGAGACGCAAAATTTTGCGTCTCTACAATTCATTGAACGTGGCGAAATGCACATCAAAGGCAAAGGCATGATGAGGACATATTACCTTGATAAAGCACATACATAGCATGTTTCGGCAGTTGTTTGGGAATTCTATGGTAATTTGTGCTATTCAGCATCTTCTGATGCTATCACTTCTGAGTGATGGTATCAGTGGTCGTGTGATAAAGCGTAACTTCAAGCGAAGAGAAGAGTTTCCCACAGAGTATCACAGAGTTTTTCACAGAGTTCACAGAGAAAATAGCTGTGTGAAACCCTGTGATATAACTCTGTGAAACCCTGTGGGAGGTGAAAAGAGTTATCACAGAAGAATAGCTCTGAGAGAAGAGAAGAGTTTCCCACAGAGTATCACAGAGTTTTTCACAGAGTTCACAGAAGATTTCCCACAGGGTTTCACAGAGTTTTTCACAGAGTTCACAGAGTTTTTCAGAGAGTTTGAGCGAATAGCTATGTGAAACCCTGTGCTATAACTCTGTGAAACCCTGTGGGAGGAAAAAAATCAACAGAATTTTTCACAGAATTTTTCACAATTTTTCATCACAAAGGAGTAAGCAAAATGACTGAATTTTATTATCCTGAGTTGTCAAAAACAATTCTCGATGCAGCATACAAAGTACACACCGTACTTGGACCGGGACTTTTAGAAAGTACATACGAAGCATGTCTCGAACTTGAATTACTACAACGAAACTGTAGAGTGCAGAGGCAAGTAGCTCTTCCGGTAGTTTATGAAAGTATTATTCTACCTGAGGGATATCGAATAGATTTGTGGGTTAATAATTCAATTATTATAGAATTGAAATCAGTTGATGCTATTGCGGAAGTACATTTCAAGCAAATACTTACTTATTTACGACTATCTCAAACTAAGGTCGGTTATCTTATCAATTTCAATGTTGCTTCTCTCAAAGAAGGACTATTTCGTAAGGTTTTGTAAGAGAAGAGTTTCCCACAGGGTTTCACAGAGTTTTTCACAGAGTTCACAGAGTTTTTCAGAGAGTTTGAGCGAATAGCTTTGTGTAACCCTATGCTATAACTCTGTGAAACCCTGTGGGAGGGAAAAAAGCAGTTTCCCACAGAGTACACAGAGTTTTTCACAGAGTACCACAGAGAAAATAGCTTTGTGTAACCCGGTGCTATAACTCTGTGAAACCCTGTGGGAGGTGAAAATAGTTTTTACAGAAGAATAGTTCTGTGAGAAGTGAAGAGTTTCCTACAGAGTACACAGAGTTTTTCACAGAGTACCACAGAGAAAATAGCTGTGTGAAACCCTGTGATATAACTCTGTGAAACCCTGTGAGGGAAAATAGAGACAGAGTAAGATAGAAAAACAGCGGAGTAAAAACCCCTGCAGGTGCAATATCGGTTTTTGGGTGACAATAAATTTCAACAACATTATGAGATATTAAAAGAACTTAAAGAACGTATCAACTCTACTTGAAGACGTAAGTTATTTCCGTATAATTACCCCGAAGCGAGAAGGAATTTGCACCTATTCTTGGGGGCAATTGCAACAGCTGGTGACTACGGAAGGGGATCCGGGAAGTGCGTTCACACACACTTACTTCTGGGTGATGCACTCATGAGACAGGATAAGACTGATACTATAGCGTTGGAATATGCATTATTGGCATTGACTGCTGCTCAGGAGAATAACTATCCTGATATTGAAGCAAGAGCGACG
>JADJXV010000023.1 GCA_016720145.1 Ignavibacteria bacterium | reverse complement strand
TCTAATATTTACTACCCCTCTAGAGGTAAAGTCATTTGCAAATTGATCACGTGTTGTGTCTGAACCTTCAGCATACATATATTGATCTGCCATCCAATTAGATCTTAATTGATAGAGTTCGTCAACTGCTGTATCAGCAGGCGAAGTTCTCATAGATTTAGACAAGAATGCATACGATGTTTTACCATATCTGAAATCCCAACCTTCATTATTAGCTGCTATGGAATCTTCACTTTCATCATCTGTATTGAAGTCAACATAAAATCTTAACTTATCTGTCACATTTGCTACCAGCAACGATTGTGTTCCTAAGAGACAATTTGCACTCGCTCTTTCGATTCTTGAGAATACCGGAAAACTATCCGTTACAAATATCATAAATCTATAAACGGACGAATCGGTCGAACCAAAGTTCAATGTATCTTGATTTAAGAATCTTGCATTTCTTGGTGCACTCAACAATGTATCATCATATCTTTGTGCATGGAAGTAGGAAGGGTACAAATAGATGAATTTTGATAATGTATCTGTAATAAATGCACTGTCTGCTGGTTTCAATGCAATTCCCTTTAATGCATCTACAGTTCTTATCGTCGGTGCATAATTTTTTGCTACCACTTCTACCCATTCACCACCTGGCACTACATATGGGTTAGTTGGTTGACCTTTTAACTCTATTACACCTCTAGCACCATAATAAACGCCTTTTTTGTTCTTGGGCTTACACCCACCCATAGACGGCCATACTGTGTCTGCTTTCAACCATCTGCGTAACGCTGTTAACTTATTATTCGAAACATCTCTAATAGTATCTCCAAATTGACCAACATATAATGGATACCATGCCAACTCTAATTGGTTGTATCTTTTGAAGATTGTATCAGTTCTTGTACCACCAGCTGCATTTATATCCATTGCCCAACGTGGATCATACATAAAGTTGAATCAATAGCTGATATCACAAATATAGAGTCACGTGTTCTTCTATTTGGACCTGAGTTTATTGTACTTTTCATCTTCTGACAAATAAATTTTGTTTTTGTAAGATGAAACATATTGTGGACTTACTTTTGGATTTTCTAACGCAATTTTATTTCCTGTAAATACAGGCGGAGGAGTTGAAGTACCAATTCTGAAACCTAGACCTTTGTCTATCGCAGTATCTACTCCTTCTCTCCATAAAACTGTCCGTGAAATTACTCTTAACATAACTTCCAGGTCTAACAGAAGCGAATCATTCCATCTTTCAGCAAAATATGAAACGATTGTATCTGAACCGCTCGCTAATGATGCAGGCATACTTGGGTCTGTTTGGAGTACAACTATTGTTTGACCATTTCCATATAACACACCTCTTTTATTTAAAGCTGGTGACATGGTCAGTTCATATCTTCTACCTCCAAATGCAGATATGTCTTCATTAAATGCTGAATCAGCAAGTCTTGGTAATAAAGTTTCTGTTCCACCGAAGTTATAAAGTCCTTCGTAAGTTCTTCTAACTCTAGCACTTGTACCTGTTCTTTCAACTGAATCTAGCACAAAATCAACTCTACCTCTTAAGATTTCTTTAGGATATACACCATCATTATTTAATGTCTGAATATCTGTAACTTGACTCATATTGATTCTGATGTAATCACCAGTCGAGTCATTAATAACAAAGAATGTCGAAGTATTTGGTGTCGTTTGATCGTCGTTATTTTGATATATATCTTCACCTTGATATTTCGCTCTTGCTTCTAAGAAAAGTGGGTATCCAATTGGATGGGCAAGCTCACCAGTTCTATAATCAGGAGCAAACTCTGTTTGTAATCTTCTTAATTGTCTCCATAGTACATTTTCTTGCCCTGTAGCATAATTCAATGAATCTGTACTGAATGGATCTCTTGTAAGTCTTCTTACATACTTGTTATTTGATGCTCTTGAAGCATTGGAATATCTTTGCAATTTCGGAGGAATACCAACAGCAAAATCTTCAATCGGCGACATTCTTCTAAAAGAATAGTCAGCCGTCTTCATGTCTGTTCCTTTATCAAAGAAGTCATAAATTCTACCAGCCATTAAGAGTGTATCTGGTATTTTACCTATTTGAATAGCAGTATAAACATACCCAGGGAAACCATTTTGTTCAAATGGACCTTGATGTGTATCATCTGTTCTGCCAGCTCTTAAGAACTGCATGTGTGTTTTACCATTACCTTGAATGAAAAACGTTTCTTGTACTCCACCGTTAGGTGATGGAACAGGTTGACTTGTTTTAATAACCGTTGAAACATTTCCTTCTGTTCACCCCAATAGTTACCACGTAAAGTATCCACTCCACCAAAACCAACACCCGTTCCACCAGAAAGAACACTCTTCGAGTTTGGAGCATCCGGCAATCTTATAATGAATCTCGCATCATTATCATAGATCGAGTTAGCTGCAATGTTGAATGAGGTCCACGGAATAGGTCCGATAATTTCACCATAGAATGTAGCACCGGCTAAATCACTTGAAGCTGGATTATCTGCACCAACTAACGGACCACCTATAACATCTTGCGTTCTACCTACAGGCGATGTTGATTTATTAGATGTAACCAAACATCTTGTCAGCACAACTTTCAAATCATAGTTATCTGAATACACCGCTGAACCAGTATATGCAGTATTATTTTGAATTCTTACACGATTGAGGAATATAGAGTCAGCTCTAAATCTTCTTTGTGGTGTCACACTATCTAAAATATAAATCGCACCACCCAAACCAACACCATTTTCTCTCAATCCATTACCCAATACGTCTCTTATAAATCCAGGATGGAATCTTTTAATATCTATGCTATTTGCCGACATTTGCGTCGTACCACTACCCTGTAGTCTTGAATCAGGATTTGGCTCAGCCATGTTGTTATAGAATCTTGTCAAACTTCTAACATCTGCAGCAACTACTGTTTGTCTTCTGTTATCATATAAACTATCGTTAGATGTATATCCAATAGCTGTACCATTCGGCAACAATGTTAATGCATCAGCATCACTGATGAAGAATCTTCTTGAAGATGTACGCGGATGAACCATTGCAATCGCCCCACCATTACTGTTGAATGCACGGTTGTTATTGAATTCCACACCTTTGATAACATTCAAATCACCATTCTTCGAATAAACAGCTCCACCACCTTGTACTTGTTTAATTATTTCCAAACTTGACGATGGTGCAAGTTGTCCTACAGTGTTATCTCTAAACTCAGCTCTTACCAATCTGATATAACGCTGTTCAATTGGAACTGGCGGTTCGATACTTGGCAAGTGAACTGCAATCGCACCTCCAGAGAAACCGGCTGTATTATTTGCAAACCGCACTGTAAACCCTGTTCCGTATGCTTGTGCAAGCGGTAAATCATTTATAAAACCACCCGCACCATATACAGTCAAATTTCTCTTTGTGTATATTGCACCACCATGAGCAATTGCAGTGTTATTTTCAAAACTCATTCTGCGCCCATAATCACGAATTCTTGGATTAGACACATCTGAACCACCAATAATTGGCGACGGACGTGGATCTGAATTACCATCGCAATATACCGCACCACCCGAACCAGCTCTGTTATTTAAAAACTCAGATGCCAAGCTTGGATTGCCACGAAGCTGCAATCTACCGAGTGTATTCTCATGGAAAATCGCTCCACCTAAAGAATACTGTTCGCTATTGCTGTTAATTTGATATGGTGTTTCAGTATAATTACTTCTAAACGACCCATTAACTATTAACGATGTGTATTTTCCGATATACAACGCGCCACCTTTTGCACCTCTTGAATTTGGTGAAGCCTGGCGGTTTACTGCATAATTATTGGTAAATGTAACAAAGTCTTTAGAACCAAAACTTACAAATCCAAATGGACCTGCAGCTGTTCTAATACTATCATTGACACCCAAACCAATTTCAATTTTTCTATTTTCATCTTGATCTCTACCCGAAATCAACATAGCGCCACCAAATGCTTCGTTATTCCAAGCGCTATTTCGTAGCACTGCGATCCGATTGGTATCCGTTACTACTCTATTTCCATTGATTCTCAAAGTATCAACATCTGAAAGCAACGCTCTGTTGTTATCAAAAGTCAACTGTCTAACACGTCCATGATATACAGCTAAACGAGCATCATCGACTAATTGACGACGTGAATCTGAATTTGAGACAGCAGGCTCTGCCACTGTTCTATCCAACTCACTCAATGAAATCACATTTTGAGCAATCGTACTTCCATCACTTTCCGTCAATGACGGGTTTTTGTCTTGGAATACCTGTCTTGTAATATTCAACCCTGTTGTATCTGGATAAACAGCACCACGCGGCGCTTGTAAAAGCTGCAACGCACCAGCTCTATAGCGGGCAATGTTGTTTGAAAAAGTACAATTCAACAACCATGTTCGTTCAGAGAAACTTGTCAACGCGCCACCAGCACCGTTCGTCAACTTGTTCATTTCGTCGTTCAACTGTAGAATTGACGACTGAGCCGCCAAAGAAACCCCAGCAGTGTCATACAAAAACTTTTGTCAACCGTTGTGTCTTTTCTAAAATCTTTAAAGTCCACATCTCTGAAGAAAGCAGCTCTTGCTCCCGGCATCACAATGATGTGTCCCCACCACGTGAGTAATCATTAATTGGCTGACCTCTAAATACGATTCTTCTAGCAGCACTATTGACAGGAATATTCGGCGTCACACCGAACAATCTTCTCCAAGGCTGGAAACGAATAATATCATCTGTTGACCACAATCTCGCTGACGAAAACATAATTGCTCATCGGCGACACGACGATTTTCCCAGATGATGGCGCAGGTAAACTTGCACCGCTTACAAGGTTTTCCAACTTTTTGTAACGGTGTCCAACACAACGTTAAAAATGTAGTTGTATTTTTACATAATTGCTTGGGCTTCCAAAATTGCCCGGATAACTAAGCGTACCTTGTATGGTATTCTCATTATAATTCGTCTCTTGAACTACCGATGAGCTGAGAAAATATCTCATATCATTATATTCAAGTAGTCCAATTGATGTTGGCGATGTACCATTGTACGCCGCGCTTAACCGACTATCAGCTATAATCCGACCGCCAACTGAATCTATCAATCGGCCATTATCGAAGAAAATAACTTCCGTTCCCGGCTCAATGATTAATGTCCCGGCTACAGTATATGTACCACTTATTTGATACACACTATCCTGTAAAAATATCCGCACCTCATTAGGGGCTATTCGTCCTGCAACCTGCACACGAGGTTTTTGCGCAAACCCCGTACTGACACATAGGGCGAACGCAATGATTAGAGTGCTTAAACGAAACCAACGTTGCATAATACCTCCGTTTGGATGAATAAAATTGTAATAATTTAACTTTATATTTAACTTTTTATATCTATTTATAAGGACTAAACGGAGGACACTACTCAACAATCATGCCAAGTCTCGTCAATCCGCTCTTAGACTCACCGATGTATTCCATTGTTTCACCGTGCAAAATTTCTCTGTACAATTTCTCAGCTTTTTCCTTATTTCCTGCTTTCTCAAAGCTTAGCGCAGCATATAGTCTGAACTTATCTTTCAATGCAGTTTGTGTAGTTTGCATTGATGCTCTCTCATATAAATCTGCAGCCCCTGCATAATCTTTTTCTGTCTCTTTGCATACCCCTAATCCAACCATTGCTCCTACTACAACTTCTATCGATGAGCTGCCTTGAGCCTTCTCAAAGTACTCTGTCGCTTCACTATGTTTTTTTAGCGCAACAAGGGAGTTACCTGCATATAACGCTGCAACTTTTCCGTTTTCTGTATTTCCAAATTGATCGACGATATTCTTCAAGCCCACTAACTGTGTCTCTCTAATCATCTTAGTTGCATCACCGCTCATTGCTTTAGCATAATCTCCACTTTCGAAAACAGTACGTATCCTCGAAAGTGCAGCCGATGCCTCCTGTTCTTTTTCATTTTTCGATTTATTATAATAAACTATGGCAACAATCGCTATTATCACCACTCCTACAGCCATCAACCCTATCTTGAATTTATTTTTCAAATCAGAAGGTGTTTGCGCCGTCAAATCCGACTGTTTCTCTTGAAATCCTCCTACGACATCATCGCCGGATTGCACTATTTCATCATGATTAGCCATCGTGTTTTCTCTTTGGTTTTATTGTTCTAAGTTGTTAACTCTTTATAATACTAAGGACTATCAGTACGCCTGAAGGGAGTCGAACCCCCAACCTTTGGAACCGGAATCCAACGCTCTATCCGGTTGAGCTACAGGCGCATTCACCCGACACATTCCGCATATTCACGCAAATATAGTATTCCTAAGCCGAAATACCAATGAAAAGTTTTTATTCAATGATATTTCAGCCTAAAATATGATGAAAACATTCTAATTTTGTCGTGCCACGTTTTGCACACTGTCAGATTATTTCCACACTCTTATTTTCCACACCGTAGTTGTATATTTTTTAATATTTCACTACTTTTTTTACTGCCTCAATTATATCTGCTTGGTTTAACAGAATTGCACTTTCTAATGATTTTGCAAATCCAACCGGTGTATCCTTCGAGCATACACGACCTACAGGAGCATCCAAATATTTGAACAATTCGTCACTGATTGTAGAGGCAATTTCACCTCCCAGACCACCTGTTTTGTAATGTTCATGGGCTACAACTGCCCTACCGGTCTTTTTAACTGATTCAAACACAGTTTTGGTATCCCACGGGGCAAGTGACCGTAAGTCAATTACTTCACAAGAAATACCTTCTTTAGACAACTCTTCGGCAGCTCGTAACGATATATGAATCGCGTTACCATAACTGATAAGCGTTACATCGTTTCCTTTTCTTCTGATTTTTGCTTTGCCAAAGGGTATAATAAAATCTTCACCAGGCTCTGAGGCAGACGTAGGACGGTAGTTATAGAGGAATTTGGGCTCAAGGTACATAGTTACGCCTCTTGACCGTATCGCATTTCTCATCAGCCCAATAGCATCATCAGCAAACGCAGGACATACTACTCGCACTCCCGGAATATGTGAAAACACAGCATCCAGATTTTGCGAATGATACAAACCGCCTTGAATATATCCCCCACTGGCTAACCTTATGACGATATTAGGCGAAAACTGCCCCTTTGTTCTCCAGAAATCATGTGAACATTCTATAAACTGCTCCATTGCCGGCCAAAAATAATCAGCAAATTCAGCGCCTTCTATTACCACCCGTATATCGTCACTATATCTCGAGAATCCATTTGCTGTACCTACTATATAATCTTCAGCAATTGGCGCATTGAAAATCCTGTCATTCCCAAACTCATCAAGCAAACCTTTGGGTACATTAAATATACCTTGTTTTTTTACAGAAGCTACGTCCTGCCCCCACAGATATGTGTTCGGATTACGCTTAAATTCCTGCAACATCGCCAGATTTATACCCTCGCGGAATGTCAGCTGTGGAGCACTCGGATCATTGGTGTATCGAGATTCAGAGTCGTCGTCATACGATACAACAGCTTCAGGCAATAAGAACGTTTTATATGATTCCGGTGCAGGATCAGCTGCAGGCTCTACTCTATCAGCGGCTGCAAATATCAGTCGTTGGTTTTCAGCTTCTAGTTCTTGAATTTGCTCTTCTTTAAGCAGTTTTTTATCCAGCAATAATTCTCTGAATCTAACGAGTGGATCCCTGCTTTTCATTTCTTCAATGACCTCTTTGGGGCGATAGAGCTCTTGATTATCGGAGTTGGAGTGTGAGCCGATACGATCACAATCTGCATGTACCATAGCAGCGCCGGCTCCTGAGAGTACATACTCCTTCGCCTCTTCTAATGCCCTGAATGAATCAAACGGATCACGACCATCGCAATTGATAATTTTCAGATTACTGAAACCAACAAAATTATCCGAGACTCTGATGTTTGCTGTCTGTTCTTCTACTGGGACAGATATTCCGTATTTGTTATTCTGGATGACAAAAATCACCGGTAATTTTTCTCGGGATGCACCATTGACAGCCTCGTAAAAGTACCCTTCAGAGCAGGCAGATTCTCCGCCTGAATAAATTGCGACTTCATCGCCTTTATATTTCTTAATTGCACGGGCTGTACCTGCTGCATGCTGGCTGTGATTACCGGTACATGAAGATCCATTCTGAATTCGAATTGACGGCTTTGCAAAGTGGTTGCTCATGTGGCGTCCGCCCCCTGCTACATCCGCATCTTTACTTAATCCATTCAGAATTATTTCTTCGACTGTTAGCCCGGCGGAGAGACAAGTCATTAAATCTCTGTAATACGGAAACAAGAAATCTTTTCCGGAACGAAAAATCTGACCAATAGCAAGCTGTATCCCGTCATGACCTGCAAATGGTGCATGATATGACCACCCTTTTGCCATTTTTAGATAAAGTGCAGCTTTTTCATCCAATCTACGTCCCAAATGCATGAGCTTGTACCATGCTACAACTGTTTCTTTATCAAATCCAGTCGTATCAAACTTGCTAAATGGTTCCGGCTTTTTACTCTTTTGCGGTACACTCTTTTTCGGCAATACCTTGCTTGTTGTATTCTCTTTTTGCGGTTTTTGTATCTTTGGAGGCATACATTCTACTCGATGATTATTATATTGAATTGGTTACTTATTTTTCTTTTTCTTGGATGGTTTTGCTTCTTCAACAAATGTAAGCCAACCATGTGGATCATTCCCATTTTCGACAACATCAAAAATACATGTTGGATTTTGCGGGTAATATCCCCTACTTTACCGTCTTTTACCTTTATAGTATCGACAGACCGAACAGGTGTAACTTCCACAGCCGTTCCGCTGAAAAAGATTTCGTCTGCCGTATAAAGCATCGAACGAGGAATGCTGGTCTCGACAATTGGAATACCTAAATCTTTCGCTATCTGCACTACAGATGCTCGCGTAATTCCCTGTAGAATAGAGGAGCTTAGTGGTGGTGTGTATATCGTGCCATCTTGTACAAAAAAGATATTCTCTCCACTGCCTTCACTGACATTTCCTTGAGAATCTAATCCTATTCCTTCGGCATACCCATGTTGCAAAGCTTCCATTCTGACAAGTTGGGAATTGAGATAATTCCCACCTGCTTTGGAAGACGCCGGCATCGAATTATTCGATAGTCTGCTCCAGGACGATACACAGACATCTACCCCCTGATCCAGCGCTTCTTTACCCAAGTATTTGCCCCATTGCCATGTACCGATCGCTGTCTCAAGCGGACAAGTCAGCGGATATACCCCAAGCTCACCATAGCCACGATAGACTACAGGTCGGATATAGCAGGATTGGAGGTTGTTTTTTCGAACGAGGTCGAGCGTTGCCTTACACATCTCTTCTTGTGAGTACGGCATTTCACCTCTGTAGATTTTTACAGACATTGCGAGGCGGTGGATATGCTCCGGCAAGCGGAATATAGCGGTTCCCTTCTTTGTGTTGTACGCTCTAAGTCCTTCAAACCAGCTCGAACCATAATGTACAACATGTGACAGGACGTGGATTTTCGCATCATCCCATTTCACAAATTTTCCGTTCATCCATATAAATTCTGTCTTTGGCAATGGCATTGTGTACTCCTGCTAATAAAATAATACCTTCGCATTATTTTAGGCGCTTCCTGCTTCCCCCGTGCCGATCCGCCAAAAATTCTATGCAATTTTATGTCAATTTCTTTCGAATATCCTCCAAATTACCACTAAACTTCGAACAAGAAAAGCTAAAAATATTTACTCGCCCTTTTCAAGCTCACGTTTCAAGATTTCCGTTACAATTTTGGGATTAGCTTTCCCTGCCGTTTTCTTCAATACCTGGCTTACAAAGAAGCCGAATAGATTGTTTTTACCTGACTTATACTTTTCAACATTTTCAGGATTCTCTTCTAAAATCATTTGTATTGTCGATTTTATCAATCCTACATCTGATACTTGCGCTAGTCCCTTCTCCTGCACGATAGCTTTGGGTGATTTTCTGCTCTCCAACATATCAGCATATACTTCTTTGGCAATTTTACTGCTGATTGCTTCAGTTCCCACCAAATCTGCAATTTCTGCAATATATTCAGATGGTATGTCGAACTCACCGGCCGTGATTTTCTTCTCCGATAGTAATCTCATTACTTCAGTCATTATCCAATTACTTACCAGCTTATACCGTTCGTTGGTCTTCTCCGATAATTTTGAGCCCACGTTCTCAAAATAGTCACCTAAGCTTTTGTCTTCAATCAGGATTCCTGCATCGTATTTCGGCAACCCGAATTCATTCATAAACCGTATTTTACGGGCTTGTGGCATTTCGGGCAGTTTTATCTTCACCGCCTGCAGCCACGTATCTGTAATGGCGACACCGACCAAATCCGGCTCCGGAAAATATCGGTAATCATGCGCCTTCTCCTTGGTACGCATGACCTTCGTTTGGTGTACGGAGGCATCCCACAGCATCGTCTGCTGAGTGACTGTACCACCGGATTCTATGAGCTCGATTTGCCGGTCAATTTCATATCCGATAGCACGTTCTACATTCCTGAAACTATTGAGGTTCTTTACTTCTGTTCTTGTTCCGAATTTTTCAGCACCGCGCTTTCGTACAGATATATTTGCGTCACACCTGAGCGACCCCTCTTCTAAATTTCCATCACAAATACCGAGATACATTACTATCTGTCGAATTTGCATTAAGTACTGATATGCTTCCTCCGCAGAGCGAATATCGGGCTCACTCACAATCTCCAGCAGTGGTACTCCGCTTCGATTCAAATCTACTAATGTGTCTATATCTACATCATGTATAGACTTACCTGCGTCTTCCTCCATGTGAATCCTCGTAATTCCTATTCTTTTCATCCCCTCCGTAGTTTCTATATCGAGCTCTCCGTCAAAACAGATCGGATCTTCATATTGCGATACTTGATATCCCTTCGGCAGATCCGGGTAAAAGTAATTTTTTCGGGAGAATATTGAATACGGACGGATAGTGCAACCGGTTGCTTGACCAAGCAATAAGGCATATTCGACTACATTTTTGTTCAGTACCGGCAGCGCCCCCGGATGTCCTAAGCAAATCGGGCAGGTATTCACATTCGGTGAAGACCCAAATTCTGCAGCAGCCGCAGAAGGCTTTCGTTTTGGTTTTAAGTTGTACGTGTACTTCTAGTCCTATAATTGCTTCGTAATCGCTTTTCATGTGGCTCTTTATCATGTAATTTTACTCTTTACTTTTTGCAAATTTAACAAAATCTCTGCACGTAATTTTCGACTCATTCGTTGCCCCGCAAAATCAACGAATCTATTTTTATTTATTAATCAGTATTTCAATTTGTTTAATGCACTATAAAGTGTATTTTTGCGCAAAATTCTTGCACCTAACCGATTTTACCGGCAATTCCATTGCATAAATCTATTCGCCGACAATCGGTCTCAGCTTAACCGAAAAAATGTTTGTTTTATTAATTTTATTGAGGTTTAATTATGTTTTGGACACCCGAATTAGCGTATGCACTCGAGGATGCACCATGGCCAGCAACCAAAGAAGAGCTTATCGACTATGCCAATCGTACCGGTGCGCATCAGCAAGTCATTGATAATCTTGCCGAATTGGAAGATAACGACGAGCTGTATGAAGGAATGGAAGACCTGTGGCCCGAATATGAAAATGCTACTGATGATCTCTATTTCAACAATGATGAAGAAGAAGAAAACATGTACTAGTTTTTAATAAACTTTACATTCGCACTATTTCGCAAGCCCAAGCCCTTTAGTGGCTTGGGCTGTTTTTTATCTATAACACTTATGCAATTTCTACTAACCATTTTAGTTTTTGGGTTTACTCTATCGGTTTGTTTCGCGCAAACAGATAGACTTGATTCCACGACTAAAATCCTCACACCTACTACCGGAACTCCTCAACCATTAAGTACATTACCTCAAGAAGGCGAATTGAATGTCGTCAAGTTTACCGGTAATTCATATTTTTCGAGTTCTGCTCTTCAAGATGTCGTCTCTTCATTACCTTCAGACCTTAGTTTTGCACATCGTATCTTTAGATTTTATTACCGGCAGCTTACAATTAATCCTTATACACCACAGCCACTTGAAGACGCTCTTGGCGTCGCTGTCAAAAATTACGAAGAAGAATACCGGTATTTTGACCAAGCAGGCGCTGAGAATGATGTACTGACACTTACCGATGTGTACAATCAATTTGGTTTTCATGACGCCACCGTCTCGTATAGCTACGATTTTGACACGACGGACAAAGTCAATGTATTGACCTTCTCGATCACCGAGAACAAACAATATACAATAGATACTCTTCTTTATACAGGGTTAGAATCTTTACCCATTGACTTACTTCGTGAAATTCAGGCATTACTACCCGATGTGAAGGGCAATTTCTTCAACGAACCCGCTCTCAAGAGTACTGCCGATGCTATTACCAACTTCTTACATAACAATGGTTATTATTATTCTCACTACGAGCAGCCGGTCGTTCATAGCTCTTCTTTGCTTTCCTCTGACAGTGTCGTCATCCCTTTCATACTCGGGAATCGATGCGTCATAGGTCCTATTTATGTTAAATCAGACTTTAAAGACCAGAATCCTATCTCTGATTTTTTAATTAGAAGGATGCTCGATATTCATGAGGGTGACTGGTACAGGCGTAATTTGCTAAGTAGTTCTCAATCAAATCTTTACAACTTAGCTACCTTTGACCTCGTAGCCATCGACACTCTCTCGATACGGCACGGCGCGACAGTTGATACTCTTGTTATGCAGCTCTTTTTACAGTATCGTAAGCAGAAAGAGATTGTCATTGCCCCTTTTTTAAATCACACTACTTATGATAATTTCACCAACTTTGGCTTTGAGGCATCGTTTCAACATCGCAACTTATTTGGAGCTGCACAAAACGTCAGTATATATGGTAGATATGTACTTCAAGACTTCAGTCTTTTGACTCGTCCACATTCCATTGCACAAGAATATCAAATTGGCGGACTTTTCAGTCAGCCTCTACTTTTTGAAATCGGAGCTGCCAAAGTTGCTTTTTCACTACAAACCTCATATTCTTACCGTTATCTCATGAGTGGATTAGCTACTCAAAAGATTCCGTTAAATATGACGTTATTTCCTTTACGTCTTACATTTCCCATTAATTTCCCATCGTACACATTCTTTAATTCCTTTACATTTGAATATTTTACTGAGTTACAACAACTTCATAATTTTCTCGATGTCAGCGTTGACATGCTCCTAACTCCCAAACCCTGCAGACTTTCAAGCTGCAGTTCTCTTTCTTGCTCCTTTTGGACCTATTAATACTTTTGCCAGTAATAGACTTGCTCACCCGGGTCAAATTTTTTCCGGTACACTCAATTCTGATACCCGGAACAATCCTTTTTCCCCGATACGAGGACATTTCTTGTCACTTTCTTCTGAGTTTGCTCTCGGTAAGTTATATAATTTTAGAAGATTACTGTTTACTTATTACCAATTTTTTCTGGTTGGATCCATTAGTACTTTTGCTCTCAAAGTTCGACTCGGTAATATTTGGATAAATTTAGACTCAAGCTATTACATACCATTCGAGCGGCATTTTTTCGCCGGCGGAGCAAATAGCGTGCGTTCTTATTCATCTCGCGCTTTATCTGACATCAATTCCAGTCAAGGTAATACGATAGGGTATAACAACCTATTAGGTAATGCAACGATTATCGAAGGTAGCTTTGAATATCGCTATCGATTCTCCCGCCCACGAGGTATGAATTCCACGTTGGCTGACCAAATTCAAGAATTAGGCGTTACCTTCTTTGTTGATTGGGGTAACGCATTTAATCAGTTAATCGGTGGAAAATATGGAAGTGCTAGTTTTTCTGACATGATAAAAGGGCTAGCCGTTGGGTTTGGGTTTGGCATCCGTCGTGAAACTCCCGTCGGTCCTATTAGAATTGATATTGCAACACAATTATACGACCCAACCTCAGCTACCAACCCTTGGATCACTTCTCGTAGTCCATTTTCGACCGACAACTTACAGCTTCACATTGGCTTAGGTCACGCATTTTAAACTACTTACGTTAGATCGTATCGAATTGAATCACCATTGCTAATTACTTTGTGAACACCTCGTTCCACGACTTGCAGCATTCCAAATTCATCAAACCCATTCACCAGCCAAGTGCCGGCTTCTCCTACTATACGGATTTCTTTATTCTTTATATTCAACTCATTCTTCCATTTCTCAATTACTTTTTCCGGTTTTGTTGAAGGAGTTGTTGAATTTCTTCTAGTATTTGACTTTTTACTACGACCACATCCACAACAACTCCTAATAAAACAAGTGAAGTAGCCACGACATCAGGATTAAACTCCATCTGTATTCCATTTACCCCAATCCCCAAAATTGTTGATTTTAGAGATGAGCCTACAAATTCATTTTCCACCAGCACTCCAGATATTTTTCTCCATTCACCATTTTGCAACGCATAGACATCATTTGGATATATCAGAACAAATTTGCACCCAGGAGCTATATTCTGGAGCGTATTTTTCACAGCCATACATCCTACACATTGATAGACAAGCATTTGCTGACTAATATCTCGACCTGCTTCTTTGTGCATTATACCAATGGAAAGAAATATATTCCCACCATAATCGCCCAACCACTGTTTGTTATTTCTTCCACGTCCTTTGTATTGATAATTTGCTGTGACAATCACAGAAGTTCTTCCCTCAAGCAGTATTTTTGCAACATCATTTGTGGATGCCACAGACCCAAAACTAAAAATATCAATCATATATTTCATTCCAATTATAACAACAACATCCTTTTATGTACCTTGACGATACCATTTGTGCCCCCGCAACTCCTCCCGGAGTTTCTGGTTTGGCTGTTATCCGACTTTCCGGCAAAGATGCCTTCACCATAGCTGACCGGTGTTTTCGCGGGAAGAACACACTATCCGGCAGTCCCAGTCATACGATTCAGTATGGTAAATTTTACGACAACCTTCTGTTTTTAGATACAGTTACCGCATCAGTATTCCGAGCACCTCATTCCTACACCGGTGAGGATACCGTCGAATTCAACTATCATAAAAACATAATCGTCTCCGAAGAAATCATCTCCGCTCTTTTACACCAAGGTTCTCGATTCGCCGACCCCGGTGAATTTACCCGCCGTGCCTTTATGAACGGTAAAATGGACTTGACCCAAGTGGAAGCTGTCGCCGATATCATTCACGCTGTATCTTCTAAGGGGTCGCATTTGCCGCCCGTCAACTAATTGGTGGGTTTACCAAAACCATTCGACTATTACGTAAAGATTTATTATCAGTATGCGCTCTTCTTGAATTAGAGCTCGATTTTTCCGGCGAAGATATCGAATTTGTCGATAAGAATCGCTTTCTTACTATGATTGACAGTACAATTTCTTCCTGTCGCCAGATTTCCGATTCAACGGCATCTTCGATTCTCCGGCATGGATTTCAGGTGGGGCTTGCAGGATATCCAAATGCAGGCAAGTCAACTTTTTTCAACGCATTACTAAACAAAAAGCGTTCAATTGTCAGCCCAATTGCAGGTACTACAAGAGATTACATTCAAGATACATTTACGCTTAATGGAATTACTATTTCACTCTACGATACTGCCGGTTTACGAAATGACTCTGACGACAGCATCGAGCTCGAAGGCATAGCCCTCACTCATAGCTTGCTCGACTCAAGCAATCTTATCTTCGTCATTAACGATCTTACTCTCGGCGAACATCACTCACTTTCTTTACTCCATTCACTTCAAGAACGCTACCCAGCTACTAAACTCTGTCTTATTCACAACAAGCTCGATCAATCAACGCTACCACCCGCGATACCGACCGACAATGTATTTTATGTTTCAGCTCTTGATGGAATAGGTATCAACAGCGTCAAACAATATATAGAAAATGTAGCGACAGGATCCACTGAACGCGTCACCGACGTTCTTTTAAACCACAGGCATTCAGCATTATTATCTTCGATCATTATTCATTTAACCAATGCTAAAACTTCACTAACTAACGGAATGTCAAACGAGTTCGTAACTATTGATATACGCCGCGCTATCACCGCTCTTGGCGAAATTACCGGCGAAGTTCTCAACGAAGAGATACTAAATACAATATTTTCACAGTTTTGCATCGGTAAGTAGCTTTATCCATTTTGTTTGGTATCGTATTTGCGGATGCAGCGACATATTATTTCTCAACACGTTAAATCAATCATATTAATGTTTCACGTGAAACATACCATAAGTAATCCAATCAACAATGCAACAATTTGATGTAATTGTAATCGGTGGCGGACACGCAGGAATAGAAGCAAGTGTTGCATCTGCAAAAATGGGGTGCAAAACGGCACTCTTTTCGATGGATACGAAGACTATCGGGCGTTTGTCCTGCAATCCTTCAATCGGTGGAAGTGCTAAAGGGCACCTTGCGAAAGAAATTGATGCACTTGGAGGGGTAATGGGAATGCTCGCAGATAAAAGTGGTCTCCAATTCAAATTACTAAATACGTCAAAAGGTCCGGCAGTTTGGTCAAGTCGAACTCAAAACGACAAAGATTTGTATCCGATGTATGCCCAGCAGTTACTACAAAGCACCCAAAACCTTACTATTGTTAATAAGAGTATAGTAAATATACTAATTAGCAATGAAAAAATAGTAGGAATCGAAACAGAAGACAAAGAAATAGTTCAGTCAAGATGTGTTGTGCTGTGTTCGGGTA
>JADJXV010000022.1 GCA_016720145.1 Ignavibacteria bacterium | reverse complement strand
TTTCCGACTGACATTGGGAATGTCGTTACAGACTTCCTCATGGAACATTTCAAACAAATCATGGATTATAATTTTACAGCCAAAGTCGAAGGTGAATTTGACTTAATTGCAGATGGCAAGATAGTCTGGAATGATATGATTAGCGAGTTCTACACACCTTTCCACAAGACTGTATCCGATACAATGGGTAATGCTGCTAAGTCCACCGGTGAACGTAAACTTGGCCCACATCCTGAAACCGGACAAATGATATCAGCGCGGGTTGGTCGTTTTGGACCGATGATACAAGTAGGCGAAGGGAAAGACGCGAAATTTGCGAGTCTAAGGTCTGATCAATCGATTGAAACTATTGAGCTTAGTGCAGCATTGGAATTATTCAAACTGCCTCGAATTGTAGGAGAATTAGAAGGCAAGCCTATCAAAGTCGCGATTGGAAGATTTGGTCCGTATGCTCAACATGACGCAAAATTCACTTCGTTAGAATCTACCGATGATCCATTTACAATCTCTGCCGAACGTACTATCGAACTCATTCTCGCAAAACGCTCAGCAGACTCCAAAAAAGTCATTAAAGAATTCCCAGAAAATACTGAAGTAAAAGTACTCAACGGTAAATATGGCCCGTACATTGTCGTTGGCAAGCAAAATGTGAAAATTCCTAAAGATAAAGTTCCGGCTGACCTCACACTCGAAGATTGTCTCAAGCTCGCCGGTGCAGATGTACCGACAAAAGGTGCAGGAAAAGCGGTTGCTAAGCGTGCAACCAAGCCCAAACGTTCAGCATAATCATACACACTTTATATAGTAGGCGTAAAACTTTACGCCTATAAATACGACAATACTTTAAAACAGGGCGACCTATACAAAACGTTTACGGTTAACTCCAATTTGAAATCAGTACTTATAGAATTTGTTATGGCTCCTAACATTATCTCAATAACCATTATACAACTAAATTACTTCCAACATAAAAAAAGCGACGACTCTTTCGAATCGTCGCTTTTTTTATGTCTTACATACCTGTGTTTTATATACCGCCAAGTAGTTGTTTTTTTAGTTTTTGCCATTTACTTGCCGGTGGTGGCTCGGGTACGACCGGAGTCGGCGTATATTCCTGCTGTGGTCTGCGTGTGTATCGAGATTTGAATTGTACTCTACGTTTCGGCTGAGGAGCAGGTAGTAACTCTTTGAATTCATAAGCATCACCCATTAGTTCTTTAATTTCGGCTTGATTGAGTTGTCTCCACGAACCTGGACGAAGAGTATCAGTCGAGAAGAGATTTGCGAAACTTTTGCGTTCGAACGTCAGTGTTTCAAGGTCATTACGTGAAGCGATAGAAATGACAGTATTTCTTGTATTGGCACTCACGAGATCGATCTTAATTGTTTCATTTAAATCTTTGCAAAGTGTGAGCTCAAGTTTGGCTATTTCCTTCGGAGTAAGTACCTTATGTATTTTGATATGGTATTCTTTTTCGAGCAGAGCGAGCGGCGATGTGGACGAACTTTTATGTGTTCTGTCATTAGTAATTATCACAATTCCGTTCGATGCTTTGTCGAGGCAACCAATCGGGAAATTCCATTCTTTTTTGCGGTGCATCATTTGATAAATGGAATTTTGCTTGTCCATCGATCCTGAGACATGACGCGGCTTATTCATAACGATATAAACGCCCGGTTGCTTAGGTTGAAGTGTAATCGAATCTGAGACTATTGTATCACGAATAATTGCTACCGGTAAATTCTGATTATAAGCTGCTTCTGAATTAACGATTACTTTACCATCGACTATATGCTGCAGACAAATTTTTGGAGAAGCATAATTGAGGCGTGTCAACGCTTTCAAAAGAGTAATGGTCTTCACTCTTGCTTTAGGTTGTAGTGGTTCTTTGTTTTTTTTGAACGGCTTATTGTTTTTACTTCTGTATGGTGAACGGTTCTGTTGATAGCCACCTTGTCCCTCATCATCACGGCGATACCCACCGCCACGATTATCATTTGGTCTATTATTATAGCCATATCCGCCGCCACCGCCACCGCCGGGTGGACGATATTGAGGTGTACGTGGACGATAGCCACCACCACCACCATCGGAATTTCCGTACCCTGATCGTGCAGGCGGATATGCTCCACGTGTATCAGAATAGTTTGGTCTATCGGAATGATAAATCCCTTGTCGTGGATAATCTTGCTTGGAAGTAGTTCGTGCTTGGTTGTCGCGAGTACTATTTCCAAAATTATCCGGCTGTCTGCTGCGACCATAGCCACCGTATTGTGGATTAGTACGTGCAGGATGTCGGTCTGACTCATTGCTTTCGGGTTGTTTTTCGTCGTCCTCGTTCATAGTTTTGCTGAAAAAGGTGGATAAATAGTTAATGAGAATTGTTAATATGTTCTACACTGAATATAATCTGCTATAATCCCCTACTCTAACAGATATTAAGATACTTACATGATCAAATTTTAAAAATTGCCGTTTATTTACCGGCATTCATCAGTTTTTTAACTGACCGTCTATATCGCGCCGGTACCATGCTGAATATTCTTGAACGTAGTAGTTTGAATTTCCATAACATAGATTCTGGGACTGTCATTTTCCGTCTCTTTGAAAAATCAATTTTTACGCCAAGTTTAGCTAATGTTTTGACGGCTGATGTCTCCCAAACGCGCTTGATTATGCTATTAATAATTGGGAAATAATTGATGTATGTCGAGTAAAAACCATCGTACTTATCTGACCGTACAGATCCCAATTGTTCAAATTCCCAGGCATTTTCACCTGATTTCAGTAGATCCAAAAGGACTGATTTCTTCCACAAGCACGTCACGACAGAGGCACGGTAAATTGTACCCTTCGATACCAACCCTACCGTTTCGTTATACCGTTTGTCAGGATAGGTCGATGGATTCAGACGGATATAATTCACATCGTTATCGACAGCCCACCGGAAGATTTCATCTACTTTATCCGTGTCAACACTACCGGATAGCATCAAATCTTCAAGAAATAAAAAAACATATTCTTGTTGGATTTTCTGTAATGCAAGTATAAGATTATCAGACCATGAGCGATCCACGCCTACGTTGACAACTTCAACTGAAGGAAAGTGCGGCTGCAATGTATTAGTAAGAAGATAGATTGGATACGGACAATTTCCCCAAAATTGCCGAAACAGCTCAAAGAATGGCTGCCAAACATCTGCATAATTATCGCATGAAACCACGAGAACAGCACATTTATTCATATTTTCATCGCTCCAAATCGGTGGTGTATTGTATCAATATCCCCTTATGCGATGAATTTTCGCACGAATTTACACAATCTCTCCGAATCTACCGCCCAATTATATTTTTTTTCTGTGGCAATTCTTCCTTTTTCGCTCATTGCTGCAACATCAGAATCAATCATTTGTTGAATAGCTTTGGCAATTTTCGCCGGTGTAGAACAATCTGCAACGATGCCGGCGCCCGTCTCTTCGACTATTCTTTTCATTGGAATTGCCTCAGAAACTATTACCGGTTTCCCGCATGCCATATAGTCAAAGAGTTTGTTCGGAATAGTAAAATTAAAATTCTCATCTGCGGCATAAGGCATAATACCTACATCGACTTGATTGTATAATTCAGCGCGAGATGTGAGCTTAAACTCACCTTTCAAAAAAATTCGATTACTCACAGCTGACATGTCTGCAATTGCACGGACATCGTTGTAGGTTTCACCAATTCCTGCTAACAATAGTTGTATATCTGAATAATCAGATGAAGCTTTAATAAATCCCAAAGCAAGAGTTTCTAGACAACGGTCTAACGTAAAATAACCATGATGTGCAAAAACTTTAGGAGGCATTGAGCATGTTTTGGTAACCTTTTCAAATAGTTCAAGTTCAGGTGTATTTTGCACAACTACCATATTTTCTTTTTCAATACCATACTCATGATGAAGCCGATCTATTTGTTCATCACAGACGATGATAATTCCATCGGATGCCTGCACTGCCCTTTTTTCAATCAAATCAGGCACTTTCACATTATTTACCAGCAATCTCAATATTAACCTTGATTGATATTTTTTCCATCCACGCATAGCACCCGGGTAATTCTCAGCCATATCAATTAGTGTCGGAATCGCAAGCGTACGGCCCACATTCGCAGATGCCTCAGCAATAAGCATCTCACGAGTAATAATCAACTCTGCTTGAGTTTCTTTAGCTGCATTGAAGATTGCTTTTTTCCAAAATGGATTGATAGAGAGTGGGTTACTTTGCCAAAACGGTATATTCTTGCCAACTCTACGTATTATAATTCCTTGATAAATTTCACGTTCAGCAGCTCCATCAAACCATCTGGAGAGCACCGTCACCTCATGACCGTTCTTTATTAACGCGCGGCATACTTTCTCAGCTCGTACTTCATCGGGAATTTTAACTCCCATCACATATAAAATTTTCGCCACTGGTGAATCCTACTCTAATTTGTTTTATTCCGCCCACACACCCATAGCAGCAAATTTTTCTCGTCGTAATTCAACTAATCGTTCTTTTGGAATTGACTTCATATTCTCTAATTCCTCTAAAAGCACCGCCTTGAGAATCGCACACATCATTTCGGTATTTCGATGAGCTCCTCCTATCGGTTCGGGTATTATTCTATCAATAATTTTTTGTTTTTTTAAATCTTCAGCAGTAAGCTGCAACGCTTCGGCCGCTTGCTCTTTATAGTCCCAACTCCTCCATAAAATACTCGAGCACGACTCGGGAGCAATGACAGAATACCACGAGTTTTCGAGCATGAGAATTCGATCGCCAATACCAATGCCAAGTGCTCCACCGGATGCACCCTCACCAATGACAACGATAATAATTGGAACTTTTAAGCCCGCCATTTGCAGTAGATTTGATGCAATCGCCTGCGCTTGACCACGATCCTCGGCCTCAATTCCCGGGAATGCACCTGGAGTGTCGAGCAAGCAAATCACGGGTTTGTTGAATTTTTCTGCTAAGTCGAACATCCGGCTCGCCTTACGGTAGCCCTCCGGATTCGGCATTCCAAAATTCCGAAATACATTCGACTTCGTATCACGACCCTTTTGATGCCCTACCACCACCACCGATTGTTCGCCTAATTGTGCCAGTCCGCAGACAATTGCAGGATCATCACGGAAAGATCGGTCCCCATGTAATTCAATAAAATTAGTAAAGGTTGTGTTAAAATAATCGAGGGAATACGGTCGGTCGGGGTGACGGGCAATTTGTACACGTTGCCAGCGGGTAAGATTACTGTAGATTTCTTCGCGCAATTCTTCAACTTTGACTTGTAATTCTAGGATCTGAGGTTCGATGTCGAGCGAACCTGCCAGAGAGCGCATTTCTTCAATTTTTTTCTCTAATTCGAGAACAGGTTTTTCGAAATCAAGGGTAAACATTGTAGCCACTATTTCCGCCAATTAAATTTGAGACAAATATCTAAGTCGAGAGAAAATGTAAACTTCTCTGCATAATAATTATTGAGCTCTTGAATTGCTTCAACCGATAATTTAGGTACTGAATTGAGACCGGCCAGGCTCAACAGCCCAATTTTGCCGTACATTGAAATTCCACTATCTATCGGATGCAACCCAACCAAACTTTTTCGTCCCAAAAATACATTCCACAGACCAATTATTGCCGTTTTCTTTTTTTGAGCCAGCAAAAATACGAGTGGCAGGCCAACTGTCAAAAGAAAAACACTACCGAATATATCGAGTACTCGTTTTATGACACGATTGCGAAATGTGGATAAACGTATCTGAGGGATTGAGGGCTTGGTACCCGTTACTTCTTCAACCAACCTTGAAACGATGAGATCTTCATAATTTTCAACAGTATGCAATTTTACATCTAGAGAAAGAAGCCCAACCGGCATCATTGCTTTGCTAATATTCACATCGGATATGATAATTTCAGAAAGCTGATAATCTGCTATAAGCTTTAATAAATACTCATAATTACCTATTATGGGAATATCTTTGAATCGTTCATAGTTTCTATCTGACTCTACTTCTATAATTCCAACAATGATTGCATCTTTTGCCTCACACTTGGTAATTTCACTTATGATTTTCTCGGAATTCTCATTGATTCCTACGATACCTATTCGACGCGTACTGTTTTGATTCTTAATAGATTCCGCAGAATCCAAGTATCCACCTGACCAATACCGAACCTATTAATGTAAACCCTATCGTCATCAAAAGTACCCCTCGGCTAAAGGCATATTCCTTAAAGAAATAAGTGAATGACGAAAGGACGAAAAATGACACCATAAGCCCTGAAATTACCTTGCGTATAGGAAATTTACGGTCAGAATACCCCTCTACCATGAGCATCGACATCACAAATACAAACGTAACCACAAAAATACAGCAGGATAGGCAAATGCAGGAAGGCGAATAGAGTTCGAAATCTAATATCTGTAGCAAGTAAAAGTGCCGCATTCAAGATTAATATATCTATACTTACCACAGCAGCAGTCAGTCCACTTTTGGTGAAGTACGCTATGAGTGAACGCAGCCATATTCCTGATTTTAAAAGCAATAGAAATATTTTTGATTGCCCGTAATGCTTGCGTGCAAATATTTCCATTGCCTCGTAGAATACTTTTACTTCGTTCATCGAACTCCTCCGCGTACTCTCACCTTTAAAATGAATGATGGAAGTAGCCGGGTAAAATGATGTTTTCCAGCCCTCCATCGATGCACGGAAACACAAGTCCAAATCCTCTCCGTACATAAAAAAGTCTTCGTCAAATCCATGGAGAGATTGGAGCATCGAGGTACGGCAAAACATAAAAGCACCAATCAATGCATCGACATAATATTCTTCATTTTCAGATCTGAATGTCTGATTATACTGTGCAAAAATTGGCGAAGATGGAAATAAATTCTGCAATCCGAATAACTTACAAAAGCTCACCCAAGGGGTGGGGAATCCTCGTCGGCATTGCACCTGAAACGTGCCATCAGCATTGAGCACTTTACAGCCCGAGATGCCAACTTCCGGATGAGAGTTCATGTAGGCTAGCATTGTATCAAGTGTATCATCGGACAGGATTGTGTCCGGATTGAGAAGGAGAGTATATTCGCCTTGAGCGTGAGAAATTCCAATATTATTTCCTTTACCAAAGCCTACATTTTCAGGTAAGTCAATCCATTGCACAAGAGGAAAAAGTGGCTTAATATACTCGGATGAGCCGTCGGATGAATGATTATCCACAACGATAATTTCGACATCACTATGAGTTGCCGCCCGCTCAATTGAACGCAGACATTGCAGCAAAAAATCTCTCACATTGTAATTGACAATGATGATAGTTAGCTGCGGCTTCGTATTTTTGCCCAATACAATCATAGTTTTTTGGTAATTCATAATGCTACTTGGCAGCGGCAAATTTACCGCATTATACCCGAACCTCCAACATATTCAGCCGATTCTGCGGTTCCCTATCTGTGAAAAAACTCCTCCTCTTTGATATTGATTCGACACTCATTACAATGGAGCGTACTGCTCAGCGCGCAATAATGAGTCATGCCTCAAAGCGCGCATTCGGGTATGATATTCCGGAAAATGCAGTGCCACAGCTTTCCGGTAAAACTGACAGACAAATAATCGCTGAAATCAATGCAAACTTAGGATTATCAATAGCTTCCTTAGAATTTATCACCAATGAATTTCTCGAAGGTTTACGGGAAATTACACCGAAATTCAGCACACCATTTACTGTCCAAGCACTTGGCGGAGTCGTCGAAATCGTCGAGTATTTTCATCATCACTCAGATGTGACACTCGGGCTCGTGACCGGTAATAATCGAGAATGTGCCTTTTTCAAGCTCTCCCCAATTGGTCTGGACAAATATTTTTCTGTCGGAGCGTTTGGATGCGACCATCATGACAGACGTTTGCTCCCACCGATCGCCATGCAGAGAGCTATGGATGAAGTTGGATTACATACGTTTACATCAGACAATACACTAATAATAGGCGACGCACCGGGTGACATTGCTTGTGCTCATGCTAATGAAATACCAATACTTGCTGTAGCAACCGGAAGATATTCATTCGATGAGCTCCGCGACTTGGGAGCAGATGCTGTACTTGAGGATTTAAGCAATACATCAAAGAGCATTTCAACTATCAACCGTTTATTAAATATATATACTTAGATCAAATTTTGTGGGAATTATAATTGCAATAGACGGTCCTGCCGGTTCCGGAAAATCTACAACTGCCCGTATGGTTGCTGAGCAATTGGGCTATATCTATATCGATACCGGTGCAATGTACCGTGCGATAACACTCGCAGCAATTCGGGCAAATATTCCAATCGATGAGGAAAATTTATCAACTCTCGTTACTCAAAATACTGTAACTCTTGAACAAAGTTCGAGAGGACAACGTACCTTGCTCAACTCTCAAGATGTGAGCTCGGAGATACGGATGCCGGAAGTAACCAATACTGTAAGTCGTGTAAGTGCATCAGCTTCGGTGCGTAAAGCTATGGTTTCAACCCAAAGAAAAATCGGTGAAAAAGGCGGTGTAGTCATGGACGGAAGAGATATTGGGACGGTAGTCTTCCCGCAAGCGGATTTAAAAGTCTTTATGACAGCGTCCATCGACGAGAGAGCCAAGCGCCGAGCAAGTGAATTGCAACGAAAAGGTATCGATACATCACCTGAAATTATAGCCGTTGAGATAGAAGAACGTGATCGCTATGACAGCAATCGTGAGATTTCGCCGCTTCGTCAAGCAACCGACGCACGACTTTTGGATACTTCATCGCTTTTGCCGGAAGAGCAGGCAGAGATAATTACGAGATGGGCGAAGGAAATTTTTCCAAAAAATTAATCTAGTAAATTTTATTGACAGTATAATAAATATGGTTCGCTTCAACAACCCCTTCAAAAATTTCGCTTATCTCTGCTATCGATGGATAAGTGCGTTTGTTGATCCTCTAAAGCTTCTCAAAGCTGTCCCCAACTTGCTTAGTTTTTTAGGTGATTGGTTCCGCTATAAAAGCATGCCCTTTGCGGAAAAAACGAGATTCATCGATTCCTACCCAAACATTCATGACAAGACTTCGACTACGCCTTTTTTACGTCATTATTTTTATCAGGATATCTGGGCGTTCCAAAATATTGTCGATTCAAAAGCTCCTTGGCATGTCGATGTCGCCTCTCGTATTGATTATGTCGGTATGCTGACCGCTGTTACTCACGTAACCTTTATCGATATCAGACCTTTGCTCGCCGATCTTACCAATTTTGATTCCCGTGCCGGTAGTATTCTTGCCATGCCATTCGAGGATAATTCTGTTCCCTCACTCTCTTGTCTGCATGTTGCCGAACATATCGGACTTGGGCGCTATGGTGACCCTCTCGATCCGGAAGGAACAAAAAAAGCTTGTAAAGAGCTTGCCAGAGTGTTATCTATTGGTGGTAATTTGTATTTTTCACTTCCTGTCGGGAAGCCACGTCTTTGTTTTAATGCACATCGTATTCATGCACCCGGAACGATACTTGAGTACTTCTCTGATTTGAAGCTCGTAAAGCTCTCAGGTATTGACGATGACAATCATTATCACACAGATATTGATCGAACTGTATTAGATTCAGCTAATTACGCGTGCGGACTTTTTCATTTTACAAAAGAATAAGAAAGCTTAAATTGTGGCTGAGTCAATCGCAGCAATCGTCGTAACATATAATAGACTCGAACTATTACAAGAAACTATTGAAAGTCTTTTGCACCAATCACGAGTTCCGGATGAGATAATCGTGATCAATAATTCAAGTACCGATGGCACGCTTGCTTGGTTAGAATCACAGACTGGAATTTCAATCGTTACACAACCCAATATTGGTGGTGCCGGAGGATTTGCAACCGGTATGAAACATGCTTTTGATAAAGGATATGACTGGATTTGGTGTATGGATGATGATGTAGTACCGATGAAGGATTGTCTCGAACATCTTATTAGTTTCAAGTCTCAATCCCTCATTCGGGCTCCTTATCGTTTTGAAGCAGATTCGAATGCTTTACCGCAAGATACATTAGAATTTAATTTCACCAATCCCTTTAAATCATTGTGGAAACGAATGTTTACTACTAATGATCTCCATGGTGAAAGCATCTTGGCCGTAGGCCTGACCTTCGAAGGACCACTCATACATCGCACTGTAATTGAAAAAATCGGCTTACCGGAAGCACGATTTTTTATATTTGCCGATGACTCAGATTTCTTTATTCGAGCGTTTATGAATGGATTCAATTCAATAATTATTTTTAGTGCGCGGATGGAACGTAAAATTCCATACGTTATACGAAAATCAGCACCGTGGAAAGCTTATTACGAACTCCGCAATATCATTTTATTAGATATGCGCTATGGTAGCTTTTGGGTGAAGCTACTACGACCGATTTATTATTGGTATAAATCCATAATTCGAGCAAAAGATTCAGCTACCCGTAAACGTTTATTAAGAGGTTTTATCGATGGGATTACGCAAAAGTTGGAATGAATTGAAGACCGTTAAGTCTCGATTTTCGGGCCATAACTCGAAGCAAATTCTCGATAATTTCTTATCATTGTCCACGGTACAAGTGTTAGGATATGTCTTTCCACTGATATTATTACCATATTTAATCCGAACATTAGGCACAGAAAATTTTGGACGCACCGAAACTGCTGCATCGTTTCTGGGAATATTCCTTTTATTCACCAATTATGGATTTTCGTATTCTTCTTCACGGCAAATTTCGATTCATCGTGATGAGAAAACAATAGTGAGTGAGATTTTCAGCTCAGTAATGCTTCTCAAATCAATTTTCATGGTTGTTTCTTTTGGAGCAGTCCTTGTCCTTACCTATACATTTTCAAAATTTGAACATGAAAGAGCTTTGTATTTATGGAGCTTTGGTGCAATTGTCGGCGATGTACTTTTCCCGTTATGGCTCTTTCAGGGGTTAGAAAAAATGAGGTATATATCTATCCTCAATATTACAGCAAGAGCTATTATCTTAGTATTGACGGTGCTATTTGTTCGGCAAGAAATAGATTATATTTACGTACCTATTATTAATTCCATCGGACTCATTTTCATCGGAATTAGCAGTATTGTGATTGCTCGGAGAAAGTTAGATGTACAATTTCAGATGCCTACTATCACACAGCTTCGGTATCAATTGTCCGTAGGCTGGGATACATTTGTTTCAGGCATATCTATTAATCTTTACACACAATCCCGCGTATTTATTTTCAGCTTATTCGCATCTGATACTATCACCGGTTACTACTCTGTAGCTCAACGAGTTACCGGGATATTTCAAGTATTTCCGCTCATGACCTTACTCAATGCTGTCTTGCCTCGGTTGAATCATTTGTACTCTCTCGATAAAGCACGAAGTGTGGCATTATTACGTAAATTTCAGCGGTATGCCGGATATTATTCTATTGTTATGCTTTCGGTATGTTTGCTCTTTGCTCCACAAATAATACAGCTTATTTCCGGTAAATCCAATCCTGAAATCATCATCACTTTTCAATTATTAATAGTGAGCGCAGTAATTGCCAATTTCAACTTATTCCGCGTCCATTATTTTATAATTAGTGGTAATTTTAAACAATTTTCGACCCTTCATAGTATCGCAAGTGCATTAGGAATTATACTTATGCTCGTTTTGACTTTTTATTATCTACACGTTGGTATGGCATTGGCCATTACAATCCTTGAATTGGGTATATTGATAGCAACGTATAAAATGACACGCCCCTATTTTAAGAAGGAGTGGACGGAATGATGACTTCTTTTTTCCAATTTATAGAATCGAAAGTTTCGGATAAGCAGATATCAATTGTAACAGCAGGTAGCTTTCTTGTAGCTGTTTTGATGATTTTAGTACCTGCGTATCTATTGTTTGGTGAGCTGGTAGCTATTGGGATAGTCAGTGCAGGAATAGCAGCTTCACTCTGCTTTATTTCACCTACATGGTGGATCTATGGAGTGCTCTTTTCAAGCTATTTTTTTTACGCCAAATCATCCACTGAAGAATCATCACAACCTATTATTTTTGCAATGGCTTACCATTTGTCTCTTTTTGTGTGGATGTTCAGCCATGTATGGCTAAAGAAACAAAAATTAATAACTCATTGGATTGATTTACTGTATTTACTCTTTCTTGGGTTCTTGGCATTAAACGGAATTCTAAGCTACTTGAATGATGTAGAATTTATGTCGTGGATCAAAGGATGGCAGCTCTATTTAATTGTATTGTATTATTACCCAATTCGAGAAATTTTCAAGGATAAAAACCAGCAAAATGCACTACTGATGATATGTGCAATCGTCATCTTAATTCAAGGTGCATCGAATATCTATCAATATAAAATAGCACTTACAAATTTTAAATTTGCTTCTCAGCTTTTCTATGTCGGTATAAGACAGGGTGCTGCCGTTTTTACGGTAGCCAGCTTGGTCACCATTGTTGGCATAATATATACCAAGAAAACGATTCTTCGCGTTATGCTGGTGTGTTTTCATGTTTTTTGTTTTAGCGTACTTATAGTATCCCTTGCAAGAACAGCTTGGGTGGGCTATGTCATTGGTTTAATTATAATTGGATTGGTCACAAAAGGTACGTATCGCAAGCATTTTTTAATTGGTAGCTTGTCAATCGGATTGATAATTATAATGGTCAGTTCTGTGTTTTTAGGGCAGTACACAAATACCGCTTACAATGTGATAAATAAGAGATTTAGCTCAAGTGCCGGATTTGCAACTGATCCTTCGTATCTCAGTAGAATTTACGAAAATGAAGTCCTCATTAAAGGAATAATAGACTATCCTTTGGGAGGAGAAGGATTACAAAAAATACATAAACGTTATGATGCCATTAATCGGTTTACAGTTGTAAACACGTATGCCCATAACAACTATCTAGGTTCGGCACAAAAGATGGGATTACCCCTTGCGTTCCTATTTTTTGGTATTCTAAGCACCTTACTTATTCGAAATTGGCGTATCTCACGTAATACTACTAATTCGCGTGAACTTTTCTTTTCTGTTAGTTCATTATCAGGATTGTGTGGATTATTTGTGATTAATTTTGTCGGTAGTATTTTTGATCAACGAGAAGGAGTATTTCTTATGGCAATACTATTCACATTTTCATTCCTTGCAAGTAATCAGGATAAGGATAATTTTCTTGTTCAAAAAAAAATCATACCAGAATAATTCTCTGCCTTCGCCTGAAGAAACCTAACTAATTTTGTAATAATTATACGCGTAATCTCTACTGTACTGTTGCCGTTCTCTTACCTCTCTTAATTTCCATGAAACCATCGCTACTTGATTCAAATTTTGGAACGCCGATCCGTCGAACTATTTTTCGGGCAATTTGCTTTTTTATTCTTTCCGTCTTTGTAGCTAGATTAGGCTATCTCCAAATAATTCAAGGGAATGTCTATCGATTAAAAGCAGAAACACAAGCGATAAAGCAAATAATGATCGACCCGTTCAGGGGTAATATTTTTGATCGAAACGGTAAAATCATCGTTCATAACGCACCATCATTTTCAATTACTATCACTCCAAATGAATTTCGCTTAGAATCTATCCCTCTTCTTGCCTCAATTCTCCAGCTTGATACCGCCGAAGTCCGTAAAGCGTACGAAGAATCAAAATTACTATCACGCGTAAAGCCCAATAAAATATATCGTGATGCTGATTTTCAGACACTTGCGTCATTAGAGGAAAATCATGACTTATTGCCCGGTGTGGATATAGTAGTTGAATTCAAACGACTCTATGAATCAACCGCAAACATGTCCCATACACTCGGCTATACCAGGCAAATCTCTGAAATTCAACTTAAATCTATGGGCGATTATTACTCCCCGGGCGATATTGTCGGCTATTCTGGCATGGAAAAGACATACGAAAATTACCTTCGCGGAGCAAAAGGCGTTCAAATGGTCGCCGTCAATGCTACCGGGCAAAAAGTGTCTAGTTTTCAAGAAGGTGCCAATGATATTCTTCCTGAGGAAGGATTCGACCTGCATCTTGGAATCGATAAAGATATGCAGGAGTTAGCCGAACAGCTCCTCGACGGACGCCAAGGCGCAATTGTCGCACTCGACCCGAGAAATGGCGAACTCATTGCATTCGCAAGCAAGCCCGACTTTGACCTTCGCGCTTTTAGCGGACGCACCCCCGGAAATGTCTATGGCAAGCTCCTCCAAGATGAAGCAAAGCCACTCTTTAACCGCGCCACTCTCGCCGCTTATCCGCCAGGCTCTACCTGGAAAATGCTCATGGCGGCAGCTTGCCTTCAGGAAGGAATCATCACGCCAAGTACGACAGTAAACTGTTCAGGTGGATACTACTTCGGTGGTCGCACATGGAAATGTCACGGCGGTCCTCACGGAAATATTAATGTTCGACGAGCCATTCAAGCATCCTGTAACGCGTTTTTTAATGCAATGGGTCCACGCCTCGGGATTCAAAAATTCACTCAGTACGGGAGAATGTTTGGTTTTGGCGAAAAGACCTACATCGACATCCCCGAAGACACCCCCGGACTCCTTCCTTCTTATGATTATTACAAACGTCACCGCCTCAGCGACCGTGAAATAGAAGGTCGCCTCGTGAATCTTGGCATCGGTCAAGGTGAATTAAATGTGACTCCGACCCAAATGGCGGTCTATTGCGCAGCTCTCGCCAATGGCGGTACTATCTATCAGCCGCATTTTGTGAATTCGATTTATAACCGGAAAACGAAACGCATGGAATCGATTATACCTGCTACTCGCACATTAAAAATACGACCGGATGTATTTGCACTCATCAAAGAAGGAATGTATGATGTAGTCAATGTGCCCGGTGGAACAGCACTCTCGGCACGTGTAGATAAGATAAGTGTATGTGGTAAAACAGGTACTGCACAAAACCCTCATGGTCAAGATCATGCATGGTTTGTGTGCTATGCGCCCAAAGAAAACCCCAAAATCGCCATGTGTGTGATGGTCGAAAATGCAGGATTTGGTGGAGTGATTTCTGCTCCAATAGCACAAAAATTATTAATGAAATTCTTCTATCCTCAATCTGACTCGACCAAACTGAAGCTCGATACGAATGCACTCAAATTACCAATTGCTCAAGATGCTCAGGACTAAGTATCGGGCGTTGTATCTCATTGCAATGCTTTGTGTTGCATACATATCTTTTTCCTGTAATCGTCCGGATAAAGACACAAATACTACTATCACCTTCTGGCATTTCTGGAGCGAACCGCGCCAAAAACAAGCGCTAATTGAGCTCATCGCGCAATTCGAAAAACTCCACCCAACTATCCACGTCGAGCTCACAGATCTGCAATGGTCCGACGGCAAGACCAAACTCATGCTCGGTTTTAACGCTCGCACTGCGCCTGATGTCGTCCATCTCGGTTTCGAATGGATGCCCGAATTTATCGCATCCGGCGCGCTCAGCCCGCTCTCGGATTCGCTCGCTCTGGACACAAGCCGCTACTTCTATCCTGCCCTGCAATCCCTTATCTCACAAGCACATATCTACGCCCTGCCCTGGACGATGAATACCCGAGCGATGGTGATTTCCCGGAAAATGATTCCGAATATCAAAGCTCTTCTGGAAAGTCATGAAAAATTATTATTTAGGAAAAATAGTTGGGAAATGCTCCGATGGATGAAAACGCGAAGTGGCACAGCAGGATTTTGGGGAATAAACTCCGCCGAACCTCATAATGTTCTCAAAAAAGCGCTCCCGGTGATATGGAGTGCAGGAAGTAATCTTTTTACAAAGAATCCACTTGGCAGTACGTTTGACTCAGCGGCAGTTGCAGGATTAGAATTTTACTTAGAAATGTGTGACGGCGGCATGCAGGAACAGTCCCGAACACTCGACGATAAACTCCTTCAAGGAAAGATAGGCGCATGGATCACGGGACAATGGCTGCTCGACAAGGCGCATGAAATTCATGAAGATACAGCGTTTGTAGTAGTAGACCAAATTCCCACTTCGCAGCTCTGGCAGATTGGCTACAGCATACTCGGTGGTGATTGTATTGCCAGCACTTCGCAGTCAACGCATAGCAGAGAAGCGGAATTATTAATCCAATTTTTGACGTCGTATCCACAATCAAGCTCATTTTGCCAAACTGTATCCGATGCAGGATTTCCGGCAGATAAAGAGGTATTTTCGCCTCAAAACACGGCAAAATACAATGATCATCAACTCAGTTTTCTCGAGCAGATTCGTAATGCACGTCCCCTACCGGCATCGCCCCACTTCTTAGACGCCGAACGCATCCTCGAAGAGGAAATTATGAATGCAGTCTATCGGAAGAAGTCAGCGCGTGAGGCGCTTGAGGCAGCGCGGAGGAGGATTGTGGAAGTGGAGAATACTCAATAAAAAGGGGCCCCCTGCGTGCTGAAAAGCCGGAGCTTCGCCAGGTCAAGTTAATACGGGCTGCAATTTTCTTACTGAATAGACTCCAGCTTCAGCTGGAGAAAATATCATTACAATTTATACCCAAATCCTATCCCCAACGACTGCTTGAATTGCGTCCGCGGACCCGTTCCGATTTTCGTCTTCACGCCGCTGATTGTCTCATAAATCGGCACAGGAATATCGTGGTCGTAAATCACATTCGTTGCAATCGTCGCCGAGATGTACTCGTTGACTTTCATGGAGATAAGCAAGTCCCAGTTGACGTCGATATTTGTTCGGTTGGAGCTGACTTTGTCGGTATAATTATTGAATAATGTGAGATTAGTAGTAACGCTGACATTGGTCATCACTTCTTTTTGGAATTTCGCCACCATGAATGCACCGAACTCAAACCGCGTCGTTTTACCGTCGGTGAGTTTATTTCCCAATGGATCAAACGTAGCTTTGTCCACACCGTACGAGCCAGCATCAGCAAGGTCTTGATCGCCGACGATGGTCAATTTGCCGGTTGCCGGTGAAAGAAATAAGGAAAAATACGGGAGGGGTTTGTAATCCATACCGAGTGCGAAGGTCACATACGCAGGAGCTGCAAAGCGTGAAACGATATCAGAATCATTGGGATAGGCGTACCCATTGTCGAATTGACTACGGAAATTGAAGAGTACTGCATAGAAGAAATCATCCGAAGCACGTTTACCATATTTAGAATTGAGTTCGATACGGTCTTCGTTTTTACGAATCGGATTTTCGGACGTCTTAATCAGTCCATACGCCAAATCGAGGGTATTATCCCACGAAGTATTCTCCGTCTTGTGATTGGCAAAGTAATTGAACAAACCAGTAATCGAGTAGGCACCGTCACCGCCGGCAGCCCAATTCACCAAACTCACCTGATTGAAATTCAGCGTCACAACACCACCCTTTTTCCATGTCGTATCCTGAGCGCTCATTGAACTAACTCCGAGAAAAATAAAAGCAAGAAGAAGAATATTTTTCATTTTTCGGCAATTAAAATATTGGTCTATAAAAATATTTATTTATTTGTATTTGATATGTGGGCTACTGCAAGGGCAATGCTGTCAACGTAAGAAATTAGCATTTGCTTGATGAGTAGAGGCAAGCTCAGCACGACGAACGACTACAGTCACCCTGAGCTTGTCGAAGTGTTCAATTACATACCTATTTATTCTTAAATTGACAGCGTTAGTGTTGCCCCTACATTATATTGAATTCCATCACTCAATCTTCTCACGACTTCCGATCACATTATACCGATTGCAAACAAAACTCAAATCGGCAAAGGATGCGCTGCCGGCCGGATTAGCGCCAGTGCCATGGAAATCACTGAAGGCCGCCGATTGATTCACCCAAATTGGTCCGGTGAAATTAAATGCTACCGGCGCACCGGCGTAGAGAAGTTCATTTTCAGCGTACTCTTTCTTTGCGTCATCGTTCGTATAGACTGCCGCCGAAAGTGCGCCATGCGTCTGCGCGGACTCCGCCATCAGGGCAATTCCTTGATTGAAATCTTCAACTGGAATCACAAATCCAATCGGACCAAACCATTCTTTTTCGTAAATATCTTTTTGATTTTCCGTTACTTGCATGATAAGCGGCGATACGGTGCGCGATTCGGCGAACCCATGCTGAGCCACCGGTGCGCTTGGTCGTACGATCGTGCCGCCGAGCTGTGATGCTTCGTGGAGGCGTTCAAGGGTTGCAGGATTTTGGAGAGCGCCGAGCGTGCCCGGACCGATTTTTTCATTGAATACCAATCCGTCAATTTTGGCGGCGAGGCGGCTTGCTACTTCGTCGAGCGGGATGAGATTGCCATTTTCTACAACACCATTTTTCGGGATAAAGAAATTCTGCGGGGCGGTGCACATCTGACCGCTGTAGAGGGTAATTCCAGGCGAGATTATCGAGAACTGCGTCGAGATTCTCGGTGCTTTCGATTAAACAGCAATTGACGCCAACCTTTTCAGTAAACAGGACTTTATTCGAACCGACGATAAGGCGTTCGAGCTTGGAACCAATAGCAGCGCTGCCGGTATAATCAATCGTCGTCACTGCCGGATGCCATGCAATATCAAATGTTATTTGATTGGCCCATGAGTCCGCCCCAAGTTGTATAATGTGGATTAATACCGGGTTCGGTGTGAGTCTTCTGACAACTTGCTACGCATATCGCCATCGGCAACGTGATTGATGAGTCTTGGCAATGTCGTATTGCTTGTGATGAGCGAAGCGAATATCCCGGGAAGGAATTCCACAGCGGAAGGTCGAGCAGCCGATCGTACACCACAACTTTCGGTACGGCTACGAATCTTTACGGAGTGTAACTGCCATTTTTGCCCATTGGCTTAGTCCATTCTGCGGTCGTGATTGAACATCTCGCAAGCGCGGAATATCCTACGGCAATTGCTTCTAGTGCGCGGTCGAAGGCGTGCGGACCCGACGCCTGAAACGCCATCACAAAGCCCTGCCCCGTTGTGTGCATCGTGGCATAACCGATTTCAAAGAAATGTTTGGAGGCGCGCTCTAAGCATTCAATGAGAATCAATGCACGTTCTTTCGGGGAAATTGCGCGCCATTCTTTGGCGGCGGCTGTAGCGTTCGAGACGAGTGTTTCGACCGAGAGATAAGGATACGTAATACCAAGCGGGAAGCCGAAGGGCGAGGATTCTTCGCCGATGGTGCCGGAGGAATTCCGTGAGTCCAAACCGACGAAAGCGGTACTTAAGCGGGCTTCGAAGGCGGCTTGTCTGTCAGCATTGGCGGTCTCCCATAGATTTTGCCACTGGCGGCTCGGGCCAA
>JADJXV010000021.1 GCA_016720145.1 Ignavibacteria bacterium | reverse complement strand
GCTATATTATTGATTATTATGGTGTTATTGAAAACTTAGACGATGCCTTAGAATTATATTCTTCGTTTGATGATTTTGATTCGGAAGATTTGGAAGGCACATTGACCGATATCAACGAGGAAATCAAGAAGTTACCGCAGAAGCATTCGGAGCTATGGGATATATTTAAAACCGTTGCCAACAAACAAGATGCAGAAGCATATCAAGTATTGCTCAAGGATGAAGCGGTAAGGGTTTTATTTTATGATAAATTAGCAAAATTTGCAAAGGGCTTGAAGCTTGCTCTTTCTGCTATACAGTTTCATAAAGAGGTAGAAGAGTCAGTCATCGAATCATACATAAAAGACCTCGCGATGTTCTTGAAGCTCCGATTAGCTGTAGTTGCTCGATATTCAGATGCGATTGATTACAAGCAATACGAAGGACAAATTCAGAAGCTGATTGATATGCATATTACTACCGAAAAAGTAGAAACTATCACTGAATTAGTGAATATATTTGACAAAGAAAAATTCCAACAGGAAGTAGAAAATACAGTCGGCAAGGCAGCGCAGGCAGACAAGATAGCAAGTAGAACGTCAAAACATATTTCCGAGAAAATGGATGAGGATCCTGCTTTTTACAAGAAATTTTCACAGATGTTGAGGGATACTATTGAAGAGTACGAAACCAAACGTATTAGCGAAGTGCAGTATCTCAATAAAGTTCAGGAGATAATGAATAATGTATTGTCGCACACTGACAGCGAGATTCCGAACGAGCTACATGACAAGGATGTAGCGAAGGCATTTTTTGGGTTGGTACATGAATCGTTTGGCTCGAAGATAGAGGATGATGCTATTCGAAGTACACTTTCAGTACAATCGGCTATATCCATTGATACTATGATTCAGAATGCAGTATTAGACAAGGGAGTTCCTATTATTGACTGGCAGCTTAAAACAAACATTACCGGCAAACTGCTCATTGAAATCGGCGACTATCTGATCGATGAAATGCGAGATAAGTATCATATTAACCTTAATTTTAGTGAAATGGATGAAATCGCAAACAAGTGCATTGAAGTAGCTAAAATTAGGTATAAGAAATGATAGAATCCATGATGTTTGGCTCAAAAAGGATAGAATTCCGTATGGAGTATTCAGCACGAAAAACTTTGGGTATCTCTGTTACTCCTGACTTAGAAGTAGTGGTAAAAGCTCCGATGGATACTCCGTTTGAAAAAATTGAAGGGATAATTCGTAAGAAAGCGCCGTGGATCATCAAGCAGCAGAGCTTTTTCCTCACGTTCTATCCCAAAACCACAGCACGACAATTTGTGAATGGTGAGTCACATTTGTATCTCGGCAAACAGTATAGGTTAAAGGTCGTAGAAGGTGCGGGAGAATCGGTAAAGCTAAAGGGTAAGTTTATCGAAGTGGCTACAAATGATAAGCTGAGAGTAAAGGAATTAGTTGTCGAATGGTATTTACAGAATGCAAAGCGCAAATTTCATGCTCTTGCCGAGCCATTGATAGAAGAATTTAAGAAGTACAAAGTAGAGCCTAGTTCTATTGTGTTACGAGCCATGCCAACACGTTGGGGAAGTTGTACACCACGAGGAAAGATTATCCTCAATCCTGAATTGATAAAAGCTCCGAGAGGTTGTATTGAATACGTGATCATACACGAGCTCTGTCATCTGGTTCATCACGACCACACACAAAAGTTTCTGGACTTACAAACCAAGGAGATGCCTACTTGGTCAAAATGGAAAATGAAATTGGAGAAGTTGCTCGCGTAGTGAATGTAATACTTCTATTTCCACTCATTGAGTGTAGGTGAAATGGCTGATTGGGTATCTCACAGAATTGATTGGTAACTTTTACCGTAATGGGTTGTACACTTTTACCGTAATGGGTGGTACACATTACCGTAATGGGTGGTTTACTTTGAAAGGAATGTGCAAAATCATGTTTTGCTTAAGCCAATTTGTTCACTTTTCAACATATGGGCTATATTTTTTAGCAAATTGAGTAATCTATGTTGAAATCCACTTAAAATGAGTACAAATTTTCACAACAATTCAAATTATTGGTACTATTTCCGGCAATATCTAAAAAGTTATCCAAATTTTACACAATATTTTCACTCCGTATCCCAAATTTTCAACTTTGGTGTTCAATCGTACTGAGTTTGAACGATGAAATTTGCAATTTTTAGAGATTTGATTCAAATTATCTCAAAATTTACTGATTCTGTTCGCAATAAATTGATCGTGGATAGTTATATTTCACTCAAAACCAAAATCAAGTACCGAAAAATATAATTTAACAACATTTTCGCTGAATTTATCTCCTATTTCCTCCTGAAAAATATAATTTATGCACGAAAAAGTGAAAAAAAACTTCAAAATCCAAATATTTGGGTGAAAATAGGTCAAATTGGGGTGTTTTTTCGATGCAAAACGGATAATTTTAGTACAATTGACTGACAATCATAGTTTGAATTCAGTATATTTGACTGGTTTTTGACTGGCATTTTTGACCGTTTTTGTGGTAAGTGGCAAAATCGACCTATTTCAATAGATAAAGTGCCTAAATTTCGTGAATTTAAGCACTTTTTTTATGGAAACCATCATTACCAACCATGTTTTCGATAAAATCAATTATTTTATGCCTCAGAACCGGTTCATTCTGTGTACTATTAGAAAAAAATTGTTTGGAAACATTCAACTACAATCAATAATAGACTATTTTTCTGGATGAAACTGTATTGTTGTTGTATTGAATCCCGTAAGATTACAAGAAATCATATCTTACAAATTGAGATTACATCAGAATCAATACTTTTTATTATCTAACAATCACGAAATTGGTAACACCAAGTAGCTTTCCTGTTTCAACGGCATGTGCAATGACAGAATACATCCCAGAAGGAAGAGAGTTCGTAGAGATATTCCAAACAGCATAATTATTTATTGTATGTTTGGCTATTTCAGTTCCGAGTGCAGACACAATTCGTACAGAAACACGATTCCCTATATTCTTTTGTACTTGAATTGTCACGTATTCCTTAGCTGGATTTGGAAAAACGGAAATTGCATTATCTTTTGAATACACCACCTAAGTTTATAGATTTATTGGTCAACTGACTACTCTTAAAGCTTGAAACTTCATTCTCACTTGTAATTGCAGTCTCAGGTCGATACGATGCACCCTCATGACTGTAAACTCTAAATCTGTACTCATCATTGTTGCCATCATACAAGTCAATTTGTTCATCAGAAAGCTTCATTTGCTCGCCACTATTACATGTAACCTCCCATACAGCTCCATCACTACGGCGCTCGAGAAATGCGTTAAGTTTTTCAGGAGCATTACCTGCTGTTATCAACCGTAATTCTTCAAAATAATCTACCGTAAACCAGTTAGTGGATAGAGTATCAGGTGCTATAAGTATGGGATACGGTATTGTGGACGGCTTGTGGACAATTGGATATTCTTTATCTCTCACCTCTACCATAGCAATACCAAAACTTGACAAGTCATCACCAAAGCTATGGATCTGTCTTGCAATAGTTTCTTCACCTGCCGTTTTGAAGAAGTATTGACCGGAAGTACGAATAGGAGGTGGCGGTTCCGGTGTGGTTTCCGGACCCGAACGTTTGTTGTAAATCCTATGATTACGCTGCCAATCATTTATTTGTAGAGTACCACGCTCTGCTAAGTGAGCATTCGATAAATATCCCTTATCCACAATACTGATAGGAATATACGGAGCGTGAGGATATTGATGAGTCTGTGGTAAATGTAGAATTTCTGCTAATGAATCATAAATCCAATGATTCCAAGTTAAAGGAGTTTTCTCAATGTACATCGGTCGCCAACGGAAGTTCAAATTCATGACTCTATCACTATAATTTACACATCCTGACCAATTCTCAGTTGTTGGGTAATAGTAAGCTTCTCCGGCTGACACTACAGGTTGGTCGAGTACTGAAGATTCTTGGTGAGACCAAAGAATTCCGATCCAACCAAGGCGTATCGTATCGGGAACAAATCCACCACTTATTACAGTATCTCTTTGCCATATCCAACGTACACTAATATTGGTTAATGGAATCGGAATCGGATTCGTATCTGGTGTTACTAATTTTTCATATTGCCAAAAGACTCCATCAAACCGGACATCTGTAGGAAAATGCCCGGGATACCAAGTATTAAAATTACACACCAAAGTATCGCTATCTGCATTGAACAATTCACGATAAACAACTGGATATTTATGAGATGCTGATACAGAATCTAATATGTCCACATTTGTGGTACTCATACAAACTATGGAGGAATCTGTATTGAATACTCCACCTACCATAGGATCAGCACCATAGTGCGGTGAAAGTCCATGAACTATTTGTCCATTTTCTATGCGTAGCCGAGTATAGAAGATATGTTCGATCGCAACTGTACAGTCATTTTTTTCTTGCCATACTAAAGCACAGTCACTTTCACCTTCACCTTCGATGTACCTGCTATACGCATTCATTGATGGATGTTGAGCATTTATAATATGACAATCGACATTTGTCAAGTCTGTCCAATGAATTCCAATTTGTGTCACCAGAGGAACAGGAATAGAGTCCGGCTTTTTCCAACCGGCAATTATCCCAATATCAGGGTCAGCCCAACAATAAAAATTTGCGGTATCAGAGGCATTGACCATTGGGGTTCCCCAATCTCTCATATTTCTATTACTTACTGAATCCATTACACGTCCAAATTCCTTACAGCCTGTTTTGGCTCTAACCATAGCAGTATCTTCTGACACACGCACAACAGATTCAAAAATGTATTGTTGGTCATAACTTTTACCAAACAGTGTATCTACATTACAAGCAAATACAACATGTGATCTATACTCTAAGCTAACCGAATCAAAACGTGTTACAATACTTGGATATGCACATGTATCATGAGTATTCCATCTTGCTGTATGAAATAGGCTGTCCGAAAGTAAATATTCTTCTTCCCATTGGGGAGCAGCAGTATTCATCTTTTTACTTGCAGGTTTACTCTTTCTAAAATAAACACCAGTCCAACCTGTATCGTTACCCGGTATCTGCTTATGGTACGTCATATATTGCACGATAGTATCACTTTCAATCCACGGACCGGTTCCATTTTCTCGGCGCATGAGAGCATGTGCCGTGAGCTTGGTTTGATTGCTGTGGGCAAGCTCTCCTGCTACATCATTAGAACGGAGAATCTCTACTTTCAAGATTTTGAATTCACCAGGCAAGAGAGTAATATCAAGTCCTCTGTCCTGACCAATAACCGTATCAATCGTTTTATATAAATAAGGGTTTTTTCTATACGGAGCAAGGGCTGCCAATACCGAATCATGCGCGCCAAGCTCTTTATTTTGAGCAGAGCGTAGTGCTTGTCGGCATCTTTGTAATCAAACGGAAGGGTTATCTTTCTACATCCGAGGCGACGCCACCATAATTGTTGAAACTCCGAAGAATCAGCAGATGTTACCAAAGAATCAAGCTCGTCCGTCGGGTAAAACTTCATGTACCAAGCAGCAGCCGAAGTATCATTGAAATAAATCAAAGGGTCGGTTCGACGATTAGTAATACCTATATATACAATAGAGTCCATTGTACGATCTTTGTCTCTCAAAAGAGTGATGTCGTAAAACGTAGAATCAGTATGCTCATAAACAGTATCATTAGAAGTAACAGAACCAGGTGAATGGAGAAATAGTTTACGAACCTTGACGCTATCATAATTTATATACTTCTTTAAAATATCCTCACTTAGTGAATAGTCAGGATGCTGGGAGTATAGTTTCACGAATCCCTTGCCATACCAGCTCTGCAACTGAAGCCGCATAAGCTCGGTGTCGTTTTCTTTAATCCATGTGTTAGTTTTAGCCATCTCCATACGAAGTGAACGCAAACCTAAGTACATTCGAGTTGAATCAATTCCCATTATATCAAAAACGGTAACTTCCCGGTGTATAATGATTGAATATTGAATTTGCATCCGTACCGGGACGTATAAAATCTCCACCGAGAGCTAACGATCGTAAATAATTTTTGCCAATTTCAGGAGCAGTTCTAAGTACTGTATCATGCGGTTGATAACCTATCCAAGCATAAGGCTTATCTGGATGATCAAGATTCTGTCCTGTTGACTTTACCCATGCCAAAAATCCTTTGTTCCGAGAATAATTGAACTTCCATTTATAAGCCTTACTTCTTCACCTGTTGCTAGGCGGTCGGATTCGGGATTAATCGTCTGAAAAAACGAAGGGAATACTGTACTGTCAAATCCCCATGTTTCTGGGACAATCCATTGGTTAGCCCACCATGGTTTTTCACTATAAATCATAGCAGGATAAAGATAATAATAACGATATAAAATATCCTCAAAAGCATATTGCGTACCCCGTATATAATTTGTATTGGTATCAGGATAGTAAAAATTATTGTGAAATACATCGGGGTCAGGAGCAGGCAATGTAATATCATGACCTGCGAGAACCGTTTCATAACCAGATTGGAGGGAATCAAATATTCCTGCACTTGAAAATGCAGAATCGAAGCTTCCTGCAAAGCCGTTGCAATAGAAGAATGTTTCGATAAAACGACCTCCGTTCAGATAATCAGCTCTTGCTTTACGTATATACGGTGCGGCTATCGTTGCATACATTTGAATAGTCATACCACTCCAAATTTGTTGAAATCCCGTTGCATGATAAAAATGTCGGGCATATTTTGACGCTGTTTCAACGGCAGCTAAGGTATCGGTTAGCATATTGAAGTATCGGTTGATACCCCACTCTGGAGAGTGCATCTCATCGCTGGCATAGAAGCGGTGAATACGAACATTGGCTCGGTTGCTCCGGTGAAGATTTGCAGCGAGGGTATCAACGGCAAACAATACCTCTCGGTCAAATCTTCCATGAAATACATCCCGCGCCCTCGGTGTTTCAAGTCGTACCCAATTAACGCCTATGTCAAGTTTGCCGTGATAGGTTATTTGAACACCTAAGTTGGTAATATAATCATAGTAAAGATTGGTGAACCAGTCGGGGGCGAGGAGTGGATTTTTAACAAATTGCCCAGCAATAGTAACTCCATTGCAGATGAAATAAGCTGAAAGAGTAATAATACTGTCAATCAAATTCGAAGGGTGCTTGAGCATCGCTCCAGTAATATTTATAACTGTATCATTCATTGCACTGGAATCTTTCCATTGCCCGCGATACGTACCAAGCGAGTCAATAATACTTTCCGATACAATACGTGGGCGACCGTCGAAGCGAATCGTGCCGTTAGAATACGTTGAACTATCTGGATTGGCAGATGTATCGATGTGTACTCTTCTATACGGCATTTTCAGCGTTAAAATCGTTTGGTTTAAAAGCGTGTCCGGTATCGTGTCTTTCAGCTTCACATTAAACGTAATATACCATTCCCGTCCATTGGTATGATTGAATTTTGCGGATAATGTTTTGGCATTATGATTATAGTGCCGTACTTGATCATCAAGCCAAACTGAATCCAGAACAACCGTCGGCGATGAGACGCTGTCTTTGCGTAAAAGAAAATATTCGTAATCAGGATTGGAATGCAGAGAACTGTCGAGAATAACCCCCTTGTTTTTGTACTTAAATCCAAATACTGAGCCATCTCGGTCATACGGACGTGGTATGAACCACTGAGAAGTATCCACAGTAAGTACTGGCTTGTACAGTATTGATTGTCCATTTATACGTTGGTTTGTATCCGGGTGCTGACCTATAAGTATGAGACTATCTGCGTTATACATTGACACAACACGACGACCATTTTTCCCAAAATGAAGTGTATCTGTAAATGAAGAATCTCCACTACCATTTTCTGGATGATACTGCATGTGGTAATAGTTAGCGTGAAGTGCCTCATCCATTTTTCTGCCGGGGCCACCCCAATTCCAACCGATGATGAAATGGTTGAAATTACGGTCATATACACTTGTATCATTAAAATTATGTGGTAAGGAAGGAGGGTCAATAAGATCTTGGCTAAAAGTAGAAGAACAACAGCTAATAAAGATTATGACAGCAAGAAATAGTTTCATGTTATATCTCTCCTTTATAATTTAATGAAACGGATGGTACGGCGCAGATGCGATGAACTGATTATTGCTGTGTAGCTGCCGGATGGCAACTCTTTCACCATGATCCTGCATACATTACTCCCTGCATGGTCAATAGGGAGAGTTTGTGCTTGAACTTCTGCGCCATTTGAGCTGATTATTTTCACCGTGGCGATACAAGGGTATTCGAACTCTGTCTCTACGGTCAGAATATCACGAACAGGATTGGGATAGGATTCGAGCGTTTTGTCATCTATACCCTCTTTGACTGATACAGGTTGCAGGTTGAAGAGAAATAGATAATTACTTACACTACACAGTAAATATTGTCCTGAATGTGAAAACTCTGCCGAGTGAAAACTGCTGTTTGTTGCTTGGGCTATAACACTCATGTCGCTGGTTTTATACACGCTTATATATGTACTTGATAGCTCCCCGAATGCAGCGGCGAGTAGTGAACCGCCTGTGGTTAAAGCGATACCTGTCAACAGTATAGGATTTTCATTGATTTGCCCCTTTATTTGGCGGGTTGCCACATCCATTACTTCTATTGCAATATCCTTTTTATGAGTAGAAAATGCTATGGTTTTCCCATCCTCTGACATTGCTAACAAGCCTGAACCACTTCCAAATTGATAGGTATATACTACCGAATCTTCGGCTATGTCAAAAAAACGTACCTGCCAATCTGTTCCATGCGAGATTATATAACGGGTATCAGGTGTATAAATACTATTCATTGCTTCAAATTTAACTACTGTTTCTTTAACAAGTTTCCTTTCAATAAGATCATAAAATTGAATTGTCTTTTTTGCTTTGCCACTCCAACTTATTGCAAGAGTTCTATTATCTGATGCAAGAGACATCGCATGATTGACATCATCTCCAGTGGGAAGATAAATAGTATCGATTGCACGCCATGTTCCTGTTTCATAACGAACTAATTTATTACCTGTACCCGTTACAACCCATGCGACAAACCACTTTCCATCTTTACTCCACTCCATTGCGGAGACTCCGCCAAAATACAGCAACGGTTCACCCGAAGGCATCGCTATAACATCACCTTGGACAAGATTTGTTGTCAATAAATATTTGTCATCAGGAGAATATTTCATCTTCACTATATCGCGTGTATATTTTTTCAACCATACCGTGTCAAGATTATCGAAGGCGGCTACAATTTGCCAAGAACAGATGAACAATACAAAGAGAAGGGTTGTTGTTTTCATAGGAGGTACTCCAATAAAAATGATGGGAAGGATAAAAGGGGGATATTTATTTGATTTTTTTTTGATTGGATACCAATTAAAAAAGGGCGATGCTACAATGCACATCCCACATGTGGTACTTGGCATACCCAGAAATGAACGTACAAAGAACACGCCCCCGTTCGGGGCGCATTTTGTACTAAATTCATTTCGTTAAACTGCCAAGTTTTCATGTGGAATTTAGTTTAAAATTGCGCTGACTATAGTTAGTTTTGCTTATACTTTTCTTATGTTCTTTTTTGTTCCTTTGGGTTTCACATCTTATTTCATACAAACTACGACATTACGCTAATAAAGACAAATTTATCTTATCCGATTTTTTGCTTTTAGTATCGTTTTGTTTACTCAAGTTGCAAGAATACAATTTGGTAATGAAATGAATTTATCTAACTGATATTAAATTAATTACTATATAGAGTTAGTTGATATTTGTATTTGATTGAAATAAAAAGTGGCTGAAAGAAATTTTCAGCCACTTTTTATAGGTAGATAATGCAGTGTTTACTATTAGAAGTCATGAACCATACCGTAATTTTTCCTCCTCCAGATAAATCCGTCGCCGTTCCATATATTCCTCTTCGCGTTTCTTTTTAGCATCGAGGTGGCTATGCCAGTCAGATTCGATTTGTTTAAAAATATGTTTTGAGAAACTTTTCCTTAAAGATATCAAATGGATTTCGCCAATAATTTGGTCATAGCTAACCCATCTTTGAACAGAATCATGAGATTTTCCGATCAACTCGCCAAACCTCTTATACGTTATTCCTAAACGAGTTAGGGTAAATTTTAGTTCTTGACCTCTCATTGTTTACCTCTTATAATGTTGTTAATACTTTTATTAAATAATAATTTCTAATCTTTGTCATACAGAAACTTGATTGTTTGATTTTGTCCTTTTGAATTATCACAATTGCACAAAGTATTCGCCTTATAAAAACATGATTTGACTATCTTCGATTTTCGTTCCTGTATCTGTAGGGTTCGTTTAATTGATGAACAGTTGCGAGGATTAATTCCACCCTAATATCTTTAAAATTATAAACGTCAAAATTATTTCAATACCATTGTCAGCTATAATATTTGATTGTAAAGTGAAATAACATCAACCATTTCGAAGAATGAATTCCAAATAGACCTGCTTAAAAGATTCCAATTACTGTAAATGTAATTACATCTAATGATACAAGTCGTCAGGAAGATATTGAGAACTTCACATCAAAGTTTTTTTAACCGGATTTCTTCTCTTGATCAAGAATAATCCGCTTCTTCTTACTTTCCAAATATTCAAGTATTGAATTTCTTCTACGCTTCCGATCTCTTGCAATAATAGTTATATACAGATCAGTACCCACAAATGACTCGAGCATTTGTGCGAATCTGTATTTTATAACTTTATTAGTAGCTCTACAAAGAAGAGAAACATAATCAGGTGATTTATTAATGAATTTTGCAAACTCACGCTGAGTTGAGCCATATGCTTGAAGCAATGCCTTTACCTCGCCACCTCTAATTTCGTATTTTTCAACCATTTGCCTGTTCGCATCAGTGGGAATAAAGGGGTTGAGTTTTAGATCGGTCACCTCCTGATGTCGTTGTATTTCCTCTTGAACTTTTTGAAGATCAAATGTACTATCATGTTTTTTTGCGTTTTTTTTCACGGGAAAACCTCATGTATATAAGTTTATTCTGGTTTTTTCGGTAAAATTAGATTTTATACCTAAATTCCAGAGAATTTAATGTGAATTTGGGAATAAAGCGGAGCTGAATCAAGAAGATTTCACCTTTATAAATTATACAGAACCCACCGTTACCATTTGCGGGAGAATTGCTGTTTAGTTCTGCAAGTTATCTGTAGCTTAACATATTCATATAAAAAGAATTTTAGCCCTATACCTGTCGGAGCAGAATCTCCAATATATGTAAATTGAACTTTTAATAAATTCTTGATAATCAATTTTATAAATTTTATATTCTATCTTCGTTAGCATGGTAAATTTTCAGAATTATCACCGTCAAGACCGCCAAGACCGCCAACATTTGAACGCAGTATTTCTTCTTGGCGATTTTGATTTTTTGGACTCCAATACCAAATTGATTCACGAGTATCATAGTTATACCCCTTCCGGCTTTCAATACATAACGCTTTTTTTGCTCGCTCAATTGTACGCTGTTTAAATCCAGCATCTTTTGCATCAGCAATTATTTTTACTTGCTCCATTTCTGTTTTCAAATAATTAGCAAGCCATGTAACTGCCCTATCGAACTCAGACGTTTTACGAGGTGCATCAGGCGCGCTCATAAATATAATTTCATGTCCACTGTCAGCAATTTCAAAACCCAGAAGATTTGGAAACGCTGCAAGGTTCGACTTAATAACCGAAAGCCGTTTACGATTCGATTGCATTGGATCAGGGCAATCCATTCCTATTATGCTTCGGAAATATTGTATTATGGCAGAGCTACCCCGAATTTTCGAAATACTTGGTAACTCGTTACCGAAATTTAATTTATTGAAGTGATGTAAACACAATACTGGCTTATTGATTTCTTGTGCAAAATCAGCTAACCATTGACATACATTTTTCATTTCTCCTGTGTCATTTTCTTTGCCACTATGCGCGCCGCTTAAACTATCAATGACTATAATTCGGACTTGTGGCAATTTCCCAAGTATCTTTAAACGCTCTTGGTGCTCTCTATTTCTTAAATCAATCGTATCAAGCGGATTAGACAATGGTGTTATAATACTTTCCAATGGTAAGTCGAATTTTTGAGCTCGCTCCAACGTCAAAGCCTGAGCAAATTCACATTCACATCATAATATTTTTCCGTTTGGTTCAGGAGCATGAGGGGTTCCATCGGGGAATGTACCTCCATGAATGAATATTTTTGCAATCCATAAAGCCAGGTAACTTTTTCCTTTTCCGGCTTCAGCTGCAAGCATAGTTAAAAGTCCATTAGGTATCCATCCAAACCAAGCCCAATTAACTGCCGAAACTAAATCTTGCACTGCTCCATAGTCTGAATATTCAACATCGCCAACTTTTGCTGTGTTCGATTTTTGGCGGTCTTGGCGGTCTTGGTGCTCTGGATTTTTCAATTCTAATATCTTGTAATTAGCAACTTCAGTCAAACTAAGTCCTTGGAATTTCATAATTTTCCGCCTCTTTCAAAAAAGTCTGTTATGTCACCTTTCGGCGGCAAATCAGGCATAAGCTCAACCAAATCAATAAGTTGTACACTATTTGCAATCCCTTGCAAGCTTTTTAAAACTAACTTAGAATGTTCGTGTCCGGCTTTATCATTATCGGTTATAATGAAACAAGTTAACCCACGAAGTAATTCGTTGTAAGAATTTCGCCATTTACCTGCCCCCATCGGATTGCAAGTAGCTATAAGTCCATGCTGTTTAAGCGTTTCACAATCTTTTTCACCCTCAACAAGATATACATAAGTACTGTCTTGATAGGGTTGAGGGCTTTGTTGTAACATCAACAGTAAAGGTGAATTAAAGAGTGTCAATTGAACATTTTCAAGCCCTTTTATCCATTCACCTTCCTCTCGGAAAAGTCCATCTTTTCCCAAACAAGCATACCTTTCCAGCGATATTGAAACAAGCTTTTCGACCTTCATTATCTCGAAATACCCTAACTTGCATGAGATAATTATTACCGTCATCAGTCCAGTAAATATGTGTCCTCTCTAAGTGTAGTAGTGGTTTTGTATTGTTTTTAATACGATCGGAAGTACCCACCGTTTGCTTGTTTACGATAGGAGTACTATTGAATTTAGTAGGTGGGAAGAATTTGTCGCAACTCCAACATTTTCCACCATCTGTATGATCTTCTAATTTAAAGAATCGTTTGTGTTGACCGCAAGGACACACTGTCGGGGATTTACTAAATACTAATTGGAGGTTTTCTTGAATTTCTCGATTGAAAATTGTATTTTTGTCGCTGAAAATTTGTCCAGAATTTTCGAGAGAATTAAGCCCATTGTTATTTTCGGTAACATTGGGCTTTTGTTTGTAGTGTTTCACAGAATACCTCGTTTCATTGCCACTGCCGCTTTCATAACAGCATCATCCCCTATCTCTGCATTGGTCAAACGCCGCCCGGCTTTCACGTAGTCTAAAAGCTCAATTTTATTAAAATACAATTTGTTACCCCTCTTGAAATATGGAAGTTCGCGCTTGCAAACTTTACTATAAATAGTAGGGATCGACAATTTCAACAAATCACTTGCTTCTGAAATAGAAAGAAGGTCAGAAGGTATTTTTTGTGGTGTGACTGCCACAGATAATAACTCCTTAACTTCGAAAAGTAATTTATTGTTTTCTGCCATGATATTTGGCAAGTCTTCAAAACGAAAGTTTGTTGGTTGCATAAAAAATGCTCACATATAAGTAAAACAAAGAGTAATTGTCTTTTTGATTTACAAATTTGCAAGCATTTGATAATTGCATAAAAATGGTATAATATATACTTTTTATACCGTTTACACCTTCTTATTTATATACAAGTTACGTTAAATTTTAAATTATTGTTACAATAAAAGCTCTTTGATTTTAGATTTGATTTTTGCAATATTTTTTGTTGGAGCACCTTTTGGTTTGCCATTTCCCAATGCACTCATAAATGATTTAGGATTTAATGGTTTACCTCCGTATTGTTTAAAAAAAGCAGATAATTTTTTGTATGTAACTATCGGATCGTTTTTGTGATTTAACTTCAATTCATATAATAGCCAAATTAAGTGAGATTGCTTGATTTCATTAATATTCGCATGCTGTTTTGAATTGTTCACTATTGGATGCACAGTCTTATCGAATGCAGATTGAAGAGGAATTTGATTATTTGAATTCATAGAAATAATGTCACTTACACCTAATTTAGTTTTGCTGCTTTGAACAGTATTTTCAGGCAACAAAGCCCTAACAATCTCCAACTCTTTTAATAAATTCGCAATCATATCGAATTTTGCTAACTGAAAGAGTTCATATTCGTTTTCTGATCGCAACAATTTTATGTATATTTCCAACACTTCAATACGTTCCTCAATTGATTCAAGATGTTGATGGTCATATCGTTCATCTAAATCTTTGCGCCATTTTGAAAATCCTTCAAGATGCTCAAAAATGTCAAATAGATATTCTTCTGGAAGTCCTTTGCCGTAACCTTTTGCATGGTTCAACAAATCCATAATATTTATTTTATTCTTTAGTTGAGGATATTTCCAAAAAAATTTGGATATTTTTTGGTTAAATATTTCGATAAACTCATCCAAATTCTTCCTACTACTATTTGATTTTCTATACATAATTTTTGAATCTGAATAATATATGATCACACTAACTGATTGATATTATTAAACGTTAAATTTATCAACTTATCGCTAATTTCATTAGTGATAAGTTCTTAGTAATCTGACTGTTTTGAGAATGTAATTTAGTCTTTCTACAGAAAGTAAAGGTTTTCAAATAAGAAAGTCTGCAAACCTATTACATTTGTTTTGTTGTTTCTATTTGAATTTATTAGCTCCCAATATATTCCATTGGTTTACTCTGCAATCCTTTCGGCAATGCTGACGAGTTTTTGCGTTTCTTTTCTGTGGTAGTTACTCCAATATAGCGGAGTGTAGTTGTTGTACTTTCGTGTCCCATAGCTTCTGCTATTTCTACTATTGGAACGCCGCTCCTATGTAATGCGGTAGCGAATGAATGCCTTGCAACGTATGTGCTTAATGGTATGCCTAAGCCCAAATTCTCACCAATTTTATGTAGATATTTAATCGTATTCCCTATAAACGCCTGTTTTGCATCGTATTGAGCTTGTGGAGTGATCCTACCATTTAATACCTTGAAAATATAGCCGTTTGTACCTTTATTCCCGTGTCGATCAATAACGCTTCGAATTAATTCCGCTGTATCCTTATCAAGGCACAATTTCAATAGGAGTTTTATCTGATTGACTACGTGCAGTTTTTGTCTGATAAACTCTATTACACATCCATTTTCATCAAAAGTAACATCTGAATATTTCAATTTTGCTACATCGGCGAAGTTCATGCCGTTGCACAGGTAGCTGAAAATCCAGAAATCTTTTGCTCGTTGTTCTGTGGCAGAGGTTGCTTCATAGTCGAATATTGATGCTATTTGTGCATCTGTGAGAGCGCGCTTGTTTTTACTTTTGGTCGGTATATTGAACTTTCCTTTTTCCTTCCCGAACGGATAACGAGCTTTTGTCCGTAATGCTTCATCTTTATTAGCTCCTAAGTTATAAATAACGCGTAATGTTCTGATGTATATTCCAGCAGTAGCTTCACTTGTACCAATTGCCTGTAATGCCTTATAATATCTCATAAGCCATTCGACGGTGATCTCATTAAACTCCAGCTTAGGCAACTTTATAGGCACGCGCTTTTTAGTTTTTTGGCTACTCTCAGAATGTTCTTTCAGTCTATTCACCGCTTGTTCTTTACTTCCATTGCAAAATACCGCTATACTATACATGGTGGTTTCGCAACTGCGCGCTGTAGATATTCGCCCTTCGGCTCTCAACTGTGTGATATATTGCCCAAAAGTAGATAATACATCATTTCCAGAATTAGTTGTTGCCTCTCTAATAAATAACGTTCGAAACGCTTTCGGGTCAAAAATAGGCATTGCATCACAAATAGACTCCGCTTCCTTTTTGATCCTTTCAATTTTGGTGTGCAGTTCTTTTGCTTCATCTTTTGGGTTCTTCTTATACGCCCTGTCATACAACACTAACGATGCTGATAGTCCTACCGGAAAATACCACTTCTTAGCTCCTGTACTGATCCGTAATCGTAGTGTATTTGTTCCGTCTTTGTTATGGTAGTCCTTATTCGGTACTACTTCGTAATGCAGTTCTTTTTTCATGTTTTGCTCTCAAAAAACCTTGTACTTTTTCTTGTACTATTTTAAGGTATATTATCAAACCTTGTACTTTTTCTTGTACTTTATTTTACAAACCGGAACAAACGGATGCAATCATGTCATGTTTGTAACC
>JADJXV010000020.1 GCA_016720145.1 Ignavibacteria bacterium | reverse complement strand
GGAGTTGCCAACTTAGCTCATTGGTAGAGCAGCTGATTTGTAATCAGCCGGTCTGCGGTTCAATCCCGCAAGTTGGCTCACAATATAAACCCTTTGTAAATTAAATATTTGCAAAGGGTTTTTTTATATTTTTTTTTCGCGACTTGTATCTAGGTTTACAAATTGCGAAAGTTATCAGCTCTTCTCTCTTCCTCTCTTTATAAATCTTCTAATTCATTTATAATCGAATAAAATTTCTTTAACAAAACAAATACGCCGATGTCCATTTATAATCTACAACTAACGATGAAGGACGCATCTTTTGTCCCGACCGAAGCGCAGCTTACCGACCTACTCGCAAAAATTTCCGCTCTGCCGATCCCAGATGGTGCACTAAAGATGATCCTGACTCAAAAACAAAAAGGCAAGCATGTGCCTGTCTTAGAATTAATCATCCCAACACAAGCATCGAATGGATAATCATATCATTTTTCGTAGTTTATCTTGTCCTGTTAATAGAATTACTTGCCGTATTCCACTTTTAATACCCAAAACTCTTCAGCATTGTCGTATTATTCCGCCAGTTGTCGCGGACTTTTACAAAGAGTTCCAGAAACACCGGACGCTCGAGATGCTTCTCGATTCGAATCCGGGCGCGCTTCCCTACTTGCTTTATTTTCTCACCCTTCGCACCGATGATGATTCCTTTTTGCGTGTCTCGTTCGATGATAATTTCTGCACCAATGTACCACTTCCCTGCCTCACGCTCCCTGAACTCCGTGATATTTACCTCACATGAATACGGGATTTCCTGCCCATACTCGAGAAATATCGTTTCGCGGATAATTTCAGCCACAAAAAAACGCTCCGGTTGATCACTGAGAAAGTCTGGTTCGTAGAGAAAGTCCGCTTCGGGTAAGTAGCTTGCAATGGACTTGAGTAAATCCTCCACAAATCTATTTTTCAACGCAGAAATCGGAAAGAATTCTTTGAAAATCCCAAGCTTTTGAAATTCTACAATGAGAGGAAGTATTTCTTTTTTGTCAGGCAGGAGGTCTGTTTTGTTGAGAACGAGAATAATCGGTTTGCCGGATGCTTTCAACGCTTCGATAAATTCATCGGTGAGGAAATTGAGAGCGTGTAGACCGTGTGTGGCATCGGCGAGAGCGAGGATGACATCTGCATCTTCGATCGATTGATGCACAAATCCCATCATCGAACGTTGCATTTCGTAGCGTGGAATGAGAGCGCCGGGTGTGTCGAGGAACACGATCTGCACATCCTCACCTGTATGTATTCCAAGCACGTTTTTTCGAGTGGTCTGTGGCTTGGGTGTGACGATCGAGAGTTTGGCTCCTACGATGATATTCATGAGCGTTGACTTACCGACATTCGGTTTTCCGACGATAGCTACGTAACCTGTTTTGGGCATTGTGATGAGTGTAATTGATTAAAAAATACTAGGTTTACTTTCGATAACGTTTTGAATGTCCTTGCGCACATAATTGAGGAAGTCATAGCCGGTCGCGGCTTCGATTTCGTCAATTGTTCGCTTGTATTTCTCCCATTTATCCTTACGAATTCCTTTTATATTTGGCATGATGACGGCTTCGATGCGTGTGTTTTTGTCCACATTCGCAAGCTTTTGCCCCGGTTCGAGGATTACCACAATTTTGTAACAGCTGTCAGGCGCTGCAATTATACCACTTACGCGAAAACCACTTTTAAAAATACCTCCGGCGACGATGAAGAGTTCTTTTGTTGAATCTTTACACATCGATTCACACCAATCTTCCATATCTGCCCATACACCTTGATTGAGATCCGTTTGCTGGGGCATGATATTAGATAGAATAAAGGTTGAACGATTGTCTGCAGCGTCGATCGTACGTTCTTCACTACGAACAATATGTCCACGTTCGTAGCCATCAACCGAGAAATTATAATCGTCATGGTGTACGCGATAAAAGCCGGTAGGAAGTGTAGTGTCGGTAAAAATCACCGGTATAGCGGGGTTCAGGTCCGAACCAACTTTTGTTCAATTCCCACGAAACCCAATTAGCTACATTGAGGTTTTTGTTATACGAGAGCACATATTGCCTTCGAATGATCAGGTAATCATCTGTGCTGTCTGCATCAACCGGAGAATTAACTTCAAGATGAATCGATCGATTAGCGGGTACATATACTTCATTTGGGTCGGTGACAGGACCGGGAGTAGAAGAATCACTACATGTAGTAAGAAATATAACGAGTAGTAAACTTACGCCGACAACCGACAATTTTGTCACAATTTTCATACATTCCCCTGTGTATTTAATTAATTAGTACTACTTGATTTACTTCATTATTACATTGAATGAATCAAATTGAAATTCACTCATGCCCCTTATCAACAACCTAATGTTGAATTCTATAAAAAAAAGCCGCAAGAATCATTCCAAGCGGCAATATGTGAACGATTTAATGTGAAATCGATTAACAAATTATTTACTTTCGCGGCGCATTTCTCGTTCAACTTGTCTGTTTTTGAGATCTTCCCGCTTATCATAGAGCTTTTTACCTCGCGCTACACCGAGTTCTATTTTCACATAAGCTCCCGAAAAATACAATGCTAAGGGAATAATTGTCAATCCTTTTTCTTGAGCGGCTGCCCGCAATTTCGTCGCTTCTTTGGCATGGATGAGCAAAGTGCGCGGGCGTGTAGGATGGTGATTCTCACGATTGCCGTGTTCATAGACGGAAATATTAAAATTGAAGAGAGTGATTTCATCAGAAATATTACTCATAAATCCTGCGTAACTGTCTTGAAAATTACACTTTCCCTGCCGAAGCGATTTCACTTCTGTACCCGTGAGCGCGATGCCTGCTTCCACGGTATAGAGTATTTCGAATTCATGCCGCGCTTTACGGTTTTGGGCAATCATTCGTATAGTACGTTCTTTTTTTTCAGTATTCTTTGGTGACTTATCCATTGATTTTAAGAAGTTTTCTTGTTAATCTTGTTAGCGATTGACGAAGCTCGCTGATATTATCTTCGTCTGAAATAATAGCACGTTCAGCTCGGATTTTTGTGAGTGCTCCGTTTGTCGATATTGTACATAGCTGCAAGGTGAGGACTGTACTTTCCTCTGTACGACTGAGCGAACCGGTAATACAATGGTAAATACCAAATTTGGTTAATACTTTGAGCTCGACCACAGAAGGGGCTTGATTATTTTCCACATATACTAAATTCTCTAAAGCATAGATAGTATCACGCGTATCCATATCAAATACTGCATATTTGGTACTTTCTTTTGCCGCTTGGAAAATAGTCAGGACTGCATCATAACCATTGACAGGTTGAGATTTTAAATCAAATAACTTTGAGATAATTTTGAGGGAATCTTTAAATTCTATTCCTACAATAGCAAGTGGTGGTGCCGGAAATACACGCATATCTTTTTCGGCGGCGGCAAACATCATAGAGTCTTTTTCAGCGGCGGCAAAGGCTCGTTGAATTGCTTCGAGAAGAGAAGGATCGTAGATAATAGAAGTGTCATTCTGATGGTATTTTAGTAATGAATAGCCCTCACCTTTAGATGTTTGTGCAAATTTATCGCCCGAATTGACGGCAAGCTCTACGCGCAAAATATTGGCAATTCTGTTAATTTGTAAAAAGACAATTCTATCTGCCTTGAGCTCGGTTGCTACTTCAAGAGCGCTTGCATCTTTGCCTTCATTCTGTAATTTTTTCACGACCGAATCACGCATCGCAAAGCTAATAGAAGAATATCTATTAGAAGCAAAACACGCAAGACCTATAGCAGCATCTACTTTACGTTCTAAAGTCGACGGCACATTGTCACCAAGCTGTACTGAGGCAACTACTACTCTTTTAATTGTTTCAATCGTTGCTTTTTTCTTTTTTACAGGTTTCTTTTTTCGTTGGTACGTTGCATTCATCACTCCAAGAGAAATAATGAATACAATTAGATACGTGAGTGTTTTTTTCATACGGTTATATATTAAAGAGAATCGTTAGATTTTGAATGTACAAAGCAAAAATAAGGATTGCACCGCGAATAACGGCTTCTTGGATTTATATATTGCTAGCCAACACCAACTAAAAAATGAGATGTATTGCACATTTCTGAAATTTTGGTGTGGGAAATTGAAAGGAAAGACGTATTTTTGTGGCTCTTTTATTTGCAACCCTCACAAAATCAGCAATGTTTGAGAATTTACAGTCAAAATTAGAGTTTGCCCTCAAAAAAATTCGAGGTCAGGCTAAAATAAGCGAAGAAAACATCAAGGAAGCTCTTGACGAAGTGCGTACTGCGCTTTTGGAGGCTGATGTTAATTTCACCGTCGCTAAAAATTTTATAGATGAAGTAGCTCAAAAAGCAATTGGACTTGAAGTCAAGGGCAATTTACAGCCCGGGCAGCTTTTCATTAAGCTGATGTACGATGAATTGGTCACCCTCATGGGAAGTAATAAAAGTGATTTGTTACTTGCTCATGGTGGACCGACTGTCATCATGGTTGCCGGTTTGCAGGGTTCGGGTAAGACTACTTTTTGCGGCAAGCTTGCAGCAAATCTTAAGAAAAAAGGAAAGCAACCTCTTCTTGTAGCGTGTGATATTTACCGTCCTGCTGCTGTCGCTCAATTAAAAACACTCGCTCAGTCACTCAATATTCCGGTTTATTCAGCCGAGGGGAAAAATCCTGTCGAAATTGCCAACGAGGCACTTGTCTATGCTCGTAAGTTTGTTCGAGATATTGTGATTATCGATACTGCCGGACGACTTACTATTGATGAAGATATGATGCAGGAGGTACAGGACATCCGTGATCAAACCAAGCCGAATGAAATATTGTTTGTCTGTGATGCGATGACCGGACAAGATGCTGTCAATACTGCCAAAGCATTTCACGAACGATTAAATTTAACTGGTGTAGTACTGACTAAATTAGATGGTGACACTCGTGGTGGTGCAGCACTGTCAATCCGCAAAGTCGTTGGTCAGCCAATTAAATATGTAGGTACCGGAGAAAAATTAGATGCACTTGAACCATTTCACCCTGAAAGAATTGCTTCACGGATATTGGGTATGGGTGATATTGTCACTCTCGTTGAGAAAGCCCAAGCACAATTCAATGAAGAAGATGCCGAGAAATTAGAAGCAAAAATCCGTAAGAATGAATTCAACTTACAGGACTTTCTCGAGCAGTTACGTACGATTAAGAAAATGGGTTCATTACGAGACTTACTGGGATTGATACCAGGAATGGATCGTGCTATGAAAAATGTGGAGGTTGATGATAAAGCATTTGCGAAGGTCGAAGCTATAATTTTATCGATGACCAATCATGAACGGAAGAACCCGAAAGTCCTCAACGGGTCTCGACGTCGTAGAATTGCACTCGGTAGTGGCACGACGATAATGGAAGTCAATCGTTTGCTCAAGCAATTTGAAGACATGCAAAAAATGATGAAAACTCTCTCTAAAGGAAATCCCTCGCAACAAATGCGAAATTTCAAAATGCCAACCGGCTTCAAACGCTGAAGTACCGGATTGCTTTTTTATTCATAATTAACCGGAGTAAGGTATCTCATGGTAAAACTACGTTTGCGCCGCAAAGGTCGCAAGAAATCCCCTACGTATGATATTGTTGTGGTGGACAGCCGCGACAGACGCGATTCTGCATTTATCGAGCGACTTGGATATTACAATCCAATGACAGCACCTTCTACTATCTCAATTAATGCCGACAGAGCTATTTATTGGCTCAATGTAGGCGCACAGCCAACTGATGTTGTTCGTGCATTCTTGAGCTATGAAGGAGTTCTATTACAACGTCATCTACAATTCAAAGGCAAAAATGCTGAAGAAATTGCGGAAGCGATTGTAAAGCACAAAGAAACAGTTGCTCGTCGCTATACACGTACTAAATTCAACGATGCTCGTAAAAAAGCAGAAGCTGCAAAAGCAGCTGCAAAAGGCGAATAATATGTTTATGTAGAAGCATACTTCACAAAGGGTGAGCATTTTTTGCTTACCCTTTTTATTTATCAGTATTATGAAGAAATCAATTTTTTCAGTAGAAGTATCGGCACTATTCGAACCTCAGAGAATATTTCTTCGTCGAGTACTTATGTCGCTTTTTTCAATCGCAGGGCTATCGTGGTTTCTGGTGTTTTTACCTATAGTAACGATGACAGCGAAAAGCACGCGGAATTTAAAGCAAACCAATATCAGTTATATTTAATTTTACTTACACTTTGGGGATATGATTTCCGAAGACAGGTCAAACGATTAGAATGGATAATTGAAATAGCTCAAATGATGTCTATTCCTTTATCAAGCTTAACGGTTCAACATATTCTATCATCAAACGGAATGTCCAAAATGGAAGTATTCTTTAAATTTCCCGGCAGTTCGGCACAATATTTCCATATATTTTTCACGTGGATTTTGTTGTTCAGTGCCGTACTTCAGATTATCCGACAGATGATTTTATTATTTCTTTATTAATCAAATAATTTCTATTAATTTGTACAATAATTGTTCAAAATCTATGTAACAAATCTATCCTATCAAGATTACTGCACCATGAACGGATAGATATGTAGTTGAATATATCAACTTTATAACCGTTTCAAGAATATCATCTTCTCAATAATACAATTCATTATCTTATTATTTATTTTTTTAAGGATTCAGTTATGAAAAAGTTAGTTGCTAAGTTTTTCCTTCCCTTGCTGAGCATTTCCGCAATGGTTGCTCTTGTTGGTGTTGTTGGATGTTCTAATGTTGATTCTCCAACAACTAGTTATAATGATACTCCGGCGTCGCTTGTCGCTCCGAATTATGCAACCTCTACAGATGCATTTAGTTTGAGCGGTAATACAGACGATTTTACTTTCGGCGATAATCCAACAGGTAACTCATTGGATAGCAGAGGCGGAGATGCAGTAAGCAGAGATCGTAATCCTCGAATGATTATTCGTTGTTTAGAGCTTACAGCAGAGCAGCGTGGTCAATTCGAAAGACTATTAAAAACGTATGAAGATTGTATCAAAGCAGCCCGCGAAGCTTATCGTGCAGAAGAAGAAGCAATTCGTAATCGTACTAGAGCAGCCGAAAGAGAAATCAGAGCTCAAGTCGAAGCAGGTACAATGACAAAAGAAGAAGCGCGTGCGAAAATGAAAGAAATTACAACTGCTGCACGTGCAGCTATCAATGCAGCCCGCGAAGCTGCTACTAAAGCTGCTGCAGAGTGTAAATCACAACTTATGTCATCAATCGAAAAAATCCTAACTCCTGCACAATTAGAAATCTGGAGAAAATGGCTTGCAACAGGTGTAGTACCTTGCAAAGAAAAAGGTCCTCGTGATGTTAAAGATAGAGCAGACACTCTAAAAAAAGATCGCAAGTAGTTTTACATCCACTTGTATGCACATTAAAAAGCCCCAATTCAATATGAATTGGGGCTTTTCTTTTACGAATTATATCAATCTTGTACGCTAGCAATGAGAATCACTATTGACTTTCCGGATAATTGACGATGTTGATTTACCATCTACTAACGGAATGATCACCACTTCCCCACCATTCGAGAGGATATATTCAGCACCTACAATCGTATTGACTGTATAATCACCCCCTTTAGTAATTACATGCGGTGTGAGCTCTTGAATGAGTTCTAAAGGAGTATCTTCATCGAATACAACTGTGAAATCAACCGACTTTAAAGCAGAGATTACAGCACATCTATCAGCTTCTGTATTAATAGGTCTCGTGGGTCCTTTTAAGCGTCTGACAGAATCATCGCTATTTATACCTACAATCAACACATTTCCAAGTTTACTAGCCTCTTCTAAATAAGACACATGTCCTACATGAAGTATATCAAAACAACCATTCGTAAAAATGATTTTCTTACCTTGTTTGCGAAGATGGCTGCATATATCAGATAATAATCTGCGTGATATAACCATTGATTTATTAATATTTGTGTGATTATCGTATGGTAGTAATATTATTTTGTCGTGAGGTAGATGACAATTGCGTTGGTAAATTAATTTCAATAACTCATTGCAGAAATAAGTGTACTAGGTTGAATTGAAACAATCCCAGGCTCTTCACATACAACACCCGCACCGATATTCGCAAGCTCTGCTGCTTCTGTTATTGTCGCTCCACCGGCAATTGAAGCTGCTAACGTAGCAATTGCCGTATCACCTGCTCCGGAAACGTCTGCAATATGCCTAGCTCTCGTTGGAACAGATGATATATCTCCGTTACTTTGGAAAAGCATCATTCCTTCCTCTCCCAACGTAAGCAATATATTATCAGCTTTTAACCTAAGCAAGAGTTCACTACCTGCCTGACGTATTTCTGTAGCACTCTTGAGTTGATATCCAAGTGCTTCCTGTGCTTCTTTACGGTTCGGTTTAAATACAGTCGCATTTTTATACTCAAAAAAGAAATTTCTTTTAGGATCGACAAAAAGAGGAATATTTTTACTTTTCGATAATTCGGATACTAATTTTAAAAGATACTGAGTAATTACTCCTTTATTGTAATCTTCTATTATTATTCCATCTAATTTTTGAAGAGAATTCAGTATAGTTATTATGTCGTTTGAGACATTCTCATCAATAAAATCGCGATTTTCTCTATCTAAACGAGCTATGTGTTGATTATTTCCCATGATTCGTGTTTTTACGGTAGTGCGACGACCCTTGTCTTCGATAATACCAACAGCGCTTAGTCCACTCTTTTCAACAGTTTTCAATAACAAATCCGCTTCATCATCATTTCCAACAATTCCACATAGAATAGGAATAATCCTAAGGACTGTAAATTTTGAGCAACATTTGCTGCCCACCTAGATGAAACGTTTCATGTTCAATATCTATCACCGGAACAGGTGCTTCAGGTGATATTCTGGATACATTCCCCCAAAAATATCTGTCCAGCATAAGATCGCCTATTACTGCTATTGTTTTCCCCTGAAGGTTATGTAATATCTCCCTTACTCTCTCAATTGTCAGTTGGTGCATAATGATACTATTACCACGATATGTTTTGAAACTATCTAATTGTCTTTATTATATTTACTACTGAATTATGACAAGCTTTTCTCTGCAACAGCATTCTAACCTTCTACCAAAAACTAATCTAAACTCTCAAAGTATGAACTTTGTGCAAAATTACCAAAATTAGTCCGAAGTCTTGTATCCTTCAGTTATAAAAAAAACAGCCGGAACGTATGTTACGTTCCGGCTGTTTTATTGACTGAAATGATGATTATTTTACAAACATCATTTTCTTTGAGATACTGATACCCCCTGAATTAAGTGTATAATAATATACACCGGCAGATAAGTTAAGATCTCTTGCATTAAATGTCACAGGATAAGTACCTGCAGCCATTTCACCTGAAGCTAATGTTGTGATTTCACGTCCATAAACATCAGTTACGAGTAATCGTACAGCTGTTGTTTGAGGGATTGTGAAGCTAACTGTTGTATTATCTGAGAATGGATTTGGCTCGTTGTTGCCTAAAGAGAAACCTGCGATTTCACCATTGTCAACACCGGCTGGACCTGTAGTCACGACTATTTCTATAGTATCTGAATTTGTCGAACCGCATTGATTGGTCACTTTACAGTAATACATTCCTGCATCACCTGCTGTTTTTACATCGAATTTTGTGTAATATTGATTAACACTAGAATCATTCGTAACAGCAGTACCATCTTTGTACCACATATATCTTGTCGTTGCATCTGATACGGTCGCTACCGCGAAACGAATCAAACCACCTTGTTTAATACTGATTTTCTTTTCAGATGGACCGTAAACTACTGGCTTTGTCATTACATTAACCATAGCTTCTTTTGATGTCATTGGTCCACAACCTGCAGTTGCAGTAGCAGTATATTTACCGCCTTGTGCTATTGTGATTGCAGCAAATTGTAATGTATCAGAAGCGGCACCCATTACATCTGTGCCATTTTGTGTCCATTTATATGTAACTGCACCATCACCTGCACCCATAACATATAGCATAGCTGGCAAACCTTCGCACACATTGACCGACATTGGGTCTGTGATAGTTGTCGCTTGCTTCACGATGAATTTTACATTATTTGATGTAGTTGATACACCGTTTGCAGGACTTGCAGATACAACAACATTGTAATCTGTACCAGCATCAGTTGCATCAACATTATTAACGGTAAGTGTTGCAGTCTTTGTACCGGAATACTTAGCACCATCAGTTAACCAAGTTGTACCTCTGCGCCATTGATATCCTGTCGTTAAACCGGAAGCGCCTGTAGTTGTTGGATTAGCTGTAATTGTGCCTGTTTGAGTAGGGCATGCCGTTACATCAGTAATTGCAGGGATTGTAATATTTGCAACTGAAAGAGCAAATGTAGACGTACTGTCTGTTCCACAAGCACCTATTACTTTTACATAATAATTACTTGCTGCATCTGTATTTGTAAGATTTCTGATAGTCAATACTGCTGTTGAAGCACCACTGATACGTGTATTGTCAGAAAGCTTAGTAGTACCCTTGAACCATTGATAGACAGGAGGAGTCATGTTATAATTATATCCTGTTGTTGCTTCAGCAGCTGCTACTTCAAATCGTGCAGTTCCACCCAATTGAGCTACTTGGCTTACAGGTGGAGTTACTATTTGTGTAGGTTTTGTCACATAGACCACCGCTTCAGAAGTAGTATCAAAGTTCTTACCACAAGCTGTAGCGATTATACAACGATATCTTCCGGAAGCACCATACTGGAGATTAGTCAAAGTAACTGATACTGCTGTCGCACCACGTACTTGGTCTGCATTATACTGATTATTACCGTCAGTTAAATTCACACCATCACGTTGCCATTGATATCCCCATATTCTACCTTTAGAAGCTATGACAGATAACACGACATTACCACCACGGCATACAACCTGAGATTGTGGTGGAACCGCTACTTCAACCGGCTCGTTAATTCTTAAATATACTGCGTATTGATAGAACATTGTATCAACAAGTGTAGGCATTTCTGCAGCACCGTCTTTGATGATGACGTTTAATCGATAGTTATCTTCATCAAATGGTACAGTATTCAATAAAGTCAAAGTTGGAGTCAAAGAACCAAATATCTTTACACCATCGTCGAAAAGTGGAATACCTCCACGTGTCCACTGGTAGCGAACATTTGTTGCACCGTTAGGAATAGTGAATTGTGTTTCTGCATTGGCTGTAAAGGTTATACTTGGAGCAAGTGTTGTCGATCGACCAGTACAACCGCTGTCAACTGCACCACCGGTAAAAGTAACGATAGGAACCAATTCATGAGCACCCATATATGGCGGGGCTCTTCTTGCGATATCTGAAATGTCTTTATTGACATTACCTGCTGTCGCTTGATTGTATGTGTTAGTGCCACGAAGTAAATTATCAATAGCTCCTAAGTATGTACTATTTGTACCTGCCCATGCGACTGTCTTCGAAACAGAATTAGCTTCTCTTGCAGTAGCTGCAGCAAATAATGGTAGCGTTGTATAGCTTGTTCCGCTTCTATAACCTACATACAATCCTGCTGAATAGATATTATTATAATTTGATTCAGTTGGATAGATAGTACTGCTATGGAAATATGCATATCCGGCACCACGATTATAAAAGATATTATTGACAACGCGTGTATTCACACCCGGACTCACAGAATAGAACCCAGCAGCAATCGTAGTAGTTAGCGTATTTACGTTAATTGTGTTCTGGAATATATTAATTGTATTATAACTCGTGAAATACATACCATACGTATTTGTAGTAGCATTACCAACATTAATCATATTGTTTGCAATTACTGTAGTATTGCCTGCAACAGCTGTGTTCGTCGAGAAGAAAACTCCGTAACCCGAACGTGCAAAATTGATTTTATTTTGTAGCAATTGTACACTACTTTGAATACGCATCAAATAAACCCCATAAATAGGATTTAGATTAGTAGAAGTAGATGAGATCACATTCTTCTGTACAAGAGGATTAGTATATCGCTGAATATAGATACCTTGTGAGAAGAAATTAGAAATAGTATTGTTGGTAATCGTAATATTAGATACGACCGGACCACTTGTACCACCATCTAAATTCATTGCATAATCTCCGCGATTGAAAGTATTTCCACTGATGATTAAATCAGTAAAGCCACCATTTGGCGGAGCAGTTGCTATAGTACCATTGGTTGGCTCGGAATAAATCAAGGCATCTTCAATAGGAGCAGTTGCAGCAACATTCCTACCATTAAGTACACAACCGGTAATTGTAATAGCAGTTGTACCGTTTCGTAACCAGAACAAACGACCGGCAACAGATGAAGTTGTGCCAAATGTTAGGTTTTGGAAAGTAATAAAGTCTGCACCATTAATCTGAACCAAGTAGTTACTTACACCAGTTGCAGGATTGGGGGAGTTAATAATGACATTATTAACATTTCCACCGGTAGCAGCATCTGGAAGGAATGTTAGATTATTAATTGCACTACCACCGGGAATTCCTGAAATTGTTTGTGAAGTCTGACCAATAAGTAATTGATCGCTATATGTACCGGGGCGAATACGGAACTCTACAGCTCCAAGAAGACCACCATACGTAACAGCTTGCCCAACATTAGTGAGGTTTGGGAACCATGGAGCGGCCGGAGCTGTAGAAGAACCACCTACATAAACAATAGTTTTTAACCCGGGCACACCAAGAGCAGGTCCTACAGAAGCAGCCAACGTATTATTATTAGGATTTGAATCACCGTTACCATTTGCACCGACTGCATTCGATATAGTAATAGTTACGTTATATGGACTAAGAGCATCTGCTAAAACAATATTCGCAAGCAACGGAAGCTTTACCAATACAGAGCTACCGGATGCTAAAGGACCGGCAGACCATGTGAACGCTTCACTACCGCTTGTAGGGCCGGTAAAGCTGTAGGTTACAAGAATTGAATTTAAAGCAGAGCCACTAAGATTCGCAAGGTTAAATCCAATATCATAATTTCCCGGACCAATCGGCGGAGCAGCTGAAGTTGAAGAACCAGGCTGGGTAAGTGCTAGCCCACCGATAGTAGGATCTGGAAGAGGTGGCACAATATTGACAACATAATCTTCCCATTCACCCATCGCAGGACCTAAGCAAGGATTGGTAACCGGAGTGTTATAGTGAGGATATCCACCGAATTTTAGACGCATTCTAGTGCGACCGGTTGCTGCATTCGCAGGAAGGTTAATCGGAACAGTGTATGTTCCATTAGAGTTAGCTGGGACTGCTGAAGTATATATTGGAGCTTCATCAAATTGGGCATTACGATTCCAATCAATCCAAACATAAAAATACCCCGTACCGTGAGCCCATCCTTGAAGGATTTGGACTGACATAGTAGAGGTAATTGTTGCAACTATTGTTGGCTCTGGAAGACCTAAACCGGTAAAATCATTATTAGGCGTACCCACACTCGGTGTGGTATTATTCAAAGAGCCTAATGTAACATTTGTAATAGCGTCAGGTGCACCATTGTAATTCTGATACCAAGATACCGGAATACAATTGATACCCGAGCTTGCGATGATGCTGTACTTGGCATTAAGACACCAATACCTGCGATAATCGCCAGCGCGACGTACAACTTCGATGCTTTTGCATGAAGGTAACTAATCACATTCATAAAATCTCCTAAAAAAAAGGAAAAAAAATAATAAATAAACTTAAAATATTTGAATTTGGAATGACTACTCAAAAGATACTATCACACAAAAAAAGAAACTAACACCCCTTATTACCCTCTAAGACAATCACAATATGAACACAAAATGACCCTCTGAGACACATAAATGAATCAATTGAAACATTTATGTATCAACACATTAGAAAATCCAACAACTATTAAACCTCGGTAGGGGTAAAAAAGTTCCATTCATTAACAATAAAATTCTACTTGCCGTTTTTGAGCTACACAGATTCAATTTAGCATTATGCTTTCACTTACGCAAATATTTTTTTTAATTATCTCGAGAATTTTATAAAATTTCATTCGACAGAGTTAAGATTCTATTTGTTGATTTTGAATACAATCCTCCATGGATAAAATACATATTACATTTAGTGATATTTATAGTAAAGGATTTAATTCACCAAGTGTTTTTTTTCTATAAAACATTATTTTATTTTCAAAATTACCATGATTTGGATCTTATATTTATCAAATTATACTTTAATCACAAGTAAAAGAATGTGACAAATACCATAATCCGAAAAGATTGCCAATAGACCTACTTTATACTATAACCTATAATCATCCATGCCACAATTCAATAGGATGATGAAGATATATACACTCAAACTCTTCTGATCTGCACCACACATGTTGTTTGTTTTGTTTGAATTGTTCATGTTTACATTTATACTGTAAATGAATCTATTGATTTAAGATTTTACAGTATAAATTGATTATACTACTGATCGAAATCCAACCATACAAGTAAATGTCTATTCTAAGCCAAATAATGACATGCGGATGACATACAACCACATTCAGAGGGCAAATAAAGTCATTCGGAGGGGTAAAATAGTGACCCATACGATGAAATGAAGTCAATCGGAGAGCTGTGATACACATTCAGAGGGCTGTGATACACAATCAGAAGGGCTGACATAGTGATCCGTACGATGAAACATTGTCAATCGGAGGGCTGATATTGTCAATCAGAGGGCTGGGATTGTCAATCGGAGGGCTGGGAAAGTGAAACAAACGATGAATTAGATTTATCCGAAAGGATTGAAAAGTTAATCAGAAAGGTCTAGAAGAGTCTAATTTTCCTGGAGAACACTTAGCTACAAACGGGACGCCCTGTTGGAGCTACTTTGATTTTTGGGGCGCGTCATCCTACAAACGGGACGCCCCTATAGGGCTACGTGGATTCTTTTGGAAAATGCTGTTGTCGAGTAGAGAGCTAATCCACATACTTTAGATTCCACCGTAGCTCCGTGTCCGCATTTCTGCTTTTGTGCCTTAGTATGTGTATTTCTTGGATGTGCATTGCTCCCCCTCACAGAACCGTGCTTGAGGATTTCCCTCACACGGCTCCTCAATTGCATTCCGCTGTCAGTGATTATAGAAGCTTATGAATATCTTGGGTTCCGGAAGTGGATACTTGAATACATACTGCTTGAAACTCTCCCACGTGTAGCTCTTCTTCTGACTTCGACGATTGAGCCACTTATAAAGAAGTTTCTTTACTTTGTCTTGTAATTCCATAATGATTTGCTGTTTTCACTTACACCATAATAGTGATAGTGACCACGTACCATTTGGGATATACTTTCCCAGAGTTCTTGCAGCGTATAGGTATTCTTGTGTTCCTTCAGAAACACGCTCACCTTGCGAATGCCAAGGCGGAAGCGGGACTTGCTTGTCCGTCTGCATACCTTGAATTTGCCTGCTTTGGTTTTGCCACAGTAATGCGTAAACCCAAGAAAATCAAACGTTCCCGGATGTTTGCGCTCGTCGCTTGTGTCCGTATTACGACCAAATTTTACTACCGATGTCTTTGATTCCGATAATTCAAGTTTGAACTTCGCAAGCCGTAATTTCAAAGCTTCCAATATCAATGTGCAGTCCGATTCTCGTTCTACAAGTATGATAAAGTCGTCTGCATACCGTACTATCGATGCATAGCCTTGAAGCTCTTTCTTCAATCCTTTCTCGAACCAAATGTCAAGCACATAATGAAGGTATATGTTTGCTAAGATTGGGCTAATGATGCCGCCTTGGGGGTTCCCCTTGTCGCTCGCTCTAAAGCTACCTTCATCCATGATTCCTGCTTTCAGAAATCTGATAATCAGTCGAATAAATTTCTTGTCTTTATCCGATGTTCCAGAAACTGTACTAACCAATCATGGTTAACATTGTCGAAAAACGATTTAATATCTGCATCGATAATATAGTTTACGCGCTTGAGGGTTATCTCTTGATGTACCTGCTTCAACGCATCGTGACAACCCATCTTTTCTCTAAAACCGTAGGATGTATCGATAAAACTTGGGTCGAATATTGTCGTTAGTATTGAGGATATACCTTTCTGGACTATCTTGTCCTCCGTTGACGGAATGCCCAATGTGCGCGTTCCGCCGCGGTCTTTCGGTATCTCCTTCGTACGAACAGCTTGTGGACGGTATGACATGCTTTTCATCCGTTCTACCAATCCACTAAGATTCGCTTCCAGCGATTCTCCGTATTCTTCTACACTCACTCCGTCTATGCCAAGTGCCTTCTTACGGGGAAGTTCGGCATAGCACGTTCTAAGGTACTCCTCGTTCAGCAAGCTTGCCAATGAGCCAAACTTGTATTTGGGAGAGTCCTTCGAGAACCTTGCTTAGCTGTATAAGTTTCGTTGCCGTATCTGATTGTGTTCTATGAGCCATATACGTTTCCTTTATACAATACATACAATTGTCAGCCCCTTCGCGCTACACCAGAATTGAATGCTTCTGCATGCATACCTCTGCTTTCGCAGAGCTTGACGCTACTATGGGCTAATCCGACTTCCATTATACCGTTACGCATTCTACCCCTTTTCGGATTTGGTTGCGCTTATGCCAAATGGCAAGTATAGTGGATATCCCAAGTTCCTGATATATCCGTTTGATATCATACTGCGGACTTAGACCCCGATGATGACTACATGCTCAAGCCATACGAACATGTTGTTATTGCATTCCTGTTTGTAGAGACAGTCTGCCATCATAGCCTGACCTATTTCGGGAGCTCAATACCTTCACTTGCGTTGCGGTCTGATATCTCCCTCGTCGTAGCTTCACTGGGCTTGTTACCTCACACAGCGTACGATTGCGGTAGCGGGTGGGTGGCTCCCTTCCCGCGAAGGATTTGCACCTTCTGAATATACCAAGCTTCGCTTGGCGCACCTACAAACAGGTAGCCCCGATGGGGGGGCTACGTGGATTCTTTTTGGGATGCGTGCGCTACAAACAGGTCGCCCCGATGGGGCTAATCATATTTTTTGGGGATTGTGTTTGTCGAGTAGAGCTAATCCACATACTTTAGATTCCACCGTAGCTCCGTGTCCGCATTTCTGCTTTTTGTGCCTTAGTATGTGTATTTCTTGGATGTGCATTGCTCCCCTCACAGAACCGTGCTTGAGGATTTCCCTCACACGGCTCCTCAATTGCATTCCGCTGTCAGTGATTATAGAAGCTTACGAATATCTTGGGTTCCGGAAGTGGATACTTGAATACATACTGCTTGAAACTCTCCCACGTGTAGCTCTTCTTCTGACTTCGACGATTGAGCCACTTATAAAGAAGTTTCTTTACTTTGTCTTTGTAATTCCATAATGATTTGCTGTTTTCACTTACACCATAATAGTGATAGTGACCACGTACCATTTGGGATATACTTTCCCAGAGTTCTTGCAGCGTATAGGTATTCTTGTGTTCCTTCAGAAACACGCTCACCTTGCGAATGCCAAGGCGGAAGCGGGACTTGCTTGTCCGTCTGCATACCTTGAATTTGCCTGCTTTGGTTTTGCCACAGTAATGCGTAAACCCAAGAAAATCAAACGTTCCCGGATGTTGGCGCTCGTCGCTTGTGTCCGTATTACGACCAAATTTTACTACCGATGTCTTGGTTTCCGATAATTCAAGTTTGAACTTCGCAAGCCGTAATCTCAGCTGTTCCAGTATCAGCGTGCAGTCCGATTCTCGTTCTACCAATATGATAAAGTCGTCTGCATACCGTACTATCGATGCATAGCCCTGAAGCTCTTTCTTCAGGCGTTTCTCAAACCAGAGGTCAAGCACATAATGAAGGTAAATGTTTGCTAAGATTGGGCTAATGATACCACCTTGAGGTGTTCCCATGTCGCTTGCTCTTACTATACCTTCATCCATGATGCCTGCTTTCAGAAATCTGATAATCAGTCGGATAAATTTCTTATCCTTTATCCGATGTTCCAGAAACTGTACTAACCAATCATGGTTAACATTGTCGAAAAACGATTTTATATCTGCATCTATAATATAGTTTACGGGCTTCAAGGTTATCTCTTGATGTACCTGCTTCAACGCATCGTGGCAGCTCCTATTCTCTCTAAAGCCATAGGATGAATCAATAAAACTTGGGTCGAATACTGCCGTTAGTATCGAGGATATTCCTTTCTGGACTATCTTGTCCTCTGTCGAGGGAATGCCCAATGTGCGCGTTCCACCGCGCTCTTTCGGTATCTCCTTCTTACGAACGGCTTGTGGACGATACGACAGGCTCTTCATCCGTTCTACCAATCCCTTAAGATTCGCCTCCAGCGATTCTCCGTATTCTTCTACACTCACTCCGTCTATGCCAAGTGCCTTCTTGCGAGGAAGGGCGGCATAGCACGTCCTAAGGTACTCCTCGTTCAACAAGCTTGCCAATGAGCCAAACTCGTATTTGGGAGAGTCCTTCGAGACCTTGCTTAGCTGTATAAGTTTCGTTGCCGTATCTGATTGTGTTCTATGAGCCATATACGTTTCCTTTATACAATACATACAATTGTCAGCCCCTTCGCGCTACACCAGAATTGAATGCTTCTGCATGCATACCTCTGCTTTCGCAGAGCTTGACGCTACTATGGGCTAATCCGACTTCCATTATACCGTTACGCATTCTACTCCCTTTTCGGATTTGGTTGCGCTTATGCCAAATGGCAAGTATAGTGGATATCCCAAGTTCCTGATATATCCGTTTGATATCATACTGCGGACTTAGACCCCGATGATGACTACATGCTCAAGCCATACGAACATGTTGTTATTGCATTCCTGTTTGAAGAGACAGTCTGCCATCATAACCTGACCTATTTCGGGGCTCAATACCTTCACTTGCGTTGCGGTCTGATATCTCCCTCGTCGTAGCTTCACTGGGCTTGTTACCTCACACAGCGTACGATTGCGGTAGCGGGTGGGTGGGCTCCCTTCCCGCGAAGGATTTGCACCTTCTGAATATACCAAGCTTCGCTTGGCGCACCTACAAACAGGTCACCCGATGGGGCTACAAAACCTATTTAGCCCCAGAAGGGCGACCTGTTTGTAGATAGATGTAAAACCAAAGCTCAATTAGCCCCATCGGGGCGACCTGTTTGTAGAGAAATTTTTATTTGATTGAATCCGCAGGTGGTGTTTCATGCGGAAAAGGTGGATTTGTTGGTTTCATAGATGGAACCGGTCTCAATGTATCCCATCCTGACACTTTGCGCATGCACAATCTCATGATAGACATTGCTCGAGCCGCCTCTTCATTACTGGCTGCTTCCGACAAATTCTGGCGAGCTAACTCGGATTTGACATCTTTCTGGAATTGTTCCATGCACAGCTTGATCTTGGGACGTTCACCACCGGTTTTACTAAGACAATCACAGACGGAGTCGCCTATGATTTGTCCCGGAGGTGTGGCACACGATGCAGTCATTATTGTAATGATAATAATAACGTTACGAAAAATTTTGAAGTAATTGTGATTTTTCATTGTTAGCTTGATTTGTAAATTCAGTAATCAATTATCTTTGATAGAGTTTCTTTACGGCAACCAAAAGGAAACACCCCTGGCTACATCCATTTATTTCACCTGTTGACTGATTGTTACGGTTTTCTTTATCTCTTTGCCTTTATAAAAAGCAACAGATTTTACTTCTGATGAGAGGAGAATATCTAATGAACTTTGAGACAGATACCCTGCACCGCAATAGAATTCATGACGTCGGGTTTTTCCATTCTTTAAGGTTAGTAGTGCGTATGTGTATCCATCTTTTTCATCAACTCTCAATATAGAATTTTTCTTATCAACATTTTTTTTAAATACTGTCAATGGTGATGTGTTATTACCGACGAGAATATAAAGATTTGAATCAGCCGATGGAAGAGTCACCACACTACGAGCATCGTATGTATTCATAAACCCGCTCTGCATCGTCGAATAGGAATCAAATTCACCATTGCCTTTACCATGTAAATATAATCCTTCCCCACTATCGTATCTCCACATTTCTCTGTCAGGGCCATAAAAGTTATTTACCATGACGATATCTAGATTGCCATCGTTGTCATAATCTTGAACCGAAGAACCAAATATAGGTGCTACTTGTGCCATTTGAGGCAGACTATGAATTGCAAATTTTCCGTTTCCAAGGTTCGTGAAAGTACTGTTGCTAAAAGTCGTAGCCTTCATGTAAAGCGCTGAATCAATTTTATCCTTTGAAAATAAATCTGTCAGCTGTAATGTGGCAAACTGTGTCGAACTCGGAAATTTTTTGTTCAAAGACGGCATTTGCATATACATCATACCTATACTTCTCAACGGGTATTGTGTTCCTTTATAATAATACGTAAGTATTTGTTCTATACTACCATTATCATCAAAATCATTACAATACATCTCAATCGGAAACTCATTAGATGCTTTATACCGAGAATTTAATCCTAAATTTCCAACCACATAATCAATATCTCCATCATTATCAAAGTCACCGGCATTGATACTATTCCACCATCCGAAAGCACTATCAAGTCCGCTTCCCGCTGTCATTTCTCGAAAGATGCCATTGAAATTTTGAAATAAACGAGGAGTCATCCATTCGCCGACGAGAATAATATCGAGCATGCCGTCGCTGTTGTAGTCTGACAACATTGCAGAGGTCACCATACCGGGGTTTTTCAATTCAAAACAGAACTGTTCGGTCACATCAATAAACGTCCCCTTTTCATTCAACAATATATAACTTCTCGGTTTATCGGGATATTTTCCCGGTACGTTTCGACCACCGACAAACAAATCTAAATCTCCGTCACCATCCAAATCTCCTGCTGTCACGCAGGAAGTACTCGACAGCATTTCAGGAAGTGAACCTTTGGTAAATGTACCTCTACCATCATTAAGATAGAGTCTATCGGCAAGAAGCTGAGGCACTTCTAAGGATTCTTCATTCCCACCGCTTGCGACATACAAATCTACATCACCGTCACTATCTGCATCAAAGAAAAGAGCACCTTGGTCTTCACACATTGAGTCAGGAGCAAAAGCATTTTGAGGTGATACAATAAATCGTCCATCCGACTGCTGGAGATACAAACTCGCAATTACACCTTGTGGACCACCAATAAACACATCTTTTAGACCATCACCATTCACATCTCCTACAGCCATTCCCGGTCCATTGGTGGATAATTTACTCGGTAACAGTCGCTCTTGAAAAAAATCATCATAGATATTTTCAGAATGATTGAATTTCAAGCTTTTTTCAGGTGAGACTGTCGATAGGATGGTAGGAAGTGTAGGAGGTGGATTATTCACAACAGGCGAGGCATCTACTTCTTTGAGAACAAGTCTTTGATTTGCTTTGACTTTTTTTAATGTTTGACGTACACCACTTAGCCACGTCACCGTCAATTCATCAATGATATTCTCTTTATGAACACCAAAATGAATAATATTATCGACACTGGATGCAAATCCACGTGTGCGACCGAATTGAATAACTTGGTACTTATCTTTAATTTTTATCTCGACTTTTGCGCCAAGTCCTTCTGTATTTTTCCCTTTTCCAATCAATTTTACTTGAACGTAATTCCCTAACTTCTTTTCACGACTGGTATTGCGATAGACCGTTGCCATCGTATCGATATTATTGAGGACAAGGTCTAAATCTCCATCATTATCAAAATCGGCATACGCTGCTGCTACTGTGTTGTTATATGGAGCTATAAAGCCCCAATCTTCACTAACATTATCGTAAATGGACTCACCATCATTTCTAAAAAGAAAATTGTTAATTCTCGTCCGAGGCAATTTTCTGAAATACTGGTCTAAATCTAGATTTTTGCCAAGCATTCTGTCCGAACCCGGCGTCGTATCTGACATTTTTTTAGCCAAATCATGCAATCCCATTTTATCCAACACCTCGGGGTTCGCCGCGAAACGCATCGCATCCCTATCCATGATATCGTATTTAATACCATTCGATACAAAAATGTCTTTCGCGCCATCATTATTGAAGTCTGCTAAAAGTGGTGACCAGCTCCAGTCGGTCGTAGCCACGCCGGTCATGTAGCCAATATCACTGAAAGTCCCATCGCCGCGATTGATTTGGAGAGAATTTTTTAGCATTTGAGACGAGTCATGAAGCGTACTAAAGAGAGATACGGTTTCAAATTGTGTATTCCGTCGTTGATGATCTTCCGGCAACATATCGACAGAAAGGAAATCCATGTATCCATCATTATTTACATCCGCTGCATCGCTTCCCATGCTAAAATAGCTTGTATGGCGTGTAGCCGCTTTAGTAACGTCTCTAAATGTCCCGTCTTGATTATTATAATAGAGATAATCAGGTGCTTCGAAGTCATTGGCTACATACAAATCGAGCCAACCGTCATTATTAAAGTCTGCAACAGACGCACTGAGTCCAAAACCTTTATGGTTGATTCCTATCTGACGACTCACCTCAGTAAATGTATTATTACCATTATTTTTATATAATTTACTATACTCTCCTCTGTTTTCAAAGTCCACCTCTGACTGCCCATTTACCACTAAATACATGTCCAAATCATCATCTTTATCATAATCAAAAAACGTAGCTTGGATACTATTGCCCACAAAGTCTAATCCAAATTCCTTGGCTTTATCAACAAATGTACCATCGCCATTATTGATAAAAAATCTGTTGGGTGTAAAATTATATTCAGATACATAGATATCGAGGTCACCATCACCATCAATATCTACCATAGTCGAGCCGAATGATGCGGAAGCCGAATCACCAAGTCCGGCCGATGCAGGAGCTTCTTCAAATTTCAGATAGCCTTTATTGATAAACAACTTATTATCACGCATGAAACGCGTTAGATAAATATCAGGCAAGCCGTCATTATTGACATCTCCGACTGATACTCCACCTGCAGCAATAGTAAAAAGTTGACTTTGTTTTTTTAAAGCTTTCCCTCCCGGAACGAAGTTATCAAATCTTAGGTTGGTTTCGTTCTCACTCAATAGTTGAAAAATACCTTCTTGCTTTGCAGATATCTGTGTCGTACGAGATTTTGACTTGTCTTTGTCAACATTTTTAGCTGCTTGGTTGCTTTTGTCATTATTTTTAGAGGAAGGTACTTTTGATTTCTGAAATAACGGGGAATTGACAACCGCAGGGATAAAAGCAATTGAGGAAATAAGAGCAGAAGTACAGACTGTCACTAAAAGTAACGTACAGAATATGATGAGAGAAATACTTCGTAATAACTTCATGGTATTTTTTTGGAAATTCACGTGGATACTATTCAATTTATCGGTTGATGATGATATTAAAATTTACAACTATCTCAATAGCTAGAACAATTTATCTGGATAAAGTATGAATTTATTCTGTTTTATGACGTATAATACGTAGGTCAAACATGGTAATTCTGGAAGAATAAAGTCGTATTTTTGCACGAACAACTTCCATTCTTTTGATCTTCTATTCAGTAATTCATATCCTCTATGAGTCCTCTCGAACTTGATAAACCTCAGTGTAATTGTGGCGTTATCGGTGTTTTTAATCATCCTCAAGCTTCTGTCATGACCTATTATGCTCTCCATGCTCTCCAGCATCGAGGTCAAGAAGCAGCAGGGATCGTCGCATCGTCGTTTGATTCCAACAAAAATAAGCAACGATTCGCTACGCACAAAGGAGAGGGGTTAGTTTTGGATGTTTTTTCTGATAGTACCATCCTCTCAGACAAGCTCAAAGGTATGTCGGCCATCGGTCATAACCGATATTCTACCACCGGCAGCGCATCAATAGCCAATATTCAGCCATTTACCATCAATTATCGTTACGGGAATCTCGCACTCGCTCATAATGGTAATCTCACCAATACGAAAATTCTCCGCAAGACTCTTCAAGACGAAGGCGCAATCTTCCAAACAACGACCGATAGTGAACTCTTCCTCCATTTAATAGCTCGCAGTCGAAAGACCAATCAACTCGACCAAATACGTGAAGCTCTTCAAATTGCAAGAGGCGCGTACTCACTCGTTCTCATGACCGATACATCTATAATTGCTGCGCGTGACCCGCATGGATTCAGACCATTATGCATCGGACGTAAAAAAATGGGCGATGAATATGCATACTTCGTCGTATCTGAAACATGCGCGCTCGATATCATCAGCGCCGAGTATGTCCGCGATGTGCGTCACAACGAACTCGTTGTCATCGATCGTAAAACTATCGAAACCGGTGAAATTACTTCTTATATGATTGATGATATCACACCACAATCCTGCCATTGTATATTTGAATACATCTATTTTTCACGTCCGGACAGCAAAATTTTTGGTCATAATGTGGATAAAGTTCGCCGAAAGCTCGGTAAAAACTTAGCACTTGAGAGCCCTGTTCTCCCCGGCGATGATGGTGAGAAAGTAGTCGCAATCGCAGTCCCCGACAGCGGAAATACTGCCACTCTCGGCTTTGCCCGAGAAAGCGAAAAGAATGAAATACCTACAAAATATGAAATTGGACTAATCAGAAGTCATTATGTAGGGCGTACCTTCATCGCACCCGGGCAAGATCAACGAGAATTTAAAGTTAAGACCAAGTTTAATGTCGTTCGAGGCGTACTCGAAGGGAAAAAAGTAGTGATGGTGGATGATTCAATTGTACGAGGAACAACGTCACGTTCACTCGTGAATCTAGTCCGTGAAGCTAATCCTCAAGAAGTACACTTACGCATCACTTCACCGCCTATTACCCATCCGTGTCAATACGGTATGGACTTTCCAAGTCGTGAAGAGCTTATTGCCAATGATTATAATGGTGAAGAAGAAATAGGCAAAGCGCTAGGGGTGAATTCTCTCCATTATTTATCGGTGGAAAGCTTGATGGCATCTGTTCCTCAAGAAGAAGGCGTCGGCTATTGCAATGCTTGCTTTACAGGTAATTATCCGGTGCAAATAGATCTCGGTGGCGGGAAATTCGCGACAGAAGAGTAAGATTTTAAAAGTAAGAACAATATAGATTTTCAGAAATTCAGATTTAATTTTTTAAAATGTTCATAAGCAAACTCCTCTATTTATGAATTCCTTACAACTTATTCTCTATATTTTTTCACTACTTACATTTCTCATCGTTCTACCAACGAACCATTTGTACGCTCAGCATACAGTGGGCGTCACTCACATCGAAAAAGGTCATCAAGATGGCTATATTCTTTTTGCTCCAATGGTGAGTAAGACGACCTATCTAATTGACAAAAAAGGGCGATTGATTAATTCCTGGCTCAGTGAGACTTTGCCGGGTCAATCGGCTTACTTATTACCGGACGGTTCGCTTCTCAGGGCAAGCAGTGACCGGAAATCTACGTTCAAGAAAAGCGGTAATGGCGGTATTATAGAGAAATTCAATTGGCAGGGTGAGCGAACTTGGGTCTATAGAATTTCCGATACTGTTCAATGTCAGCATCATGATGTGTACCCAATGCCGAATGGCAATATCCTTGCCATTGTCTATGAAATTAAGCAGTATGATCAAGCCCTCGCTGCCGGACGTAATCCAAATTTTGCACCATCAATTGTATTTAGTGAAAAAATAGTTGAAATTAAGCCCGAAGGTGACACCGGTCGAATCGTATGGGAATGGAATTCATGGGATCATATTGTGCAGGATGTGGATCCAACGAAATTAAATTTTGGGTCAATACTTGACCATCCCGAACTCATCAACCTTAATTATCAAGCAAATAAAGTAGAAGTACTTGGTGATTGGATTTATTTGAATTCAGTATCCTATAATGCAGAACTTGACCAAATCATCGTTAGTTCGTATGATTTCGATGAGATTTGGATACTCGATCATAGTACTACCACATCTGAAGCTGCATCTCATAGCGGTGGGAAATCCGGTAAAGGTGGCGATATCCTCTACCGTTGGGGTAATCCTGTTACCTATAATGCCGGCACAAAAGAGGATCAAATGTTCTTTGCCCAGCATGCTGCCCATTGGATTGATAAAGGTAAGCGCGATGCAGGTAAAATTATGGTGTTCAATAATGGCGCACGCGGAGACGGTAAAAATTATTCCTCCGTCGATGTAATAGCTCCACCAAGAGATAAACAAGGCAACTATTTACACGAAACAGGAAAAGCATATTTGCCTTTGCGTCCTGATTGGCAGTTTGTCGATACGACTGACGGTACATTCTTTACAAGTCACATGTCAAATGCAGAACGATTGCCGAATGGTAATACCTTAATATGCAACGGACTACTCGGTGAATTTTTTGAAGTAACACCAAAGAACAAGATAGTCTGGAAATATAAGAATCCGGTGATGATGAATGGTCCTATCGCCCAAGGAACAGTACTACCGGGTGGAAGCTTCATGTTTCGATGTTCGTTTTATCCTACCAACTACCCTGCTTTTAAAAAACGTAAACTCATACCCGGCGAAACGATTGAAATCAACCCATGATAGATCTACATAATCATGTGGCAATCATTTTTTACAATGATTAACGGCACACGTACGCTGTCACTATCCTTCTAATCTGCATTCACTTCCATCCCGCCAAGGTGCAATACAATATCAATTGAATTGCATTGATCCATTACGCAGTCGGTATTCCCATAGTAGAAACTATGAGCTATTTTCCGTGCGTTCCAATATAGTACTATACCTCTCGCAACTATCTATCGCATACTATAGCATAGAATTATAATTTCGAGTCCTTGTAAGTTTTTTGCGATGTAGATAGTCAAGCAAAAGTTACGAGGTTCATAAGAGTAACGAATCCTCAATATAAATTTCTGCTTACTATTTTATTTCTATGAAGTTATACCTATTCTTCATTTCTATATTTTTATCGGCTATTTCTGTTCCAGTTTACGGACAGCCAACTATTGGATTATTAGAATCCGGTGCAGGTCAGCAAAAGGGTTATGTTTTATTTTCTCCAATTGCAAGCACTACTACTTATCTTATAGACAAAAAAGGACGTAAAGTAAATACGTGGGAAAGCAAATACACGCCCGGACATTCAGCATATTTACTTCCTGATGGTTCGTTGCTTCGAAGTGGAGTCTTGAACGATCAATATTTTGTAGGGACAGGCGCAGGCGGAATTATTGAAAAATTCAATTGGAAGGGTGAGCTCACCTAGTCGTACAAAATTTCTGATTCTGTCCAATGTCAGCATCACGACATTTATCCTATGCCAAACGGTAATATTCTAGCAATTGTTTGGGAAAAAAGAACAGCAGATAATTTTTCTTCTGCTTTTACCGATCCTAATGCAACATCAATTTGGACAGAAAAAATAATTGAGATTCAGCCAAATGCAACTTCTGCTACAATTGTATGGGAATGGAATGCATGGGATCATCTCATCCAGCAAGCAGATCCGGCAAAAAGTAATTATGGTATTGTCAAGGATCACCCTGAACGAATCGCTCAAAATTATTCATCAGGTGGGAGCTATTCTCAGACAATTGATTGGATACATCTTAACTCAATTGATTATAATGCCGAACTCGACCAAATAATGGTTAGTTCGTATGGGTTTAGTGAAATATGGATCATCGATCACAGTACGACTACGCAGCAAGCTGCCTCTTCTACCGGTGGTAAACATAACAAAGGTGGAGACTTACTCTATCGGTGGGGTAATCCTCTCGCCTATCAACGAGGCGATTCAACGGACAGAATGCTCTTCCATCAGCATAATGCGACCTGGATACCAAAAGGGTACTCTGACGAAGGCAAGATTATGATTTTTAATAATGGAATCGGACGTCCGGGCGGTAATTATTCTTCTATTGACATAATTAATCCACAAATGGTTGCTAAAACAGGAAGCTATGCCCTTCAAGCTACCAAAGCATTTGCTCCTTCAAGACCTGTGTGGAGTTATAAAGATCCGGAGAATTTTAAAGCACCCAATATATCCGGCGCGCAACGCCTACCCAATGGGAACACGTTGATTTGTAATGGTCCTTACGGTCATTTTTTTGAAATCACACCACAGAAGAAAGTGGTCTGGCAGTATAAAAGTCCTGTATGGCATACAGGGGTAGCTACACAAGGAACGACGATTATGGGGAATTTTGTCTTCAGGTGTACATTATATCCACCGGAGTATTCTGCTTTTACAGGCAAAAAACTCATTGGTAGCGAACCAATAGAGCTGAATGCAGAGGCAACGAATAGTCAACAGCCGTTACGGAGCGTTCGCAATGGAATAGGGTTACAGTAAATCAATGCCACACTATTCAATTTAATATTATGAATGTTTACAAGTTCTTATAAATTCCACCCTTAATAAGACCACCTTTACCTTATGAAAACATATTTACTACAACTCATCATCATAGTAGCGATTTCCGGTAGTGCTTTACAGGCGCAGCCGACAGTCGGACTTTTAAAATATGAGCCCGGACAGCAAAACGGTTATGTACTATTTGCACCGATGTCAAGTACGAGCACATTCCTCATCAGCAAAGAAGGGCGTAAAGTAAAATCGTGGCAAAGCGCGTACAAGCCGGGAAAGTCTGCCTATCTCCTACCGGACGGCTCACTTCTCCGTAGCGGTAATTTTGGCAATAAGTATTTCCGTTCACCCGGTAATGGCGGAATAATCGAACGATTTGATTGGGATGGTAAATTGACATGGAATTATCAGCTTTCTGACTCGATTCAATGTCAGCATCATGATATTCGCCCACTTCCTAATGGTAACATTCTCGCGGTTGTTTGCGAAGTCAAGTCTCGCGAACAAGCCATAAGAGTCGGTCGCTTGCCTGAAAGAACTGATAAGATTGTGTATAGTGAAAAAATAGTAGAAATTAAGCCGGAAGGCAAGTCCGGAAAAATAGTCTGGGAATGGAAAGTATGGGATCATTTAGTACAAGAGAATGATCCATCATTGACCAATTACGGTAAGGTTTCTGAGCATCCGGAGCTAGTACACGTAAATTTTATCAACCCTGCAAGCGGTGATGAAATTGATTGGTTGCACATCAATTCCGTCGCCTACAATCCCGAACTTGACCAAATCATCGTGAGTTCGTATAATTTCAATGAAATATAGGTAATTGATCATAGCACGAGTACTGCCGAAGCTGCGACTCATACCGGCGGAAAATCCGGCAAGGGCGGCGATATTCTCTATCGGTGGGGCAATCCGATGACCTACAATCGTGGCACGTATGATGATCAGAAATTATTCGGACAGCACAGCGTGAAATGGATCGAAAAAGGCAAGCCGGACGCCGGTAAAATCATGATATTCAATAATGGCTTTGGACGCATGGACGGTAATTATTCATCGGTCGATATTATCGCGCCTCAGATGGATAACGCCGGGAAATATATCTGGATCCCGGCAAACCATATCTCCCCCGCTTCTCCCCTGAATGGACATACACCGATTCTTTACTCACGACTTTCTACTCAAGCAGTATCTCAGGTGCTGAACGACTCTCCAATGGTAATACCCTGATATGCGAAGGCACAACAGGAATATTCTTTGAGGTAACGCCTGACAAGAAAGTGGTCTGGAGATACAAAAATCCTGTCTGGGAGGCAGGCACTGCCATTCAAGGAGCAAATATTAGCGGGAATTTTGTATTCCGCTGTGAATTCTACCTGCCGACCTATCCAGCATTCGCACGTCGAATAAATCAAGCCGACCGATCCGATTGAACTCAATACAGACATTCTGAAGGATTGTATGGTCTCAGCATCAGCGAGAACACTTCAATTACACAGCATCCGAGAATTTTGCTTGCACGTGTCCGAACTTCTGTGTTTATTGCAGGTCAATTAACTCTCTTGACGCTAAGAATAATTCCTCTGAATGCTCTCTAATCCGACAATAGGCGTGGCGATGATTGTAAAAGATGCAGAGCTATCGGTTGCGCAAGCTATATATTCTGCAAGAAAGTACGCACATCAAATCGTCATAGTCGATACCGGGTCGATCGACAATACACCAAATTTGTTCGCGCCTTGGCGCTGAAGTCCATTATTTTAAGTGGACCGATGATTTTTCGGCGAGCACGGAATTACGCGCTCTTGCTGATGCGCACCGAGTGGATACTACAGCTTGATGCTGATGAGGTACTTCTTCCCTTTTTCGCGGGAAGAGGTCAACAGACTTCACCAATCCAACAATTGGCGGACTACAAGTCGAGATTCAAAATATCTTGCGCCGGTGGCGGTCGATTCATCATTATACACGACTCTTTCGCCGGCATCCGCAGATACGGTATGAAGGTGCAATTCACGAACAAATCGCCGATTCGATTCGCGCCCTCGGACTTGAGATCGTCGATTCTCCGCTTGCTATCCGACATTATGGGTATTCAGAACATTCTCCCGAGAAAATAGAGCGGAATAGTGAGTTGTTGCGCCGGGAGTTACAGCTTCATCCGAATGACCCATGGCTCACGTATCATCTTGGGATTACGGAATTTGCTGCCAAGCATTATAAAGAAGCGAATGAATTGCTTGAAGCGATCGTTGCGTCGCAAGAGCTCACAGCCGAGCAAACAGAAACAGCCCGCCTGCGACTAGCGCAAATTGCTCTCGTGGAGGGACGTACGGATAGAAGCTACGAGCGGTTGAATTTTACAAGCAACGATGTTCATCGTGAGGGGTTGCGGTGTTTTGTGCTGGGCTCCTGCCTTGCACTCGACCATAAATTCACCGATGCTGTCGCGATGTACTCATCTCCGGCGGTGGCGGCTTCACGACTGGTGAATCAGGTCGAACTCCATACATTTAAAAATGGCATTTCTCAATTTCTCAAGTAATTATATGATCCTTCTTATTCCATCAATTGACTTATCGGGCGGACATTGCGCGCGGTGTATTGTCGGCGAACCCGGCACGGAGAATATGTATCATCAGATCTCAGATCATCCGTTTGAGCTGGCTCGTCTTTGGCGAAGAGAGAATGCGAAATCCTTGCATATTACTGACTTAGACGGCATGGCAGGACGTGACAACACGGCAAATTGCGAGACGATTCTCGAAATAGTACGTTCGGTCGATATCCCGATCGAACTCCTGACGAATTTCCATACTATTGAGGAATGCAAGTTTTGGCTCGAACGTGGAATTTACCGTGTGATTATCAACGAACTTATTTATACCAATCCTGAAGGAGTCCGCGCATTAGTCGAGGAATTCACACCGAGTAAAAGTCATTGTCGGTATTC
>JADJXV010000019.1 GCA_016720145.1 Ignavibacteria bacterium | reverse complement strand
GGAGGCATAAATGCTGAGATTACTACTCGTACTATTCCTTGCATTTACCGCGATTGCTTCAGCGCAGCAAAGTCGCTCTACATTATATATGGAGGGTAGATATTTAAAAACCCCGTGTGGAGATACAATTATTCTGCGTGGTGTGAATAAAATGAACATCTGGAGCGGTACTACTTTCGGCGTGGAAGTGATGCCCGAAATCCGCAAAACAGGAGCTAATGTATTGCGAATAGTGTGGCTTACTGATGTGTCTGATGCGAACGGCTCACCTGCTAATCTCGATAAAGTCATTACTGCTTGTATTGAAAATAAGATGATACCCATGATAGAGCTTCACGACGCAACCGGAGATTTTTCAATGCTTAAGCGTGTGGCGGACTATTGGGTAAGGACCGATGTAGTTGCAATACTCAAAAAACACGAACGCTACCTGTTGATAAATATCGCCAATGAAGCAGGGGATTTTACAGTATCAGATGCGACATTCAAGGCATATTATACTGAAATTGTCAGTAAAATGCGTGCAACGGGAGTACGTGCGCCGCTCGTGATTGATGCTCCATCATGGGGACAAAATATCGATGCAATTCTGCACACTGCATTTGACTTAATTACTGCCGATCCCGAGAAAAATCTGCTCTTTTCATTGCATGCGTATTGGGACCCGCGGTATTACCCAAGTCCGCTCGAACTCTTTGCCAGAAAACTAGATACATCCGTTATGCTGGGCATTCCGCTTATTATTGGAGAATTCACCGGTTGCTATGCCGACGATCCAAATTCCGATGACCCGATGTGGACGGCTATCTTACCCGAATGTGCCAAACACAACGTAGGTTGGCTCGCCTGGGAATGGGGTCCTGGCAATGCAAAATATGACGTAAACCCACCTGTTCCCTACTACAAGATGGACATCACCTCCGATGGCAAAGCATCATCTATCAAAAACGGCTGGGCAAAAGAGTCAATGATGACGAATGTGTATAGTATTCAAAATACTTCCGTTACGACTGATTATATTCTCAATGGCGGTAAGTGTATCACCAACGCAGTCGATGAAAATACGATCGTCTCTATAGCATCGCCTAATCCCGTGCGAGACATATTGACTATTTCAGTAGCCTCAGGAACGCGTATCAGTATCATCGATGCTATCGCGAGTGTGGTATTTAAGACACTCGTTGAGCGTGGAGCGGAACGGCTGGAAGTGCAATGTGCGGGATATCCATCGGGAGTGTATCGCGTGATGCAAGAGCGTAGTGGGATTGTATCGTATGAGCAGCTTGTGGTGGTGCATTGAGTTCGAGTGCAGTTTTTTGCCGACATGTTTAAAATACACTCTACTATCCAAAATATTTACTTTCCGATTGTAAGTAATTCGTGCAAGTAATGGTTATCTTGTTTTCCATAAGTTATACTATTTCCGAGTGCAGTATGCAAAAGCTTCATATTCTCGCAACTATCGTCATCTTCACACTCATTCTGGCTGCTTGCGCAGATAAGCCGACGGATGTAGTAGTTAGCACGACACGTGTGACCTCTCTTACCCCAACGACCGCCAAATACTTTGATACCGTGAGCATTTTCGGAAAAAATTTTGGTTCGAAGTCGGATTCTATAACCGTATTCCTTGATGATAGAAGCATATCCCCACTAATGAAAAGTGATACGTGTATAAAGTTTGTCATCCCCTCAAGTGTTGCTCATGGAAAAAAGTCGGTATCTGTGAAATTCCCCAAAACAGAGATAAAGAATTTTGCAATGGTAGAAATAGCTGAACCGAAGTGGGGTGATTTTGTCTATGCGGGTTTAACATCTCTTCTCAATTGTGATTTTTTTTATACCTATCCTTTCTATAAACCTGACGGCCGAGGTTCCCTTAAAACGATACTAGAAATTGACCCTTCAAAAGAATCTCAGAAATTTAGTGGTGTAAATAAGGACAACAATCTAATTGTAGAAAGTAAGTGCACAATATATGATGGCAATTATAGCAGTAATCTACACACACATGAATTTTCAGATTATACAAAGAAGCAGGAAGTAACGTTTCACGCAGAAATAGATACAAGCACTAAAATAGTAACAAATATACTGGTTACTTCCACAATTAAAGAAATCCGAAACGAATTTCCTTCTACGTGGTGGGAAAGAAATGAAGGTGTACGATTCAAACTACGTTCGGCGACATATCAAGATATAGATAACGGAATCGAAATATTCATCCCCTTTAAAAATTTGGAACAATCAATAGAAGAGGTGTTTCATCATGACATGAGGACATCTGGCAATTCCACTATTTATAGGCTTGCTACCCCTTTCGAGAATAGTAATTACATTAAAATTATACTCTTACGAAAAAAATAACGCTATTTGGGATACGCAGAGTCATCATCACGTAGGCGCAATCGATAGTAAATGTTCTTTGTGAATTTTTCTCGCTTCTGTTTGTTTCGCTTACATTCCCAATCGCAATCCTCAGCCCACAGCCACACCAAAACCCAAATTGATTTCAACGATTAAATCCGTAAATTTGCAGCATGAAATCAATCCGCCATAGATTCACTTTTATTCGGTCGCTTGTTGCGTTTTCGGTCGTTTGTTTGTTCGGTGCTTGCGCGAATTCTCAAGCTCCTTCCGGCGGTCCACCGGACAAAGAACCCCCTGAAATAACAGAATTTACACCAAACAATGGCACTCTCAATTTCCGTGAAGAGTACGCCACACTTCGCTTCAGTGAGTATGTCAATAAAAGCAAAGTAGCCGAAAACGTCTATCTTTCACCGCCCAAACGTCTCGAATATTCGTGGAGCGGACGCGAAGTGGAAATTACCTTTGCCGAACCTCTCGACTCGAATACCACGTATGCCCTCACACTCGGCACCGAATACGAAGACCTGTCTAATAACAAACCGGCTCAAGCATTTACGCTTATTTTCTCCACCGGTAATCATCTCGATAGTGGCATTATCCACGGAAAACTAACATCCGACGCACCTTCAGGCGTGTTTATATTTTTGTACCCACTTTCAGGAATTAATCCCGACACACTCAATCCTGAGACGACCAAACCTAAATACCGCACCCAAGTCGGCACAAGCGGAACATTTGAGTTCCGCGCTCTCCCGGCCGGAAAATACCGAATGTTTGCCATAAAAGATGAATATAAAGACCAGCTCTATAGCGTTGGAATTGATGGGTTTGGCGCGCCACTTTCGGATATTCAGCTTCGTCAGGACAGTATTCCAACCATCAATCTTCGCTTAGGTGTGGCAGTGGATAATACCCGCCCGCAACTCTATGATGTGAAAGCAATTGACCCTACAATAATCGAAGTGACATTTAGTGAAGATATTGATACAGCTTCACTTACGCAAGGAAATTATATTCTCCGAGACTCCAGCGGACAAATTGGCGTTACCACCAAAGCTGTATGGATGAACCATAAAAACGGTAAATCCGTTTTTCTCTCCGTCGCTCCAGCACTCGATACTGCAGTCAAATGGAAACTCTCCATCCGCCTTGGCGATACAACGGTTCGCGATCTTGCCGGTAATCCAATCGCCGATACAGTTGCAAGCAAGCTCTTCCGCATTGAAAGTGAACACGGCGATACAGCAGCGATTCCGACACTTCGTCTTCCTTTTCCAGACAGCTCGAAATCAGTCGGCATTTCGACGGTATTTGATATACTTTTTGACCGCGCGGTGATCCATGATGATGTCGATCGACGGCTTGTCTTTACCAATTTGAGTACGAATAAAACGGTGCTCACCAATGATGAATGGCGCGGGGATAATCTCCTCCGCCTCACCCCGCAGAAGCCGCTCGATAGCGATAATTGGTATGAATTCAAGCTCTCGACCGGTGGAATTCGCGCTCTTGGCAGCGAAGCTGCGATGAAAGATTCGGTGCGGTATATGCGATTCAAAACGGTCGATGTTCGCACGTTTGGCGGGGTGAAAGGTACACTCATAGACTCAGCGACAACAGGCAATGAACGCTATGTCGTATCACTGGTAGGGAAAGACAAAAAAAATCGTATCAATTTGACAGTAAAGAACGTTGGGGCATTTGAATTTACAGAAATACCACCCGGAATTTACACGCTTGAAGCATTCGTTGATACTGAAAAAACGGGGAAATATTACTACGGTTCAGCCTTTCCGTTTAGACCTTCGTCTCGCTTTGGAGCTAGTGCTGCCGAGCTTACAGTACGTTCGAGGTGGACAGTTGAGGGTGCGAAAGTCGAAATTGCGAAATAGCAGTGAAACGCTGCCATCTCTTCTCTCAACGCATTTTTCCGTAAATTTGGAAAATTATATTTGGACATTGAATGGCAAAAACAATACTCATAACCGGTGGTGCAGGATTTATCGGCAGTAATTTTATCCGGTATGTACTAGCAGAGTCGGACGTTTCCGTCGTTAATCTCGACGCACTCACCTACGCCGGTAATCTAGAAAACCTCACCGCAGTCGAAGGTAATTCACGCTATCATTTTGTCCATGGAAGAATTGAAAATTCCGAACTTGTGCGCTATATCTGTAAAGAATTTAAGGTAGATGGAATCATCAATTTTGCAGCAGAATCGCATGTTGACCGTTCAATTGAAAATGCGCAACCCTTTGTCGATACAAATATTTCCGGCACACTTGCGCTGATGACCATCGCGCGCGAACTCTGCCTCGAACGCTTCCTTCAGGTTTCGACTGATGAGGTGTACGGTTCGCTTGGAGCCCATGGAGAATTCACCGAAGAGAGTCCGCTTGCGCCCAATTCTCCCTATGCAGCAGCAAAAGCGGCGGCTGATTGCCTCGTGCGGTCATTTGTGCATACGTATAATTTTCCGGCGGTGATTACACGATGTTCGAATAACTATGGCGCTTATCAATTCCCCGAAAAGCTCATCCCGCTTATGATTCTTAATGCATTGGAAAATAAACCTTTACCTGTCTATGGTGACGGACTCAATGTGCGGGATTGGATATCAGCCCGTGATCATTCAGCGGCCGTATGGCTTGCTTATACCCACGGAAAAATCGGTGAAGTCTATAATGTAGGAGCCGACTCAGAACGGAAAAACATCGAGGTTATCAAAGCAATCCTGGCACTCACGGGCAAAGGCGAGGAGTTGATTTCTTACGTCAAAGACCGACCGGGTCATGACCGAAGGTATGCAATTGACTCAACCAAAATCCGCACCGAACTCTGCTGGAAACCCACTGTTCCTTTCGAAAATGGTCTCGCAGAGACGGTCAAATGGTATCAGGAAAATTCAGAATGGTGTGCTCATGTACGCTCAGGCGAGTATATGAAGTATTATAAGAAGCAGTATGGGGTGAGAGTAAGTGTAAGTGGTAAGCCGGTATAGATACTGGAACAAACACAAACAAACAAAACAAACTATTCATTTCATACTATCAACGAACTCGTATGACTCACACAACTTCAATCAATTCAACGGTCAGTCAATTACTAACTTCCATTCAAAGCCATTCGTTCACAGTTGGTGTCGTGGGTTTGGGTTATGTCGGTCTTCCGCTTGCCGTGGAATTTGCCATGAAAGGCATCAAAACACTCGGAATTGACATCGACAATCGCAAAATCTCCTCGCTCGTGCGTGGGGAAAATTATATTCAGGATATTTCTAATGATAATGTACGTACGGTGATAGAGAACGGCACGCTAGCCGCGACGACCGATTTCTCCCGCTGCGGTGAGTGCGATGCAATTTTTATTTGCGTGCCCACGCCGTTTACCCCAAACAAAGACCCCGATATTTCCCACATCGTTCACTCTACCGAAGAAGTCGCCAAATCGCTCCGTGCAGGACAGATTATCATCCTTAAAAGCACGACCTTTCCCGGCACGACGACCAAGTATGTACAGCCGATTTTAGAACGCGGTGGCATGAAAGCCGGACGCGATTATTATCTCGCCTTCTCGCCCGAACGTATCGATCCCGGCAATAAACATTGGCACACCGGCAACACGCCGATTGTCGTTGGTGGTGTGACGGCTGATTGCACGACGCTCGCCTGCGCAGTCAATCAAGTGATTATCGAAAAAATCATCCCCGCAAGCTCGCCCGACGTAGCTGAAATGGAAAAACTCCTCGAAAATATCTTCCGCAGTGTCAATATCGCCCTCGTTAATGAACTCGCCCAATTATGCGACCGTATCGGCGTAAATATCTGGGAAGTAGTCGATGCAGCAGCGACGAAGCCGTTCGGATTCATGCCGTTTTATCCCGGACCCGGTATCGGAGGTCATTGTATTTTAATCGACCCGTATTATTTATCATGGATGGGTCGAGAATTCGACTTTGAGACAAATTTCATCACTCTCGCCGCTGAAGTGAACGAATCGATGCCCTTCTACGTGCGCTCGATGATCGTCCGAGAAATCGCTCGCCAACCAATTACCATGGATAATGCAAAAGTACTGCTCCTCGGCATAGCCTTCAAGCGAGATGTAGATGATTTGCGACACTCTCCAGCTCTCAAGGTCGCCGAATTACTCTTTCAGGACGGTATCAAAAATGTATCGTATTATGATAGCTATATTCCCTCAACCAATATCCTTGGTACGGTTGTCAATTCTGAAAAATCTCTTACAGCTGAAGTACTCCAACAGCATGATATCATTGTCATTACAACCGACCATACAGACTTCGACTACGAGATGATTGTCCGCAATAGCCGAGTCGTCATCGATACACGTAATGCATGCAAAAATGTCGGCGGCGACAAGTCGCATGTCGTGCTTTTGGGAGATGGGAAGTAAGAGATTTTGGGTTCGGGCGGCTCAACTTCCAACCCTTAGCTGCGGGCACCCATTGCCGTCCAAGTCGGAGGAATAGTAATAGATATAACTTATGTACTTGAAAGAAAAATACATCAATCCGTTTACGGATTTTGGGTTTAAGAAGCTGTTTGGGTCAGAACCAAACAAGGGCTTGCTCATTGATTTTTTGAATCAAATTCTACCTGAGTACCATCAAATCAAGGATTTAACATACAACAAGAACGAGCTTTTTTCAGCATCCGAGCAAGACCGGAAGGCAATATTTGACCTCTACTGCACGAGTGAGAATGGGGATAAATTCATCGTCGAAATGCAGAAAGCGAAGCAAAACTTCTTCAAAGATCGCAGTATATTCTACTCAACGTTTCCCATCCAAGAACAAGCACAGAAAGGCACGTGGAATTTTCAATTAACTGCAGTTTATTTAGTTGGAATATTAGATTTTATATTTGATGAAGACTCCAGTGACAATGATGTACGGCATATTGTAAAGCTTAAAGACCAGCATTGCCGTGTATTTTACGACAAGCTGACCTTTATATATTTGGAGATGCCAAAATTCAATAAATCGGAGGCAGAATTATCGACAAGTTTTGATAAATGGCTTTGTGAAGCTTTCTGGAATTTGATCTCGTCCGCTAAAATTACAAGAACGTGTATTCGAAGAGGTATTCAAAGTGGCAGAAATAGCAAAGTTCACAAAAGTCGAACGCGAACAGTACGAAGCAAGCCTGAAATATTACAGAGACTTAGAGAATGTTATTGATACGTCGTTTCAAGAAGGAAAATTAGTACGAGAAAAAGAAATCGTCTCCAACGCCCTTCGCTCGGGAATGTCCGTAGAAGTAATTATACAAGTAACAGGTCTCACAGCTGCTGAAATAAACCATATAGCACATCAATCAAATAACGAATGAAAAAAATACTATCCGTCGTCGGCGCCCGCCCCAATTTCATGAAAGTCGCTCCCATTCACCGTGCTTTTTCGGCGTATCCTGAAGTCGAGCATTTGATACTACATACCGGTCAGCATTATGATGCGGCGATGAGTGATGCGTTTTTTCAGGATCTTGACATGCCGCAACCTTCTTATTTTATGGGTGTTGGCTCCGGAAGCCATGCCGAGCAAACCGCGAAGGTGATGGTGGAATTTGAAAAAGCAATGCATGAGCTGAGGCCCGACTTTGTCATCGTCGTCGGTGATGTCAATTCCACTATTGCCTGTACACTGACGGCTGTTAAAATGGGTATTCCGACTGCGCATGTCGAGGCCGGGCTCCGCAGCGGTGACCGCGCTATGCCTGAGGAAATTAACCGTATTGCGACTGATTCTATCTGTGATTATTGGTTCGTCACTGAGCAAAGCGGATTGGACAATCTCAAGCATGACGGACATCCGGATGATCGGGTTTTCTTTGTCGGAAATACCATGATCGACTCACTCCACTACGCGCTCCCGAATGCTGACAAGTCTGATATTTTAGAACGTGTTGGTCTCACATCTAAGCAGTATGTACTCGTAACGATGCACCGCCCGAGCAATGTGGATGAACCCAAGCAATTAGGCGAATTGCTCGAAATTCTCGCCGAACTTTCCAAAGACCGCACGGTCGTCTTCCCTGTGCACCCACGCACGCGTAAGAATATTGCTTCTCATGGGTTAAGTGGAATTATAGATAGTAATCCAAATCTCAAGTTAATCGACCCGCAAGGGTATATTGCATTCTTAGCCCTCATGAAAAACAGCGACTTCGTGCTCACTGATTCAGGTGGAATTCAGGAAGAAACGACCGCACTTGGCGTGCCGTGTCTGACGATTCGCACCACGACCGAGCGTCCGATTACCTGTGAAATCGGCACTAATACGCTCGTCGAACCAACGACGGAAGGTATCCGCCGAGCCCTTACAATGACACTCAATTCTCCTTCAAAAACCGGTCAAGTCCCACCACTCTGGGACGGAAAAGCCGCTGAGCGTATAGCACTTATTATTGTAAAACAATGTTTAGGGTTATAATGAAAATATTTCTCAATACCATTGCATACTTAATGGTTATGATGGTTTTTCCCGGATTGGCTACTGCTCAGCAAACGGGGGCAGCTCCTACATCAGGCGCAGCAGATATTGAAAAAATGATGCAATCTGCAGCATCCATGGGAAATGCGGATCTATTGAAAAGTGAAGCAATTGCAGTAGATAATGTGATCAATCCAAAACAGTATCATATTGGTCCGGGCGATATACTCGCTCTGCAACTACTCTCAGGCACAGCTATCGAACAGCTCCTCGTCGTCACACCGGAGAATTCGATACTCCTTCCGCGTCTCGGAGAAGTATCGCTTGTCGGCAAGACCCTCGCACAAGCCAAGGATACAATTCTACAAATTATCCAAAAACGGAATCCTAATGCTACTGCGTCTGTCACTCTCCGAAAGCCACGGATATGCTATGTGACCATCAAAGGGAATGTATTGATGCCCGGTACATATTCGCTGCCGGCAACTATGAAAGTCTCGACAGCAATTAAACTCGCAAGTCAAAGAATATCAACAAATTCTGCACCTACTGCAGGACAAAACACACCAAAAAATTCGCCCTCCGAATCTGATAGACTTCTCTCAAAATCAATCGGAATGTCCTCATTCGCAGCACGTAATGTAGTCGTTCGTCATGCAGATGGTACTTCTGAAACAGCGGATATCGAAAAAGCAATGGCCACCGGAAATACCGCTCTCGACCCGTTACTGAGAGAAAGTGATGAGATATTTGTTCCTTATGAACTCAGTTCAACTTCAACAATTTCAATTTCAGGAGCAGTTCAATCCTCGCGAATCTTGGCGTTTAAGAGAGGCGATAAAGCGTCTTTTCTTTTTAAAATCAGGTTATGGATTCGCGGACAATGCACGTCCAAACGGAGTGTATTTGATCCAAAACGGAGTCAAAAGGCAGCTCAAAACAGATGATAAATTACAGCTTTTGGAACCGGATTTTGAGTTACAGCCCGGAAGTGCAATCATCGCCGAACGTGATGCATACAATGTTCAAATAAAACAGGGAATTATAGAAGTGACCGGTAATGTAAAATCGCCCGGTGCTTATAGTATCGAGCATAATTCTACTCGCTTACGAGAAGTCATTGATCAGGCCGGAGGTTTTACAGATGATGCGTATCTACCTCTAGCATATATACTTCGCCGTGAATATGTTAAGAATTCTATTGAAGAAGACAACGTCTCCGAACGAGCACTGCAGTACACTGACTTAGTTCCGGAAGACACAGCACGATTTATTCATCATACAAAGGACCGCAGACCACTTGTATCCTGCGATATGGCGGCAGCATTTAACCGAAAATCAGAGGTAGATAATGTACTAATGCAGGATGGAGATGTGATCGTCGTGCCAAATAATCCTCAACGAGTATTTGTCTATGGTCAAGTTAATAAACCCGGTTACATGGCATACACACCGGGAAAAACAATGGAATGGTACATCGAGCAAGCAGGAGGATTCGCTACCGGCGCAGACAAATCACTCGCTCGGATTATCAAAGGTCGCACAAAAGTATGGAGTATTGGCGGTGATAATATATTTATTGAGTCAGGTGATGAAATTTATGCTCCGCCACCGACGGTAAAGCCGATTGGATACGAAATTCAAAACTACACACTCCTCGTGACGGCAATTGGCGCACTCGTCGGAGTAGCCGGATTTATATATAGCATTTCTAAATAATGATAAAATTCTTCATCATAACTGTTGCTATTGCAATGCTTTGGCTAAATATTTGCCCTGCGGATGCGCAAGTTGAAAATGTACAGGTCGCACATCCTGTCTATCAGTACCTGCTTCATGCAGAAACTCGTGGCTTCCTTCACCATTTTTCACTCTCTTCATTACCTTTACAGCGCTCGGAAATTGTGAATGCGTTACGCCAGATTCGTTCTCAGCAAGCAGACTTGCAAACTTCAGAACTCTCTACATTAGAACGGTTTGAACGGGAATTCGAGATACTCAAACGCACCAATGCTGTGATGATATACAGCAAGACAGACAGCTCCCAATTGTTTTCTGAACGCCTATTCTCCAATGATGAAAAAATGCTCTATCATTATGCAGATACCGCACATACAGTACAGGCATATATGATTGGCGGTGGCGATATGCTCTTCCAGAAAAAGGGAGACAGTTCGATGAAAAATATGACGAAGGCACAAGGTGGATTCCGCGTATTTGGTACGCTGAGTAATTGCTTTGGGTATTACATACAAGTGACGAACGGGACGGTATTGAGTGGTGAACGCGCGCTTGCACTCGAAGATCCGCGTATCCGGCAGAATATAAAATTTACAACTTTAGAGAGCGATTTTGACTTTACGGAGTCCCACCTTCAGTTTCAAAAGGATTGGTTTGTGGCTTCTATCGGAAGACAAACACAACTCCAAGGGGCTGGATTTTTCCAACGTACATTACTCTCGAATTTGTCGCCTCCGATGGATGCAATCACGCTGGCAGCGAAATTTGAAAGTGTCGAATATAAGTTCATTCACGGTAGTTTACTCGGTGTGCAATTAGATAGTAATGGACTGCCCGTACCGACGACTGGCTTTTGGGCAGAAGTAGGAGCGTTCGTACAATTACCGCCTAAATATATAGCAATACATCAGCTTACTTTCAAGCCTTCTTGGGGTGAATTTGGAATATGGGAGAGCTTGATTTATAGTAATCGCGGCGCTGATGTGGCGTATCTGAACCCCTTAAGTTTTCTCAAATCAGTCGAACATTCCCTCCGTGATCGTGACAATTCAGGTCTCGGTGCGTGGGCATCTGTCAGACCATTCAAAAATTTACAAATCAAAGGCAGTTATTTCCTCGATGATTTGGTATTTAGTTTGATTGGTACCGATTATTGGAGTAATAAAGCTGCTCTCAATATCGGTGCGCAGTATTCTACTCCATTTGGTGTGGATGCAGCACTAGAATATGCGAAGGTCTATCCTATACATATACACACTTTAATGTTCAGAATTCAACCACCAACGACGGATTGCAAATGATGGGGTACCTCTCGCCGAACAGCGACGAACTTTCCCTTCATCTCTCCTGGTGGTGGGGTAATCGATATCCAATTACGCTGACAATCGCCGACCGCAGACACGGTGAAAATATCATGGGTAAGACAAGTGACAATCGTGACACGACGATTTTTAATGCAGGAAGTAATGTATTGCAAGTCAAGCGAAATAATATAGATTCGGAAAATGCTCCTTTTCTTGCCGGCAAACGTGAAGATATGTTGTTGGTGCAATTATCAGGTGGTGTTGAAATTATCCGAGGTTTTAATATTCAGCTCAATTATCGAATGGAAAATGTGAATTCTGTGATGAAACATACAGCAGCACTCACCCTTCGATTCGATGATTTCTAATAAAACAGAGTTATTTTAAAGTACAATTCATCCATACTATTGTAATTCTTTACGACCGTTACTGATCAATTCATGATAGCATTGCTACAGAAAGTCGGTATTTCCATTCTCCTGGCGCTCTTTATGATTTATTCATCGAGCATCAGTGTGGTGTGGATGCTGTATTTCTATGAAAAACATGATGTTATCCTCTATTATTGTCCTCACGATGCGCAAAACGGCGGCGATGGTACAAGCTATATTCACCGCTTGCTCGATAGTACCATGCAGTCACATGCCCGCACTATTATCTCACCGGCAGATAATTTACCGCAGATACTCGAAATTAGTACGTTAGTTTTCACGGCAAAAGTCTCGGTGTTGATATTCCGAGAAGTCACCCCTTCCCCACAACTTGGCTTTACGACCGAACTCCTGCGCCCACCTACTACATGAATATTATATAGTTTCTTCTTTAAGTATATGACAATACTATTGATTGTATCATCGGTATGATTTGTCGTGCGTGTTCGGTACGTTCGTACAGATACGTAGCCCTACTACTTAAGGATTAGAAGAGAAATCATTTATAGTAGTCATATTCACACCATCTTACTCTAAGCGAACAATTCACTGAGTGAACAAATCTCTAAGAGTACAATTCTCTCTGAGACAAATTCTGTGTGAGATATTGGTGAAATTGTGAGCTGAACCTGTATGAAAACACATGCGGGTGTTTATTCCTAGATCATTATTTAACAAATACTTAATATTATTTAATTATGAAAATAGTATCAATTTATCTTTTGATTTATCTTGCTTCATGGAGCGGATTATTTGCTCAAAAGAAAAAAAAATCAGAGGCAAAAGACTCAGTCTATGCAGCGCAGCCGATCACAGTGACTGCCTCGAGACAAGCACAAAAAACATTGGATGTGCCACTTGCTGTGACAATTGTAACGCCACTTGATCTGCAAAATAAACGTGGATTTGGTTTGGACGAAGTATTGTCCATGGTTCCCGGCGCTCTTGTACAGGCGCGTACCGGTAATCACGACGTGAGGATTACGATCCGCGGTTACGGCGCGCGCGGTGCGGGTGAACGCTCCAATGCGGGGACATCTCGAGGGATACGTGTACTTGTCGATGGTATCCCACAAACAGAACCCGACGGACGTACTGCATTTGATTTAATAGACATTACCGGCGCGTCAAGTATAGAAGTATTGCGTTCGAATGCATCCGCTTTATGGGGAAATGCATCGGGAGGGATTGTCAATATCAGTTCGATACCGGTATCCAACGAACCATTTCTATCGGCGCAGACTCAATTTGGGAGTTTTGGAATGATGAAAAATTCCCTGCAAGCCGGCACAAAAAGCGACCTCGGTAAGATGTATGTATCTTTTAATAATACGACGTTCGATGGTTGGCGCGACCACTCCTCGAGCGCGATTACACAGTTCAATCTCGGGATCGTTTCTCAGCTCAATCTGCGAACAAAGCTTGGTGTGTTTATGGCAGCAGCATCCAATATCTTTAGAATTTCAGGACCATTGACTCAGGCGCAGTTCGACTCAAATGCTCAGCAAGCGCAAACTATTTCTCCTGCAAATTTTGTTGAGAGAGATGAACGTCGATTCAATAGATTAGGAAGTATGGGTGTTACGCTCGACCATGCGGTTGGAGACAATCATACGATATCTTCGATGGCATTTATTCAACCTAAATTTTTACAGCGATCCGAACGTAATACCTTCCGTGACTTCACGCGGTATCACGTTGGCGGGAATGTCATTTACAAAAATTTTGGTCGAATCTCCGATGATCTAGGTTCGCATTTTATCGCCGGTATCGACAATCAATATCAGGATGGAGCAATTCAATTTTATTACCTCACGAGCGGTGCACGAGATTCACTCCGAACGAGTAAGCGCGAAGGAGCGAATAATTTTGGGTTGTTTGTCCAGGAAGAATTATCCATTGGTGATAAATTCAGCGCTATCTTCAGTGCGCGTTTCGATAAGATAACCTATTACAATCAAACGCTGTTTGATAATGGGAAGCCAATAAATCTGGTAGCCGAAAAAACCTATCAAAACACAACCCCAAAGCTCGGCTTGGTCTATCGTCTCAAAGATGATATGAGTGTTTATGCAAATCTTGGTGGGGGAATTGAAGTCCCGGCAGGGAACGAAACAGATCCGCCGAGTTCGCTTGCTTCGTTTGTCATCAATCCATTACTAGAACCCATTCGTTCGACAACGTATGAAATTGGCTGGAAAACCATGCCGCAAATCGATGATTTTCTAGGAATGGGTGCGGCAGCACTTTCAATAGACGTGGCTGCGTATATGATTCAAATTACAAATGACATTATCCCGTATTCCGGTGGACGATTTTATTTTTCGGCAGGTAAAACTCAGAGAATTGGATTAGAATTCGGAGGTAATCTGCGTTTTGAAAATGGATTTACTCTTTCTACAGCAATTACTTATACAAATAATAAGTATCTTGAATACAAAATTGACTCAATCATTCAAGGAAACGCAACAGGAGCTGCAAGTAAAGATTATTCCAACAACAAAGCAGCCGGATTACCCGATATGTTTGCTACGATTAGAGCAAAATATCAACCGACTTTCCTCAGAAATCTGAGTATCGATGCAGAAATGCGTACTGTCGGAGGATACTTTGCCGATGATGCGAATTTGTTGCCGGTGAATTCGTATGCCGTTCTCGATGCTGGTATTAGCTACGAACAAGAAATTACCGAAGGATTATCCATACGTGGATTCGCGCGAGGTCTGAACCTTTTGAGTGAAAAATATGCAGCTTCAGTATGGATTAATCCCGATGATTCGGGCACAAAAGCGGCATTTTTAGAGGCAGGTTTACCGCGTAATTTCAGTCTTGGAATTAATCTTACATGGAATGGTGAATAGTTGATTGTATTTCCTACCAAGAGCCGAACTCTTTATGATGAAGAGTTCGGTTTTTTATTGATTGATGCAGCGTAATAATTCTGTAGTTCTATCTGTCCAACAATCCTTAATTTTGCCGACTTATTATTTGATAACACAGATATTTATTCGATTTTTATAACAATAATTTCAAGGGATTGTATGCAATTGTATTACTTTTTTCCAAGACTAGTACTCCTTATCGCGGCTGTGAGTGTTCTCTCCTCAACATCAGTTGCTCAGCAGATTGAAATGCCGGACGGCGAGGCAATTGTCGCCGTTAATACATTTTCTGAGACGGGCGCATATCGCTTAACGGCAACACGATCAACTATTTACAGTTCAAAATATACAGCAGGCGCATGGAGCAAAGGCAAGCAAGTGTATATGACCAATCCTGCCAGGCGGATCGTCGATGCAGCGTTCAAATCGGGTGAAATTGGCGATGTGCGTACCTACGCTGTGCTTTTGGAAAATGGTGAGACATTGATTTTAAGTTTTAATGGATTAACCGAATCCCTCGTAAGTACAATCTCTTACCCAACCCCAACGGTACCTCAAGGAAATTCATCCTACCGAAAAATCCTTCTTTCCGATGATATTACTGTTCAGTATGGTTCAACTGTCTATCGCAATAAGCGTGACGGCGGCGTTTGGAGTCAGGACACAGCCGGTATCAGCCGACTTACAATTGCAGATATCACGCTCGATGACCGTGATGCAGTCCATGCAGCAACCAACAAAGGGGTCTGGAAATTTAGTCCAACCGCTGGAAATTGGACACGACTAGGTGTGACTGCCGATACGCTCAGCATTTCATCAATATTTGGCAGCAGAAACGGTCGCCTATTCGCGGGAACTTCTAATCGTAGCACGTGGGTATCGGCAGATCGTGGCGCTACATGGACACGCGACTCTGTTGGAATTGGCACCTCTGCGATTACGAGATTCGGTGATGATGCAGGTAATACAATTTATGCAGCAACCGGTGGTGGCTTCGGTGGTGGAGGAAATAATTCTCAATTGTATCGCAGAACGCTTACAGGGACAACGTGGGAACGAATTGATTCGAGCTTGAGAGCATTTGCTGTATCGAATATTCAGAATATCCGAGTTACGGATCTGAGTGGTGAAGCAGGTGTAGAAGTGGCTACTCTTTTCGGATGTTATACCGGAGCAAATAATGGAGATTCATGGGCTTATTCCACATCGGGAATTATGGCGGAAGATATTTACGGTGTGCAATTTTTAGGGAATTCTACCCTTGTCAGCACCGGACTTGGTGTATTTCTGAAGCAAGGTGCTGCCGGTTGGACGAAAGTATTTCCTGTAGTTGGATATTCCGGCACACGCCCTCTTATTCGTTCGGATAAAGCAGGAGTGTCATATTTTCAATTAGCATCGACCGGCGGCGGCGGCGGTGGTGGCGGGCAAATTGGACAAATCTACAAAAGCACGGATAATGGTGCTACGTGGACAATTGATACTATTGGACTTAGTACGGTGCCTACATCCTCCGGCAATCAATTAGCTCCTGTATTTTATGCTGATAGAGATGGACGCAAGTCAATTGTCAATTCAAGCGGAAATAGTGCTCCGATGAGATTATATTCTGCCAATCCAAACTGGGCGATCGATACAAGCGGTATGAAACTCCTCTTCTCAAATCAACAAACTCAGGTCGCGACTTCAATGCATACTGACTTTACGATGACTAATCAATATGTGTCCGGTGCAATTTACAATCAACAGTTTGCTATTCAAGATGCGATTTTATTCAAACGTGCGTATTCGGGTGGGGCGTGGACTGCTGATACTGCCGGCCTCAACAAAGCACCAGTTGTGGTAGTTTCTTCCGACAAAACGAACACATATTGCGGTTCTGCTGCTATCAACGGCATTTCATCCATTTTCCGTAAAAATACCGGCGTATGGGAGAAAATTACTTCACCACCATCAGCCGTATCTGATGTACGAGCGCTGACAGTAGATTCAAACGGCGTTCTCTATGTAGCTTATAGTGGTGTACTTACCCAAAATGCACCAAACCGTGGGGTGTATGCGACGAGCGACAATGGCGCGACATGGCAATATGCAGGTCTCGACAGTGTGACTGTTCGTGGCATTGTTGCAACGAAGGATGCAGTCTATGCATTTACAAATCGTGGTACGTACAAGCTTGGTTTACAGGTGCTAAAAGCGGCGTCGATTCTATTCAACAAACATGACATAGCTTTCTCTCCTACTATTATTAATACATTCAAAGATACAACGATTACGATTACTAATTCCGGTAATGATACCTTGCGTGTGACGAGCTTCCGAGCGGCGAATCAACAGATTACAGCGTTTTCAGTGATTCCTCCGCAGTTAAATCTGGCTCCGGGAGCATCGGTCGATGTCAGTGTTCGCTTCGCACCAACTACAGCCGGAATAATTACAACTACATTACGTTCAGTAGGGAATACTTTGCCGGATACAATCTACGTAACCGGTGAGGGCATCAAGCCGAATGCGGAAATGCTTGTTGAAAGTAAACAGATATTATTTGATGCAGTTACCGTGGGAATGACAGTCGATTCTGTGATTGAAATATCTAATCCCGGTACTGACCCATTGATTGTGACAAATGCCGCTTCAAATAATCCTGTCTTTACGTGTTTACCTACTTCATTTACCATAGCGCCCGGTGGTAAATCAACCATAACCTTGACTTTTAGACCAAATTCTGCCATTACTTTCAATGGGTTAATTCTCTTCACAACTAATATAGGTTTAGATACTTTTACGGTCTTTGGTATTGGTAATCCTTCATCCGTTCGTGAAGATATCTATGCGCTATCTCTTAGCATGGGTATTACTCCTAATCCAAGCGATAAAGAAGCATCAGTGAGATTCACGCTGCCTCATCACAGCACTGTAAAAGCCGAACTCGTCAATACACTTGGCGAAAAAGTCAGTACGATTTTCGACGGTGAGCTGACTGTAGGTGAACATAATTTACCACTCCATTTCATGGAAAGCGGCGTGTACTATTTGCGACTCATCACGCCTAACGGTGTAGCTACAATGCAAGTTGTCGTGATTCAATAAGCAATACTATCCTTTTATAATGGCGCACTCCAAGTAATTCGGGTGCGCCATTGTTAGGTTTGGCGGTTTTGATTTGTTTAGGATGGACTATCAATAGCTTTATCCTTTCTATTCGAATCAATTACTCTATGAATCTTTACTTTCGTTGTTTTTTCCTTTGCATATCACTCTTCCCTCTATTCTCCCACCTGCTTTATACTCAACCAACAGTTGGCTTACTCAATCATGCTGCGGGGAAGCAAGACGGGTATGTGTTATTTGCTCCCGGTACATCTACCACTACCTATCTAATTGATAAATGTGGACGTAAGGTTCATTCATGGAAAAGCGACTATAGACCCGGTCAATCGGTGTATTTACTCAACGATGGATCGTTACTCAGGGCAGGTAGTCCCGGTAATCCACATTTCCCTTCTCCCGGTGTGGGAGGAGTGATCGAGAAAATTAATTGGGATGGAACAGTTGCGTGGGATTATCAATTATCAGACTCAACTCAATGCCAACATCATGATGTGTATCCCATGCCGAATGGAAATGTACTCGCGATTGTGTGGGTGGCACGTTCAAATAGCTATGCGGTAGCGGCAGGTCGTGACCCCAATAAGACACCCAATAAAGTCTGGGGTGAGAAAATAATTGAAATCAAGCCCGATGGTCAGCATGGGGGTACTATCGTCTGGGAATGGATTGTATGGGAACATGTTATTCAGGAAAATGACAGGTCGAAGCCGAATTATGGTAAAGTAGCTGATCATCCTGAACTCATCAACCTCAATTATATCAATGCAGCAAGTGGTGATACTATCGACTGGATACATGCAAATTCCGTTGCCTATAATCCAATACTCGATCAGATTATGGTTAGTTCACAAACATTTAGTGAGATTTGGATAATTGACCACTCGACGACGACTGCGCAAGCAGCCACGCATTCCGGTGGGAAATCAGGTAAGGGTGGAGATATTCTCTACCGTTGGGGTAATCCGGCAACATATAATTGCGGCACTGAATATGACCAACGTCTTTTCGGTCAGCATTCGGCGCATTGGATTGAAAAAGGACTCCCCGATGCCGGCAAAGTAATGATATTCAATAATGGACTCCTCAGGCCTAATAGTCTGTGCAGTGTCGATATTATTGCGCCGGTTGTGAATAAAAAGGGTATATACAAATTCAATACGCGCAATCAATTCGAACCAAGTGAAGTATCATGGAGTTACAGTGATACCAGAGGACTATTCGTTTCACCCACTTTTTCCGGCGCGCAACGCTTGCCGAACGGAAACACCCTCATCTGCCTCGGTGCATTTGGATTATTCTCAGAAGTGACACCTACCAAAACCATCGTCTGGCAGTATAAATCTCCCGTCGGCATGCAAGGACCTGTAGCACAAGGCACCGATCCGGGCGCAAATAATGTGTTCAGATGCACCCAATATCCAATCAATTACCCCGCTTTCCAAGGCAAACAGTTACAAGGCGACGAACCGATAGAGCTCAATCCATATCCGGTGGAATGCCCGTGATTCTCACTGAGAGTATCACTTCCTAGTGATGCTCTCAGTTTTTGGATCTATCCCCGCGATGCCCTCGGTTTTTGGGTACATCTGAGCCGCTCGCGAAGAACCGAGGGACTCAGAAGAGTAAGATCACCGCGACTGCAAGTCCTGACAGGTTCAAGAAAACCTGTCAGGACTTTTTTTCTTCCGAGAGTATCGCTTCCCAGCGATGCCCTCGGTTTTTGGGTAAGCTACTAACCCATTACTCCACGAAATCTTACCGCATTTCCACCCAAAAAAAGTTTTTTATTAAAATTATCAACTTTCACCAATTTTTTCTTTGGTAATTAACTTCAATTACCATAAGTTACACTCACCGCACCGGTTTTTCACAAAACTCCTGCGGCGCATCGCTCCTTAATCGCCGAAATACATCGCCGATGTATTTTAGTCCTGTCAGTCTAGTTTTACAACTGGACGTAAACATGTACCGCTGAAACCTTTGCTCGGGTTACCTCGGAAGTTGTTAAATTGGCAAGTAATTTCATTCAGGTCCAAAACTTCATGACGGGACAGGATATCATAACTACTCGATAACATATAAATGATTATCGAGGGACTCATTATAATCGAGTCACTCAATAGATTTAATTAATTCCCTTGAAATCATACACATGAAGATTCTCCTATTATTAGTACTTTTTGCTTTGTCAGCACTGCCTCCATTCATACAAGCGCAAATTAAGACCTATGATATTAAACGTATTCCTGCCCAAGAAGAACCCAGCTTCTATGGCAATTTGCAACAAATATCTCCTACACGAACACTAGCACAAGCAGGAAATTGGAATGGTTATCCTTATCTAATTGCATTAAATAGCGACGGTATGATTGAGCACAAATGGAGAACGAATTTCAAGGGAGGTGATTACCGAAGTTATTATCAATTCGCTAATAATATGCTTATCTACATTAGAACAGAATTAGTACCTGCTCAAATGCCAAAACCGCAAAGAAATCGTTTACGGATGGTAATATTAGATTCGAACCTGATAGAAAGAAGTAATGTCGTAATAGATTCTACCATAACAGGATACCCAACAGATCTTGAAAGAAATATTCTCCTAGATGCTATCAAATTATTAGACACATCTATTGTGATTGTTTTATCTTCCACTTCGAGAGATAGAGAAAATAAAACGACATTGGTTCACTTTTCAAAAGATGGTCGCTTTATCAATAGAATTTCCAAAATTGACTCTAACCAGTATGTTTCTTTTTTACCATTATTTCAGATGCAGTCGGGCAAAATACTTTTAATCCGTTCAAAATATACACTCAATCCAGAAAGATTTTCTAATTCTCTTTTTATGTCGGATACTGCTTTGAGTATTGACCAAACTCCTATTTTCGATAGTTTGAAGTATCAAGTAATAATCTCTACCAGTGATGGAGGTATATTGATGGCATATTATTTTTATGAATTCAATCAGATTTTATATCCAAATGCAACTGCTGTAGTTAAATACGACAAGAATTTCCAGAAACAATGGACAACCTATGTCCCCGGTGATTTGTCAAGCCACGACATTCAACTGATAGAAAGCCGTACCGGTGGCTATTATGTGACGACAAGTGGGTATGATACAGCAGTGACCAAGATGCGTCCTGATGTTCTGCAACGATGTTTAAAAGACATCGTACTTTCTAAGCTTGATACATCAGGCAGAATACAATTTACAGCGTTTTATGGTAGTGAAAACTGTACAGAAAACCCTTTTGGTTTAATTCAAGATATTGATGGGGGTATAATTATTACAGGTGGGTATAACCAGACAATTCAACCTAATTGTGAGTATTTATGTGAAGATCAATCGGCAGTTTGGCTTTTCAAAGTAGATTCACTCGGTGGCCCGGCAAAAAAAATAGTCGGTGTCGATGAAAATGTCAAACCAACAATTGGTATGAAGCTCTTCCCCAATCCAACATCCGGTATGCTGACCGTTGAGCTTGGAAAAGCAGGGTATTATTCGAGTGTTGAAATTCTTGATTTGCTTGGTCGTGTGCTCTATTCCTCACCAATCGAGGACAGCACTCAACAACTTGTAGGAATTGATATAACTGCTTATACTTCAGGAAATTATTATTGCAGATTGAAGGCTCCTGATTATTCGATTGTTCGTCAGTTTGTTGTTCAGAGATAGTATGTTAGGTAATTGTTCTTAATGCTTTTTTAAAAAGATAGCATCCCCCCAAGTCCTGACAGGTCCAAAAAAAACCTGTCAGGACTTTTTTTTTATTCCCAGAGTAATGCTCCTCAGCACCAAATTATTTTCAATTTTCCCAAAAATTGAGTAATAATTGAGTAACGGACGAGCGAAATGAGGTGGTAATTTCGCATTCAGAAGTGAAGAAGCATTGTAAGATGTGAAAGTGAGGTTAACTGCTTCAATACTTCTTGTGTCAGATATTCATCCATTCTCTTTTTCTACTATCGTTATGCTTTTATTGCACATTGAACAGGTTTCGAGTAGCTTTCACCATCCTGCAGCTACATTTATTGTTTCCAATTCTCACTTGGATCCCGGTAATTATTCACATACCGAGGGCAACGACGAGACAAATATTGTTTATCAATATATTGATCAGTCGGCTCCTACTGTCGAGTTCACCAATGATTACGTCCATTCTTCTGACAGAATAAGTCGAGCTGAGGCGATGTGGAGTGAAATAGCCGCAGTACGAAAAGATAATGAAAAGCTTCACGCTGAAAATCAACGTATGAAACATATCTGTGAGGAAAAAGACAGGTGTTTAATAACGGCTGCGCACGACCTCAAGAATCCTTTGACAGGGATTCTCTACATTTCCAATGCCATGATCGCAGGCGAATGTGGCTCTCATGAAATTCAGGAATTTGGACAAATGTTACGCTCCTCTACGCAGGTGATGTTCGCTCTCATCTCCAATCTTTTAGACAGCAATAAGTACGATAGTTGTGGAGTCGCACCTCCTCTTACACCAATTGACTCAACGCATCTGCTTCAGCATCTTGTGAAAAATCATCGGTTTAGTGCAGCAAAAAAGGAAATTGCCATTACCTGCGAACTCACCGCGAACTACTATGTGACCGCCGATATGCAATTCTTGCGGCAAGCAATTGATAATCTCCTCTCGAATGCCGTGAAGTATTCACCCAGAAATTCTACGATAGAAGCTTCGATACGTCTCTCAGACATTGATACCTCATTACTGGAAATTTGCGTTCGTGACCAAGGACCGGGTATCTCGGATGAAGATAAGAAGGAGCTATTCGGTAAATTCAAACGACTCTCTGCAAAGCCGACGGGTGATGAACATTCCAGCGGGCTTGGACTGTCTATCTGTAAGCGCCTTATCGAACTGATGAACGGAACAGTCCGTTGTGAGTCAGAGCTTGGCAAGGGCGCGGCGTTTATTATCAGTTTACCATTCGCAGAACCGGAAACAGTCTGATGACATGTTCAAAGATTTGTAGTTTCACTTATCTCTGTGTTAATTTTCACATCATTGGTGAAGTGTTATAAAAAAGTACAAAATACTTGGTGTTGCGTTGTAATTTTGCCGGTGAAATTCACTTGCTCAACGAAGTAGCAGTATCCATCAACGAATATTTGTATCCTTTCGAAGGTCTATATTAGGTGGTAATTAGTAATTCACTTTGCGACGGGTGAAATATAGATAACAAGAATTTTGTACTAATTATACAAGGATAATTAAATGGGTTCATTTTACCGCATAGCAGAGTCGAGCACGACGGTGATGTCGTGTTTTGATGGCAATCAAGCACAGATAGTAGAGAAAGTAAGTCACAGTAATCCCGGGTATATACACCAATCATGGCAATTTATAGCTGTGTTGGGTTCGGCGAGTACCTACTACATCCGCAACGCAGCCAATGTCTATCTACAAGCGAGCGACGATACCGTTTTTGCCGCAGATAGTGAAGAGGCAAGTCAATGGGTACTCGTGCCACAGTCGCCGATTCTCGGGAAAATTCCCTACAAAATCAAAGCTTCGGGCACAGATTTGTGGATGCAAATCACCGATGACGCCGTTGACTTGGGTTCGGACACCAATGCAGTCGTCTGGGACATCCAAATGCAGGATAATTATCCGCTCGATCCACGATAAACTATGCCCAAAAAATTCAACAATTTCGAAACGGAAACGCCCGGAAATTAGAAGATTCCCGTAAAGTGATTCGAGAGTCTCCGGCTCGCGCGGTGGAGCATATAGGTGCTATCCTGAAGGAAATCAGAACGAAGCGCACCGGTGATGGAGGTCAACTTCTGGAACTACACGCGATGCATTTGCTCGGACACGCATTTTATGTTTCAGGAGAGGGAGAATTGGCGGTATCGACAGCTGATGAATTGATAACACTATCAAAATCATACAGTAATAGAGAATATTCTGCCCTCGCCGAATGCATCAAAGCAAAGATTGAAATCAAAAATTCGCAGTGGGATGTTGCTAAGAAACGCTTGACAGAATCACTGGAAATACTTGAGCAGGTTGGAAATTATGAATTTGTGCAATCTGTGCTTTTAGATCTTTCGACAATTGAACAATCTAAGAATAATTATGACGCAAGTATGCAGCTTTTGCTCCGCGCTGAAATGGAATACCAAAAGCATCCCATTAACAAACGCATGGCTTCGGTCATCATGGCTAATCTTGCCGATGTCTATATGCGGCTCAATTTTCTCGATAAAGCGATCGAGTATATTACTATTTCACTGAAGGAAGCCAAAGAATCGAAGGAAATTCAGAATTACTGTAATGCATTACTTCGGCTTTCGAATGTTCATGCGAGACAAGGGAATTTTGACAAACAAATCGCAGCCCTTGAGGAGTCGATTGAAGTACTTACAGTTAATAATCTTCATTATCAAATCGCTGTGCAACGTATTGCGCTCGGCACTGCTTTTATGAATCGGGAGGATTACAGCAGGTGTCTTCAAACGTTTGAAGCAGCTCTCGCTACATTATTAACAGAGAAAGATTTCAAGAACTTGGCATTTCTCCATCAAAGATTAGGTATGCTCTATACGAATACGAGATATAATGAGCGCAATTCAGAAACAGCTCAATATCATTTTCAGCAGGCAGAGCGTATAGCTATTGAGATATCAATGCCCCACTTTCAGGCAAAAGTGCTTGAATGTCGAGCAGAATCGTATGCAACGTTTGGTATGTATGAAGAGGCATATAATTTTTTACAACAAGCAACAACCCTTGAAAAACAAATTCTTAATGACTTATCTCTGCAGAAATTACGCGAACTCGAGGTGCGATATGATATTGCCCTCGAGCAGAAGAAAAATGAGCTCCTGCAAGCAAATAATCACGCACTCGAACTCGATAGGAATCATCTCCAAGCTCAATTAATCATGAATAATAATCTAATCCTCGCTCAAATGAATGAGCTTAATACTTTCCGCAAAGAAATTCTCAGCATTACTAAGCAATTAGATAAAGCCGAAGAAATTGTGCGGAAAGTAAAGCTAAAATTACGCGAGTCACCGCTGATGCAAGAGTCATGGGAGACATATCTCGATACCTTTGCTAAGGTACATCCCGTATTCCAAGACATACTTCTCGCCAAATATCCCGAACTCACATCGATGGAACTAAAAATATGTATTCTCATACGTGCCGGCTTGCAGTCAGAAGAAATTTCGCTCATTCTCTCCCTTTCGGCACGGACCATCGAGAATCATCGCTTCAACCTACGGAAAAAGCTCCAAGTCGGTGAACGTGAAAATCTAGGAAAATTCTTGATGAATATATAGCGTAACTATATTCTATTCTAAATACTTCAATAGCCCGTGAGTGGTAGATTCACGGGCTGTTTTATTTATGGGAATTGATTAGAGAGGTGTGTAATAAAGCACTTGAAGATGATGTGTCCTATGATTGATAGACAATCGATATAATGACTATCGACTTAGAGACTATTGACTTAGAGACATAAACGACATAAACGACATAAACGACATGAACGACTAAAAGTCAAATGTCTTAGTAACTTATCGACTTATCGACTTACTACTTACTACTTACTACTTACTACTTACTACTAAAGCCGACTTACAGACTATCTCCGACCCCAACATAAACTTTGGCGAAACTGACATAATACGGTATGTTTGCAGTTGTAAAATTGTCTATAGTGACTACCATTACGTTCTCTTCCACAACCCTTAGATAATCCATGAAGTTGTTTACACGTGTACTTATTATCCTCCTTTCCGCCGGGCTTATCGCCACTCTTGTCTATTTCAAATCGTCGGACACTCCAAAAATCAGCTCACTAGTCGGCAAAAAACAACCTGCTGTCAATGTTGGAATTACCGTCGCTACGATGAAGAATATCGACCGTAAAATCATCCTCAGCGGCAGTCTGCTTGCCTACCGTGAGGCAGAATTACACACGGAAGCAAGCGGCAAAGTCGTGAATTTTAACCTGCCCGAAGGTCAGCTCGTGAAGCAGGGTACGCTGCTTGTGAAGATTAATGATGCTGATCTTCAAGCGCAATTACTTAAAAATACCGAGCAAATCAGACATGCCGAAGAAATCGAAAGCCGCCAAAAAGCACTTTTATCTCGAGGTGGATCCAGTCGTGAAGAATATGAAGCTGCACTAAATTCGCTCAACCTCGCAAAAGCCGACAAAGAACTCATACTCGCCAATATCGCCAAAACAGAAGTCCGCGCTCCGTTCGATGGAATAATCGGGCTGAAATATATTACGATTGGCGCGTACGTAACTCCATCTACAAAAGTAGTTAGTATCATCCAACCCGATCCGATGAAGCTCGAGTGTTCTATTCCGGAGAAATATGCATCTTTCATGAAAAAAGGGAACACTCTTACTTTCCTCACTCGCGGCTCTACAAAACGCTACAACGCTACGATTTATGCTGTGGACCCGAGAATTGACTTCTCAACACGGACAATTGCCGTTCGTGCCGACGTTGCCAATTCAAAAGGCGCACTCACTTCAGGGAGTTTTGTCGAGATAGAACTACCAATCGGTGACTCACATCTTGGTCTCATGGTGCCGACAGAAGCGATTATTCCTGATATCAAAGGACAGAAAGTATTTATCGTAAAAAATGGGAAAGCCGAGCCGAGACCAATTGTGACCGGCGTTCGCACAGAAAACGAACTCGAAATAATTCAAGGTATTAGCGCAGGTGATACCGTCATTACAACCGGGATTTTACTCTTGAAGCCAAATTCGCCGGTCGTGATACGGTAGGTGATAAGCTTGCAACTTGTATCTATCATAAATATTACCAACATGTTACATCTAACTACTGATACACTAACAACCCGATTCACATGAGTATTTCTTCGATAAGTATAGAACGTCCCGTGCTCACCCTTGTATCATCGATTGTCATTGTTCTCTTTGGCGTTATTGGTTTTACGTATTTGGGAGTGCGGGAATTCCCGGCTGTTGACCCGCCTACTATCACCGTCAGTGCGAATTATGTAGGTGCTAATGCTGATGTGATCGAATCGAAAATCACCGAACCTCTCGAAGAATCGCTTAATGGTATTGCCGGTGTACGGTCGCTCACTTCAATCAGCAAGGATGGCGCAAGTACGATTACGGTAGAATTCGAACTCGGTATCGAGCTCGAAGCAGCCGCCAATGATGTACGCGACCGCGTTTCTCGTACTCTCCGTTTGCTTCCTCCGGATGCCGACCCGCCGGTCGTTACCAAGTCCGACGCGAATTCCGATGCAATCTTGGTAGTAACCGTCCAAAGTAAACAACGAGATTTGCTCGAAGTGTGTGATATCGCGACGAATGTGATCAAGGAGCGCTTGCAAACAATCGCAGGCGTGAGCGAGATTCGGATCTGGGGAGAGAAAAAATATGCGATGCGGCTCTGGCTCGACCCGATGAAGCTAACAGCATATCGATTAACAGCGTTAGATATAAAGTCAGCCCTTGATCGTGAAAATGTGGAATTACCGTCGGGCAGTGTCGAAGGCACCAATACCGAGCTTACCGTACGCACGATGGGGCGACTCGTCACGGTCGATGATTTTAATAGTTTAATTATTAAGCAAGATGGGAATAACATCGTACGGTTTCTGGATATAGGTCGGGCTGAAATTGGTGCGGAGAACCTCAAAACTATCCTGAAAACAAATGGTGTTCCGATGTTTGGTGTGGCAATCACCCCTCAGCCCGGCGCGAATCACGTCTCAATCGCCAAAGATTTTTATAAACGTGTCGCTGAAATTAAAGCTGATTTGCCGCCTGATATCGAAATCGGTGTATTGCTCGATACCACCAAAGGGATTCAGGATTCTATCACGGAAGTAGTCGAGACTCTTCTTATTTCATTCGGACTTGTAGCGTTTATTATCTTTATTTTCCTACGGAATTGGCGTACAACGCTCATTCCTGTCCTCGCAATCCCAATTTCACTCATCGGTACTTTTTTCCTGATGTATGTGATGGATTTTTCGATAAATGTACTCACACTTCTTGGAATTGTCCTCGCTACCGGACTCGTCGTCGATGATGCAATTGTCGTATTAGAAAACATTTACACCAAGGTAGAGGAGGGTATCAGCCCGCTCGAAGCAGCTCATAAAGGTTCGAAAGAAATTGTCTTTGCCGTGCTTTCAACGACCATTACCTTAGCCGCAGTATTCTTACCAATTGTATTCTTACAAGGTCTTACCGGGCGATTGTTTAGAGAATTTGGCGTCGTCGTCGCAGGGTCGGTGCTGATATCGGCATTTGTATCGCTTACTCTCACTCCTATGATGAGTTCTCGCTTTATCCGCCCCCACAGCTCTCATGGCAAATTTTATGAATGGTCCGAACGTATCCTCAATAATATCATTGATAGTTATCGTCTTTCATTAGAAGGATTTATGCGGCATCGATGGGTTGCGTTTGTCATTATCGTGCTTTCTGTTGCAGCTATATTTGGTTTTGGTGGGACTCTCGGTTCAGAACTCGCCCCGATCCAAGATAAAAGCCGAATGCGTATCTCTTCAACCGGTCCTGAAGGCGCTACATTTGACTATATGGACACCTACATCACCAAGCTGAGTAAAATTATGAGTGATTCAGTTCCCGAAATGCGATCGTCTCTTACGGTCACATCACCGGGGTTCAGCGGAGCGAGTTCGACCAATCAAGGGTTCATGCGGCTGATGCTTACCGAACCAAACGAACGCCGCCGCACGCAACAAGACATCGCCGAACAAGTCACGAAATTACTAAAGCAACTACCTGATGCCAAAGGAATTGTAATTCAAGAACAAACCATCTCCGCCGGTGGTGGCGGTGCAAGCTCGGGCTTACCGGTGCAATACGTCCTGCAAACATCCACACTCGATAAATTAAAGAATATTTTACCACGATTTCTGGAAGAAGCAGCTAAAAATCCGGCGTTCAGTGTAGTAGATGTGAATTTAAAATTTACCAAACCTGAGCTTTTATTAGAAATTGACCGCGATAAAGCACGGGCGCTCAATGTGTCGGTACTTGATATTGCTCAGACTCTCCAAGCGGCGTTTAGCGGTCAACGATTTGGGTATGTGATCTTGGATGGAAAACAGTATCAAGTGATTGGACAAGCAGAGCGTTCGGGTCGTAACGACCCCCTTGATCTCAAGTCGCTCTATGTACGCACAGCGTCCGGACAGCTCATTCAACTTGATAATATTGTGAGACTTACCGAGAAAAGCACGCCACCGCAACTCTTCCATTATAATCGGTATGTGTCGGCAACAGTTTCAGCGGGACTAGCCAAGGGGAAAACAATTGGCGATGGAATCGAAGCAATGAAAGAAGTGTCGTCGCAGGTTTTAGATGAATCTTTCAGCACGTCACTCACCGGTGCATCCAAGGATTTTGCGGAAAGTTCATCGAGTTTACTTTTTGCCTTTGTCCTTGCATTAGTACTTATTTATTTAGTACTTGCTGCGCAATTTGAGAGTTTTGTCGATCCGTTTATTATTCTTCTTACGGTGCCACTTGCTCTGGCTGGGGCGTTGTTTTCGTTATGGTATTTCGCACAAACATTGAATATCTTCAGTGAAATAGGTATAATTATGCTCATCGGACTCGTCACAAAAAATGCAATTTTGATTGTAGAATTTGCTAATCAACGTAAAATGCTAGGATTGTCTGTCAAGGATGCTGTGCTTGGCGCTGCTGTCTCGCGTTTTCGTCCGATTATCATGACGACACTTGCTACAGTGCTCGGCGCTTTACCGATAGCACTTGCCTTAGGGGCAGGGTCAAAAAGTAGAATTTCTATGGGAATTGTCGTGATTGGTGGACTTATGCTCTCGCTTGTCCTTACGTTATATGCTATTCCGGCATTGTACAGTTTTTTCTCTAAGCAGCAGCCGGTAAAGGAAGGTATGAATGAATAAAGGAATTTTATTGGGTATGTTTGCTTGTGTCATTTGCTCAATATCAGCGCAAGAACGACTTACTTTATCAGATGCAATTACAATAGGTTTGGAGAATAATTATTCGATTAAAATTGCAAAAAATGACAATCGGAGTGCTGCTAATAATGTGCGAGTCGGCAATGCTGGCATGCTCCCCGAACTCAATGCAACATTCTCCAATAGTGGCGCTACGACGAATGTACACCAAACTCTCATTACAGGTGCGTCGAATGATATAAAGGGAGCTTCATCGACATCGCTTACCGCAGGTGTTGCACTCAATTGGACAATTTTCGATGGTTTCGCGATGTTTGCTAATTACAGCAGACTCAAAGAGATACAAGATGTCGGTGAATTACAATTCCGAAGGACGGTCGAGAATTCCGTCGCACAAATTATAGCGCAATATTATGATATCATCAGCCAACGCGAAACGCTTGCTTCGCTTCAGGAAGCGGTGGATGTTTCTCAAAAACGAATTGACATTACGAAGAGCAGATTTGATCTTGGTGCGGGGTCTGAACAGAAAAACCTGCAAGCTACGATAGATTACAACGAAGACCGCGCAGCGTATTTACGTCAAAAAGCAATACTCGAACGTAGCACCATCACCCTCAATCAGCTTCTTGGCAGGAATGTGAATCTTGCTGTCGAACCCGCCGACTCACTCTCTCTTCGAGAAAAATTTATCCAAGAAACAATTCGCATAACTGCTCTCAAATCAAATACATCGCTTGCAATTGCTCAAAAAAATAAATCAATTGCAGATCTCGACCTAGATATACTTAATGGAGAATGGTATCCTCGAATTGCGGTCACATCGGGGTTCAATTATCAGCGAACGACATCGCAGACCGGCTTTGTCCTGTCTGGTACGACCACAGGTCTGAATTATGGCATTACAGCATCTGTTAACTTATTCGAAGGATGGAACTTACAACGGAGAATCGAAAACGCGAGTATAGGAATTCTTTCGGCAGATGAAATAATTTCTCTCACGAAAACGCAGGTAGAGTCCGATATTGCCCGAGCTTATAAATCATATATTGCAGCGGTGGAGCTGGTAGAGCTTGAAACGCAGAACAGAGAACTAACAAAGAAAAACATCAGTATCTCTTTAGAACGTTACGCACTTGGCGCAATGAACGAACTCGAAATCAGGCAAGCCCAAAAGTCAATGACAGATGCAGAAACAAGGACAATTCGAGCACTTTTTGATGCAAAAATTCTTGAAACAGAGCTCCTACGACTCAGTGGGACACTTGTGAACCCCTAAAATCATAGAGAATCAAGAAAATCAGCGTTCAATTGTTGTAAATAGTAAAAACGTTTGGACGGCAAGGGTGACCGCAAGCTGTGGCTTGGAGTATGAAGAAGGGGAACAATTGTAGAAATTCGGTGGGTTCCGTAGTGATTTTAAAATTCGTTTGGACAAATGAAACTATAACGGTAATTTGAACTTTATGAAAGCAAGCACACTCATAGGAATTGTACTCGGGACGCTAGCCATATTTGGTTCGTTCATGCTTGAGGGCGGTACATTCGACTCGCTGTGGGTGCTGCCGGCGATTGTTATCGTCCTTGGCGGTACACTAGCAGCCACGCTTGCCGGTAGTTCATTCGAACAGTTTAAACGTATTCCCCGCCTTATCTCCATCGCATTTTTCCCTCCTAAGTTTGAAATTCAGGCAATTATCAATCAAATAGTAAACTTTTCGGCGATTGCTCGTCGGGAAGGAATATTGGGGTTAGAGCGCAGGAAAGAGGAGATAAAGCATCCATTTTTAAGAAAATTATTAGAAGTATCAATCGATGGTGCCGATCCGGCCGCGCTTTTGCAGACTGCTGAAACAGATATGGACTTTATTACGGAGCGGCATTTGGCGAATATTTCGCTTTTTACCAAAATGGGTGGATACTCGCCGACGATGGGAATTATTGGGACTGTTATGGGATTAATATCGTCCCTTGCGGCGGCCGGGAGTGAACCGACGGTACTGATACATCACATCGCAACTGCTTTTATTGCAACGATGTGGGGGATATTTATGGCGAATATTATTTGGTTACCACTTGGTGATAAGCTCCGTACGCTTCACTCGGAAGAAATGCAACTTTTGCATGTCATCACCTCGGGTGTACACTCGGTACAGCTTGGTGAAACGCCGACCGTCGTTCGCGCTAAACTCATGAGCGCCCTGCCGCTTTCACAGCAAATGCGCATGTTGAAACAATCACTCACTTCTTCCTTGCCGAAACAAGTCGTTACAGCCGCTGCACCGGCTCCTGTCAACCAACCTTAGTCTTTTCGTTGTCGCACGACGAATACTGGACAATTCGCCTTCCTCAATACTTTTTCGGTGGTACTGCCGAAGAGGAAATGTTCAAACCCTCCACGGCCATGGGTGGCTATACAAATCAACGATATTTTATTCTCATCGGCGTAGGTGAGAATTTGTTCGGATGCTCTACCGTGGAGAATCGACGTTTTCACTGTAAAGCCCTCGGCGACAAGCTTTTTAACAGCTGCTGCAATTTCCTTTTCTGCGGCAGTAGTATATTCATTTTCCACATCGATAAAGCCGACACCCGAATACCCCCAATCGACGGGATACACGACGGGTTCGATGACGTGTACCAGATGAAGCACGGCATTAAGAGGAGTAGCGAGCGCTTTCGCATAGCTAAGTGCATCATCTGCATGGAGGGAGAAATCAGTCGGAATGAGTATAGATTCGATGGTAAACATAGTTGCTCCAAGATTATTAAAATGAATAAATTAAACAACAGCGCAAAAATGCAGTAAAATCTGTGATAATAGTATGACAATTATCATATTTGAAGAAATTAGATAATTGTCTGGTACGATGACAGGTGAAAAATTCTAATCTATTAAGAATTTTACACTATTCACGCGAAAAATTTGAGGAGAAATGAGTGTATTTAATCTTTGGTAATTTAGATAGCATACTTTTGGAACTCATTATAATTCTTCTGTCAAACGATTTTAGTGGCACCCGTTTGTAAAAACATATTACTTGGTAATATAGATAGTAATCAGTAATTTGTACGTGAATTAACCCGTTAAACTGCACGACCATTACAGCATTGTATTGGTTGGTAGTTAGATCATTATGTGAGAGTACCAATCATAGCAGGAGAATTTATGATATTTCAAAACTTCTTCACATTTCCTGAGTTCGACAATAAAGAGCAGACACGATTAGCAAGATTGGTTATATCGACCATTTAGATTATGCTTTTACTTGCAATTTTGATGTCATTGACAGGTTTTATTCTGCTGCCGGAGAATGCAATGCGTTGGACTGCACTCGCAATTTGCTTTATTTTTATCAGTACGATTTGTCTGAGATTGACTTGTAAAGGTCATGTTCAAATCGCAAGCATTGCTTTAATTTCACAATACTGGATCTTAATCACTATTCTTGCTGTTACAGCAGGAGGCACTAAAGCACCGGCGTTTTCAGGGTTTTTGTTTATAGTTTTTACTTCTGGTTTGTTATTAAAGGTTCGAGATGGAGTAATTACAGCAATAATCTGTATCAGTACCGAAATCGCGATTGCCTATGCTGAAGTCAACGGACTCCTCCCTGAAAGCAAAGTCCATAACACTACCTACAGTATGCTATTTGCAGACTTCTTCTTTATCACCATGATTTCTGGATTTGTGATGCTTTATAGTCGTAGTATGGCTTCTGCGCTTCACAGTGCTACTCACGAAATCTCTGTACGAAAGCAAATTGAAATTGAAAATCAAAAAGCGCTTTTTGAGTTGGGTGAGCGTGTCAAGGAGCTTACTGCTTTACATAGCATTATGAAGGTATTACAAAATTCTCATGTTTCATTACAAGAGATACTCAATGAAATTGTCCGGCTCATACCACCTGCATTTCAATTTCCTAATAGTACCCAAGCTCGCATACAGATTGGAAATACTGTAGCGACGACGAATGCTTATGTACAGTCTTCCTCAGGGCTTACGGTGGAATTCACCGGCACCGACGGCAAGCTTGGATCTTTGGATGTCATATACACAACTAACTGTCCGCCATCATTCTATGGTCCGTTTCTACGCGAGGAAATTGATTTAATTACGACTATATCCGAATTGATTCGTGTAGATTATGACCGCAGGCAGGCTAATTCTGATTTGCGTCGAAGCGAGGCACAGTTACAGTTTTTTGCAAATGTCACCTTAGAAGGTATCGCTATCAGTGAAGATGGAGTATTAGTAGAATGTAACGCTCAATTTGCCGCATTAATGGGCTATAACATTTCTGAAATGATTGGATTATCAGTTACAAAATTTGCTGTTCCAGAATCTTATGAAACAATTCTACGACATATTTTACAGCAAAGTATCGAGCCGTATATAGCCGTAGGATTACGAAAAGACGGTACAACATTCAACGCAGAATTGTGGGGACAGCCTACCATATATCAAGGACGACCTGCACGTGTGACCGTAATACGTGATATTACTGAACGTACAAAATTAGAAGAACAGCTCAGGCGAACACAACGATTAGAAACTATTGGTGCATTGGCCGGTGGAATCACACATGACCTCAATAATGTACTCACACCTATTTCTCTGATGATCGATATCCTTCGCAGTAAAATTACCGACCCCGACCTAACAAAGATGCTCGATATTCTATGGAAAGGTGCAGCTCGAGGTAAGGAAATTGTTAAAAGAGTTCTTACCTTTGCCAGAGGAACAACTGATGAATTTTCGCCTCAGCAGATACAGCATCATCTCTACGAAATAGATACACTTATCAAACAAACCCTGCCGAAAAACATCTCGATGACTGTCAGTGTTCAGGACAATCTACCTCTTGTTTTAGGTGATGCCACACAGATTCATCAGATACTTATGAATCTGTGTGTAAATGCACGTGATGCAATGCCGGACGGCGGTACATTGAGTCTTTCTGCATCTCAACATATTTTGCAAGATAAAGATTCAGAATCGGGTGGCAAATCTGGTGAATTTGTACTGCTGTCCGTCAAAGACAATGGCACCGGTATACCGCCGGAAATTCGTGATAAGATATTCGAGCCACTCTACACAACAAAAGCACCCGGCAAAGGCACGGGATTAGGACTATCAACCGTGGCTGAAATCGTTAAAAATCATGGAGGGTTTATTACCATTGAAAGCGAACCGGGAATGGGTACTGAATTCAAAATTTTCTTTCCGGTGCTTTCAGGGCTAGCAATTGTAAGTGAACGCGAAGTCAAGCAGCTTCCGGCTGGTAGTGGACAAACGATCTTAGTAATTGATGACGAACTATCTGTGCTGAACATTTCACAGGAAATCCTTGAAGCTTATGGATATAAGGTGATTACAGCTTCTGACGTCCAGGAAATACGCAAAGCATATTCTTCACATGAAAAAGAGAGAATTGCACTTGTTATGACCGATATGCATTTACCGACGACCAATGGGATTGAAATTATCTCGATAGTACGTACGTATGATCCGGACGTGAAAGTAATCGTATGTAGTGGTAGCTTAGATGAAGATGGCTTGGTTTTACCGGATAATGTTAAGATTCAAGGTTTTGTAGCAAAGCCATTCACGGCAGAAGTGCTGCTTACTACTATCCACAATCTATTAACGGTATGATAGTTATCTGTCAGTTCAACTTTTTTTTGCCATAGCAGCCATTGCAATTACACGTAACAACTTGTATATAAAGTATGTTGTAATGATTATACTTTGCAATACCTAAAGAGTATAAATTGAAATTCCCGTCCATCCAGTTGTTACAACTGGATGTAAATACTTACCGATGAAGCGTCCTGCTCGTCCGTACTTCCTATCTATAGTCTGTAATACCGCTCAAGATAATCATCACATCTACTTCTAAGTTGGAATTAAAGAAACACTTTTTATAAAAAACGCTCAATAATGCAGACGTTTCAGCGGTGTGTGTTTACGGTCAGTTCTAAGAACTGACCGGACGGTAATCATAGCTAACATATCTTCAATCACAGAGTGATTGTATGTTTGTAGAACATGATTCCCCTGACTGACACCTCTACGACCCCGGATGGGGTCGTACATATACTTCTCTTGTTGAACTATCATGCAAACATCCAGCGGTATGTGTTTACGGTCAGTTCTAAGAACTGACCGGACGAGAAAACAATAATTTACTCAACCTATTTCATGATTATGAAGTGGAGTATTTGACAAAGTAACTCGAAAACACTTTTCCTCCGTATAATTATTGAGTAAAGCAACATAGATATAAGGATAATCTAACCCAGTATACCTATCATAAATAAATATTTTCTTATTGCGAAAAATATATTCTATAAATACCAAACTATTTAAACTAACTTGAATTGTCGTATCTTTTGTAGAAGCGATTGAAATTGTTTTTTGAGGAGAAAAACTTGTATCTATAAAATTAACAATACATGTATCGTATAAAGAAAAATTATGAAATCCTAATGTAACACTATCTGAAAGAGATTTTAATCGAGTATCTGAAAATGAACCAGCACGGATAAGTTGTAATTCTACTGGGTAATCTTGTTGTATTTCATTAGACTCTTTACGAGCAGGAATCTCTTTTGTGCAACTAAATTGAACAAAGAGTAATAAAACGCTATTAATTACTATAACCCTCTTGACAAACAAACTTTGTTTTTTCATATTAAAAATCCCTGCAAATTCAATACACTAAAACCCGCCAAGCCGCTCACGAAGAAGCGAGGGGCTCGGCTCGAAATCCTACAATCCACACCGCTCGAAGATATAATCCACACTCTTGAAAATCCCCTTACCTGACTCAAATATCGCCCGTAATTCCTCTGCTGTTATTAGCTTCATCACGTCTTCGTTTTCCTGTAATGTATCAAAAAGAGGTATGCGCTCAGCCCATGTGCGCATCGCCGCTTGCTGTACAAGCGCATAGCTGTCCTCGCGGGATATTCCACGTCGAACGAGCTCGAGCAGTACCGTCTGCGAGAACACTAACCCATGAGTTATATTGATATTACGCAACATATTGTCTGGATAAACAAGCAATCGATCAACCAAATTAATTGCCAGATGCAGCATATAATTGAGGGTAATAGTCGAGTCCGGACAAATCACCCTTTCCACACTGCTGTGCGAAATATCACGTTCGTGCCAGAGAGCATTATTTTCCATTGCTGCCATAGAATTTGCGCGGAGCAATCGTGCTAAGCCGCAGATACGTTCACTTACGATCGGATTCCGTTTGTGCGGCATAGCAGAACTCCCCTTTTGTCCTTTGGAGAAAAACTCTTCTGCTTCAAGCACTTCCGTTCGTTGTAAGTGACGAATTTCCGTTGCAATTTTTTCAAGTGATGAACCAATAATCGCGAGCGTTGTCATGTATTCTGTATGCCTATCACGTTGAATTACTTGAGTAGAAACTGGTGCAGGTGAAAGTCCTAATTTCTCACACACATACTCCTCGACTTTTGGTGAAAGATGTTCGAATGTACCAACCGCGCCGCTGATCATACCGGTCGAAATAATGCGGATACTTTCTTCTAAACGCTTGATATTTCGCTTACATTCTTCATACCAGAGAGCGATTTTGAGTCCGAACGTCGTGGGCTCTGCGTGTATTCCGTGCGAGCGCCCGACGCAGAGTGTGTATTTGAATTCTCCCGCACGGCGAGCTAGCACGTCTTTGAGGCGAAGCATATCGGCGAGCAGAAGTTCGCCCGCTTGCTTGAGTTGCACGGCGAGGCATGTATCGAGTACGTCGCTTGAGGTCATGCCCATGTGGATGAAGCGTGAATTTTCACCCACATACTCTGCTACATTCGTTAAAAATGCAATCACGTCATGTTTGGTTGTTTCTTCAATCTCAAGGATTCGCGCTACGTCGAATTGCGCTTTGGTGCGGATTTCGCGGACAGCTTCGGCGGGGATGATGCCAAGATTGGACTGAGCTTCGCAGGCAAGTATTTCAATTTCAAGCCAGATAGCGTATTTGTTCTGTTCGCTCCAGATATTCCCCATCTCGGGGCGTGTGTAACGTTCGATCATAGTTAATGTGCTGATATAAGTGTAGGACAACGGTTATTCAACCGCAAAAATAGTGGAATTTGAGGACAATAGTCGTAAGTCGTAAGTCGGAGAATAGTCGTAAGTCGTAAGTCGGGGGAAAATTGTAAGTCCGGAAATAGTAGTAAGTCGGGAATAGTAGTAAAGCGAAGTATAGTCGTAAGTGGTAAGGTGTAAAGTGAGAAGTGTACATCGAGGGCATCGCGAAGACGCGATACTCTCGGGGAGACCTGACAGGTTTTCTTGATCCTGTCAGGTCTTACCGCAAAGCAAATTAACGAGTTATAACGACCGGCTTCGTTACGATACCGGTAGCCGTCTGCACCTGCACAAAATATACACCCGCCGCCAAACCCGACACATCCACTGAAATTTGCCCATTAACCATTAACCATTGACCATTAACCATTATCCCCAAGCTGTTCATTATTTTCACGGATGAGATATTGTCGATGCCGGATATGGTGAATGACGTGCTTGTAGGATTGGGGGAAATCGTGATACCGTTTGTGGGTACATCAATCAACTCATCAACGCCCGTAACTTCTTTGGTGTACTTCCACCTATACAGCATACTATTATCGCCGAACATAAAAAAGGTCGTCGAATCGGCGCGGTAGAACGCTCGGTTCTTATTGGATGTAAGTGGATCATTATTGTACGTCATTTCTTTCCACGTTGTTCCTCCGTCTGTTGTGCGGATTACTTTGTTGTTGAATTCATAGCTCAGATAGAGTATATAATTCATGGAGTCGATTCCCATAACATCCATAAATTGCAAAGAATATATTTCGGGATTCGATGGTAAGAAAGGCTGCATGTCAATTACGGTGCGCTTCCAAGTATCGCCTCCGTCGTTGGTAGAGAAAACTATGGGGGTTCGGTTCTTGAGGATTGTTGTACTGTCATGTTCAAATGCTGTAAACCAACCATGAAGAGTGTCGCTAAAGTCAATACGTTGATTCCAAAACTTATCCCTACTTTCTATAATAGAATATGGGGTTTTATCTACCCAAGTGACACCTCCATTTGAACTAAAATGGAGTCGACCTTGCTTCAGATTTACTGCTCTCCCTGTTTTTGGGTCGTATGTGAAAGGCTGCTCCAAAAGCCAACCATGCTTTTCATCTGTAAAAGTTGGTACTGTAATTGAGCTTATGCTATCTATGTCTAGATTTATTTTCGTCCACGTTTCACCGGCATTATCTGTTCGTATCAGTTTTCTGTACCCATACTGTTCTAAACAAATTGCAGTTGTAGCGTTAAGTATCGTAACATCCGAGATGACAGGATATACTAACAACTTTATTATCCCTTTATCAAAATAACTGCGTTTCCAACTTATTCCGCCATCTTGAGTACTGTATATTCTACCGGAATCTGCAGTCATTATTCCAAAATCTCCTGTAAACTTCATGTCGTAGCAATAGCCTCCGATTGAATCAATCTCTCTACTCCACTTCTTACCTGCATCTGTTGTTTGGAAGACTTCGCCTTTGTTTGTAGCAACTTTCCATACTGAAGGAGATGTAGAATATACACTTGTAAATGATTTCAGAGTAGCTGTTACATAACCGAGGGAATCTGTCTTTTCACTATTCAGTCGCATTTCAAAAAGTGGGCTATTGGGTCCGCCGGCAATAATTACTGAAGAACCTGGAATGCGTATTCCAGTTGAATTATATTCATTAAATCCTACAACGATAACACTGTCTGGATTTATCAAGGACATACGTCGCCAGTATCCTTTTCCTGAATTAGTATAACGACCATCATAATCTTTGAAAACAGGGTCATAGCCAGAACCAATTAGTCGTTGCCAAGTCTTACCTGCGTCCTTTGTATAGTGAATTCTTGCATAATCCATGAAACTTGAAAATGATCCCGTACTACCCAATCGTCCGCACATATACCCCACACTATCATTCACAAATTGAATATCTAAGATTTCCGCAGATGTCCATTTATCAGGCATAATAAATAGTTTCTGGTCGAATTGCCATGATTTCCCTGTATCAGTCGAACGGTATATAGCACAACTGTCACCGCCGATAAGTAGAGTAGAATTTGTGACCCAACTCACTGTATAAAGATCTAGCTCTGTTCCGCTTGGAATGATTTCCCATGAATCTCCAGCATCCGGACTTCGAAGGATGATTCCATTCTTACCCGTTGCAATACAAGTGGTTCCATTTGAGCTTATGCTGAGAAGACTCATCGTAGTTCCACTTAGAACACTTGACCAATGGAGACCTTTATCTATAGTTTTAAGGATGGTGCCGTTACTTCCGACGACGATGGCAGTCGTCGGTGAGAGAGATGAGAATTTATAGAGCGAATCGGATGTTCCGCTGATAATTGCCGACCAAGTATTACCGCCGTCAGTAGTGCGGAGAATCATGCCCCCGATTCCTGCCGCCACAGCCGTAGTTGCATCAAAATAATTAAGAGCATAGAAATCCTGTGAAGTGCCAGAGGTGATGCGCTTCCATGTATGAAATCCGTCATCTGTCATAAGAATAGTACCAAGCTTGCCTACTGCCACGCCATGCTCACCGCTGATGAGATGTACATCATGGAGATCTGTGCCTTGCTCGGGGATGAAGACAGCTTCCCATTGTGCTGATGCGCAAAGTGTACAAGCGAAAAATAAAATAAAATTGATAACTTTCATAACGTTCTGAATTAAATTTAGTTAATATGCCGTACGGGTTTAAAAACATACGGCATTGTGAAGGGATGTTTTATACGTAGAAAGCAATTATTAACTGATCTAAGGATTAGTAGTACATGTTGTGATATAACATTGTTCTTCTAATTCTGGGCAAGTTTGACTTGCTGGATAAAAATTTAGGAGTGTCTCAACTACTTCACGATTTTCGTCATAACAATAACTAAATTCTTTTATACAACAATAGTCGTTGCATGGGAAATAATTTGAAGTTACAACGGCAGATGGTATTAAAACTCCTTGACTTATCAAATATATATTGACTTGATTTTGGTAATAAGTCGTATAATTCCCATTTGCATCGTAGTGGTTTGATTTTCCTATATCTATATCGTGAGTATGCATTATTGGTGGTCCACCAACAGGATTGGCTGTAAACCATGTTATTGTCCAAACTTCTCTAAAGCATGATGCAAAACTTGCACTGTATGAAATAGATCCTGACGGGCAGGGAAATGGATTTGGATCTGGCGGCGGAGGAATTGGGTGCTCAGAATCAAAAATTTGCCTGAGAAGCCCGTTAATTGATCTGTTTATTATAGCCGCATCTGCAATATTAAACACAGCAGCATCTGCAGCGGCATCATAACATGGAGGTGGGAGACCGTCTGGGTCGAATCCCGAAACTTCAATAATTCTGATTTCATTACATCGCCGTTGATATGTTACCGTTAAATCTACATAAATAGGGTTGCCATTACAAGGTGCTGCACTTTTTCCAGGTAAGAAAATATTAAATACATGTCCAAATTGATTTCCAGACCATCCTTGTGTACACTCTGATTCAGGCAGTACACACCCATATTGAGCTGATACTTTTTCCACTCCAACAGAAAAGAGCATAAAAAAGAGAATAATATATTGTTTCATAGTATAACTTTTATTAAAAATTTGAAAAATGAGAAGGGTATAAATAGAAAATACCGAGAAGGTGAAGGTTAAAGGCGGGGGGCGAGCGATCGCGGAGATACAGAATCAATGAAGAATATAAACCCAGCATCGTGCATAGATATAAGCAAACTTGGCGGGGCAAGCACGATGCACGATGCACGATGCATGATGCACGATGCACGATGCACGATGCCAAGCTAAAAGTAAACTCTTTCTCTATGTTTTGAAAGGTACGCATGGAAAACATGAAAATACTTAGAAGTATTTAAATTATAGAACAACTTACTTAATTCTTATTCATCTACCAAGAGATATCTATTGCTTTATGGTAGGCGTTGCAAAATAATATAGTTTGAGCATTTTTAGTGATTTTTTGATGATTGAAAAAATTATAGTTGATTAGTAAACTCAATCTTCCAACTTGTGGACAGCAAGTGTGTCCGCAGACTCACGTTTGGAATATGCAGAAGGGTAACCAATAATTTCAGGATTCTTCGAGAATACTAAACACCAATTTCTTCAGATTCTGCTCTGCACGCACCGCCGTCGTCAGCACTTCTTCATGAGACACATGACGGGGAGCGTCCGGTCGGCATTCGTTGGTAATAAGAGACAATCCAAGTACTTCCATACTGAGTGAACGTGCCGCGAGTGTCTCAGGAACGCTGCTCATGCCGACTGCATCAGCGCCGATGGTGCGCATGAAGCGGAGCTCGGCTCGGGTCTCGTAATTCGGTCCGGTCACTGCTAGATACGTCCCTTTACGCAGCGTAAGTGCTTGGCGGAGAGCGCATTGCTCGGCTATACTTTGTAGTCGTGAAGAGTACGGCGTGCTCATATCTGGGAAGCGGTGGCGTTCATCACGGCTGATGAGAGGATTCTCCCATTGCAGGTTGATATGATCATCAATGAGCATGATATCACAGGCGCGAAAAAGAGGATTGAGCCCGCCGCAGGCATTGGTCAGCAGGAGAATTGACGCGCCAAGCTGCTGCACGACTCTTAACGGGAACACTACCTCCTCAGCCGAATATCCCTCGTAATAATGAAAACGACCCTGCATCACCGCGACCGCTGTATCCCCAATATAACCTAACACTAACGCACCTCTGTGTGAATCTACTGTCGAAATAGGAAAGTGAGGTATCGTGCTATAGGGAAGTGTGGCTAGAATATCCATACCATCGGTAATTGCACAGAGTCCACTTCCGAGGATAATCGCTACTTTTGGGTGGAAGTGTGGCGGAAGTGCGGATGCGATGAAGCTTGCAGATTCGGTAAGGGATTTCTTCATAAAGCGTTAGATGGATAATTACCGAGCAGGATACTGACGTTCTCCAAAAATAGCCGTCCCAATCCGAACAAATGTCGCGCCTTCTTCAATGGCAAGCGGATAATCGCCGCTCATTCCCATCGATAGATGATGAATATCTTGCTCCGGATATTGCGCTTGCAAGGCATCCCGCATACCACGTAAGAGACTGAATTCATGGCGCAATTCTTCATCCGTCGCCGTAAAAGAGGGAATTGTCATTAGACCGCAAAGCCGCACTCCCTGCAGTGTGAGAATATCACTAACTATTGTATCGAGCGCGGTAGGTTCACAGCCGGACTTCGACTCCTCACCTGACGTATTAACCTGCACACAAATATCAATTACTCTTGAATTTTTAATGGCTTGCGTAGATATTTCTCGGGCGAGCTTTACGGAGTCCACCGAGTGAATCATCGTCACAAACGGCGCAAGGAGCTTGACTTTATTCGTCTGAAGATGACCGATAAAATGCCATTCGGGTGTGAGTCCGAGAGCTGAAAGTGCAAGGAATTTGTCGTATAATTCAAGTGCATAATTCTCCCCAAAGGTTGTGATACCGGCTCGATATGCTTCTATAAGTACACTCGCCGGCTGTGTCTTGGAGACGGCAATGATACGCACATCATCCGGACGGTTCGCTGCATTGGCGCATGCTTTGACATGAGTGGAATTTGCTTTGTAGCGTTCTGCAAGAGTATCAGGCATGGGAATTGAATTACCGTTGGAGGATTTTTCAGGCAAAAATACAGACTTTACTGCCCTTTTAATTTACTACCATAAAACTGTATAGAATTATTTGATATATTTACAATGAAAGTGAACATCGAATCTCGATCGGAGAAGATGTAATTGCTTCCAAAACATCATGTTGCGTTTGAATTGAATTCATGATGTTTGTCTATAGTATCGTGAAATTTTACATATAACCGGAGTATTTATGAATCGTCGATTTATTATTATCAGTCTCATGATTGTGCTTTCGGGCTGCGGCTCGATGTTTGATATGTTTGGTGGGGAAGACAAGGTCAAGAACGCGCAGCCCGTACCGAAATTCAAGATTGAGACGTACAACAGCATACCACAAACTCGTTTTTTAATACTCGGCGACTGGGGTGCCGGCGGGAAATTTCAACGCCAAGTAGCAGATGCGATGCTTCAAAAAGCGAAGTCCGACAAGCCGGAATTTATTGTGTCGGTGGGTGATAATTTTTACCCCGGCGGCGTGAATTCGACCGACGACAAACAGTGGAAGACGAAGTTTGAGAATATTTATACCGGAGATGCACTTGCAATTCCATGGTATGTAGCCCTCGGAAATCATGATTACTTGCTCAATGTTGATGCGCAGATTGACTATCATTCCATCAACCCTCGATGGAATATGCCGGCGCGGTATTATACTTTTGAGAAAATTTTTGGTGGCGTAAGTGTTGAATTTTTTGTGCTTGATACTGATGCGCTTAAAAATTATGACCCAACAGAACAAGTCGCATGGTTCAAAAAAGTGCTCTCTGCTTCGAAAGCTCGTTGGAAAATAGTCGTAGGACACCATCCGATACGCAGCTACGGTTCGCATGGTGAGGAACGTGTCATGGTCAAGTCTATCAAGCCCTTGCTTGATCAATATGGCGTGCAGGTGTTTCTATGCGGACACGAGCACGACTTACAATGCATTAAAAATCCTGCCGATAAATTTACGTGTGTTGTGTCAGGTGGCGGGGGAGGTTCGCGGAATACAAGCTACGGCGACCACACTCTCTTTGCAGCGACGAATGGTGGCTTTTGCGCGGCGATTATTACCAAGGATAATTTTCACATTCAATGGCTCAATCGCAAGGCGGAGGTGATGTTTGCGCATACGGTGGCGCATTTTTAATGGTTCAATTCCGGTTAGGGGCAATCCTTTACGGTCAATGCTTTCACTTAAGAAATTGGTATTGTGCTTGATACTTCGACAAGCTCAGTATGACGAACAAGTTACGTCACATTGAGCTTGTCGAAATGTTCAATTACTTACCTATTTTTTCTTGAAATTGACAAAAGCTCTTTTACTTTGCCCAATCTACAATTACCCCAAAAGAATTTACAATTCCTTCTGATACACACGATAGGTTTTATAGACTTTGCCATTCATCGTTGTAGTGAGTCCGCGGTTCATCATCGTATTATCTTCTAATATCCACGATGCCTCACCGTGGGTGATGCCTCTATCCACGCCACGCTTGCCGAGTTCGTAATACATGACAGCATCAGCACCGGTACGGCGGTATTCGGGCAGCACGCCGAGCACGATAATACGCAACAGTGAAATCTTGCTTTTCTTGGTCAATAAATGCCACACACCGCCGAGCAATCCGCCGTTTTTATTATGGATAAAGCATTGATTAATATCTGGTAAGGCGAGAGCGAAACCCACGGGCTGACCTTTGATTTCAATAATTAACGCATAGCGAGGGTCGGCGATTTGCTTGAGGTCGGCAGCGAGAAAGTCGAATTCTTCGTTCGTCATTTTGACAAAACCCCAGTTCTTTTCCCATGCTGCATTGTAGATATCCTTGAGGGTTTTGACATCTTTCTCAAACTGGGTTTTATTTTTGAAATTCACCTCCCGCACGGTGATATGATTACGTTCTCGAATGACATTCACCATTCGATTCATTTTGTCGGTAATGTAGGATTTATTCTCCAAAATATACGCGTACAGGTCTTTTTCCTTGGCGAATCCAGCGTCTTCGATGAGGCGGGCGTAATACTCGGGATTGTAGGTCATGAGGACCACCGGTGGCGACGTAAACCCATCAACCAAAAGGCCGCATTCATCATTCATTGAGGGATTCACCGGACCGCGAACATGAGTCATGCCGCGTTTTTTGAGCCATTCGGCAGCAGTCGCAAAAAGCAGATTCGCCGTTTGCTGGTTATTCTCACATTCAAAAAAACCGAAAAAACCGATGAGATCTTCGTGGGTGGTGTTGTGATTATGATTAATAATTGCGCCAATTCTCCCAACAATTATCCCGTCACGTTCGGCAAGAAAAAGCTGCATTTCGGAGTGCTTGTAGAATGGATTTTTGGTCTTGTCGAGGAGCTTTTTACGATCCATTATCATCGGCGGAACGAAATTTTTATCGCCTTTGTAAAAATTCCACTGACATTTGATAAACTTCATTTCGTCGGACTTCGAAGTCACTGCTTTGATTTCGGTTGCACTCATCGATATTGTTTGAAAGGTTGCAAAATTTTGTTTTTTCAAAAATACGGTTTTTTGGGGAGAGTCGGGAGAGAGTGGTAAGTCGTAAGTCGTAAGACAAAAGAGTCGTAAGTCGTAAGTCGTAAGACAAGAGAGTAGTAAGTGGTAAGTCAAGCGAATGTCCTACGTCAAGAGATAGTCATAAGACAAAAGAGACGTATGTCATGATAGTCGTTTGACATGTGATACGTATGCAGTATGTTGGTAGTCAGGGGATGTCGTAAGTCAAGGGAAGTGCACTTCGTAAGGAAGATAGCGTTAGATTTTTTTAAGGTATCATACGATTGATTTTTAGTAGTTTTGCCGAAAGAATATCAAGTGCCTTCATATTATTGACGTGGAATCACTGTTCTATCAAGTATTATAAAGTAATTACCATCACTCACCAATTCATTCTCATGAGTTTGTATCATGAAAAAAATACTTCTGTTGGTTTTGATATTTTTCTCATTTACTTCACTCACTCTTCGAAGTCAACGCCCTATCTCACATCAAGAATTCTACCAATCTGAGTGGAATAATTTCAAAGATTTCGTCAGTGTCAGCAGTAATAAATCAGTTGATAGTTCATTCGACATTCGATTCTACCACCTCCAACTCGATGTTTCGATAGATCCTTCCGCAAAGTATATCAAGGGGAACGTTCGTTGCTCGTTTGCGTCGAATTCGGATAACCTCACTCATATTAGTCTTAGTCTTCACAACAGTTTACGCATCGATAGTATTTCCGGAAATTCGCGTGGCTTTGTAGTCACAGGAGACAGTATCAGCATCGCACTCGATAAAGAATACAAGCTCGGCGAGAGTGCCGGTGTACGGATTTGGTATCAGGGAATTCCACGCCTCGCCGGTGGTATGAAAGGCTTACGGTATGAAGTCCATAATGGTAGTGAACCGGTGATTGCTACTTTGTCCACACCATATCTCGCTCATTATTGGTATCCATGCAAGGATGGCCCGGAGGATAAAGCAGACTCGGTCTATTTCGATATTACTGTACCTGATACAATCATAAATGGGAATAAAGTAGTTGCAGTTTCGAATGGAATTCTCGAAAATACAACAATCCAAAACGGGAAATTCACCTATTCATGGCGACATAGATATCCTATAGTACCGTATTATGTGATGATGGCAATTGCTAATTATTCGCACTACCGGCAACTATATTCAGATCTTAATGGAGAGAGCTTTCCCCTTGATTATTATATGTTTAAAGAAAATGACTCCATCTCGAAGCATGGTGTGGCACAGATTCCTGAGGTGATGAAATTCTTCTCTGAAAAATTTGGAGAGTATCCGTTTTGGAAAGAAAAATTTGCTATGTCGGAGCTTGGCTATTATGGGGCAATTGAGAATCAAACGAGTATTATTACCAACCAAATGACGTCGTCGTGGCTCTGGGTGTCGGTTCACGAGTTAGCCCATACATGGTTCGGCAATATGATAACTTGTAAAGACTGGCACCATGCCTGGCTGAACGAAGGCTTCGCGACATACGCTGAAGCACTCTGGGAAGAACACGATGCAGGAACTGCTGCATATCACACATACATCAATAACTACGCAGCGACTATGGGAGGCACGCTCTACTTACAGAATGCGCTTGATACATTTAATATTTTCCAGCCAATTGTCTATAACAAAGGAGCTTGGGTACTGCACATGCTTAGAGGAGTTCTGGGTGATAGTGTTTTTTTTAAGTGTCTGAAAACATACTCCACAAGCCCCGGATTCATGTACAAGAATGCATCTACAGAAGATTTCAAAGCAATATGTGAACTCGTTAGTGGAAAAAACCTTACGACATTTTTTAATCAATGGGTATATCAGCAGTATTACCCGATTTATCATTATAATTTTGAACAAGACCCTGTGAGCCATGCCTTGTATCTTCGTATAGATCAGGCTCAAGACAGCATAGCAGATTATCACAAGCTATTTGAAATGCCGCTACAAGTCAAAATCAGAGACATCGCAGGCAAGGATACAACCATAACGGTGCTGAATAATCTGAAAAGTCAAGAATATAGAATTAATCTCACAACTACGGTCAGTAAGATTGAAAGCGCAGTCCGTATTGACCCAGACAATTGGGTGATTCGAAAAATTTTCTACAAACCGCTCATGCCGGTAAGCGTAGAAGAATCAATAAGTAATGTGAAAGTAATTTCGCTGTATCCCAATCCTGCGTCGGAAAGAATATCAATAGAATTCCCCACACTCTCCAATGAGGCGAGTTATGAAATTTACGATCAAATAGGAAGACTTGCACAGCAAGGTACACTTACCTCATCGCTCACTCACCTGAATACAAATATCCTCACGAATGGCGTATATATGATAAAAGTAGGTGATAATAAAGAGTACAAATGTGTTGTATTTGTAAAAAATCAATAGACATACTCTAACCGATTAATTTCAAAGACAATTTCCTAACGTGTCAGTCCATGATAATAAAGAATTATTTCTATGTTATATTCAAGTAGGAAACCAATATAAACGTTAAGTTCACCACTATGGATTACATAAACGATGCATTAACCTCATACCTCAATAAAGACTTACAGCTATTCTGACGTACAAGATACTTGATTTTTTCTAACATAACTTACAACGTAAGAATATATCAATTTCCACTTACCGACTTACGACTTGCCGACTTACCGACTTACAACATATAGACTTTCAACATATAGACTTACGACTTACGACTTACCGACTTACGACTTAAAGACTTACGACTAAAGCAGACTTACGACTAAAGAAGACTTACGGCTATCTTCCACCATATTTCTGTATTTTTGCAACGATTATCGAACTTTTAAACCCGAGTTTTACGACTATTCTACTTTAATGTATGCTTTCACTTCCTGTTCTTGATTTATCCATTCCACAAGTTGACGAGTCGTCACCGGGCACTCCGATTCCACCTAGCCGCAAGCTGTATGTCGAGACATACGGCTGTCAAATGAATGTCAATGACTCTGAAATTGTCATGGGTGTGATGCATCAAAATGGGTATCTTATGACCGACAAACCTGATGATGCAGACGTGATATTGATTAATACCTGCGCAGTACGGGACAATGCAGAGAAGAAAATCCACGAACGCCTCGACCATCTCAAATACTACAAAAAGCGCAATCGTGATCTTGTCGTCGGCGTTTTGGGATGCATGGCTGAGCGCTTACGCGGTGAGTTGTTAGAGAAAAAATTAGTCGATATCGTCGTCGGTCCTGATGAATATCGAAGTGTGCCGGAGCTCGTCGGGCGCGCTTATACAGGCGAAAAAGGAATTGCTGTAAAACTCAGCAGAGTAGAGACTTATGACGATATTCTTCCTTTGCGCACGGATGGAATAGCTGCATGGGTTTCGATAATGAGAGGTTGTGATAAATTCTGCACGTTTTGTGTCGTACCCTTCACACGTGGCCGTGAACGTTCCCGAGCGATGAATTCGGTGGTGGATGAATTGAAAATTTTGTGGGAGCATGGATTTAAAGAAGCGACTCTCCTTGGGCAGAATGTGAACAGTTACCGTGATGAACAATCCAGTAAGGACTTTGCCGATTTGCTTGTGGCTTCTGCGAGAGCAGTGCCAGGCATGCGCATACGCTACACCACTTCACACCCGCAGGATATGAGTGACAAGCTCATTGAAACGCAGGCGGAATTCGAGAATATCTGCAAACATATACATTTGCCGGTACAGTCTGGTTCGGATAGAATACTTAAGCTTATGAATCGCACCTACACTGTAGCACATTATCTCGAACGTATCAGTAAAATCAGAAAGTTAATACCCAATTGTGCTCTAACGACCGATATCATTGTGGGCTTCCCGACTGAGACAGATAAGGATAATGCAGCGACAATGGAACTCATGCGCGAGGTGCGTTTCGACGGCGCTTTTATGTATAATTATTCCCCACGAGAAAATACGAAAGCATGGAAAATGGGCGATGATGTGTCTGATGCAGTGAAGACTGAACGTCTTTCGGCTATCATTGCGCAGCAACGTATCATAGCAGGCGAACAAAATCAGCTTTGTGTCGGCACGATCGAACATGTACTCGTTGAAGGACCAAGCAAGAAGAGTCCCGCAGAATGGCAAGGTCGCACCGACTCAAACAGAATCGTGATCTTCCCTCACACCGAGCTTGGCGCATATATTGTGGGCGATATCATTCCGGTGAAGATACACCGTGCAAATTCTGCCACACTTTTTGGGGAAGTGGTGTAAGTACAGATTAGATTCAGGAGAGAATTGTATGAAAAATATGATTTCAGAATTGACTATCAAAAACTTCAAGTCTATAAAAGACATTACCTTGTCATGCAAGCAGGTAAATATTTTTGTGGGCAAGCCGAATACCGGTAAGTCGAATATCCTTGAAGCGATATCATTGCTTTCGGGTAATGTAATTTTCAATAATAAGTTTTTAGATGGTGTCCTGTATTATGAAAACATCAACGATCTTTTCAATATGCGGGATTATTCGCAGCCAATTTATGTGAAGGCTGATAGCAGCGCAGCACAAGTATCGTTCTATCCGGGTGATGGAATGTTTGGGTATTATGCTGATAATAGGGCAACTGATTCTCTAACGAATGTTCTAGGTTTTTCCTCTTCTGATGATGCATATCAGCATTTTGTAGAAGAGAAACATCTTGCCGAAGATATAGTTGGGAAAGATGCTTTTAATATTGGAATTAGAAATTTGTACAAAGGGCAAGAGTTCAATGGGAAAATATCACATAACTCGTACTTCGGTGCGAGAATTCAACGAGACGGAACCGTTATTTTGCCTACGTCAGGCATTGAACGAATTTCTCATGTTCGCAGCTATCACTATAAACGTCAGTCGGGTCATGGCAATCCAGAAATCGGCTATCTGCTTCCTCCGCATGGTGATAATCTATTGGAAGTACTCAGGCATACACCTGCATTACAAGAAGTAGTACATGATTTTTTTGAGCCGTTTGGCTTCGATATTGTGTTGATTCTTGATAATAACGATGGGGTGAATACAATCAGAATTCAGAAAAAATATGGCGCCTATCATGTGCAGCTACCTTACTCTTTAGTCGCAGACACGCTGCAAAGGATGATTTTCCACCTTGCTGCTATTTACTCAAATTCAGATGCCGTGATATTATTAGAAGAACCTGAAGCGCACACCTATGCACCCTATCAGAGTTATTTAGCAGGTGAAATTATAGAAGATGATCAGAATCAATACTTTATTACGACTCACAGTGACCACATTTTCGACTCTTTGCTGCGCCCCAATCCTGAAAAAGTAGCTGTATTTGTAGTTGGGTACGACGATAATAATACAACTGTCAGGTCACTATCAGATGAGGAGGTTACTGACAATTTGAACAGCTATACCAGCATTTTTTCAAATCTTGAAAAGTATAGTATGTATGAAACCTAAACCACTTTTTATAGCAGAATGCCATTTTGATACCTTACTAATAGAAATTATTATGAAGTGGAAACCAAAGGATTTTGATCATGTAAACGGTACAGAACTTTTTACTGCAATGTATAAAAGGAATAAAGGTAATAGAGGAATAACAGTTGGAATCTTCGATAAGAATAAGAAAATGCGTGAAAGTGTATATATCAGTCAGTTTAAAGTTGAAGATGTAAATAACGGAATTCAATGGCTTAAACACCCCGACATACATGATCAGCATATTTTGTATCTTTTCGACGGCGCTGAAGAATGGTTCTTAGAAGCTGCGAGACAGACACAAATATCACCTATTTCGTACGAGATACCTGAGAAATTGGATAAATTCAAACGTAGAACAAAGAAATTAACGATTAGGCAAGACAACAAAATGTACCAGTTTATTAAGGCAGTTGTCCGAGAAAATCCACCACAAGTTCAAACATTACGCAACTATATACTTGCCATTTTCGGCGAGCAATTGAATAGTACCATTGCTGGATAAAAAGCAAAATTCTCTCATTATTTTCCATTTCATATTTTCCACTATTTTCAGGGTATAATTATGTCTGACCAACCAAATCAGCGTGAAAAAGGCACCGTTGCCGAAGACGCCGCCGTCGAATTTTTGAAAACAAAGGGCTTTACAATTGTGAAGCGGAATTTCCATTTCGGGCGCGATGGAGAGATTGATATCATCGCCCGTGACAAGGATGTGCTTGTATTTGTTGAAGTTAAAGCGAGATCGAATGATATGTACGGTGCGCCGGAGTCGTCCATTACTCCAAGCAAAGTCAAGACCATCCGACGAACAGCCCAAGGGTATTTATATGTCAATAAAATTACAAATATCGAGTGCCGCTTCGACGTAATTGCCATGGACTACTCACGTAATCCACCGGAAATACGACATTTAGTCAATGCGTTCTAAATTAAATAAACGATAATTCCACACATATCAGCATGAATTCTCCTTCTCGATACCAGTCCATATACCATGCTATCAAACACATGCTCAAAGTAGAGCCGGAACGTCCTCCAAAAGACTATTGTAATAATTACAGTAGGGATATTCAGACAGCAAATTTGACACGAATCCGGCTCTTCTCCCTCGTACTTTTCATGCTGAATGGTGTGTTGATCGTGCGGGATATTTTCATTACAAAAGCAGAAGGACTTTGGGAACAAAATGTAGGGTATGAGTTGTTGTTTTACCTGCATCTTACACTCGCATGCACCACGCTGATCTTCTACATTTTATCACGTTTCGGATTAAGAAACACTCACGATAACTTCAAAAGTAACGGATACATAGCATTATCATTCGGTTTGGTGATTATGATGTGGAGTGCTGTGCTTTCCGGATGGATCGGGTCATATTTCAACAATCAAATAAATGAGTATATCATTGCTATGTTTGGCATTGCAGCTACTCTTTATTTTAGACCTCTTGTCAGTATTGTATTATTTGCAACCATACAACTCAGCTTCGTTATTATTATGAATGCCAATGTACTGCAACCCAATATCAACGGTCAAATCACCAATACGATCATTCTTTCTGTCCTTGCATGGTTTTTGTCACGCATTACTTATACCGCAAGGCTGAGAATTTAAATCGCCATATTATTGCCGGACAAAAGCCGATATCGAACGTGTCAATAGTGAACTGCAGAAGCAAAACACCTACCTTGCCGAGCTGAACATCGAAAAAAACGAATTCATGGGAATAGCTGCCCATGACCTCAAAAATCCCCTCTCTGCCATTATGCTCAAAGCAGATATTATGCGTAGATATTGGAAGCAATTATCCCATACAGAGCTACTTTCGAATATTGACGGTGTGTATTCAAGCGCTCAGCGAATGAAAGATATCATTACTAATCTCCTTGATACTCATGCAATTGAATCAGGTGCTGTTAAAATATCTTTGTCTGAATTCCCACTTTCAGACTTCGTTCTTCAGAAACAGAAACCTACCGTGAGCGTGCAGAATCGGAAGATTACCTCTTATAGTTCAAACCGAACCCTACAGTATTACCATGGTTGCCGATGTCCAAATATTAAGAGAAGTATTCGACAATTTGCTATCCAACGCGGTCAAGTATTCCCCTCATGGAAAAAATGTTTATATTGCCGTCAGCAAATCCGACTCGACCTGTAGAATATCGATTAAAGACGAAGGTCCCGGTATCTCTGACCAAGACAAATTGAAATTATTCGGGAAATTCCAACGGCTTACGGCAAAGCCGACCGGCGGTGAACATTCCACAGGACTCGGATTATCGATCGTCAAGAAATTTGTTGAAATGATGCGCGGGCGTGTGTGGTGTGAAAGTAAGCTTGGCGAAGGGGCTGAGTTTATTGTCGAATTACCATACGTTTTTGATGAATCAGTACAATAGTAAGTATTTGGATTACTACAATCTTAATTAGAAATTAACAACTCAATTCTTCACTCATCCTATTTGGATTATATAATGAAATACTCGGTATTTATCCTTTGTTTACTGTTTTGCACTTCGTGCATGTATGCGGCTGAACCTCAAAAAATCAACTGGATTACCTTCGAAGAAGCGGTGAAATTATGCGAGAAAGAGCCACGGAAAATCATCGTCGACGTCTATACTGATTGGTGCGGCTGGTGCAAGAAAATGGACGCTTCTACATTCACCAATCCGGCAATTGTGAAATACATTAATGAAAAATACTACGCTGTAAAGTTTAATGCAGAGTCACGCGATACGCTCCATTTCAATGGGAATACATTCACGTATGTACCTGATTATAAAGCAAATGAATTCGCTGTGTCACTCCTGAACGGCAAAATGTCGTACCCAACGACGGTCTATCTCAATGAAAAATTCGAACTTCTCTCGCCGGTAGCAGGGTATTTAAAACCCACAATGCTCGAAGTAATTCTCAAATATTACGGCGAAAACAACCACGAAAAAGTTAAGTGGGAAGAGTTTAAAAATTCCTTCATCGGAGAGGCAACAGATTAGTCCGCAATAATACAATCATGCACCGCCTGCAAGGCAGCGACAGCTACTGCAGGCGGAAGCACAGCCAACAAACACCCGTTCGAGCTCCCCGATATGACAACCCACGGCTCAAACTCACCTAACGCTTTTGTAAATTCCGTCACCGTCGTACCGTCAATTCTCGCCCCAACAGCACAAAGCAGCGTACAAGAATCCACATCAATTTTCCAATCCGAAAAATGCGCAATCAGCGCTTCTCTATCAAGCTTCGACGCCGAGAAAATGACCGTACATACACTCTCGCCCGACAGCGTCGCATAAACTTCACTCGTGATTTCGGAAAGCTGATGATACAACTCCGCATGTTGATTTATGTTGCTAACTCCATGCACTCTCAGCATACTGCATTCTTTTTTAAGAGTCACGGCCGAGAGCCCTGCACGCTCGGTATCCCGCCGCGCTACAATCAATGTACCCGCATCACCCGGAGCAAACGTATTAAGCACCCGCACGGGAATTCCGCGCTCCACCGCCGGCAAAATCGTCTCTGGATGTAATACTTTCGCCCCATAAAACGACAATTCACGCGCCTCACTAAAGCTCATCACCGGTATCGGCTTCGCAGTTGGAATAATGCGCGGATCGGCACTCGCCACACCACTGACATCGGTGTAAATCAATATATTGTTCGCTGCTATAGCTGCTCCGATTAGCGCTGCGGACAGGTCAGACCCACCTCGTCCGAGAGTGGTGGTCACACCATTATCATCCGAACCAATAAATCCTTGTGTAATAACAATTTCACCACTTGATAACAAAGGAATGAGTTTTTCAAGAGCCAATTGTTGAAGGGCAGGAAAGTTAATTTTCGCCTGAAGATACTCACTGTCCGTCCGCATAATTTCACGTGCATCAAACAGTTGCACTTTCATACCAACTGACGTGCAATACTTACTAAAGACCAATGTCGAGAGTCGCTCTCCATAAGATGCGGCTGCGTCGAGTGATCGAGCAGTACATTCACCGAGAAGACTCACACCTTGGCAAAACACTCGTAACTCCATGCAGAGTTTCTTTACATTTGATAGAACATTATGCAATATATTAGTATTGCTGAATAATTCATTGCAAAGATTTACATGACGTTCTTCAATTTCCTGAAGAATTGCTGTGGAAGTCTCAGACTCACCGAAGCCAGCCTTACGAACTGCTTCCAAGAGACGATTCGTCACTCCACCGCAGGCAGAAAGTACCACAACCGAACCGCGTTCGGGCTCGATAATTGAACGCACCTGCCGCATCGCATCGGCTGTAGCTACGGAAGTACCGCCAAATTTTAAAACATTCATTGTCAGTTTAAGATAATAATTACCCGATCAATTATAAAAAGGACTGCAAAAATAGCACTCACCGGCTATAACATGGTCAAAGTCGTGAATTTTTGGTACTATTCAATTCGTTGGTGTGTTGATGGCACGCTGATGACGCTGATTTTTTATATGGAAGAAGAAATTATGGGTTAGGATGAGTCACTTTACTAAAAGTGAATAATTTAGTCATTCAAGACACTTTCTAGTTGGTGGATTTGTTCGGTGGTAAGGAGTTTATTGGTACGTGCAATTTCAAGTGCAGCTTTACTGAGAAGCAAGTAAAGCTTTGACAAATCAGGGTAATTCGTTAATGCTTCACGGTGAAGGCGGATAGTCGTACTATCACCTCGTGCAATTGGACCGGTGAGTGGAAGTGGGGTATGGGAGTCAAAAATATTCAACGAATTTTCGACAGTCTGACGGATAATCGGTTCTAAAAACAGCCGAGAGTCAATTCCAGCAACATCAGCAAATTCCTTCGCAGCTGCTATGAGTATAGTTATGAAATTCGAAGCAACGACAGCCGTAGCATGGTAAATTGCTTTCTTTTTTCGAGTATCTTCGGTGAGGACAACGGGATGTCCTCCTAGTGACTTTATTAATTGCTGGAGAAAATTCTCATCCTCCGGCATGCAGTCAATACCCCAGGCAATTCCCCGAAGAGCATCAATTGATGACGTTGCAAATGTTTGAAATGGATGCGCAGACGCAGTTCGCGCGCCTGCTATACGGCACGAATCTAGTACATCCACACCAAGCGCGCCTGAACAGTGAAGAACCCACCTTCCCTCAAGCTGAGCTCCAAACCGAGAAGCTACTGATTGTGCTACGCTTTCAATCTGACTATCGGGTACGGTGATAATGATGCATTCTGGAAGCTCTTCTATAGCTTCAATGGATGAATAGACTCTATTGCAAATAACAGTAAGTCGTTCATATTCCTCAGAATTAACAGCGGAATGTGTTACTCCCCACAGCGGCTTTAACGCCTGAGCGAGTGTGCCGCCGAGTCGACCGAGACCGATGATACCACAAGAAATCATAATGCGTCTCATATACTAAAACCACATTTCATTTCCACGAAAATACGTTTTTTTGAAGTGTTGGTAGCATACCTGTGAGTGTGTACTTACTCCAATACTTCTTGAATCGCAGACAATAGCTTATCGACCGTAAATGGCTTGAGGAGAATGACCTGCGCACCTGCTGCCTTTAAATTTTTAGTAATATCATTATCAACGACGCCACTTGCAGCTATTATTCGAATATCCGGATTGATACTTCGGAGAATTCTCATGAGCTCAATTCCTCCCATGACGGGCATCATCACATCAGTGACGACAGCCGAGATTTCGTCAATTTTCTCTGAGTAGATTTGAACGGCTTCTGCTCCATTTTTCGCTGTATATACCTTGTAATTATATGCTTGCAGAATGTCATCGGCAATATTTCGGATGAGGTCTTCATCATCAACCAGAAGGATTGTCTCCCCAGCGGCGGAATATTGCTGATTACCGGTAGAC
>JADJXV010000018.1 GCA_016720145.1 Ignavibacteria bacterium | reverse complement strand
AGAAGAATTTTAATAGGCAGCATTTTACTATGCTTGTTTTATTACTTCTTTTTACAATTCAAGGTGTTACATTCTCTCAGTCTGCGAAGGAACTTGACAGTCTAAGGTATTGGTTCAATTTTTCACATCTGAACTTTGGTGATGGAAAATATAAACTAGCAGTTGAATATAAATTAAAGGAATTGGCACTTGTAGATGAAATATTCAATTTAAATAAATCATTTATCATTGATAATGACGATATAGATTCTACAACTTTCAGGTTTAGTATTTATGTATCGTTATCGTGGATTTATCTCTTTAAAGGTGATTTTGTTTTATCTGAAAAATCTTCTCAAATGGCATTAAGTTATAAACCTAATAATTTGTTCGCCAGTGGGAATTACGCACATTCTTTATTGTTACAAGGTAAAACAAACGAAGCTATGTCATTGTACCAAAAAAATATTGGAAAAAAAATGAGTGACGATCTACAAATATTTTGGGAGGCTGCATGCTTAGAAGATATACTTTTACTTGAAAATTCAGGTGTCGCTGATAAAGTAACAACAGAACCAGTAAAAAAACTTCTCAAACCTTTTGTTAAAATTATTAGGGAAAACCTTGGTCCCAATGTAAATACTTATGCTCATGAGTTTGCACCTAAAATATCAGCAGATGGCAAATTGCTAACATTTGCAAGAGAAGGTCATAATAAAAATTTTAATGAATTTACAAAAAAAAGAAATGAATTTGGAGAACTTATCGGAGAAGGGCAAGAAGCATGGATGTCTGAATTGTTACCTAATGGACAATGGAAGCAAGCGGCAAATTTTGGCTTAAATATAAATGTAAATGGTTATAATGGGGTAGCTGCTATTTTCCCAGATAAAAATTCAATTTTACTTATGGGAACTTATGACGCAGGAAGCAAGGAGTTTGGTCAAGGATATTCAACATCTACTAGGACAAAAGCGGTTGGTCTGCCCCAAAAGCCATTGAAATCAATAAATATTACAGCAAATCTCGCTATTTCTCAGAAGCACTTTCTCCAAGTGGAAAAGTATTGATATTTTCTTTAGTTCGTGAAGATACTCGATGTGACAGCGATTCCTGTATTGCTCACGATTTATATGTGAGCTTTAAAGGAGATGATAATGTTTGGTCAGATCCGATAAACATGGGATTTAACATCAATTCTGTTGATGATGAATTTAGTCCATTTATAGCCGGTGATGATAAAACCCTATATTTCAGCTCTGATAGAACCGATGGTTATGGTGGTACAGATATATACATTACCAGAAGGTTAGATGACACTTGGCTGACATGGACAACGCCAAGAAATTTGGGACCAGATATTAACACTAAATTCAATGAACAAGATTATAGTATCGCAGCCAGTGGAGATGTTGTGTATTATGTTTCTGATTTGAACGGTTTCGGAAGTACGGACATATATAGATTACATCTGCCGGAAGCTTTTCGCCCAACAGCTACAGCCATAGTATCCGGCAAAGTGATGGATATTTCTACTAAGCAACCTGTTCAAGCTAAAATTCAATATGAGAATTTAGAAACCGGTAAAATCATTGGGGAAGCGATTAGTAATCCAAGTACAGGTGATTATACGATTGCTTTGCCGAGTGGATCAAATTATGGTTTTATAGCAAATGCCTTAGGGTTTTATCCAATTAGTGAGAATTTAGACTTAATCAAACTGTCAGAGTACAAAGAAATACAAAAGGACTTGAATTTAGCTCCTATAAAGAAAGGTGAGATTATTCGTTTGAACAATTTATTCTTTAATTTTGGCAAGAGTAATATAAGAAAAGAGTCAGAATCTGAACTAAATCGCTTGTTTAGCTTACTCCAAAATTCACCTAATATGAAGATAGAAGTTTCGGGTCATACTGATAATATTGGGAATGAGTCTTCAAATATTTCTTTGTCACTAGATAGAGCAACGGCTATAAAAGAGTTTCTTGTGACAAAAGGAATCCAAGTAGGTCGAATATCGGTAAAAGGATACGGTAAGTCGAAACCAATAGCAGGAAATGATACAGATGAGGGAAGGCAAAAGAATCGGCGTGTTGAATTTGTTATATTATCAGAATAGGCTGATTTCATTTGTATCTATAATATTCTACAACACTTTTACCCTGTACTTATTCTGATATTATTCTTCGAACGATGCATCTCAGAATGAAAGAAGAAATAGAATGATTGAAATCAAACAATGGGCTTCAATAAGATCAGAGTATGAGAGCACAGACTTGTTATTAGGTAATGGTTTCAGTATAAACCTTTGGTCAAAATTTGCATATAAATCTCTGTTCATTACATTTATCGAAAAAGTGGATGAACCCTTTAAGTCTTTATTCCAGCATTTTGAGACTACCAATTTTGAGCAAATTTTAAGTCATCTCATACATACGCTAAAGGTCAATACTTTGCTTGAACTTCCAACTGACTTAGTGAAAGAAGCAATTGAAAAATTGAAAAATGGTTTGATAGAAACCATAGAAGAAATACACCCAAGAAATGGCGAAATTGATTGGGATAATCTCGATTTTTTTACAGATGAGCTAGAAACCTATAAGGATATTTATACAACAAATTATGATTTGTTTTTGTATCACATTATAATGAAAACAGTTGATAAAGGTAGAAATGGCAATACATATACTCCATTCCAAGATTACTTCCGTAGCTATGATAATTTCTATACACAGTTCAATAAAAAATGCGTAGGTGATAAAAATATATATTACTTACATGGAGCATTGTTTTTATTCGGGAATGGGATTTATGATCTCAAAATTAAAAGGCAAGGCAATGATTTAATCGCAACAATTTCTCAAGAAATTAAACGAGATCATTTCCCATTGTTTATTACCGATGGTACATCTCAAGACAAATTAGACTTAATTAATAGAAGCAATTATCTTCATTTCTGTTTGCAAAAACTTTCAGAATCTACAACCCCCCTATTAATATTTGGCAATTCGTTGTCTGAATATGATAGACATATTATCAAGGCATTGGAATCCCAACCAAGAGATTTAATTATATCGATATATACAAACGGCATGGCAGAAACTCAACTTCAAGGTGAAATGTATAGCATCAAGAATAAGTTTCTAAACAATCAATCAAGAATTGAGTTTGTTGATTCTGCTGGTGTTTTTTCTAATGTAGGTAAGTAATCAAAATCTCAATAATTAAAGTTTATTGGATAGTAAGGTAAAAGTGTACCACATATTTCGGTGAAAGTATACCACCCACCTCAATGTAAGGATATTCTAAGTTTCAGCAGTAATCTACAAGGAAGACCCCAACCAAATTACACACCACTACAAATACCAAAAATCAAACGTCACCGACACTCCTGTCTCAAAGCCAAAATAGGGCTCGCTAAATAGATCAAGTATCTGCATAGAAGTTCGTAGAGGGATGCGAACATTTGTCGTAATTGGAATATTGAATCCAAGGCTTACCATCGGACCGGATTTATAAATGGTTGAAGTACTACCCCATAGAATAGCAGAACCCGCGGACAGGTAAAACCACTCTCTAAATTGTACACCTGCCTCAATCGTTGTGAGAATATTGTTTCGCCAAACGTTGCCTTTGCTCTTCACTAGCAATGAATCCATGAACGATAGAGAGGCAGATAGAAACACCATTGTGCTGTTATCATTCATTTTTTTGTCAAAGTACCAACCCAATTGAGCATCCGCTCCAATGAATATCTGATTGTTATAGAACTCAAACGTATTATCAAAGAGCTTGTTGATATGCAGACCGACACCCAAGTTAAACAATGGAGTTCGTTTTCGGCTTCGCTCAGAGTCTAAACGTTTGATATCTCGTTGGAGATTCTGCTGCTGTACGAGAAGACTTGCATTTTCATTCTCTAATTCTATAACTTCTTCACTTTTCTTGCAATTTGTGATTTCAGAGAAGATAGGGAAGTTTCAAGTGCCTTATGTTTCTCCTTTTTCAAATTAAGGTCTTCCTCGATAGAAGTGAGATTCTCTTTGAGTGATATCAGTCTCGTCCTTGAACTTTTGAGTTCGGATTGTACGCTATCTTGTTGTTCTATTAATTCATCAAGTACTTCTCTGGCAATTGATATATCTCTTCCAATCTTTTGTGCTAATTCATCACCGGCTTTTTTTCGTTGGCTTACTGTTAGCTTGCTGTTATAGAGAAGTAAAGAATCAAGTGTATATTTGAGCGCATAAATTTTATAGCTCAATGTATCTTGAGTAATTAGCAGCGAGTTCTTTTGATAATTTAAGGAGATTATTATGTTGCTTAATGAATCTAACTGTTGCTGTTTATTGGCTAAGAGTTTGGCAGAGTTCTTGCGCTCAAGCTCAATATTCCCAAGGCTATCTTCAACTAAAACCTTAATCATACTTTGGAGTTCCTTGATACTTCTTTCTTTGATGCGAAGCTTGGCTTGGAAGTCGTTACGTTGTTTTACGTTTTCTTCAGAAAGCTTTTCTTTTTCTTCGAGGATATCGCTTGGTGTTTTTGATTGGCTGTAGCAAGTATAGCAGGTGCTGAATATAACGAAATACAAAAAGAATTTCATATCATAATTCCTTCCTGTAGAGAAAACCACTTTGACAAAGTACTTCTATCGAATTGGTACTTGATAATCTTAGTGCTATAATAGCACCATTAAATGGCTCGAGTTTTTGGGGAACATCTGTCACTGAGAACAAATTGCCATTATTATCACCAACAAATACTTCTGTTGAAGTTCTACCCTTGCAGATCGAACGTATAGGGTGATTGGAAACTCTTAACTTTCTTATTATTTCTTGAGTAATGGATACAAGGATAACGTACCCATCTTTATCTCCTAAAACATATTGCTGCGATTCCGGCAAGAAGTCGATTGCGTTGATTTCAGATTGTGTATAAATTGTATCCAAGATTTTCAAAGTCGATTTATCGAGCGATAAAACACCGCTATGTTTGATAGAAATCAACAAGTTGTTCATAGATTCAGGCGATGCCATTGCAATTATATGGTTTTTAACTGGAGCAAGTTGGAGAGAATCCGAACAGGAGTGTATATATCCTGTATTGAGCCCTGCATATTGGCATCCGGTAGTGCCGTCTATCGTGCATGAGAGGATAGCTTCTGCTGACTGAATAATTTTTTGTTGCTGAATAGTGGCAGTTGACCAATCAGTACTCATCTCTCGAAGTATGTTTCCGGTACTAATTACAAAGCGATTGTCCGAAATAAATGCACCGGAGAGAACTTGAAATCCAATTTCTACTTTTTGAGCAACATTGGTGTGTGTTCGTATTACTTGAACTTGATTGGAAGTTTGATTTTCCAAAGAAAAATTGAAAGAACAGTAATTACAAGTATCAAAACACCGACTGTAAATCTCTTATTCCTGATTAACTTGTGTTGGTTAGTATTTGAATTGTTGATGAATTGTTTTAGTAGTTCATTAATTATTTGTTTGATATCTTCATTGGTCGGTTTTTGATTAAGTTGTTGTCGAACCTCAATTCTAAAGTTCTCGTTGTCAATTTGTATTCTCTCGGCTATATCGTTTGGAGATAAGCGATTTTTTTTGTGTAGCTCAACTCTTTGACGAAATCCAGATCGTGTTTCCGTGGTTAGTAATACTATATGTGAATGTGAATATCGAACAAGGTCATCTACATTTTTTAAAAGACTATTTTGTCGAATTAGAAAATCGTTAAATCTCTCGGGATCAATTGCTCCATCCTCATTTTTCAGTTTCGTTATTCCATCGAGTTCTATAGCAAGTTTCTTTCCATTAACATGAAGTACAAAATCAATAAATCGATTTCCACCAAGGTCGTCTATAAATCGGTATTGAGGCTCTAAGTTCTCAATCTCTCCAATGTGTAAAGCAAAACAGAATACTTCTTCGATGAACTTCTTTTCCAAAAATGAGTTTTCATGACCATGTTGCCAACGGTGTTCCCATTTTCTATAAAACGCATCTATTTCAATCGGTAGGGGCATGTAGGTAAATATCTTAAAATTATGAAGTTATGTATATGAATTATAATAAATATCAATGAACTAATGCGAATTTACCTATAAATTATAATCTACATTGAATTGTAATGTATTTCGGTGATAGGTTACCACCCTTTTCATCAAAGGTTACCACTTAAATTTTGTGAACAATAAAATAATGACAACAAGCTAAAAAATCAATGATTGATCTATATTATGAGAAATCACACATCCATGACTCAAAAAAAATGCCCTCATCTAGGGCATTTAAGTAAAAGTAAAAAGTAAGAACCATTCAACTCGACATACTCGGCAACACAAACCCAGCAGTCACAGCACCAACGCCAGCTCCAACCTTCCAATCCCAACCTGCGACATAGCTCACCGCAGCGCCGATCAGTGCGCCGGTGAATGCACTCATAAAGTCAACTGAGAATCCATCCAATCCATTCATTGATGTTGGTTGTTGCTCACGACCACATCCATTTAAGCCGTCTCATTCCGGCATTTTGAGCTTGACAGCTTGGGCAATTACACATGTTAGTTCTCCGAAAGTATGAATAAAAATAGGTTGTTATAGTTTGAAGCCATTGAGCGTGATCTCTTTCTTAACCTGGCGTTGCGCTCGTTTGTCTAAGATCGAGAATTCTATGCCGGTGCGGCCGTCACGATGCTTTCTCGCTATGGCTTTGAGATTCTCTACCGTGATTTCTGTATCGACTTTGTAGGCTAGGTTGGCAAAAGAACTGTGGTTTTTACCGTCCTTCGTCGATTGGCAGACAAATACAAACGACACCTCGGGATAATCGTTCATGAGGTCAACGATGGATTGTTCCGGTACGTTCAGTTCGTTGATGCTGTCGATCACCACATATTCTATTTGCGCGTTTTTCGTCAGAAATTCACGTAAGCGTGAATAATCCATACGATCATTGAAGAGTATATTCTTTGCATTGATATTCAGCCGTCCGATCGTTTGCCCGATTCTGCCGGAAATAGTTTTTTCGTCGGTCAGAACACACAATGTTTTACCGTAATGACTGAGATCCTCTGCAAACATCAAAGCAAGAGAAGATTTGCCCGATCCTTGCCTGCCCCATATCATCATTCGGAAGGGCTTGGCTATTTTCTCTAATAACAGCTGTGTTCTATTCAGAGGGATGAAGTTCGGTGTGATCGCCATAATTGTCGTATGGTCATAAAACCCCAAATCTGCCGGCGTGAGCTCTACTTCTTGTTCTTCCATAGTAGGTAATGATGATGGTAGTCCTTCTAATTGATTTTCTTTATTCTCTAATACATGTTTTAGATCAAATATTTGCGCCCAAACATTGAGGAGGGATTGATTATCTGCTCCGAATTCATCGTCGAGTTCGCGCAATGCCTCGCAAGCAGCTTCGATATCATTCAAATCAGTGCAATTACTTGCTTTTAAATACGGATTCGCCTTGATTCTTTTCTGAATATTGGTAGAGCGAATTCCAGTAATTAAACCTGTGCGTGCTCCAAGTACTGAGTCACTGAGTCCGGATTCACCACGGTGATACTGTTGTAATCTGTTCGCTTTAATTCTGGTCATGACTTCTTCGCCAGTCTGCTGTTTTACTCCATAGTGTGTCCTATTACTCGGGTAAATTTTACGCTCAAATTCTTCTTTCGTAACATGAAAATCATATCCTATTTCATAGACATACTCGTTTTCTACCGTTACGACATTCAAAATCATAATGTAATTATAGAAGATATATCCGCGCTGGTCCGCGCTTGAGTCATAGAACACATCACCCTTTTGATATTTCTGTACTGATGGGGGCAACACTTCAATTGTATTGCTTCTTATCTGCCAAGGTTGCAAGTTGTTAGCAATTCTTCCGTCGAACTCAACATCATATTCATAACTGTGAATATCACCACTTTTATTTCTACCGATGATGATTGACATCATTCCAATGACTTTGCCCTCTGTCCCGGCTTGAGCATTCACAGAAAGTATATCCGTTGTAGCAAGCACACTTTCACCTATGGTAAACTGTGCTGTTTGATTGTTCAAATACCGAGCATCTTCTTGTTTGACAATATTCAAGAGTGCGTTCCAAATATCATAAGACTCTTGCCAGTTTTTATTGTCAGCCGTCACAAAAGCACGTCCGTAATGCGTTCCGTTATACACTTGATACCCATGATCAACATTCTTTGTTAATTGCCACTTGTCTATGAATTCCTGATTCGACTTTACCCAACCTTCAAGATCCGCTTTCGTTTTGCCTTTGATAATGACAGTATGAGCTCGTGAATTGCCATACCGTTCGACAGCGATCGGCAACCGACTTGGTAAATTCCAACCCTTGACTGACTTTTCTTTTTGGGTGTAGAGTGAATGCTTGTTGGGTGTGTCGGATGTTTCTTCAACGCTTGTAGCAACTGCCTCAGCACCACCGGCTTCCATACGTTCAACCGTACTAGGGTCGATATTGCCGATTTCACCTTCCACAGCTGCTTTTAAGGTGCTGGAACTTGTAGCCGATCAGACGTTTTAGCCAGGACTCGATAGCAATAGATCTGTTTTTTATTATAGGATTATCCGTTTTGGCAAAGAGAAAATACACCCTGCTACGACTTGCTGAATTTGCCCGCACCACACGCCCTATGCCTTGCATTACATTGATGAAGGAGAGGGGAGCGGTCATAATAATCACCGTTCTCAAAGCATTACCTGTTGTGTCATCGAGGTTCACACCTGTACCGCCTGATGTGATCGTGCCAATCAAAATCCTACGTTTGCCGGTCTGAAAATCGTCCACATTTTCTAAACGTCTATAGTCCTCATAGCCGGGATTTGCGGATACAAGAACGCCAACTGCATCATCACCAAAGAGTTTGGCTAAACGATTTTTTAATATCCGTACTGTGCCAAGCTTGACAGATTCATCTTCAGCTCGGGGTTCGTCGCCTTCATCGACATAATTGGTGAAAATAATCACCGAACGTCCTTCACGAACTTCACGCTTTGCGATTTCAATAGTTTCTTCAATCTTATATGCCTCCATGTGTTCCAAGTGGCGTTGCATCTGCTTGAGTTTTTCGATTTTCATTCTACCATTACTATCCATTTTTGTCAGACTGTCGGTAATTGCTTGTAATTCACCGCGAACGGATTCCGGTACAATCACATCGACAAATTTTGCAGTAAGGTTCGTGTATTGAATTTCCCGACGAATCATACAGCCACGGCGCACAATGAAGGCGAATAATTGCGCCATTCTGAAATTAATAATAGCACGAACTTCATCATCATCTTGTTTAGAAATTGACCACTTACCTTTGCGAACGATTTGTCCGTCACTGTTTTTCTTTGGCTGCACATATTCAATGCCCAAGCTGCCCATTTTCGTTTCAAAGTCATCGTCACCCTGAAACAATCCTGCTCGTTTCAGATAGAGAATATCATACGGTCTATCACATGGAGTAGCCGTGGCGAATAAAACACGGTCGCATGTGTCGGTGATCAATTTTGCGTAATAGGCACGGGTTGCATCGACATCGGTATTCTGAAGGAGGTTCTTGATTTTGTGTGCTTCATCAAAGATCACCAGTGATGAATTACTAATGATCTGCACCGTCACGGTCGATATTCTTTATCAACGTAGCGAATTTCTGTTGAAGAATATACGTATCATCCAAAGCTGCTTTTTGAATTTTTCCGGTCCAATCATCCTTGAGTTCTTTTTTCTTGCGGTCTTTTTTCTCAGTAGGTACATAGATCACTTGCCCAACCATTTCAAAGCGGTTTTGTTCGATTTCACCGATACCCTTAGCAAGGATTTTCTTCCAAAAACCATCATTGAATTTCAATGCACTGACAGCTGCATCTTTCTTGATTTTGATTTCCGGTGGTACTAAATTTTTCACAAGCGACAATGCCGTGTATTTGAAAATGTTAATACCGTCACGGAGCTTGAAGGTCTTGGAATTACCCATATACACAGGAGGCAGGCTTGTGCCTGTGTTGTGTTGAAGGAGAGAATTCGCTTCAGTTACCGGATCGAAGCTTTCGGCTTCATCGCCAAATAATTCATCTGGTTTGATCTTATCATAGAGTCCGGCATATTTTTCAGGACGGGTGATTGTTTTTTATCGGACTGTTCGACATATTCCGGTACCGGGAAACGTAATCGCTTGGCATCTTTCATGAAGGAGGTTTTGATCACACGGTCATCGACAGTGAATATGACCACAGGACGTTTGTATTTCTGATAGGTATAAGCAGCAATAGTAAGCATTTCGACTGTTTTACCTGCACCTGTACCATCGGCAAGGAGAAATCCATTCCCAGTATTGGAATGGCACAATGCTTTGATTGCAAGGTTGCAACCGAATTGTTGGTAGTCACACAATCCAAATGGCTTTGGAGTATGAATTTCTGAAACATAATCGGCTACCGAGCTTTGCGCCGGAACTAAATGCTCTTGAGCCACAACGACTTTGGGCTTAACAAATTCCGTGTCGATGTGAGCAGAGGTTCGCTCAGGCACAGAAAATTCACCTGTTTTAGGAAGCTCTTGATACTTACTGTCTTGCTCAAAGTCAAGTTTTTGTGATGGTGAAGTTGTGCTGATACTTGCCGCTGCTTTTGTAAGTGTAATGAGGGCTATATCAATGGTTAGTTTGGTGTATTCTAAGTTTCTGTTGTACTCTGCAGCAGGCAGTACTTCAATACTTCCTGCGTTCTCTTCCTCTATGAAGAGTCTGCGTTCAGTAGCATCACGGCTGTTCGATAGATAGCTATTCGCCGGTGCAAGTGCTACGAGTATCCCGTTTGGTTTCAATAGTTTGTAAGCATGTTGAATATGCGCCCAATCCGTTCCATTTTGGAAGGGAGGATTCATTATAATTCTATCGTACTGAATGGAAGTATTGATAATGGGAATACCTTTTTCAGTGCGACCGGTCACGCCAAGTTCTAAAAAATTACAAATCAATACGTTGTAACCCTTTAATTCCAATATCTTTCGATTATGCTCAGCAAGCTCACATACATCAATTCTCAAATCAGGATATCGTGTGCGAATAGCATCAACAATATTACCTTTTCCGGCACTTGGTTCTAATACATTATAGGCTGATGCTAATTCAGCTTTGTCCAACATTCGCACAACAATATCAGGTGGAGTAGGGAAGTAGTCCAAGTTTTTCACTTTTTCAAATGAACTACGTTCTAATATTCCTATATAGTTATTGATTTGTTCTTGGGTAGGTGTTCCGTTAGATTCATTAAATGCAACGTTGATTTTATGGCGAGTTTCGTCGTCCATTGTAGAGTCCGAGTAGATCCATTGATGCTTTTTGATGGCGGTAATGATTTTATCTGCAGCATCTCGTTTGCCACGATATCCAGCTCTCTTTTCTCTCACTAAGGTAGTCCATTCTTTCATTGGACGAACTTCATCAGGAGGAATATTTTCCCAATCCTCTAAATCTTGTTGAAGGTTTGTGAGAATTGACTCTTGTTCGGCGAGTTTTTGCTCGATGAAACCGGATTCAACGATCTCAGCATATTGTTCTAACGTGTATTTTTTAGAGATAGTTTGGGCTTGAATAGGATGAGATTCCGAAGTACGCTTTTCAATTTCACGAGGTTGTGTCAATTTGCTTGGAGCAGAAGGTAGCTGCAATTTACCTAACTCATAATAATCAATTCCAAGGGTCATTGCTTCATTGAGAGTTGAAATTTCATCGGGAGTGAGTTGGGGAGAGAGCTCTGTATATAGCTTGTAGATTTCATAAAAAGCGGACTGGTCGTCATGATAATCAGACAACACACCCGATAATCCTTGCTTAGTTGACAAACGCTCAATTGCTTGCATGGGAGTAAGCAGTTCATTGAAAAAACCGCCGTAACTCTTTGATTGATTCATCGCCTCCTCGCCCATCACAACGTAGCGAAGTAAAAAGTTCTTCCATTTAAGCCAGGAGTTTTCACTGACTATTTTCCAAATCAGCTCCTCTTTTTTCGATACTTGTGGTCTGTCGAATGATACTTGATTGAGAAAATCATAGAGGTTCATTCTTGAGGCACGTCTTGCCGATTCCAACCGAATAACCGCGATAATATCACGAGTCATATTCCATTCACCACCGACACGTCGCATTCTCAAAAGCAGGGGAAGAGTCCTGATAAACTTTTCGGTAAATGATCGAGCTGCTTCGATGAGTTCTTTGTCGTCTAAAATCACACCGAGCAAGATTCCTTCAATTGTTGCTTTACCTTCAGACGTGAACACATCACTCGATTCTAACCATTTCGGAGTGTTTTGCGCTGTGATGATCTCCGCATGGCGGAAGATCTCTTGAAGCTTCTTTACGACTTTCGGGGTCGAGAGCATTGAGGCAAGGGTTTCTCCTTCGTATTGCTCAAATAATCCTCCAATTAATTCAACATCACGGTCCGTAAGCTGCCTCGCAAAACTGACGGTTTTAGTAGTAATATCAATCTCTTGGGTGAGATTCTGATTGAGAATATTTGAATAGAGCGAACATTCCTTGATGTTTACATTTACAGCACGTACAAGTACCGGCTTTTTGAAGCTGTCATATTGTTCCTGGGTGAATCCAAAGTACCGATGTTGCACTGCAAGCCGAGTAGAATACTCACTATCGAACTTCTTATCCGGCAAAAGTTTCATCATCATTGTGCGACCATTGCCACCGAGTACAAAACCCTGATTGGTAATGATTGGTGCGCCGTCGGTAGCTGTTGGCGCATCGTTAATCACAAATTTTGAATTGAAATGATCAGCTCCGGAAGTTACTTTGAACTGTTCACGTTCATCACGCGTGTAGTCACGTTGTTGACATTTCAGCGGATAGCGGCTGTCGGTTGTGAAATTTGTAGGATTGTGTGACGGGATCAGATCATCCAATTCCACAATCGAATAAAATGCCTCAATCGAGCGCTGTGGTGTTTCAATGGTTGTCGAATTACCACGAATCATCACAAGCGGAGGTATGGGTAATGGTTTGTCCACGTTGAAGAACGTCACCCCTAACGACATCGCCTCATTGAGCGTAAGTACTTCATCTCGTGTCAGTAACGACACGAGCCCAGTATAACCGTCGATTATTTCACTGAATTGATTGCGGTCGTCGTTGAAGTCTGAAAGCATGATGTTTTCCTTTATGAATTTGCCGCTGCTCGAGCAGTGGCAGTTGCCGCAATTTTCTCGAATGCTTCTTTAATAGAATTGAGAACCGCCGAACTTTGTTTGTCCCTCTCGCTTTGAGCTGCTGGTTGTAGTCCAAGTTCGGGTAGCTTCTCTGTTGGTTGTGAACTATCATTATTCATAGACTCCGGCTTTGGGTAATCGTCAGGAGATTTTTTATAGAGTACTGCATCAATTGCTTGTGGAGTCCAGTAGAAATCCATTTCCACCCGACCGACACTGTTGAATTCATTAATGCTGAATCTTCCCCATTCAGAATATTCGTAGTCATTGTTGAGAATGGCGTAACCATACAGAATCCCATCTCCTTCATATTCAGTGGCATACCAATCATTACCTCCATAGAAATAGTGCGCTTTGACGATGGATTGTTCGCCATCCTGACGGTGAGTAATGTCTGCAATTTGTGACTCAATGTTATTAATAACCGGCTGTAATTCTTGAACTCCTTCACGATCGAGCTCACGTAAATACGCTTGCTGATGGAGAGGCATCATTTCTTTCAAAACCGGACTCAGGACTATTTTGTTCGATTGTGGATGAACAAGTATTTTTTGTTTCTGCATGGTGCTAATAGTTCGTGGGGGAATTTCTGTTTTTTTCTGTTCAGGTAGTGACTTTGGAATGTCGATGGGTACTGGAGGTATCTCCGTTTCCGCGCTTGAAGTTTCATCTTGATTCTTATCAATCCATTCAGGATATTCATCGACCCATTCTCTGGCCCATTCGACAAAATCAGGATAGAGCTTTTTGGGTGCTTCACTTTCGTATTCATGGAGCAATCCGGCTGCAAATAATTCATACGATGGAAAACGTGGTGTAATGCCATACTTGACACTTTGAACACCATACTTGTGGTACATTCCTATAAGTCGATCTTCATTTTTATTCAAAATTTCGGATTCGCTTCGTTTAACGATCGGTGAGTAAGGTGCATATTCCTTTTTATCATCAATAATCGTTGTTGAATCATCTTTGCAAAAGTCCTTTGCGAACTGCAACCGTTTGTCATTAGCAAACGCACCCCAATACCATTCCTTACGTCCGTTGACAATTTCGGAATACGCTCTAAATCCTTGTTTTCCAATTTCGGAGGTAGTTGCTTTGTCCGGCTTATCGACAAAATACACGCGAATTGTATCTCGCCCTGATACTTTAGAAATCTGTACACGGCAACCGGTTGTTGCACTGATAGTGGATTGCGCTGCAACTGCTTTCAATTCATCGACACTTTGTTGTATCACTTTCTCGGCTGCTTTTGCTTCTATTCTATTCTCTGACTGCACAGCATCGACAAGCGCAGTCGTCGCTATTTGAATGTTCTGCATAATGGAAGCTGTGCGTACTTCTGGCAGAGACGCTTGAATGGTAGTCGGTGCATTGGTAACGACATGGGGTAGTTTTCTTGCAGCATTGCATTCGTCAAGATCATTTTTTAACCTGGTGATTATTGCGTTTGCTCGTTCATTTGCGTATGGATCAATTTCAACCACGCGAGCATTTGCAGTAGAAACTTTTGCTACTTTTTTGGTAACAGGCTTCACGTCGATTATCACCGGTTTTGGTGGTTCTACTCGGTCAGGATTGATTGCTTGTTTACAATTCTCATGGCTGATTATTCTACCGGATTCAAGCAAAAACTCTCCTTCAATTCCATCAATACCAATGATAGTACCTTTCGTTCTGCCTGCGGAAACATAATCTCCAATTGCAAACGTAACTCCTTCACTTGTCAAGCGTGTATAGCCGTTGTTAAATCTTGTTTCCATGTTGTTGATCGAAGTAGTAGAAAAAAAGCCCAACCCTGTTGGGCTGGGCTTTTATGGTCGAGATATTTTTGGAAAGCTTAGCTGGCTGAGAATGATCTCCCGCATTTCTTGCTTTTGACTTTGTCCATGTTCTTTTGTGCTTTGGACAGTCTGGTCTCGGCGGCTTTTAAGGTTTTCGGGCTTACACAGTTTTTGGCTTTTTCTTTTTTCTTTGCTGCGAGCATTGTTGCGCGTTTGCCCATTTTATCTGCTTGATCGCGGAGTGCTTTTTCTCGATTTCTTGCGGCTTCGGGAGTTTTAGGAAGTTTGTTTCCCATGATAACACCTATAAATATGAATAATAAAATTAGTAGAGAGAGAATTTGTTAGACAGTCCAAAAATTCATTGGACATTTTTCGGTTTTATCAACATCAGCATATTTCGATTTTTCACGGACTTTACAACGACACAACCGGCACACCTCTTTACCGGTATCGGCAGAGCGTGTGTTCTCGGAATAATAATCACATTTCAAGCAAGTATTAAGTCGCGCCTGACTATTAGCTGTAACCGAAAGATGCTGAGCTTCCAAGTACTTCATTGCACCTTTGGCATAATCGACCAAACCAATTTTAGGAATCGTAATGTGAGTGATATTCATGATTATTTTCCAATTCCGATAAGGAGATGTAATGTTTCCACGACTGCAGCACCCAATAGACTATATCGAAATTTATCCCAGAAGGTGAGCTCTTCGAGGAATGTTTCTGTTCGAATAATGGTCTTCTCTTGCCGTGGAGCATAGTTAATTGAATAATTTATATGATGCTTGAGTTCGTCGCATTCGACTCGAAAAGTATCGTGAGTCGAAGTGTGGATGGTATCCGTTGAAAACGTGATTCTCACGTATTGCGAGTCAAGTTCTCGGGTTAATGAATCGCGTTCAACCATCAACCTTTGTATTTCAGCAGTATCGCGAACCGTATTAGGTATATATGTTTTGACTTTTACCTTGATTGAATCATGAACAAAAAGAGCCGGAGCTGGAGGGAGGTCTTTCCACCGAATTGTTTCTGTAACTAATTGAGTTTGTTGATTTTTCCCACATCGTGAGAACAGCCCGCACGTGAGAACAATAATTACAAAACAAAGAAAAGCGAAGCTTTTAAGATTTAGTAGCTGCATAAATTCCTCCACCAAGAAGTGATAGCATGAGTAGTATTTGCGCTCCGCTCATACCGGCATTCAGAACACGCTCTTTTTGTTGTCCGGTGGATACCGGCATCGTGAAAATGTCGTTAATAACAATCTTTGAAGTATTGCCAAGTTCTTCAATATGAACGAATACCGCATTTTTATTGATCATGGATTGATAACTGCGAGAAGCATTTGAACCCAAAATTGCGATTGCGTTTCTCGGGCAACCCAAGCATTTTAGATTGTCACCAGTATTACCTTCTACGGTAAATAATCCAGAATTATCCATCCAAACGATCACTCCTAAATGACCTCCTGTACTAGTTGGATACCAAAACAAGCTACCGATGGATGGATTCCGGTCAACTCGAATTCCTACTTGTTTTGCTTTATCGACTACGGCCTTTGAAGATCCTTGAAAGGGAAGTGGACATTGTAATCCTAACCGATCGGCGGCATCATTAATAGTACGTGTGCCAAAAAACGCACACCAAGGATTGCCAATTACCTTTGAATAGTCATTATCAAAGAGATACTGAAAACAATCTTTGTTATCCTCTACGCAATGTTGTTCTTTCCATCCCTTGGCATAGCCAAGAGCAGTCATAATAATCTCACGTCCGTATTCGGTGGTAGTAATACTCATTGAATTTTACCATGTTACCATTGGAAGTATTTGGCTTAATACTAATTTCCCATCACTGTTTTCATGATAAACTGGAAAAAACTCTATCATGTAATGTTCTTTTGTTTCAATAAGATACTTTGTAAAAAGTTCGAGATTTTTACGTGTAAGATCATTGTCCGGTTCGCGCGTAGCCGCTATGATGCCTGTGAACTGACCTTCATCGTTGGTCTGTGGCATGAGCTCACATTTATAGAGTTTTCCGAGAGCTTCTATGCGTTCGATAGCTTCATTCTCGTCGGACAATCTTCTTTCTAAGTGAAGCTGCCGGTGTTCTTGCATTTTCTCAAAGCTGAGTGTGGATTCTGACATTGGAGCTCCTATTGCAATGGAAGTAATTCAATCGAAATATTTACCGGTTGATGAGAAGCCGAAATTTGAAACCCATATTTTGTGGCAATTGCCGAGATTTCTTTCCAACATTGTGTTTGGCGAGCAATCTTTTCATTTTCAAGTGCTTGTATGAGGGCGTATGCCTCGTTTACCTTTTCAGTATCGTAGTTAGGATTTACTTTCTCTTGTTTGAATTCAGCAATCTTGTCGTTAATCTTTTGCTTTAACCCTACTAACCCTTTAAATTTCTTATCTCTTGCCATAATAATCCACTCCTCATTATTTAATTAAAAAACTGTTATCTTTTCTTTTTTTGACTGCGTAAAAATGTCAGAATTGTAATTACTATCACGACTATACTTGCTGTGGTTGCAGCTATCTTCTGTACATCATCGAGTGTAATCGTTTTTGTGAATGCTAGAAAATTTGATGCTGCTGTCAAAAGCCACATTGCTAATAACGCAATCGCTGATGTTGGTGAACTTTGAGGATTGTTATCCATCGGCTATACTTCAAATAGTTTGTTAATCTTTAATTTGAATCATTGCAAGCTTTGCTATGAGTAGGGAATAGATATACTCATTATCCGTACCCCATGCATCGTATTCTTCTTGCGTGAAGCGCACTTCTAAATTTTGCACCAATTCACCCTCAGAACTATAAGCTTTTACGGTTGCGCGATACGCTCCATTTTCCTCGTCGAGAAAAAAAAACGGCTTGGAAATACGTGTTGCTTTCTTTGCGGGAATTACTGTAATTTCCTGTACTTGCAGGGTGTTGTCCATGTTTTTTTTTATATAGTTATAATTAACTTGCTACTTCTATGAGTCTTACAGATGCGACCCAGCGTATAGTTGCAGCTGCTTGCCCTGTAACCTTAACAGCCAAACGGTCATTGCCGTTATCTGCTGTTACGACTGCAGACCATGTTCCCGATGAGTTCGTAATTACAGTGGTAGTAGTAGAGCCATTCAGTGCTGTTGTGCCTGCGTAATTTCCTATTGTGCCTTGGATTACGCCATGATATATATCTGTTCCTGTATCGGTTCTCTTCCCTAATATTCTTACTTCAAAAGCATATACACGACCCGAAGGTACACTCACTCTCCCTGCATTAGACTGGCTGTCTGCGGACATTTCGGTTTGAGTGGCATTTGTTGTAAGGGCAGTAACTACGCAAACGGAAATTTGCGCATCTCCCAAAGCACTTATTTGCCCACACGCGAACGAACTTTGAAAATCATTATTTGCCTTACTTTGAAACCCCTCCGCTATCGAATAACTGCCTATGGCTGTTGTGGATATACCTACTGCTTGGGAACCATATCCACTCGCCGTATTTGCATAGCCAATAGCTCTTGAATACGTTTCGCTTGCTGTATTTGATGAGCCGACTACTATTGAAGATACACCACTTGCAACTTCTGTGTTTGCAGACCTTAATGTTTGCAAATCAAGGGCATTAGTACCGCGTTTATTACCGCCCGTTGTTGTACTATCTGCTAGGTGCAATTGAAATGCTCCAGTACCTTTAGGCGAAACAACAGCATCCTGATTTGTCGTGCCACCACTTGAGAGTATCATCGAAGCATTGTCGGTATTATTCGGCGAGCTTGTATTGAGGGATGCGGTAAATCCTGTCAGCCCTGCGGAAGTAGTCCATGTTGGAGCAGATGTTCCTCCTGATGATGTCAAATATTGCCCGTTTGTACCATTGGCGAGTAATGCTGTAGTATCTGCCGCCGATTGATATGGTATGCGTCCACCTGTGCCACCCGCAATATTCGTTGCTTTCCCTGCGGTAAGCGAAGCCGCTGTACCTGTGACATTTGTCATCACGCCCGAGGCGGGAGTACCAAGGGTGGGTGTAGTCATAGTCGGCGAAGTGAGCGTTTTGCCCGTCAATGTTTCCGTTCCTGCGAGCGTGGCAAGTGTGCCTGTGGTCGGCAATGTCACGTTGGTCGTGCCTGTCGTCGTTAGCGTATTAGAAAATGCACCGGCTGTTACAAGAGTGGATCCATTCACAAGAGTCAACGTACCGGTTGTCGTGGTTATCGTAGCTCCATTAATACTTGTGGCAGTCGCCACACCCAAAACCGGTGTAGTCAACGTCGGCGAAGTGAGCGTTTTGCTCGTCAAAATTTCTGTTCCTGCGAGTGTTGCGAGTATGCCGTTGGTCGGCAAGGTAACATTGGTCGTGCCTGTTGTCGTGAGTGTATTTGAGAAAGCTCCTGCTGTTACAAGCGTAGAACCATTAACGAGTGTGAGTGTGCCTGTGGTCGTCGTGATAGTAGCGCCATTTATACTTGTGGCTGTTGCCACACCCAAAGCGGGAGTAGTGAAAGTCGGCGAAGTGAGTGTCTTATTAGTAAATGTTTCCGTTCCGGCAAGGGTTGAGAGTGTTCCTGATGTCGGGAGCGTAACATTGGTCGTTCCAGTTGTCGTGAGCGTATTTGAAAATGCTCCGGCGGTCACGAGAGTAGAACCATTCACGAGTGTCATTGTGCCGGTGGTTGTCGTTATTGTCGCACCATTAATACTTGTAGCTGTTGCCACACCAAGTGCGGGGGTAGTTAATGTCGGTGAAGTAAGTGTCTTATTGGTAAATATTTCCGTTCCGGCAAGCGTAGAGAGTGTTCCTGTTGTCGGGAGCGTAACATTGGTTGTTCCTGTGGTAGTGAGCGTATTTGAAAATGCTCCTGCTGTCACAAGTGTAGAACCATTTACGAGTGTGAGAGTGCCTGTAGTCGTTGTTATGGTCGCGCCGTTAATACTTGTAGCTGTTGCTACACCTAAAACAGGAGTAACGAGCGTAGGTGTATTGGCAAATACCAAAGAGCCTGAACCTGTTTCATCTACTATTACCCCTTTTAATTCTAAGGACGTTGTTGAGGCAAATTGGGCAAGTGTGCCAGTCGCTGCAGCTACATTTCCCCAACTTAACACTCCACTTGCATCGGTGACAAGCGCTTGACCGCTCGATCCGTCGGCAGTTGGAAGGGTGTAGGTGATATTTGCTGCCTGTACGCCTGCTTTAAATGACGAGTAATGTCCACCGGCAAAAGACCCGGCGGATAAATTTGGCTCATAAAATCGAAGGGCGCGAGCTGGTTGTCCGTTGGTAGCTGCAATCCAAACATCGACGTCTGCAAAAAGGGCGGTATTTGTACTTTCCAAGAAAGCAACTTGTCCCCCTGCGAATAAAAACGAGTTGTTTGCTCCTACGAGGATTTTCCCGCCTGTGCCAAAGGCACAAGAATGGTTTGTTTGTACTTCAAGTGCGTATCCTATTGCAGATGAATAATTACCACTTACTATATTGCTTTTACCTGCTAACGTTCCTGAAAATGCGCCTGATACTGTATTTTGTGAACCACCAGCTATGGCGGAATAATTGCCGGAGGCAACTTGCGTAGCTGCTGTACGGGTTATTTGCAAATCAATCGAATTTTGACCGCGCTTATTGCCTCCTGTAGTAGTCTCATCTGGAAGAGAGAGTTGAAAAGCACCGTCGCCTTTCGGTTGAATGGTAATGTCTTGTGAGGAAGTTCCGCCTGAAGCTAATAAACGAGAGACATTGACTGTAGCATTAGGTGAGGACGTATTTAATGACCCTGTGAATCCATCGACACCACTCACAACAGTTTGCCAAGTTCCATCACCACGTAAAAATTTTGTCGTGATTGCTGATCCTGTTCCAAGCCGTGCTGGAACAAACACACCGGATGTCACCATCGCGGCTGTAATTGGAAATCCGGGATATGTAGGAGTAAATCCGTCCATTACGATTTTCTTCCAATAAACCCGCTCAGGTTCATTCTGCTAAGTGGATATTTTATATTACGGTTGCGTTTGTGATTTCCACCACCTTCTCGTTGATCACCGGCAATACCGGAGGGTGTATTAAACTCTGCTGTTACAATCCATCCGGCTTTTTTGATCTTTACAATCCGAGCCGCATGACCATTTACTTTTTGCGAGAATTTCCAAAAAATCAAATCTTTGAGTTGAGGAATTGGTTTAGTCTTTGTTCCAACTCGAGCTGCATTATTAAAAGCCGCCGCAGCAAGAGCTGTTTTAAGGAGTGTTACAGTTTCTTGAAGTTTGTCGGCGGCTACGTAAAATGCCCAATACTGTCCGGCATAGCAATAAGGAAGTCGTCCCTTTAATCCAACACTTTTCAAGTACTTTACTACATGCTTTCCATCATTATTACCTGTGAGTTCCACCAATCCAATTTGAGAAAGCACACTGTCATAAGAAGCATTCCACAGTTTTTCTGAACATTGTATTTCGTAGCGTTTTGCTTGAGCGTTAGCTGAATTGTGCGATATAATGACCACACACAACAAGCCCAAACAGTATGCAAATACTCTGAAATATCCTTGATAACGCATCGGTATCTCCTTGACTAATAAAGTTCAAACGTGTGTAAGCGTATTGTGCTACACCTGAAAAAAATCACTGCTGCTGAGCCAACTACTAAACAAGTAAATACCGTACTGATTAACTCCCGTTGAAACCCAACAAAAACAAGTGATAATGCAAGAAGCACAACCACAAACCAATTCCGGTAAATCCAATCAATCATACCTGTACTCCCAAATATGTTTTAACAGCTTTTTCAATTTTCGTTTTAAATTCTTGTTGTTTTGAAGAGGTCATACTATTGAAATCAACATAATTTATGCTATCAATGATCTCCGTTGGTGCATCGGTAGTAAAAGCAATGGTGTAAAAAGTCTCACCACCTTTTTGTGGTAAAACATAGCAATTTGAATGTACAATTTCCTTAATTGCTTTTCTCAAAACAAAGTTGAGACCATTCCAATTTATTTTGAGCAAAACGTTCTTTAGCCAAGTTGGTACATCGGTCGCAAGCGCTTGATTCATTGAGTAATTCCTTCCGGTTCGGGCATTGGTAATGGTCGTGGTCGTACTGGAGGCATACCATTATTTGTGTGCTGTACTCCGCTGAGATTTTGCGCCGGATTGGGAACCATAACCTGAGTTGCAGGGACAGCAGGAGTAGCACTTGGGCTACCACCCGTTTTATCGGATAGCCACTGCGTAAGTGCTTGGATGCCAATTGGTAGTAATTTTTCAAAAACGTTATCTCCTACCGATGATCCGTTACTTGCAATCGCATCAAATTTCTTTTGCACTTTCAGTTCTTCATCTCGTTGGTGCATTAAAAAATCGAATTTTTGTTTGGCTAAGTTGAGATCTTGAGCAAACTTCGAAGTAATTGATTTCACTTCTTCTTTGAGATTGTGATTCACTTTTTCTTCGTCAAAGTACTTATTCTGCATCTCGAAAAAATTACCTTCCTTCTCATCGCGCTCACCTTGTAATCGTCCTATTTGCGTGTGGAGTACCATAAGCACTTCGTCGTGAGCATCTTTTACTCGTTCTAATTCTTTGATATGTCTATCATTAATTGAAGCAAGCAAGGCATCTTGTCGTGAATTAAAGGTATCAATCTGTGCTTGCAAACTTTTGACATGCGTTTCATGGCTGTCTTGTATCCGTTTGATTTGCTGTGGATTATCTGTTGGTTGCAAGCCACCGTAAATTGGCTGTTGTTGTAAAGTTTGTTGCACTCCAGCATCGCTCAAACCTTGTTTGCGTTTTACAGGTGTGTTGTGATTGATCGGTGGTGGTGGTTCAGGGGTGAATTGCGCAAAGAACGTGTCAAACCCATTTTCGGTTAATTCAAAAACGACATAATTTTTACCGGGTTTTAAGGCAATTTTCGGTTCACGATTTTTACCTAAATCTAAGACGGTGACAATTTTCATCCTTCGTAGATTACTTCCATGAATAGTCATGGAGGTATTATTGACATAGACCGGCGACTGACGTGATGATCCCGAAGTCGGAATACCTATCACATACGTTTTGAATTCTGAGAATTCTTTTATTTTTTCTTCCATTAAGTCCACTCCCGACGTAAAGAAGTTGATGAATGACCGGATGTGTTAGCGGCAACAACATCATAACCGGTGGCATTATTTAAAGCCGCGTAATCTGTTTTTTGTAAAGCATTGAGTACGCTATTTGCGTAATTTTCGCCGGAAGCGAAGCCCGGTGAATTCGCTTTATGCACTTGATACGATCCACGATTATAGGCGTGAATCGCCTTGCGCCAATTACCGCCATAGCGTTTAAGCTGACGAGCGAGTTCGTATTGTCCTAAATAGATAGCATACGCCGGTTGATATATCTTATCCGGATTGTGATTGACTTTCAGGTATTTAATTTCAAGTTCCTTTTGTGTCCCAATGAGCATTTGCATCATACCACGAGCAGATGAATATGGGTTTTTGGCATTTTCTTTAAAGGATCGATTCTCGATTTTATTCACTGCAAAAGCATATTTAGCAAGGTCATACTCTTGTACTGGGAGTATCCGAGCAACTGCTCGTGCTTGCTCAAGATGTAGTTTATATGCAGTTTGTTCAGTCATTGTTTACTTGATTCCACGTTACTTGATTCCGAGAAATTCCATCTGGCAGTGAATTGGATATCGTTGTATTTTCTTGACTCCAGCAACGGTATCCTGAACTATTTGACCTGCTTTTGCATACTCTCGAATAGCATCATTGAGATCCAATACTTGTCCTAAATAATGAGGAATAGGAGGTATGTATTCATACGGCAACATCGGGCCAATAGACATATCACCCAAGTTGTCTTTGTCGTCAAAATTTGAACTCACCATCGTTTCGAATATATCGTCGCCATTTTTGAGGGAAACTGACGGTCGGAAAAAATTAGGTTGCCAATTACCAATCGTCCCAAACCTGAATCTTGACTGTACATAGGCATCATTGTTAGTTATAAGAGAATCGCTGATTTCTGTATCCACCTGTGCATCTTGTGGAATCGCTCCGGTGAGAGTCGTATCAAGTACATTAAATGTAATTTTGGTCAGATAGATTTTACGGTAAATTTTGAATTTACTGAGATTAGTAACCGGTCGTAATCGTGTAGAATAGGGCGATACTTGTAGTACATTTGTACCCATCGTTGTCGCAGAAGCTCCACAATTCAGTAATTCCAATCTTCCTCCATCAAGACTACTGAGAACAAAGTCATTTGTCTGTGTTTCAGCACTTTCCGTTGATGACATAAATATCGCAAAGAGAGGGGAGTGCGCTTCCCACATTTCTTGTGTTTCCTCAAGACTTCCGGCAACAACGTGATCTCTCAACATATTATCCTCGTTTCGCAATACTTAATACAAGGCGTACCTTAATAGGAAATGTATTATTTGTTGTTCCGCTTACAACTATATGTTTGGCTTTGAACATCATTTCTTTCGTATGTTCTATCGAAAACGGTCTGAACTTTTGACTCTCTAATATGGTTTTCAATGCTACGAGCGGAATACGTGCCTCGGATGTATTTGCTATCGGATTACTTCCAATTGTCCATTCGGTAGTAATGTCATCATGAGCTAAAGCATCAAAAACAGACCCGTCATTGTCGTAGCAACTGATCGTTCCGTCAACGATTTCATACTTATCATCTATTGTCCATTTAGCGCCACTTCCGGATGCGCCCGACGCTAAGATGCTATCTTCTAACACTATTATTCTCACAGTAAGCCCTCGGTTTGTATTGGTAAAGAACAAAGGGGGGATTGTTATAAGTACCCCCCAATGTAGTTTAAGATTTTTACTCGATTACACGTTCGCAGCGACTGATCGACCGAACGCTTGTAAGAAGAGAGTATAGATATTTAAAGCTGAAAATTGAGGGTAATGCCCTGTAGTAGCAACGACATCAGCCGCTGTTTTTAATCCATCCGGTGGATTAACAAAAATTTTCAGATCCTTGCCATACGGAACTTTAATTACTTCAGGTAATTCAAACCCTAAATCAAAATTATCCTTGGTGATGAGAGTATAGCCTCCTGCACCATTGCCAATAGAGTATTGTGGCAAAAACGATTTGACGTTAATCTCAAATTGTCTAACACCGTCTATTTCGGCAACAATCATTGTTCCGGTCTGAAAGTAGTGATAAGCTTGTGCAGCTGTTTCACCGACAATTGCAACTGCAAATGCAAGAGAAATTTCAGGATCGATTCTGATATGGGAAATAATCACATTCTCTCCCGTAAATCCACCCGGCCATGTTCGAGTGCCGGTGAATTTGTCGGTTAACAGCCCTTGGGTTGTTTTGTCGTAGAAAGTTTTAGAAGCAATGACTGTTGCAGCCGGCCAAAACACTAAACTGCCTGCTACAACAGGTTTTTCTCCAAAAGTTCCAACATGTCTTTTGTCTTGTGCTGCTAAACGGGTGTTTGCAGCCAATACCAAAATCTCGTCCGGTGTGAGTAATTCATCTATACGTGCCATTGTAGTAATCTCCGATAAAAAGTAAGAAATAAAATGTTATAATCAATTGTTTCTACAGTATGTTAGATTCGTTCTCTGTAGTTCACCAGTTGGATTTGGAAGTCCTGCGCTTATTGTTGTTTCTCCCCCATTGTACTGTGGAAACAGGCACAGAAGTGTCTTCTACAAAGTCACCAATAGTCGATGTACTCATCGGTTCGGGGACAGGATATGCTTGTTGTTCAATTTCCCGAGGATTGTAGGTCACGAGTTTTTCGTTCCCTGCGGTAATATACTGTGTACCACTTAATCCTTGAATTGGGACTCCAGCCGGAGTAGTACCATCTTGAGTTATAGATGGTTGACCAAATTCAGAAGCAGGCGTTAAAGTCCAAATTGGACGTGAGAACGCATTCGTGATCATCCCTTGTCCTTTGGCATAAATCAAATGCGTTCCGGCTACTGCCAGTGCAGCATGACACACACCTGGCATATTGAACAGTTTACCGGCAGCATATGGCACGGCAAAACCAATAAACATCGCGAGCCAACCCTGTACATTCAAGACAGTTGGGAGCAATGTATAGACAAGCGGAACAGCGAGAGCGCTCAGATCATCTATCAAAGCTTCCTTACCGAATCCAACTTTTATATTTGCTTTGATGTTGTACGAAAATTTCTTTGCCATCGTTTTTTCCTTTTGGAAAATTTTAAAATAGTAATTGTTATTTTAATGAATTATCAATATGTTAACGTGTTTTGATGATTGCTTTGACTATGAGTCCACCTATGATTAATCCGGCAATACCGACGAGAGCAAATGCCATAACTCCTGAATTACCTTTTTCGCAATCCATAGTTGAAGTTGGGTTTGTGTAATACACCGGAGGGTTGTCATACACCACCGGATCGGAAGCAGTATTGTCGTTACTCAAGCCCGAAAGTGATCGCACTAATTGTCCTGATTGACTAACCATATAGCCGGAATTGCTCGCCGTAGATCCACCGGTTGAAGTACCGCAAGCAGCATAACAGCGTTGGAGCTGTTCTTGTGAAAGACCTTGTCCATTACAAGCTGTGGTACATTTACCCCATGCCGAATCGGCTGTTCGAGATTGGATTGGAGCATTCGTTGAAGAACATCCATCCATGCACTTATTCCAAGCAGACTCCGGTTGAATACCTTTGCATCCGTTGATACACGCCTTCTGTCTATTTGTATAGAGCATATTCCCTAATCCATTGATTCCTTGAGCGCTTAAACGAGCTATGTCATCAGCGCACAGTGGTTTGGGAGAATTTGTGCCATCGGTTGGTTCGCAAACAACGACTTCACTGGTCATATTCACCGGAATATCGCTAGAGTTTACTTGTTGTTTGCTTGCATACCATGTCTCGATTACAGTTTCTTCGTGGCAATTATTACATGGGCAGTCTGATTGTGTCGGTGGTTGCGTCGGTGATACTGATGGGACAAGCTCTTGTAGTTTTGGATAAGACAAGCCAATGTCAACAAACACTTTACCGGTCAAAGTATCATTATACACCCGATAATTTGAATAGTTCCCAACACTGCCGGAACTCACTATTTGATTCACTCGCGGTCCAACACTTGGATCGTTCTGCATATCAAGGAAATTTTGTGTTGCGGTATAGGGAACTGTTGGATCAAATGCGTCATTGAGTCCTTCCATACCACGTAAATTTCCGCGATAAACCTGCCGTTTGTTGTGCGGAACTAATGATGTTATCATGTCTTCACCTTCATAAAATTTGATTATATTTTTTACTTCATTTTTGACAATCCACCACCGGCTGAGTACTGTTGCATATTAATTTTTTACGTAGCATTCGGACTGCTATATCGGTATCATTCATCCGCTCACGGCGCAAGTAATGGAGGTGTTGCTCCATTTTTCGAACACAATTTTGAATTGGAGGACAGGGAGAACATTCCGGATTTGAAGTCGCTACCAGTGCGACTTTTCGCTTACCAAAAAAGTATCCGGGGAGTGCCATTCTATTTCATTGTTAATTGAGTCCAAATTTTTTACTTACATCACAATCCACACGAGGAGTTAGTGCGCCATCACACCGAGTAAACTTTCGGCTGAATTTCACTATGATATCGGATTCCGTTGTTCTTTGTTTTCGTGCGTAATACACTGTATTGAGAGTTTCTGTTTTGCAGTTTGTAGGGCAGGGAAGGCATGATATTTTCAAAGCTTTATCCCTGCAAGGCACTACTTCATAACCTATTACATACTGTTCTGCATTGTAAGCATCTATTAACCTGAAGAATCTTCCGTCGGTCATCTGAAATACGAGTGTTCCTTCAGCATACCCGACTCTCCCTACAACTTCAAAACTTTTGATTTGAGTGCGGAAAATCCTCACCGCGCCATCAATCTGCACTCCTGATTCACTAATCACACTGCCCGAATGCACTATTTGAAAGTATCCGCTTTCACATCTATCTACCACCGGAAATGTGACCGATCCCAAACCTGATAACGGTATGCGTTTCTTTCGTTCCATCGCAATTCGCAAGTCGGTATTTGGTTGTATTTGCGTGATTATCATTGATAATTACATTCTGTCGGAATGATTGCCGGAGCAGGAGCTGCATCCATGTAATCCACGCAATCCATTGATAGCGTTTTGCTCACAAGCAATTTTAGGAACACCGCCCACATCTTCACATTTCACAATTTTACGGCTCACTTTCACTGCTACATCCGAAGGTGAAATTCGTTGTTGGCGAGCATGATAGACTTCTTTGCGAATTTCTGTTCGGCATCCTGTAGGGCAAGGGGCGCAACCGCTTGCTGTTGCGCCTGGTGTGCCACCTCCAGCAATTGCACCTGCACCTAAAAACATATCACCGCTGAGTCCTCGTAACCCACTACGTATTTGACTTAGCTTTAAGCCACCGCCGAAGCAATATCCACCCTTACACGCGGAGGTAAGTTCTTGTTGTTGAGGTTGCAGTACTGATGAAATGACCATAAACTTGACTTTCTGTAATTGCTTTATAAATTTTATATTTAATATGGAAATCTGCTTACGTCCACGATGGATAAATAAACTCTTTGCCTTCACAACCTGTGATCGGAATTTGTACGATCCGTTCAGTATAAGTATTACGGTGTACCGGAATTTCTACTTGTTTAATTACCTCTACCGGCACTTCAACCCGTTTGATCACTTCAACTTGTTTGATTACTTCGATCGGAACTTGCTGAATTACAGGATAGGGAACTCGTTGAATCAGAGTACGATAAATCGGCATTTGCCGAATAATTGTAGAACGATGAGATGCTCTAACTTGTCGAGGTCTTACTACTTGCTGTGGCACTCTATCAACATGCCGCGAGGTATTTGTATTTCTACTGTTCGTGTCCTGGCTGTTCGTGATATTAATCGAGATCGGATTGGGTTGTGGGCAACACTGACCATTGGAATCTGTTGTATTCGCTGTATTCTGTTGATACGGCTCTTGTACAGATTGCGGAAGAGGTTGCGCTGTTGGCACTGCTTCCTGTGGTGGTATTAGTTGCCCATCTTTGTATAAACAATACCCATTTAACCCTTTGTTTTTTATTTGCCTTGTTCTTATTTTATGTATGGTCATGTTATCCCCAAGCTCTTGATAAAGTTTGTGGAATTGCTGACTGTTGTTGAGTTCCGACACTTGCAACGTCGGCAAGTACTTCAATCCCGACTTCATCAGCCACATTTTGCGCCCATTCATGCCGTTTTGCTTGCGGAATCGTTATAGGTATAGCATATCGTTTACCTCCACTTTCAAGAATTTGATTCGCTTTTTCTTTTAAACCGCGAAGAGTGAGTTCATCGAATGTATCTGCTCCAACTATTTGTCCAAGTCCAAGTTGGATTGCACCCTTATAGAGATCAGGATGAGAAATGTCATTCGTTTGATTCACAGCGGCTTGCATAATTTCAAGTACTCCGGGAATTGCCGAAGTAAGTGTGTCGGCTGTCGTTGTAGCGAGTAAATTTTGGAGAACAGGGACTTTGGTCATACTGCCGGCATCAATTAGATTATTCAGAACTGAGCCGGAGCGAGTAGCGGCCGCCAACGATCGTATGGTATCAAATTGAAACATCGTCTGTACTTTGCCGACCAAATCACTATAAGGAAGACTCGATTTTTCAAACAAACTCGAAATATCTCCACCTAATAAACTTTTCGTCGCTCCTTGGAAATTAGCATTAACTCCAAGTTCTTGCATGGCATTGAGATAATTGCCGCTTTCGATATTTCCGTAAATTGATTTTGTCGGTTGTATCAAGGATCTATATTCAGCCGGAATAATTAACTGTGCTGCACCTGCAAGAATGTCTATGCTGAATTTACCTTGTGTAGCAATTACTTGCAAAGATTGGGCAAGTACATCAAATAGATCGGGAGGTATTCCTATCATACCGGCGAATGGCTTTGCTACGGCTAAAATGAACGTCAGCGCCTTTTCTAAAACACTTCCAATCGTAATTGGTTCGCCTGAACTGAGGATGACTATCGGGCGATCGAATTTCCTACCAGTATTCTCAATCTGCTCAAGTAGGTGAGGGAAGTCGTTGTAGAGGTTGAGCGTTATACCCGGCAGACCGGTAACCTGCGAGCTCTCGGCTTCGGACCATCCAGCATGTTCGCCAAAACTCTTCCCAACTTCACCAATCATAAACGCATTACTTTCAAACGCTCCACCCGAACCCATATTCCTCGGGATGCGGAAGATGTATGGATCCTTGCCGAGTAAATCTTTGCCTTTGATCATACCCCAAGCAGGGCGGCTTTCGGTGGCAATGCAAATAGTATTTCCGTTTAAATCGGTGAAAATTCCGAAGCCACTGTGAGCGCCTGCGCTCGAAGCTCCGATTGATGCGCCATAGATTTGTTCAGCTGTGATACCATCCGGCGAAAACTCACCTGATGCCCCAGCACCTGCAATGTCCGATGCTACACGCAAATCACGGATTGCCGACCAATGGAGGGCTTTCGATGAGGCGTATAATTTGGGAGTAGTGTCGTTCATGCAATTTTGTAGATTTTCGTTCGAATGACCGGCTGTTTCTCATTTCCAAAACCAACCGATTCCATCACAGGATCTAAAGGAATCACGACATCCATACTCGGAATGAGAGCCATAGCATACACATGCGTAAATTCATTCTGACCAGTTTTATCCGGCTTCCAAGCAATGACCTTTGCATACAAACTCCGAAATCCAAGAGCGAGAAGGAGCGAGAATATCGCCGTCGTCATACAATCACAGTCACCTTGTTTGAGCCAAGTAAGAGCATGTCTTGGCGAAGCCACAAATTCATCAGAGCCATCCGGCTGATACGTAATCGTATCCACTACATATAAATACGCTGCTTTGATTTGTTCGAAATCACTTGGATTGTCGCGTTTGATCTGTTCGGCAATTTTTACAATCTCTTGGGCTGAAGAATCAGCCCAACCGTAACTCTTCATCAGTTGTACGGTTGTATCCACGTCAAAATCACCGCCAACCATATCTCCGCAATCTTCTATCTTAGCACCATTCTCTAAAGTTCTAACTACTTTGCATTCCATAATAATTACGCGATTTGTGGTTTGCGTAGAATATAGACAAAGAAACTTACTGCGGAGGCAGCCAAAACGCCGTAGAAGAATGATTTATACTTGAATCCTATAACCAAGCCAACACCAAGTCCGGCAACTGCAATCGGAATGTAAGCAGTGATTTGATCATTCACGCCTTGTTTACAAACTTGATTTATGACATTCTCTGGCAATTGCTTGATAACATTTACGATGTTACCTTCAGGCAACTTCTTCATTGCGGTCAGTATTTCCTGAGAAGCAATATCGCTTAAATCTATGGCACCAATTCTATCGTTAAGTCCAATTAATTTCATAGTTATTTAGATTTAGCTGCTGAAATAATTGGGACTATGAAATAAGCGGCAACACCAACTCCGGCTATGATAAGCAACCATTTGACAGTCGTTATAATGCCATCAAACGTTCCGGTCACTGCATCACTCGCTGCATCGACACCCGAGCCGATGTCTTTTGGTTTCTGTGTTTTGTCTTTGTTCGCTTTGTATTGGAGAGGCGAGATATATTGGTAATTGATACGATCAGCGGTATCCGAGTAGGTAGCCCAGTAGAGATGTTGGAGCACTTCTTTCACCCTGAAATAGACTTGCCCGGAAATAGTAGCAATATGATTGATGATTTTTTCCGTTTCATAGGCAATGGTAGCAGCCGTTTTGTTGGTGCGGTATAAGTTCGCGGGGTCATATTCTGGAATGGTCAGTGCAATCACTTCATTGTAGTATCCATTCATAATACAAGCAACTTGTGAGAGTTCCGCGCAGTTGTGATCCAATCCGGTGATGAAGGGAAAGCAATTGTTATAGATGCCGTAATCACCACCGACACGGTTGTAGTTGATTCGTTTCAGGACGGTTTTTGCGGCAAGCTCGTAGTCACCTTGAAAGAGTGTCCACAGAAAATACTTAGAAATTGGATAGGAGGTTGTACATGGGTTGCCTGCACCATCTCTGAGTGAGCGTGTAAGTGTTACATTGTTTCGTGGTATTTGAAGTTGAGTAATCAATTTTCAAGAGAATGATTTGTAAACTTTCGTGGTGCAAAGTTCTACGATTTCAAACCCTAAAAAAGCGATTAAAATGTGTTACGGTGGTAGAGGAATGTAAGTATTAGCGGGGTAGGGGATTACTTATAATTGTGTTACGCGGTTTGTGCAGGGGTTTTGCAGGGGTGGGGGAGTTTGGAATTTTTAGAAGTTTTGTTTAGCACTATTTTCCATTATTAATTCAAAATTCTCTTTTAGCTGACCAAAATTGCATTTACACATACTAATTCTCTCCAATGTACTAAGACTTATCGTTTTTTGAATAGGAAAATTTGCTTCTAACACTTCAGTTGGAACGATATAAAAAGTCCATTGTTCGAGGTTAAGCGGGTCGATTGATTGTTGTTCTTGATGATGAAGTAAGCAAAATATGTATATGTTGCTTTGTCGTGAACATTCAGTTGAATATTTATTGTCCAGTAACAGACTCTTTGTTTTAGAAATGTCAAATGAAATATTGGAATATTTTCTTTGCTTCCAAGATTGAATATAAGCTGCCGACTTAACTTCAATTTTAACTCCCTTGTCAGTTAGTAGATCAAATGAATCCCATTCTAAACGAGTTGGTGTTGTAATTTCAAGAGCTTGTCGAACAATAAACTCAGCAAGAATTCCACGATTTCGATTTTCAATCAAATTTGATTGATTCCAAATCCAAAAGTCAACGACTCGAAAATTAAGATTATGTCCTCCGAATTTGAAGCTTTCATTGTGGGCTTTGGGGGTTATTTTTATTTCTTCTAATTCCATGGATGTTGTAAGTAGCAATTATGACTAATGTTTTGCAGCTACCTGAAGGTCGATACTTTTATCTCAAAAATGATTTGAAAAACTTATGTTTTTCAAATTCATAACTGTCTTTGAAACCCAACACCCTGCCTTTTAGGTGGGTGCTGTTAACAAACGTATTTTCTATTTCTTTTTTAATCAAATTCCAATTCTTCATCGAACTAAGTAATAAAATACCATATACTTTTGATTCGTTAGGAAGTAGTTGATATATTGAGATAAATTCAGAATTTTTAATAGTTCTTTCTGAAACAGTTAATAATAATAAATATTTGTCAGGTTCCAATTCTTTTAAAAACTCAAATTTTTCAAAATATTCCTTTCCAAATAATTTAATTATGCTGTTTTTTAGAGAATTTGTAAGCTCTTTTTCCCATAAGAATTTTATTTGTTCAAGGTAAATTTTGAAATTTCCAAATTCAAGAATCTTTCTTAGAAATTGCTCATCATAAGAATTTAAGTATTCATCGAAAAATAAATTGTTAAACTCGTCTCTCCAAATCTTCTCGGAAATATTTAACGCAGCTACCCTATCATTTCTATATAGTGAAAAAAAGAAAGTATCAAAAAAATCGTTGTAGAATTTTGTATTAAGGTTTACTATTAGTTCTGATAACAGCTTTCTTACCTTTTGTCTTTTGGGATAATTGCAATCTTTAAGTTTTGAGTACAATAAGTCATAAATTCCTTCATTATTCTTTATGCTCTTAAATTGTCTAAAGAGATTAGATTCAATTTTCTTTCTTAATACAAGATTTTTCTCTTCAAGATATACTTCTATTAATTCCTCAATTTCAATAGTATTTAAAATTGAATGAATCAAAAAGCTATTTTCATTCATAACTGGGTATAAGCTATCAAAATCTTTTTCAGCTAATTGTCTTAAATATATATATTTGACTTCTACTTTTAGTTTGTATATCATTCTAGAGTAGTCGTTGAGTTCTTTAATAGAATATGATTTGTGATACGTTTGTGTGAGGTACCGAGGTTTATTAGCACTAAACTTCATTCATAGAACTCCACTTCCATTTTGTACAAATGTGAATGCGTAGCACAAAACCCGCATAATCACAAACCCCTTGTTAGTGGCTGTTCATCTTTTTTGATGTCCGTTAACTTGTCCGAACATGCAAGAAGTTTTCGAATTTTGTGTCTGATGAAGGTCCAAAACTCACGAATATTTCTCCATCAGAATTTGTTGTTAAACAATTTCTTTCTGTTGATGTTCCATTGCCTTTGAAAACTTTCCAGCCCCGACTTTTTTGTGAGTATCTTCCATTAGCACTTGTGTCGCAAAACCTTCCGTCTGAGACGATAGTAAGTCGTGGATTTACTAGAGTAACAAAGTCATTGTGGTAGCCGTTCTCTCTTCCGTGATGTGGTGCAAGCAAAATATCTGCATCTTTTACAGATGATTTAAATGTTTCCCGTTGCATAAGCTCATCGAATGAACATACCTCATTGTCGCCAGGAATTACAACTTTAATTCCTGCATATTCAATAACTGTAACTATGCTGTGATTATTGAAATTGTTATGTGAACAGGTCGTTGGAATGAAGCTTTCAATTTTCATTGCACCTAAATTATCTGGATTATCAGGGTCGTTAGTTCCTCCGCCAATAGGTTGGTTATATAAGTCGTTTAATTCGCAATACTTTTCAAATTTTGGTTTGTCCTGATTTCTAATTGTTATTACGTCCTTTTCTTCTTGCATTACCTCTTTATTCGTAATATGTTTTGGTCTGAATAATACTTTCGGATTTAGAGCCTCAAAATTCAAAATATCATCAATGTGGTCTAAGTGAGGATGGGTAATAATAACATAGTCCAATTGCTGAACATCATACTTGTTTTTAAGGTGTAGCAAGGGACTAAATGATGTGTCATTTCCTGAATAGTCACCAACTCCTAAATCAATGACTATGTGCTTATTGTTTGGGGTTTTAATGTATGTCGCATGTCCATGCTGTACATCCCAAAAAACTATTTCTACTTGTGAACTCATATTTTTTGTTTAAAGATTATTATTAGCATCAATTCTTTTTGTGATGTAGTTTGTCTGTTTAAGGTAAGAAAAGAGAAAAATCAGAAGCATTAAAAATACAAGGATTAAGGTTGTTGCATGTTGTGGAATGTCCCAACGAACTTGAAAATGGTTATATAATTTTAGAAGCAATAAAATGACAAACATGGCGGTGATAGTCCTGTAAGTGTTATTTATTTCTGAAAACAATACAATCTTCTCGTCCTTTTTTGAAGATGAAACGAAACTTTTATAGTCCGAAAATTTTAGAAAGGAAATTTTCTTCAAGGTGGGTTCAATGAATAAAGAACCGACCCTACTAATTACCATTCCAATAAAGTAATAAAGAAATGCCCCAATGAAATCATTGTCTTGGATAAAATTGTAATCAGTAAACTGTTTAGAAATACATACAAAAAGAATACCCGGCAACAAGTAGTTGAACAAGTTGTAAGAAGAAATTTTGTCAAGTAGCTCTTTCATGTCAGTTTATTTATGTTGTCTGTTATAGTCAGTTCATTTCTTGCAGTCAGGTTGAAGTTAGCACTGTCGTCATAAAGTTCCTGCTAACGAACAAGTATTTATGAAGAAGGGGGAATTTGAAACTCGTCCGCCTGTAACTGGTACTGGGTTTTTGTTCCAAAGTTGAGTTTCTTCCAACTGCTTCACAGTATTTTGTCCGCTGATACAAAAGTTTGTTAATGTAGTAATGTTCAATTACTTCCGTTCGCCCCCTTTTTTCATAAATACTATGTTGTGCGTTGTTTTTTTGTCACGGATTTTGAACCAAGTAAGTTGTCACTTGTCCGATGATTTGTTTGTAAGTGCCATCTTTTTTTAACCAGTTATTTGTGTCTTTTGGTATCCATGTTTCATTATTAAGTTCCTTTGCCATTTTTAAGATATTTAGTGTCTGCTGTAAACCTCTAATAACTCTCATCATAAATGTAATAAAGTTCTCATCAAGCGTAAGTGAATATCTATCAGTTGGGTTTAAATAATTTATGAAATCCATTTGATTAATTAAGTCTTTGATTTCTCGGGCTTCTTTTAGTCTGAGCAACTTTTCTTGCAAGAAATATAGTGCAGAAAGTGAAATTAAAACATCGTTTATACAAGAACTTTGTAGTATCTCAAATTTACTTTCATTCTCCCATTTTAGCAAATTAAGCTTCTCTGTAACTCTATACGCAAAGAGTAATTTGTAGAATTGATTCTCTTCATTTACTTCTTGATTAAAAAATGTCGCTGTAATATTCCTCTGAATAGACAAGTTTATCACGCCCTTTTGATGAAATGGGAATTTGTAAGAAAAAGAAAGGTAAGATTTTCCTAAATCTGTGTTATTGATTTTAAAATAAATTGGATTTCGCCCAAAAGGATTTTTAAATTTCACTTTATTGGCAATAGTTGTCCATTCTCCATCTTTCTTGTCATAAAAAATATCAACATCATCTAATTTTTTGAAGATTGTCCTTTGAAGTCTGTCCCCCGAATGAAGGTCTCTTTGCCCGATTGCGTTTTGATTATTTGAAGAAGTCGCAATCTCTTTTGAAATTTTACTAACCTTTGTTGTCGAACTTATTTTAGTAAGTCTCATTAGAATATGAACTTCATCGGGTAAGTCGTTGACAGTTATTGTCAAGGTTTTAGTTGTCTGTCCTCCATTGACTATTTGTAGATTACTTATTTTCAGAATATCGCTTTCAAGGTCGAAGCTCTCACAAATTGCATTGATGCCGTTATTTAAAATCCAAAAGTTTGATTTACTCCCTTTGCTATATTCTTGTTTGATTTTTGAGTTAATCTCATTTTCGCCTTTGAAATATCTTACGTTTAAAGCAAACAATAATTCATTTTGTTCTTTTACCAACTTTTTTAAACTGTTTGCTTGAATACTGCATACAATAGTTTTCAAGTCGGTGTCTTCCGTATCGAAGTATTTGTATTCTTTTACAAAATACTCGTTGTGAACGATTTTAAGTTCAACATTGTTTTTTGGGATTTCAACATCATCATATAAATCGTTTAGCTTTTCGTAATCATAATATTTTATATCAAAGTTTACGCCTTTGTCTCTGTAATTGTTGAACAAAGCCTCAATATCTGTTACGTTATGGGTCGGGAATGTTCTATCAACATAGTAAAAAGCAATCGTGTATTCATTGTTTTTAAGTGCTTCGTCAGTAAGAATTTCAGAAATTTCATTGTCAATGACCCTTCTAAGTTTCGAGTTTGGAGAAAGATTATCAGTTGAAAGTCTTAATATCCAATCAATAAATTTTTTGTTTTTTAAAACTTCGTTTGTGTTTAATAAACTACTATTTTGAGAGTATTTGAATTGAAAAACTAAAATTCTTTTCTGCGATTTATTAACAAAAATTGCATCATTTCCATTGTCATTTGAGCCATCAACTATATGAGAAGTGATAAATTCATCAAAATCTTGTCCATCAAAGTCAAAGTCTACAATTTTATTAAAACATTCCTTTATGATAAAATGTCCAAACGCAGTTCCATCGTTTGGGTAATTGTATTTGGGGGTAATTGTAGCTACTTGGTCTTTGATTTTGTCGTAAAAGTGCATTGTGATTCTTGATTATTTGTCAAACTTATGAATGTTGGTGTTCTGTCGAGTGCCGTCTTAAAATAACGCACAACATCCGAATAAACGCAACTTTTGCGTTTATTTCTTAAAAACTGTCTTTTATACCGTTAAACTTTCGTATAGATCGTAAAATTGTCTCTTATATCAACCTGATAGTAGCTTTGTCGTAAAATAGAATACATTCAGCGATAATCTCATGCACATATCAGCATCAGTATGACTAACTCCCAATTTATTCTTATATACTTCCGTGGTTGCAAGTGATAATTGGCTACGATCACTACTCCATCCAAGGTTTGAAACTCCAGATTCGCACCAACTTTTCCTATTATACTTTCTCAGTTGAGACCACACATAGTAGTATTTAATTAATTATTTGTAAATTTAAGTACTTATTGTCAAATAACCAAATTATCCTAAGGACTTTTTATCTGATCAAAGTGCACTGTGGTTACATTCGATTATAAGACTATTGTTATACAGCTTAGATCCCCTAGTAATACCTGGTTACTCAATTCAATTGTCCGAAGTATTTCAATGAGAGCAACCAATGCGCCATTGATCCTAGCCCCCCTCACTTCCTCCCAAGATCCTTCTTAATCTTACAAATCAACCTATAATTTCTCATATAGAGCTTTCGATTGGTGCGACGTTGCTCCAAAATGTGAGCTCTATTCTGAGAATAGTAAGTACGTTCGTAGGTCGATTTGTATGCTTGTTCAGCATCCTTGGAGCTTGATTTATTGGGCATATTTGGTAAGAATAAAAGAGAGCATGATTTTTGAATGGGTGCATTCTGGGTGCAGTTTGCTATTTTAGGTGCAATATACTAAATAAAAAACCCTTTGCAAGTATTTATCTTGTAAAGGGTTTATGTCGAGAGCCAATTGCCGGATTCGAACCGGCGACCTGCTCATTACGAATGAGCTGCTCTACCAGCTGAGCTAAATTGGCGTTCGGGGCTGCAAAACTACACAATTTTCAAAATCACACCAAGTAGAATGGTGGATTATCTGCGTTTCTTTTCTTTTTTACGGTGCATGAATTGTAATCCAGTCCACTGTGCATTGATTGCGCAAATTTTGTTGTCAACAAGTCCTGCATCTAATCCAAGTGGCTGTACTGCTTCGAATTTAACATCTGTCGGTATATTAGCAGACAGCTTGTACCACGCCACCCATACTCGCCCTTTTTCCGGAATGCGTGCGGCAATCGGGGGAAATAGATCATATAATTCTTTAAGAGACTTCACGAAAATGACTGCAACGTCATACATGTCGTTTTCATCGAATACCATTACGGTGTCTTCCGGCATGTCAGGCAATTCAAGTTCAAAATTCTCGGGAGCATTGACGAGCAGTAATGTCGAACCGACTTTAATACCAAGTTTTTCCCAAAGAGGGGTATGAAAATATTCGCGCATAGTTAGTTAATGATTTGAAAAGTAAGAGTTAATGTACTACTATAATTTGAAGGAATTCTTTCGTTACTCCTGAATCTACAACTATATAATAAACACCGGAAGGAATGTCTTTTGTAGAGAGAACGGTAGGATTATTCTGAGTTTCTGTAGTGCTTACACTCTGCCCAAATGATGTAAATAATCTAACTGTCACCGGAACCGGAGTCGGATGTCGAGAAATGAGAGTAACTTCATCGTTTACCGGATTTGGCTGTACAGTCCAATTTTGATTTGTATTAGCAGTTTCATCTTTGACGGAATTGATCTGTGCACACTTCAAGAGAGATTGTGCCAACGCTTCTTTCGTCATTCCTGCGCCATAACATACCTCGAATATCCGAGATTCACCGGCAGGGAAGTTACCCGGAAATTTCATTCCCGATGCAAGACCCACATCACCTTTATACGTTGGTTGCATCGAGGTACCACTGTTGATGAGCGCAATCTTTCTTTCGGCTGTTAAGCCATTCGGTAATGAATCGGTCACAATTACACCAGCCATTTGTGGTACGCCTCCCGGGCTAATCGAATAAACAAGACATCCTATCATTGCATGTGTACCTGTCCTTCCACCACCTAAGTCGAAGCTTCCGTCTCTGCCGAGTATTTCTGCAGCACCGGTAATTCCGGTCGGAACAGCTTCATTGAATGGCCGCGCATAATTGAAAATTCCATAAGCCCCTATATCAACATCTAAATATTGCCCAATTGAAATGTCTTTAATGGTCGAGCCAGATACATTTTTAACATTATACTGAATTTTGAATGCAGGACAATTATTCGGTGCCATAGCAATAGTTCTCTTTACCTCTACTCCGATTCGAGATGATATATCGACCAATGTGTCCGACATGATGTTTACATTCGGTTCGGGAGCAGTAAACTGCTTAAGTGTAATAAAATCACTTTCATTGACAGAGGCAGACACTACTCTATTATCACCGTCAGTCACAATAAAACAATGGTCAGGAGCACTTCCGCCATCAAAATATAACACATTACCATAATCACTATAGGAGAGTCCTGTTCCATGCCACGTCACACCCTGTCCGGCAAAGCCAAATTGTCCCTGATCTCCAAGCGATACGCTGATTGAGTCATTTCTAAAGGTGGCTATGTCTGATGTAGGATGAAATGGAATCAATAAATAATCATTGTAATTAGAACTCTTGAAGTTGATTCTAAGAAAGGTGAGTTCTGAGTTTTCTTCCGGTATGACAAATCGAAATGTTGAAAAAGTCGCACCTGAATTTCCACCGATTGATGGCACAGTGATGATAGAATCGAGTAATTGAAAAGGAAAAAATTGATCTTTGACAGAAAGAGTGGCGGTAATAAATTCTGTGGATGCACCAGTAGCAGACAAAATATTAAGCACATCTACAGTAAGGGAGACAGTATCTCCAGCGAAAAACTGCGATGTCGATCTTCCATGGGTCTGTAAATCCCATGATAAAAGTTTAAGAGCCGGATGAGAAAGAGGTTGAACTGTAACAGCTTTCAACATATTTACTCTACCGGCGATTATTCCCTTGAGATCGGGATTTTGAGTTTCGATATTGTCCGCTGTTAGCCGTACATGTTCAAGAGCTTGCTCGGCAGATAAATTTGGAAAATGAGCGCGAACTATTCCTACTACTCCGGCAACAATTGGAGCAGATGCTGAAGATCCTCCAAAGCTTTGAGTATAGCCGCCTTGTTGGTTAGTCGTTGCAAAAGAAGAATTTCCGGGTGCCATTATTTTTGAATGTGAGCCGATGGCCGACATAAATGGTGCATTTTCTGCGATGTCTGTCTCGCCTACCCCGAGTACTCCCGCGTATCCTGCAGGATACCAAGGAACAATACCGGTATTATTTCCTGCAGCGACAACTATAGCTACATCACGGCTTTGCACATAGCGAATGATAGATTCGTTAATCTTAGAATATGAATTTGGCGAACCCCAGCTACAATTAACTACTTTAAATCCACGAACTGCTGCGTAGATAAGTCCTTCATAACCGGCATAGACATCTGATTTGGATACAAATCCGGTTTTGATAGGAAAGATTTTACAATTATATCCTACACCTGCGATTCCGATAGAATTATTCGCAGTAGCTCCGGCAATCCCAGCTACACATGAGCCATGATCATCACTACAAAAAGTATCACCATGCTTCGATGCATCTTCGAGTGCAGTGATATTTGCACCCCTATAATCATCAATCACACCATTTTGATCATCATCGATTCCATTATCCGGTATTTCTCCGGTATTGATAGCAATTGAATTCGTAAGGTCTTCATGATTCTGATAAATGCCATTATCGCAAATTCCTATAACGACTGTTGCATCACCTTTAGAAATATCCCAAGCTTCGAATGCCTTGATCACGCTGAGTAAATCTTGCTGGCTTGCAAAGGCATCATTAGGTTTACTCGTTGTTCGTTCGATGATGGAAGGTTCGGCAATTTCTACATCTTTACAATTTTTCATCAGATATGCACAGAATTTTTGTGGAGTTTGGACCGCGGTAAACTGCACAACAAACGTCCGTAAGACAGGTGATTCTGCCGCAATTATTTCGTTCAGATTAGTTGGAGAATTAGAAGATCGTAGAGTAGATTGGGTGGAAAATGTAATACTTTGGATAGGTTGGAGCATTTGACGGATTGGAACAGCACCGAAAGGAGAGAGTGTTTTTTTAACATCTTCGAAAGAAGTGCTACTTTTCATTCGTACGTTGATGACGTTGGCCATAAAAGCAGGTGAAGTCGTTGCCCTTTTTTGCCCGGCAAAAGTAGTAAGAGTAGTGAGAACGATTAACAGTAATGTTATTTTCATAGTGGTAATGACGTTGTCCAATTGGTTATAAATTACTTAACATTATTATATACTAAAAGGTTAATGCCGAGCAGCTCCACCATCGACGTTTAGGGTTTGTCCGGTAATAATACCCGAAGCAGGCAAGGCCAAAAATGCGACAACATTGGCTATATCTTCTGGTTCGTCCGCGCGATGAACAGCTTGCATGGGTAATATATGTTGTAAAATAGTACTCGATTGATTAGCATTGGCAGGTCTTTGAGTGGCGGTTAAGCCAACGGTAACTGCATTAATTGTAATACCATAACGACCAATTTCAGATGCAAGCGACCGTGTAAAGCCTATCACGCCCATTTTTGCTGCTGCATAGTGAGCAAGATACGGAGTGCCGAGCCAGACTGTATTAGATGAAAGTGTTATTATTCGTCCAAAACCGGCATCTTTCATAACAGGCAATACTTCTTGAACTACCAAGAACAAACTATTGAGATTCACATCGAGCATTTGTTTCCATTGTTCATAGCTGATAAGCTCGAATGGCTCTTCGTCATACATACCTACATTATGAACTAATATATCTATTCTCCCATATTGCTGAAGAGCAGTCTGAACTAATTTTTTGACATCTTTTGGATTCGTACAATCGACCGTAACGGCAAATGCTTCACCACCGGCTTGCTTCACTAATTCGACAGTTTCAGTAGCGTCGGCAATATCGGCGATAATAATTTTTGCTCCTTCTTCTGCGAGACGTTCGCAAAATGCTCTTCCATTTCCAACTGCTGCACCGGTGACAATTGCGACTCTATCTTGCAAACCACGTTCAAATTCATGTATTTTCATTAATCAAATTCTCCATTATCCGATTTATATCTCTAATTCACTACGAAATTACTAACTCTCACTCAAAGAAACAGCATATAGCTGATGGTTTAAGAATGCAATGAGAGATGTTGAGATGTAGAATAACATGGTGATCACAAATTCTTCATTCATTACACTCATCCAACATCTCTCGAAACAATGCCAACACAATGATAAATTGATTTAGAAATTACTATTTCAACAGTGAATTTACCTCTATTTATAGTGTTTTTACTCTATTTTTGCACGGAAATATTTACTCTTAACGATTCTGTATGATGTATCTCTGTACTATAATCTTTCTTTCCTTTTGCTCTTTGCAATCATCAATTTGTAATACTCCCATAAACAACTATGATGGACTACAAGGATTAGCAAAGCAGTCAGCACAATCGATTAGTAAATTTTTAACAGATAGTAAAATTGATTCTTGTTCGCTAAGACTGTCGAATCATCCTGCTCAAGTACTTTTAAAATCTGCTTTAGCCGAACAAACTTCGATACAATTCTATACTGAAGAGATAAAGAATAATAAAGTAGAAATTGAAATTGCAGACTTTGCCGTTCGGTATTTTCGGTATAGTGATTCTCAGGATTCGGTAGTCAGAGAATTCGTGATTCGAACAAACGGAATTCTATCAACAAAAGAACTGTTGAAATCTATACCCGAGTTTACGGCAAACGTAAGAGATACTATTGCTCGGAAAGATATCGTGAGAGTGGAAAGTCCGGAGTATATTTATACCAAAGCTATCATCCCTACTGAGGAAAAAAGTCTATTAAGTGAAATCGCCGAACCAATTGTATTATTTACAGTTGCGGCGATTTCTGTATTGTTGCTATTCACTATTAGATCCCAATAGTTGTATTTCCGAATCCTCCCTTATTTCATCGCAAGATACTCCCGCCATATCAAAAACAAATCCCAGGTCGCTTGTACATCTCGCAAGCAATATTCTGCGATTACTTTTCCCTCGCCTTTTTGAAACAACTCCGCTACTTTAGAACCATCCACACCGGCAGATTTGGGTGAATTTATCCCAAAAGCTTTGGTGAAAAAGTCAAAATTATAGCGGCGTGTCGCACCTGTTTGAGAAGCATTGAAAAAACACAACTCATCTATTAAATCTGTGTGTTTCGGATAGTTAAAACGAGTACCATCCATGAGATTGCGCGAGGGTTTTACGCGGTGCAGGGCAGAACGCATCATCATAAAGGGAGCGTCAAAGCCACGTCCGTTGAAGCTAATTAAATGCAAGGCAGGATTGTGTCGAAGCTGCTTCCAGAAGTTTGTGAGAATTGTTTTTTCGTTACATCGGACGAGCTTAGCGCCATTTGCTAATTCTTCGGACGTAAACTCATCATCAACCAAAGAGTTATCTTGTAAATATGCAGTACGCTTTTTCTCTTCGAACTCTCCGGTACTATTTCGCTCAAATACAATTATACCAAGGCAAACGATTTGTGCTGTAAGAGGTGAGAGTGCCATTTCGCTTTTCTTCTTGGCTTGTTCTTCGGTGGTTGATGCACCTCGCAACAGATATTCATGTTGAGTTTCATCAAAAAAACTCCAATCGAGGGGCGCAGTTTCAATATCAAAAGCACAATAGGATTCTTGCATAAATACTCCGAATGTAATGAAAAATACGTGTTGAAATCGCTCGCAATCTACAAAATAATAGAAGAATTTCACTCCTTTATCGTAGTATAATTTTCAAAAAATTGAATGAATTCATGTATTATGAAATCTAATCTTTTCCCAAAACCTTATAAAGTGGTAAATTTGCCGATTATGAAACAAAACCAAACAAAATTCGGCTTCGAGTTATCAAGTAATCGGCACATTCTGTGTATACTTAGTCTTGTATTTTTATGTAGTTGTGGAAGTGGTGAGTCAATTAATTATAGTGATGCAGGATCGGTATTCAATGCAGGTATCGCTGCTTTGAATGATAATGACTATCTTGAAACACAGAAAATGTTTGATATTGTTCGGTTGCAATATGGTACCACCCAATATGCTCACGATGCTCAATTTTATCTTGCTGAGATGAATTTCAAGAAAAAAGACTTTGTCATTGCTGCATTTAATTACAATATGGTGCTCCGTAATTATCCTTCAAGTGAATATGGTAAAAGGGCGTTGTACAATTCCGCACTTTGCTATAATGAGCTATCTCCTCCGTCAGACCGGGATCAGGAATATACGAAGAAGGCGATACAAGCATTTTCGGAGTTTCAGGCAGTTTTCCCAACAGATTCACTCGCAATTGAGGCAAACATAAATATTAACATACTTCGTAATAAACTCGGTGAGAGAGAGTATAATACTGCGCTCATTTATCGTAAACTGTTCAGTTGGAAAGCAGCGTTAGTGTATTACGAAACCGTTATTGAGGAATTTACAGACACAGATTTTTATGAATCTGCATTTTTAGGAAAGATTGAAGTATTAAAAGAGTTACGACGATACGAGGATGCAAGAGTAACTATCGAAAACTATCGAAAAAAATTCCCACATGGAAAATTGTCAGCTGAGATAAGTTCGGTTGAAACGTCGCTTCCGTCACGATAATGCAATTTAAATATTCTTATTATATGAATGTTAGTAGAAATGCAAGAATATGAAAACAGCTTGAAATATTACCGCGATCTTAAAAATGTGACAGATACGGCACATGAAGAAGGCAAGATAGTAGGTATACACGAAAATAAAATTACAGTAGCTACAGCAATGCTTGAAAATGGTGAACCTATTGAGAAAATAATGCGATTTACAGGGCTTACCAGAGAAGAAATTGAAAACCTGAGAAACAATAAATCGTAACTCATTTAACTATTTAAAACAGCTGAAATAGCAAATTTTACCAAAGTAGAAATGCAAGAGTATGAGAACAGTTTGAAATATTACCGAGATTTAAAAAAGGTAAAAGATACTGCTCGTGAAGAGGGTAAGCTAGAAGGTAAGCTAGAAGGTAAGCTAGAAGGTAAGCTAGAGGGTAAGTTAGAAATCGCAAATTCAATGATCAAAGCCAATGAACCAATTGAAAAAATTATACAATTTACGAACCTTTCACGAGAAGAAATTTTACTCTTGCGTGATAGTATCTCTTAAAATTCCATCATATTAATGTATGCTTCAATTAGAATCCTTATCATCGCTTGAAGGCAGATCAGTGCTCCATGAAGTGTTTCGTGAATTCCGCTTCACGAGAAGGATGAATACGATAGCTACACTTGCTCTTACTTGGCGAATATGTACAAAAGAACGTGAGTTGTTTCGATTCTCTGATGCAGAAGTTACGGTAGTACATCCCCTTGGTATTTTTTCCGGCACCGGACTGTGGATGGAAGAAATAGTCAATCGTTTTTATTTCTCGACCATTAACTCTTTTGTCTATTTCGGTGCTGCAATTTTACTCGTTTCTGTTGGATTTAGAAGAGTTTACGATGATTTGCCGGATTCAGTCGTAATTGGTAGCGTTATATTCGAAGCGCTCATGCTGATGTTTATGTTTGTGGTGATGTTTTTCTCACCGACCGAAGATGAAGCTGATACGACTACCGAGAATTCAACAGTAACTGAGCTTTTGCGTGAAGTAGGTGAAATTGCACGCGATTATGCAGCAATTTCTGTTCGTCTCGAAAATATTGGTGATACTTTTGATAATTTTACGGCACGGCAAGAAGCGCTCATTACCACATCTCGTGAGGCAGTACAGGTGGCAACTATGGCAGTATCACCTAATCCTGAATTACTCGCATCTATGCGAGAAACTACATCTGCCCTCCATGATTTTACCTATGCAGTTCAAACATTAACCAAATCTGCTGAAGCATTAAAAAGAGAAGAAATCGAACTCGCTGTCCGTCGTGAAGTAGAGAAAGTCCTTACCCAAAACGTCACCAAACGTGCTCAATGAAACGCGCAACTACCAAACGCAGAAGAATGATAGAGATATATTTCGTTCTCTATATCGCTGCACTTGTAATGCTCCTGCCCAGTAAAAAAGATGACATCCATCCACAAGATAACTCAGAACTACTAGCAGCAATCATCAGGCAATCTTTTACGTTACTTCCTGATAAAACAGTACTTAATTGTCGTTTAATATCCGACTCTACCGGCAATCGAATACTATCAATAGACTCTACGAATTTGATAATGTGTACCGGAAATGTACGAGATGTTCAGTATGAATGTATCGTCATCGATCAATCGCTTCGACAATCTCTCACCCTGGTATCCTCTCAACCATCGCCAACACAATTATTCTCTTTGTCAAATGTAGAAGGAAAATCTGCAGTGGAATTCAAATGGATGCCACCTCTCAACCAACATATTAATCGAAGCTTTATCGTGCGGGTAAAGGCAAATGCATCTCCAAGGACTAGTCAAGAAAACGACACACTTGAGCGAATGATGAATTCTGCCGGGGTACGATTAACCGCTGAAACTCAATTTAGTGTGAATATCATTTTTGCGGATGGAGGTGGTGATGCCGGAGGAACAAATACGTCTAATCAATTTACACAATTGAATGGATTTCAACCGGATACATCACGATCACAAATTAGCATGCCACTCGGTAATCAACCTATCGTCAACTTAAAACAGCCGCTCGGTGAATTTTACATTCAACCACAGAATTCAATTGTCAAATCGATTGCCTATCAACAATGGACAAACAAAATATTTCTTGCCGGTATTTCAAGGAAGGAATTGCGTAACGCGCCACAAATCAAAATAGAACGTTCGCAAAACGATGCCGGCGGTACAGCTACAATTAGTGAAATTCGTGATAATGAGATTATTCTCGGTGGCGTTTCTCCTTCCTCAGGAACTATGCGAATACAACTTAATGTCAATCGAGCCGCAGATAGCAAAGAAATGAGTGTAAATTTTATTATACAACCACAGCCGGTGCAGCCACCGCAATATGACCCAAAGATGTATCCCGGTCAAACATATACAATCACACCTAATCTACCAATGCTGACCGATGGTGGGGAAGTCAAAGCTGTCCTGAAAGAAGGGAATAAAGAAAGAGTTATGTCCCCACAAGGTGCTCCTTTCTTTTTCACTCCCGACATTGCAGATACTCAAAAAATACTAACGTTAGAGAGATATATCGGTGGAAAATTGGTAGGTCAATCAAATTCTATTCGGGTTGAATCTTACCCGCCACCGGAGCTATTCGAACCGACCTTTAGAAATGGATTAGTCTATATTCAAAGCCGCACTTATGGTGTCCATAATGGAAAAATAAATGAAGTACGGCTTGAAATTACAGAGGGTAATGCCGGCAACCCAATCGACCAACGTGGTGATATGCAAAGGGATGCGAAAACAGGCGCAGTTGTCCAAACATTTAGAATACGCCCTCTCGACACGGGCAAGCCATTTGTATTCAAAGTAAGAGCTATCGATTC